>NZ_JBIARE010000008.1:0-138904 GCF_042889645.1 Streptomyces sp. NPDC002564 | reverse complement strand
GCGGGGCTGCCGACGCGGGGCTGCCGACGCGGGGCTGCCGACGCGGGGCTGCCGACGCGGGGCTGCCGACGCGGGGCTGCCGACGCGGGGCTGCCGACGCGGGGCTGCCGACGCGGGGCTGCCGATGCGGGGCTGCCGACGAAGCGTACGGGCAGCGGGGCCCGGTGGACGCAGGCCGCGTGAACACCGGGCCCCGGCCCGGCGGGCATGGCAATGCCCGCGCAGCTCCCCAGCTGCGCGGGCATTTTGCCGTCCGCCGCACCCCCGTCCCCACGGGGTTTCATGGCCGGATGTCCCCGCCCGGACCGCTCTTCCGGGCCTGGGGCGCCGCTCAGCGCCCCAGCATCACGCCCACGGACGACGCTTGTGTGACCACTGCGTCCCAGCCGCCGAAGACGACCACGAGCAGGGCTGCCAGGGGGAGGACCATGGCCGTCGCCACCAAGGGATGGCGCGTGCCGGACGGGCGGACGCCGAGCGCGGAGAACCTGCGCCCGTGCGTACGGATCATGGTCCGCGGTGCCGTGTCCGCCATGATTCCTCTCCTGACCGCTTCGATGCGAATGTGCAGCGGCGAGTGTCTGACCTCGGGGGACGAGTGCTGCACCCGCCGCTTGACCTCAAATCTAGGCGCGGCGCGCGTGCCGGGCGTCATGCCTTCGTACCGATTGCCGGGCCTCCCGGAGGATGACCGACCGGCGTGCACGTACTCCCGTGGGTGGAGACGGGGGCCTAGGACTCGGGGTCTTCCCGGAGGCGACGGGCCGCCTCGGAGCTGTCCTCCCTCGGGACGGGCTGCTCGACCAGGGCCAGGACCCGGGTCGCCATGAACCGCGCGGTGCGCACCACGGACCCGCTGCGGGTGACTTCGCTCACTTCCACCACTCCCCTGCGGACCGCTGTCTCCACCCGGCGACCAGCCCGGCTCGCCACCACTTCGTACGTCCGTGTCGTGTCTCCTGCGTCCACGACGATCTCCACGCGATCACCCTTCACGGGATCAATCCCCCTTCAGTGACGGATGGTTGGGAATCGGAGCGGGAGCAACGCCCCCTCGGCCCCCGTCCCCTGACCACTCTTCAAGTTTCCCACCCGGCACTGACAATCGATCGGCCCACGAGGGCGCGGCCTCTGCACGTGCCCGGCCGCGGAAACGTAAGCTGTGGCTCGTCAGACGGACCGGGTAGCGGGGATGGACATGGCGATGATGCGGCTCCGGCGCGAGGACCCGCGTGTCGTCGGCTCGTTCAGGCTGCACAGGCGCCTGGGCGCCGGCGGCATGGGGGTCGTCTATCTGGGGTCGGACCGGCGGGGGCAGCGCGTCGCCCTGAAGGTGATCCGGCCCGACCTGGCGGAGGATCAGGAGTTCCGCTCGCGGTTCGCCCGCGAGGTGTCGGCCGCCCGGCGCATCCGGGGCGGCTGTACCGCGCGGCTGGTCGCCGCCGACCTGGACGCGGACCGGCCGTGGTTCGCCACGCAGTACGTGCCCGGGCCCTCGCTGCACGACAAGGTCGCCGCCGAGGGGCCGCTCACCGCGGCCGAGGTGGCCGTCGTGGGATCGGCGCTGGCCGAGGGGCTCGTGGCCGTGCACGAGGCCGGTGTCGTGCACCGCGACCTCAAGCCGTCGAACATCCTGCTGTCCCCCAAGGGCCCGCGGATCATCGACTTCGGCATCGCCTGGGCGACCGGCGCCTCCACGCTGACGCATGTGGGCACCGCCGTGGGCTCGCCCGGCTTCCTCGCTCCCGAACAGGTGCGCGGTGCCGCGGTCACGCCCGCGACCGACGTCTTCGCGCTCGGCGCCACCCTCGCGTACGCGGGCATGGCGGACTCTCCCTTCGGGCACGGCAGTTCCGAGGTCATGCTCTACCGCGTGGTGCACGAGGAGGCGCAGCTGCACGGCGTGCCCGACGCGCTCGCGCCGCTCATCAGGGCCTGCCTGGCCAAGGACCCCGAGGAGCGGCCCAGCACGCTCCAACTGTCGCTGCGGCTGAAGGAGATCGCCGCCCGCGAGGCCCAGGGCCTCGGCGACGTGCGGCCGCCCGCGCCGCGCCAGGACCACGACCGGCCGACGGGCCGGCTCGCCGAGAGCTACGCCGAGGAGCGCACCCAGCGGCGGCCCGCCCCGGGCGCCACTCCCCCGCCGCGGTCGGGACCGCCGCGCACCGGCTCGTCCCGGCCCAACGCCGCGCGGTCGGGGTCGCGCCCCTCGGGGCCGCGCAACACCACGCGCTCGGGCAGCAGGCCCGCCCCGCGCAGCGGTACCGGACGGCCTGGGCCCCGCACCACGGGCACGGGCCGCCGGGGACCCGCCAATCCGCGGCTGCTGCGCCAGCGGCTCTTCGTGTTCGTGGTCGTGACGCTGCTGGTGGCGCTCGCCATCGCGGCGGCCCAGGGCTGCCAGGGTCCCGCGCGCGGGCTCGGCGGCGACGGGCGCGACCTCAAGCAGCACACGCGGCCCGTGGCCCCGGCGCCGGACGGCGCTCTCCTGGCCGGTCCCGCGCCGACGGTGCGGCGGGACGGCCAGGGCTCGTCGTCCTAGGAGCGTCGTCTGCCCGCGGGGCGGGCTCGGCGTCCGGCCGGGCCGGGGCTCAGTGCCGCGGGCGGCCCGTCGCCACGGCGTAGAACGCGACCGCGGCGGCCGCGCCCACGTTCAGCGAGTCGACGCCGTGGGCCATCGGGATGCGGACCCATTCGTCGGCGGCGACCAGCGCCTGGGTGGAGAGGCCGTCGCCCTCCGCGCCGAGCATCAGCGCGACGCGGTCCATCCGGTGCGGTGCCGCCTCGTCCAGGGACGTGGCCTTCTCGTCCGGGGTCAGCGCGAGCAGGTCGAAGCCCGCCGCGCGCACGCCCTCCAGGCCCTTGGGCCAGGACTCCAGGCGGGCGTACGGGACGGAGAAGACGGCGCCCATCGACACCTTCACCGACCGGCGGTAGAGCGGGTCCGCGCAGTCCGGGGAGAGCAGCACCGCGTCCATGCCGAGGGCGGCGGCGGAGCGGAAGATCGCGCCGATGTTGGTGTGGTCGTTCACCGCCTCCATGACGACCACCCGGCGGGTGGTCGCGAGGAGTTCGTCGGCGGTGGGCAGCGGCTTGCGCTGCATGGAGGCGAGGGCGCCGCGGTGCACGTGGTAGCCGGTGACCCGCTCGGCGAGCTCGGGACTGACCGCGTACACCGGGGCCGGGAGCTCGTCGATGACGTCGCGCATGACGTCGACCCACTTGGCCGAGAGCAGCATCGAGCGCATCTCGTACCCGGCGTCCTTGGCCCGTCTGATGACCTTCTCGCCCTCCGCGATGAACAGCCCCTCGGCCGGTTCGCGCTTGCGGCGCAGCTCGACGTCGGTCAGGCCGGTGTAGTCGCGCAGGCGCGGGTCGTCGGGGTCGTCGACGGTGATGAGATCAGCCACAGGGTGATACTGCCTTGTCCTGGGTGTGGTGCCAACGGCTCCGGACGGGTTCCGTTACCGCTGGTTACGTGCGGGGGCTTCGGGGCGGGTGGTGCGGGTGGGGCGCCGGGGGTCGGTCACGCGGAGTGCGCTCACCGACCGGCCGGTGCCCTCAGGCGGGGTTCGGGAGCCCCACGGTCACCACGTCGCCGACGACGATGACGGCGGGGGGCTTCACCTCGTGGGTGCGCACCGCCTCGCCGACCGTGCCCAGCGTCGCGTCGACGCGGCGCTGCGCGGCCGTCGTGCCCTCCTGGATGAGGGCGAGCGGGGTGTCGGCGGCCTTGCCGTGGGCCATCAGGGTCTGCGCGATCTTGCCTATCTTGTCCACGCCCATCAGGATCACGAGCGTGCCGCGCGACTTGGCCAGGGCCGCCCAGTCGACGAGGGACCGCTCGTCGTCCGGGGCCACGTGGCCGCTGACCACGGTGAACTCATGGGCGACCCCGCGGTGGGTGACCGGGATGCCGGCGGCCGAGGGCACGGAGATCGAGCTGGAGATGCCGGGGACGACCGTGCAGGCGATACCGGCCTCGGCAAGCGCCTGGGCCTCCTCCATGCCGCGCCCGAAGACGTAGGGGTCGCCGCCCTTGAGGCGGACGACGGCCTTGCCCTGTGCCGCGTGCTCGATCAGCGCGTTGTTGATCGCCTCCTGGGCCATGAAGCGGCCGTAGGGGATCTTCGCCGCGTCGATGACCTCGACGTGCGGCGGCAACTCGTCGAGGAGGTCACGGGGGCCGAGGCGGTCGGCGATGACGACGTCGGCGGCGGCGAGCAGGCGCCGGCCGCGGACGGTGATCAGGTCGGGGTCGCCGGGGCCGCCGCCGACGAGGGCGACGCCCGGGGTCCTGGTGCGCAGGTGGGGGGCGACGAGGCTGCCGTCGCGCAGGCCCTCGACGACCGCGTCGCGGATGGCGGCGGTGCGGCGGGGGTCGCGGTCCTGCACGTCGCTGGAGAGGACGGCGACGGTGACGCCCTCGGAGCGGCCGGTGGCCGGGGTCCAGGCGGTGGCGGCCTCCGCGTCGTCGGAGCGCACGCACCAGACGCGGTGCGCCTCGGCCTCCGCCGACGCCCGGGTGTTCGCGTCCGCGTCGCTGGTGGCGATCAGGGCGTACCAGGCGCCGTCCAGGTCGCCCTCCGCGTACCGGCGCCGGGTCCAGATGAGCTCGCCCGCGTCCGCCATGGCCTCGACGGACGGCGTCGCCGACGGGGATACGAGGGTGATGTCCGCGCCCGCCTTGATGAGGGCCGGCAGGCGGCGCTGGGCGACCTGGCCGCCGCCGAGGACGACGACACGGCGGCCGGTCAGGCGGAGGCCTACGGGGTAGGCGGGGTGTTCGGCCATGGCGGATGGCTCCTCGTACGGGGCGTTGCGGCTGCCGCTGCGGCGCTGGAGCGGCCCTTTTGACGTGCGGATCAAGTATGGCTGGGGCGGGGCCGGGGTTCTCCCCCGAGCCCCGCCCGTACCGCGTCCGGGGCCCGGCCCCGGGGCGGCTACTTCTCGGTGACGCCCGCCGAGTCGAACGTGGCGACCTCGTGCATGGCGCGGGCCGCGCTCTGCACGACCGGCAGCGCGAGCAGCGCGCCGGTGCCCTCGCCGAGGCGCAGGTCCAGGTCGACCAGGGGGCGCAGGCCCAGCTTGTTCAGGGCCGCCACATGGCCCGGCTCGGCGCTGCGGTGGCCCGCGATGCAGGCCGCGAGGACCTCGGGGGCGATGGCGCGGGCGACCAGGGCCGCCGCGCCCGCGCTGACGCCGTCCAGGATCACGGGGGTGCGCAGGGAGGCGCCGCCGAGCAGCAGGCCGACCAGTGCCGCGTGCTCCAGGCCGCCGATCGCCGCGAGGACGCCGATCGGGTCCGCCGGGTCGGGCCGGTGCAGGTCCAGGGCGCGCCGGACGACCTCGACCTTGCGGGTGTGCATCTCGTCGTTGATGCCCGTGCCGCGGCCGGTGACCTCGGCCGGGTCGGTGTCGGTGTAGACGGCGATCAGGGCGGCGGACGCGGTGGTGTTCGCGATGCCCATCTCGCCGGTGAGCAGCGCCTTGTTGCCCGCCGCGACCAGGTCGCGGGCCGTCTCGATGCCGACTTCGACGGCCGCCTTGACCTCTTCACGGGTCAGGGCGGGTCCGGTGGTCATGTCGGCGGTGCCGGCCCGCACCTTGCGGGGCAGCAGGCCCGGCGTGGCCGGGAGTTCGCCGGCCACGCCCACGTCGATGACGCAGACCTCGGCGCCCACCTGGTTGGCGAAGGCGTTGCAGACCGCGCCGCCGCCGAGGAAGTTGGCGACCATCTGCGCGGTCACCTCCTGGGGCCAGGCGGTGACGCCCTGGGCGTGCACGCCGTGGTCGCCCGCGAAGATCGCGACGGCCGCGGGCTCCGGGATGGGCGGCGGGCACATCCGGGACAGGCCGGAGAGCTGGGCGGAGATGATCTCCAGCATGCCGAGCGCGCCCGGCGGCTTGGTCATCCGCTTCTGGCGTTCCCACGCCTCGCCGAGCGCCTTGGCGTCCAGCGGGCGGATGTTGGAGACGGTCTCGGCGAGCAGGTCGTGCGGGTCCTCGCCGGGCAGCGCGCGACGGCCGTACGTCTCCTCGTGGACGACCCAGGACAGCGGGCGCCGCTTGGACCAGCCGGCCTGCATCAGCTCGGGCTCGTCCGGGAATTCGTCGACGTAGCCCACGCAGAGGTAGGCGACGACCTCCAGGTGCTCGGGCAGGCCGAGGGCGCGGACCATCTCGCGCTCGTCGAAGAAGCTGACCCAGCCGACGCCGAGGCCCTCGGCGCGGGCGGCGAGCCAGAGGTTCTCGACCGCGAGGGCGGAGGAGTACGGGGCCATCTGCGGCTGGGTGTGCCGGCCCAGGGTGTGGCGGCCGCCGCGGGTGGGGTCGGCGGTGACGACGATGTTCACCGGGGTGTCGAGGATCGCCTCGATCTTCAGTTCCTTGAACTGCTTCGCGCGGCCCTTGGGGAGCGACTTGGCGTACGCGTCGCGCTGCCGCAGCGCCAGTTCGTGCATGGTGCGCCGGGTCTCGGCGGACTTGATGACGACGAAGTCCCAGGGCTGCGAGTGGCCGACCGAGGGGGCGGTGTGCGCGGCCTCCAGGACGCGGAGCAGCACCTCGTGCGGGATGGCGTCGGAGCGGAAGCCGTTGCGGATGTCGCGGCGCTCGCGCATCACGCGCAGGACGGCCTCGCGCTCGGCGTCGGCGTAGCCGGGGGCGGCGGTGCCCGGGGAGACCACGGGCTCGGCCGGCTCGGCCTCCGCCGCGTCCTCGACGAGGAGCCGCGGGACCCCGGCGTCCGCCACGGCATCGGCCGCCAGGAGCTCGGGGGCCTCCCCGGCGTCCGGTGCCGTGCCCGCCTCGGGGGCGTCGGGCGCGGCGGCGGGTGCCGGGGCTTCGGGGGCTTCGGTGCCCCGGACCGTCCCGGCCTCGGGGGCGGGGAGGGGGGCGTCAGGCGCTTCGGCCATCTCGGGTGCTTCGGCCACTTCGGTCACTTCGTTCGCTTCGATCGGTTCGAACGAGATGACGTCGTCGGCCTCGTCCAACCCTTCGGCCGGGTCGGCCGTCTCGGGGGCGGCGGGGAACTCGGTCGGAGCCGCCGCCGAGGAGACAATACGGGGCACACCGGAGACGGGCGGGGCCTGGGGGGTGTCCACGGCCGCGGGCGGCGCCTCGGCCGCCGGGGCCTGCGGGGCGCCCTCGTCGGCGGCGACCGGCCCGGTCGCCCGAACTGCCGCGTCGGGCACGGCATCCGGGTCCGCGGCGGGCTCGGCGCCCTCGCGCGGGGCGGGCACCGCGGCGGCGGGCTGCGCCGGGCTCCGGGGCGTCGCCTCCGCGCGGGGCAGGTCCTCGGGGACGAGGGCGTCGGCGGGCAGGGCCTCCGGCGTCACGGCGTCCGGGGGCCGCACGGCGGCGGGCGCGGCCACGGCCGGGTCGGCGGGCGCGGCCTGCGCCTGCGCCTGCGCCGCCGGGTCGGATGCTTCGGCGCCGGGGGCGGCGGTGTCGTCCTGGCCCGCCACGTCCACCGGGGCGTCCTCGGCGGCCGGGACGTCCTCGGGCACGGTGAGCGGGTTCGGCGGCGTCGGCGCCAGGTGCGGCGTGGTCGGGACCGAGCCCTCCACCGGCACGAACTGGCCGAGCGGCGCGGGTTCCTGGGTACCGCCGAGCTCGTCGGTCCGGGGCGCGCCCGGGGCGGCGGGGTCCTGCGGGCCCTGCTGCTCGGGGTGGTGCGGGCCCGGCGCGGCGTGCCGGGCCTCGGGGGCCCGGCCGCCGTCCTGGGCGTGGTCGCCCCCGGCGTGCGGCGCGCCGACGGGCGCGGCATGCGTGCCCTGTCCGGCGTCGGCGGCGAAGCCGGGCTGTGCGATGCCCTCGGCGTGCGCGGCCTGCGGGCCGTCCCAGGGCTGGGCAGAGGCGACGGCGAACGCGGGCTGTCCGACCGCCGCGGGCACCGCGTCGGCGAACGCGGGCCGCCCGGCCATCGCGAGGTGCGGGTCGGCGGCCGGTACCTGTTGCTCCCCCGCCGCGGCCCATGCCTCCTGCGGCACGTCCTGGCCGGCGTACCGCGCCTGGGCGGGCACCTGGTCCGGCGACGGCGCGTGGGCCGGGGCGGGCGCCTCGGCGGGCAGCTCGTCGGGGGCCTGCGGTGCGGGGTGCGGGGCGTCCGCGGCGGCCCGGGAGTCGGCGGTCTCCGCGGGCTCCTGCCGCTCCGGTGCGGACTGCGGCGCCGGTGTGACGGGCGGGGCCTCCGTGAGGTCCGGGGCGGCCGCGGCCTCGGGGACGACCGTTTCTGCTGGTACGGGGTGGGCGACCTGGTCGGACTGCGCCGGGGCCTGCGGCTCCTGGGCCTGCGGGGCTCCCCAGGGGGTGCCGCCCTGCGGTGGGATCTCGCCGAGCGGCGGGGCGGGCATTCCGGCGGCGTCGCGCGGGATGTCGAGGTACTCGGGGCCGGTCGGCGGTCCCGCGTGGCGCGCCGGGGCGGCGTGCTGCGGCGGTGTCGCGCCGGCCGGGCCGCGGTCGGCGAGCGAGCGCACCGGGCTGCCCGTGCCGTCGGGCACGGCCGGCCCCGACGGGCCGCGGTGCAGCGGCCTGCGGGCGGGGCCCGGGTGGGAGGGGGCGGGCGTGCCGCCGGGCAGCCGGACGCCGTTCAGGTCGACGGAGCCGCTGTCCCGGCCGGAGGTCTCGTGCGGACCCGGCTGGTGGGCGGCCGCCGCACGGGGCTGCTGCGCGGCCGGGGCCTGCTGAGCCGCCTGGCCGTGCCCCTGGGCCTGCCCCTGGACCGGGTGGCCCTGGGCCGCCTGCGCGGCCTGCGCCTCGCTCCACGCGCCCTGGGCGCCCGGCATCAGCAGCAGATCGTCGTCGTCGAGGACGGGCGTCCCCGAGGGGTCGGCGAAGGCGTACGCACCCGGTGCGGGAACGCCCGGCTGCTGCGCCCCCATGCCCTGCACGGGCCCGGAAGGCACACCGTTGCCTGCGCCCTCCGGCAGTCCCTCACCCGGGACCTGGCCGGTGTCGGTCATGCGTAACCCCTCGCCCATCGGTTAGTGCTTCTTCGACCGCCCCTCAGCCTTCGGCCGGGGAGGCCCCATCGCCCGGAGCGGCGCACCAACCGCCCGTCATCCTCAACGAGCGTGCGCGCCCCGCGGCACGAACCGCGCGCCGGACACCAGGCATTGTCCCTGTCCGCCCGCCACCGTGGCAGCGTGATCGGCCACGGCCCGCTGTGGACTGCGCCACGTTGCGCGTCCTCCGGTCATGCCGTACCACACACACCCCCCAAACCGGGTGGGCTTTCCGGACATTGACCAACGAACTGCTGGGCACCCGGGTGCAGTACAACGATCGGCCAGCCTACCGCGCACTGTGCGCCGGGCGGGTCACGGGGAACGATCGGGCAACCGCCCGGAGAGCAGGAACACCACGGTCCGCTTCTCCTCGCGCCACGCCCGTGTGTCGAGCTCGACGGACTGCAGGAGGGCGCACTCGACGGCGTATCCGTGCTCGCTGAGATCCCGCCCGATGAGTTCGGCGGCGTCGCGTGTCGCGGCGTGCGTCACGATGCGCTCCGGACGGCGGTCGGCGACCGCAGAGACCACCGCGGCTCCCCCGCCGCCGACCCGCACGACGTCCGGTTCGGGGAGGTCCTCCAGGATGTGCGGGGCGGTGCCGTGCACGGTCTGCGCCTGGACGCCGAAGCGGCGGACGGCGGCCGTGGTGCGGCCCAGCGCGTCCGGGTCGCGGTCGACGGCGATGACGGCGGCACCGAACCGCGCGGCCTCCGCGGTGAAGGCGCCGCTGCCGCTGCCGATGTCCCAGACGAGGTCGCCCACCCGGGGTCCGATGCGGGCGAGTTGCGCGGCCCGCAGCCGGTCGCCCTCCCCCTCGCCGAGCCAGATGTCGCCGCCGTACTCCGCGGCGGGCAGCGCCCAGCCGCGGGACCCGGTGACCGGCTCGCGCCCGGCGATCCAGCCGGTGTCGCGGGAGGCAGGCACGCCGGAGCCGCCGGAGCCGCCGATGACGATGACCACGTTCGGGTCGCGCCAGGTGTGGTCGGCGGCCTTGTCGGAGGTGACGACGGAGACCTGTTCGCGGTCGGTGCCGAGCTCCTCGCAGATCACGAAGGTGCGGTGGACGCCCTCCATGAGCAGGCCGAGCTCGGCGGGCCCCGCGCCGGGCGAGGTGAGGACGGCGACCTTGGTGTGGGCACGGCAGACGTTCACCGCGCGGCGCAGCGTGCGGCGGTGGGCGACCACGACCTCCGCGTCGTCCCAGGGCATGCCCGCGCGGGCGAAGGCCTGGGCGACGGAGGACACGGCGGGCACCACTTCGACCTCCAGGCCGAATTCCGGGGCGCGCAGGGTGCGGACCACCCCGAAGAAGCCGGGGTCGCCGTCGGCGAGGACGACGGCGGTGCCGCGGTGGGCGGCGATGCGGCGGGCGGCGAGGGCCACGCTGCCGAGGCGGATCCGCTCGGCGCGGGCGGGGAGCTCGTCCAGCGCCAGGTGGTGGGCGGCGCCCGCCACGAGCGTCGCGGCGCTGAGCGCGGAGCGTGCCGCGGCCGTCAGCGGCGTACCGTCCCAGCCGATCACCGTGACCCGGTCGGCCATCGTCGTCTGTCTCCTGGGTTCTCGCGGGTCGTCAGTGCGGGGCCGTGGCTGCGGGGGATCGACCGCGCACGCGGCCAACGGCGAGCGTACCTGCTGGGAGCCGGATGCGACCGGGGCCGGGGGCCGCGTGCCCCGGCGGGCCCGGGGCGGGCCGGGCGGCGCGGGGCCGTGGGGTCAGTTCCAGTCGGAGTAGGCGGAGAACCCGCTGTCGGCGAGACTCTCGGAGACGCCTTCGAGGTCCTCGGGGAGCAGGCTCCACACGATGAGGTCGGTGCGCAGCTCGATCCAGCCGCCGAAGGGGTCGCCGCCGTTCCTCGTGCGCGCTATCCAGGCGCCGCGCAGGACGCCCTCGCTGATGCAGCCGATCTTCTGGGCGACCTGCTGGGCGGCGGTGTTGTCGGCGGCGGTGCGCAGCTCCATGCGCTCGAACTTCTGGTCGTGGAAGAGCCACTCGGCGGTGGCGAGCGCCGCCTCCGAGGCGTAGCCCTCGCCGCGGGCCCAGGGGGCGACGACGTAGTTGAGCTCGGTGGAGCGCACCCGCCAGTCGGTGCCGCGCAGTTGGACGATGCCGACGAGGCGCTGGGTGAGGAACTCGGTGACGGCGAGCACGATGCCGCGGCCCTCGGCGCGCTCGGCGGGGGCGAGGCGGGTGATCCAGTCGCGGGCGTCGGCCTCGGTGTAGGGCTGGGGCACCGAGGTCCAGGCCGTGACCAGTTCGTCGTTCATCATCTCCGCGTACGCGGGGACGTCCGCCTCTTCGAGGGGGCGAAGGACCAGCCGCTCCGTACTGATGGAGATGTCGGGAAACCCCGAAGAGCCCGATGCGCCCGAGGAGGCTGTAGTCATGCGCCGCTCCATAACCTTCATAGACCTGAAGGAGACCTGAAGGACCTTCACCTTTCGGTCCGCTGAAGTGACCAGCATGCAGCATGCACGGGCCCGGACGCACCACGGGGTCCTCTCCCGATGCGGGAGAGGACCCCGTGGACGGACCCCGTACGGGCGGTCGTTCAGCCCGTACGGACGGGCAGGACGGACCCCTTGTACTTGTCCTCGATGAACTTCTTCACCTCGGGCGAGGTCAGCAGCTTGGCCAGCTTGCGGACCTGCGGGTCGTCCTGGTCGCCCTTCTTGACGGCCAGGATGTTGTTGTAGGGGTTGCCCTTCGGGGACTCCAGGACGACGGCGTCCTTCTTGGGGCTGAGTCCGGCGTCGAGCGCGTAGTTGTTGTTGATGACCGCGCCGCCGAGGTCGTCCAGCGAGCGCGGGAGCTGCGCCGGGTCGAGCGGCTTGACCGTGAGGTGCTTCGGGTTGGACGTGATGTCCTCGGGCGTCGCGGTGCCGCCGACGCCCTTCTTGAGCCCGATCAGGCCGTGCGAGGCGAGCAGTTGGAGCGCCCGGCCCTCGTTGGTCGTGTCGTTCGGCACGCCCACGGTCGCGCCCTTGGGCAGGGCGGCGACGTCCTTGACCTTCTTGCTGTACACACCCATCGGGGGCAGGTACACCTCGGTCACCGGCACCAGGTCCGTCTTCTTGGACTTGTTGAACTCCGTGAGGAACGGGGCGTGCTGGTACAGGTTGGCGTCGAGCGAGCCCTCCTGCAGCGCGGTGTTCGGGGTGTTGTAGTCCGTGAACTCGCGGATCTCGAGGTCGAGTCCCGCCTTCTTCGCGAGATGGTCCTTGATGTACGTGAGGACTTCGCCGGCCGGGGTCGGCGTGGCGCCGACGACGAGCTTGTCGCCGTCGGCGGAGTCCGCGCCGCACGCGGTGAGGCCGAGGCTCAGAGCCAGGGCGCCCGCCGCGGCGGCGATGACGGAGCCGCGCATGCTCAGAAGGCCGCGACGACGGCGCCGTCGTACTTCTCGTCGATGAACTTCTTGACCTCGGGCGAGGTGAGGAGCTTGGCGAGCTTCTTCACGCGCGGGTCGTTCTCGTCGCCCTTCTTGACGGCGAGGAAGTTGCCGTAGGGGTTGCCCTTCGCCTTCTCGGCGACGATGGCGTCCTTGGCGGGGCTGAGGGCGGGCTTGGCCTCCAGCGCGTAGTTGCCGTTGATCACCGCGGCCTGGACGTCGCTCAGGGTGCGGGGCACCGCGGGGGCCTCGAGCTCCTTGAACTTGATGTTCTTGGGGTTCTTGGCGATGTCCTTGGGGGTGGCCGTGTAGCCGACGCCCTTCTTCAGCTCGATGAGGCCGTTCTCCTCGAGCAGCTTGAGCGCGCGTGCCTCGTTGGTGGTGTCGTTCGGGATGGCGACGGTGGCGCCGTCCTTCAGGTCGTCGAGCTTCTTGACCTGCTTGGAGTAGACGCCGAGCGGCTCCAGGTGAACGGTGGCTCCCGGGACGGGCACGATGTCCGTGCCGTTCTTCTTGTTGAAGTCGTCCAGGTACGGCTTGTGCTGGAAGTAGTTCGCGAAGACCTCACCCTGCTGAACGGCGTTGTTCGGCGTGATGTAGTCGGTGAACTCCTTCACCTCGAGGTCGAGGCCGGCCTTCTTGGCGAGGTTCTTCTGGACGTAGTCCAGGATCTCGCCCTGCGGGGTCGGGGTGGCGGCGACGACGAGCTTGCCGTCCTTGTCGCCCGCGGCGTCCTTGGAGCCGCAGGCGGAGAGCCCGAGGGTGAGGGCTCCGGCGGCGAGGACAGCGGTGGTGATCTTGGCGGTGTTACGCACGAAAAGTGCCTTTCTCCATGGGTGGTGCCGGTGGTGCAGCCCCGCGTGGGTGGCGGGGAGGTCTGCGGTGGGTCCGGGTCAGCCGGTCTTGGCGGTCGACTCGGCGGCGACGGCGGGCCGTGCGCCGCGCAGCGGCCGGAACAGCAGCAGCGGTCCGGAGGCGCCGCCGCGCTTGTGCAGCCTGCGGGCGGCGTAGTCGCCCGCGAACTGGATGATCGAGATGACCACGGCGAGGATCGCCACGGTGATCCACATCAGCTCGGTCTCGAAGCGCTGGTAGCCGTAGCGCAGGGCGAGGTCGCCCAGGCCGCCGCCACCGACCGTGCCCGCCATCGCGGAGTAGCCGATGAGCGCGACGATCGTGGTGGTGGCGCCGGAGATCAGCGAGGGCAGCGACTCCGGGACGAGGACCTTGCGCACGACGGTCCAGGTGGAGCCGCCCATCGACTGCACGGCCTCGACGAGCCCGCCGTCGACCTCACGGACCGAGGTCTCGACCAGGCGCGCGAAGAAGGGGATGGCGCCGACGGCCAGCGGCACGAGCGCGGCCTCACGGCCGATCGTGGTGCCGGTGACCCAGCGGGTGAAGCCCATCAGGGCGACCATCAGGATGATGAAGGGCATCGAGCGGGCGATGTTCACGACCTGCCCGATCACCTTGTTGAGGACGGCGTTCTGCAGCAGGCCGCCGCGCTCGGTGAGGACGAGCAGGATGCCGAGCGGCAGTCCGGCGACGACGGCTATCAGCGTCGACCAGCCCACCATGTAGAGGGTGTCCCAACACGCCTGCTCCAGCAGGGGCTGCATCTCCGACCAGGTCACTTGGCACCTTCCTTGACCAGCAGCGTCTCGTCCTTCGGGGCGGGCGCGGGGTCGTCGCCCGCGATGTCCACCTGGAGGCCCTGCTCGCGCAGGAAGCCGATCGGGACGACGTTCTCCTCGAAGCGGCCGGGCAGTTCGATGCGCATGCGGCCGACCTGCTTGCCCGCGACGGTGTCCATCGCGGCGCCGAGGATCGAGATGTCGATGTTGTACGTGCGCGACAGCTGGGAGATGACCGGCTGGGTCGCGGCCTCGCCGTGGAAGGTCACGTCGACGACGGTGCGGTTCTCGCCGGTGGCGTCGCCGCTGACCGGGAAGAGCGCGGCGGCGAGCTCGGAGCCGGGCGTCGCGAGCAGCTCGGTGACGGTGCCGGACTCGATGATCTGTCCGCGCTCCATGAGGGCCGCGGAGTCGCAGACGCTCTTGACGACGTCCATCTCGTGCGTGATGAGCAGGACGGTCAGGCCGAGCTGCCGGTTGAGGTCGCGCAGCAGCTGGAGGATGGAGCGGGTGGTCTCGGGGTCGAGGGCGCTGGTCGCCTCGTCGGAGAGGAGCACCTTGGGGTCGCCGGCCAGGGCGCGGGCGATGCCGACGCGCTGCTTCTGGCCGCCGGAGAGCTGGGCCGGGTAGGACTTCGCCTTGTCGGCGAGGCCGACCAGGTCGAGCAGTTCGAGGGCCTTGCGGGAGCGCTGCTGGCCGCTCAGGCCGAGGATCTCCAGGGGCAGCTCGACGTTGTCCTGCACGGTGCGCGAGGACAGCAGGTTGAAGTGCTGGAAGACCATGCCGATGCGGCTGCGGGCCCGGCGCAGTTCCTTGCCCGCGCGCGGGCCGCGTCCCGCCAGGGCGGTGAGGTCCTGGCCGGCGACGGTCACGGTGCCGGAGGTGGGGCGCTCCAGGAGGTTGACGCAGCGGATCAGCGAGGACTTGCCGGCGCCGGACTGGCCGATGACGCCGTACACCTCGCCCTCGCGGACGTGCAGGTCGACTCCGTCGAGAGCGGTTACTTCACGACCGCGTGAGCGGTAGACCTTGGTGAGGCCGGAAGTGGTGATCACAGGGGATTCCGTCACTGTCGAGTGCGCGGCGCGGGTGTGGCCGGGCACGGGGCATTCGTTCGGAACGCGGCACGGTTCTCGCGGTGGTGGTGCGGGGGAACCGGAGGACGTGTGCGCGGGGCAGGCTCGCTTCCTACGTCGACTTGTCGACTCCGTCGAGTACGTCGATCAGGAGCGCGGCACAGCGGCTTCGCTTCGGGGCGCGAGGCTCTTCAGTGGTGCGGGGGCCCTCAGAAGGCGCACATTCGACACATACAACGAGCACCGGGCGTCGTGATCGCCTCGGTCGCAAGGGTGCGGCTGCTCGTCGTGGTCATGGACCAAGTAAAACACGCGTGAGGTGGCCGTCCACCATCGCTGTCCGGTATACGGACAGCGGTGGGACGGGGCCGGACACGCGGGACGGGCGGCTCAGCCGGCGAGGACGATCTCCACGCCACCCGTCGTGGCCTGCGCGGACACGGCGGAGAGGTCCTTGACGACGGCGTCGGCGGAGAGCTCGTCGGCCCGGTGGGTTGTGGTCAACGCCACGGTGGTCATGCCCGCCGCCCGGCCCGACTGGAGCCCGGCCGGCGCGTCCTCGAAGACGACGCAGCGCGCGGGGTCGGCGCCGAGCTTGTCGGCGGCGAGCAGGAAGGGCTCGGGGTCGGGCTTGCCGCGCGTGATGTCGTCGGCGGCGATGACGAGGCCCGGGCGGATGCCGACCTCGGCGAGACGGGCCTCGGCGAGCACGCGGGTCGCGGAGGTCACCACGGCCCAGCGGTCCTGGGGCAGGGAGGACAGGAGCTCCAGGGTGCCGGGCAGCGCCACGACGCCGCCCGCGACGTCGGAGACCTCCAGCTCCTGGATGCGGGCCACCGCCCCGGGCACGGTCTCGGGGGGCAGCAGGTCGGCGGCGATCTCGGCGGCCGGGCGGCCGTGCAGCTCGACCCGGGCGAACTCCTCGGCGGTGATCCCGTACTCCTGCGCCCAGCGGGTCCAGCAGCGGTACACCGACTCCATCGAGGAGATGAGGGTGCCGTCGTTGTCGAACAGGAGCGCGTCAGCATGGATCTTCATGGTGACCGAGCGTACGGGTCGCAGGTCGGGGGCGCGCATCGGGCCGAGGACCGCCGCCGTCCGGGCCGCGGGTCCCGGGCGTCACGGGGCCGCAAGGGCCGCGCGCGGAGGGCCGGAGGACCCGTAATAAAGTCACGGGCATGGTTGATGCCCTGACGATCGCGGTCTCCGTGGCCGCGCTCGCCCTCGCCGCCTGGTGCGGTTTCGCCGCGTACCGCGACCAGCCGACCAAGGACTGGCACTTCATCGGGATGGGTGTGGTGACGCTGCTCGCCGCCGTCCAGCTGATCGTCGGCATCGTCCAGCTCGCGCGCGGCGAGGAGGCCGACCAGGGCACGACGATCTTCGTCTCGTACCTGCTGGGTGCCTTCGCCTGCGTGCCCGCCGCGGGCTTCATGTCCCTCGCCGAGCGCAGCCGCTGGGGTTCCCTGACGGTCGCCGCGGGCGGTGTGGTCCTCGCCGTGCTCGAAGTGCGGCTCTACGACATCTGGGGAGGCTGAGGTGACGGTGACCGGTCCCGGCAGGAACGACGAGGCGGCGCGGGACGACTCCCCCGGACGCCAGAAGCTGATCAAGGGCCCCGGCATCCTGCTGGTGTGGCTGTACGGCGTGATGGTCGTCGGCGCCGTGTCCCGCTCGGCCGTGCAGATCTCCACGGACTTCGGCAAGGCCCCGCTCGCGTACTCGCTCTCCGCGCTCGCGGGCCTCGTCTACGGCTTCATCACGTACTCGCTGGTGCGCGGCGGGAGCACGGCCCGCACGGCGGCGCTGGTGTGCTGCGCCGCCGAGCTGGTCGGCGTGCTCGGGGTGGGGACCTGGACGCTGGTGGAGCCGTCGGCCTTCCCGGACGCCACGGTCTGGTCGGACTTCGGGATGGGCTACCTCTTCATCCCGGTGATCCTGCCGGTGACCGCGATCTTCTGGCTGACCAGGGCGCGCCGGGCCGCCGGCGCCTAGGGCGTGTTTCGAAAGTGGCGTCGTCCGCCCGCAGGGCGGGCTCGGCGGCGTCTGGTGCGTGCGATCGCAAGGCGGAGGGTCGCCCCGATACTGGGTGTATCGGGGTGATCCCGACAACGCGGCGAGCGTGCGTGCCAGGCGTCGCCGAGCAGACGGGACTTTCGAAACACGCCCTAGGCGCTGGCCACGAAGGCGGCGGCGTCGGCCTCCTTGGCCAGGGTGAGCTGGGTGAGCCGTTCGTTGACGCGCCGGCTGGCGACGGCCGCGTAGCCGTGCTTGCGGTAGAGCTGGAGGTTCTGCTCGCTGCGGTGGCCCGTGAAGAGCTGGAAGCACTTCGCGCCGCCCTCCGCGCCGAGCCGCCGCTCGATCGCGTCGAGGAGCCGGCCGCCCAGGCCGTGCCGCTGCATCCGGGGGTGCACGACGAGCTTGCCGATCCGTGCCGTGCCGTCGGCGTCGACCGTGCCGCGCACGGAGGCCACCACCTCGTCGCCGAGGCGGGCCACCAGGACGGTGCCCGCGGCCAGTTCCCCCTTGAGCGAGTCGAGGGTCTGGGTCAGGGGTTCGATCGAGTAGTCGCCGTAGAGCTCGGCCTCGCTCTGGTAGCAGAGGTACTGCAGTTTCAGGATCTGTTCGGCGGCGTCCTGGTCGTCGGCCGCCGCCGCCGAGATGGTCACGCTCATGCCCATGTGTGCATGCCTCCCGCTCACCTGCTCCACCGGTTGTCTAACGCTCCCTTCCCCACGGCGTGGGAGCCGCAACCTCCGCCGCCAGCATTCTGCGCAGGCATCCCAGGCAACGGGAACGTTCCGGCCCCAGGCTGCCCTGTGACATTCCCAACTCCCCTGCGATTTCCCGGTAGGTGAGGTCCTCGGGGGACAGCAGTGCGGCCATGAGGCGGGCGCAGCGCGCGGGCAGCCTGCGCACCGCCGCGTGCAGGGCGCGGTACCGGTCGGCGGTCAGGGCGTGCTGCTCGGGGCCGCGCTCGGCGTCGTCGGCGGGTTCGGTGGCGTACGTCGCCTCCCGGCGGCCGGTGCGGCGGGTCAGGCGCGCCTCGGACCGGACGGCGCCGCGCAGCCAGCGGGCGGGGTCGGCGGGCGGCCCGTCGGACTGCAGGCGTTCCAGCAGGCGCAGCCAGACGGCCTGTTCGAGGTCGCCGGGGTCGGCGCCGGAGCCGGGCGCCTCCGCGGACGCCTCGGCGGCGAGCAGCGGGCGCAGGGCGGGGATCAGTGCGGGGAGGGTGTCGTGGGTCATGCCCGGCGGGACGCGGCCGCCCCGGCAGAAGGTTTCCGGAACGGCCGCCTGTCACCCCAACCGGGTCCGGGCGGACGGGCGTTGACGCACGTCGTCCGGCCGCCCGCGGGCGGGGCTCAGTCCTTGGCGAAGTCCGCGGCGGCGAGGAGCGCGGTGTCGCAGTTGTCGGAGAAGATCCCGTCGATGCCCGTCTCGAAGTACGCCTTGAAGGCGCCGAAGGCGTCGCCGTAGGCGTTCGGGTCGGTGCCCTTCCTGAAGTTCGTGGGCAGGAAGGTGTTCTCGTTGCGCATCGTGTACGGGTGCAGGATCAGGTCCGCCGCGTGCGCGTCCTTGACCAGCGTGGTCGGCGTGCCGAGGCTGCCGTCGGCGTTCTTCGGGACGACCAGGTCGAGGGTCGGGCCGATGCCCTGGGCGAAGCCGGAGATCCACGCCAGGCCCTGGGGCTTGATGAGGTCGGCGACGGTGCGCGGGTCGCCCGCCTCGACGAAGTCCCAGGGGCGGGAGTTCGCCGTGGACAGGAGCACGACGCGCGGCGCGGAGACCAGCTTGGCGAGCCGCTGGATGCTGCCGGGCTCGAAGGACTGCAGGAAGTTGGCCGCGTTCCTGTGGTGCCGGTCGTAGCGGCGCAGGAGCCTGGCGAGCGGCTCCTCCAGGCCGAGGCCCAGCTTGCGGAAGTAGGTGGGGTGCTTGGTCTCGATGTGCAGCCAGACCGGCTTGCCGCGCCGACGGCCCTCCTTCTGCGCCCACCGCAGCACCTCTTCGAGGGTGGGCACGTCCCAGCGGCCGTCGTAGAGGGTGTTGCGCTGGCGGGTGCCGGGGATACGCTCCTTGGCGCGCAGGGTCTTCAGCTCGGCGAGCGTGAAGTCCTCGGTGAACCAGCCGGTGAGCGAGACGCCGTCCACGGACTTGGTGGTCTTGCGGGACGCGAACTCGGGGTGCGCCGACACGTCCGTCGTCGCGGTGATGTCGTTCTCGTGACGGCAGACGAGATGGCCGTCCTTGGTGGGCACGACGTCCTGCTCGATGACGTGCGCGCCCATGTCGAGGGCCAGCTGGTACGAGCCGAGCGTGTGCTCGGGCCGATAGCCGCTGGTCCCCCGGTGCGCGACGACCGTCGGCACCGGCAGGGACCGGTAGCCGCCGTGTCCCCCGTGCCCGCCGCCGTGCCGCTCGTCGGCTCTCGCCACGCCGGGCACCCCGGCCACGGCCGTGCCGGCGCCGAGCACCGCCGCCCCCAGTACCGCGCGTCGCCCCGGGCTCGTCCGCGGCTGCTGCTGACCCGACTCCTGCGTCGCCATTGGCGCTCCTCCCGATGTACTGCTGCCTTGCACCTGACAAAGCGGGACCGATCGTAGGTGGCCGGGAGTGACGTGTGGGAGACCCTGGAGGGAACGGCGGGATGACGTGGCGCGGCGAATGGGCGCACCATGGAGGGGGCGGACCGCCCGCGCGGGCCGCCACGGACAGTGACGTGTACACGTGACAAGGACCACTGGTTCGGGCCACACCGGCCTCATGGGGATACGGTTGCCGCAAAGACGAAGGACCAGGGCAAGTCCCCGCAAAGTCAGGTCAACACTGCGTATCGAGTGCGTGAACCCGATGTGCAATCGGCACCGGCCCGCGAGTATCGTCCTCACCTGCGTTTACTCGTCGTCGACCCGTTGACACCGGAGGGCCTGTTGTCCCGTCTAGCGCTCATCAAGGCAGTGCTCGGACCGATCTTGCGCCTGATGTTCCGCCCACGGGTAGAAGGCGCCGAGAACATCCCGGGGACCGGGCCCGTCATTCTGGCCGGAAACCACCTGACGTTCATCGACTCGATGATCCTGCCGCTGGTGACCA
This sequence comes from Streptomyces sp. NPDC002564, assembly GCF_042889645.1. NCBI lineage: Bacteria > Bacillati > Actinomycetota > Actinomycetes > Kitasatosporales > Streptomycetaceae > Streptomyces > Streptomyces sp. NPDC002564. The sequence continues at coordinate 118,697 of NZ_JBIARE010000008.1, read as the reverse complement.
ACCGTCCGGTGTTCTTCATCGGCAAGGACGAGTACGTCACCGGCAAGGGGTTCAAGGGCCGCCTCATGGCGTGGTTCTTCACGGGCGTCGGCATGATCCCGGTGGACCGTGACGGTGGGCGCGGCGGGGTCGCGGCGCTGATGACCGGTCGGCGCATTCTCGACGACGGCAAGGTGTTCGGCATCTACCCCGAGGGCACGCGGTCGCCCGACGGGCGGCTGTACCGGGGGCGTACGGGCATCGCCCGGCTGACCCTCATGACGGGGGCGCCCGTCGTGCCCTTCGCGATGATCGGCACGGACAAGCTCCAGCCCGGCGGCAAGGGGCTGCCGCGGCCCGGCAAGGTGACGGTGCGGTTCGGCGAGGCGATGGAGTTCTCCCGTTACGACGGGATGGACCGCGACCGCTATGTGCTGCGGGCGGTGACGGACTCCGTGATGACGGAGGTCATGCTGCTGTCGGGGCAGGAGTACGTGGACATGTATGCGACGAAGGCGAAAGCGGCGTAGCCCTGCGGGGCTTGGGCGGTTCTTGGTGCGCCCGCACCGGTGCGGAGGTCTTTTCCTCGCGGCACCGGGGCGGGCGTTCGTCGTTCCGGCACCGTCGCCCACCTTTTTCGCGCAGTTCCCCGCGCCCCTGATGCCTCGGATCCGGACGTTCTTCGTCCGCGAGTCGCGCGGGGCTGAGTGCGCAGTTCCCCGCGGCCCTGATGCCTCGGATCCGGACGTTCTTCGTCCGCGGGTCGCGGGGGCTGAGTGCGCAGTTCCCCGCGGCCCTGATGCCTCGGATCCGAACGTTCCTCGTCCGCGGGTCGCGGGGGCTGAGTGCGCAGTTCCCCGCGACCCTGATGCCTCGGATCCGAACGTTCCTCGTCCGCGGGTCGCGGGGGCTGAGTGCGCAGTTCCCCGCGACCCTGATGCCTCGGGTCCGAAGATTCTTCGTCTGCGGGGTGGTGGGACGGGCCGGGTCAGTGGTGGGTGCCGTCTTCCAGTTTTTGGTTCTTCAGGAGGAACCACGCCACCGCCGCCGTGGCGAGAAGGACCACCGCTCCGACGCCCGACGCCAGTCGCAGGCCGTCCACGAACGCGTCCTGCGCCGAGGCGAGCAGGACGTCCGCCTCCTTGGCCGGGAGGGCCGACACCGACTCCACCGCGCCGCCCAGCGACTCGTGCGCGGCCGCCGCCACGTCGCCCGGCGTCCCCGGCGGAGCCGTGAAGTCGCGGTAGACGCCGGTGACGATGGAGCCGAGCAGGGCGATACCGAGGGCCGCGCCCAGCTCGTACGCCGTTTCGGACACCGCGGAGGCCGCGCCCGCCTGTTCCTTGGGAACACTGGAAAGGATGACGTCGGCGGTCACCGTGAAGGAGAAGCCCGCCCCGATGCCGACGACCAGCAGCGCCGCGCCCAGCAGCGGATACCCCGTGTTCTGGCTGAGCGCCGTGAGCGCGGCGAGCGAGAGGCCCACCGCGGCGAGGCCGCCCGCGACCACGATCCGCACCGAGAAGCGGCGTGCCACCATGCCCGCGACGAGACCCGCCGCCACCGCGCCGACCGCGGCCGGCAGTTCGGCGAGGCCCGCCTCGAACGGCCGCCTGCCCTGCACCAGTTGCAGGAACTGGGAGAGGAAGAAGACCAGGCCGGACAGGCCGAGGACGGTCAGCAGGTCGGCGAGGACCGCCCCGGAGAAGCCGCGGTTGCGGAACAGCCGCATGTCCAGGAGCGGCGCACTGAGCGTGAGCTGACGGCGGACGAACCAGGTGAGCGCGGCGACGCCCACCACGGCCGACGCGGCGACGTCCCAGCGCAGCCCGTGCGCGGCCGCCTCCTTGATCGCGTACACGACGGCGATCATGCCGATGAGGGACAGCGCGACGCTGATCAGGTCCCAGGGGCCGGGCGCCGGGTTCTTGGACTCGGGCAGGAACTTGATGCCGACGATCACGAGCACGGCCATCACCGGCAGGTTGATCAGGAAGACCGAACCCCACCAGAAGTGTTCGAGCAGGAAGCCGCCCACGACGGGCCCGACGGCCGCGCCCGCGGAGGCCATCGCGCCCCAGATGCCGACGGCGAGGCTGCGCTCGCGCGGGTCGTGGAAGATGTTCCGGATCAGCGCCAGCGTGGACGGCATCAGCGTCGCGCCCGCGACACCGAGCAGCGCGCGGGCCAGGATCATCATTTCGGGGCTGGTGGCGTAGGAGTTGAGGACCGACACCGCGCCGAACGCGACCGCGCCGGTGAGCAGCAGCTTCTTGCGGCCGATGCGGTCGCCGAGGCTGCCCATGGAGACGAGCAGACCGGCGATGACGAAGGAGTAGACGTCGCCGATCCAGAGCAGCTGGGTGCCGGACGGCTTGAGGTCCTCGCTGATGTACGGCGTAGCGAGGCCGAGCACGGTCGCGTCGACGGCGACCAGGAGCACGGCCAGCGCGAGGACGGCGAGGGCGAGCCAGCGGCCGGGGCTGCGCTCGGCCTGGGGCGCCGCCGTCCGCGGGTGGGTGCTGGTCATGAGTCCACTCTCCGCTGTGCGCCGCCGATCAGCAGCTCGGCGATCATGTACGAGAAGTCGTTGGCGGCCACCCGGCCGTCCTGGACGGCCCAGGCGCCGGAGCCGACGAGGCCGTAGAGGGCCTCGGTCAGCCAGGCGGGGGTCAGGTCGATGCGGAACTCGCCGCTCTCCTGGCCGCGCCGGAACAGCGCGGCGAGCCGGTCGTCGATGCGGTACCAGCCCATGTTCTGCGCGTCGCCCTCGAAGAGCTGGTTCTCGGTGTACAGGAAGGCGAGCAGCCCGGCGGCCGGCTCGATCTCCTTGACCAGGCGGCGCAGCGCCTCGCTCGCGCTGCCCGCGTCGAGTGCGGCCCGGTCCAGGGCGCCCTCGCACTCCTGGAGGCCGAGCTCCTCCAGGGCGCGCACGAGCGCGTCGCGGCCGGCGAAGTGGCGGTGGAGGGTCGCTCTGCTGATGCCCGCTGCGCGGGCGACCTCGTCCATCGTGGAGGTGGCTTTGCGGGTGAGCAGGGCCGCGGCGCTGCGCAGGACCTGGTCGCGATCGACTGACATGAGACAAGCCTAAGCCACGTGAGACAAAGATGTCTCACGCTTTACGGCCGATGGAGTGCTGCGGTCAGTTCCAGGGCAGCCGCGCGCGGCCCTCCCAGTACGCCGCGGGGTCCTGCGCCAGGCCCACCAGGCGCTCCACCTGCCCGGCGTCCAGGTCGACGGCGGCGGCGTGCAGGTTGGACACGAGCTGGACCGAGGTGGCGGCGCCGGAGAGGACCACGCCCGCCCACGGCTCGGCGAGCAGGACCGCGAGGGCCACCGCGTCGCAGCCGAGGCCGGTCGCCGCGGCCACCTCGCGCAGCTCGGGCGGCGCGTAGGGCCCGGCGAGCCGTCCGTTGGCCAGGCCCTCCTTGACGAGCACGGTCAGCCCCGCGTCGTGCGCCTCGGCGAGCGCGGGGCCCGCGGAGGTCTCCAGGACGTTGTACGTGGCCTGCACGGTGCGGAAGAGCGGCTCGCCGTCGACGGTCACGGCGAGGGCGGCGCGGATCGCGGCGGCCTGCTCGGGGCCGCTCACGGAGAGGCCGACCGTGACCCCCTCGGCCGCGAGCGCGGCGAGGCGGGCGTGCAGCTCCTTGTCGGTGAGCGCCGGGCTCTCGGGCGTCACCGAGTGCACCTGGTAGAGGTCGAGGCGGTCGCCGAGCAGCGCGTCGCTCTCGGCGCGCTGGCGGTCGTACGCCGCGACGCCGTGGTCCTTGACCTCGTGCGGGCCCTCGACCTCGGTCTGCCAGGCGGCCGTGTACGTGTAGCCCCACTTGCTGCCGACGACGACGTCGCGGATGTCGGGCCTGGCGTGCAGCCAGTCGGCGAGGAACTCCTCGGCCCTGCCGTAGGAGCGCGCCACGTCGAGATACCGGACGCCCGACGCGTAGGCCGCGTCCAGAAGTTCGAAGGTGCGCTCGCGCAACGCCTCGACGCTGCGGGAGGCCGGCAGGTCGCCGTCCCGGCCCAGCGTGATGTAGCCGGGCCTGCCGACGGCGGCGAGACCGAGCCCCAGGTGCGCGGTCGGGGTGGTGGCTGCGGCCAGCCGGGCGAAGGGCATCGCGGGCTCCTCGTCGTAGGGGATCTCCCCGTCAACGTAACCCGCGACGCCCTTTTCTCACCTGCGCGCGTCCGCCCACTCCCGCTGGACCGACAGGTCGGCCCGGACCTCGGCGAGCTGGACGGCCACGGCCGAGGGCGCGGTGCCGCCGCGGCCGTCGCGGGAGGCGAGGGCGCCGGGGACGTTCAGGACGGTGCGCACCTCGGGCGTGAGGTGCTCGGAGATCTTCGCGAACTGCTCGTCGGTGAGGTCGTCGAGCTCCTTGCCCTCGGCCTCGGCGACCTTCACGCACTCGCCCGCGACCTCGTGCGCGACCCGGAACGGCACGCCCTGCTTGACCAGCCACTCGGCGATGTCCGTGGCGAGCGAGAAGCCGGCCGGGGCGAGCTCCGCCATGCGCTCGCGGTGGACGGTGAGCGTCGCCATCATGCCGGTGAAGGCGGGCAGCAGGAGCTCCAGCTGGTCGCAGGAGTCGAAGACCGGCTCCTTGTCCTCCTGGAGGTCGCGATTGTACGCGAGCGGCAGCGCCTTGAGCGTCGCCATCAGGCCGGTCAGATTGCCGATGAGACGCCCCGACTTGCCGCGCGCCAGCTCGGCGATGTCGGGGTTCTTCTTCTGCGGCATGATCGAGGAGCCGGTGGAGAAGGCGTCGTGGAGGGTGACGAAGGAGAACTCCTTCGTGTTCCAGATGATGATCTCCTCGGCGATCCGGGAGAGGTTCACGCCGATCATCGCGGTGATGAAGGTGAACTCGGCGACGAAGTCGCGGGAGGCCGTGCCGTCGATGGAGTTGCCCACGCTGCCGTGCTCGAAGCCGAGGTCCCGCGCGACCGCCTCGGGGTCGAGGCCGAGGGAGGAACCGGCCAGCGCGCCGGAGCCGTACGGCGAGACGGCCGTGCGGGTGTCCCACTGCCGCAGCCGCTCGGCGTCCCGGGAGAGCGACTGGACGTGCGCGAGGACGTGGTGCGCGAAGAGCACCGGCTGGGCGTGCTGCAGGTGCGTGCGGCCCGGCATGGCGACGTCGGGGTGCGCCTCGGCGAGGCCCACCAGCGCGCCCTGGAGCTCGGCGAGCAGGCCGCCGATGATCCGGGCGTGGTCGCGCAGGTACATCCGGAAGAGGGTCGCCACCTGGTCGTTGCGGGACCGGCCGGCGCGCAGCTTGCCGCCGAGGTCGGGGCCGACCCGCTCCAGCAGGCCCCGCTCCAGGGCGGTGTGCACGTCCTCGTCGGCGACGGTGCCGACGAACGAGCCGTCCGCCACGTCGGCCTCCAGGCGGTCGAGCCCGGCGAGCATGCCGGTCAGCTCGTCCGCGGTGAGCAGGCCCGCGGTGTGCAGCACGCGGGCGTGGGCGCGGGAGCCCGCGATGTCGTACGGCGCGAGGCGCCAGTCGAAGTGGACCGAGGCCGACAGCTTCGCCAGGGCCTCTGCGGGCCCGTCGGCGAACCGTCCGCCCCAGAGCCGGACGTCACCGCCGTTGTTGCTGCTCACTGCACGTGCTCCTCAAGGCTGTTGCGGGAAATGCGGGGGCGTGGGGGCCGCGGGTCAGGCCCGCGCCGCACGCCGTGCGGCCATCTTCGACGAAAGACCGAAGATCTCGATGAAGCCCTGCGCCGCGGACTGGTCGAACGTGTCGCCCGAGTCGTAGGTGGCGAGGTGGAAATCGTAGAGGGACTGGCCGGACCGGCGGCCGGTCACGACGGCACGGCCGCCGTGCAGGGTCATCCGGATGTCGCCGGTGACATACCGGCTTGCCTCCTCGACGAAGCCGTCCAGGGCCCGCTTGAGCGGGGAGAACCACAGTCCGTCGTAGACCAGTTCACCCCAGCGCTGCTCGACCTGGCGCTTGTAGCGGGCCAGTTCGCGCTCGACCGTGACGTTCTCCAGCTCCTGGTGCGCGGTGATCAGGGCCAGGGCGCCCGGCGCCTCGTACACCTCGCGGGACTTGATGCCGACGAGGCGGTCCTCGACCAGGTCGATGCGGCCGACGCCCTGGGCGCCCGCGCGGGCGCCCAGCCGCTGGATCGCCTGGAGGACGGTGACCGGCTCGCCGTCGAGGGCGACCGGCACGCCCCGCTCGAAGGAGATGACGACCTCGTCGGCCTCGCGCGGCTCGGCGGGGTTCGCGGTGTACTCGTAGATGTCCTCGATCGGCGCGTTCCAGATGTCTTCCAGGAAGCCCGTCTCGACGGCCCGTCCGAAGACGTTCTGGTCGATGGAGTACGGGGACTTCTTGCTGGTGGCGATCGGGAGCCGCTGCCGCTCGCAGAAGGCGATCGCCTTGTCCCGGGTCATCGCGTAGTCGCGGACGGGGGCGATGCAGGTCAGTTCGGGGGCGAGCGCGACGATGCCGGCCTCGAAGCGCACCTGGTCGTTGCCCTTGCCGGTGCAGCCGTGGGCGACCGTGCCCGCGCCGTGCTTGCGGGCCGCGGCCACCAGGTGCTTGACGATGAGGGGCCGGGAGAGGGCCGAGACCAGCGGATAGCGGTCCATGTAGAGGGCGTTGGCCTTGATCGCCGGGAGGCAGTACTCCTCGGCGAACTCGTCCCTCGCGTCGGCGACCTCGGCCTCCACGGCGCCGCAGGCGAGCGCGCGCTTGCGGATGACCTCCAGGTCCTCGCCGCCCTGGCCGACGTCCACGGCGACGGCGACGACCTCGGCACCCGTCCGCTCCGCGACCCACCCGATGGCGACGGAGGTGTCCAGACCGCCCGAGTAGGCGAGTACGACGCGTTCGGTCACGGTGTCCTCCTTCGGTGTGCGCTGTTCCGTGTCATGCATGAGTATGCACTCCACCGTATGTTTCGTCAATCATCGAGGTCGTTAGGCGAGGTAGTTAGATGAAGTAGTTAGGCGAAGTAGTTAGACAAAGAAAGGACCTGGGCGAATAATCCCTGGCCATGGGAAAGACCTATGCACGCATCGACGGCAGACTCCGCACGTTCATCGAGGAACAGCCGATGTTCTTCACCGCCACGTCACCCCTCGCCGGTGACGGCACGATCAACCTCTCCCCCAAGGGCCTCAAGGGCTCGTTCGCGGTCGTCGACGCACTGACCGTCGCCTACCTCGACTTCGCGGGCAGCAACGCCGAGACCATCGCGCACCTGCGGGAGAACGGCCGCATCACCCTCATGTGGTGCGCCTTCCAGGGGCCGCCCAACATCGTGCGCGTGCACGGCCGCGGCGAGCCCGTCTTCCGTGACGACCCGCGCTTCGCCGAGCTGCTCGCCCACTTCCCCGGCATCGACCCGACCCCGCACGGCCTGCGCGCCATCATCGTGGTCTCGGCCGACCTCGTCCGCGACACCTGCGGGTACGCGGTCCCCTTCCTGACCTACGACGAGGACCGCGACCTGCACGCCAAGCGGTTCGCCCGCGAGGACGACGCCTCGCTCAGCGCGTACTTCACCAAGAAGGACCACATCGCGCACAGCATCGACGGGCTTCCCGGGCTCCCCCTGCCGCTGCCGCCCAGCACCGTCTGACACCGCCCGACACCGTCCGGAACGAGCTTCGTGTAGCGACCACATACCGAGACGGGGTTGCACGCGCACAGGGCCGGGGCGTTGCATCGCGCCGTGCGATCCGAACAGACGATCACCCCCGCGACCGGCGGCGAGGACCCGGCCGATGCCCCTGGCTCCGCCGACCGGGCCGCCCGCCGCGCCGTCACCGTCTTCCCCGTCCTCGTGCTCGCGGCGGGCGCCCTCGGGCTGCTCCTGCCGGACGCCTTCGCGGGCTGGGGCACGAACGTCCCGTACCTGCTGGGCGTGGTGATGTTCTGCATGGGCCTGACCATGACGCCGCTGGACTTCCAGGGCGTGGTCAAGCGGCCGTGGGCCGTCGCGCTCGGCCTGGTCGCGCACTACGTGATCATGCCGGGCCTCGGTTGGGTCATCGCCCACGCGCTCGGCCTGTCACCGCAGCTGGCGGCCGGCGTCATCCTGGTGGGCTGCGCGCCCAGCGGCACGGCGTCCAACGTCGTCACCTACCTGGCGCGCGGCGACGTGGCGCTGTCCGTGTCGGTCGCCACCGTGTCGACCGTCCTCGCGCCGCTGGTGACACCGCCGCTGACGCTGCTGCTCGCGGGCGAGTACCTGCCCGTCGACGCGGGCTCGATGGTCACCGACATCCTCAAGACCGTGCTGCTTCCGGTGCTCGCGGGCCTGGTGGTCCGGCTGCTCCTCGGCCGGTACGTCGACCGGGTGCTCGGCGCGCTGCCGTGGCTGTCGGCACTGACGATCGCCGCGATCGTGGCGATCGTCGTCGCGGGCAGCGCCACGGCGATCAAGTCGGCCGCGGCGCTGGTGTTCCTCGCGGTGTTCCTGCACAACGGCCTCGGCCTCGCGCTCGGTTACGGCGCGGGCAAGCTGGCCCGCCTCGGCAGGCCCGCCTCCCGGGCGATGGCCTTCGAGGTCGGCATGCAGAACTCGGGCCTGGCAGCATCCCTGGCGACGGCCCACTTCAGCCCCCTGGCGGCCCTGCCGTCGGCGGTCTTCTCCGTATGGCACAACGTGTCGGGCGCGTTGGTCGCCGCCTGGATGGCCCGCCGCACCCGAGATCCGGACCCGTCCAGCACGTGAGAACAAGCCCGGCACGGACCTGATCTCAAGCCCGTCCGACGCTCGATGACGAGCCCGGCACGGACCTGATCTCAAGCCCGTCCGGCGCTCGATGACGAGCCCGGCACGGACCTGATTTCAAGCCCGTCCGGCGCTTGAGGACGAACTCGGCGAAGCCGGTGAAGAACCCCGCACGCCCCTGCTTCAAGCCCGTCCGGCGCTTGAGGACAAGCCCGGCGCAGCCGGCGACGCGCTCCGCCCAAGGCCCAGGGGCCAGACTCAGTGGTCGTTGGAAGCCAACCGCAACAAGTGATCCGCCAACGCCTGACCCCCCGCCGGCTCCCTGCTGATCAGCATCAACGTGTCGTCGCCCGCGATCGTGCCGAGGATGTCGTGCAGTTCGGCCTGGTCGATCGCCGACGCGAGGAACTGGGCCGCGCCCGGCGGCGTACGCAGCACGACGAGGTTCGCCGAGGCCTCCGCGGAGATCAGCAGCTCCGCGGAGAGCCGCCGCATCCGCTCCTCCTTGGCGGACTCCCCCAGCGGCGCGCGCGGGGTGCGGAATCCGCCCTCGCTCGGCACCGCGTAGATGAGGTCGCCCTCGGCGTTGCGGATCTTCACCGCGTTCAGCTCGTCCAGGTCCCGGGAGAGCGTCGCCTGAGTGACGGTCAGACCGTCGTCGGCGAGCAGCTTCGCCAACTGGCTCTGGGAGCGGACCGGCTGCCGGTTGAGGATGTCCACGATCCGGCGGTGGCGTGCGGTACGGGTCTGCGGCACGGCGGGACCCGCGTGGTCGACGTGCTCATTGCCTTGCGCCTGGCTCATCGTCGTCTCATTCTCCGGATCGTCCGTCCCCGTGGGCCTCGAGGGCCTTGTCCAGGATCGCGGGCAGGGCCCCGAGGAACGCGTCCACCTCGTCGTCGCGCACGTTCAGCGGCGGCATCAGCCGTACGACATCGGGGGCGGGCGCGTTCACGAGGAAGCCGGCGTCCTGAGCCGCCTGCTGCACGCGCGGCGCGAGCGGCTCGGTGAGCACGATACCCAGCAGCAGGCCCGAGCCCCGGACATGGGCCACGAGCGGGTGTCCCGGTGACTCGATTCCGTCGCGGAGCCGCTCGCCCGCCCGCTTGGTGTTCTCCAGGAGCCCCTCGGCCTCGATGGTCTCGACGACGGCGAGACCCGCGGCGCAGGCGACGGGGTTGCCGCCGAACGTGGTGCCGTGGTGGCCGGGCCGGAACAGCTCGGCCGCGGCGCCGAACGCGACGGTCGCGCCCAGCGGGAGCCCGCCGCCCAGGCCCTTCGCGAGCGTGACGACGTCCGGGGCGACCCCTTCGTGCGCGAGGTACTCGAACCAGTGCCCGGTGCGACCGATTCCGGTCTGCACTTCGTCCAGGACGAGCAGCGTGCCGGTGGCCGCGGTGATCTCGCGGGCCGCCTTGAGGTACCCGGCGGGCGGCACGACGACGCCGTTCTCGCCCTGGATCGGCTCGACGACGACCAGCGCGGTGTCCGTGGTGACGGCCGCGCGCAGCGCCTCGGCGTCGCCGTAGGGGACGTGCGTGACGTCGCCGGGCAGCGGCAGGAACGGCTCCTGCTTGCCGGGCTGGCCGGTGAGCGCGAGCGCGCCCATGGTGCGGCCGTGGAAGCCGCCCACGGTGGCGACCATGTGCGGGCGCCCGGTCAGCCGGCCGAGCTTGAACGCGCCTTCGTTGGCCTCGGCGCCGGAGTTGCAGAAGAACACCCGGCCCTCGCGCCCGAAGAGCTGGAGCAGCTTCTCGGCGAGCGCGACGGGCGGTTCGGCGACGAAGAGGTTCGAGACGTGGCCGAGGGCGCCGATCTGACCGCTGACGGCCTCGACGACCGCCGGGTGGGCGTGGCCGAGCGCGTTGACCGCGATGCCGCCGACGAAGTCGAGGTACTCCTTGCCGTCGGCGTCCCACAGCTTGCTGCCCGCACCGCGCACCAGGGGCAGCCGGGGTGTGCCGTAGTTGTCCATCAGCGCGCCCTGCCAGCGCGCGGTCAGCTCCTGGTTGCTCATGACTCCCCCTCCGTGCCGGTGGTGCTGTCGTCGTGGTCGGGCACGACCATGGTGCCGATGCCCTCGTCGGTGAAGATCTCCAGCAGGATGGAGTGCTGGACGCGGCCGTCGATCACGCGGGCCGTCTCGACGCCGTTGCGCACGGCGTGCAGGCAGCCCTCCATCTTGGGCACCATGCCGCTGGCCAGCTCGGGCAGGAGCTTCTCCAGCTCCGTGGCGGTGAGCTTGCTGATCACCTCGTCGGAGTGCGGCCAGTCCTCGTAGAGGCCCTCGACGTCGGTGAGGACCATCAGCGTCTCGGCACCAAGCGCCGCAGCGAGTGCCGAAGCCGCCGTATCAGCATTGACGTTGTAGACATGGCCGTCGTCCTGGGAGCGGGCGATCGAGGAGACGACCGGGATGCGGCCGTCGGCGAGCAGCGCCTCGATGGCGCCGGTGTCGATCTGGGTGATCTGGCCGACCCGGCCGATGTCGACCAGCTCGCCCTCGATGCGGGGCAGGTGTTTGGTGGCGGTGATGGTGTGCGCGTCCTCGCCGGTGAGGCCGACGGCGAGCGGGCCGTGCTCGTTCAGCAGGCCGACGAGCTCGCGCTGGACCTGTCCGGCGAGCACCATCCGTACGACGTCCATGGCGTCCTCGGTGGTGACCCTGAGGCCCGCCTTGAACTCGCTGACGATGCCGTGCCGGTCGAGGGCCTTGCTGATCTGCGGGCCGCCGCCGTGCACGACGACGGGCCGCAGGCCCGCGTGGTGCAGGAAGACGACGTCCTGGGCGAAGGCGGCCTTGAGCTCCTCGTCGACCATGGCGTTGCCGCCGAACTTGATGACGACGGTCTTGCCGCGGTGCCGGGTCAGCCAGGGCAGCGCCTCGATGAGGGTCTGGGCCTTGGGCAGCGCGGTGTGCTTGCGCGCGGTGGGCTGGTTGCCCGCGTCCTTGGGCGTGTCGGTGCTCATGAGGAGTACGCGCTGTTCTCGTGGACGTAGTCGGCGGTGAGGTCGTTGGTCCAGATGGTCGCGGTCTCGCTGCCGGCCGCCAGGTCGGCGGTGATGACGATCTCCCGGTAGCGCATGTCGACGAGCTCGCGGTCCTCGCCCACGGAGCCGTTCTTGCAGACCCAGACGCCGTTGATGGCGACGTTGAGCTGATCGGGGTCGAAGGCGGCGGAGGTGGTGCCGATGGCGGAGAGCACCCGGCCCCAGTTGGGGTCCTCGCCGTGCAGGGCGCACTTGAGGAGGTTGTTGCGGGCGATGGAGCGGCCCACCTCGACGGCGTCGGCCTCGCTGGCGGCGTTGACGACGTCGACCTTGATGTCCTTGCTCGCGCCCTCGGCGTCGCCGATGAGCTGACGTCCGAGGTCGGCGCAGACCGTGCGGACGGCCTCGGCGAACTCGTCGTGACCGGGGGTGACGCCGGCGGCGCCGGAGGCGAGCAGCAGCACGGTGTCGTTGGTCGACATGCAGCCGTCGGAGTCGACCCGGTCGAAGGTGAGCCGGGTGGCGTCGCGCAGCGCGCGGTCCAGGGCGTCGGCCGGCAGATCGGCGTCGGTGGTGAGCACGACGAGCATCGTGGCGAGGCCGGGGGCGAGCATGCCCGCGCCCTTGGCCATGCCGCCGACGGTCCAGCCGTCCTGGGTGACCACGGACGTCTTGTGCACGCTGTCGGTGGTCTTGATGGCGATGGCGGCCTTCTCGCCGCCGTGCGCGGAGAGTTCGCCCGCGGCCTTGTCGATGCCGGGCAGCAGCTTGTCCATGGGGAGCGTGACGCCGATGAGTCCGGTCGACGCGACGGCGACCTCGCCGGCGTTGACGGAGAGCGTCCCGGCGACCTTCTCGGCGGTGGCGTGCGTGTCCTGGAAGCCCTGGGGTCCCGTACAGGCGTTGGCGCCGCCGGAGTTGAGGACGACGGCGGAGACGGTGCCGCCCTTGAGGACCTGCTCCGACCACAGGACGGGGGCGGCCTTGACGCGGTTGGAGGTGAAGACGCCCGCGGCGGCCGAGCGGGGCCCGGTGTTGACCACGAGGGCCAGGTCCGGGTTGCCGTTCTCCTTGATCCCGGCGGCGATGCCCGCGGCCGTGAATCCCTTAGCTGCCGTCACACTCACGGCGCGACTCCGATCGTAGTGAGCCCGGTGGCCTCGTCGAGGCCGAGGGCGATGTTCATGCTCTGCAGGGCGCCGCCCGCGGTGCCCTTGGTGAGGTTGTCGATGGCGCTGATCACGATGACGCGTCCGGCCGCCGCGTCGTACGCGACCTGGATCTGCACGGCGTTCGAGCCGTACACGGAGGCGGTGGCGGGCCACTGCCCCTCGGGGAGCAGGCGTACGAACGGCTCGTCGGCGAAGGCCTTCGCGTAGGCGGCCCGCACGGATTCGGCGGTGACGCCGTCCTTGGCCCTGGCGCTGCAGGTGGCGAGGATGCCGCGGGGCATCGGGGCCAGGGTGGGCGTGAAGGAGACGCCGACGCGGGTGCCCGCCGCCGCGGAGAGGTTCTGGATCATCTCGGGCGTGTGCCGGTGGCCGCCGCCGACCCCGTACGGGGACATGCTGCCCATGACCTCCGAGCCGAGGAGGTGCGGCTTGGCGGCCTTGCCCGCGCCGGAGGTGCCGGAGGCCGCGACGATCACCGCTTCGGCCTCGACGAGGTCCGCCGCGTACGCCGGGAAGAGCGCGAGCGAGACGGCGGTGGGGTAGCAGCCGGGCACCGCGATGCGCTTGGCCCCTTCGAGGGCGGCGCGGGCGCCGGGCAGTTCGGGCAGGCCGTAGGGCCAGGTGCCGGCGTGCGGGCTGCCGTAGAACGCCTCCCAGTCGGCCGGGTCCTTCAGCCGGAAGTCGGCGCCCATGTCCACGACGAGCACGTCGGGCCCGAGCTGCTCGGCGACGGCGGCGGACTGCCCGTGGGGCAGCGCGAGGAAGACGACGTCGTGCCCGGCGAGCACCTCGGCGGTGGTCGGCTCCAGGACCCGGTCGGCGAGCGGGGCCAGATGCGGCTGCAGCGCGCCCAGGCGCTGGCCCGCGTTCGAGTTCCCGGTGAGGGCGCCGATCTCCACCTCGGGGTGGGCGAGCAGCAGACGCAGCAGTTCGCCGCCCGCGTACCCACTCGCCCCTGCCACTGCTGCGCGTACCCTCATGGAACCCTCCTCTTGGATGGCATGACTATACGTAACGCTGCAGTTTTATGCAACGCCCGGAGGGAGGGCATGCGGGAGGCGTGGGTCTCCATGATGCGGCCGAGCGCTTCAGTGGGCGGGTGAGCGCCGTAGTGGGCGGGTGAGCGCCATTGCGGGCGGGTTCGCGCCGCCTTCGCCTAGCCAGGGACGACGTTCAGGCTGCCTGCCTCGGCGGCGATGGCTCCTTCGCCGGCCGTCAGCGTGTCCTGGACATACGGCAGGTCAGCTCCTCCGCACTGGTTGAGGGGACTGCCCAGGGGCAGCCCCAGCAGGTTGCTGTCACCGGCGCCGGTGCCCGAAGTGGTGACGCCGTCCGCCCGTGTGCCGTGGTGGTTGGCGCAGCTCGTCCCGAAGGCGGGTGAGAGGAAGTCGCCGATCCCGCCCGCGGCGGCCGGGGACGCGGCCAGGAGGCCACCGGCCGCGGCGGCCGACGTCACGGTGAATGCGGTCACTGCCAGGCGAGAAATCATGACCGGCAAACGAATCAGGCATCCGGCGGACACGACCGGTGCCGCCGCGCGGCCGGTCCATCGGTTGCCGCTGAGGAGCGCCACCGGGCGGTCCCGCCCGGCCGCGCTCGTCGGCTGAGCCCCGCCGGTGGGTGGGGCGGATAATCCGTGCGGGGGGCGGGCGGGCGCGGGCAGACTCGGGTCATGGCGGACGTACGGGCGTTTCAGGAAGCGGTGGACCGGTGGGCGGCCGGGGGGTCGGGCGCGGCGGCGGAGGAGCTCGCGCGGCGGCTGGGGCTGCACACGGCGGTGCTGCTCGAAGGGCCGAGCGACCTCGCGGCCGTCGAGGCGCTGGCCGTACGGCGCGGCAGGGACCTGGCGGCCGAGGGGGTGTCCGTCGTCCCGATGGGCGGCGCGATGAGCGTCGGCCGTTACGCGGAGCTGCTCGGTCCCGCCGGCCTGGGGCTGCGCCTGACCGGCCTCTGCGACGAGCGCGAGCGGCCCTTCTACGAACGCGGCCTGGAGCGTGCGGGGGCGTCGCGGCACGACTTCTTCGTGTGCGCGGCGGATCTGGAGGACGAGCTCATCCGCGCGCTGGGCACGGCGCGGGTCGAGGAGGTGGTCCGGGCCGAGGGCGACCTGCGCGCCTGGCAGACGCTGCTGCGCCAGCCCGCGCACCAGGGGCGGCCCCGCGACCAATCGCTGCGGCGCTTCTTCGGCACCAAGAAGGGGCGCAAGATCCGGTACGGCGGGCTGCTGGTGGAGGCGCTCGACGAGGAGCGCGTCCCGGCGCCGCTCGACGACCTCTTCGCGAGCGTCGGGTACCGCGGGGCCAAGCGCTGACCGCGCCACGGACCCGGCACGACCTGCCCCGGACAGCGGAAAGGCAAGGAGTCGCGTCCTCCCTGCCCCTCTCAACGTACAGCGCGTGGGGGGCCTTGCGGCAAGGCCCCCCACGCGCCGCAGAATGCGTCGCCGTGGAGACGGAAACAGACGTGGAAACAAACGTGGAAGCAAACGTGGAAACAGACGTGGAAACAGACGTGGATACCGAAGTGGACACGGAAACAGGGGGCCCGGGGACGGGCGGGACCGACGCCGACGTGATCGTGGTCGGCGGCGGCCCGACCGGTCTGATGCTGGCCGGTGAGCTGCGGCTGCAGGGCGTACGCACCCTCGTGCTGGAGCGGGACGCCGTGCCGCCCGAGGTAATGCGCTCGCTCGGCCTGCACGCGCGCAGCATCGAGGTGATGGCCCAGCGCGGGCTGCTCGAGCGGTTCCTCGCGCACGGCAGCCGGCACCCGCTCGGCGGCTTCTTCGCCGGGATCACCAGGCCCGCGCCCGAAGGGCTCGACACCGCGCACGGCTATGTCCTCGGCATCCCGCAGCCCGTCACCGAGCGGCTGCTGGCCGAGCACGCCACCGGGCTCGGCGCCGGGCTCCGGCGCGGCCACGAGCTGGCCGGGCTGGCCCAGGACGGCGAGGGGGTGACCGCCGAACTGTCCGACGGCACGCGGCTGCGCTCGCGTTTCCTCGTCGGCTGCGACGGCGGCCGCAGCACCGTGCGCGGGCTGGCCGGCATCGGATTCCCCGGCGAACCCTCCCGGGTCGAGACGCTGCTCGGCGAGATGGAGCTGACCGCGTCGCCGGAGACGGTCGCCGCGGTGACGGCCCGCGTCCGCACGACCGAGCGGCGGTTCGGCGTCGGGCCGCTGGGCGGCGGGGCGTTCCGCGTCGTCGTGCCCGCGGCGGGGGTCGCCGAGGACCGCACGGTCCCGCCGGACTTCGAGGAGTTCAAGCAGCGGCTGCGGGCCGTGGCCGGCACCGACTTCGGTGCGCACGCGCCGCGCCGGCTCACCCGCTTCGGCGACGCCACCCGGCTGGCCGAGCGCTACCGGGAGGGCCGCGTCCTGCTGGCCGGTGACGCGGCGCACGTCCACCCGCCGACCGGCGGACAGGGCCTGAACCTCGGCATCCAGGACGCGTTCAACCTCGGCTGGAAACTCGCCGCCGAGATCAACGGCTGGGCGCCCGCGGGCCTCTTGGACAGCTACGAGAGCGAGCGGCGCCCGGTGGCCGCCGACGTCCTGGACAACACCCGCGCCCAGATGGAACTGCTGTCGACCGGGCCGGGCCCGGCGGCGGTGCGCCGGCTCCTCGCGGAGCTGATGGACTTCGACGCGGTGAACCGGCACCTGATCGAGAAGGTCGTCGCGATCGGGATCCGGTACGACGTGGGCGGGGGGAGCCACGCACTGCTCGGCCGGCGACTGCGGGACGTGGCGCTGGGCCGGGGCAGCCTCTACGGACGCACGCACGCGGGACGCGGACTCCTGCTCGACCGGACGGGCCTCCTCTCCGTGACCGGCTGGGCGGACCGCGTCGACCATCTCGTCGACCCCGCCGCGGAACTGGACGCTCCCGCCGCGCTGTTGCGCCCGGACGGCCACGTGGTGTGGGCCGGCGACGACCGGACGGAGCTGTGCGCTGCACTGGCCCGGTGGTTCGGCTCGGCGAGCGCGTGAACGGCCCGTGCGGGGGACGGTGACGGAGCCGCCCGAGTCGCGGACGCCCGCGCCCCGCGTCACCCCGCTTCGAGGTCCGCCAGCATCCTGGCCTGGTGGCGGTGCCCGACCGTCTCGTAGCCGATCACCGTGACGAAGGGCGCCAGCATCACCACGAGCAGGCACACCGCGACCGGGACGCCCGCGAGGGCCAGGAGCACCGCCACGGCGAGGACCGCCAGCGTGAGCGAGATCAGCAGCAGGTGGAAGCGGTCCGCGGCGGACAGCAGCAGGGTGTGCAGGAGGTAGACCATCAGCAGGTAGAGGCCGACCGGCAGGGCCAGGGCCAGCACCACGGCGACCTCGCCGATCTTCGCGTGGTGCTCCAGCTGCAGGCCCGCCACGTGCAGCCCGGCGCCGGCCCCGGCGATGCCGATGAAGAGCAGGATGTGCCCGTAGCCGAAGAGGTAGCCGCGGCGACGGCGGTGCACCAGGATGTCGCCGAACGGCGTGGCGAAGTAGACCCACCACATGCCGAAGGTCAGGCCGACCCCGGCCACGACGACGGCGACGGCGTTCGCCGTCCAGGCCGTCCCGTCCGCGCCGCCGAGCAGCTCGCCGGAGGAGGCGACGGTGCCGACCACGCCCTCGCCGAGCGTGATGATCGCGAAGAGGCCGTAGCGCTCCGCGACGTGGTGCGGGTGCCACGGCGTGCCGCCCGCGTCGCCCTGGGTCAGGACCGGCAGCACCAGTTCGAGCGCGGCGAGGACGACGAAGGCGGCGAGCAGGGCGGCGACCGGCAGCCGCACGAACGCGACCACGATCCAGCCGGCCTGGGCGATGACCGTCCAGCGGATGTTGGCCATCCCCACGCGGTGGAAGGACGGGGACTCCCGGGCCGCGCGCCACCACTGCAGCACCATCGCGATCCGCATCACGACGTACCCGATCACCATGGCGCGCAGTTCGAGGTGGCCGTCCCCGTCAAGGGAGTCGAGGGCGCCGAGGGAGTGGAACATCGCGGGCAGGCCGAGCGCGAAGATGACGACGCCGATCATCTGGACCATGGTCAGCGCCCGGTAGAGCCAGTCGTCGGTGCCGAAGGCGGAGGCGAACCAGCTGAAGCTGATCCAGGCGACACTGATCGCGAACATCGCGAGGACGAACGCGGCGACGGCCCGCGCCGTGTGCCCCTCGGCGACCATCTCGGCGAACTGGGCGGCCGCGGTGCCCACCGCCACCACGAAGGTCAGGTCGAACAGGAGCTCCAGCGGCGTGGAGACGCGGCCGCGCTCCGCCGGGTCCCGGCCGGTCATCGGCGTCAGCCGGTGCGCCAGGCCGCGCCCCTCGGCCGCGCCCCCGCGTGCGGAGTCGCTCATGCACAGCATGATGGCCGAGGACACCGCCGCCCGCAGGTCGGCACGGCCCCCGTGACCAGGCGCTCTCCCCCGCGGCGCGACGCCCTGGCGGGCCGTGCGGCGGGTCGCGGGGCCCCGGCCCCCGCCCCGGAACACGGCATACCATGCGCCCATATGACGACCTCAGGCGACACCAGCATCCGCCCGTACCGCATCGACATACCGCAGGAGGACCTCGACGACCTCCACGCGCGGCTCGACGGCACCCGGTGGCCCGACGAGCTGCCCGGGGTCGGCTGGGCGTACGGCGTGCCCCGTGACTACCTCCGGGAGCTCGCCGACCACTGGCGGCACACCTACGACTGGCGGGCGGCGGAGGCCGCGCTGAACGAGTGGCCGCAGTTCACCACCACGATCGACGGGGCGAACGTGCACTTCGCGCACCTGCGCTCGCCCGAACCGGACGCCACGCCCCTGCTGATGACCCACGGCTGGCCCGGCTCGATCGTCGAGTTCGCCGACGTCGTCGGCCCGCTCACCGACCCGCGCGCCCACGGCGGCGACCCGGCCGACGCCTTCCACCTGGTCCTGGTGAGCATCCCCGGTTTCGGGCTCTCGGGTCCGACGACGGAGACCGGCTGGGAGTTCCGCCGGGTGGCCGCGGCGTCCGCGGAGCTGATGGCGCGGCTCGGCTACGAGCGGTACGGGGTGCAGGGCGGCGACTGGGGCGCGGGCATCTCCCGCGAACACGGCCGGGTGCGCCCGGAGCACGTCATCGGCGTCCACCTGAACCTGCTGCCGAACGCGGCGCCGACGCGGGAGCCGGACGAGGCGGAGCTGGCCGCGCTCGGCCCGGACGAGCGCGCGCGGACCCTCGCCTCCTGGGACCGCATGCGCGCCTGGCTCAAGGACCGCCAGGGGTACGCCGACCTCCAGTCGACCCGGCCGCAGACCCTCGCGTACGCCCTGACCGACTCGCCGGTGGGCCAACTCGCCTGGATCGCCGAGAAGTTCAAGGAGTGGACGGACTCGGAGGACCGCCCCGAGGACGCCGTCGACCGCGACCAGCTGCTCACGAACGTCATGCTGTACTGGCTGACCGGCACGGCCGGTTCGTCCGCCCGCATCTACTACGAGCGCGCGCACGCCGACTACTGGGGCGAGCCGCCCGAGCCCTCCGCCACGCCGACCGCGCTCGCCGACTTCCCCCGGGACAACTTCATCCCGCTGCGCCACATCGCGGACCGCACCAACAACATCGTGCAGTGGACGACGTACGACCGGGGCGGCCACTTCGCGGCGATGGAACAGCCCGAGCTGCTCGTCGCGGACATCCGCACGTTCTTCCGCACGCTGCGAGAGGACGCGGGCCGATGAGCGGCGCACCGCATCCCGCCGTGGCGCCCCGGCGCGGGCTCGTCCGGTCCTGCGCCGCCCTGGCCGCCGTCGCCGCCCTGGGCCTCGGCCCGGCCGCCTGCGGCACCGGGGGCGGGGACGGGGGCCGGAGCGGCGGCGGGCGGTCGGACGGGGACGCCTCGCTCACCGCCGAGCAGCGGCGCCGGGCGGACCAGCTGGTCAGCGTCTTCGAGAACGGCACGACCAGGATCCAGTACGCGTACGCGGAGAACCTGCACGACGGCCGGGGCGTCACCGCGGGCCGGGCGGGCTTCACCACCGACGACGGCGACGCGCTGGAGGTCGTCCGCGCGTACACCGAGCAGGTGCCGGGCAATCCGCTCGCCCGCTTCCTTCCCGCGCTGGAGCGGCACGCGGACGGGGGCGGGAACGGCAACGGGAACGGAGACGCCGCCGAGGGCGAGGAGGAGGAGGAGGAGGCCGGCGGGTCCGGGGATCCGGGAGATTCCGCCGCCGTGCCCGACGACGCCTACATCGCCGCCTGGAAGCGCGCCGCCGCCGATCCCGCGTTCCGCGAGGTGCAGGACGCGCAGGTCGACGCGCGCTACTTCGACCCCGCGCTGCGGGCCGCGCGCAAGGCCGGGCTCAGCAGTCCGCTGGCCCTGGCCGAGCTGTACGACGCCTCGATTCAGCACGGCAACGGCACCGACGGCGATTCCCTGCCCGCTCTCGTGAAGCGGACCACGGCCAGGGTCGGCACGCCCGCCGAGGCCGGCGAGAAGAAGTGGCTCGACGCGTTCTTCGACGTACGCGTCCACGATCTGCGACATCCCGTGAACACCGGCACCGCCAAGGAGTGGCGGGCCTCCGTCGACCGTGTCGAGGCGGTGCGCCGGATCGCCGCGAGCGGCAACGACGACCTCGGCGGGCCGTTCACCGTGACGGCGTTCGGCAGTGCGCACACCATCAAGTGACACGCGCCCCCGGGTGAGGCGCGCCCCGGGAGCGGCCCGGAGCGGCGTCAGTCGCGGGAGTCCTCCGCGCGGGCGGCACGCTTCTCCGCCTGCTCGGCCTGCTTCTCCTTGATGCGGACGGTCTCCTTGCGGACCTCGGCCTGGGTGGCCCGCTCCTGGCGCAGCCAGCCGGGCTGCTCCTCCTTCAGCGCGTCGATCTGCTCCGTGGTGAGCGCCTCGGTCACGCCGCCGCGGGCGAGGCCCGCGATGGAGACGCCGAGCTTGGCCGCGACGACGGGGCGGGGGTGCGGGCCGGTGCGCCGCAGCTCCTGGAGCCACTCGGGCGGGTCGGCCTGCAGCGCGTTGAGCTCGCTGCGCGAGACGACGCCCTCCTGGAACTCGGCGGGCGTGGCCTCGAGGTACACACCCAGCTTCTTCGCCGCGGTCGCGGGCTTCATGGTCTGGGTGGTCTGGTGCGACGTCATGGGTCAAGGGTATCGAGCGTGTGCGCTACTCCCGACCACGGCGGGTAGCCTGGCGAGGTGACAGGCTCGGAAGTATCCCCTTCGTTCCGGCTCGCCTACGTCCCGGGGGTGACGCCCGCCAAATGGGTGCGTATCTGGAACGAGCGGCTGCCCGACGTCCCGCTGACCCTCCTCCCGGTCGCCGCCGCCGAGGCGCCCGGTCTGCTGCGCGCGGGCGGCGCCGACGCGGGGTTCGTGCGGCTGCCCATCGACCGCACCGACCTCAGCGCGATCCCCCTCTACACGGAGACGACCGTCGTCGTGGTCCCCAGGGACCACGTCGTGGCGGCCGTGGACGAGGTGTCGACGGAGGACCTGGCCGACGAGGTCGTGTTCCATCCGCTGGACGAGACCCTGGTGTGGGAGGAGCGTCCCGGCAAGCCCGCCTACGAGCGTCCCGCCACGACCGAGGACGCCGTCGAGCTGGTGGCGGCCGGGGTCGGCGTGCTCGTCGTGCCGCAGTCGCTCGCCCGCCTGCACCACCGCAAGGACCTCACCTACCGCCCGGTGACGGGCGCGCCCGAGTCGCGCGTCGCGCTGTCCTGGCCGGAGGCCGAGACCACGGACCTGGTGGACGACTTCATCGGGATCGTCCGCGGCCGGACGGTCAACAGCTCACGGGGCCGGGCCCAGACCCCCGCGAAGGAACAGGCCAGGGCCGAGGAACAGGCCAAGGCGAAGGCGCAGCGCAAGCCCGGCGGCGGCAGGGGCGGGGGCGCGTCCACCGGGAAGTCGGCCGCGAAGCCGTCCGGCAAGGGCAGGGCGGGTGGCGGCGGCACCGCACGCGCCAAGCCCACCAAGCGCGGCAAGCCGAAGCGCCGCTCCTAGCGGCACGTCCACGCACCGGCCCTCACAGCACGTCCACGCACCGGTGCCGGCCGCACAGCCACGCACCGGTGCCGGCCGCTCGGCCCACGCGCGGCGGGCTCACCCGTCCGGTGCGTGTGGCACCACCAGGCCCGACTCGTAGGCCGCGACCACGGCCTGGGTGCGGTCCCGGAGGCCCAGTTTGGCCAGGACGCGGCTGACGTGGGTCTTCACCGTCTCCTCGCCGACGTGCAGGCGCGCGGCGATCTCCGGGTTGGACAGGCCCTCGGCGATCAGCCGGAGCACCTCGGTCTCGCGGGGCGTCAGCAGGTCCAGGCGGGGCCCTTTCCTGGCCCGGCCCGGCTTGAGCCGCGCGAACTCGGCGATCAGGCGGCGGGTGACCGTCGGCGCGAGCAGGCCCTCCCCCGCGGCGACCACCCGCACCGCCTCGAAGAGGCGCTCCGCGGTGACGTCCTTGAGCAGGAAGCCGGCCGCTCCGGCGCCCAGCGCGTCGTACACGTGCTCGTCGAGGTCGAAGGTGGTCAGGATGAGGACGCGCGTACCGGTCCCCGCGAGCCTGCCGGTCGCCTCGATGCCGTCCATCACCGGCATGCGCACGTCCATGAGGACCACGTCGGGCCGCAGCGCACGGCAGAGGCGGACCGCGGCGGCGCCGTCCGCCGCGGTCCCGGCGACCGTGAAGTCGGGCTGCGTCGCCAGCAGCCCGGCGTATCCGGCCCGCACGACCTCGTGGTCGTCGGCGATGACCAGGCGCAGGGGCGGGGCGGCGGTCATGCGGCCTGCTCCCGGGGCGCGGTCGGGAAGGTCGCCTCGATCAGGAAGCCGCCGTCGCGGGCCGGTCCCGCGCGCAGCGCTCCGCCCGCCGTCGCGGCGCGCTCCCGCATGCCGAGCAGGCCGTGCCCGGCGCCGTGCGCCGCGGGGTGCGGGCCGGGCCCGTTGTCGCGCACGCGCAGCCGCAACTCAGCGTTCCCGTAGCGCAGTTCGACGTCGATGGCCGCACCGGGCGCGTGCCGCCGGGCGTTGGTGAGGGCTTCCTGGACGATGCGGTACGCGGTGAGTCCGACGCCCGGGTCCAGGGGCCGCATCGGCCCCTCGACGATGAGGCGCAGCGCACCGCCGGACGCATCCCGCGCCTCGTCGACGAGGTCGCCGAGCTGTTCGATGCCCGGCTGCGGGCGGCGTTCGGGCGTGGCCGCGGGCCCCGCGTCCTCGCGGAGCACGCCGAGCAGGCGGCGCATCTCGGTGAGCGCGGTGCGGGCGGTGTCGCCGATGGCAAGGAAGCGCTCGGCGCCCGCCGCGGGCAGTCCGGGGGTGGTGAGCCGGGCGGTCTCCGCCTGGACGGCGATGAGCGAGATGTGGTGGGCGACCACGTCGTGCAACTCGCGGGCGATGCGGGCCCGTTCACCACGCGCCGCGTGGGCGAGCAGGGTGTCGGCGACGGCCCGCTCGGTGGCCCGGTGCGCGAGCGCGGTGTCGCGGGCCCGGCGGGCCAGCCCGCTGCCGGCCGCCGCCGCGGCGCCCGCGGCGAGCACGGCGGCGAGGATCCGCGTCCCCGCGCCGCCCGGCGCGGCGATCGCGTACCCCACGAAGGGCAGCGGGAGCAGCGCGGCGAGGGCCCTGGGGGCCCGGCGGCCCGCCCGGTGCAGGGCGAGGAGGAGCGCGGCGGCACCGGCGGCCGTGAGGACGTGGAACGGGGTGAGCGCGAGCAGCGCCGCCGTGCCCGTGGTCAGCGCGGCCGCCGCCACCGTCCGGTGTCCGTCGGCCGGGCGCGGCGGGGCGGCGAGCACCGCGACCGGGGCCGTCGCCCCGAGGGCGAGGGACAGGGCGAGCGGGAGCGGCACGCGGCCGTCCGCGCGCAGCAGGACCTCGCCCGCGGCGGCGAGCGCGAGGAGCGCTGCGGCGACGACCGGGGCCTCGGGAATCTCCCCGACCGGTCTTCGCCGTACGGCGGTTGAGGCCTTCACGGAGTCATTGTCACCGGACCGGGCCCCCGCGGAGTCCCTCGCGTGAGGGATAGGGGGACACTCCGGCGCGTGACGCCCCGGGCGGCCGTCGTCCCTAGCCTCACTCCGTACGGAGATGCCACGGGGAGGGAGCCGGGAGCGTGGAAGCGACCATCGAGGTACGGGAGTTGCGCAAGAGGTTCGGGGCCGTTACGGCGGTGGACGGGCTGTCGTTCCGCGTGGAGCCGGGGCAGGTGACGGGGTTCGTCGGCCCCAACGGCGCGGGGAAGTCGACGACGCTGCGGATCCTGCTCGGCCTGGACCGTGCGGACGGGGGTGCCGCGCTGATCGGGGGGTGCCCCTACGCGGAGCTGCGCACCCCGCTCCTGGCGGTCGGGGCGCTGCTCGACGCGGCGGCCGTGCACCCCGGCAGGCGCGGGCGCGACCATCTGCTGTGGATGGCGCACTCGCACCGGATCCCGGTGCGCCGGGTGGACGAGGTGCTGGACCTGGTGGGTCTCGGTGCGGCGGCGCGGCGCCGGGCCGGCGGCTACTCGCTGGGCATGCGGCAGCGGCTCGGCATCGCGGCCGCGCTGCTCGGCGATCCGCCGGTGCTGCTGTTCGACGAGCCGGTCAACGGGCTCGACCCGGAGGGGGTCCGGTGGATCCGCGGCACCCTGAAGGCGCTCGCGGACGAGGGGCGGGCCGTCCTGGTCTCCAGTCACCTGATGAGCGAGCTGGAGGACACCGCCGACCACTTGGTGGTGATCGGGCGGGGCCGGGTCGTCGCCGACACGAGCGTGCGGGAGCTGCTGGCCGCCGCGTCCGGCGACCGCGTCGAGGTGCGCACCGGCGAGCGCGCCCGGGCGATGACGGTCCTCACGGCGGCGGGCGCGAGCGTCGCCGCCACCGGGCGGGACACGCTGACCGTCGCGCGGCTCGACGCGGAACGGGTGGCGGGCCTGCTCGGCGGGGCGGGCGTGGCCTTCTCGGGGGTCGCCGCGCACCGGGCCACGCTGGAGGAGGCGTACATGGAACTCACCAGGGGTACCGCACGGTTCGCGGCCGACGCGGCGCCCGGCGGCGCACGGGACGGGGAGGGCGGCCCGCGATGACCGCTCCGCTCCCGCGCGGGACGGGTGCCGCGCCACGCGCCCGGGACGGCTTCGCCCGGCTCGTGCACGCCGAATGGACCAAGCTGCGCACGGTGCGCCGCTGGCTGCTCACCCTGGTGGGGGCGGTGCTGGTGACGGTGCTCGTCTCCCTCTTCTCGGCGCTCGGTTCGTCGTCCGAGACGGCCAGGGGCGGCGGCCCGCCCGGCCCCACCGGGGCCGACGGCAGGCCGGTCCTGGACGGCTTCTCCTTCGCGTACCGGACACTGACCGGCGACGGCACGGTCACCGCCCGGGTGTCCGTGCCCGAGGGGGACGGCCGCGGCACGCCCGACTGGGCCAAGGCCGGGCTGCTGGTCAAGGAGAGCACCCGGCCGGGCGCCGACTACGCGGCCCTCATGGTCACCGCGCGCCACGGGGTGCGGCTGCAGAGCGCCTTCACCCGGGACGTGGCGGGCTCCGCCGTGCCGCCGGGCGGCCTGCGCTGGCTGCGGCTGACCCGGGACGGCGCCCGCGTCACCGGGTACGAGTCCGCCGACGGCCGTGCCTGGCA
This sequence comes from Streptomyces sp. NPDC002564, assembly GCF_042889645.1. NCBI lineage: Bacteria > Bacillati > Actinomycetota > Actinomycetes > Kitasatosporales > Streptomycetaceae > Streptomyces > Streptomyces sp. NPDC002564. The sequence continues at coordinate 93,256 of NZ_JBIARE010000008.1, read as the reverse complement.
CGAGGTCGGCACGGTCGACCTGGACGGCCCGGACAGCAAGGGCCCCGCGCCGCACGCCGTGCCCGCCGGGTTCTTCGTGACCTCGCCCGACATCCAGTCCCGCGAGCGGGAGTTCGGCAGCGCCTCCGTCGACCAGCGGCCCACGGTGTCGACCGCGCGCTTCGACCGAGTGCGGCTGGACGGCCGGGCGCGGCCCGAGCGGTGGCGGCACGTCGGCGTCGGCGGGGACCCGCGGCGCGATGCCGGCGAACTGCGGCCCTCGGGGAGCGGCTTCACGCTCAGCGGCTCCGGCGACATCGCCCCCACGACGCCGCCCAACGACCTGGCCGTGATGGCGCTGGACGGCGTCCAGCTGGGTCTGGTGCTCGTCGCGGCGGTCGGCGTCCTGTTCGTCACCGCCGAGTACCGGCGCGGCATGATCCGCACCACCCTGGCGCTCAGCCCCCGGCGCGGCCGGGTGCTGCTCGCCAAGGCCGTGGTGATCGGCGCGGTGTCGTTCGCGGCGGGGCTCGTCGCGACGTTCACGGCGTACCTGGTCAGCGCGGACCCGCTGCGCGGCGACGACGATCCGCCGCTGTTCGGCGACATCTCCCTGGCCGACGGGCCGATGCTGCGCGCGCTCGTCGGCAGTGCCGCCGTGCTCGCGCTGATCGCGGTGCTCGCCCTGGGGCTCGGCGCGCTGCTGCGCGGCACGGCGGCGGCGATCGCCGTCGTGGTGGTGGTGTTCGTGCTGCCCCTGATCCTGCTCGGGACGCTGCCGCTGGACCTGGCGCACCTGCTGCAACGGTTCACGCCGGTGGCCGGGTTCGCGGTGCAGGGCACCCTGCCGCGCCACGACCAGGTGGCGACCGTCTGCCTGCCGGAGGAGGGCTGCTACCCGCAGGGCCCCTGGACGGGCCTGCTGACGCTCGCCGGGTACGCCGCCGTGGTGCTCGGCGCCGCGCTGTGGCGGCTGCGGAGGCGGGACGCATGACCCCGCCCGACGCGGGCGCGGTCCCGTGGTCCGCGGTCCTGCGCGCCGAGTGGACCAAACTCCGTACGCTGCACGGCACTTGGTGGCTGCTGCTCGGCGTGGTCGTGCTGACCGTCGGCGCGGGTGCGCTCACCACGGGTGCCCTGTCCGCCGGGGACTGCCCGGTGCCCGCCGACTGCCACGAGGACACCGTGCGGCTCAGCCTCACCGGGGTGTGGGTGGGGCAGGGCGCCGTCGTCGTCCTCGCGGTGCTCGCGATGAGCGGTGAGTACGGCACGGGCACCATCCGCACGACGCTGGCGGCGGAGCCGCGCCGGGTGCGGGTGCTTGCCGCCAAGGCGGTGGTGGTGGCCGGCCCGACGACGGCGGCGGGTGCACTCGCCGTCCTCGGATCGCTGCTGGTGGGACGGGAGTTGCTGGCGGCGGACGGGTTCGCGGTGCCGGGTCTTACCGAGGGTCCGACGCTGCGGGCCGGTCTCGGCTCGGTCCTGTATCTGGCGCTGGCCGCCCTGGTCGGCCTCGGCACGGCCGCCGCGCTGCGCGACACGGCGGGAGCGACCACCGCCGCGCTGGCCCTCTTCTACGCCCTGCCGGTGCTCGCCGGGCTGCTCGCCGACCCCGGCCTGCGGGAGCGGGCCGAGGAGCTGACGCCGTCGACGGCCGGTCTCGCCGTCCAGGCGACCGTCGGCCTGGACCGGCTGCCGATCGGGCCGTGGGCGGGCATCGGGGTGCTCGGCGGCTACGCGGCGGCGGCGCTGCTCGCGGGGGGCCTGGTGCTGCGGGCGCGGGACGCGTGAGGGACGGCGGAAGGGGCCTCCCGCCGACGTGGCGGGAGGCCCCTTCCGGTGTGGTCCGGTCCGGTGTGGTCCGGTCCGGCGGGTGCCGGTGCGGATCAGCCCAGGATCGACAGGGCCTGGTTGAGCGTCGCGGACGGACGCATGACCGCGGAGGCCTTGGCCACGTCCGGCTGGAAGTAGCCGCCGATGTCGGCCGGGGAGCCCTGCACCGCGACGAGCTCGTCGACGATGGTCTGCTCCTGCTCGGCCAGCGTCTTGGCCAGGGCCGCGAACGCCTCGGCGAGCTGGGCGTCGTCGGTCTGCTTGGCCAGCTCCTGCGCCCAGTACAGGGCGAGGTAGAAGTGGCTGCCGCGGTTGTCGATGCCACCGAGCTTGCGGCTCGGCGACTTGTTCTCGTTCAGGAACGTGCCGGTGGCGCGGTCCAGGGTGTCGGCGAGCACCTGGGCGCGCGCGTTGCCCGTCTTGGTGGCGAGGTGCTCGAAGCTGACCGCGAGGGCGAGGAACTCGCCCAGGCTGTCCCAGCGCAGGTAGTTCTCCTTGACCAGCTGCTGGACGTGCTTGGGGGCGGAGCCGCCCGCGCCCGTCTCGAAGAGGCCGCCGCCGTTCATCAGCGGGACGACCGACAGCATCTTGGCGCTGGTGCCCAGCTCCAGGATCGGGAACAGGTCGGTGAGGTAGTCGCGCAGGACGTTGCCGGTCACCGAGATGGTGTCCTCGCCGCGGCGGATGCGCTCCAGGGAGAACGCGGTGGCGTCGACCGGCGACATGATGCGGATGTCCAGGCCGTCGGTGTCGTGGTCGGCGAGGTAGCGCTCGACCTTGCCGATCAGCACGGCGTCGTGGGCGCGGGTGTCGTCGAGCCAGAAGACGGCCGGGTTGCCGGTGGCGCGGGCGCGCGTCACGGCGAGCTTGACCCAGTCCTGGATCGGCAGGTCCTTGGTCTGGCACATGCGGAAGATGTCACCGGCGGCGACGGTCTGCTCCAGGACCGCGTCGCCCGCGGCGTCGACCACGCGGACGGTGCCGGTGGTGGGGACCTCGAAGGTCTTGTCGTGGCTGCCGTACTCCTCGGCCTTCTGCGCCATCAGACCGACGTTCGGGACCGAGCCCATCGTCGACGGGTCGTACGCGCCGTGGGCCCGGCAGTCGTCGATGACGACCTGGTAGATGCCCGCGTAGCTGCTGTCCGGCAGGACCGCGAGGGTGTCGTGCTCGTCGCCGTCCGGGCCCCACATGTGGCCGGAGGTGCGGATCATGGCCGGCATGGAGGCGTCGACGATGACGTCGCTCGGGACGTGCAGGTTGGTGATGCCCTTGTCGGAGTCGACCATGGCGAGCTCGGGGCCCTCGGCCAGCTCGGCCTCGAAGGACGCCTTGATCTTCTCGCCGTCGGCGAGCGACTCCAGGCCCTTGAAGATGCCGCCCAGACCGTCGTTCGGGGTCAGGCCGGCACCGGCGAGGACGTCGCCGTACGCGGCGAAGGTCTTCGGGAAGAAGGCGCGGACCACGTGACCGAAGATGATCGGGTCGGAGACCTTCATCATCGTGGCCTTGAGGTGCACGGAGAAGAGCACGCCCTCGGCCTTGGCGCGGGCGACCTGCTCCTTGAGGAACTCGCGCAGCACGGCGACGCGCAGCACGGAGGCGTCGACGACCTCGCCCTCGAGGACCGGTACGGACTCGCGCAGGACGGTGGTGGAGCCGTCGTCGCCGACGAGCTCGATGCGCAGCGAGCCGGCCTCGGAGATCACCGCGGACTTCTCGGTGGAGCGGAAGTCGTTCTCGCCCATGGTGGCGACGTTCGTCTTCGAGTCGGCCGTCCAGGCGCCCATGCGGTGCGGGTGGGCCTTGGCGTAGTTCTTGACCGACGCGGGGGCGCGGCGGTCGGAGTTGCCCTCGCGCAGGACCGGGTTGACGGCGCTGCCCTTGACCTTGTCGTAACGGGCGCGGACGTCGCGCTCCTCGTCGGTCTTGGGGTCGTCCGGGTAGTCGGGGAGCGCGTAGCCCTGGCCCTGCAGCTCGGCGACCGCGGCCTTGAGCTGCGGGATGGACGCCGAGATGTTCGGCAGCTTGATGATGTTCGCCCCGGGCGTCTTCGCCAGCTCGCCGAGCTCGGCGAGGGCGTCGGAGATGCGCTGGCTCTCCTGAAGACGCTCGGGGAAGCTCGCGATGATGCGCCCCGCGAGCGAGATGTCGCGGGTCTCCACGCCGACACCGGCCGTCGAGGCGTAGGCCTGGACCACCGGCAAGAACGAATGGGTCGCCAGGGCCGGGGCCTCGTCAGTGTGGGTGTAGATGATGGTCGAGTCAGTCACCGGGTGCTCCGCTCCGCGTCTGCAACATTGCTCGACATCAAGATATCTCGTACCTCCCCCCTTACGGACAGGGCCCTGGGGGTCCCGTTCTTCGTAGACACTGTCTACGCGATGTAGTAGACAGTGTCTATGAGCGAACTGGACGCCGGGCTGCGGGCCCGGCTGGTGGACGTGGGCGTCGAGCTGGTGACGGCCGAGGGCGTGCAGGCGCTGACCCTGCGGGAGATCGCCCGCAGGGCGGGGGTCTCGCACGGGGCGCCCCGGCGCCACTTCCCCACCCACGGGGAGCTGCTCTCGGCCATCGCGCGGCGGGGCTTCGCCGAGCTGGCCGCGGTGGCGGGCGAGGCGGTCGGCGGGGCGGTCGGCGAGGGCACGGACCGGGACGGGCGGGACGGTGCAGAGGACGCGGACCGGGAGGGGCGGGAAGGCGCACAGGACGCGGACCGGGACGGGCGCGAACGCGGGCCGGACGCGCGGGCGCGGCTCAAGGCGCTGAGCCGTGCCTATCTCGGCTTCGCCGCGGCCCACCGCGGGATGTTCGAGCTGATGTTCCGGCACGACCTGCTGGAGAGCAACCGGCTCGGCCTGCGCGACACCAGCCTGCCCCTCTTCGACGTCCTGGTCGGACTCGTCGCCGAGGCCCGCCCGGCGTCCGGCACAGCGCCCCGCATCGTCGCGGGCGCCCTGTGGGCGAACCTGCACGGGATCGCCCAGCTGTGGGGCTGGGGCAGCCTGCGCCTGGCCACCGGCGCCGAGGACGTCGAGGCGCTGCTCGACGCGGCGCTCACCGCGCACCTCGGTCCGGCGGACGCGTGAGGGCCGCGCCGCCGGGGGCGGCCGGAGCACCGGAAGCGGCCGGAACGCCGGGAGCGGCCGGGCCACGGACCGCGCCCGGGACACCCGCGGACGCGGTCCAGCGGCGCCTCACCCTGGCCTGCAGCGTCGTCGGTGCCATGGTCGTCGCGCTGGACGGCACCGTGTTGACCGTCGTCCAGCCCGCCCTGCAGCGCGACCTGGACGCCTCGTTCACACAGGTGCAGTGGACGAGCACCGGCTATCTGATCGCCGTGGCGAGCCTGCTCGTCTTCGCCGGACGGCTCGGCGACCGGTACGGCCACCGCCGGGTCTTCGCCCTCGGGACGTTCGGGTTCGCCGCCGCGTCGGCGGGGATCGGATGCGCGTCGGGGATCGGCGCGGTCGTCGCGCTGCGCGTCGCCCAGGGGGTCTTCGGGGCGCTGCTGCAGCCCGCGACGCTCGGCATGCTGCGGGCTGTGTACCCGGCGGACCGGCTGGGGCGGCCGATCGCACTGCGTACGAGCGCCATCGGCCTGGCCGCCGCGGCGGGCCCGGTCCTCGGCGGGGCGCTCGCCACGCACCTGGGCTGGCGCTCGGTGTTCTTCCTCAGCGTGCTGCCCGCGCTCGCGATCGGCGTGCTGGCGCTGGCGGTCCGGGTGCCGGCGGCGGGGCCGCCCGGCGCCGCCCGCGGGCTCGACCTGCCCGGCGCCGGGCTGCTCGCGGTGGCGCTCGCCTGCCTCGTGCACACGCTGGTCGCCGTGCCGGACCGGGGCTGGAACGCCGTGACCGTCGCAGGGGCGTCGGCGGCGCTGGTGGCGGGCGCCGCGTTCGTGCGGCACGAGCGGCGGGCGGCGAGTCCGCTGGTGCCGCCCCGGCTGCTGGCCTCGCCCGCGGTGGGGCCCGCGCTGGGCATCCTGGTCGCGGCGTCCGCGGCGATGTTCGGTGCCCTCTTCGTCGCGACGTACTTCCTCCAGGACGTGCTGGCGCTCGACCCGCTGGACGGCGCGCTGCGGGCGCTGCCGCTGGCGGCCGCGATGGTGGTGGGCGCGCCGCTGTCGGCGGTGCTGCTGCGCCGTCAGGGCCCGCGGCGCACGATCACGACGGCGATGGCGGTGCTCGCGCTCGGGGTGCTGGCCCTGTCCCGCCTCGGCCCGGGCTCCGGTCCCGCGGCGACCGGCGGCGCGTTCCTGCTCGTCGGCGCCGGGTTCGGCACGGTGATGGTGGCCGCGACGGCCGTCGTCGTCCGTCATGCGCCGGTGGCCGACGCGGGGGTGGCGGGCGGGCTGCAGCAGACCGCGATGAACGTCGGTCCGACGGTGGGCATCGCCGCGGCGACCACCCTGATGACGGCCTTCACGCCCGGCCCGCACCCGCCGCGGCACGGAGGGCCGCACGCCGCGTTCCTCTCCGCGATGGCGCCGACGCTGACGGTCCTCGCGGTGGTCGCGGCCGTGGGCGCCGTGGCGGCGACCCGGCTCCCGCGCCGCGCGCCGACGCCCCCGCCCGCAGTCCCGGCCCCCCGCGGCTGAGCGGCGGGCACCGTCCGCGGCCCGCCTCAGCCCCGACGCGCGCGCCCGCCCGGCGCACCGGCGCCGAGCGCCGCGTCGACCATCCGCAGCACCGCCCGCGCCTGCGCCTCGTGCGTCCCGGCGTCGTCCAGGCGCAGGGTGAAGACCGCGCCGGTGACGGACGTCGCGCCGTCGGGGGTCACCCCGCCCCCGCTCACGCAGCCGAGACTGGTGCCCCCGTGGAACCAGACGCCGTCCGGCCGCCCGGCGACGGGGCGCCAGGCGATGCCCAGGCCGTAGCGGACCCCGGCGGCCGGGATCCAGTCCGTCACGGGGACGGTCCGCCGCATCGCCGCGAGCTGCGCGGGGCGCAGCAGGCGCCCGCCGAGCAGGGCACGCAGGAAGACGCCGTGGTCACGCGTCGTCGAGACCAGTGCGCCGTCCGCGCCGCCGCCGAAGCCCAGAGTGGTCTCGGTGGGGCGGGTCTCGCCGGGGAAGCAGGTGTATCCGGTGGCGGTCGGCGAGGGTACGTATGCGGACGTGCCCGGCGTGAAGGTGTGCCGCAGGCCGAGCGGTTCGATGATCCGCTCGTGCACCTCCTGGGCCCAGGGGTGCCCGGTGACCGCCTCCACGACCATCCCGGCCAGGACGTAGTTGGTGTTGGAGTACCCCCAGCGCCGCTCCCCCGCCGGGTCGTGGGCGTCGGGCAGCCACTGCGGCGCCGTGCCGAGGGCCGCGGTGAGCTGTTCGTCCGGTGTCTGCGCGCGGAAGCGGTTGCGGCGGTAGCCCTCGGGGGTGAAGTCGTCGACCTGCGTGGCGATGTAGTCGTGCAGACCGCTGGTCTGGCGCAGCAGGTTGGTCACGGTGATGCGGCGGCCGTCGTTGCCGTGACCGCGCACCGCGCCCGGCAGCCACCGCTCGACGGTGTCGGTCAGCTTCAGCCGTCCCTCGCCGACGAGTTGGAGGACGACGGTCGCGATGAACGTCTTGGTGTCGCTGCCGATGCGGTAGTACGCGTCCCACGGCACGGGCTCCCGGCCCGCGAGGTCGGCGACGCCCGCGCGGGCGGTGCTGCGGCCGTGCGCGCCGCTCACCTCGGCGACCACGCCGCTCGCCCCCGTGGCGACGATCGCCTCGACGTCGCGCTGGAGGGCGCGGCCCCGCGCGGAGCGTGCCGGGGCGGCCGGGGCGGGGGTCTGGGCCGCGCCGGTGAGCACGGCCGCCGCGGTGGCCGTCAGGCCGGCCCGTCTGCTGAACCCGTTCATCGGACCTCCTCCGGCTCAGGGGTACGCCCGGCACGGGGCGGGGCGCCAGTGCCGTCGGCCCGACTCGGTCCCGCCTGCGGCGTGGTGGGCGCCCCGGGACGGTCGGCTGCGGACGCGCCGCCCGCGAAGGGCCCGGCCAGGCCCGGACTCACGGCGACTGCGGAGGTGACACGCATCGTGCTCCTTGCTCCGAAAGGCCCGGCCCGCGGCCGGGGAAGTCGATCACCACGCTAGGAACCGGCGCGCCCGCGGACCATCGGGCCACCGGGCCGATCCACCCTGGGGACAACCCCCGTACCGCCGCCGTACCGCCCCCGCTTCACCCCCGTACCGCCCCCGTCGACGAGCGCAGCCCGGCGGCCGTGGACCACTGGCAGGCCCGGCCCGCGACGAGCGTCCACGACCTCGCTAGCCTGCGGGTATGTCCTCGCCCGACGCGTACGCACTGCACACCGGGAACCCCGGGAACGCTGACAACCCTCAAAGCGCCCGGAACGCCGACCCCGCCACGCCCGCGGCCCCCGGGTCCGGGGCGCCCTCCCCGGACCACCTGCCCGTGCCGCGGGTCCTGGCCCACCTCGCGGGCGCCTGGCACGTCGAGCGGACCGTCCGTGACCTCGCGGACGGCTCCGAGGGGCGCTTCGCCGGTACGACGCTCTTCACGCCGCTGCCCGCACCGGACCTCGGCGGTCTGCTCCACCAGGAGTCCGGCACCTTCACCTGGCACGGCGCCGCGAGGGCCGCCGAGCGCACGCTGCGCTTTTTGCCGGGCGGGCCCGGCGCGGACGACGCCACCGCCCGCGTGGAGTTCGCCGACGGCCGCTTCTTCCACGACCTCGACCTGCGCACGGGCCACTGGACGACGGACCACCTCTGCGTGCGCGACCTCTACCGCGGCGAGTTCGAGGTGTTCGACGCGGACCACTGGCGCACCCGGTGGCGGGTCGGCGGGCCCGCCAAGGACCTGCTGCTCGTCACGGAGTACCGGCGGGATCGAGCGGCAGGCTCCGGCGAGCGCCGTACCGGCTGAGGGTCACGGGCGCGCAGGTCGAGGTCACGCCCGAGGCATGCGGCGGCTCACGTGCGCCCCGTGCCGGGCCGTCCCGCTCACTGGCGGCCGCGGGCCATCCACTTCGCCGGGTCCTGGAGCGCCGCGAAGTCGAGCTTCTCGTAGACGCCGTGCGCGTCGCCGGTCGCCAGGAGCGTCCTGCGCACGCCGAAGGCGTCCAGGTGCGCGCAGACCGTGCCGACGAGCGCGGTGCCGAGTCCCTTGCCCCGCGCCTCGCGCGCCACGTACACGTCACAGAGCCAGGCGAAGGTCGCCCGGTCGGTCACCACGCGCGCGTAGGCGACCTGGTCGCCCGACGTCCGGTCGTACACACCGAAGTTGAGCGATCCGGCGATCGCCGCGTCCTGCTTCTCGCGGGTGCGGCCGAGCGCCCAGTACGCGTCGGTGGAGAGCCAGTGGTGGACGCGGGCGGCGTCGATGCGCGCCGGGTCGGCGGAGATCTCGTAGCCGTCCGGGACCTCGGTGTCGGCGGTGCTTTCGGTGAGCTGCGGGGCGCTTTCGTTCATGGCGGCGACCCTCCCAGACGCCGGGGCGCCGGGGCGAGCCGTTTTCACGGGGTGGGACGGGCGCGCCGGCGCGTCACAGCACCTCGTCGCAGGCCGCGCGCAGCCTGCGGACGCCCTCGGTGATCTCCCCCGTCCCGGCGACCGCGGCGAAGCTCAGGCGGACGTGGCCCGCGGGCGGTTCGGCCGCGAAGTACGCGCGGCCGGGCGCGACGGCGACCCCGGCGCGCAGCGCGGCCGAGGCGAACGCGGACTCGTCCGCGCCGTCCGGCAGCCGCAGCCACAGGTTGTAGCCGCCCGCCGGGACGTGCGGCACCGCGAGCTCGGGCAGGCGCAGCCGCAGGGCGGCCGTCATGGTGTCCCTGCGCTCCTTCAGCGCGCCCGCCACCCCCCGCAGATGGCGCGGCCAGGCCGGGGACCCGACCAGTTCGAGCGCCGCTTCCTGCAGCGGCCGGGGCACGAAGAAGTGGTCGACGACCAGGATGGCGCGCAGCCGCTCCAGGACCGGGCCGCGGGCGGCGAGCGCGCTGACCCGGAAGCTCGGCGAGGTGGCCTTGGTGAGCGAGCAGACGTGGACGACGACGCCGTCGTGGTCGTCGGCGGAGAGCGGGCGGGGCAGCGGGCCCGCGTCCTCGTGGACCAGGCGGCGCACGAAGTCGTCCTCGACGACGAACGCCCCCGCCTCCCGGGCGATCCGCAGGACCTCCGGGCGCCGCTCGGCGGACAGCACGGCGCCGGTCGGGTTCTGGAAGAGCGGCTGGCAGACGAAGACCCGGGCGCCCGTCGCCCGGAAGGCCGCCGCGAGGAGCTGGGGGCGGACCCCGTCGGTGTCGACCGGCACGGGCACCGGCCGCAGCCCCGCCGCACGGGCGATGGCCAGCATCCCGGGGTAGGTCGGGGACTCGACGAGGATCGGCGCGCCGGGCGGGGCGAGCGCCCGCAGCGCCGTCGTCAGGGCGCTCTGGCCGCCCGCCGTGATGAGCACCTCGGCGGCCGTGATCGCGCCGCCGATCCCCCGGGCGAACCACTCGCGCAGTTCGGGCAGGCCGTCGAGCGGCGGCCGCCCCCACGCCCCGGGCCGCCGTCCCGCCCGCGCCAGGGCGGACGCCATCGCCCGCTCGGGCTGCAGCGCCGGGTCCAGATAGCCGCCGTTGAACTCGATGACGCCGGGCGGCGGCGCGGCGAGCGTGGCGAGGACGCCGGAGGCGTCGACCGAGCGGGGCACCACGTCCGCGGTGGCGTCGGCGCTCAGCGACACCTCCTGCCAGGAGGTGTCCCCGGCGGGCACCGCGGGCGCCGTCGCGTCGGCGCGGAAGACCCCGGCGCCGGGCCGGGTGACGACGAGCCCCTCGGCGGCCAACTGGCCCAGGGCCCGCGACACCGTCACCGGGCTCACCCTGAACCGCTCGACCAAAGCCCGACTCGACGGCAGCTTTCCACCCGGGGAGTAGCGATCGAGCTCGTCGCGCAGGCTTTTCGCCAGGTCGTTCACACTGCTACTGTCATGCATGACAGCACAGGATAGCGCTACTCTCCCCAGCCGGATAGCGGTCACCACCGCCGCGGCGACACCGCCCCCCGGCCCCGGCGCGCGCGAGGAGCACGGCACCGCGCCCGCCCGGTTCGGCTCCCGCCGGGCCGGCACCGCCCTGGCCGCCCTCGGCGTCGTCGCCTTCTCCCTCACCTTCCCCGCCACGGCGTGGGGCCTCGAAGGCATCGGCCCCTGGAGCTTCGTGACCCTGCGCGGGATCCTGGCCGCGCTCGTCGCGGGCGGCTGCCTGCTCGCCCTGCGCGTCGCGGTCCCGCACCGCCGGCACTGGGCGGGGCTCGTGGTGGTCGGCGCCGGGGTCGTCCTCGGCTTCCCGCTGCTCACCACCCTCGCCCTGCGGACCTCCACCACCGCACACGCCGCGGTGGTCGTGGGCCTGCTCCCCCTGACGACCGCCGTCTTCTCGGCGCTGCGCACCGGGGCCCGCCCCTCGCGCACCTTCTGGGGCGCGGCGCTCACCGGGGCCGCGGCGGTGATCGCGTTCACCGTGCAGCAGAGCGGCGGCGCCCTGACCACCGCCGACCTCTACCTCTTCGGCGCGCTGCTGATCTGCGCGGCCGGCTACACCGAGGGCGGCCGGCTGGCCCGTGAGATGCCCGGCTGGCAGGTCATCGGCTGGGCGCTGATCCTGTGCCTGCCGCTCAACATCGTCGGCGCGCTCATGGCCCTGCCCCACGAGTCCTTCACGCTCACCGGGCACAGCACGGCGGGCCTGCTGTACTCCGCGATCGGCTCGCAGTTCCTCGGCCTGGTCGTCTGGTACCGGGGCATGGCCGCGATCGGCGTCCCCAAGGCCAGCCAGCTCCAGCTCGCCCAGCCGCTGCTGACCCTGGTCTGGTCGGTCTTCCTGCTCGGCGAGCACCTCACCGTCGCGGCCCCGCTCACGGCCGCCGCCGTCCTGGTCTGCATCGCGGTCACCCAACGCTCCCGCGGCTGACCGCTGCCCGCCGGGCAGGCCTCAACTCCCGCCACCCGTCGTACACTTGCGCCCACAGATCGCGACCGCGGAGCGGGACGAGGGGGCAGTCCAGATGCGGGCAACCGTAGGCGACGAGCTGGTGGTGCACGGCCGGATCGTCGGGCAGCACGACCGGATCGCGCAGATCGTCGAGGTGCTGGGCGCGAACGGCGGACCGCCGTACCGCGTCCGCTTCGAGGACGGCCACGAGACGCTGATGTCGCCGGGCCCCGACACCGTCGTACGGCACCAGGACCCGGCCTAGGGCGTGTTGCGCACGTCCCGTCAGCGCGGTGGCTTCGCCGGCTCCTGGTAGTGGTCGGCGACCACCCGGGCCATCGCGCCGATCTTGTCGACGCCGACCTCCTTGGCCGAGAAGTAGACGTGCCCGCGCACCTCGCGGAAGCCCTCGGCGTACGTGAGGTGGCGGGACAGCTCCGCCGGGTCCTGCCAGGCGGCGGGCTGCGCCGGATCGCCCGCCTTGTACAGGGCCTCACCGATGTAGAGGCGCACGCCCGTGCCGCGCACCACGTCGTCCCACCACGGGATCAGCTTGGCGTAGTCCGCGGCGGGGAAGCCGATGTTCCAGTACACCTGCGGGACGATGTAGTCGATCCAGCCCTTCTTCACCCAGCCCCGCGTGTCCGCGTACAGGTCGTCGTAGGTCTGTACGCCGGCGCGGGTGTCCGAACCGGTCGGGTCGGTGGCGATGTTGCGCCAGACCGCGAAGGGGCTGATGCCGAACTGGGTGCGCGGGCGCGCCTTCTTCACCCGGCGGGCCATCTCCCGCACCAGCCGGTCGATGTTGTCCCGCCGCCAGGAGGCCCGGTCGGGGAAGTCCCCGCCGTACTGCGCGTAGGCGGCGTCGTCGTCGAAGACCTGGCCCGCGACGGGATACGGGTAGAAGTAGTCGTCCCAGTGCACCGCGTCGATCGGGTAGCGGCGCACCGCGTCCAGCATCGCGTCCTGCACGAAGCGCCGCACCGCGGGCAGCCCGGGGTTGTAGTAGAGCTTCCCGCCGTACGGCACGACCCAGTCGGGGTGCACGCGCGCGGGGTGCGTGGCGACCAGGCGGGACGGGTCGGTGTGGTTCGCGATCCGGAAGGGGTTGAACCACGCGTGCAGCTCCAGGCCCCTGCGGTGCGCCTCGTGCACGGCGGTGCCGAGCGGGTCCCAGCCCGGGTCCTTGCCCTGGACGCCGGTGAGGAACTCCGACCAGGGCTCGTACGGCGAGGGCCAGAGCGCGTCGGCGGTCGGTCTGACCTGGAAGACGACCGCGTTGAGCCGGCGCCCGGCGGCCGAGTCGAGGAACGCGAGGAGCTCGCTGCGCTGCTGCGCGGCCGGGAGCCCCGGCCGGGACGGCCAGTCCCGGTTGGCCACGCTCGCCAGCCACATGCCGCGCAGCTCGCGGCCCTTCTTCGGGCGCCGGCCGGGAGCGGCTCCCGCGTCCCCGGCGGTCGCCAGGCCCGCGACGGTCGCCGCGGCCACCACCGAGAAACCCCGACGTGACATACGCCTCATCTGCATGCCCCCTGAGCTCGCTGTGCACCGGCACCCCTTGCCGGTTGCGGACAGCATGCCCGACCCGGCCCGTCATGGACCCCTCATTGCGGAGTAACGTTCACGGCCGAGGCAGGCACCGGGACCATACGGGGGACCTGCCGGCCCCGTTGATCAGCGAAAGGCACGAGGTGACCGACTCCATGACCGATATCGCACGCGTCGGAGTGGTGGGCTGTGGCCAGATGGGCGCCGGAATCGCAGAGGTCTGCGCCCGCTCCGGACTGGACGTGAAGGTCGCGGAGACGACCGGCGAGGCGCTGGAGATCGGCCGCACACGGCTGTACAACTCGCTCTCCAAGGCCGCCGAGCGCGGCAAGATCTCCGAGGAGGAGCGCGACGCGACGCTGGCCCGGCTCAGCTTCACCACCGATCTCGGCGAGTTCTCCGACCGTGACCTGGTCATCGAGGCCGTGGTGGAGAACGAGCAGGTCAAGACCGAGATCTTCCAGGTGCTCGACCAGGTGGTGACCCGGCAGGACGCGATCCTCGCCTCGAACACCTCCTCCATCCCGCTGGTGAAGCTGGCCGTCGCGACCTCGCGTCCCGACCAGGTCATCGGCATCCACTTCTTCAACCCGGCGCCGGTGCAGCAGCTCGTCGAGCTGATCCCCGCGCTGACCACGTCCGAGGGCACCATCAGCCGCGCCCAGGCCGTCGTCGAGAAGATCCTCGGCAAGCACGCGATCCGCGCCCAGGACCGCTCGGGCTTCGTCGTCAACGCCCTGCTGATCCCGTACCTGCTCTCCGCCATCCGGATGTTCGAGTCGGGCATCGCGAGCCGCGAGGACATCGACAACGGCATGGAGATGGGCTGCGCCCACCCGATGGGGCCGCTCAAGCTCTCCGACCTGATCGGCCTGGACACGGTCGCCTCGGTCGCCGACTCCATGTACGCGGAGTACAAGGAGCCGCTGTACGCCGCTCCCCCGCTGCTGCAGCGGATGGTGGACGCCGGCCGCCTCGGCCGGAAGTCGGGCTCGGGCTTCTACACCTACGCCTGAGACCCTCCGCCCGAGCACGTCCGCCCCGGCGGCCGCGGGCATTCACTCCCCGTACGAACACGCTCCGTACCGACGGGCCCGGCACTCCTGCGAGTGCCGGGCCCGCGGCGTTCACACACCGTGTGCGCGGGAGGCTCGCATATGCCCATCGCACACTCTCCCGCCCTGCCCGTCACGCGAGTTCACTTTCTGTGCGGATGAAAGGGGGGACGCGCCATTACAGAGAGGAGCGGACTCGTGACCATCGACGGCGAGATAGCCGTGGTCCCGGAAGAGCAAGCGGAGTTACGACGCAGCCTGGATGTGGGCTTCGCCCGCATCGACGGACGGCTGGCGTTGCTCACTCAGCACGACGAACAGACCGCCAAGAATGTGGAGGCCATGGAGACCCGGCTCGCCGCACTAGAGAACACCCGCTGGCCACTGCCCACGATCGCCGCGCTCGCGGCGGTCGCGGCCATCGCCGTGGCGGTCTGGCAGGCCATCGGCCATTAGCTAACGCGCGTCCTGGCCGAGGCGCAGATGGTGGAGGAGGAGGAGCGCCGCCGCCATGTTGGCGGCGGGCACCTCCCCGCGGGCCACCATGTCGGGGACCAGTTTGAGCGGGACCCACTCACGGCGGTCCGACTCGAAGTCGTCCTCGGGGTGCCCGATGTACGTCCCTTCGTCGGACCAGTAGATGTGGTGCCGCGCGTCGGTGAGCCCGTTGGACGGCTCGACGCTCATCAGGTGCCGCAGCGGGCCCGGCCGCCAGCCGGTCTCCTCCTCCATCTCGCGTGCCGCCGCGTACGCGATGTCCTCGCCGTCCTCGACGACGCCTGCCGCGAGTTCCCAGCCCCAGCTGTCGGTGATGAAGCGGTGCCGCCACAGCAGGAGCACTTCGTTGGCCTCGTTGACGACGGTGGCCACGGCGACGGGCCGCAGCCGGATGAGGAAGTGGTCCAGATGCCGGCCGTCGGGCAGTTCGACATCTGCGAGGTTGACGCTGAACCATCGGTTTCCATACACAGTTTGTTCGCTCTGTTTCGTCCACTGCACGGTTCTGCCACCTTCCGACGAGTAGATGGCAATATCGCAGCAGGGCGAACGTCGGAGCAGCGTGTGCGCGGCTCAGGACGGAGTGTGCACGGAATCGGCGCGAGGGCGCCGCGAGCGCGTCACAGGGGGACGCGCAGCGCCCCGTCGATCAGCTCGGCCGCCTCGGCCGTGCCCGCGCAGTCGCTGCGGACCAGATGCTCGCGCACCGCGCGCAGCCGGTCGCGCAGCCGCTGGGACTCCATCCCCCGCGCCTGTTCTGCCATTTCCACCGCCGTGGCCACCGCCTCGTCGGTGTTGCCCTGGCGAATCTCGATCTGGCTGAGCATCGCGAGCCGGTGCACCCGGCCCCGGTCGTGCGCCGGAGTGTCCACGGCCGCCGCGGCGTGCTCGCGGGCGCTGGCCAGATCGCCGAGGCTGAGCAGCGCCTCCGCCACTTGCACGTTGACGAGGCCGGGCTGGACATAGCCGGTCTCGTCCGGCTCGCGGCCGCGCAGGATACGGTCGGCCGCGGCCTCCGCACGCCGGATGCAGGACAGCGCGCTCCTCCCGTCGCCCAGGTGCGCGTACGCCTTGGCCTGCATCGCGTACAGATCGGAGGCGAGCGCCGGGGTGAGGTCGCGCCCCGCGGCCCGCAGCGCCGCCTCGGCGAACGCCACGGCCTGGCGGTACTCGCGCATGAACAGCGACTGGTTGACGAGCAGCGCGATGACGTAGCCGCCGAGCCCCCGGTCGCCGCTGGCCTTGGCCAGCCGCAGCGCCTGGTGGAAGTAGCGCTGGGCCAGACCGTGCGCGTCGGAGTCGTAGGCGCAGATCCCGGCTATCGCCACCAACCCGCCCGTGGAGCGGTGCAGTTGGCGGCCCATCTCGTCGGTGTAGCTGCCCCGCAGCAGGGGCGCGGCCTCGGCGTTGAGGAACCCGACGATGCGGGTGCGGGTCGCGATGCCGCCGGTCTTGCGGTACATCTGCTCGTAGTGGGCGCGGGCCGCGCGCATCATCTCGATGTCCGCCGTGCTGACGGGGTGTCGGCCGCCCCGGGACACGTCGACGTCCTCCGGCGGGTTCTCCCACTCCCAGACGGGCATCACGGCCGGTGTGCCGGTGACCGCGGGCGCGCCGAGCAGGTGCGGGCGCTGCTGTTCGTCCGAGCGCCACAGGGCGGTGGCCCGCTCCACGAAGCCGGAGAGCGTGGTGGCCGCCGAGCCGACCCGGGCGGCGGGCACCCCGGGCAGGCCGAGCCCGATGTCGTCGAGGGTGACCGACCGCTTCAGCCGGGCGGCGAGCACCTCGCAGATCAGGTCGGGCACCTGGCCGCGCGGCCGCTGGCCCTTCAACCAGCGGGAGACGGCGGTGTGTTCGTAGCGCAGCGCGAGACCTCGGGACCGACCGGCCTGGTTCACATGTGCGGCAAGTCCCGCGTGCGAGATGCCGGCTTCGTCGAGAATCGCGTCGAGCAGGGTGTTGGGCTGCATGGATGCCCTCCGGTGGCTCGGTGCTGTTCAGCGTAATGGAGCCCGCTTCACACGGGGTGTGAACGGAGTGTCCGAATCCGGGGGGTGTGCGCTCTGCCGCATGGGGTGTGGGATCGCTTGACTGAGGTGCCTCATCAGTGAAGGAGGCCGGCCGGGCCGCCGGCTCCCCCTCTTACCGTACGGCGGCCCTCATCGGCGCCGTCCGTCCCGCCGTCTGCCCGACAACTCCATGGCGGGGCGGGCGGCGCGTGCCGCCGCGGCCCCTCGGCCGCCGGCCCTCCTGCCTCAACTCCCGGTACGGGCACACCGTCCCGGCCCGGCCTGCTGACAGGGCACCCTCGCCCGGTCGTTGCGCAGCACGAGCAGCGCCGCGTCGTCGGAGGGCAACCGGCCCGCGTGCCGCACCAGTCGGGCGTAGACCGCCCGGATCAGGGCCTGCGGCGACACCGTGTGGTCGGCCCGGGCGGCCTCGGTGAGCTCCGCCCGCAGCGGGAAGAAGGCGCCCGCGGCATCCCGCGCGTCCTCCATCCCGTCCGTGTGCAGCACCAGCGACTCGCCGGGCAGCAGCCGCCCGCAGCGCAGTACGGACAGGTCCGCGGGGAGCGGGAAGGGTCCGAGCGGCGGCAGCGGCTCACGGTCCGTCAGGGGCCGGGCGGGCCCGCTGAGCAGGTGCGGCCAGGGGTGCCCGCAGTTGAGCGCGGAGATGTCGCCCCGCGGACCGATCTCCAGGAGCAGGACGGTCACGAACTCCTCGGCCAGCGGGACCTCCGGGGCCGTGCCGCCGCCCGCCGGGTGCTCGGCGCGCGCCTTCTCCCGCAGGTGCCGCCCCAGCGCCCGCTCCAACCGCCGCAGCACCAGGGGGAGTTCGGGCTCGTCGTGGGCGGCCTCGCGGAAGCTGCCGAGGACGGCGGCGACGGTCCCGATGGCGGCGAGCCCGTGCCCGCGCACGTCCCCCATGACCACGCGCACGCCGTGCTCGGTGGCCATCACCTCGTACAGGTCCCCGCCCACGGAGGCGCCGCGCGAGGCGGAGAGCCGTCCGGCGGCGAGCGCGAGCCCCTCGACGCGGGGCGGCAGCGGCCGCAGGAGGACGTTCTGCGCGGCGCCCGCGACCTCGCGCGCCTGCCGCAACTCCCGCAGCAGCGCCCGGCGGACGTGCAGGATGAGCCCGGTGCCGACCGCGAAGAAGACGGCACTGCTGACGATCCGCGCCCCCAGGCCGTCCTGCTGCGCCAGCGGGCAGGCGAGCTTGTACGTGATCGCGACGGCGCCCCACATCGTGGGCAGGCCCAGCGTGGACGGGCCCCGGCCGCGGGGGCACCGCCCGCGGCGCAGCACCCGGGGAAGTATGCGGGTGATCCGCCGGGACCGGCCGCCGCGGCGCCTGGCTCCGGGTGCCGACCGGCGGGGCGTCCCCGCCTTGATACCGATCATGCCGTCGGTCCCCCTAGGCCCTGTGCAACGTGCAGCGAGCGCCGGCCCCTTACGGCCGGATCGATTCTGTCGACCGCATGGACCGATCGGGCCATGCCGCCGCCCCTTGTCACTCAAACGAGTGAGGGGCTTATCCGGTGGTCCGGATAAGCCCCTCTTTGCGCCCCCTGTGCGCCTGGTGGCGGCTACGGGCGGTGACTACGCTCCGCGCAGCACCGCGCCGGTCCGCTCGGCCGCCAGGGCGACGGCCGCGTCACGGGCCGCGGAGGCCTCGTCGACGGTCAGCGTGCGGTCGCTCGCGCGAAAACGCAGCGCGTACGCCAGGGACTTCTTGCCCGCGCCGACCTGCTCGCCCTCGAAGACGTCGAACAGCCGGATGGACTCGAGCAGGTCGCCCGCGCCACCGCGCAGGTAGTACTCGACGACGGCGGCCGGGACCTCGGCGTCGACCACGAGGGCGACGTCCTGGGTGGCCACCGGGAAGGTCGAGATGCGCGGCGCCTGGACGCCGCCCTCGCGCGCCGACTCCAGCAGGTCCAGGTCCAGCTCCATCGCACAGGTGCGGGCGGGCACGCCGAACGCCTTGACGACGCGCGGGTGCAGCTCACCGGCGTGGCCGACGGTGACGATCCCGCCGTCGCGGACCACCTTCAGCTCGGCGCAGCGGCCGGGGTGCCACGGGCCGTACTGCCCCTGGTCGGTGATCAGCTCGACACCGGCCTCGCGGGCGATGCTCCGCGCGGACTCGACGGCGTCGGCCCAGTCGGCCGGACGGCCCTTGCCCCACCAGCCGGCCTGCTCGCGGGCGCCCGCGAGGACGACGGCGGCGTGCCGGGGCTGGACGGGCAGCGCCGCGGTGAGGGAGGCGATCTCCTCGTCGGAGGGGCGCCGGTCGACGGGCAGCCGCCCGGCGACCGTGAGCTCCTCGCGGGGGTGGAAGACCAGGCCGGTCTCGAAGAGCGCCAGGTCGTGCGAGCCGCGGCCGTCGTTGCGGCGCAGGGCGGCGAGCAGCCCCGGCAGCAGCGTGGTGCGCAGCGCGGGCTCCTCGTCGGACAGCGGGTTGACGAGCTTGACCACCCGGCGGTCGGGGTCGTCCGCGGCCAGGCCGAGCTGGTCGAAGACGGTCTCGCCGACGAAGGGGTAGCTGGGTGCCTCGACGTACCCGGCGCCGGCCAGCGCGCGGCCGACGCGGCGGTGCAGCCGCTGCCGGTCGGTCAGGCCGCGGCCCGCGGGGGGCTTGGGCAGCGTCGAGGGCAGGTTCTCGTACCCCTCCAGGCGGATGACCTCTTCGGCGAGGTCGTTCGGCTCGGCGAGGTCGGGGCGCCACGACGGGACGGTGACGGTCAGGTCGTCCTGGCCGTAGACGTCGCAGCCGACCTGCTGGAGGCGGCGCACGACGGTCTCGCGGCCGTAGGCCACGCCGGCGACCTTGTCCGGGTGGTCCGCGGGCATCGTGATCGTGCGCGGCGCGGTCGGCGCGATGACCTCGGTGACCCCGGCCTCGGCGCTGCCGCCCGCCAGGAGCACGAGCAGGTCGACGGTGCGCTGCGCGGCGGCCGACGCGGCCTGCGGGTCGACACCGCGCTCGAAGCGCCGGGACGCCTCGGAGCCCAGCTTGTGGCGGCGCGCGGTGCGGGCGATCGAGAGCGCGTCGAAGTGCGCGGCCTCGACGACCACCTCGGTGGTGCCGCGGACCACGCCGGTCTCCGGGTCGGTCACGGAGTCGGCGATCTCGGTGTTCGCGCCGCCCATGACGCCCGCGAGGCCGATGGGGCCGCGGTCGTCGGTGATGACCAGGTCCTCTGCGTCCAGCACGCGCTGGGCGCCGTCGAGGGTGGTGAGCTTCTCGCCCTGCTCGGCCCGGCGCACGCCGATCGTGCCCTGGACGCGGGAACGGTCGTACGCGTGCAGGGGCTGGCCGAGCTCCATCATCACGTAGTTGGTGATGTCGACGGCGAGCGAGATCGGGCGCATGCCGACCTTCTGCAGGCGGCGGCGCAGCCAGATCGGGGAGCGGGCCTCGGGCTGCAGGCCGGTGACGGTGCGCGCGGTGAAGCGGTCGCAGCCGAGCGGGTCGGCGACCTTGACCGGGTAGCCGAAGGAGTTCGGCGCGGGCACGTCCAGGAGCGCCGGGTCGCGCAGCGGCAGGCCGTAGGCGGTGGCGGTCTCGCGGGCGACGCCGCGCATCGAGAGCGCGTAGCCGCGGTCGGGCGTGACGGCGATGTCCAGGACCTCGTCGACGAGCTCCAGGAGCTCGATGGCGTCGGTGCCCGCCTCGTGCTCGGGGGGCAGGACGATGATGCCGCCGGAACCGTCGTCGCCCATGCCGAGCTCGTCGCCGGAGCAGATCATGCCGTGCGAGGTCCTGCCGTACGTCTTGCGGGCGGCGATGGCGAAGTCGCCGGGCAGGACCGCGCCGGGCAGGACCACGACGACCTTGTCGCCGACCCGGAAGTTCCGGGCGCCGCAGACGATCTCCTGCGGCTCGCCGGTGCCGTTGGCGGTGCCGACGTCGACGGTGCAGAAGCGGATGGGCTTCTTGAAGCCCTCCAGCTCCTCGATGGTGAGGACCTTGCCCACGACGAGCGGGCCCCTGAGGCCGGCGCCGAGCTGCTCGACGGTCTCGACCTCCAGGCCGACGTCGATCAGCTTGGCCTGCACGTCACGGCCGGTCTCGGTGGCGGGGAGGTCGACGTACTCCCGCAGCCAGGAAAGCGGGACCCGCATCAGATCTCCATCCCGAACGGCCGGGTGAACCGGATGTCACCCTCGACCATGTCTCGCATGTCTTCGACGTTGTGGCGGAACATCAGCATCCGTTCGATGCCGAACCCGAAGGCGAATCCGCTGTACTTCTGGGGGTCGACGCCGCAGGCCGTGAGGACCTTCGGGTTGACCATGCCGCAGCCGCCGAGCTCGATCCAGCCCTCGCTGCCGCAGGTGCGGCAGGGGCGGTCGGGGTTGCCGACGGACTCGCCGCGGCACACGTAGCAGACCATGTCCATCTCGGCGGACGGCTCGGTGAACGGGAAGTAGTGCGGCCGCAGGCGGGTCTTCATGTCCGGGCCGAAGAGCGACTGGACCATGTGGTCCAGGGTGCCCTTGAGGTCGGCCATGGTGAGGCCCTCGTCGACGGCGAGCAGTTCGATCTGGTGGAAGACCGGGGTGTGCGTCGCGTCGAGCTCGTCCGTGCGGTAGACGCGGCCGGGGCAGACGACGTAGACCGGCGGCTCGCGGCGTTCGAGGAGCGCGCGGGCCTGCACCGGGGAGGTGTGGGTGCGCAGCACGACCCCGGACTCGCTCCCGGCGTCGGTGCCGTCCGGGCCCTGGACGAAGAAGGTGTCCTGCATCTGGCGGGCCGGGTGGTCGGGCGTGAAGTTGAGCGCGTCGAAGTTGAACCACTCGGCCTCGACCTCGGGGCCCTCGGCGACCTCGTAGCCCATCGAGACGAAGACGTCGGCGACGCGCTCCATCATCGTGGTCAGCGGGTGGCGGGCACCGGCGGGCGTGCGGTCGTACGGCAGCGTGACGTCCACCGCCTCCTCGACCAGGACGCGGGCGTCGCGCTCGGCCTCGAGCTCGCTCTGGCGGGCGGCCAGCGCCTTGCTCACGGCGCCGCGCGCCATGCCGACGCGCTTGCCCGCCTCGGCCTTGGCCTGCGGGGGCAGCGCGCCGATCTCGCGGTTGGCCAGGGCCAGCGGCGAGGTGCCGCCGGTGTGCGCGACCTTGGCCTCCTGGAGCGTGTCGAGGGAGTCCGCGGCCGCGAAGGCGGCGAGCGCCTCGTCCCGCATGCGCTCGATCTCTTCAGGTTTCAGTGCCTCGACCTCAACAGGGTCGTACGACTTGTTCGGTGCCGACATCTCTTCCCGTGCTTCCGGTTGGCTGGCGGATGGGTCCCCGTCAACGACTCGGAGACAAGCTGTCCCAGGTGTGGGGACACAAAGTGCCAACGACCGAGTCTAACGGGGCTGCGGTGGACGAATGAGCCCGCGGGCCGCTCGGGGCGTGATCACTGGAGATACGCCGGAGCCCCCACGGGCAACGTAAATCGGAACTGGGCGCCGCCGCCGGGTGCGCGGCCGACGGTGATCGTCCCGCCGTGCGCCTCCACGATGCCTTTCACGATGTACAGCCCCAGTCCCGTCCCGCCGCGCTTGCTGCCCCGCCAGAAGCGGGTGAAGACGCGGCCCATCGATTCCTCCGGAATGCCGCTGCCCTCGTCGCTCACGGTCACGGCGGTCTCGGCGCCGCCCCGCTCGCGCGGCGACGCGGAGGGCGCCACCTCGATGGTGACGGTTCCCTCGCCGTGCCGCACCGCATTTTCCAGCAGGTTGCTGAGCACCTGGTCGATCTTGTCGGGGTCCGCCCAGCAGTCCGGCAGCGGCTGCTGGACCCGGGCGAGGAAGCGGTCGGCGTCCTGGCCCGCGGCGACGTGCGCCTGGATGTGCCGGCCGACGGCGGCGCCGATGTCGACGGGCTGGCGGCGCAGCTCCAGGCGGCCCGAGTCGATGCGGGAGATGTCCAGGAGCTCGGCGATCAGCCGGGTGACGCGGTTGGCGTCGGCGTCGACGGTCTCCAGCATGAGTTTCTTCTGGTCGTCGGTGAACCGCTCCCATTTGGCGAGCAGGGTCGCCGTGAAGCCCTTGACGGAGGTGAGCGGCGAGCGGAGCTCGTGGGCGACCGTGGCGATCAGCTCGGCGTGGCTGCGCTCGGTGCGGCGGCGGGCCTCGGTGTCGCGCAGGGAGACGACGACGCGGCGCACGGGCCCGGTGCGGGTGGTGCGCACGTAGCGGGCGGAGACGAGGACCTCGCGGCCGCCGGGGAGCAGCAGATTGCGCTCGGGCTGGGCGACGCGGATGGCGAGGCCGCCATAGGGGTCGGTCAGCTGCCACCAGCGGCGGCCTTCGAGGTCCTCTAAGGGGAGCGCGTGCTCCAGGGGGGTGCCGAGCGCGTCGGCCGCGGCGACCGCGGTGATCCGCACCGCCGCCGCGTTGAAGCAGATGACGTGGCCCGTCTCGTCCGCGACGACGAGGCCGTCGGGCAGCTCGTCGGGGTCGAGTCCGAGGCCGCCGAGGTCACCGGGACCGCCGTGGTCCGCGCGAGCACGGACGGCGTCCTGCACTCCCGGTGCTCTGCTCGTGCCGACGCTCATTCCCCGTACCCCACCTCTCGGACTGTCGGTGGAGGGTTCCTCCCTGCTCGGGGGGTCCCCCCGGCGCGGGCGGAGCCGAGAACGCGGGGGAGAAGCCGAGAAACTGGAGGGAGGGCCCTCCGAGGGCGTCACACTACTAGCTCGATGTGACGGAGCGGACCCCCTCAGCGAGTACTGGAGGCGCGCTGTGCACGCGCGGACGCATAGAGGCACACGGCCGCGGCCGTCGCGAGGTTGAGGCTCTCGGCCCTGCCGTGGATCGGAACGCGCACCACGGCGTCGGCGAGTGCGCGGGTCTCCTCCGGCAGCCCCCAGGCCTCGTTGCCGAAGATCCAGGCGGTGGGGGTGCCCATGGTGCCCTGGTCGAGCTCCGTGTCGAGGTCGTCCGCACCGGACCCGTCGGCGGCGAGGATGCGTACGCCCGCCGCCTTGAGCCCGGCGACGGCCTCCTCGACGGGGACGCCGACGGCGACCGGCAGATGGAAGTGCGAACCGACCGACGCGCGCACCGACTTGGGGTTGTAGAGGTCCACGGAGCCGTCGGTGAGGATCACCGCGTCGGCGCCCGCGGCGTCCGCGCAGCGCAGCACGGTCCCGGCGTTCCCGGGGTCGCGGACGTTGGCGAGGACGGCGACGAGCCGCGGCCGGGCGGCGAGGATCTGCTCGAAGGGGGTGTCCAGGAAGCGGCAGACGCCGACGAGCCCCTGCGGGGTGACGGTCGTGGAGATGTCGGCGATGACGTCCTCGTCGGCGAGGTGCACACGGGCCCCGGCCTCGCGCGCCTCCCCCACGATGTCGGCGTACCGCTCGGCGGCGTCGACGGTGGCGAACAGCTCGACGAGCGTCTTCCCGTGCCCGGCGGCCTCCCGCACGGCCTGCGGACCTTCGGCGAGAAACAGCCGCTCCTTGCCCCGGAAGTTCCGCTTGGCCAACCGCCGCGCGGCGCTCACGCGGGGCGACTTGGAAGAGATCAACTCAGGGGCGGCAACCATGAATACTCACCTCGGGTGCAGCGCCCCGGAAAGGGGCGCGGGGAACTGCGCGACCAGCCACAAAAGACCCGCGGACGGCAGAAAACAGAAGAGGGCAGACGAGTGCCCGAACAGAATCGGACCCGCAAGCCAGACGGCCTACGGGTCCGAACATCACGCTCAGCTCAGCGAAGCGTCACGCGGCCTTGGGCGCGTTGACGTCCGACGGCAGCGCCTTCTGCGCGACCTCGACGAGCGCGGCGAACGCGTTCTCGTCGTTGACGGCCAGCTCCGCGAGGATCTTGCGGTCCACCTCGATGTTGGCGGCCTTCAGACCCTGGATGAAGCGGTTGTAGGTGATGCCGTTGGCGCGGGCAGCGGCGTTGATGCGCTGGATCCACAGCTGACGGAAGTCGCCCTTGCGCTTCTTGCGGTCGTTGTAGTTGTAGACCAGGGAGTGGGTGACCTGCTCCTTGGCCTTGCGGTACAGGCGCGACCGCTGACCGCGGTAGCCGCTGGCCTGCTCGAGGATCGCCCGACGCTTCTTGTGGGCGTTGACTGCCCGCTTGACGCGTGCCACTTGTTAACTCCTTGTAGCGGGGCCGTGGTTGGACTCACACGACCCGGTATCGATTGGGTCCCGGTCAGAGTTCAGGCGCGGTGTGCGCCCGGACTCACTTGCCGAGAAGCTTCTTGATCTTCTTGGCGTCGCCCGGGGCCATCTCGGCGTTGCCGGTGAGGCGACGCGTCAGACGGGACGACTTGTGCTCGAGCAGGTGGCGCTTGCCGGCGCGCTCACGGAGCACCTTGCCGGAGCCGGTGACCTTGAAGCGCTTGCTGGCACCGCTGTGCGACTTGTTCTTCGGCATAGCGCCGTTCTCTCCTCGTCAGTGGCACTCCGATGCCCGGTCGTGAAACCGGGCATCCGGGAGCACCATATGTGTCAGTTGGCATCCCCTGGACTTGCGTCCGGGGATCAGGCCTCGGCGGGAGCTTCGGCCGGGGCCTCGGCGGGAGCCTCGGAGAGCTCCTCCCCCTCGGCGGAGTTCTGCGAGCGGCCCGGGTTGGCCTTCGCGTCCGCCTTGCGGGCCGCCTGGGCCTCACGGGCCTCGGCCATCGCCTCGGTCTTCTTCTTGTGCGGACCGAGAACCATGATCATGTTTCGGCCGTCCTGCTTCGGGTTCGACTCGATGAACCCGAGGTCCTCGACGTCCGAAGCGAGACGCTGCAGCAGTCGGAAGCCCAGCTCGGGGCGGGACTGCTCGCGACCGCGGAACATGATCGTGATCTTGACCTTGTCGCCCTGCTTGAGGAACCGGACGACATGACCCTTCTTGGTGTCATAGTCGTGCGGGTCGATCTTCGGCCGGAGCTTCATCTCCTTGATGACCGTGTGCGCCTGGTTCTTGCGCGCCTCACGGGCCTTCATGGCCGACTCGTACTTGAACTTCCCGTAGTCCATGAGCTTGCACACGGGCGGACGGGCGTTCGCCGCGACCTCGACCAGGTCAAGGTCGTACTCCTGCGCAAGCTCCAGGGCCTTGGCAAGCGGAACAATCCCGACCTGCTCGCCGCTGGGACCGACAAGTCGCACCTCGGGAACGCGAATCCGGTCGTTGATGCGGGGCTCGGCGCTGATGGATCCTCCTCGGTAGCACCACGCGACCGTCTGGCGGACAGCCGCGTTACGTCTGTTATCTGGACCAACCGCGCCGGCGCACAAAAAATGCCCCGACCGATCACAGGAAGGGGCTCCACGTACTACCGGAGCACCTCCGCGGTGATCGCGGGGCGCACATCGGGCGACCCGAAGCCTCGGGGACTTCGGCCGCCTGACCGGTGACCCGCCGCTCCGGGGAGCAGCCAGGTGGGAGATCGGAGCCTCCACTTGTGGGCCGGATCCTTGCGCTGACACGCGGGTCTCCAGCCGGTCGTTACACAAGGTTAGCAGCTCCGCGGGGGTGGGGCGAACCACTGTGCGCGGCCGCTCCCGCGGACCGGACGGCTCGGGGCTCGGCATATCGTGTGGGACATGAGCGACGCGACCCCCACCCCCGAGTCCCCCGCCGGTGACTCCCCCGACTTCGACACCCTGACCCGTGACATCGCGGACGTCCCCGCGGTCGAGGTGATCACCACGGTGGCGGTCCACCTGATGAGCGCCGCGGCCGTGAACCTGGGTCTCGCCGACGGCGGCGAGGGCCACAAGGACCTGGACGAGGCCCGCAAGCTGATCCACTCCCTCGCCGGCCTGCTCGACGCCAGCGCCACGGAGGTCAGCTCCTTCCACGCGGCGCCGCTGCGGGACGGCCTGAAGTCGCTGCAGCTGGCGTTCCGCGAGGCGTCGGTGGTGCCGGACGAGCCCGGTCAGGGCCCCGGCGAGAAGTACACGGGCCCGGTCTTCGGCTGAGCCCGCCGCTGCACACCGTTCACGTACGTACGTAGAGGGGCTCGCCCGGCGGCGTCGCCCCGGCCGGCAGGAGTGCCAGGTCGAGGCCGCGCACCAGGCGGGCCCTCAGTGTTTCGTCGGCGGCGATCCGCCGGGCCACGCGCTGGGCGGCCTCGGCCTGATCCGCGGCGGGGTCGAGGACGAGGGCGAGGGTGCCGTCCGCGCTGCCGGGGCCGAGGTGGGCGCGGAGCACGCCGGGCTCGGCGGCGACGGCGGCACGGACCGCGTCGGTGACGGCGGGGTCGGCGAGCGGGTCGGCGCTGGCCCGGCCCTCGGCGAGGGCGAGCAGCGCGGAGCGGCCCAGCTCGTAGGGGACGGGGCCCGCGAGGTCGAGGACGATGGTGTCGGCCTGCTCGTGGGCGGCGGCCTGCAGCGCCTGGTGCAGCGGGACGGCGACGGGCCGGGCGGCCGGGTCCCACAGGGCGAGCGCCTCGATGGACGTGAAGGCGGGCAGCGCCGTGCGGTCGCCGGCCTTCAGGGTGGGCACCGCCATGTCGCTGGTCTTCTCGCGGCGCAGGCCGTTCTCGTCCTCCTCGACCTCGCCGAGCACGGCGACGACGGGGACCAGGAGCCGGGCTCCGGTCAGTGCCGCGAGGACCGGGCCGTGGGCCGCGCGGTCCTGCGACCAGGCGGCGAGTGCCGCGGCGAGCCGCGGGTCCGCCGTGCCGTCGTCGTCGGAGAAGCCGGGGTCGGGAATGTTCTTGTTCGCCATGTTCGCCACGGTGTCGACCCTACAGAGTGGGTGCGGCGCACCGGTCGGTCGCCCGGGGTCCCCGGGGCCGGCCCGGGGCCGGCCGCCTCAGCCGCGCCGGGGCGTCCTCGCCCTGGTCCGCCACAGGTGGACCGCCGCCACGAGCAGGGTGAGGCCCAGGCCGCCGGCGACCGGGCCGACCCAGCCCGCGGGGCCGTCGTCGGCGGTGGCCTCGTCGGGGCCGGGGCCGAAGTACTCGGTGCCGTACCCGGCGGTGCGCGGCTGGTCGGCCTTGAGCCTGCCGCCGCGGTCCAGGGCGGCGGCGGGGTCGATCAGGCCGAAGCCGCGGGCGTCGTCGCGGCCGCCCGGCGGGGCGTCCCGGGCGGTGTCCTCGAGGAGCTGCTTGATCTGCGCGGGGGCGAGGCCGGGGTGGGCGGCGCGGATCAGGGCGACGGCGCCCGAGACGAAGGCGGAGGCGGCGCTGGTGCCCCAGCCCTCGTAGTACTTGCCGTCGGGGTCGGCGATCACGATGTCGTCGCCGGGGGCGGCGACGGTGGCGTACCAGCGGCGAGTGGAGAAGGAGGCGCGGCTGCCGTTCTCGTCGACGGCCGTCGCGGCGATCACTCCGGGGTAGGCCGCCGGGTAGGACACGTGGTCGCCGCGCTCGCCGCCGTTGCCCGCGGAGGCGACGACGGCGACGCCCTTCTTCAGGGCGTACTGCACGGCGGCGTCCTCGGCCGGTTCGGGGTGGGCGGACGCCGAGTCGTCGCCCAGGGAGAGGTTGATGACGTCGGCGCCGTGGTCGGCGGCCCAGCGGATGCCTTCGGCGAGGGCGTTGCCGCGGGTGTCGCGGGCCTTCTTGCGGGCCGGGTCGCCGTCTTCGAGGATCACCCTGACCGGCAGGATCTTCGCCTCGGGGGCGATGCCGAGGACGCCGTCGCCGCGGCCCTGGCCGTGTCCGTGGCCCGCGATGATGCCGGCCATGGCGGTGCCGTGCCGGGCCCAGGGGCGGTCGCCGCGCCGGGCGCCGAAGCCGACCATGTCCTTGCCGTCCAGGACGTTGCCCGCGAGGTCGGGGTGCCGGTCGTCGATGCCGGTGTCCAGGACGGCGACGGTGATGCCGCGGCCCTTGGTGGCCTGCCAGGCCTGGCCGGTGTGCAGGGCGTCGAGGGCCCACTGCTGGGCCCGGATGCCGTCGTCCGCGTGCGCGGCGGTGGGGACGAGGGCGAGCGCGGTGGCGGCCACGGCGGCGACCAGCGCTCCACGGGCCTTCGCGGCGGCCCCCGTACGGCCGCTCACGACGACTTCCCGGCGGCCGCGATGATCTTGCGCAGGCCGCGCTCGATCCGGTCGGCGATGCCCTTCGCCTCGTGGCCGAGGCCGGACTGGGCGGCCGGGGACGCGGTGTCGCTGCCCATCGCCTCGGTGGCGGGCTCGGGTTCGGTGACGGTGCGGCCGTCGGCGAACCCGGAGACGGCATAGGCGACGACGGGCGCGTCCGGCAGGACGGACACGGTCCAGGACGCCCGCTGCGCGTCCCCGAAGCCCGCGGCGGCGGTGCCCTTGCGCGCGTAGGGGCGGGGCATGAGGTCGGTGCGCCGGTCCAGCCCCTCCTCCGTGAAACGGTTGCGCAGGGCCTGCATGCCGTCGGCGTCCGCCTTGGTGAACAGGAGGCCCACGGTGGTGACATGGCTGCGGGTGGCGTCCGCGTACGTGGCGCGCAGCAGGCGCAGACAGCCGGCGGGGGCGAGGGCCTTGCGCAGCAGCGGGTCGAAGGCGGACCGGCAGCCGCTGTCCGGGGCCACGGCTATCCGGGTCCAGGAGCGGTCGGCGCCGCCGGGGCCCGCGCCCTCGCCCTTGAGCACGGGCGGGAAGAGCCGGTCCACGGGCACGCTGTGCCAGAGCCCGCCGGTGACGGTGTACGCGCCGGGCCGCGCGCCCCCCGCCGCGGACTCGTCGGTCAGCCAACTCCCGGTCACGGCCCCGCCGATGAGGCCGAGCCCGATCACGGCGCAGGCCGCGGCGGCGACGGCGCGGGGGCGCGCCCAGCCGCCGACGGGACGCAGCCGGGTGGTGGTGTCGTCGTACATCGCGGGCCGCGCGAACGACACGAAGGGCCGCCCCGCGCCGGGTCCCGGCGTCAGGTCGACGGCCCCGACCTGCCGCCGGGCGGCCGTGGTCCGGGGGGCCGTGGCGGCGTCCGCGACGGACGCCGAACCGCTCCGGCCCGACGGCGACCTGTCGCCGTCCGCCACGGGCGCGCCGGTGGGCGGCCCGGTGGGACGCGGGGGCGCGAGGGGACGCGGAGGCGCGACGTCGAGCGGACCGGAGGCGTCGAGGGACGGGGAACCCGGGGCCGTGCTGTCCGGTGCGGCCTGATGCCGGGGCGTCCGCCCGGACGCGGTGGGGGCGTCCGCGACCGGCGAACCCGGGGACGCGGGGCCGGATGTGAAGGGGTGTCGGGGCGCCGACCCGGATGCGGTGGGGGCGTCCGCGACCGGAGGACCCGGGGCCGTGGTGCCCGGTGCGTCCGGATGTCGGGGCGTCCGCACGGACGCGTTGGGGGCGTCCGCGACCGGCGAACCCGGGGCCGTGGTGCCGGATGTGGTGGGGTGTGGGGGCAACGGCTCGGGGGTGTCCTGGGTGGTGGGGAGCACGGTGTCCGGGGACGTGGTGCCGGGTGGGGTGCGGGGGCGGGCCGCGCCCGTGGGCGGGGCGTCGGGCAGGCGGGCCGAGGCGGGCGGCGGCGGGGGCGGTGCCGTCGCGCCGGACGCCTCGCGTTCCGCCCGGGCCTGCTCGAAGGGGGCCAACAGATCCTGTATCCGGGCCGCCTGGCCGGGGTCCGCGGCGTCGGCGTCGGACGCGGGGCGCGGGGTGCCGAGCACCCAGTCCTGGCCGGGGTCCGCGGCGTCGGCGTCGGGCGCGGGGCGCGGGGTGCCGAGTGCCCAGTCCTTGCCGGGGTCCGCGGCGACGGCGTCGGACGCGGGGCGCGGGGTGCCGAGCACCCAGTCCTGGCCGGGGTCCGCGGCGACGGCGTCGGACGCGGGGCGCGGGGCGCCGAGCACCCAGTCCTTGCCGGGATCCGCGGCGACGGCGTCGGACGCGGGGCGCGGGGTGCCGAGCACCCAGTCCTGGCCGACCGGCGGCCGGGCGTCGGGGAAGCGGGCGGAGGGCACGGGCGGCGGTTCGGCCGCCTCGTCGGCGTGGTCCGCGGGCGACGCGGGGTCCGCCGGGGCCGGTTGGCCCCCGGGGGCGGAGGCGGCGGCGTCGGCCGTGCGGTCCACGGCGGACGGCGGTGTCGTGGGTCGGGGCGGCGTGCCGGGGCGCGGCGGGATCGGGCTGCGAGGCGCCTCCGTGCTCATGCTCCCCCGTTTCCTCGCGCTCGGCCGGCCGGAGCGCTCGGTCGGCGAGGCTCCGTGCGCGCCGCTCTGCCAGGCTCCGTGCGCGTCACTCTACGGGCAGACCCTCGGCGTACGGGAACTCAGTCCGGGCCCCCGGGCGATCTGCCCGGATCATCCCCCTACCCTCTGGTAATCGTGTCTGGCAGGCTTCGGCCATGACTGCCCGCGCCGCAGACCGGGCCCGTTACGACCGGGCCACCGCACACCTCGACGCCCCCGTCGCGATCGTCGACCTGGACGCCTTCGACGCCAACGCGGACGACCTCGTCCGGCGGGCCGCCGGCAAGCCGATCCGGGTCGCGAGCAAGTCGGTGCGCTGCCGCGCCCTGCTCGAACGGGTGCTGGCCCGCGACGGCTTCGCCGGGATCATGTCGTTCACGCTCGCCGAGTCGCTGTGGCTGGCCCGGTCCGGCTTCGACGACGTGCTGCTCGCCTACCCCTCGGCGGACCGCGCCGCCTTCGCCGAGCTGGCCGCCGACCCGAAGCTCGCCGCCGCGGTGACCGTGATGGTCGACGATCCGGCCCAGCTGCGGCTCATCGACGAGGCCAGGGACGGCGGCACCGAGGAGGTGCGGGTCTGCCTGGAGCTGGACACCGCCTACAAGGTGCTCGGCGGGCGCGTGCGCGTCGGCGCGCTGCGGTCACCGCTGCACTCCCCCGAGCAGGTCGCCGCGCTGGCCCGCGCCGTCGCCCGGCGGCCGGGCTTCCGGCTCGTGGGCGTCATGGCGTACGAGGGACATGTCGCGGGCGTGGGCGACGCGGTCGAGGGGCATGCGGCGCGCTCGCGGGCGATCCGGATGATGCAGTCGGCGGCCCGCAAGGAGCTGGCCGCGCGCCGGGGCCGGACCATCGCCGCGGTGCGGGCGGTCGCGCCGGACCTGGAGTTCGTCAACGGCGGTGGCACCGGCAGCGTGCAGCACACCGCGGCCGAGCGCGCGGTGACCGAGATCGCGGCGGGGTCGGGGCTCTTCGTGCCGCGGCTCTTCGACAACTACACGTCGTTCAGCGGGCGTCCGGCCGCGCTGTTCGCGCAGCCGGTGGTGCGGCGGCCCGCGCCGGGCACGGTGACGGTGCTCGGCGGCGGCTACCCGGCCTCCGGTGTCGCGGGCGCCGACCGCTCCCCGGAGCCGTACCTCCCCGAGGGGCTGCGCTACGACGCGCAGGAGGGCGCGGGCGAGGTGCAGACACCGCTGCACGGGCCGCCCGCGGACGATCTGCGGATCGGCGACAAGGTGTGGTTCCGGCACGCGAAGGCCGGGGAGCTGTGCGAGCGGTTCGCGACGCTGCACCTGGTCGAGGGCGACCGGGTGACGGCGGACGTCCCCACGTACCGGGGCGAGGGCCACACGTTCCTGTGACACGCCCTAGGGGGTCGCGCCGACGCCGTTGCCCACGCCGCCGCCCGTCGCGCTGTCGTCGACCGAGCGGATTCCGTCGGTGATCTCGTCCATGACGGAGACGGGCGGCGCGCCGTCGCCCGCGCCGACGGCGAAACGCACGATGATCATCGACTCGGACCCGACGCTGGAGGCGAACGCGAGGGACTGCACGTAGCCGCCCGCGCCCTTCCCGGTGTGGACGCGCCAGCGCACGTAGTACCCGGTGCGGCCCGCGACCGCCACCTGGCCTTCCTTGAGCTTCTCGTGGCGGGTGATGCCGCCGTAGGGCTGCTTGTCGAGCTTGTCCCGGTCGTAGGCGGCGTCCGCCGCGTCCTTGATGTCGCCGAGCGCGAGGGCCTTGGGGTCCGTCTCGTCGGTGCCGGTGGCCGTGGCGGAGGTGACGGTGCCCTCGCGGCAGAGGCCGGAGTCGCCGGGGCAGTCGACGATGTCGGGGGTCTGGAGGGTCGCGCCGCCGCCGAAGGAGTCGTCGTCCTTCTCCCAGCCGTCGGGGACCGGCAGCGTGATGCCGTTGAGGTCGTCGACGAGGGTGTCCGGGTCGGTGTCGGCGGTCGGAGACTTTGACGCGGACGCGGACGCGGTCGCGGTGGGCGTCGGGCTCGCCGGGGCGAGCGTGCCCGGCGCCGGCGCGCCGCCCTTCGGGTCGCCGTCGTCCCCGGTGAGGGTGACGGCGCCCGCGACGATCGCCCCGACTAGGACGATCCCGGCGGCGGCCAGCGCGACGGCCTTGCCGCGGCCGCCGCCCGGGGACACCGGTGCCAGCACGGCCGTGGTGCCACCGGCCGGTCCGAAGCCCTGCCCGCCCTGGGGGACTTGGGTGTGCTCGGGGGTCCGCCGGTGCTCGGTCCAGGCGGCCCCGTCCCACCAGCGCTCGACGGTCGGCGCCGACGGGTCGGGGTACCAGCCGGGCGGGGGCGACATGCTCATCCCGGCACTCTAGGTCGTGCCGCGCGGGTCAGTACACCGAGTCCCGCTGGTCGGGGACGACGGAGCCGTCCGCGCGCCGGACGGGACCCTTGCTCCCGTCGTGCTCGTTGTACGCGCTCGTCGCGCACGGGTAGCGGTCGGCCTTCTGCTTCAGCGGCTCGATGAACATGGGGTTCACGACCCAGCGGCCGTCGGCGTCGTCGTAGGCGCGGCACATGAACTCGCTCTTGTTGCGGTTCAGGACGAGATGCGCGCCGGTCGCGTCGGCGACGAACGTCACGTCCGTGTCGGCGTCGCCGCCGCCGAGCGCGATGCGGTGGCGCCGGTCCTGCTTGTCCCAGGCCTTCTTGCCGTGCACGCCGTAGATCTCCTGGTTGATCCAGCAGCGCTTGCCGTCGATGTACGGGATGGCCTCGCCCTTGTTGACGGGGACACCGCCGCAGCCCTGGTTCCAGGTGGTGATGCGGCCCTTGCGGTCGAGGACCGAGCGGATGGCGATGGTGTGCTTGCGGTCGATGCCGACCCCGCCCTTGCCGCCGGACCAGACCTCGGTGACCGGTTCGGAGCCCGCCGAGACGATGTAGACGTCGAAGCCGGCCTTCTTCAGCGTGCGAACCAGGTCGCGCTGCTGGTCGTAGTAGCGGACGTAGCCGGGGATCTCGTGGGTGCCGACGGTCTGGGTGGATCCGACGGGGGCGGCGAGCGCCTCCTTGCGGGCCTTGGCCGCGTACGACCGCAGCTCGGGCACGGTGTGTCCGGCGAAGAGCTGCGGCACCCAGGCGTACTGCGGGACGGTGTGCCGATGGTCCCACGTCCCGGCGAAGGCGGCGGCGCCGCTCATCGTCTTCCCGTCCTCGCGGACCTCGAAGATCTCGTCGGCGCAGGCCTTGTTCGCCGAGGTGTTCAGCGGTGCGCCGACGGGCACGTCGGCGCCGCAGGCCCGGGTGAGCGCGCGGTCGGCTGCGTCGGTCAGCCACCTGCTGGTGGACTTCCAGGTCTTGGGCCGCAGGATCTTGTCGTGCCGCAGGGACCAGGCGATGGTCGCGTCGGTCACGTCGTTCTTCGTGATCGTGTTGTCCCAGTCGAAGGCGGCGACCGGCCGCTTCGTGCCGTGTCCGAGGTGCGGGTTCGAGCAGCTGCCGCGCTCGTCGATCATCCGCTGCAGCGTGGCACGGTTGTCGCCGTACCAGGTGAGCTTCTTCGACAGCTGGGGACAAGACCCGCCGGGCTTCGGGGAGTTCGCGGTCGTGGCGGCGGCCGCGGGGAGTGCTGCCGGCACGGCCGCCAAGGCGGCGGCCGCGGCCAGGGTCAGCGCCAGAACGTTTCGGTTACGCATGTGAGTGGACCGTACATCAGTCCTGCGGGGCCGGCGATGCCGTCGACGCGCCGAACACCGTGTCCTTCTGATCGGGGATCACCGAACCGTCCGAACGGCGCACCGGACCCTGTCCGCCGTCCCGTTCGGTGTAGCCCGTGCTGGCGCACGGGTAGGGGGCGGCCTGCCTGCCCTTGGGCTCGATGAACATCGGGTTGACCAGCCAGCGGCCGTCGCCGTTCTCGTAGGCGCGGCACATCAGCTCGCTCTTGTTGCGGTTCAGGGCGAGCCGCAGGCCGGTGGCGTCGCGCAGGAAGGAGACGTCCGTGTCGGAGTCGCCCGCGGCGAACACCTGCCGCCGGGCGGCGGGTTGGACCTTCTCGGCGGCGGCGCCGCGCACGCCGAAGATCTCCTGGTTGATCCAGCAGCGCTTGCCGTCGATGTACGTGATCATCGAGTCGTCGCCGTCCTCGACCGTGCCGCAGCCCTGGAGGTGGGCGGTCAGGCGGCCGTGGTCGCTGACGTTGCGGATGCCGAGGGTGTGCCGGGCGTCGATGCCGACGGACCGGGACCAGACCTCGGCGACGGGCTCGGGCGAGGCGGAGACGATGTAGACGTCGAAGCCGGCCTTCTTGAGGGTGCGGATCAGGTCGCGCTGCTGGTCGTAGTAGCGGACCCAGCCGGTGACCTTGCCGGTGCCGACGCGCTGCTCGGTGCCGACGGGCGCGGCGAGGTTCTGCGTGCGGGCGGCGGCCGCGAACCGTTCGACCTGGCGGGTGGTCCAGCCGCGGGTGAGCTGGGCGAGCCAGGCGTACTGCGGCTCCATGCGGCGGTGGTCGAAGCCGTCGAAGGCCGTCCTGCCCGCGGTCGTGGTGCCCTCCGCGTAGACGGAGAGGATCTCGTCGGCGCAGGCGGTGTTCCGGTGGGTGGGCAGGGTGGTCCCGGTGGCCGGGCACGCCGCGGTCAGGGCGCGCGCCGCCGGGGCGGTGAGGTAGCGGCTTGTGGTGCGCCAGTCGCCGTGCCGGGGCGTGCGTATCTTGCCGTGGCGCAGCAGCCAGAACATGGTGGCGTCGCCGATGTCGTTCTTGATGACGGTGTTGTCCCAGTCGAAGGTGGCGACCGGCTTGGCACCGCCCTTGTCGTGCCGGGGGCCGCAGTGGCCGTAGGTGTCGATCATGCGCTGGAGCCGCGCCCGGTTCGTCCCGTACCAGCCCTTCGACACGGTGAGGTCGGGGCAGGCCGCGGGCCGGGGGCGGCGCTCTGGCTGGGTGGCCTCCGCGGTGGCCTGGACGGTGACGACACCGGCTCCGGCGACGGCGAGTACGGCTGCGGCCGCGACGGCGCGGCGCTTGAAGTTCACGAACACACTCCAGTTCTTACGCAGGTCAGCCGGGCGTCGTGCGACGCCCGGCTGACGGGTGGGTGGCTGCTGGGTGAACTGCGCGGTGGGGTCGCCGGTCCCTTGGAGCGGGGTCCCCTGGAGCGGGGCCCCCTAGAGCGGGGTGACGTACGCCCCGGTGAGGCCGCCGTCGACGAGGAAGTCGGTGGCGTTGACGAACGAGGAGTCGTCGCTGGCGAGGAAGGCCACCGCGGCGGCCATCTCCTCGGCCTCCGCGAAGCGGCCCACGGGGATGTGCACGAGGCGGCGCGCGGCCCGCTCGGGGTCCTTGGCGAACAGCTCCCGCAGCAGCGGGGTGTTGACCGGGCCGGGGCAGAGGGCGTTGACGCGGATGCCCTCGCGGGCGAACTGCACGCCCAGCTCGCGGGACATGGCGAGGACGCCGCCCTTGGACGCGGTGTACGAGATCTGCGAGGTGGCCGCGCCCATCCGGGCGACGAACGACGCGGTGTTGATGATCGAGCCCCGCCCCTGGCGCCGCATGTAGGGGATCGCCGCCTTGCAGCACAGGTACACGGAGGTGAGGTTGACGTCCTGGACGCGCTTCCAGGCCTCCAGGCCGGTGTCCAGGATCGAGTCGTCGTCGGGCGGCGAGATGCCCGCGTTGTTGAAGGCGATGTCGACGGAGCCGTAGGTGTCGAAGGCGGTCCTGAAGAGCGCCTCGACCTGGTCGGCGTCGGTGACGTCGACCTTCACGAAGAGCCCGTCCACCTCGTCGGCGACGGCCTTGCCCGCGGTCTCGTCGATGTCGCCGCAGACGACGTGGGCGCCCTCGGAGGCCAGCCTGCGCGCGGTGGCGAGGCCGATGCCGCTGCCCGCCCCGGTGATGACGGCGGTGCGGCCCACCAGGCGGCGGCAGATGGTCTGGTCGGTCATGGTCTCAGGCCTCCGTGCTGTCGGTGCGTTCCGTGCTGATGAAGACGTTCTTGGTCTCGGTGAAGGCGGTCAGGGCGTCCGGGCCGAGCTCCCGGCCCAGGCCGGACTGCTTGTAGCCGCCGAAGGGGGTCCAGTAGCGCACGCTGGAGTGCGAGTTGACGGACAGGTTCCCGGCGCGCACGGCCCCGGAGACCCGCAGCGCCCGGCCCACGTCCCGGGTCCAGATCGAGCCGGACAGGCCGTACTCGGTGGCGTTGGCGAGCCGGATCGCGTCGGCCTCGTCGTCGAAGGGCAGGACGACGGCGACGGGGCCGAAGACCTCCTCCAGCGCCACCGGGGAGTCGGGGGCCGCGTCGGTGAGCAGCGTCGGCGGGAACCAGAAGCCGGGCCCCTCGGGCGCCGAGCCGTGGATCCCGGCGCCGGAGGGGACGTAGGAGCGGACGCGGTCCAGCTGCGCCCGGGAGATGAGCGGGCCCATCTGGGTCTTCTCGTCGGACGGGTCGCCGACGACGACCGACTCGATCGCGGGCGTCACGATCTCCAGGAACCGTTCGTAGACGGAGCGCTGCACCAGGACGCGGGTGCGGGCGCAGCAGTCCTGGCCGGAGTTGTCGAGGTAGGACATGGGGGTGGCGAGGGCCGCGGCCTCCACGTCGGCGTCGGCGAAGACGATGTTCGGGCTCTTGCCGCCGAGTTCGAGGGTCACGCGCTTCACCCGGTCGGCGCACGTGGCCATGATCCGCTTGCCCACCCGGGTGGATCCGGTGAACACGATCTTGGCGACGCCGGGGTGCTCGACCAGGGCGGCGCCCGCGGTGTCGCCCGCGCCGGGCAGGACCTGGAAGAGCCCTTCGGGCAGGCCTGCCGCCAGGGCCAGTTCGGCCAGGCGCAGCGCGGTGAGCGGGGTCGTCTCCGCGGGCTTGAGGACGACGGCGTTGCCGGCCGCGAGGGCGGGGGCGGCGCCCCAGGCGGCGATCGGCATCGGGAAGTTCCAGGGGGCGATGACGCCGACGACCCCGAGGGGTTCGAGGACGGTGACGTTCAGGCCGCCGGGGACCGGGATCTGACGGCCGTTCAGCCGCTCCACTCCCCCGGCCGCGAAGTCGAGGAGGTCGCGGACGTTGCCCGCCTCCCAGCGCGCGTTGCCGATGAGATGGCCGGCCTCGCGCACCTCCAGCCGGGCGAGTTCCTCGAGGTGGTCGTCGACCTGCGCGGCGAAGCGGCGCAGCAGTCTGGCGCGGTCGGCGGGCGCGGCCGCGGCCCACTTCTCCTGCGCCTGTGCGGCGCGGGCGACGGCCGCGTCGACGTCCTGCGCGGTGGCGGCGGGGACGGTCGCGACGACCTCTTCCGTCGCCGGGTTCAGTACCTGGTGCTCGGACACGTGCTCGTACGGCAAGTCGGGCCTCACATGCGTTCGAAGGAGCGGCGGAGCTCCCAGTCGGTCACCGCGGAGTCGAAGGCGTCCAGTTCGACCCGCGCCATGTTGCGGTAGTGCGCGACCACCTCGTCGCCGAAGGCGGCCTTGGCGATGGGGCTGTTCTCCCAGAGGTCGGCGGCCTCGCGCAGGGTGGTGGGGACGTGCTCGTAGTCGCCGGTGTAGGCGTTCCCGGTGCACTCCTCGGGCAGTTCGAGCTTGTGCTCGATGCCGTACAGCCCTGCGGCGACCAGTCCGGCGACCGCGAGGTGCGGGTTGACGTCGCCGCCGGGGAGGCGGTTCTCGAAGCGCAGCGAGCGCCCGTGGCCGACCACGCGCAGCGCGCAGGTGCGGTTGTCGTAGCCCCAGGCGGCGGCGGTGGGGGCGAAGGTGCCGGGCCGGAACCGCTTGTAGGAGTTGATGTTGGGCGCGTAGAGGAGGGAGAAGTCGCGCAGGGCGGCGAGCTGTCCCGCGAGGAAGTGCCGCATGACGGGCGACATGCCGCCCGGCCCTTCCCCGGCCATGGCGTTGTTGCCGTCGGCGTCCTGGAGCGAGAGGTGGATGTGACAGGAGTTGCCCTCGCGCTCGTTGTACTTCGCCATGAAGGTGAGCGAGACGCCCTCCTGGGAGGCGATCTCCTTGGCGCCGGTCTTGTAGATGGCGTGCTGGTCGCAGGTGACGAGGGCTTCGTCGTACTTGAACACGATCTCGTGCTGGCCGGGGTTGCACTCGCCCTTGGCGGACTCGACGACGAGTCCGGCGGCCGCCATGTCGTTGCGGATGCGGCGCAGCAGGGGCTCGATGCGGCCGGTGCCGAGCACCGAGTAGTCGATGTTGTACTGGTTGGCCGGGGTGAGGTCGTGGTAGCCGGCGTCCCAGGCCTGCTCGTAGGTGTCCTTGAAGACGATGAATTCGAGCTCCGTGCCGACGTGCGCGCTGAAGCCGAGCTCGGCCAGGCGCTCCAGCTGGCGGCGCAGGATCTGGCGGGGGGCCGCCACGACGGGCGAGGAGTCGTTCCAGGCGAGGTCCGCGATGAGCATCGCGGTGCCCTCGTTCCAGGGGACGCGGCGCAGGGTGGCGAGGTCGGCGTGCATGGCGAAGTCGCCGTAGCCGCGGTCCCAGGAGGACATCGCGTAGCCGTCGACGGTGTTCATGTCCGCGTCGACGGCCAGGAGGTAGTTGCAGCCCTCCGTGCCGTGCTCCAGGACCTCGTCGAGGAAGAAGCGGGCGGCGAACCGCTTGCCCTGGAGCCGCCCTTGCATGTCGGGGAAGGCCAGGACGACAGTGTCGATCTCGCCGCTCTCGACGAGGGTGGTCAGCTCCTCGACGGCGAGCGGGGGTGTGCGGTCTGCCACGGGAAAAGCCTCCTTGGGTCAGCCGGGAGCCATAAGGTATTGCGGAGAACCATTGCTTGGGAAGGGGGTACGGGCATGTCGCACACGGAAGAGGGCACCACGGACGACGACCGGCTGACACCGGTGTTGCGCCCGGTGCGGGCGGGCAACGGCTTCGAGGAGGCGCTGGAGCAGATCCTGCAGGTCGTCCGCCTCGGCCTGGTGCCGGCCGGTGAACGCCTGCCGTCGGAACGGGAGTTGGCCGACCGGCTCGGGATCAGCCGGGTCACCCTGCGCGAGGTCCTGAAGGTGCTGCAGGACCAGGGCCTGGTCGAGTCCCGGCGCGGGCGGTACGGCGGGACGTTCGTGCGCCCGCGCCCCCAGGCGCCCGGCGAGGGCGAGCTGCGCCGCCGCATCCGGGGCGTCGACGTCGAGGACGCGCTGCGCTTCCGCGAGGTCCTGGAGGTCGGCGCGGCGGGGCTCTGCGCGGCGCACGGCCTCTCCGGCGAGCAGGCGGACCGGCTGCGCACGGCGCTCGCCCGCACGCACGACGCGCCCCTGGCGGAGTACCGCAGGCTGGACACGCTGCTGCACCTCACGCTCGCCGAGCTGTGCGGCTCGCCGACGCTCACCGCGCAGTACGCGGCGGTCCGCGCGACCGTCAACGATCTCCTGGACTGCATCCCGCTGTTGGTACGGAACCTGGAGCATTCGCAGCGCCAGCACACCGCGCTCGTCGAGGCGGTCCTCGACGGGGACGCCGACGGGGCCCGGGAGATGATGCGCGAGCACTGCGCGGGCACGGCCGCCCTGCTGCGGGGCTTTCTGACGTGAGCGGCGCGGAAGGGGGCGTGCGGGCGGCCGGGGCGGGGGCACGTTAACCACGTAGTAACGCACGGGTCTTGATTTCCACCACCCGGCACGGCAAAGGTATGGATCCGTTCCATTGAGTCGTCCCGCCCTCCCCCGAGCTCACGGCCGCCCGCGAGCCGGGGAGGCACCGATGCCCCCAGCGCCGCCGCATAGGAGCCGTGCCATGACCGTGGAGTCCCCCAAGCCCAGCGCCGCCGAACCGGCGGACGACTATCTGGAGCGCCGCACGCTCCGCCGGGGCAACGCCGGCTGGGTCCTGCTCACCGGCCTCGGCGTGGCCTACGTCGTCTCCGGCGACTACTCCGGCTGGAACTCCGGCCTCGCGGAGGGCGGGTTCGGCGGCCTCGGCATCGCGATGGCCCTGATGGGCGTGATGTACGCGTGCATGGTCTTCTCGCTCGCCGAACTGTCCTCGGTGCTGCCCACGGCGGGCGGCGGCTACGGCTTCGCGCGCCGGGCGCTCGGCCCCTGGGGCGGCTTCCTGACCGGTACGGCGATCCTCATCGAGTACATCCTGGCACCGGCCGCGATCTCCATCTTCATCGGCGACTACGTCGAGTCGCTCGGCCTCTTCGGCCTCACCTCCGGCTGGCCCGTCTACCTGGCCTGCTTCGTGATCTTCATCGGCATCCACCTGTGGGGCGTCGGCGAGGCGCTGCGCTTCAGCTTCGTCGTCACCGGCATCGCGGTGGCGGCCCTGCTCGTCTTCGCCGTCGGCGCGTTCATGGACTTCGACGCCTCGCGGCTCAACGACATCGCGGTCGACCACGACGCGTTCGGCGCCAACTCCTGGCTGCCGCTGGGGCTGCTGGGCATCTGGGCCGCCTTCCCGTTCGGCATGTGGTTCTTCCTCGGCGTGGAGGGCGTGCCGCTGGCCGCCGAGGAGACCAAGGACCCGGCACGCACCCTGCCGCGCGCCATCCGCTGGTCGCTGTGCATCCTGGTCGTCCTCGCCCTGCTCACCTTCTTCGCCTCGGCGGGCGCCCGCGGCTCGGCGGCGATCCAGTCGTCCGGCAACCCGCTGGTCGAGGCGCTGCAGCCGGACGGAAAGGCGACGGGCCTGAGCCGCGTCATCAACTACGCGGGCCTCGCCGGACTGGTCGCCTCCTTCTTCTCCCTGATCTACG
This sequence comes from Streptomyces sp. NPDC002564, assembly GCF_042889645.1. Taxonomy (NCBI): domain Bacteria; kingdom Bacillati; phylum Actinomycetota; class Actinomycetes; order Kitasatosporales; family Streptomycetaceae; genus Streptomyces; species Streptomyces sp. NPDC002564. The sequence continues at coordinate 51,693 of NZ_JBIARE010000008.1, read as the reverse complement.
CGGGCTCGCGCCAGCTCTTCGCGCTCTCCCGGGCCGGCTACCTGCCCCGGTTCCTCTCCCTCACCAGCAGCCGCAAGGCCCCCTACCTGGGCCTGCTCGTCCCGGGCGCGATCGGCTTCGCGCTGGCCGCGGCGACCGGTGACGGCGCCCGCATGCTGAACGTCGCCGTGTTCGGCGCCACCATCTCGTACGCCCTGATGTCGCTCTCGCACATCGTGCTGCGCCGCCGCGAGCCGGACCTGGCGCGGCCCTACCGCACCCCGGGCGGTGTGCTCACCTCGTCCGTCGCGCTGGTCCTCGCCTGCGCGGCGCTGGTCGCGACGTTCCTGGTGGACGTCACTGCGGCGCTCATCGCCCTCGCGGTGTACGTGGTCGCCATCGGCTACTTCGGGATGTACAGCCGCAAGCATCTGGTGGCGCGCGCGCCGGAGGAGGAGTTCGCGGCGCTCGCGGCGGCCGAGGCAGAGTTGGCACGCGACTGATGACCACGACGAAGGAGAGCGCAGTGAGCGGCAGGCCGCTGATCGGGGTCAGTACCTATCTGGAGTCCACGGTGAGCTGGGGCGTGTGGCAGTTGCCCGCCGCGCTGCTGCCCGCCGGGTATCCGCGCCTGGTGCGCGCGGCGGGCGGCCTGACCGCGATGCTGCCGCCGGACGACCCCGCGCACGCGGCCGCCGTCGTCGCCCGGCTCGACGGCGTCGTCGTGGCGGGCGGCCCCGACGTCGAGCCCGAGCGGTACGGCGCGGTCCGCGACCCGCGCACCGGGCCGCCCGCCCGGGAGCGGGACGCCTGGGAAAGTGCCCTCGTCGAGGCCGCGCTGGCGTCCGGGACACCCCTGCTCGGCATCTGCCGGGGCATGCAGCTGATGAACGTGGCACTCGGCGGCACGCTGGTCCAGCACCTGGACGGGCACGTCGTCCGCACGGGCGTGTTCGGCACGCACGCGGTGAAGCCGGTGCCCGGCACGCTGTACGAGTCGATCGTGCCGGACGCCTCGACGGACGTGCCGACCTACCACCACCAGGCGGTGGACCGGCTCGGCCGGGACCTGGTGGTCTCCGCGTACGCGGAGGACGGCACCGTCGAGGCGCTCGAACTACCCGCCCCGGCCTGGGCGCTCGGCGTGCAGTGGCACCCGGAGATGGGCGAGGACGCCCGCGTCATGGCAGCGCTGGTCCGAGCCGCCTCCTGAGCCACTCCAGGGCCGCCGCGCCCTGGGCGGCCTGGAAGGCGCGCAGGGTCGGCAGGCCGGGCGGATCGGGCCGCAGGGAGTGGCGCACCAGGTACCCGGCGAATCCGGCCAGGGTCGCGGTCACGCCCCGCGGGTCGGCCTCGCGCGCCGCCGGCTGCGCCAGGAACACGTCCTGCGGGTCGGGGCCGCCCTGCGCCCGGACGCACGGCAGCATGAGCACCAGGTCGAACCAGGGTGCTGCGCGCACGGCGTGCGGCCAGTCGACGAAGACGACACGGCCGCCGTCGGCGGTGAGCAGCATGTTGTCGGCGCGCAGGTCGCCGTGCGCGAGCGTGTCCCCACCGGCGAAGTCCGCCCAGGGCGCGGCGAGTTCGACGAGGGCGGGCAGATGGCGGCGGGCCCAGGGATCCAGTCGCTCCTCGTCGCGCGCGCCGCTCGCGGCCAGCCGCTCCCAGCCGCGGAACATGCCCGCCGCCGCCTCGCCGACGGGCGGGGCCTCGACCGGCGCGGGCGTCAGGACGCGGGCGAGGGCGTCCACCGCGGCCAGCACCCGGCCGAGCTCGTCGGCGTGCCAGGGCACGTGGGGCTGGCGCCCGTCGACGTCCTCGAAGACGAGGGCGACCCAGGTGCCGTCGTCGTAGGAGGCGAGGAGCCGGGGCGCGGGCACGGAGTCCGGCAGCGCGGCGGCGTTCCGCGCCTCGGCGCGGTGCAGGGCCGGGCTCTGGGGGTTGGCCGCGGAGCCGACGGCCTTCACGAACGCCCGCCGCCCGTCCGCGAGCCGCACCCGGGCCGCGGTCCCCGGCGAGAAACCGCCGCGCTGCGTCACGGCGTCGGCGACGGCCGCCCCGAGCGCGGACTCCACGCCTTCGCGTACGTGCGCGGGCAGGTCGCCCCAGGGAGTGCGGACGCCGGTCGCCGGGGGCGCGGTCGGGTTCATCTCCCCATGGTGGGCGGGCCACCGGGCAGCCGCCATCCTTTTCCGCCGTCCGCTTTCACCGTCCGCTTTCACCGCCGGCTTTCACCGTCCGCCCGGCCCGTCCTGCGCAGCCCAGGCCGGGGTGGTCCGGAGGGGGGGGTGGTCCGCCCCTATGCCGTGCGTCGTGTCAGTGACAGCAGGTCCCGGCCCGGGCCCGCGGGGCGGTGGCCCGTCGGCCACACGGCCCGCAGTTCCCTGCCCAGGCGTACCTCCGCCAGCGGGATCTCCACCAGCCGCCGCGCCGCCAGCTCCTCGCCGACGGCGAGTTCGCTCAGGACGGAGGGGCCCGCGCCGCTGACCGCCGAGGCCTTCACCGCCGTCGTGGACGACAGCTCGATCAGCGGGCGGGCGAGGCCGCCGAGCGCCGCGTCCAGGACCTGCCGGGTGCCCGAGCCCTCCTCGCGCAGGATCAGCGGGGTCGCCGCCAGCTCCGCCGCGGCCAGCGGCTTCCTGCGCCGGGCCCACGGGTGCCCCGGCGCCGTCACGACCACGAGGCGGTCGTGCCCCACGACCACGCCGTCGAGCCCGCCCGGCACGGTGAGCCCCTCGACGAACCCGAGGTCCGCCTCGCCGGCCAGCAGCCGGGAGGCGACCGCCGCGGAGTTGCCGGCGAGCAGCGAGACGGCCGTGTCGGGGCGCTGGGTGCGCAGGGCGATCAGCCAGCCCGGCATCAGGTACTCGGCGATCGTCATGCTGGCCGCGACCCGCAGCCGCGAGTCCCGCCGGTCGCGCAACGCCTGCGCCCCCGCGTCGAAGGCCTCCGCCGCCTCCACGATCCGGCCCGCCCAGTCGGTCACCAGGGCGCCCGCGGCCGTGAGGCGGGACCCCCTGGGCGACCGGTCCACCAGCGCGACGCCGAGCTGGCGCTCCATGGCCCGCACCCGGCTGCTGGCCGCGGGCTGGGTGATGCCGAGCTCCCGCGCGGCCCGCCCCAGGCTGCCGAGCCGGGCCACGGCGAGCAATAGCTGGAGCGCCCCGAGGTCGGGCACGCGATGGGCCAGCGACGCCTCGGGAGCGACGGACTCCGGGGTTCCGGCGGGCTTGGGGGACGACGGCGACGCGGGGGACGTACTCATAATGTCAGCTTATGCCCCCATAGAAGAGCGGTCCCTGGTGGGCGGCCCGGCGCCGCGGGACGGTGGCCTCATGGTCACCACCGCACACCCCGTCGCCGCCGCGGGCTACGCCCCCGCCCCGCTGACCCGCGCCCCGGCCGCCCGTCACCTCGGGCCGAACTGGTACGCCGCCGTCATGGGCACCGCCGTCATCGCCAACGCGGGCGCGACGCTGCCGTACCGGTTCACGGGGTTGCGCACGGCCTGCACCACCGTCTGGGCGCTCTCCTTCGTCCTGCTCCTGGTCCTGCTCGCCGCCCGGACCGCGCACTGGATCCACCACCGCGACCAGGCCCGCGCCCATCTCCTGGACCCCGCCGTGGCGCCGTTCTACGGCTGCCTGTCGATGGCGCTGCTCGCGGTCGGCGGCGGCACGCTGCTCGTCGGCAAGGACTGGATCGGCACTCCGGCGGCCGTCGCGGTCGACACCGTGCTGTTCACCCTCGGCACCGCAGTCGGGCTCGCGGCGGCCGTCGCCGTCCCGTACCTGATGGTGGTCCGGCACCGCATCTCCGCCGACCAGGCCTCGCCCGTGTGGCTGCTGCCCGTGGTGGCACCGATGGTGTCGGCGGCCGTCGGCCCGCTGCTCGTCCCGCACCTGCCCGCGGGCCAGGCCCAGCAGACGCTGCTCTACTCCTGTTTCGCGATGTTCGGCCTGAGCCTGCTCGCCACCCTGGTGATGCTGCCGGTGATCTTCGCCCGGCTCGTGACCGCGGGCCCGCTGCCCCTGGCGCTCACCCCCACCCTGTTCCTGGTGCTCGGCCCGCTCGGCCAGTCGACGACCGCGGCGAACAAGTTCGCCGACGTCGCGCCCGGGGTGGTCCCCGCCCCGCTGGAGGGCGGCTTCGTCGCCTTCGCCGTGCTCTACGGCGTGCCCGTCATGGGCTTCGCCCTGATGTGGCTGGCGCTCGCCGGGTCCCTGGTGGTGCGGGCCCGGCGGGACGGCATGGGCTTCGCGATGACCTGGTGGGCGTTCACCTTCCCCGTCGGCACCTGCGTGACCGGCGCGGAGGGCCTGGGCCGCCACACCGGGCTGCTGTTCTTCGACTGGCTCGCGACCGGCCTCTTCGTCTTCCTCGTGGCCGCCTGGGCGGTGGCCCTGGTCCACACCCTGCGCGGTGTCGTCAGCGGAAGGCTGCTCGCAGCGCCTCGCCGATGACGGCGGGCGCCTCCGCCAGCGACGGGCCGTACCAGGTCAGGTGACGGCCGTCGACCAGCGCGACCGGGGTGCCGGGCGGGAAGGCCTCGGGGCCGTCCTCGCGCGTGAAGCGGTACGGCTCGTCGGGCAGCACCACCAGGTCCGCGGCCGCCGCCCGCAGCTCGTCCGGCGGGACGCGCGGGTAGCGCTCGGCGTGCGCGGCGTACGCGTTGTCGACGCCGAGCCGGGCCAGCAGGTCCCCGGCGAAGGTGTCCCGGCCCAGGACCATCCAGGGCCTGCGCCAGATGGGCACCGCCGCCCGCACGCGCGGGGACAGGCGGGGCGGTGCCGCCCAGGCCTCCTCGGCCGCCGCGAGCCAGCGGGGGCGCCCGGCGCCGCACTCCGCGAGCACCCGTGCGAGCTCCCGGAAGGCCTCGTCCAGGGTGCGGATCTCCGTCACCAGGACCTCGACGCCGGCCGCGCGCAGCGCCGCGAGGTCCGGCGCGCGGTTCTCCTCCTCGTTGGCGATCACCAGGTCGGGGGCGAGGGAGAGGATGCGGGGCACGTCGGGGTTCTTGGTGCCGCCCACCCGCGGCACGTCCAGGCCCGCCGGATGGCTGCACCAGTCGGTCGCCCCGACCAGGGCGCCCGGCACGCTCACGGCGACCGCCTCGGTCAGCGAGGGCACCAGCGAGACGACCCGGCGCGGGCCGCGCACGGGCCCCATGTCAGCGCCCCTTGTCGTCGACGGCCTCGATGTGGTCCCCGACGGCGACCACCAGGACCCGGGTGTCCGGCACGGTGGCCCGCCAGCGGTGGCGCACCCCGCCGGTGAGGAAGAGGGTGTCGCCGCGTCCCAGGCGGTAGGCCCGGCCCTCGGCCTCCATCTCGACGGCGCCCTCGACGACGTACAGCAACTCGTCGTTGCGGTGCTGGAACTCGCGGCCCTCGTCGTGGTCGCCGATGAACTCCAGGGCGTGCAGTTGGTGGTGGCCGCGGGTCAGCTCGCGCACCCGCGCCTCGGGGGTGGAGCCGTCCAGGTCCGTGTCGTCGGCGGCCCGGACCACCTCGACCGTGCGCGCCGGGTCGGCGGCGGCGAGGAGCTCCACGTCGGTGGTGCACAGGGCGTCGGCGACGCGCTGCAGGGAGCGCATGCTGGGCCGGGCGCGTTCGTTCTCGATCTGGCTCAGGAAGGGCACCGAGAGGCCGCTGCGCTCGGCCACCACGGCGAGGGTGAGCTCCAGCTGCCTGCGGCGCCGCCGCACGGCCGAGCCCACCCGGAGGGTCTCCTTGTGCTCGTCCATCGCCTCGGCTCCCTTCAGCGCATCGGCCCGCTCTCAACCCTGAGGGGTTTTCGCCACCCTACGCATGTTCGCCAAACGGTTTTGCCCCGTTGCCGAGACGGCCTCCTACAGCTTGTGCCAGTAGACCAGTTGCCCCGACTCCCCGGGGGCGGAACCTTCCGCCGGCACGAACAGGCTGACGAGCAGGGCGGGTTGGCCCGCCGGATCGGTGAGCAGGGTCGCCGAGGGATTGGCGAAGGCGCGGCTGCCGCGGTGCGTGCGGATGTCGAGGCGGTCGGCGCGGCCACTGGAGGGGTCGTAGGCGTACGTGCTCCAGCTGCCGAAGTCGCCGCGCCGCCCCTGGCCCTCGATCAGCACCACGCGCTGCCCGCCGAGCTCCACCGGCGCCCGGTCGCCGATGTTGCCGCCGTTGCCCCGGGCGCGCACGGCACGGTCCAGGCGCCGGTCGGGCTCGGCGTGCCAGTGCCGGAAGCCGGTGAGGGTGGCGCGCAGCTGGCGGTCGGTGTCGCAGCCCGCCCGGTAGTGCCCGGTGAGGTGGACGGTGGTGCCGCGCACCGCGGTGATGCTCGGGGTGCCCTCGGCGCAGCGCGAGAGGGTCAGCGGCGCGTCGAAGGACCGGTGGGCGCGCCCGTCGAGCAGCGCCGGGAGGCTGCGGTAGGCGCGGACCGCGATGTGGTTGCGCGGGTCCTTCTCGTAGGCGAGGACGTAGCCGCCGCGGCCGTCGTGCGCGAGGGAGGCCTGGTGGGTGCCGGGGCCGAAGTCGTGGCGGCGGTGCCAGTGGCGCAGGTCCGTGGAGGTGGCGACGGCGGCGTGGAAGCGGCCGTCGGGGAGCGGCGAGTGGTAGACGGCGAGATAGCTGCCGTCCTGGGCCTGCTCGATCTGGGCGGCGTCCATGGTGCGTCCGGTGTGGTCCCGCGCGTCGTAGCGGTGTCCGTCGGCGGCGGTGACGTACGCGGCGAGCGCGGCCAGGCGGGCGGTACCGGCGGAGGCGGGCCCCGCGTCGGCGCGGGCCAGCTGGGCGAGGAGCAGGGCCACGGCCAGGGCCAGGACGGCGGCCACGGCGAAGAGCGCCGTCCTGGGCTGCCTTGCGGTCACGGGTGGGTACTCACGTTCGGGTGTACGAGGGGGCCTGCCCTTCCCGTAGGGGAAAGGCGGGGAGGCCGAGAGGGTGTGCCCCGCCGCGCGGAGGTCGGACGGTGCCCCGTCGAGACTAGGCAGCGCGCGGCCCCCGCAGGAACGCCTGAAGGGGTGGGCTTCGCCACAGGGCGAGGCCCACCCCTTCAGGAGCGGTGTCCGGGACGGACTACTTCGCGGAGGTCATCTTCTCCTCGAAGCCCGGGTTCTTCTTGAGCCAGGCGTCGACCGCCTTGGGCTCGTTGTTCTTGCCCGCCTTGTTGATCTCGTTCTCCAGGCTGGCCAGCTCCTTCTCGCTCATCTTGAAGTTCTTGAGCCACTTCGTGAGCTGCGGGTACTGGCCGGGGAAGTCCTTGCTGGAGAGCGAGCGGATGGTGTTGCCCTTGCCGAAGCCGCCCTTGGGGTCCTTCAGCTTGGTGAGGTCGTACTCGCTGTAGGCCCAGTGCGGCGACCAGAGCAGAACCGCGATCGGCTCCTTCTTGGCGTACGCGGCCTTCAGCTCGGACAGCATCGCCGGGGTCGAGCCCGCGGCGATCTCGTACTCGTCCTCCAGGCCGTAGCCCGGCAGGACCTTGTCCTTGAGGGCCTGCATCACGCCGGTGCCCGGCTCGATGCCGATGATCTTGCCCTTGAACGTGTCGCCCTTGCCCTTGAGGTCCTCGAGGGACTTCACGCCCTTGACGTAGGACGGGACGGCGACCTCCAGGGACGTCGGGCTGTACCAGGAGCCCAGGTCCTTGAGGTTGTCCTTGTTCTTGTCCCAGTACGTCTTCTGGGCGGTGGGCAGCCACGCGTCGAGGTTGAGGTCGAGGTCGCCCTGGGCGAGGCCGGTGTAGGCGGGGCCCACGTCGGCCGGCGTCAGCTCCATCTTGTAGCCGCGCTTCTCCAGGACGCGCTTCCACAGGTTGGTGACGGCGATGTTCTCGTCCCACGCGAAGTACGCGGCCTTCAGCGGGCGCTTGTTCTCGTCACTGCCGGAGTTCTTCGGCAGGGGCGCCATCTTGTCGAGCACGGCCGGGTTCTTCTTCAGCCAGGCGCGCACGGCTTCCTGCTGCTTGCCCTTGCCCGCCTTGTTGATCTCGGCCTCGAGGTCGGTGAGCTGCTTCTCGCTGAGCTTGAAGTCCTTGAGCCACTTGCCGACCTCGGGGTTCTCCTTGGCGAAGCCCTTGCGCGCGAGGGTGTGCACGCCGTCGCCCTTGCCCCAGGCGCCCTTGGGGTCCTTGAGCTTCTTCAGCTTGAAGTCGCTGTAGGCCCAGTGCGGCGACCACAGGGTGGTGACGATCGGCTCCTTCTTGGAGTACGCCGCCTTGAGCTCGGAGAGCATCGCGGGCGTCGAGCCGTCGACGACCTTGTACTCCTTGTCGAGGCCGTACGCGCCGAGGACCTTGTCCTTGAGCAGGCCCATCATGCCGGCGCTCGACTCGATGCCGGTGATCTTGCCCTTGAAGGTGTCGGCCTTGCCCTTGAGGTCCTCGAGGGAGTTGACGTCCTTCATGTACGCGGGGACGGTCAGCTCCAGCGAGGTGGGGCCGAACCAGGAACCCATGTCCTCGAGGTCCTTGCCGTACTTCTTCCAGTACGAGGCGTGCGTCGTCGGCAGCCACGAGTCGGTCTGGAAGTCGATGTCGCCCTGCGCCAGGGAGGTGTACAGCGGGCCGGCCTCCAGCTGGCTCGTGGTCACCTTGAAGCCGCGCTGCTCCAGGACTTCCTTCCACAGGAAGGTGGAGGCGACGCCCTCGTCCCAGGGGATGTAGCCGATCTTCAGCTCCTTGCCCTGGCCGACGTTCTTGGTGTCGGCCACGGACTCGGACTTGGTGCCGCCGAAGATGCCCATGCCGCCCGCGACGAGCGCGAGGACGACGACGCCGACCATCGCGACGACCGGCCGGGGGCGGTAGTTCCAGATGTTCAGGCCCTGCGCGGCCCGCAGCTTGGCGAGCGCGCGGCGGCCGAGCGGGGAGACCTGGCCGCCCAGGCCGCTGGTGACGCGGTCCAGGTAGATGGCGAGGATCACGATGGAGACGCCCGCCTCCGCGCCGAGACCGACGTCGAGCTGGCCGATGGCCGCGTTGACGTCGGCGCCCAGACCCGGGGTGCCGACCATGCCGGTCAGGGCCGCCATGGAGAGGCCGAGCATGATGACCTGGTTGACACCGGCCATGATCGTGGGCAGCGCCAGGGGCAGCTGGACCCGGAAGAGCGTGTTGCGGGGCGTGGTGCCGAACGCGTCGGCGGCCTCGACCAGCTCCTTGTCGACCTGGCGGATGCCGAGCTCGGTCATGCGCACGCCGGGGGCGAGCGCGAAGACGATCGTGGCGACGATGCCCGCGGGGGCGCCCATGCGGAAGAACAGCAGCGCCGGGATGAGGTAGATCATCGCGGGCAGCGTCTGCATGAAGTCGAGGACGGGCCGCACGATGCCGCTGACCGTCTTGGAGCGGGCCGCCCAGATGCCCACGGGCACGGCGATCACCAGGGCCACGAAGGTGGAGACGAGCACCAGGGACAGCGTCATCATCGCGTTGTCCCACAGCTCCATGGACACGATGAACGCGAAGCCGACGAAGGCGAGGACACCGCCGAGCAGGCCGCGCAGCCAGAACGCGATGACGGCGAGGATGCCCGCCATCAGCAGCGGCTCGGGCGCGGAGAGGACGTCGTAGACGCCGTCCCACATGTTCTGGAAGATCGTCTTGATGAAGTCGAACAGCCAGTCCATGTGGGTTCTGAGCCATTCGACCGAGTCATTGACCCAGTCGCCGAAGGGAATCCTAGGCACCGCTGCTCACCTTGCCCACGTTCTTGCCGCCGTTGTCCTGCCCGGGTATGGAGGCGGTGGCCGCGTCCTGCGGCGCCGCGGCCGTCTCCGGGTTCATCGGCTCGCCCAGCACGGCGAGCAGCCGCTCGCGCGGCACGACGCCGACGAGCTCGCCCCCGGCGTCGGTCACGGCGACCGGCACGTCACTGGTGGAGCAGGGCGTGAACAGCTCGATGATCGGGGTGTCCTCGGTGACCGTGGCGGGCGCGTCGGCCCGCACGAAGCCCTGCTCGGGGTCGCCCATGATGGCGCCCGCGGTGAGCACCCGGGCGCGGTCGACGTCCTGCGTGAACGCGGCGACGTAATCGTTGGCCGGGGTGACCAGGATGTCCTGCGAGGTGCCGATCTGGACGATGCGGCCGTCGCGCATGACGGCGATCTGGTCGCCCAGGCGCATGGCCTCGTTCAGGTCGTGGGTGATGAAGACGATGGTCTTCTTCAGCCGCTTCTGCAGGACCAGGAGCTGGTCCTGCATGTCCCGGCGGATCAGCGGGTCGAGCGCGCTGAACGACTCGTCCATCAGGAGCAGGTCGGCGTCGGTGGCCAGCGCGCGGGCCAGGCCCACGCGCTGCTGCATGCCGCCGGACAGCTCGTCGGGCCAGGACTTCTCCCAGCCCTTGAGGCCGGCGAGCTCCAGCGCCTCGGTGGCCCGCTTCTCCCGCTCGGCGCGCGGCACGCCCTGCACCTCGAGGCCGTAGCCGGCGTTCTCCAGGACGCTGCGGTGCGGGAAGAGCGCGAAGTGCTGGAAGACCATGCTGATCTTCTTGGAGCGCACCTCCCGCATCTCCTTGTCGCTCAGCTCGGTCAGGTCCTGACCGTCGAAGCGCACGTGACCGGCCGTCGGGTCCGACAGCCCGTTGAGCATGCGCAGCAACGTGGACTTGCCGGATCCGGAGAGACCCATGACGACGAAGATCTGGCCCGGTTCGACCTCGAAGGAGGCATCGATGACGGCGGCGGTGGTGCCCTCGTCGCGCAGTTCCTCTCGGTCGGCTCCGTGGCGGAGTCGCTCCACCGCGTCATCGGGTCGTCTGCCGAACACTTTGTACAAGTGCTCGGCCTGCAGCCTGGACACATACACCTCTCGGGTCGAACCAAGACGGCCCGCCTCCCCCGCCGGCGGGCCGTGGAGCGGCACGGGGTCTGCCCGTTTACCGAATCGAAATGTTGAATTTGCGACCGGGTCGGCTCCGAGTGCGCCCTTGCCCGGACTTATGCGGAACAAACCAAGGAGTGAGCCAGCTCACATCCGTTGCGCGCTCGGCGCGCATTGATCACGATGCGCAACGCCGGTCCGCCGCGTCGCCCGCCGGGCCGCGGCCCGCGCGGCCCGGTGCGCGACACGGCCGCGCTGTCGGTGCGGTGCGGCATGATGCGCGATGTGACTCAGCGAACTCGACGGCTCATGCTTCTCGACACGGCCTCCCTCTACTTCCGGGCCTATTTCGGGGTCCCGGAATCGGTGAAGGCCCCGGACGGCACCCCGGTCAACGCCGTGCGCGGACTGCTCGACTTCATCACCCGCCTCGTCCAGGACCACCGCCCGGACGACCTGGTCGCGTGCATGGACGCGGACTGGCGCCCGCAGTGGCGCGTCGAGCTCATCCCCTCCTACAAGGCGCACCGCGTCGCCGAGGAGGTCCCGCAGGGCGCGGACGCCGAGGAGATCCCCGACACCCTCTCCCCGCAGGTCCCGGTCATCGAGGCCGTCCTCGACGCACTCGGCATCGCCCGCGTGGGCGTCGAGGCGTACGAGGCCGACGACGTCATCGGCACCTTCGCGGCCCGCGCCACCGGCCCGGTCGACATCGTCACCGGCGACCGCGACCTCTACCAGCTGGTCGACGACCGGCGCGGCATCCGCGTCCTCTATCCCCTCAAGGGCGTCGGCACGCTCCAGACGACGGACGAGGCGTGGCTGCGCGAGAAGTACGGGGTGGACGGCCCCGGCTACGTGGACCTGGCGCTGCTGCGCGGCGACCCGAGCGACGGCCTGCCGGGCGTGCCCGGCATCGGCGAGAAGACGGCCGCCAAACTCCTGGACGCCTTCGGCGACCTGGCCGGGATCATGGCCGCGGTCGACGACCCGGCCTCGAAGCTCACCCCGTCGCAGCGCAAGCGCCTGGACGAGGCACGGGCGTACGTGGCGGTCGCGCCGACGGTCGTCCGGGTGGCCGGCGACGTGCCGCTGCCGGACGTCGACGTCGCGCTGCCGCACGCGCCGCGCGATCCGGCCGCCCTGGACGCGCTGGCCGAGCGGTGGGGCCTGGGCGGTTCGCTGACGCGGCTGCTCTCCACCCTCCAGGTCTGAGGTGTTAGCTTAGGTAAGCCTAAGCAATAGTGGATCAGGGGAGGCCGTCGCCATGGCAGAACGTCCGGCACGCACAGCACCGAAGGCCCATGTAGCGCAGGTCCTGCGCACGGAACGGCTCACCCCGCACATGCAGCGCGTGATCGTCGGCGGCGAGGGCCTCGCCGCCTTCACCGCGGGCGAGTGCACCGATCACTACGTGAAGCTGCTCTTCGACGCCGAGGGCGTCACGTATCCCGAGCCCTTCGACATGCAGCGGATCCGCGAGGAGTTCCCGCGCGAGCAGTGGCCCGTGACCCGCACCTACACGGTGCGCCGGTGGGACGCCGAGGCCCGGGAGCTGGCGCTGGACTTCGTCATCCACGGCGACGAGGGCCTGGCCGGCCCCTGGGCGCGCGACGTCCGACCGGGCGCCACCGTGCGCTTCCTCGGCCCGGGCGGCGCGTACGCCCCGGGCGCGGACGCCGACTGGCACCTGCTGGCCGGCGACGAGAGCGCCCTGCCCGCCATCGCCGCCGCGGCCGAGGCGCTGCCCCAAGGAGCCGTCGCCCGCATCTTCATCGAGGTCGAGGGCCCCGAGGAGGAGCAGAAGATCGCGACGGACGCGGAGATCGTGTGGCTGCACCGCGGCGACCGCCCGGTGGGCCGGCTGCTCGTCGAGGCCGTGCGCGCCCTGGAGTTCCCCGCGGGCGACCTGCACGCGTTCGTGCACGGCGAGGCGGGCTTCGTGAAGGAGCTGCGGCGCTACCTCCGGGTGGAGCGCGAGATCCCGCGCGAGCGCCTGTCCATCTCCGGCTACTGGCGTCTGGGCCACAACGAGGACGGCTGGCAGGCCTCCAAGCGCGAGTGGAACGCCCAGGTCGAGGCGGAGCAGGAACAGGCGGCGTAACACGCCCCGCACCACGCGCCGGAAGGCGGCCGCCCCACGGGACGGCCGCCTCCGCACATCCACCGCACCACCCGCCCCCAGGCGCACCCCCCACCGCCCCGGCCGCGCCTCCCGACGCGCCCTCCCGACTCACCCCCACACACCCGGCCAGGCACCGCACCACCTCCCGGCGCGTCCCGCCCTCCTCGCGCTCCCTCGCAGGGGCCTCCCTCCCTCACCCCCCGGCAGCGTCCGGCCCCTCCCCCTTGATCCGTGCGTGCAGGTGCATGTCGTGCCAGCCGTCCTCGTGCAGCAGCGCGCTGCGCTTGGTGCCCTCGACGGCGAAGCCGGTCTTCAGGGCGACACGGCAGGACGCCTCGTTGGCCGTCGAGTGGGTCAGCTCCAGGCGGTGCAGGCCCACTTCCTCGAAGGCCCAGGCGGTGAGCGCGGTGACGGCACGGGGGGCCACCCCGCGGCCGCGCGCCGACGGCATGGTCCAGTACGCCACTTCGGCCTGGCCGTCGCCGAGGACCATGGCCCGCAGGGCGACCCGGCCGACCACCGCGTCGGTCCCGGCGTCGGCGATCGCCCAGTACGCGTCCCGCTCGCCGTCCCACGCCTTGCGCCAGCCCTCTATCCAGCCGCGCACCTCGCTCTGCGAGTCGGCCACGCGCGCGTGCCAGCGCTGTATCACGGGGTCCTGGAACGCCTCGTACACGGCGGCGGCGTCGGCGGCCCCCCAGGGGCGCAGGACCAGGCCACCGGGGGCGGGGAGCGTCGGCTGGCGGCGGCGGGCGAGGGCGCCGGAGGCCACCACGTCGGAGATCTTGAAAGGCATGGGCGCATGGTGCCAGTGGGCGCGGGCACGGCGGCAGTGGTTTTCCGGGGCGCACATGAGCCCCGGCGCCCGCCGCCCGCGCGCCCCGCACACCCGTCCGCTCCCCGAGGCCCGCGGACACTCCCGCCACCCCCGCGACCTGGGCCGCCCCGTACGCTGACCCCCTGATGAGACGCAAGCCCCGCATCCCTCCCGCCCCGCTCCCCCAGCGCGACGGCGTCGACCCGGCCCGGGTCAGGCTGCCGCACGACGGGGCGTGGCCGACCGTCCGCGACCACCTGGTGGAGCGGCTCGCGGCCGGTCCCGGGGTCGTCGACGCGATGCTGCGGGAGGGCCGGTTCGTCGGCGCGGACGGCGTGCCGCTGACAGCGCAGGCGCCCTACGCGCCGGGGGCGTACGTGTGGTTCCACCGGGACGTGCCGCCGGAGGTGACCGTCCCGTTCCCGCTGGAGGTGGTGCACCGCGACGAGCACATCGTCGTCGTGGACAAGCCGCACTTCCTGGCGACCATGCCGCGCGGCAGCCACGTCGCCCAGACCGCCCTCGCCCGCCTGCGCGCGGAGCTCGGCATCCCGGCGCTGGGCGCCGCGCACCGGCTCGACCGGCTGACCGCCGGCCTGCTCCTGTTCACCGTGCGGCCCGAGGAACGCGGCGCCTACCAGGGCCTGTTCCGCGACCGCCGCATCCACAAGGAGTACGAGGCCGTGGCGGCGTACGACCCGGCCGTGCCGCTCCCGCGGACCGTACGCAGCCATCTCGTGAAGGAGCGCGGGATCATCGCGGCGTACGAGGTCGAGGGCGCCGAGCCGAACAGCGAGAGCCGCGTCGAACTGGTCGAGCACCGCGCCGGACTCGGCCGCTACCGCCTCACCCCGCACACCGGCCGCACCCACCAGCTCCGCGTCCACATGAACGCGCTGGGCCTGCCGATCCTCGGCGACCCGGTCTACCCCGTGGTGACCGGACCCGTGCCGCCGGACGACTTCCGGCGGCCCCTGCAACTCCTGGCGCGCGTGCTGGAGTTCACGGATCCGGTCACCGGCACCGCGCACCGCTTCGTCAGCGGGCGGACGCTGGGCGCCTGGGCCGACCACGCCGCCTGGGCGGCGCGGTGAGGCCGGGCGGGGCCGCAGCCCGTCAGTAGCCGCGCCACCAGACAAGGAAGCGCTGCCAGGCCCCCTTGGGCCGGGCGGCCTCGGGCGCCGCGACCGCGTCGGCCGCGGCCGACGGCTGCGCGGCACGGGCGACGGGCTGCTCCTGCCTGCGCGGCGGCGGGGACGACACCTGCCAGTCCCTGCGGGGCGTGGGCACCTGCGCCGAGGGGCGGGCCATGACGTCCTGCGGCGGCCGCGGCGCGAACTTGACCGGCAGCTCCACCAGGTGCCGGGAAAGGATCGACGAGGTCCACCGCAACTCGCTCTCGTCCACCTCCAGTTCGACGTCCGGAAGGCGCATCAGGAGCGCGTCGACACCGGTGTCGGCGATGGCGCGGCCGATGTCCTGGCCGGGACACTCGTGCGGCCCGCCGCTGAAGGCGAGGTGCGAGCGGTTGCCCTGCATGTTGGCGGCCAGGTCGGGGCGCACCACCGGGTCGACGTTGCCCGGCGCGATGCCGAGGATCAGCCCGTCGCCCGCCTTGATCTGCTGCCCGCCGAGCTGGGTGTCCTGCTTGGCGAAGTAGCCGACCATGGCGCTGAAGGGCGGTTCGTCCCACAGCGACTGCTCGACCGCCTCGGGGACCGTCATCTGGCCGCCGCTGAGCTGGGCGCGGAAGCGCGGGTCGGTGAGGACCATCCGCAGCACGTTGGCGATGAGGTTGGCGGTCGCCTCGTACGCGGCGATGAGGACCAGCCGCAGGTGCGCGCCCACCTCTTCGTCGGACAGCTGCGCCGGGTGCGCGAGGAGGTTGCTGGTGAAGTCCTCCTCGGGGTTGGCCCGGCGCCGCGCCACCAGCGCCATCAGCACTTCCATCACATAGGCGTTGCTGGCGATGGCGGTCTCGGTGCCCTTGATCATGTCGCGGGCGGACTGCACCATGCGCTCGTTGTACTCCTCGGGCATGCCGAGGACGTGGCACATGACCATCATCGGCAGGTGCTCGGCGAAGCGGCTGACGAGGTCGGCGCGGCCGTCCTGGCAGAAGTCGTTGAGCAGGTGGTTGGTGTAGCGGTTGATGTAGCGGCGGATGCCGCGGTGGTCGATGCCCGCCATGGCGCCGGTGACCGCGCCGCGCAGCCGCTGGTGCTCGTCGCCCTCGGCGAAGGTGCACATCGGCTGCCAGGTGAAGACGGGGGCGAGCGGGTGGTCGGGGCCCGCGCC
Organism: Streptomyces sp. NPDC002564; assembly: GCF_042889645.1. Classification (NCBI taxonomy): domain Bacteria; kingdom Bacillati; phylum Actinomycetota; class Actinomycetes; order Kitasatosporales; family Streptomycetaceae; genus Streptomyces; species Streptomyces sp. NPDC002564. The sequence continues at coordinate 35,680 of NZ_JBIARE010000008.1, read as the reverse complement.
GCCGTCCTGCACGGCCCGCCAGCGGCGCGAGTCGCGGGTGTACTGGGAGGGGGTGCGGACCATGTGCAGGTTCTCGCTGTGGCCGAGCACCGCCCAGATCGGCACGTCGTTGTGGATCAGCACGGGTGCCACCGGGCCGTGTTCGGCGCGCAGCTTCTCGTACAGGCCGGCCAGATCGGCGTCCGCCTCGGGGCCGTAGATCCGGCGCAGGCCGCCGGGTCCCAGGCCGTGGGCGGGGCAGCCGGGCGGCGCGGCGGCCACGTCGTCGGTGCCGGGCCAGGAGGGGGAGGGAGGAGTCGTCACGGTCGTCGCTCCGGGTTCGCGGAAGGGGTTCCGGGTTGCTGGTTGCTCGGGTGCGGGGGGCGCGGTCAGACGCGGGCCACCGTCAGGGAGTGGAGGTAGCGCATCAGGGACATCAGGACGTCCCGGCTGGACTCCCTGCGGCGGGCGTCGCAGGCCATGATCGGCACCGTGGGTTCCAGGTCGAGGGCCCTGCGCAGGGTCTCGATCGGGTGGTGGGGCGCGTCGGGGAAGTCGTTGACGGCGACGACGAACGGCACACCGCGCTCCTCCAGGCGGCCGATCACGTCGAAGCTGACCTCCAGGCGGCGGGTGTCGATGAGGACGACCGCGCCGAGTGCGCCTTCGAAGAGGCCGTTCCACAGGAACCAGAAGCGTTCCTGTCCCGGGGTGCCGAAGAGGTAGAGGACGAGTTCGTCGGAGATGCTGATGCGCCCGAAGTCCATCGCCACGGTGGTGGCCGTCTTGGAGTCGGAGCCGTAGTTGTCGTCGACCCCGATGCCCGCCTGGGTCATCGTCTCCTCGGTCGTCAGCGGGCGGATCTCGCTCACCGAGCCGACCATCGTCGTCTTGCCGACCCCGAAGCCGCCCACGATCACGACCTTCACGGCCGCGGTGGCCGTGTGCGGCAGAACGTCCTCGCTGCGCGGGCCGGTGATCGTGTCAGAGCTTTTGAAGTCCATGCATCACCGCTTCGAGGAGGGATCGGTCGGGGAGCGCGGAGCGGACGATGGGCGCGCGCGCCTGGACGAGCTCGGACCCGAGCAGCTCCGTCAGGACGACGGTCACGACGCTGAACGGCAGCGCCATGTACGCGGAGAGCTCGGCGACGGACAGCGGCGTCGTGCACAGCCGCAGGATCGCGGAGTGCTCCGGCTGCGCCGTCGGGGCCGCCTCGCCCTGCGCGACGATCAGGGTGACGAGGTCGAGCGGTGCCCGCTCGGACCCCTCGCCCGTCAGGATGTACAGCCGCTCCGGGTTCTCGGGGCTGCGGCGCTCCCGCTGCGCGGGCGTGCCGCGCTGCGGCGGGATGTCACCCGGCGCCGAGCCGCGGGGGGTGTCGTGCGGAGGAGTCATACGGCCTGCCCGTCGCGCCGGGGCGGGCTGGTGAGGTGGGCCCCGATGCGTACGACGAGGTCACGCATCCGGGTGCCGATGAGTCCCGCGTCGACGGTCTCGTCGGCGAGCACGGCGAGGTAGGCGCCCGCGCCCGCGGCCATCAGGTAGAAGTACCCGCCGTTGATCTCGATGATGACCATCTTCATGCCGCCGTCGCTGTGCGGGATCTCGGTGGCGACGGCCGCGGCGAGGCTCTGCAGCCCCGCGCAGGCTGCGGCGATGCGGTCCGCCGCGTCCGGGTCGCCGCCGTAGCGGGCGATGCGCAGGCCGTCGGCGGACAGCACGACGATCTGCCGGGTCTGTGGGACTCCGTCGGCGAGTTCCTTCAGCATCCAGTCGAAATTGGCGCGTTGCTGGATCACTGCCAGTCCCTCTCGTCGGCGTTGCCGTGGTTGTTCGATCCGTGCGGGGGGTGGGCGCCGTCGGCGGCGGGTCCCTCGGAGGGGGGCGTCCGGTCGGGGTCCGCCGGGTCCTCGCCCTTGACGCCCTTCATGAACGCCTCGATCCACAGGCCCGGTTCGGGTTCCTCCCGCTTCGGCGCGGGGACCGGCGGGGCGGTCGCGGCGGCATGGGCCTCGGCCATCCGCTGGGCCTCGGCCTCCTGGGCGTAGCGCTCGCTGAGGGAGACCTTGACGCGGCTGCGGCGCTGGGGCAGGCCGTTGGGCGTCCACTCGCTGACCTCGGGGACGTCGTCCTCCATGGTCGCGGTGAGCGGGGAGCGCAGCGGCGGGCCCGCGGTGACGACGCGCGGCTTCTTGCGGCGGATGTTGCGGGCGGGCTCTTCGATGGGCCGGCCGCCGTTGTCCACGCGCGGTACGGCGGAGGCGCCGATGCCGTGGGCGAGGCCCGGTGCGGGTCCGGTGGTCATCATCTCGCGCGGCACGATGAGGACCGCGCGGACCCCGCCGTAGGCGGACTGCCGCAGGGAGACCTGGAGGTTGTACATCTGCGAGAGGCGGCCGACGACGGCCATGCCGAGGCGGGGCGTCTCCCCGAGGTCGTTGAGGTCGATGCCGGCCTGGGCCTGCTCCAGCATGCGCTCGGCGCGGGCGCGGGCCTCCTCGCTGAGGCTGACGCCGCCGTCCTCGATCTCGACGGCGATGCCGGTCTGCACCTCGACGGCGGTGACGTGCACCTTGGTCTGCGGCGGCGAGTACCGGGTGGCGTTGTCGAGGAGTTCGGCGCAGGCGTGGATGAGCGGTTCGACGGACGTGCCGTGGATGGCGACGTTGGCGATCGAGTGCAGCTCGACGCGCGGGTAGTCGAGGATCCGGGACATCGCGCCGCGCAGCACGCTGAACAGCGGGACGGGCTTGGGCCACTGGCGGCCGGGGCGGGCGCCGCCGAGCACCGCGATGGAGTCGGCGAGCCGGCCGATCAGCGCGGTGCCGTGGTCGATGCGCAGCAGGTCGTCGAAGACCTCGGGGTTGCGACCGTGGAACTCCTCCATGTCGCGCAGTTCCGCGGCCTGTTGGTGGACGATCGACTGGACGCGCCGGGCGATGTTGACGAAGGCGCGCTGCGCGGACTCGCGCATCGCTTCCTCGCGGTCCAGGGTGTCGAGGACGGACCGGAGCAGGTCGCGCTGTGCGTCGGGAAGTTCGCGGTAGGCCTCGTCCTTGTCCACGACGTTGCGGACGACTTCGACGGGCGACTCGCCCTGGCGCAGCCGCCAGAGCGCCTCGGGCAGGATCTCCCGGCCCAGGCGGACGGTCTCCTCGTCGTGGGACGCGATGCGCCGTTCCAGGAAGGCAAGGCGCTGCGCGTAGTGCGCGCGCAGGCCCCGGACGGTGCGGCCGCGCCGCACCGCCTCGGCGCCGACCACGACGACCATCAGGGTCGCGACGGCGCCGCACCAGCCGACGGCGGTCCTGGCCGGCTCCGTCACCGAGGCGACGGCGGCTCCGGTCGCCGCCGCCATCAGCATGGCGGGCAACAACAACACGCGCGCGTAAGGGACTTCTCGGCCACCGGGAGGCGATTGAACACTCACCATGTATGCCCTCTGAACACTCGTCTTGGGGGGAATGACGTCTTTGGGGGAAGGACGGACGATCTGCGGGGGGGTGACGAAACGAACGATCGAAACATTGGGGAACAAGCGCGCGAATCTATCGCAACTCGTTTCAACTCGCCGCGCTCCGGGCGAGCTTAGTCCGCCGGAATCATCGCCGAGTCATATTCGGCAACCCCCTGCACCGGGCCCGCCGAGAGGCATACACTCTCCCTTTTTGCACACGTGGCGATCAATCGAACACGAGGAGTGACAGCCTCGAACGTCCCTGCGGACAGCGGGAATTGCCCGGTCCCGGACGTGGTTGACGCCTCGTATGGACGCCTGTTCCACTGAGCGCATGCGACCTCAGCTGCGGCTGGTCACCCGCGACCACATCGACTTCGGTCGCGTGTGGTCCGCCTCGTGTTGTCTCTGACGGCACCGCAGACCACCCACATCACCGCAGCAAGAGATGAGGCTCCGCCATGCCCGTCGAGTTCCTCGGCATCGCCGCGACCAACGAAGGCTCCGAAGTCACCGCCCGCTCGGGCGCGTCCTTCGACAAGGACTACACCCTCCGGCTCGCCCGGGCGCACGAGGACCACGGCTGGGACCGGGTCCTGTTCGCCTACGGCTCCGGCTCCCCCGACCCCTCCCCCGCCGCCGCCTACATCGCGGCCCGCACCGACCGCCTGCAGATCCTGGTCGCGCACCGCCCCAACGTCTCGTACCCGACGTTCGCCGCGAAGACCTTCGCGACGCTCGACCGGATCAGCGACGGCCGCCTCGCGGTGCACTTCATCACCGGCGGCAACGACCACGAGCAGCAGCGCGAGGGCGACTTCCTCACCAAGGACGAGCGCTACGCCCGCACCCGCGAGGCCATCCGGATCATCAAGAAGGCCTGGACGTCGCACGAACCCTTCGACCACGAGGGCACGCACTACCGCTTCCACGACTTCGTCAGCGACACGTTCCCGGTCCAACAGCCGCACCCGCGGGTCTCGTTCGGGGGATCCTCGCCCGCCGCGTACGCCGCGGGAGGCGCCGAGGCCGACATCTTCTGCCTGTGGGGCGAGCCGCTGGCACAGACCGCCGAGCAGATCGAGTCGGTGAAGGCGGCGGCGCGCGCCGCGGGCCGCACCGACGTCCCGAAGATCCAGGTGGCGTTCCGCCCGATCATCGCACCGACCGAGGAACTGGCCTGGGAGAAGGCGTACGCCACCCTGGACCGCATCAAGGCCCGCAAGGCCGGCGCCCCGCTGTCCCGCCGCCACCCGGCGACGAACCCGGAGAACGCCGGCTCCCAGCGGCTGCTCGCGGTGGCCGCCGCCGGGGAGCGGCACGACCGCGCGCTGTGGACGCCGACCGCCGCGGAGACCGGCGGCGCGGGCAACTCGACGGCGCTCGTGGGCACCCCGGAGACCGTCGCGCAGGCCCTGCTCGACTACTACGACCTGGGCGTGGAGATCCTCTCCGCCCGCGGCTACGACCTGCTCGACGACGCGATCGACTTCGGGCGGCACGTCATCCCGATCGTCCGCGAGGAGGTCGCGAAGCGGGACGCGGCCAAGACGGCGGCCGCGGCCTAGGGACAGGCCCCCGGGCGGCAGCGTGCCGCCCCTGAACGACAACCGGGGCCCGCCGTCACGGACGGCGGGCCCCGGTGTGCCTGGGCGGTGCCGGCTAGCCCACCGAGCTGTACGCGACGACGCCGCGCAGGAGCTGGTCGACGGCCTTGCGGGCGTTCTTCGCGACCGTGCTGTCCTCGCGGGGGGCCGCCGCGGCGATCTGGCCGAGGACGTCGATGACCTGCTTGCACCAGCGCACGAAGTCGCCGGCCGGCATCTCCGCCTCGCGCAGCACCTCGTCCAGGCCCTTGCCGGCCGCCCACATGTACGCCGCCCAGGCGAAGCCGAGGTCGGGCTCGCGCTGGCCGACCCCTTCCGTCTGGCTGATCTTGAACTCTTCCTCCAGGCCGTCGAGGCGGCCCCAGATGCGGACCATCTCGCCGAGCGCCGCCTTCGCCGCGCCGGACGGCAGCTTGGGCGCGAGCGCGTCGTCACCGACGCGCGACTCGTAGACCAACGCCGAGACGCACGCGGCCAGTTCGCCCGGGCTCAGGCCCTCCCACACGCGGGCCCGCAGGCACTCGCTGGCCAGCAGGTCGAGCTCGCCGTAGAGCCTGGCGAGGCGCTTGCCGTGCTCGGTGACCTCGTTGCCCCGGAGGTAGTCGAGCTCGGTCAGCAGGGCGACGATCCGGTCGAAGGTGCGGGCGATGGTGTTCGTCCGGCCCTCGATGCGGCGCTCCAGCTGCGCGGTGTCGCGCTTGAGGCGGTGGTACCGCTCGGCCCAGCGCGCGTGGTCCTCGCGCTCGTCGCAGCCGTGGCAGGGGTGGGCGCGCAGCTCCGTGCGCAGCCGGGCGATCTCCTGGTCGTCGGCGGCCGCCGCACGCCCCTTGCGGTGCCGGTCGGGGACGATGTGCCCGGCCTTGGTGCGCAGTGCGGACGCCAGGTCGCGACGGGACTGCGGGGAGCGCGCGTTGAAGGACTTCGGGATGCGCATCCGCTCCAGCGCCTCCACGGGCACCGGGAAGTCCATCGAGGCGAGCCGCTTGACCTGCCGCTCGGCGGTGAGCACCAGCGGGCGCGGCCCGTCGACGTGGTCGAAGCCCCGGTGGCCGTTGGCCCGGCCGGCGGGCAGGCCCGGGTCGAGGACGAGGGCGAGGCCCGCGTACTTCCCGGTGGGGACGTGGATGACGTCGCCCGGCTTGAGCTTCTCCAGGGCGGCGGCCGCGGCGACCCGGCGCTGCGCGGCGCCCTGCTTGGCCAGCTCGGTCTCGCGGTCCTTGAGGTCGCGGCGCAGGCGCGCGTACTCCTCGAAGTCCCCCAAGTGGCAGGTCATGGAGGCCTGGTAGCCCTCCAGGCCCTCTTCGTTCTTCTGCACCTGGCGGGAGATGCCGACGACCGACTTGTCGGCCTGGAACTGCGCGAAGGACGTCTCCAGGAGCTCGCGCGAGCGGTGCCGCCCGAACTGCTCGACCAGGTTCACCGCCATGTTGTACGACGGCTTGAAGCTGGAGCGCAGCGGGTACGTGCGCGTGCCGGCGAGGCCCGCCAGGTGCTCGGGGCTCATGGCGCGCTGCCAGAGCACGACCGCGTGGCCCTCCACGTCGATGCCGCGCCGCCCTGCGCGGCCGGTCAACTGGGTGTACTCGCCGGGGGTGATGTCGGCGTGCTGCTCGCCGTTCCACTTCACGAGCTTTTCGAGGACCACGCTGCGCGCGGGCATGTTGATGCCGAGGGCGAGGGTCTCGGTGGCGAAGACGGCCTTGACCAGGCCGCGCACGAACAGCTCCTCCACGACCTCCTTGAAGGTGGGCAGCATGCCCGCGTGGTGCGCCGCGATGCCGCGCTCCAGGCCTTCCAGCCACTCGTAGTAGCCGAGGACATGGAGGTCCTCGTCCGGGATGGAGGCGGTGCGCTCCTCGACGATCTCGCGGACCTTCATCCGCGCCTCGTCGTCGTTCAGCCGCAGGCCCGCGTAGAGACACTGCTGCACGGCGGACTCGCAGCCCGCGCGGCTGAAGATGAACGTGATGGCGGGCAGCAGGCCCTCGGCGTCGAGCCGCTCGATGACCTCGGGGCGGCCCGGCGTCCAGATCCGCGACCGCTGGCGGCGCTCGCGCTCCCGGTCGGCCTCGCGGACCATCTTGCCCTTGCGGCGGTCGCGCGGGTTGTACGAGCGGCTGGCCTCCATCCGGGCCATCCGCGTGAGGTCGGGGTTGACCGCCTTCTTCTGGCCCTCCCCCTCCTCGAAGAGGTCGTACATCCGGCGGCCCGCGAGCACGTGCTGGAACAGCGGCACGGGACGGTGCTCGGAGACGATCACCTCGGTGTCGCCGCGGACGGTGTCGAGCCAGTCGCCGAACTCCTCCGCGTTCGACACGGTGGCCGACAGGGAGACCAGGGTGACCGACTCCTGGAGGTGGATGATCACCTCTTCCCAGACGGCGCCGCGGAAGCGGTCGGAGAGGTAGTGCACCTCGTCCATGACGACATAGCCGAGGTTGAGCAGCGACTGCGAGCCCGAATAGAGCATGTTCCGCAGGACCTCGGTGGTCATGACGACCACCGGGGCCTCGCTGTTGACGCTGTTGTCGCCGGTGAGCAGGCCGACCTTGTCGGCGCCGTACCGCTTGGCGAGGTCGGCGTACTTCTGGTTGGAGAGCGCCTTGATGGGCGTGGTGTAGAAACACTTCTTGCCCTGCAGCAGGGCGAGGTGCACGGCGAACTCGCCGACGATCGTCTTGCCCGAGCCGGTGGGGGCGGCGACCAGCACGCCCTTGCCCGCCTCCAGCGCCTGGCAGGCCTCGATCTGGAAGGGGTCGAGGCCGAATTCGTACATCTCGCGGAAGGACGCGAGTGCGGTGGCCTGCTCGACAGCGCGCTTGCGCGCCGCCGCGTACCGCTCGGCCGGTGAGAGGTCCTCTGTCATCGTGCTTTCGAGCCTACCGGCCACCACTGACAACGGACGATCATTAATCGGAACGGAGTGGAACGCGGCAGCTCACAGGGCGTGCGCGCGGCGACGACGCGCGGTGCGGCCGGGCGCGCGCCCCCGCTCAGGGCGCCAGGACCCGCACGGCGCCCGGCACGCACCGCGCGGTCAGCGGCAGCGCGCCCAGCGGCTCCCCGTCCGCGTACCCCGTGACACCGGGCGCCGCCAGCTCCACCCGCGCGGCGCGGTGCACGGTGACCTTCGGATGGTCCAGGTGCGTGCCCCGGTAGACCCGCGGGAAGACCGTGAGCAGCGTCCGCCGGCTGCAGTCCCCCACCACGGTGACGTCGAAGAGCCCGTCGCCCATGTCGGCGTCGGCGCAGATCCGCATGCCGCCGCCGTACGAGGTGCCGTTGCCGACCGCGACGAGGGTGGCCTCGACCTCGTGGACGGCGCCGCCGTCCAGCGTGATGCGGTACGGGATCGGCCTGAAGGCGGCCAGCTCGGCGACCATCGCCAGGTCGTACTTGAAGCGTCCGGTGGGCCAGCGCATCCGGTTGCCCCGGTCGTTGACCCGGGAGTCGAAGCCGGAGGCGAGGACGGTCCCGAACCAGGTGTCGCCGACCCGCCCCAGGTCGACGTCGCGGGTGCGCGCCCCCTTGAGGGCGTCCGCCACGATCTCCCCCGCGGCGGCCGGCTCGCGCACCGGGAGGCCGAGCGCCCGCGCGAAGTCGTTGCCGGTCCCCACGGCGATCACCCCCAGCGGGGTGCGGGTCCCGGCGACGGCCTGCAGCGCGAGGCTGGCCATGCCGTCGCCGCCGACGGCTATCAGCGCGCCGGTGCCGCCCTCGACGGCCTGCCGGGCGCGCCGCAGCGCGTCGGGGGCGTCCTCACCGATGACGGTGCGTACGGAGAAGCCGCGGGCCCGCAACGCGGAAGCGGCCGGCTGCGCCGCGTGGGCGCCCCGGCCGCGGCCCGCGGTGGGATTGACGAAGAGGGTGATCTCGCTGGTCACGGCCGGACCCTACAAGGTCAGGTGACGTCGTCGAAACCGTTGACGCGCTGATCGTTGCGTCCGGTGCCCGCCTGTTCCGGCAGCGCCCTGGGCGGCCGCACCGATTCGACCTGGTCGACGGCCTCGGGAGTGAGGTCGATGTCGGACGCCTCGTCGTCGTCGAGGTCGGCGTCCGGGTCGTTGCGGCGGCGGCGCTTGTCGTTGAGGAGCGAGATGCCGACGGCGATGAAGTACAGGACGACGATCGGTCCGGCGAGGGCGATCATGCCGACCGGGTCGGTGGTCGGGGTCGCGACGGCGCCGAAGATGAAGACGCCCATGACGACGCCGCGCCACCAGGTGAGCATGCGGCGGCCGGTCACCATGCCCGTCATGTTGAGCATCACCAGGAGCAGCGGGAGCTCGAAGGACGCGCCGAAGACGAGGACCATCCGGACCGTGAAGTCGAGGATCGTGTCCATCGGCAGCAGGTTCTGGGCGCCGTCCGGCGTGATGCCGAGCAGCACGCGCATGCTGACGGGGAGGATCGTGTACGCCAGCCAGCCGCCGCCCAGGAAGAGGGGCACGGCCGCGGCGACGAACCAGTAGGTGTACTTGCGCTCGTGCCGGTGCAGACCGGGGGCGACGAACGCCCACAGCTGGTACAGCCAGACCGGGCTGGACACGATGATGCCGACCATGAGGCTGACCTTCACCGTGGTCGTGAAGGGCGACAGCAGGTCGTTGAACGTCACCGTCGCGCAGTGGCCGCCGGTCTGCTTCATGCCGGGCTCGCAGCGCGGCACGGGATCAGCCAGGAACTCCATCAGCTCCTGGCTGTAGAACGCGGCCACGATCGAGACGACCGTGATCGCGAGGAGCCCCTTGGCGAGCCGGTTGCGGAGCTCGCGAAGGTGCTCCGCGAGGGGCATCCGCCCCTCGGGGTCCTTCTCCTTCTTGCGGGCAGACTTGAGCAACCCACGTCCTCATCTCGTGCGGCAGGCCGACCGTCGCCGGCCTTGGATCAGCGCTGCGTCGTACGGTCGGTCGGCTCGGTGACCGGGCGCGAGCTGGTCACGTCGCCGGGGGCAGCCTGGATCGTGCGCTTCTGGAGGGGGTCGCCCGGCGGGTCGGCCGGAGTGGCGGCGTCGTCCTTGCTCTCGGACTTCATGGCCTTGGCCTCGCTCTTGAGGATGCGGGCCGACTTGCCGAGGGAGCGCGCCATGTCGGGCAGCTTCTTGGCTCCGAACAGCAGGACGATGACGACGAGGATGAGAATGATCTCGGTGGGGCCGAGCCTACCCATAGCTGTTTACCTTCTTCACCGAGGCGACAGGAGTCTGGTTGCTCGGCAGACCGGACATACATCCGATCTCCCGCGCTGGCAGCGATCGTAACCCCCCGGGGTAAACGCTCGGCAATCCCCGCGCATACTCCGAGTACGGCCCCCGCCTCGATCCCGGGCCGCATTCGCAGCGTACCCGCCCACCTCAGGCAGTTGACAGGTCGCGGACGCTAAAGAGCCTCTCGCCCCGCACGGGCCACTCCGGCCGCGGCCCTCTCGAGGTCCTCCGACGCACGGTTGATCTGCCGTGTGGTCTCGGTCACTTGGCGCCCGAGGCGCTCCGCCTCCACGAACACCTTGATCGCCATTACGCCGAGGACGGCGAGGCCCAAGAAGCCCGCCGCGATCGCGAGCATCGCCCAGAACATGCGCCGAGCCTAGACGGTCGAGTGCAGGCGCAGCGTGCGCACCCCACCGCCGGTGAGGAGTTCGATGATGCGCTCGCCCGCGGGCTTGCGCACCGCGGCCCCGCACTCGGGGCAGGTGAAGGAGTAGAAGGTGGTGCGCGGACCGGCGCCGATCGCGAGCCGCAGCGCGCCCGCGGAGAGCTCGAAGCGGGCCCGGCAGTCGGGGCAGGCGGCGGTGAAGAGGACGGGTGCGGGCCGCTGGGCCGGCACCCCGGGCAGTCCGGACATGGTCGGTGTGCTCAACGCCGCTGCTCCTGCCTGTCGTCGTCCCGCTCGTCGCGCGCGGTCCGCTCGTCCCTGTCGTACGCCTCGAGGGCCTCGCGTGCCGCGTGGCGCGCGCTGTCCGCGAGCTGGACCGGCGAGACGATCCGTCCGTCCCTGCCGAGGCGCAGGGCGAGCCGCCGCAGGGAGGCGGGGTCGGGGGTGCGCAGCGTGATCCGCAGGCCGCCGTCGGGCAGCTCGTCGGCGCTGTCGTGGGGGTAGTACTCGGCGACCCAGCGGCCGCCGGGGCCGACCTCGACGACGACCTCGGGGTCCTCCGCGGCGGGCTGCACGAGGCCTTCGGAGAGGTCGCGCAGCTCGACCTCGGGCGGCGCGGACGGCTCGTCGAGGATCTTGATCTCGGCGACCCGGTCCAGGCGGAAGGTGCGGCGCGCCTCGGAGCGGCGGCACCACGCCTCCACATAGGTGTGGCCGACGCTGACCAGCCGGATGGGGTCGATCTCGCGCTCGGTGACCTCGTCGCGCGCGGGCGAGTAGTAGCGGATCCAGAGCCTGCGCCGCTCGGAGATGGCCCGGTCGACGTCGGCGAAGACGCCGCCCTCGGACTCGAAGGTGACCGAGAGGCGGGAGCTGGCGCCCGCCGCCTCACCGGCCGCGGTCTCCAGCTTGGCGGTGGCGCGCAGCAGCGCGAGGCGGTCGCTCTCGCGCAGACCGGGCAGCGTGGCCACGGCGCGGGCGGCCACGAGCAGCGCGGTCGCCTCGTCGGCGGCGAGCCGCAGCGGGGCGGCCACGTCGTCGGGGTTGTGCCACCAGATGCGGTCGCCGTCGGTGTCGATGTCCAGCAGGTCGCCGCCGCGGAAGCTGGTGCCGCACAGCGGCAGCACGTCCAGGTCGGAGATCAGCTCGTCGGGGGTGATGCCGAAGGCGCGGGCGACGTCGCCGACGTGCGCGCCGGGGCGTTCCCTCAGATAGGTGACCAGCGACAGCATGCGTCGCGTCTGGTCGATGGCGTTCGAGGCCATTGGTCTGTCCGCTCCCCCTCAGCCCTTGGCCACGGCGCGCAGCCGGTCCACGACGTCGGCCCGCAGCTCGGCGGGCTCCAGGACCACCACGTCGGGCCCGAACTCCACCAGCCAGGCGTCCAGGCCGTGGCCGTACGGAATCTCCAACTCGTCCCAGCCGTCGCCCAGTTCCCGCACCGAGGCGGCCTTGGCCCGCAGCGGGTAGCCGGCGCCCGTGCGCAGCCGGATCAGGGCGCTGCGGTCGGCGGTCTCGCCGGCCCAGCCCGCGACGGTCTCGCGGACCGTCACGACGTCCGGGACGTCGGCGGTGTACCGGCCCGCGCGGGCGCGCACCTTGCCGGTGATCCGGGAGAGCCGGAAGACCCGCTCGGCGCCCCGGTCGCGGTCCCAGCCCGCCAGGTACCAGTGGCCGCGCCAGCACTCCAGGGCCCACGGCTCGACGTGGCGCTGCTCGGGGCGGGCGGCGGTGGCCTTGCGGTAGTCGAAGACGACGGGGCGGCGGTCGCGGCAGGCGAGCATCAGGGGCTCGAAGGAGGCCTCGTGCGCGGGGATCCGCGGTTCCAGGGCGCTGTGCGCCCCGTACGGGTCGGCGTCCTCGGGGAGCCCGGCGGCGCGCAGCTTCTGCAGGGCGCCGCTGGCGGCCCCGGCGAGGCGGGCCTGCTGCCAGACCTTGGCGGCCAGGCCGAGGGCGGCGGCCTCTTCGGCGTCGATGGTGATGGGCGGCAGCCGGTTGCTGTCGCGGCGGGCGAGGTAGCCGATCTCGCCGTCCAGGTTCTCCACGGTCTCGATGACCAGGCCCAGCTCGCGCAGATCGTCCTTGTCGCGCTCGAACATCCGGTTGAAGGAGTCGTCGGAGCCCGCCTCCAGGTAGGCCTCGATCGACTCGCGCAGCTCGCGCTTGCTGAGCGGCCGCCGGGTCCCGAGCAGGCACAGCGCCAGGTTCATCAGCCGCTCGGCCTTGGCAATGGCCATCGACGCCCTTTCTCGGCCTTACAACACACAATGCTTCCGACCGATGACCGTACCGCCCCGGGGTGTCGTGGCAAAAGCCACGGGCATAAGGGGCATCTCGCCGGGATGCCGGTCGGGGGACGCGGGCAGAGACGGGAGGGCCCATGCCAGACAGGCATGGGCCCTCACCGGTCCGATCAGGTCGGCGACGGTCTCAGACGGAGACCAGGTCGCAGACGAAGATCAGCGTCTCGCCGGGGGCGATGCGGCCGCCACCGGCGCCGCGGTCGCCGTAGGCGAGGTGGGCCGGGATGGTCAGCTCGCGCCGGCCACCGACCTTCATGCCCTGCACGCCCTGGTCCCAGCCGGAGATGACCTGGCCGGCACCGAGCTGGAACTCCAGCGGGTTGCCGCGGTTCCAGCTGGCGTCGAACTCCTCGCCCGTGCTGAAGGCGACGCCCACGTAGTGGACCTTGACGAAGTCGCCCGCCTTGGCGACCGCTCCGTCGCCCTCCCAGATGTCCTTGATCTTCAGGTCGGCCGGCGGCTCGCCGACCGGGAAGTCGACCTCGGGCTTGTCGATGCTCACGAAAATGCTCCTGCTTTGATACGAACGGTCAGCTCGGACAGTCTTACATCCCGCGGGGTGTCACATCTTCGCGAGGATGTCCACGGAGAAGACCAGCGTGGAGTCCTTCTTGATGGTGCTGCCCTGCGGGGGCTGGTCGCCGTACCCCAGCTCCGGCGGGATCACGATGAGCACGCGGCTGCCGACCTTCTTGCCGGTCAGGCCCTGCGCCCAGCCCTTGACGACCTGCGCGAGCTGGAACGACGCGAGCTGCTTGCGCTTGTACGAGGAGTCGAACTCCTTGCCGTCGGCCCACAGCACGCCCTCGTACTGGCACAGGAGGCTGTCGGTCTCCTTCACCTCGTCGCCGTCACCCTCGAGGATGTACGACGCGACGAGCTTCTTGGGGGCGTCGGTCTTGGGGACGTCGATGGAGGGGGCCTTGCCGTCGGTGTTCGTGCCGACCTTGGGCAGGTCCTTGTTGGACTGGGCGACCTCCTTGCCCTTCGCCGAGCTCGTGGCGCTGAAGGTGCCCACCAGGTCGACGACGAACACCAGCGTGTCCGAGCCCTTGATGCCCGCCTGCTTGTTGCCCTCCTTGCCGTACCCCATCTTCGGGGGGATGGCGAGCTCCACGCGACTGTCCAGCTTCTTGCCGACCAGGGCCTGGTCCCAGCCGGGGATGACCTGGCCGACGCCGATCGGGAAGACCGTGGGGTTGCCGCGGTCGTAGGAGTTGTCGAAGACCTTGGCGGTGGCCCAGATCTGGCCGAGGTAGTGGGCCTGCAGGTAGTCGCCCTTGGCGACCTCCTTGCCCTTGCCCTCGATCAGCGTCTTGACCGCGAGGTCGGACGACGGCTTGCCGGAGCCCTTGGCGACGGTCGGCTTCTCACCGAACTTGTTGCCCTTGGTGATCTCGGGCAGCGGTCCGTCCACGATCTTCGCCGTCGGCGGCGCCGACGCGGAGTTGGTCGGGCTGTCGCTGGGCTTGGACTTGGCCTTGTCTGCCTTGTCGTCGCCACAGCCTGCCAGCGTCAGCAGGCCGGCCGGAACGGCAAGAAGGAGTGAGCGTCGGCGCACGGTGGGGGCCTCGTATCGGTCGATCTTGTGGGTTGGCGTGCGCGCAACTCTACGGCGTGAGAAGGGCGCCGTACGAGGAACGTACGGCGCCCCGCGTTGCGTTCCCACAACGCCACTCCGATCACATGACCCCCATCGGGTCACATCCCCGCGATCAGCTTCTCCACCCGGTCGTCGACGGACCGGAAGGGGTCCTTGCACAACACCGTGCGCTGTGCCTGGTCGTTGAGCTTGAGGTGGACCCAGTCGACCGTGAAGTCCCGGCGCTGCTCCTGGGCCCGCCGGATGAAGTCGCCGCGCAGCCGCGCGCGGGTGGTCTGCGGCGGCACCGACTTGCCCTCGAAGATCTTCAAGTCGTTGCAGATCCGGGCGGCTTGCCCCTTCTTCTCCAGGAGGTAGTACAGCCCCCGGCGGCGGTGGATGTCGTGGTAGGCGAGGTCTATCTGGGCGACCCGCGGGTGGGACATGGTCATGTTGTGCTTGGCCCGGTACCGCTCGATGAGCTTGTACTTCATGACCCAGTCGATCTCGGTGCCGATCCGGTCGAGGTCCTCGGCCTCGATCGCGTCCAGCGTGCGGCCCCACAGTTCGAGCACCTGCTCGACGGTGCCGGTGCGGATGCCCCGGCGGTCGACGAAGTCCACGGCCTTCTCGTAGTACTCGCGCTGCACTTCGAGGGCCGAGGCCTCGCGGCCGCTGGCCAGGCGCACCTTGCGGCGTCCCGTGATGTCGTGGCTGACCTCGCGGATGGCCCGGATCGGGTTCTCCAGGGTGAGGTCGCGCATCACGGTGCCCGCCTCGATCATGCGCAGCACGAGGTCGGTGGCGCCGACCTTGAGGAGCATGGTCGTCTCGGACATGTTCGAGTCGCCGACGATGACGTGGAGCCTGCGGTAGCGCTCGGCGTCCGCGTGCGGTTCGTCGCGGGTGTTGATGATCGGCCGCGAACGCGTGGTCGCGGAGGACACCCCCTCCCAGATGTGCTCGGCCCGCTGGCTGACGCAGTACACGGCGCCGCGCGGAGTCTGCAGCACCTTGCCCGCGCCGCACAGCAGCTGCCGGGTCACCAGGAACGGGATGAGGATGTCCGCGAGCCGGGAAAACTCCCCGTGACGGGCCACCAGATAGTTCTCGTGGCAGCCGTAGGAGTTTCCCGCCGAGTCGGTGTTGTTCTTGAAGAGATAGACGTCGCCCGCGATTCCCTCCTCGTGCAGGCGGCGTTCGGCGTCGACGAGCAGGCCTTCCAGAATGCGCTCGCCTGCTTTGTCGTGGGTGACCAGCTCGGTCACGTTGTCACATTCGGGTGTGGCGTATTCCGGATGTGAGCCCACGTCGAGATACAGACGGGCGCCGTTCCGCAGAAAGACGTTGCTGCTGCGGCCCCATGACACAACACGGCGGAAGAGGTAGCGCGCCACCTCGTCAGGAGACAGACGACGCTGTCCCCTGAACGTGCATGTGACGCCGTACTCGTTCTCCAGCCCGAAAATGCGGCGGTCCATGACTGAACATTACGCCTGATGCCCGGCACTGAAACCGGGTTCGACGGCACCGTTTCGATCATTTTCCGATGAACCCGCAACAACCCCCGTTTCCCCGGTCGCTTCCAGTACCCGACCTGTGGCCAGCAAAACCAGGAGGGCGCCCGCGCCCGCAGCCCCGGGGACCGCGAACCCCCACACGGTCCCGCCCCACTCGACGACCGGGCCCGCGGCGGCCGTCCCCAGGGAGGCGCCGACCGTGAAGGTGGTGACGAGCCAGGAGAACGCCTCGGTGACCGTCCCGCGCGGGGCGTGCCGGTCGACGATGATGAAGGCGCACGCGAGGGCCGGCGCCAGGAAGACGCCCGCCAGGGCGGCGAGCGCGGTCATGGCGACCGGGCCGGGCGTGAGCGTCAGCGGCGCGTAGCAGACGGCGAGCAGGGCCACCAGGAGCGTGAGGCGCCGCTCCGGCACCCCGCTCCACCGCCGCGCCCCGTACACGGAGCCGCCGATCAGGGCGCCGAGCCCGAGGGCCGCCATCATCCAGCCGTACACCGCGTCGCCGCCGTGCTCGTCCGCGTACGACACGCCGGCGACGGTGATCGAGCCGAGCGCCGTGCCGACGAAGAGGAAGGCCCCGAGGAGCGCGAGGAGGCCCGGCGAGCGCAGGGCGCCGAGCCAGTGCGCCTCCCGGGGCGCCGAGCGCCACGCGCGCGAGGGGTGCGACATCACCACGGAGAGGGCCCCCAGCACGCCCACGGCGTTCACGACGAGCAGCGCGGCCTGCTCCGACCAGAGGGCGACGCACCCGGTGACGAGCAACGGGCCGACCGTGAACATGACTTCCTGGGCGATGGCGTCCATGGCGTAGGCCGTGTGGACCTGTTCCTCCTTGCCGAGGACGCTCGGCCACAGGGCGCGCAGGCCGCCCTCCAGGGGTGGCGTGAAGAGTCCGGCGACGCCCACGGAGAGGTGGGCGAGGGCGAGCGGATCCGGCCCCGTGAAGGCGAAGACGGCCATGCCGAGGGCCGACACCAGGGCGGCGGGCAGTTGTACGCGCGGCTGGCCGTACAGGTCGACCAGGCGCCCGAGGAGCGGCTGCCCGATCGCGTTGGCGACGCCGTACACGGCGGCGAAGGCGCCGGCCAGGCTGTAGGTGCCGCCCTCGGCGCGGACGAACAGCACGATGGCGATCGCGGCCGTGGCGTTCGGGAGCCGGCCCACCAGCGTCCCGGCCAGCAGGCGCATCGCGTATCTCGTCCGGAGGATCTCGGCGTATCCGGCTGCCATGGCTTCCCGCCCTCTCCCCCGGCGCCGTCGCCCGGGGTTTTACGTATAACTTCGAGCGTCATACGTACCATGAGCGCAGTCCGCTGTCCACGGGGACCGCCCACGGGGGCCACCGCTCTCGCCCCGTGCGGGCACGACATCCGGGAGGTGCCCGTGGCCGGGCCACTGCAGGAAGCCGGGGGCGCGCGCCCCACGAGCCGCGACGTCGCCCGCGCCGCGGGGGTCTCCCAGGCCACCGTCTCCCTGGTGCTCGGCGACAAGTGGCGCGGCCGGGTCGCCGAGCCCACCGCCGAACGGGTGCGGACCGCCGCGCGGGAGCTGGGGTACCGCCCCAACCTGGCGGCCCGCAACCTGCGCCTGGGCCGGACCAGGACGGCCCTGCTGGTCGTTCCCGAGCTCACCAACGAGTTCTTCGCGCACGTCTACACCGGCGTGGCCCGGGTCGCCGCCCGGCACGGCTTCGGCGTGGTGCTCTACCCCTCCCCCGACGGCATCGACCGCCCCGCCCGCGACCCGTTCGCCTCGGCGCGGGCGTCCCTGGACGGCGTGCTGGCCTCCTCCATGGCCTCGGACGTGCTCGCCGCCATCCGCGGCGACGACCTGCCCCTGGTGATGCTCGACAGCGACCCGGCGGGCAGCCTGGGCGCCGCCACCGTCAACCTCGACCTGGCCGACGGCATGCGGCAGGTGACGGAGCATCTGCTGGCCCTCGGCCACCGCGACTTCCTGCACCTGGCGGCCGCCGTGGACTCCTGGACCTTCGACGTGCGCGCCGATGCCCTCGCGCGGGCCCTGGCGGGCACGGACAGCGCCGTGCGCCGGGTGGCGGCCCCGCTGAACGTCGAGGAGGCCCGCGTGGTCGCCGAGGCCGCCCTGTCCGCGCCGGGACCCCGGCCCACCGCGGTCGTCTGCGACGACGACTTCCTGTCCGCGGGCGTCTGCAAGGCGGCCCGGCGGCTGGGGCTGCGCGTGCCCGAGGACGTCTCGGTGACCGGCTTCGACGACCTGACGCTGGCGACCGCCGTCGAGCCCGAGCTGACCACGGTCCGGCTGCCCGCCGAACGGTTCGGGGAGCGCGGCATGGAGTCGCTGGTCGCCGTCCTGGAGGGCCGCGCCCCGGAAGCCGCGCCGCTCGCCGTCGAGCTGGTCGTGCGCGGCTCCACGGGCCCGGCCCGCTGACCCCGAGCACACGAAAGAGCCCTGCGCCCCGGCCTGCGGGCCGGGACACAGGGCTCACCGCGCTACGACTACTCGACGTCGCCGCCGGACGTCGGCGTGGCGCCACCGCCGTCCGTGTCGGCCTCTGTCTCGGTGTCCGTGGCCGCGTCCGTCGCCCCGCCCTCGTCGAGCAGGCGGGAGAGCTGACGGCCCACGATGCGCTTGAACTTGCGCTGCTGCGGCCGCGTCCGGTCCAGGACGGCCACTTCGAGGCGCTCGGCGGGGATCTCCCGCTCGCTGCCGTTGGTGTCGCGGGACAGCGCCTGGACGGCGAGCTTGAGCGCCTCGGCCAGCGTCATGCCGTCCCGGTGGCGCTGATCGAGGTAGGTGCTGATCTGTTCGGCGTTGCCGCCGACGGCGACCGAGCCGTGCTCGTCCACGATCGATCCGTCGTGCGGCAGGCGGTAGATCTGGTCGCCGTCCGGCGTGGTGCCGACCTCGGCGACGACCAGCTCGACCTCGTAGGGCTTCTCGGCGTTGCTGGAGAAGATCGTGCCGAGGGTCTGGGCGTAGACGTTGGCCAGGCCACGGGCCGTCACGTCGTCCCGGTCGTAGGTGTATCCGCGCAGGTCGGCGTAGCGGACGCCGCCGATGCGGAGGTTCTCGTACTCGTTGTACTTGCCGGCGGCGGCGAAGCCGATCCGGTCGTAGATCTCGCTGAACTTGTGCAGCGCACGGGACGGGTTCTCGCCGACGAACACGATGCCGTCGGCGTACTGCATCACGACAAGGCTGCGACCCCGCGCGATGCCCTTGCGGGCGTATTCCGCCCGGTCGGCCATGGCCTGCTGGGGTGAGACATAGAACGGCGTCGACACCGGATCCGTCCCTTTCTGTCAAAAAACTTCAGTCAGTGGCGAATTCGGAGCGATCAGAGCAGCGCGGCCCGGGGGCCGTCCGGCTGCTCCAGGCGCTTCTCCAGGATCGCCCGCGCGATGGCGGAGGACTCCTCCTCCGTCAGCCGGCGGAATCCCTCGTCGGAGATGACCGTGACGATGGGGTAGATGCGGCGGGCCACGTCCGGGCCGCCGGTCGCCGAATCGTCGTCGGCGGCGTCGTACAGCGCCTGGACGACCAGTGTGGTCGCCTGCTCCTCGGTGAGACCGTCGTGGTAGAGCTTCTTCATCGCACCGCGCGCGAAGACCGAGCCCGAGCCGGTCGCCGCGTAGCCGTGCTCCTCCGAACGCCCGCCCGTGACGTCGTACGAGAAGATGCGCCCCTTCTCGCGGTCCACGTCGTACCCCGCGAAGAGCGGGACCACGGCGAGGCCCTGCATGGCCATGCCGAGGTTGCCGCGGATCATCGTGGACAGGCGGTTCGCCTTGCCCTCCAGGGAGAGCGTGGCGCCCTCCACCTTCTCGAAGTGCTCCAGCTCCAGCTGGAAGAGCTTGACCATCTCCACGGCCAGGCCCGCGGTGCCGGCGATGCCCACCGCCGAGTACTCGTCGGCCGGGAAGACCTTCTCGATGTCGCGCTGTGCGATCACGTTGCCCATGGTCGCGCGGCGGTCACCGGCGAGGACGACACCGCCGGGGAACGTCACGGCCACGATGGTCGTGCCGTGCGGCGCCTCGACCACGCCCTGGGTGGGCGGCAGTTGACGGTTGCCGGGCAGGATCTCGGGCTGATGCTCGGAAAGGAAGTCCATGAAGGACGACGAACCGGGCGTCAGGAAGGCTGCCGGCAGACGCCCTGTGCCACGAGTATTGGCTTCCACGAGGTTCCTTCCAGGTAGGCGGCAGCCCGACGAACAGTGTCGGGATCGTCTCCCAACGTGCCGATGGCCGAATTGCAGTTGAAGCACGTTCTGCCAGGGACCTTACCCGGCCCGCGGCGGTGATCCACATGGATCCGACGTGCCCGATCGTGCGCGAGGACTGCCCGCGGCCCGGCTTGCCGGGACCGCGGGCAGCACTTCACCTCGCCACCTTCAGGCACTCTTTGAACCTTCCGTTCCACCATGGATTCGAAGGTCAAAGGGATCTACTGTCCGCCCTTTTGCACGAAGGAGCGCACGAAGTCCTCGGCGTTCTCCTCGAGGACGTCGTCGATCTCGTCCAGGACGGAGTCCACGTCGTCGCTCAGCTTCTCCTGGCGCTCCTTGAGGTCCTCCGAAGCCTGCGCGTCCTGCGTCTGCTCCTCGGTCTCCTCGGTGGGACGCGTCGCCTTCTGCTGCCCGCCGCCGGTGTCCTTGGTCGCCATCTACCTCACCCCGCTCGGTTAGACGTTCTTGATCAGACCCTACAAGCGCGGTCCGACATCGGCCCCTCACTTCCGCAACGTCGGGGGACCACTTCGATGATTCCCCCGCGCCGGGCCTTTCAGCCCCCGGAGAGCACCCGCACCAGGTCTTCGGCGGTGCGGCAGCGGTCCAGGAGTTCCTTGACGTGGTTCCTCGTGCCGCGCAGGGGCTCCAGCGTGGGCACCCGTTGCAGAGAGTCACGGCCGGGGAGATCGAAGATGACCGAGTCCCAGGACGCCGCGGCCACGTCGTCCGCGTACTGCTCGAGACAGCGGCCCCGGAAGTAGGCGCGCGTGTCCTCGGGCGGCTTGGTGGTGGCCCGCTCGACGTCCGCCTCGTCGAGGAGCCGCTTCATCTTGCCCCGGGCCACCAGCCGGTTGTACAGGCCCTTCTCGGCCCGTACGTCGGCGTACTGGAGGTCGACCAGGTGGAGGCGGGCCGCGTCCCAGTCCAGGCCGTCACGGCGGCGGTAGCCCTCCATCAGCTCGCGCTTGGCGACCCAGTCCAGCTCGCCGGACAGGCTCATCGGATCGCTCTCCAGCCGGCCGAGCACGTCCTCCCAGCGGGCCAGGACGTCCTTGGTCTGGTCGTCCGCGTCCGCGCCGTACCGCTCCTCGACGTACTTGCGGGCGAGCTCGAAGTACTCCATCTGGAGCTGCACCGCGGTCAGTGATCGACCGCTGCGGAGCGTGACGAGGTGCTTGAGCGACGGGTCGTGCGAGACCTGGTGCAGCGTGCGCACCGGCTGGTCCACGGCGAGGTCCACCGCGATGAAGCCGTCCTCGATCATCGCGAGGACGAGCGAGGTGGTGCCCAGCTTCAGATAGGTCGAGATCTCCGAGAGGTTCGCGTCGCCGATGATGACGTGCAGCCTGCGGTACTTCTCGGCGTCGGAGTGCGGCTCGTCGCGGGTGTTGATGATGGGCCGCTTGAGCGTCGTCTCCAGGCCCACCTCGACCTCGAAGTAGTCGGCGCGCTGGCTGAGCTGGAAGCCGTGCTCGTGGCCGTCCTGGCCGATGCCGACGCGTCCCGCGCCGGTGACGACCTGGCGGGAGACGAAGAAGGGCGTCAGGTGCCGCACGATGTCCGAGAAGGGGGTCTCCCGCTTCATCAGGTAGTTCTCGTGCGTGCCGTAGGACGCGCCCTTGTTGTCGGTGTTGTTCTTGTAGAGGTGGATCGGCTGGGCGCCGGGGAGCTGTGCCGCGCGCTCGGCGGCCTCGGCCATGATCCGTTCGCCGGCCTTGTCCCACAGGACCGCGTCCCAGGGATTGGTGATCTCCGGCGAGCTGTACTCGGGGTGTGCGTGGTCGACGTACAGGCGTGCGCCGTTGGTCAGGATGACGTTGGCCAGGCCGATGTCCTCGTCGGTGAGCTGGCTGGAGTCGGCGGACTCGCGGGCGAGGTCGAAACCCCGCGCGTCCCGCAGCGGGTTCTCCTCCTCGAAGTCCCAGCGGGCGCGTCGCGCCCGGTGCATCGCCGCGGCATAGGCGTTGACGATCTGGGACGAGGTGAGCATGGCATTGGCGTTCGGGTGGCCGGGGACGGAGATGCCGTACTCCGTCTCGATGCCCATTACTCGCCGTACGGTCATGCGGCCCTCCTTGCCCGGCGGCGCTCCCGTTCGGGAACGGCGCTCAAGTACCGCTGGTTCTCCGGTGCGTGTGCGGTGCCCGTCCCCGCACTGCGCGACTCGGCGGTACCGAAGAGCCTAGAACGCCTTTGCGCTGGTGGGGAGATCATTGCCTTCATTGAAAAGCAGACGGCTGCGGGTACCCGTGAAGGACACCCGCAGCCGCCCTGGTTATTACAGGTACTGACCGGTGTTCGCCACCGTGTCGATGGAGCGTCCGGTGTCCGCGCCCTGCTTTCCGGTGACAAGGGTGCGGATGTACACGATCCGCTCGCCCTTCTTTCCGGAGATCCTGGCCCAGTCGTCCGGGTTGGTGGTGTTCGGCAGGTCCTCGTTCTCCTTGAACTCGTCGACGCAAGCCTGCAGGAGGTGAGCGACCCTAAGGCCCTTCTGGTTCGCCTCGAGGAAGGCCTTGATGGCCATCTTCTTGGCGCGGCCCACGATGTTCTCGATCATGGCGCCGGAATTGAAGTCCTTGAAGTACAGGACTTCCTTGTCGCCGTTGGCGTACGTCACCTCGAGGAAGCGGTTCTCCTCGGACTCCGCGTACATCTGCTCGACGACCGACTGGATCATGCCGTGCACCGTGGCGCGCCGGTCGGCGCTGTGCTCGGCGAGGTCGTCCGAGTGCAGCGGGAGCCGCTCGGTGAGGTACTTGGCGAAGATGTCCTTCGCCGCCTCGGCGTCCGGGCGCTCGATCTTGATCTTGACGTCGAGTCGTCCGGGCCGCAGGATCGCGGGGTCGATCATGTCCTCGCGGTTGGAGGCGCCGATCACGATGACGTTCTCCAGGCCCTCCACACCGTCGATCTCGGCGAGCAGCTGCGGGACGATGGTGTTCTCCACGTCCGAGCTGACACCGGATCCGCGGGTGCGGAAGAGGGACTCCATCTCGTCGAAGAAGACGATGACGGGGGTGCCCTCGCTCGCCTTCTCCCGCGCACGCTGGAAGACGAGACGGATGTGCCGCTCGGTCTCGCCGACGTACTTGTTGAGGAGCTCGGGGCCCTTGATGTTGAGGAAGTAGCTCTTCCCCGCCGGCTGCCCGGTCACCTCGGCGACCTTCTTGGCGAGGGAGTTGGCGACGGCCTTCGCGATCAGCGTCTTGCCGCAGCCGGGGGGCCCGTACAGCAGCACACCCTTGGGCGGCCGCAGTTCGTGCTCCTTGAACAGGTCGGGGTAGAGGTACGGAAGCTCGACCGCGTCCCGGATCATCTCGATCTGACCGCCGAGGCCGCCGATCTTCTCGTAGCTGATGTCGGGAACTTCTTCGAGGACGAGCTCTTCGACCTCGCTCTTGGGCACGACCTCGTAGACGTACCCGGAGCGCGGTTCGAGCAGGAGGGCGTCGCCCGGCCGGATGGTGACGTCGAGGAGGGGTTCGGCGAGCCGCACCACTCGTTCTTCGTCGGTGTGTCCGACCACCAGGGCTCGATCGCCGTCCTCGAGGATCTCCTTGAGGGTGACGATGTCGCCGACGCTCTCGAACTCCATGGCCTCGACCACGTTGAGCGCTTCGTTGAGCATTACTTCCTGGCCGCGCCTGAGCTCTTCGAGCTCCACGCTCGGGCTGACGTTCACCCGGAGCTTGCGGCCCCCGGTGAAGATGTCCGCCGTGCCGTCCTCGTTCGCCACGAGGAAGACGCCGAAGCCGGCCGGCGGCTGCGCGAGCCGGTCGACTTCCTCCTTGAGGGCCACGATCTGGTCGCGGGCCTCACGGAGCGTATTGGCGAGCCGCTCGTTCTGCGCGGACACGCCGGCCAGATTGGTCTGCAGCTCGACGATCCGCTCTTCGAGAATCCTCGTATGACGCGGAGAGTCGGCGAGCTTGCGTCGCAGGACGGCGATTTCCTGCTCGAGATAGGCAACCTGACCGGCGGGGTCCTCAGACCCTCGCCCGGGCCGGATGCCGCGGTTGATGTCGTCGTCGTGGGCTGCCACGGTCCTCACCTCCTCCAAGGGGAGCTGGACGCTTCCAGACCCTACCTGGGTGGGTGTCGATTGAAACCCCTAGATCACAAAGACGATGGGGGTGTGTCCGATCTTCACCCTTGCGCTCTCCCTCACGCCAGCTGAATACCCACCGAACAACATCGGAAAGCGGGCGGTTGTATCGTCGAAGTGTTCAACACCCGTCAGGGCTGGCCCGACTTGCTGCAATCGCGGGCCTCCCGGCGCAGCGACCGGCAGGAGAGATGACCGTGCGGCACGAGGCCGAGACCGGCAGTGAGGGCCACGATCTGGAGGTCTGGATCGACCAGGACCTCTGTACCGGGGACGGCATCTGCGCGCAGTACGCGCCGGAGGTCTTCGAGCTGGACATCGACGGCCTCGCCTACGTGAAGAGCGGCGAGGACGAGTTGCTCCAGGCCCCAGGGGCCACGACCCCGGTGCCGCTGACGCTCCTCACCGACGTCGTGGACTCCGCCAAGGAGTGCCCCGGCGACTGCATCCACGTACGTCGGGTTTCGGACAGGGTCGAGGTCTACGGACCCGACGCGGCCTGAGGGCCCCGAGGACGAGCGACCCCGGCGCGGCCCGTGGGCCGCGCCGGGCGGCCCGTCAGACGCTGCGCGCCCCGGCGGGCGTCGTCCGTGCGAACGCGCCGTCCTTCCACTGCCACTTGGCCCGGTCCTCCTGGTCGGGGCAGCAGCGGGGCACGTCGGGCGAGGAGTAGCCGAGCAGGGTGGCGGTGACCCCGCCGTCCCGCACGGCGAAGTCGGTCACGTTCTGCCGGTCCTTCGGGTCCACCAGGGTGGCGACCACCCGGGGCTTGCCCGCGCCGGACCTGGTGATCACGTAGATCCCGTCGGGCGGGGTGCCGGAGCCGGCCTCGCAGTGCACGACGGCCACCGTCTCGGGCCTGCCGTCGCCGTCGAGGTCGCCGGAGGCCTTCTTCTTCACCACGGGCTGCACCGGGCCGCAGTCGATCGGGAAGTCCACGGACGCGGGGTCGGGCGCGGGGGCCGGGGCCGGGGCGCCCGCGGTGGCGCGGGGCTGCGGTCCCGGGCCCGTCTGGGCTGCGGTGGCGGCATCGGGCTGGAGGAACGCGGAGGCCGCGACGACGGCGGCCAGCGCGGCCGCGGTGGCCAGCCAGTGGACGGGACGGGTGAGGGTGTGTGCCAGTTCCGGGACCGCGGGGTGCTGCACGAGGAAGTGTCTCCTGTGAGGGCGTGCCGGTGGGGAGGTGGCCAGCATCGTGCCATACGTCACAGTGCGGTGGAACACCGGGGTCCGGTGGTCTTCACGGTGCTCGCGCGGTACGCGGCCGGTACCCCGTCAACGAAACGGCGCCGCCGCCGAGTTCCCTGGTCGGTCAGGGAACTCGGCGGCGGCGCCTGCTCATTGGCCGCGGGCGCCCGCGCGGGTCAGCGCGGGGTGCCGCCGTCGGCGTTCGGCCCGGAGTAGTCCTCGCCGTACGCGCCCTTGGCGGGGCGGCGGCGCCGCATGGGGGGCTCCACGCCGTCCGCGAGGCGGCGGGCGGTGAGCAGGAATCCGGTGTGTCCGATCATACGGTGGTCCGGACGGACCGCCAGGCCCTCGATGTGCCAGTTGCGGATCATCGATTCCCAGGCGGTGGGCTCGTTGAAGCCGCCGATCTCGCGGATGGACTCGACGGTCCTGGCGAGCTGGGTGGTCGTCGCCACGTAGCAGCACAGGATGCCGCCGGGGACGAGCGCCTTGGAGACGCCCTCCAGGCACTCCCAGGGGGCGAGCATGTCCAGGATGACGCGGTCGACCTCGGTGTCGCTGAGGTTGTCCTGAAGGTCGCCGACGGTCAGCTGCCAGGCCGGGTGCGGACCGCCGAAGTAGCGCTCCACGTTCTGCTGGGCGATCTCGGCGAAGTCCTCGCGGCGCTCGTACGAGTGCAGCATGCCCTGGTCGCCGATGGCGCGCAGGAGGAAGCTGCTGAGCGAGCCGGAGCCCACGCCCGCCTCCACGACGCGCGCGCCGGGGAAGATGTCCGCGAAGGCCAGGATCTGCCCCGCGTCCTTGGGGTAGACCACGGCGGCGCCGCGGGGCATGGACAGGACGTAGTCGGGGAGCAGGGGTCGCAGCGCCAGATAGGCGACGTTTCCCGTGGTACGGACAACACTGCCCTCGGGAGCGCCGATCAGCTCGTCGTGCGGGAAGGAACCCTTGTGGGTGTGGAAATTCTTCCCGGCCTCGAGCGTGAACGTGTAGTGGCGTCCCTTGGGGTCGGTGAGCTGGACCTGGTCCCCGACCTTGAAGGGCCCGCGACGGCGGGCGGCACCGGTCGGTTCGGACATGTGACCAGCCTACCGGCCCCCGCGCGGGCCGCCGACCATGGCCGCGGGCGCCGGGGCCCGGGGGCTAGGAGGGGCGGGCCATGGCCTTGACGAAGGCGCGCTCCACGTCGGCGGCGGACAGCACTCCGTAGATCTCGCCGGACTCCTCGACCACCAGGTACTCGGTGGCGGGGGTGGCCCGGAGGGTGTCGAGCAGCTCCTCCCCGGCGAGCTCGGCGGAGATCCGCATGCCCTCGGTGATGTCCTGGGCGAGGCCGCCGACGCTCACCCAGGGGCGCCGGTGCTGGGGCACGGAGACGATGGCGGCCTCGCGGACCACGGACATCGGGTCGCCGTCGGCGTCGACCACCACGAGGGCGCGGGCTCCGGCGTCGTTGGCCCTGCGCAGCGCCTCGGAGAGCGGGGTGTCGGTCTCCACCGGGACGGCACGGCGGGTCAGGGTGCGGGCGCGCAGCTCGGGCAGGTGCTCGCGCAGGCGGGCCATCCGCAGGCTGTTTCCCGCGCCGGTCCAGATGATCGCGGCGAGGATCGCGGCGAGCAGGGCGTCGGTGACGGTGTCCATGCCGCCGATGTCCTGGGCGTCGCCGCCGAGGGCGCCGGACTGGTTGAGCAGCGGGAGCCCGATGAGGACCGAGATGGCGAGGGCGCGGCCGACCCAGGCGGCGGCGACGGTGCCGCTCATGGGCTTGCCGGTGATCTTCCAGACGACGGCGCGGAGCATCCGGCCGCCGTCCAGCGGCAGGCCGGGCAGCAGGTTGAAGACGGCGACGATGAGGTTGGAGATCATCAGGCCGGCCAGCAGGACGCCGGGGACCGTGCCCGGCTCGACGGCCTGCATGCCGGCGTAGAACACCCCGGCGAGGACCAGCGAGAGCAGCGGGCCGACGAAGGCGAGGACGAATTCCCTGCCGGGCGTCTCGGACTCCTTCTCGATCTCCGAGACGCCGCCGAAGAACTGCAGCTGGATGCGGCGCACCGGCAGCTTGAAGCGCAGGGCCGCGACGGTGTGGGCGAGCTCGTGGACGAGCACGGAGGCGTAGAAGGCGACCGCGAAGAAGAGCGAGACGAGGTAGCGGGCGCCGCCGAGCTCGGGCAGGACGCGGTCGAGCTGGTCGCCGAAGACCCAGGTGATGAGGGCGGCGACGAGGAACCAGCTGGGCGCCACGTAGACGGGCACGCCGAACGGCCGGCCCATGAGCAGTCCGCCGCCGGGGCCCTTCTGCGCCTTGGGCGGGACCGGGCCGCCCTTGCCCGTGGGCCCGCCGCTCGCGGCCCGGGGGCGGCGCGGCTCGGCGGGCGGCTCCTCGGGGGGTGCCTTGGTGAAGGAGGTACGGGGCCGGGGCTCGGGGTGCGGCGGTGGGCCCTCGGGGCCCCGCGGGTCCGCCGGGGGCGTGTCCGCGCCGTCCTGGCGCGGCCGCGCCGGGGCGTCGGCCGGGTCGGCCGGGCGTCCCGGTCCACCGGCCGCGTCTGCCGGGCGCGTCGGCTCCCGGGCCGTGTCGACCGGGCGCGCCGGCTCCTGGGAGCCGTCCGTGCCGTGCGGCCGCAGGTCCTCGGCGCCGTCGGACTGCGGCCTGCCGCTCCCGCCGCTTTCGTCCACGATGTCCCCTCGTTCGAAGCGTCCCTCGCCCCAATATGGCGTGGTTACCCGCACGATCATGCAGGGCGAGAGGGTCTGTCGTCGATGGTATGCGGCTGTTGTCGGTGGCGGGTCGTAGGGTCTGTCCTCATGGAAACCAGCTCCGACGGTGCCGTGGCGGCCGTGCGCCCGGCGTCCCTGTCGCCCTCGCGCGCGGGCGATTTCATGCAGTGTCCGCTGCTGTACCGGTTCCGGGTGATCGACAAGCTGCCCGAGAAGCCGAGCGAGGCGGCGACCCGGGGCACGCTGGTGCACGCGGTCCTGGAGCGGCTCTTCGACGCGCCCGCGGGCGAGCGCACGGCGCCGCGCGCCAAGTCGCTGATCCCGGGCCAGTGGGACCGGCTGCGGGAGTCCAAGCCGGAGCTGACGGAGCTGTTCGCCGACGACCCGGAGGGCGAGCGCATGGCGCGCTGGCTGGGCGACGCGGAGCGGCTGGTGGAGCGCTGGTTCACGCTGGAGGACCCGACGCGTCTGGAGCCGGCCGAGCGGGAGCTGTTCGTGCAGGCCGAGCTGGACTCGGGGCTGAAGCTGCGCGGCATCATCGACCGGGTGGACGTGGCCCCCTCGGGCGAGGTCCGCATCGTCGACTACAAGACGGGCAAGGCCCCGCGTCCGGAGTACGCGGAGGGCGCGCTCTTCCAGATGAAGTTCTACGCCCTGGTGGTGTGGCGCCTGAAGGGGGTCGTGCCGCGCCGTCTCCAGCTCGTCTATCTGGGCAGCGGCGACGTGATCACGTACGACCCGGTGGTGGCCGATCTGGAGCGGGTCGAGCGCAAGCTCCTCGCGCTGTGGGAGGCCATCGAGCTGGCGACGGAGACCGGGGACTGGCGGCCGCGGCCGACCAAGTTGTGCGGTTGGTGCGACCACAAGGCGGTATGTCCTGAATTCGGGGGGACTCCCCCGCCGTATCCGCTTCCGGTGAGGGCGCCCGAGTCGGCGCAGGGCGAGCAGGGCAGAATGGGCCCGGGCTAGCTAAGGAGACACACGTGGCCATCCGCGTCCTACTGGTCGACGACCAGCCGCTGTTGCGCACCGGCTTCCGCATGATCCTGGAGGCCGAGCAGGACATCGCGGTCGTCGGCGAGGCCGGAGACGGCCTGCAGGCTCTCGACCAGGTCCGGGCGCTGCAGCCCGACGTGGTCCTGATGGACATCCGCATGCCGCGGATGGACGGGGTCGAGGCCACCCGGCAGATCACCGGTCCCGGCCGGGACGGCCCGGCGAAGGTGCTGGTCCTGACCACCTTCGATCTCGACGAGTACGTGGTGGAGGCGCTGCGCGCGGGCGCCAGCGGCTTCCTGCTCAAGGACGCCCCGGCGAACGAGCTGGTGCAGGCGATCCGGGTGGTCGCCGCGGGCGAGGCGATGCTGGCGCCGAGCATCACCCGCCGGCTCCTCGACAAGTACTCCGCGCACCTGCCGTCCGGTGACGAGCCGGTGCCGGACACCCTGCACACGCTCACCGACCGTGAGGTGGAGGTCCTGAAGCTGGTCGCCCGCGGCCTGTCGAACGCGGAGATCGCCGCGGACCTCTTCGTGAGCGAGACGACGGTGAAGACCCACGTCGGCCACGTCCTGACGAAGCTGGGCCTGCGCGACCGGGTGCAGGCCGCGGTGTACGCGTACGAGAGCGGTCTGGTGCGCCCCGGAGCGCAGTAGCCGCGGCTCCGGCGCGGCGCACTCGCCCGCGGCCCGCTCCTCCGCGGCAGCGAACGACGAAGGTGGCCGTCCCCGTGCGGGGGCGGCCACCTTTTCGTCGGTCCGCTCTTCGTCGGTCCGCTTTTCGTCGGTCCGCGGTGGCGCGGGGCCCGGCTCAGCCCTTGCTGAGCTCCCAGAAGCGGAAGACCGTGGAGGCGTCGAGGCAGGACTCCAGGCCGTAGACGCTGTCGCGGACCACCGCGTACTGCTTGGCCTGCCACACCGGCAGGACGGGCAGCTCCTTGGCCACGATGTCCTGCAGCTCGCCGTACTGCTTGTCGGTCCTGCCGCGGTCGCTCTGGGTGGCCGTGCCGGGGATGATCCGGCCGGTGATGGCGTCGTTCTCGAAGTGGTTGCCGAGGACGTTGCCCTTGCCGAAGAACGGCTGGGTGAAGTTGTCCGGGTCCGGGTAGTCCGGCACCCAGCCCTTCACGTAGACGCCGTACTTGCCGGCCGCGATGTCCTTCTCGTACTGGTCGAACTCGACGGACTTCACGTCGGCGTCGAAGAGGCCGGACGCGTTGAGCTGCTTGGCGATCGCCTTGAGCTCCTGGTCGGTGGCCGGGCCGTAGCGCGAGGGGGTCGACCAGAGCGTGAGCTTGGCCTTGCCCTCGATGCCGTCGCCGCGCAGCGCCGCCGCGGCCTTCGCGCGCTGCGGGCGGGCGCCGTAGGTGTCGAAGAACGCGGTGTTGTGGCCGCCGATGCCCGCGGGGACGATCGAGTACAGCGGGGTGGCCGTGTCCTGGTAGACCTCCTTGACCAGGGCGTCCCGGTCCAGGAGGTAGGCGATGGCCTTGCGCACGCCGAGCTTGCCGGCCACCGGGTCCTTCATGTTGAAGACCAGGTGCTGCACCTCGGCGCTGGTGCCCTCGACGATGTCGAGGTCCTGGCCGTCGTCGGAGGTGTCCCGCTCGATGTCCGCGATGTCCGCGGCGGCGAGGCCTCGGTAGGCCACGTCGACGTCGCCGCCCACGAGCGCCTTCTTGAGGCCCTTCTGGTCGCCGTGGAAGAACTTGATGGCCACGCCGTCGTTCTTGGCCTTGGCGGAGCCGCGGTAGTCGGAGTTGACGGAGAAGGACGCCCGCTCCTTGCCGAAGGAGTCCAGCCGGTAGGGCCCCGATCCGACCGCCTTGCCGTCCGTGCGCAGCGCGTTCATGTCGTACTCGCGGTGGTCCACGATGGAACCGGCGCCCGAGGCGATCTTGCTGGGGAAGGTCGCGTCGGAGTACTTCAGCCGGAAGACGACGGTCTTTGCGTCCGGCGCCTGCACCCGGTCGAGCATCGGGAACATGATCGCCGGACCGGCGTCGTCGTTGATGTTCCGCATGCGGTCGAAGGAGAACTTGACGTCCTTGGACGTCAGCGCGTTGCCGTTGCTGAACTTCAGCCCGTCGCGCAGCTCGCACTTGAAGACCCGCGCCCGGGAGTCCGTGAAGCCGCACTCCTCGGCGGCCTCCGGCTGGGGCTCGGTGGCGCCCTTGGGGAAGCTCAGGAGCGACTGGAAGACGTTGTTGAACAGGAGCCAGGACCCGGGGTCGTAGCCGGATGCCGGGTCGGTGGCGAGGACGTCGTCGGACATCCCCATCACGACCGCGTCGCCCGTGTCCCCCGCGCCGCCCTGCTCCGTGCCGCAGCCGGTCAGCAGGGCGGCGGCGAGCCCTCCCGTGAGGGGAAGGGCAAGCCACTGGTTACGACATTTCACGTACGTGCCTTTGGTGTGGTGGTCGTTCGCTGGAACTTGGGGCGGGCCCCGGAGCGGAGGTCAGCCGCTGACGCCGCGGCCGAGCTCCCACAGTTGGAGGTTCGACGAGGAGTTGAGCGCCCACTCGACGCCCGTGATGTCGTCGCGCGCCGCGATGTACTGCTTGCCCTGCCACAGCGGCAGCACCGGCACGTCCTGGGCGACGATGTCCTGGATGCGGCGGATGGGCTTGGAGGCGGCGAGCCGGTCGGCCTCGCGGCGGGACGTCGGGATCAGCTGGTCGTTGATCGTGTCGTTCACGTACGGCGAGCCGAGGAAGTTGTCCTTGTCGAGGAACGGCGCGAGGAAGTTGTCCGCGTCGGGGAAGTCGGGGAACCAACCCATGCCGTACGCCGCGTACTTGCCGTTGCGCTCGGCGGCGCGGAAGGTGCTCCACGGCACGCCCTTGATCGACACGTCGAACAGGCCGGAGTCGTTCAGCTGCTTCCGCAGCAGCTCGAACTCCTTCTTGGTGCCCGGACCGTAGTGGTCGGTGGTGTAGTGCAGCGTCATCTTCACCGGGGTGGTGATGTTGGCCTTGCTCAGCAGGGAGCGGGCCTTGGACGTGCTCGGGTTGCCGTACTGGTTGAAGAACGAGTTGGCGTGCCCGGTGATGGTGGACGGCACGAGCGAGTACAGCGGGTCGGCCGTCGAGCCGTACACCGAGGAGGCCAGTGCGCCGCGGTCGACGATCTGCGCCATCGCCTGCCGCACGGCCTTGTTCTTGGCCGTCGGGGCGTCGGTGTTGAAGGCGAGGTAGCGGATCTCCAGACCCTGCATCTCGACGAGGTCGATCTTCTTGCTCGTCGACGCGTCGAGCTTCTTGACCTGCTCGGGCGACATGGTGCGGGTCATGAGGTCGATGTCGCCGTCGTCGAGCGCCTTGCCCATGGCGGCGGTGTCGGCGAAGTTGCGCAGCTCCACCTTGTCGCTCTGCACCTTGAACGCGCCCTTGTACTTGGGGTTCTTGGTGAAGACCGTCTTGACCAGGCGGTTGTCCGTGACCTCCTGCTTGGCGGTGTACGGTCCGGAGCCGTCCACGTCGAAGCCGTCGCGCAGCTTGTTCTTGCTGTAGTGGTCCTTGCTGATGATGCCCGCGGTGGGCGTCGCCAGCTTGAAGGGGAACGTCGCGTCGGGGGTCTTGAGGTGGAAGACGATGTCGCGGTCGCCCTGGACCTCGATCTCGTCGACGTTGGACACCAGGCCGTCGGAACCGCTGGGGTCCTTGATCTTGATGTCGCGGACCCGCTCGATGGAGAACTTCACGTCGGCGGCCGTCAGCGGCTTGCCGTCGGAGAACGTCAGGCCCTTGCGCAGGGTGCAGGCGTACCGCTCGTTGCCGGTGTCGGTGAAGCCGCACTGCTCGGCGGCCTCGGGCTGCGGGTCGCCGCCGCCGCGCGGCATGGCCATCAGCGTCTGGACGGTCTGGCGCAGCAGGTTCCAGGAGCCGGCGTCATAGGCGTACGCCGGGTCGAAGGGCGCCGGCACCTCCTTGGAGATGGCGAACGCGTCCGTGGTGCCGACCGCGATCGGCTTGTCGCCGTCGCCACCGTCCGAACCACCGCACGCGGCGAGCGCGGGGGCCAGCAGACCTATGACAGCCGGCAGCACCAAAGTCTTGCGGTTCATGCTCGACGTTCTCCAGAGCTCTTGATTCCCGTGAATCCCGCAACGCGGGGTGAGGGTTGGTGGGGCACGGGGGGTGGGGCGATGTTCTCGCGACGAGATTAGTCCGCACCAGACGAGCTCCGAAGGCGGCATGAGCCCGCCTTCCATCACGCTGCGAAACCGGGCGTGCTCACACTGATAACCCGACACCGGAAGGTTTCGTGCACGCATCCATCAATCAGGACACAACGTCCCGCCGTCCGCGGGCACGAAAGGGCGCACTGCATACGTGTGCGCCACTGTCGACCCCCGGTCGAGTGGGAAACGTCACACCCCTGAGGAGGCTTACGACGGAACTGTCAGAGAGTCATCAGGCCTTGCAGGAAAGGCAGGTTGACGTGTTCCAGGGAGGGCACCACTGTGCGGCCCGCGGCGGCGGGGATGGGCGCGACGGACGGCACGGCCACCACGCGGCAGCCCGCGGCCTCCGCCGAGGCGACGCCGGTCGCGGTGTCCTCGATGACGGCGCACCGGGCGGGGTCGACGCCGAGCCCGCGGGCGGCCAGGAGGTAGGGGTCGGGGTGGGGCTTGGTGCGGGCCACCTCGTCGCCCGCGACGGTCAGTTCGAAGTGGTGGGCGCCGATCGAGTCGAGGACCCGGTCGATGATGCGGCGGTGCGAGGCGGAGACCAGGGCCATGGGCACCTGGTGCGCGCTGAGCTCGGCGAGCAGGCCCGCGGCGCCGGGCATGAGGGGCAGGGAGCGGCTGATGCGGTTCTCGAAGCCGTCGTTGAGCAGCACGGTGAGCTCGGGGATCGTGATGTCGGCGCCCGTCGCCTCGATGAGGAACCCGGCGCTGCGCGTCATGGGGCCGCCGACGACGACATCGCGCCATGCCTCGTCGAGGGCGTGGCCGAGGGAGGCGAAGACCTCGACCTCGGCGTCCCACCAGAAGCCCTCGGAGTCCACGAGTGTGCCGTCCATGTCGAGCAGGACGCCCTGCAGCGCGGAGCCTTCGGGCGTAGGGGCATCCCCTGCCCGAGTGGACCCGGGAGCGTGGGGAGGGGTGCCGAGCGCGGGAACCGTACTGGTCATGCGACCACACCTTCCGTAAGGGACGAGAAGGCCGGCTGCCTCCTTCTGACGGGAAGGCAACCGGCCTGCACTGGACCGACCAGTGTACGACTGCGCCGGGATCAGCGCGCGTTGAAATATTTCGCCTCGGGGTGGTGGATGACGATGGCGTCGGTGGACTGCTCGGGGTGGAGCTGGAACTCCTCGGAGAGCTGGACGCCGATCCGCTCGGGCCGGAGCAGCTCGGCGATCTTGGCGCGGTCCTCCAGGTCGGGGCAGGCGCCGTAGCCCAGCGAGAAGCGGGCGCCGCGGTACTTCAGCGCGAACATGTCCTCGACGTCCGAGGGGTCCTCCCCGCCGAATCCGAGTTCGGTGCGGACGCGGGCGTGCCAGTACTCGGCCAGGGCCTCGGCGAGCTGGACGGACAGGCCGTGCAGTTCGAGGTAGTCGCGGTAGGAGTCGGCGGCGAACAGCTCGGCGGTGGCCTCCCCGATCCTCGAACCGACGGTGACGACCTGCAGGCCCACCACGTCCGTCTC
The DNA here is from genome assembly GCF_042889645.1 of Streptomyces sp. NPDC002564. Classification (NCBI taxonomy): domain Bacteria; kingdom Bacillati; phylum Actinomycetota; class Actinomycetes; order Kitasatosporales; family Streptomycetaceae; genus Streptomyces; species Streptomyces sp. NPDC002564. The sequence continues at coordinate 750 of NZ_JBIARE010000008.1, read as the reverse complement.
GCCGGACTCCTCCGGACGGAAGAAATCAGCCAGGCAGAGACGGCGGCCGCGGCGCTGGCGCGGGAAGGAGAAGCGGGTCCGCTCGTTGCCCTCGTCGTCCAGGATGATCAGGTCGTCGCCCTTGGAGACACACGGGAAGTAGCCGTGCACGACGGCCGCCTCAAGGAGGTTGTCGGTCTGCAGGCGGTCCAGCCAGCCGCGCAGCCGGGGCCGCCCCTCGCTCTCGACCAGCTCCTCATACGAGGGCCCGTCGCCCTTGCGGGCCTGCTTGAGACCCCACTGCCCCTTGAACAGGGCACCCTCGTCCAGCCAGCTCGCATAGTCCTTGAGCGGGATGCCCTTGACCACGCGGGTGCCCCAGAACGGCGGCGTCGGCACCGGATTGTCGACGGCCACGTCCGAACGGGCCGGCCCCTCGTCCTCGGCGACCTCCAGGACGGCGGCGGAGGCCTTGCTGGGCACCCGGCGCTGCTTGAGCTCGGGCAGCACGGCCCCCGGCACGCCCCGCTTGACCGCGATCAGCGCGTCCATCAGACGCAGACCCTCGAACGCGTCGCGCGCATAGCGCACTTCACCCTCATAGATCTCATGCAGATCCTGCTCCACATACGCACGCGTCAGCGCGGCACCACCCAGAATCACCGGGAAATCAGCCGCCATCTTGCGCTGATTGAGCTCCTCCAGGTTCTCCTTCATGATCACCGTGGACTTCACCAGCAGCCCCGACATCCCGATCACATCGGCCCGATG
>NZ_JBIARE010000007.1:163936-576739 GCF_042889645.1 Streptomyces sp. NPDC002564 | reverse complement strand
CGGTTACATTCCGAACCCGGAAGCTAAGCCTCATAGCGCCGATGGTACTGCAGGGGGGACCCTGTGGGAGAGTAGGACGCCGCCGAACTCCTTTTGATAAGAAGAGCTGGTCCCTGAACTTCGGTTCAGGGACCAGCTCTTTTTTGTTTTCTGTTACTTGCCGTTCACGTTGCGCGACCAACATCCCGAGGTATGGGGACAGTTGAGATGCTGCGAGCCGCGGGAGTCGGTACGGGCGACGAGGTCGTCGTGCCGGCCTACGGGAACGCCGAGGTGGCGGAGGCCGTGGTCCTCGCCGGTGCGGTGCCCGTCTTCGCCGACATAGAGCCGTCGACGTACTGCCTCGACCCCGACGCCGTTGCCGCCGCGGTGACCCCGCGTACGGCCGCCGTCGTCGTCGTGCACCGCTTCGGCCACCAGGCCGACGTGCGCCGGCTGCGGGACCTCGGACAGCGCCGGGGCCTGCTCGTCCTGGAGCAGGCCGAGCCGGACGCCCCGCACGACGAGCCGGACCTCAGGCGGGCGCACGCCGCCTACCTCAGCGGGCGGCTCAGCGGGGTCGTGACGCCCGACGGCCATGCGGGGCACAGCTACCAGCAGTACGTCGTGCGGGTGCCCGGCAACGGGCGGCCGGACCGTGACGCGTTCGCCCGCGCCGTACGGGCCAAGGGAATCGACTGCCGGGTGCCGGTGAAGACTCCCGTGCACCGCACGCCGCGGTTCTGGCGGGACGTGCACCTGCCCGAGACCGAGCGGGCCGCCGACGAGACGCTGGCCCTGCCGGCCGGGGCGTCGATGTCGCGACGCGACCTGCAGCGTGTGGTGTCCGCGTGCAATGCGCTCGGTGGACTCCTCCAGCCGGCTTTCTGAGCGGAGCCCGGCCCTCACGAGGCCTTTCTGATGTGGGACTTGAAGAACTCCCACATCAAGTCCGTCGCGTCGACGCCCGCTTCCGGGTCGGCCATTCCGCCGCCCGCGCCACCGGGCCAGGAATGGCCCATGCCGGGCAGCCGATAAACGACGACCTCCGAGCCGTCGCCGCACCGGGCCGTCGTCCTGGTGACCTTCTTCCCGAGCCGGGCGGGCTTGCCCGGCTCGCAGGAAAGGCGACGCTGCCAGGTCTCGATTCCCGCGTCCATCGCGGCGTAGGAGCGGTCGAGGCCGCCCAGGAAGGTGAGCACCGGCACCGGCGTCCTCGGCACGTACGAGGCGGATTCCGTGTCGGTGCCCAGATATCCGCCGCTCACCGGGGCAATGGCCGCGAACGTGTCCGGGAGTTCGACGGCGAGCTTGTACGCCATGTCGGCGCCGTTGGAGATGCCGGTGGCGTAGACGCGCCGGGGATCGGCGTTCCACGTGCCGGTCAGCCGATGCGTCAGCGTACGGACGAAACCGACGTCGTCCTGCGAGCCGCAGCAGATGAGGGCGTTGAAGGCCTTGTTGAGGCCGTCGGGATAGGCGACGAGGAAATTCTCCTCGTCCGCCTTGGCGCTGAGGCCGCTGATGGCCGCCGCCGAGGCGCCGTCGCCCGGATAGGGGTGCAGGGCGATGACCAGCGGGAGCCTCTCGGCGCGGGTGAAACCGGGTGGGGCGTGGACGGCGTAGACGCGCCGCGCGCCTTTCCAGGAGAGGGTGACCTCCTGGTCGCCGGGGCGCGGGGACTCCGTCGCCGCAGGCACCCCGGTGGGCGGGGCGGGCTTGTCGTCGTCGGAGCCGCAGGCCGTGAGCGGGCAGAGCAGGGCCGCGAGGAGCAGCGGCACGGCGTACCGCGCGGACGTACCGGGTCGGGTCGGCATGGGCGCAGAGTGGCAGCGGCCGTGGGAGCGGTCCAGAGGAAGGCCGGAGGAAGGCCGGAGGAAGGGGGGAAAGTGCGCGGGGAGGCGGTTCGAGGCGCCTTCGATTTCGGGTATGATCTATTCCGTTGCCGCGGGGAAAACCCCCGAAGCGCAGCAGGCCCCTATAGCTCAGTCGGTAGAGCGTCTCCATGGTAAGGAGAAGGTCAGCGGTTCGATTCCGCTTGGGGGCTCAAGAAGGAAAGGCCTCCGCCCAGTTGGGCGGGGGCCTTTTTCTGTCCGGTCCCATGACCGGGAGCTTTGATTCGGGAGTCGGCGGGTTCCGGGGCACGTCGGCGTGCCCCGGAAGCGCTCAGTCCTTCTGGAGGCCGGGGACGCGCATCGCGAGGATCGCCATGTCGTCCGACGGGGCGTCCGTCGCGAAACGCTCCACCGCGCGCATGATGCGGGCCGCGACCGCGCCGGCCGTCAGGCCCGTACAGGTCGTCAGGACGTCCGCCAGGCCGTCGTCGCCGAGCATGCGGGTGCCCTCGCGGCGCTCGGTGACGCCGTCGGTCACGCACAGCAGGACATCGCCCGGGTCGAGCGTCATCGTCTGCTCGTACAACTCCAGGTCGTCCATGACGCCGAGCAGCGGCTGCGGTTCCGCGTACGGCTCGACCGTGCCGTCCTGGCGCAGGCGGAGCGGGAGCGGGTGGCCGGCGCAGACGATCTTCAGGACCGCCGAACCGTCCTCCTGCGGCCACAACTCGCCGTACAGGAGCGTCAGGAAGCGGCTGCGGGCGCCCTCGTCGAGGATCGCCGCGTTGAGGCGCTCCAGGACGGCGGGGCCGCCGAAGCCCTCGCGGGCGAGCAGGCGGAGGGCGTGCCGGGCCAGGCCCGTGACGGCCGCGGCCTCCGGTCCCGTGCCGCAGACGTCGCCGATCGCGAAGCCGTACGCGCCGTCGCGGATGGGGAAGAGGTCGTAGAAGTCGCCGCCCACTTCGTTGCCCTCGCCGGCCGCGCGGTAGATGACCTCGACCTCGACGCCCGGGACCTGGGGGAGGCCGGGCGGCAGGAGGCTGCGCTGGAGGGACTGGCTGATGGCCATGCGCTCGGAGTACAGCCGGGCGTTGTCGAGGGCGAGGGCCGCCCGGCGGGAGAGATCTTCGGCCAATTCCAGGATCTCTTGGCGGAAGTGCTCGTCGGAGGGCTTGCCGAGGGTGAGCATGCCGATGACGCGGTTGCGGGCCACCAGCGGCAGGACCACGGTCTCGCCGCCCACCGCAGAGGCGGTGGAGAGCGTCGTGCCGATGCCCGTGCCCAGGGTCATGGGCTCGCCGAGGCCGAGGCTGCGCATGGAGGTGCGCAGGGCGGCCTGGTGCGCGGCCTCGGAGGGGGCCGCCCAGACGCGGGCGCCCGGGGTGGGCACCGGGTCCGGCGGGGCGATCTTGGAGAGGAGGGCCTTGAGGCCGTCGATGCGCTCCTCGTCCTCGTGCAGGACGTACGAGAGGTAGGGCTCGGCCGACTGGTCCGCGATCGTGTAGACGGCGCACCAGGTGGCGAGCGTCGGGACCGTCATCTGGGCCATGAGGGCCAGGGTCTGGTCCCGGTCGAGGGTGCCCGCGAGCAGGTCGGAGGCCTCCACGAGGAAGGAGAGCGAGCCGCGGCGGAGTCTTTCCAGCTCGCCGAGGCGGGCGGACTCCACGGCGAGGGCGATGCGGTCGGCGGCGAACTGCAGGCGCAGGGCCTCCTCGTTCGAGTACCGGCCGGCGGCCTCGGCGGCGACGCCCAGGGAGCCGGTGAGGCGGCCCTCCACCTTCAGCGGGACCGTGACGACGGAGCGCATGCCGGTGCCCGCGAGGAGCGGGACCGCGCCCGGCACGACCGTGAGGTCCTCGTGGACGGCGGGCATGCGGGCGGAGCCGTAGCGCCCCGGGGCCGACTCGACCTGGACGCGGGCGAAGCGCTGGCGGGCCGAGGGCAGGCCGGTGGAGGCGCGGACCTCCAGCTCCGTCTCGTCGTCGGTGGCGAGGAGCAGGAAGGCGGCGTCGCCGTCGAGCATGTCGCGGGCGCGCTCGACGGTCCGCTGGAGCAGGCCGTCCAGGTCGTCGGGGGCGGGCGAGCCGATGAACACCTCGAAGGGGTCCGCGGAGTGCCCCTCGCTGCGGGAGCCGGGCTCGGGGGCCGCGCCGCGCAGCGGGGTCTGCAGCACGGCGCGCTCGTCGTCGCGGACCAGGAGGCAGACGGTGGAGGGCTCGCCGTCGGTGTCGCGCACGCGCAGGTGCGAGGCGTACACCGGGATCACCCGGCCGTTGGCGCCGCGGACTCCGTAGCTGCCCTCCCAGCGGGAGAGCTGGAGGGCCTCGGCGATGCCGGTGCTGGTGCCGGGGGTGTGCGGCCAGGCCGCGAGGTCGTTGAGGGGCTTGCCGATGACCTGCTCGGCCACGTACCCGAAGAGTTCCTCGGCGTCCTCGTTCCAGGCGGAGATGGCGCCCAGGCGGTCGATCTGGATGACCGCGACGCGGACCCTGCCGTCGGCGATGGGCAGCAGCTCGGCCGGGAGCGAGGGGCCCGCGGTGCGGGTGCCCACCGGGCGGTCGGGCAGGTCGAGCTGGAACCAGACCTGCTTGTGGGTGGGGGAGTAGTCGACGCCCCAGCGGGTGGCGAGGGCCGCGCAGAGCTGGAGGCCGCGGCCGCCCTCGCGGTCGGGGCTGCCCATGTTCACGGACGACTGCTGGAGCGGAATCTCGCGTTCCGGATAGCGGTCGGAGACTTCGATGCGGACGGCGCCCTCGCTGCGCAGGCATTCCACGTCGGCTGCCGTGCCGGCGTGCACCACGGCGTTGGTGACCAGCTCGCTGGTGAGGACGACGGCGTCGTCGACGATGTCGGAGAACCCCCAGCCCTGGAGGGTGTCGCGGACGAAGGAGCGAGCCGTCGCGACGGACCGTCCGACCGGGTCGAAGGTGGCAGCCGCGCGCGCGGTGATCACAGCACTCCTCGTACGAGTATCGACGGCGTCGACAGTGGCGACTGTCTCGACGCCCAGTTCTCCCGAACCCATGGTGCGGCCGCCCCTCCGATGCCCGCTTGTTTCGTGTACCACCGCCCTGGCCGGGCAGGACCGGGGTGGTTGGACAGCCGGATGCAAGGTTACTTACCTTCGCCGTCCATGCTGATGCCGGTCGTCAGTGTTTCCGCCCGGAGGGTGTGCGGACGGTGTGCGAAGCTGCCGAACTGTTATGGCCTGGTTCAGCCATGGTGAAACACTGGGCAGGCTCATGGAGACAGCCCAGGAAAACCCGAGCAGTACCGGTCGACCCTTGCGGGAGGGACACAGTGGAGTCTGGCGCAGCGACGCGGGGCACTAAGACGCGCGCGAAAGACGGACAGTCCCTGAACAAACAGCGCAAACCGCGCGGCGGGACGACGGCTTCCGTGGATGCGGCGGCGCTGAACAGGCTGCTCGCGGCCCTCGTGGCGATGCGGGACGGCAATTTCCGCAAGCGCCTCACGGTCTCCGGCGACGACGTGATGTCGGAGATCGCGGCGGTCTTCAATGAGGTGGCGGACCGGAATCTGCATCTGACGGGCGAGCTGTCACGGGTGCGGCGCATGGTCGGACGTGAGGGAAAACTCACGGAACGACTTGAGGCGGGAGCCAGTGAGGGCTCCTGGGCGGCCGCGATCGACGCGTCGAACGCGCTCGTCGACGATCTCGTACGTCCGGTCTCCGAGGTCGGCCGGGTGCTCTCCGCGGTGGCCGAGGGCGACCTGGAGCAGCGCATGGAGCTGCGGGCCCAGGGGTTGGACGGGAACGGCCATCCGCTGCGCGGCGAGTTCCTGAAGGTCGGGCGGACGGTCAACAACCTCGTCGACCAGCTCTCCACGTTCACCGACGAGGTCACGCGCGTGGCCAGCGAGGTCGGCACCGAGGGCAAGCTCGGCGGGCAGGCCAGGGTGCGCGGGATGTCCGGGTCGTGGAAGGACCTCACGGACTCCGTGAACACCATGGCGTACCGCCTGACCGCCCAGGTGCGGGACATCGCGCTGGTGACGACGGCGGTGGCCAAGGGCGACCTGTCGCGGAAGGTCACCGTCCATGTCGCGGGCGAGATGCTGGAGTTGAAGAACACCGTCAACACGATGGTGGACCAGCTCTCGTCGTTCTCCTCCGAAGTGACGCGCGTCGCCCGCGAGGTGGGCACGGAGGGCGAGCTCGGCGGCCAGGCGCAGGTGCCGGGTGTGGCGGGTGTGTGGAAGGACCTCACCGATTCGGTGAACCTCATGGCCGGCAACCTCACCGCGCAGGTGCGGGGGATCGCCGAGGTCACGACGGCCGTCGCCAACGGTGACCTGTCGCGGAAGGTGACGGTGAGCGCGCGCGGCGAGGTCGCCCAGCTCGCCGAGACCATCAACCAGATGACCGAGACGCTGCGCACGTTCGCGGACGAGGTCACGCGCGTGGCCAACGAGGTCGGTGCCGAGGGGCAGCTCGGCGGTCAGGCGAACGTGCCGGGCGCCGCGGGCACCTGGAAGGACCTGACGGACTCGGTCAACACGGTCTTCCGCAACCTGACCACGCAGGTGCGGGACATCGCGCAGGTGACGACGGCGGTGGCGAACGGTGACCTGTCGCAGAAGGTCACGGTCGATGTCGCCGGCGAGATGCTGGAGCTGAAGAACACCACGAACACGATGGTGGACCAGCTGTCCGCCTTCGGTTCCGAAGTCACCCGGGTGGCGCGGGAGATCGGTGTCGAGGGTGAGCTGGGCGGCCAGGCGCAGGTGCAGGGCGCGGCCGGTACCTGGAAGGACCTCACCGACTCGGTGAACACCGCCTTCCGCAACCTCACCGGGCAGGTCCGCAACATCGCGCAGGTGACGACGGCGGTGGCCAACGGCGACCTGTCGCAGAAGGTCACCGTGGACGTCTCCGGCGAGATGCTCCAGCTGAAGAACACCGTGAACACCATGGTCGACCAGCTGTCGTCCTTCGCCGACCAGGTCACGCGGATGGCGCGGGACGTGGGCACGGAGGGCCGGCTGGGTGGTCAGGCGCGCGTGGACGGCGTGAGCGGTACGTGGAAGGACCTCACGGACTCCGTCAACTTCATGGCCGGGAACCTGACGTCCCAGGTGCGCCAGATCGCCCAGGTCACCACGGCGGTGGCGCGCGGTGACCTGTCGCAGAAGATCGAGGTCGACGCGCGCGGCGAGATCCTGGAGCTGAAGAACACCATCAACACGATGGTGGACCAGCTCTCCGCCTTCGCCGACCAGGTGACCCGGGTGGCCCGCGAGGTGGGCACCGAGGGGCGCCTCGGCGGTCAGGCGCAGGTGCCGGGCGTAGCCGGTGTGTGGCGGGACCTGACGGACTCGGTGAACGGCATGGCCGGGAACCTCACCGCGCAGGTCCGCAACATCGCGCAGGTGGCGACGGCGGTGGCGCGCGGTGACCTGTCGCAGAAGATCGACGTGGACGCGCGCGGCGAGATCCTGGAGCTGAAGAACACCCTGAACACGATGGTGGACCAGCTGTCCGCCTTCGCCGAGCAGGTCACGCGGGTGTCCCGCGAGGTGGGTACGGACGGCATCCTCGGCGGCCAGGCCGAGGTGCAGGGCGTCTCGGGCACCTGGAAGGACCTCACGCAGTCCGTGAACGGCATGGCGAACAACCTCACCCTCCAGGTGCGGAACATCGCCGAGGTCACCACGGCGGTCGCCATGGGCGACCTCTCCAAGAAGATCACCGTGGACGCGAAGGGCGAGATCCTCGAACTCGTCACGACCGTCAACACGATGGTGGACCAGCTGTCGTCGTTCGCCGAGCAGGTCACGCGGGTGGCGCGCGAGGTGGGCACCGAGGGCCAGTTGGGCGGTCAGGCGCGGGTGCCGGGTGTCACCGGCATCTGGAAGGACCTGAGCGACAACGTCAACCTGATGGCCAACAACCTGACCAGCCAGGTGCGCAACATCTCGCAGGTCTCGGCGGCGGTCGCCAACGGCGACCTCACCAAGAAGGTCACGGTCGAGGCGCGCGGTGAGGTCGCGCAGCTCGCCGACACGGTCAACACCATGGTGACGACGCTGAGTTCGTTCGCCGACGAGGTCACGCGGGTGGCCCGCGAGGTGGGCACGGACGGCATCCTGGGCGGCCAGGCGCGGGTGCCGGGCGTCTCCGGTACGTGGAAGGACCTCACCGAGTCGGTGAACTCGATGGCGTCCAACCTGACCGGCCAGGTCCGCAACATCGCGATGGTCACCACCGCGATCGCCAAGGGTGACCTGACCAAGAAGATCGACATCGACGCCCGGGGCGAGATCCTGGAGCTCAAGACGACCATCAACACGATGGTCGACCAGCTGTCGTCGTTCGCCGAGCAGGTCACCCGGGTCGCCCGCGAGGTGGGCACCGAGGGGCAGCTGGGCGGCCAGGCACGCGTGCGTGACGTCGACGGCACGTGGCGCGACCTCACCGAGTCGGTGAACGAGATGGCCGGGAACCTGACCCGTCAGGTGCGCGCCATCGCGAAGGTCGCCACCGCGGTCACCCGCGGCGACCTCAACCTGAAGATCGAGGTCGACGCGGCGGGCGAGATCCAGGCCCTGCAGGACAACATCAACACCATGATCGCGAACCTGCGCGACACGACCCTCGCCAACAAGGAGCAGGACTGGCTCAAGGGCAACCTCGCGCGGATCTCCGGCCTGATGCAGGGCCGCCGCGACCTGGAGGACGTCGCCTCGCTGATCATGAGCGAGCTGACGCCGGTCGTCTCGGCGCAGCACGGCGCGTTCTTCCTTGCGATGCCCACGGACGACGGGCAGGACCTCGGGGGCGACCACGAGGACGCGTACGAGCTGCGGATGCTCGGCAGCTACGGCTACTCGATGGGGTCGATGCCCACCTCGTTCCGGCCCGGCGAGACGCTCATCGGGACGGCCGCCAAGGAGCGGCGCACGATCCTGGTGGAGAACGCGCCCTCGGGGTACCTGCGGATCGCCTCGGGGCTCGGCGAGGCGCCGCCCGCGCAGGTCATCGTGCTTCCGGTGCTCTTCGAGGGGACCGTGCTCGGCGTGATCGAGCTGGCGGCCTTCCAGCCCTTCACGCAGATCCAGAAGGACTTCCTCAGCCAGATCGCCGAGATGATCGCGACGAGCGTCAACACCATCAGCGTCAACACGAAGACCGAGGTGCTGCTCAAGCAGTCGCAGGAGCTGACCGAGCAACTGCGCGAGCGCTCGGCCGAGTTGGAGAACCGGCAGAAGGCGCTGCAGTCCTCCAATGCCGAACTGGAGGAGAAGGCCGAGCTGCTGGCCCAGCAGAACCGCGACATCGAGGTCAAGAACACCGAGATCGAGGAGGCCAGGCAGGTCCTGGAGGAGCGCGCCGAGCAGCTCGCGGTCTCGATGCGCTACAAGTCCGAGTTCCTGGCGAACATGTCGCACGAGCTGCGCACGCCGCTCAACTCGCTGCTGATCCTCGCGAAGTTGCTCGCCGACAACGCCGACGCGAACCTCACCCCCAAGCAGGTCGAGTTCGCCGAGACGATCCACGGCGCGGGCTCGGACCTGTTGCAGCTCATCAACGACATCCTCGACCTGTCGAAGGTCGAGGCGGGCAAGATGGACGTCTCTCCGACGCGCATCGCCCTGGTCCAGCTCGTCGACTACGTAGAGGCCACTTTCCGTCCGCTGACCGCGGAGAAGGGGCTCGACTTCTCCGTACGGGTGTCCCCGGAGCTGCCCGCGACGCTGCACACGGACGAACAGCGCCTGCTCCAGGTGCTGCGCAACCTCCTGTCGAACGCGGTGAAGTTCACCGACTCCGGAGCGGTCGAGCTGGTCATCCGGCACGCCAACAACGACGTGCCCAACGCGATCCGGGAGCAGCTCCTGGAGGCGGGCTCGCTGCGCGACGCGGACGCCGACCTGATCGCCTTCTCGGTGACCGACACCGGCATCGGCATCGCGGCCAGCAAGATGCGGGTCATCTTCGAGGCGTTCAAGCAGGCCGACGGAACGACCAGCAGGAAGTACGGCGGCACCGGCCTCGGCCTGTCCATCAGCCGCGAGATCGCACGGCTCCTGGGTGGCGAGATCCACGCGCAGAGCGAACCGGGCCGCGGCTCGACCTTCACGCTCTATTTGCCGCTGCACCCGAGCGAACTGCCGCCCCAGGGCTACACGCAGCTGGCTCCGCCGCCCCAGCCGCGGGAGCTGCCCGCCCTGGAGGAGGGCGCCGCGGCGGACGAGGCGACGCCGTCCGAGGCCGCTCCGGCGCGCCAGGAGACGCCGCCCACGGGGCCCGCCGCGCTCTTCCGCAGGCGGCGCAGGGCCGCGCCCGCGCAGGAGCCCCCGGCCCTGCCGGCGGCCGCCCCCCAGGAGCAGCAGCCGCAGGAGCAGTGGCCCGTCCCCGTGCCCTCGGCGCAGGAGACGCCGGCCGTCGCGCGGCGCGGGTTCCACTTCGGCGGGGAGAAGGTCCTGATCGTCGACGACGACATCCGCAACGTCTTCGCGCTCACCAGCGTCCTGGAACAGCACGGCCTGGCGGTGCTGTACGCGGAGAACGGCCGGGAGGGCATCGAAGTGCTGGAGCAGCACGACGATGTGACGGTTGTCCTGATGGACATCATGATGCCCGAGATGGATGGATACGCGACGACGACGGCGATCCGGCGGATGCCGCAGTTCGCCGGGCTCCCGATCATCGCGCTCACCGCGAAGGCGATGAAGGGCGACCGGGAGAAGGCGATCGACTCCGGAGCTTCCGACTACGTCACGAAGCCGGTCGACCCGGATCACCTGTTGTCGGTGATGGAGCAGTGGATGCGCGGCGAGTGACCGAGAAACGGCTTCGTCACACGCAGTTGCTGACAGAGTGTGGTCGAGGCCGTGTAGAACCGCGGTATTCGGGGAACCTTCTGGTCTCCCACCGCGTTTCTGCTACGTGCACAGTGACATCGCGGTGACAGGGTGTGGCGACAGGCGGGGTGCGGCTACCATGACCGGCACAAGGACGGGCGGCGCAAGGGAGTCGTCCTCTGGGGCGGCGCCCGGTGTTTCGCCGGGGCGAGGAGGGCGGGCCATGGTGCAGAAGGCCAAGATCCTCCTGGTCGATGACCGGCCGGAGAATCTGCTGGCGCTGGAGGCCATCCTCTCTGCGCTCGATCAGACACTGGTGCGGGCATCGTCCGGGGAGGAAGCGCTCAAAGCACTACTCACGGACGACTTCGCGGTCATTCTGCTGGACGTCCAGATGCCAGGAATGGACGGATTCGAAACCGCGGCGCACATCAAGCGGCGGGAGCGGACCCGGGACATCCCGATCATCTTCCTCACCGCCATCAACCACGGGCCGCACCACACCTTCCGCGGCTATGCCGCGGGTGCTGTGGACTACATCTCCAAGCCCTTCGACCCGTGGGTGCTGCGCGCGAAGGTGTCGGTGTTCGTCGAGCTGTACATGAAGAACTGCCAACTGCGTGAGCAGGCGGCCCTGCTGCGTCTCCAGCTGGAGGGCGGCGGCAAGGCGGCGGCCGGCGAGGCGAAGGAGCCGGCGGGTCTGCTCGCCGAGCTGTCGGCGCGGCTCGCGGCGGTCGAGGAGCAGGCCGAGGCGCTGTCCAAACAGCTGGACGACGAGTCGGCGGACGCGGCGGCGGTCGCCACCGCCGCCCATCTCGAACGCAAACTCACCGGCCTGCGGCGGGCTCTTGACGCCCTGGAGCCGGGCACCGGCAGCGGTGCCCCCTCGGTCCCCTCGCAGAACTGACGTGACGCGGAGCCTCTGCGGAGGTTTCGTGCCACGCGGGCCCGGTGAATCACCGTCAGTTCTCCGCCACGGCAAGGGCGACACAGACGGGTGAAGCACTGGGCACACGTGTGAGCAGTGGTCCGCACCGGTAACCTCACACCCATGGCCTCACGTCAGTCCGCAGCCAAGAAGACGCCCGCGAAGAAGGCGGCCGCGCCGACCAAGGCTCCGGCGAAGAAGGCCGCTGCCGGACCGCCCGCGAAGAAAGCCGCGGCCAAGCGGGCGCCCGCGAAGAAGGCGCCGGCCAAGAAGGCGGCCGCCAAGAAGCCCGCGCCCAAGCCGGCGCCCAGTCCCACCGGGGGCGTGTACCGACTCGTGCGCGCCGTCTGGCTGGGCCTCGCGCACGGCGTCGGCGCCATGTTCCGCGGCATAGGGCGCGGCGCCAAGGGCCTGGACCCGGCCCACCGCAAGGACGGCCTCGCGCTCCTCCTCCTCGGCATCGCGCTGATCGTCGCCGCCGGCACCTGGTCGAATCTGCGCGGCCCGGTCGGGGACCTCGTCGAGGTCCTGGTCACCGGCGCCTTCGGCCGCCTCGACCTGCTGGTGCCGCTGCTGCTCGGCGCGGTCGCCGTCCGGCTCATCCGGCACCCGGAGAAGCCCGAGGCGAACGGCCGCATCGTGATCGGCCTGTCCGCGCTGGTCGTCGGCGTGCTCGGCCAGGTCCACGTCGCCTGCGGCTCGCCCGCCCGCAGCGACGGCATGCAGGCGATAAGGGACGCGGGCGGCCTGATCGGCTGGGCCACCTCCACCCCGCTGATCTTCACCATGGGCGAGATCCTCGCGGTGCCGCTCCTGGTGCTCCTCACCGTCTTCGGGCTGCTCGTCGTCACGGCGACGCCCGTCAACGCCATCCCGCAGCGGCTGCGCCTGCTGGGCACCCGCCTGGGCGTCGTCCAGGCGGCGCCCGAGGAGGACGACGCCTTCACGGACGACGACGAGCGCTACGACGACCAGTGGCGCGAGGCGCTGCCCGCGCGCTCCGCGCGCCGGCGCACCCCCGCCCCGGACGGGTACGCGCCCGACCTGGCCGAGGAGGACGCGCTCTCCCGGCGGCGCAGGCCGCGCCGCACCCCCGTACAGCCGGACATGGACCGGCCGATGGACGCCGTGGACGTGGCGGCCGCCGCGGCTGCCGCCCTGGACGGGGCCGTCATGCACGGCATGCCGCCCTCGGCGCTGGTCGCCGATCTGACGCAGGGCGTGTCGGGGGAGCGGGGGGAGCGCGAACAGCGCGAGGAGCGCGAGCAGGCGGCTCCTGTGCCGACCGCGCGCGCCACGGACGCGCCCGTGCCCGGCAAGCTCAGGAAGAAGCCGCAGGAGCCCGCTGAGAGCGTCGTGCCGGACCTCACCAAGTCCGCGCCCGACGCCCCGCGCGAGCTGCCGCCGCGCGCCGAGCAGCTGCAGCTGTCCGGCGACATCACCTACTCGCTGCCCTCGCTCGACCTCCTGGAGCGCGGCGGCCCCGGCAAGTCGCGCAGCGCCGCCAACGACGCCGTGGTCGACTCGCTGTCGAACGTCTTCACCGAGTTCAAGGTCGACGCCGCCGTCACCGGCTTCACGCGCGGCCCGACGGTCACGCGCTACGAGATCGAGCTCGGCCCCGCCGTGAAGGTCGAGAAGATCACGGCACTGGCCAAGAACATCGCGTACGCGGTGGCCTCCCCGGACGTCCGGATCATCTCGCCCATCCCCGGCAAGTCCGCGGTCGGCATCGAGATCCCGAACACCGACCGCGAGATGGTCAACGTGGGCGACGTACTGCGCCTGGCCGACGCGGCCGAGGACGACCACCCCATGCTCGTCGCGCTCGGCAAGGACGTCGAGGGCGGCTACGTGATGGCCAACATGGCCAAGATGCCGCACATCCTGGTGGCCGGTGCCACCGGCTCCGGCAAGTCGTCCTGCATCAACTGCCTGATCACTTCGATCATGATAAGAGCGACGCCCGAGGACGTCCGGATGGTCCTCGTGGACCCCAAGCGCGTCGAGCTCACCGCCTACGAGGGCATCCCGCACCTGATCACGCCGATCATCACCAACCCGAAGAAGGCCGCCGAGGCCCTCCAGTGGGTCGTGCGGGAGATGGACCTGCGCTACGACGACCTCGCGGCCTTCGGCTACCGGCACATCGACGACTTCAACCAGGCCGTGCGCGAGGGCAAGCTCAAGACGCCCGAGGGCAGTGAGCGCGAGCTGCAGGCCTACCCGTACCTGCTGGTCATCGTCGACGAGCTCGCCGACCTGATGATGGTCGCCCCGCGCGACGTCGAGGACTCGATCGTGCGCATCACCCAGCTCGCGCGCGCGGCGGGCATCCACCTGGTGCTCGCCACCCAGCGGCCCTCCGTGGACGTCGTGACCGGCCTGATCAAGGCGAACGTGCCGTCCCGGCTCGCGTTCGCCACCTCTTCGCTCGCCGACAGCCGCGTCATCCTCGACCAGCCCGGCGCGGAGAAGCTCATCGGAAAGGGTGACGGTCTGTTCCTGCCGATGGGCGCGAACAAGCCCACCCGTATGCAGGGCGCCTTCGTCACCGAGGACGAGATCCACGCGGTCGTCCAGCACTGCAAGGACCAGATGGCGCCCGTCTTCCGGGACGACGTCACCGTCGGCACCAAGCAGAAGAAGGAGATCGACGAGGACATCGGCGACGACCTGGATCTGCTGTGCCAGGCCGCTGAGCTGGTGGTTTCCACCCAGTTCGGGTCCACGTCCATGCTCCAGCGCAAGCTGCGCGTCGGGTTCGCCAAGGCCGGTCGGCTGATGGACCTGATGGAGTCCCGCTCCATCGTCGGGCCCAGCGAAGGCTCAAAAGCACGTGACGTTCTTGTGAAACCTGACGAGCTGGACGGCGTGCTCTCCGTGATCCGCGGGGAGGCTCACCCATAAGGGCGGGCAGCGGTCCTCACCCGTAAGGGATGGGCGAGCAACCGTTTCCCTTCGGCGTACGTCAAGTTGAGGGAGACAGGAGCACGATGTCCCACCATCAGGATGTCCGGCCATTCTGATGGCGTACAAAGTCCGTCCGCCCGGTTGCCCCACCCTTTCAAGACCCCCATAAAATGAACCTCCGGCAGGTGGCTACACGCTCGAAAGGCGCCCCCGTGTCCATCGGCAACTCCCCTGAAGACGACCGACCTTCAGACGACCGCCTCGACCGACCCGACCACGTCGCCGACGAGAACCCGGCGGACGGCGGCCCCGCGGGCGACCGCCCGGCCGACGACCGGCCCTCGATCGGCCGCGCCCTGCGGCAGGCCCGTATCGACAGCGGCCTGACCGTCGACGAAATCAGCTCGTCCACCCGGGTGCGCATCCCCATCGTGCACGCGATCGAACAGGACGACTTCTCCCGGTGCGGCGGCGACGTGTACGCCCGCGGCCACATCAGGACCCTCGCGCGCGCCGTCGGACTCGATCCGGCGCCGCTCGTCGCGCAGTACGACGAGGGGCACGGCGGTCGCCCGCCCGCCCCCACGCCGGCGGCGCCCCTCTTCGAGGCCGAGCGCATCCGCTCCGAACCCCGCAGGCCGAACTGGACCGCGGCCATGGTCGCCGCGATCGTCGCGGTGATCGGCTTCGTCGGTTTCACCGCGTTCGGCGGCGGCGACGACAAGGACAGCTCCAAGTCGCTCGCCGAGGGCTCCACCCCGGCCAGCAGCAAGCCCCCGCAGAAGCCCAAGCCCCACAAGCCCGCCGATCCGAAGCCCGACCCGTCGGACAGCGCCATCGCGGGCGTCCCGCGCGACAAGGTCACGGTCAAGGTCGACGCCGCGGACGGCCGCAGCTGGATCTCCGCCAAGGACCACAGCGGACGCACGCTCTTCGACGGCGTCCTGGAGCAGGGCCAGGCCAAGACCTTCCAGGACAAGCAGAAGATCGCCCTCATCCTCGGCGACGCCGGCGCGATCGAGCTGTACGTGAACGGCAAGCAGGTCGAGAACGAATTCGAGCCCGGCCAGGTGGAGCGCCTGACCTACACGAAGGGCGACCCGGAGGCCGGCTGACCGCCCCCTCCCGGGCGGCTGACCAGCGATGCCGCGCGGGAGGCGGTGACGGCCGGGTGACCGGCCGCCGACCCGGGGCCGACCGGCGGGTAACCCTGGCGGCCGGGGCCGCGACGGGGACGAAGTAGTCTTGAGACCATGCCCGAACGCCGCACTGTCGCCCTTGTCACCCTTGGCTGCGCCCGTAACGAGGTGGACTCGGAGGAGCTCGCAGGCCGCTTGGAGGCGGACGGCTGGCAGCTCGTCGAGGACGCCGAGGACGCGGACGTCGCCGTCGTCAACACCTGCGGCTTCGTCGAAGCCGCCAAGAAGGACTCCGTCGACGCCCTCCTCGAAGCCAACGACCTCAAGGGCCACGGCAGGACCCAGGCCGTCGTCGCGGTCGGCTGCATGGCCGAGCGATACGGCAAGGAGCTCGCCGACGCACTGCCCGAGGCCGACGGCGTACTCGGCTTCGACGACTACGCCGACATCTCCGGCCGCCTGCAGACCATCCTCAGCGGCGGCAGCGTCGAGGCCCACACCCCGCGCGACCGGCGCAAGCTGCTGCCGATCAGCCCCGCGGAGCGGCAGAGCGCCCAGTCGGACGTCGCCCTGCCGGGCCACGCGCCCGTGGAGCCCGCGCCCGTCCCGCAGGACCTGCCCGAGGGCGTCGCCCCCGCGTCCGGGCCGCGCGCCCCGCTGCGCCGGCGCCTGGGCACCAACCCCGTCGCCTCCGTGAAGCTGGCCTCCGGCTGCGACCGGCGCTGCTCCTTCTGCGCCATTCCGTCCTTCCGCGGCTCCTTCATCTCCCGCAGGCCCTCCGACGTCCTCGGCGAGACCCGCTGGCTCGCCGAGCAGGGCGTCAAGGAGGTCATGCTCGTCTCCGAGAACAACACCTCGTACGGCAAGGACCTCGGCGACATCCGCCTCCTGGAGACGCTGCTGCCCGAGCTGGCCGCCGTCGACGGGATCGAGCGGGTCCGCGTCAGCTATCTGCAGCCCGCCGAGATGCGGCCCGGCCTGATCGACGTCCTCACGTCGACGGAGAAGGTCGCCCCCTACTTCGACCTGTCCTTCCAGCACTCCGCGCCCGGCGTGCTGCGCGCCATGCGCCGGTTCGGCGACACCGACCGCTTCCTGGAGCTCCTGGACACCATTCGGTCCAAGGCCCCGCAGGCCGGTGTGCGCTCCAACTTCATCGTGGGCTTCCCCGGCGAGAGCGAGTCGGACCTCGCCGAGCTGGAGCGGTTCCTGACGGGCGCCCGGCTCGACGCCATCGGCGTCTTCGGCTACTCCGACGAGGAGGGCACCGAAGCGGCCACCTACGACGAGAAGCTCGACCAGGACGTCGTCGACGAGCGCCTCGCGCACATCGCGCGCCTGGCCGAGGAGCTCACCTCGCAGCGCGCCGATGAGCGGCTCGGTGAGACCGTCGAGGTCCTGGTCGAGTCCCTCGACGAGGAGGAGGGCCCGCTCGGCAGAGCCGCGCACCAGGCCCCCGAGACGGACGGCCAGATCCGCTTGACGGGTGCCACCGGTGGGGGCGCCCCGCAGGTCGGCCGTATGGTCGTGGCAAAGGTCGTCGGCACGGAGGGCGTGGACTTGGTGGCTGAGTGTCTAGAGGAGGCCGGCAGATGACACAAGTCCCGGCACCCGCGGGCGGCTCCGGCGCGCAGGGCGCTGCGAGCGCCACGCCGGTGCGTGGCGGGAAGCTGGGCGCCGCGGCGGTCAATCAGGCCAGCCTGTGGAACGTCGCGAATCTGCTGACCATGATCCGGCTGCTGCTCGTGCCCGGCTTCGTGATGCTCCTCCTGGGCAACGGCGGGTACGACCCGGCCTGGCGCTCGTTCGCCTGGGCCGCCTTCGCCGTCGCCATGATCACCGACCTCTTCGACGGGCACCTGGCCCGCACGTACAACCTGGTCACGGACTTCGGGAAGATCGCCGACCCGATCGCCGACAAGGCGATCATGGGCGCCGCGCTGATCTGTCTGTCCTGGCTCGGCGACCTCCCCTGGTGGGTGACCGGGGTGATCCTGGGGCGTGAGCTCGGGATCACGCTGCTGCGCTTCTGGGTGATCCGCTACGGCGTCATTCCGGCCAGCCGCGGCGGCAAGATGAAGACGCTCGCGCAGGGCACGGCGGTCGGGATGTACGTTCTTGCCCTGACCGGGCCGCTCGCGACGTTCCGGTTCTGGGTGATGGCGGTCGCCGTGGTGCTGACCGTGGTGACCGGGCTCGACTACGTGAAACAGGCCGTGGTGCTGCGCAGGCAGGGCATGGCCGAGGCACGGCTGGCGGCCGCCGAGGCCGCCCGGGAGGCCGCGCAGTGACGTCCCCCGGGCTCTCGGGCGCCGCGGTGTCGGCGAGCAGGCTGCTGCGGCTCATGGCCGCGCGCGGCGAGACGCTCGCCGTCGCCGAGTCGCTGACCGGGGGCCTGGTGGCCGCCGAGATCACGGCCGTGCCGGGGGCCTCCAAGGTCTTCCGGGGCTCCGTGACGGCCTACGCCACGGAGCTGAAGCGGGACGTGCTGGGGGTCGACGGCACTCTGCTGGACGAGCGCGGGGCGGTGGATCCCGAGGTCGCCCGGCAGATGGCGGACGGCGTCCGCACGGTGCTGCGGGCGGACTGGGGCATCGCGACCACCGGGGTCGCGGGACCCGATCCGCAGGACGGGCAGCCCGTCGGGACCGTGTACGTGGCGATTTCGGGGCCGGATACCGCGGTGACGGGGCCGGATACCGCGGTGACGGGGCCGAAAACGCCGGACGCGGGATCGTCGGTCGAAAGGATGCCCGGTTACGCCGACGGCGGAGCCCGTGGGAAAGTGGCCGCCCTGCGGTTGAACGGTGACCGTTCGGAAATCCGTACAGAGAGTGTACGGAGCGTGCTCACCTTGCTTCTCGAGCAGCTCTCCGGAGAACGTGCCGAGAATGGGCGGGCACAGGATACGGAACAGAACGGGGGGAATTGATGTTTGCAGCCCTGAGTGAACACGACATCGCTCCCCGCACGGCCGCCGCGCGAGGCGGTACGGTGGGGCGTGAAGGATGCGGCTACGCGGTCCGAGGAGGGAGCCACCGATGATTCTGCTCCGTCGCCTGCTGGGTGACGTGCTGCGTCGGCAGCGCCAGCGCCAGGGCCGTACTCTGCGCGAAGTCTCCTCGTCCGCCCGAGTCTCGCTCGGCTATCTCTCCGAGGTGGAGCGGGGGCAGAAGGAGGCTTCCTCCGAGCTGCTTTCCGCGATCTGCGACGCGCTTGACGTACGGATGTCCGAGCTCATGCGTGAAGTGAGCGACGAACTGTCGCTCGCCGAGCTGGCTGAGTCTGCAGCAGCGGTCCCCGAACCGGTGCGTGCGCCGGTTCGTTCGATGCTCAATTCCGTCTCCGTGGCCGGCGTGCCACCGGAACGGGTCACGATCAAGGCGCCCGCGGAAGCGGTGGACGTCGTCGCGGCGTGACACCGGGCTGCCTGCGAGCAGCTCCGAGACGTGTGTGGAAGCCCCTGCCGGGTGCCGGCAGGGGCTTCTGTGCGTCCGGGGTGGGTCTGCGGCGGGGTCTGAGGGGGCTTGCGTGACGCTGCGTCCGCGAATCGACCTATTTACTGCTTTTGTGTAATGGTTGGGGAGGATTTACGTCAATCGCTCGTGTGTTGGAGGAGACAGATGTACGTCGTGAAGAGCCCGCTGTCCGATGCGGATCTGAAGACGGTCTCGGACGCCCTGCAGGGTGCCCTCGTGGACCTGGTCGACCTGTCGCTGGTGGCCAAGCAGATCCACTGGAATGTGGTCGGCCCGCGCTTCCGCTCCGTGCACCTGCAGCTCGACGAGGTCGTGGACACGGCCAGGCAGCACTCCGACACCGTGGCCGAGCGCGCCTCCACCCTCGGTGTCTCGCCCGACGGGCGTGCGGTGACCGTGGCGCAGAGCAGCGGCATAGGCAAGGTCGCCGACGGCTGGGTCAAGGACGTGGACGCGGTGGGGACGCTCGTCGAGGCGCTCGGCGCGGTGATCACGCGGATGCGTGAGCGGGTCGAGGCGACCGGCGAGGCGGACCCGGTCAGCCAGGACATCTTCATCGGCATCACCGCCGATCTGGAGAAGCACCACTGGATGTTCCAGGCGGAGAACAGCTGACGCCTGCGGGACCGTGAGCGCCCCGGCCGGAGGCGGCCGAGGCGTGGTGCGGGGGGCGCCCTGTGCGGGCGCTCCTCGCGGAGCGGGGCCACCGTCCGTGCGCCGTGTTGCTTCCGGTGCCGGAGGTGCGCCCTCCCAGGGGGTGAACCCGGGCGTTTAGCGTCGACCTCGCGTTGGGCGGGAGGTGACCTCTGTGGCAGCCGTGAGCGGTACGGGCGTGCCGTGGCGCGTCCTGCGCTGGGCGCCGGCCCTGGTCTTCGGGGCGCTGTGGTGGTGGGGCGTGCTGCGGCTGGCCTTCGCCCCCGACGCGGGCGTCCTGGAGGGCGCTGTCGCGGCCGGCGGCTGGGGGCTGAGCGTGCTCCCCGTGCACAGCGTGTCCAAGGCGCGGGCCGCGGGGGTGGCGGGCGCCGGCAAGCAGGGGCCGAGGCGTCACGCCCGTCGGCCCGACGGGGCGCTGCGGTGGCCGGGGGAGCGGACGGCGGTGGCGTGGTGGGCGCGCGCGGGTGCCGTGCTGGGGCGGGTGCGGGGGAAGGCGTTCGGGGGACGGATCACCAGGGCATGGCGACGCCGCCGTTCGGGCGGAGGATCTGGCCCGTCGTGAAGGACGCGGCGTCGGATGCCAGGTGCAGTACGGCGTGAGCGATGTCGTCGGCCTCGCCGACGCGGCCGAGCGGTGACATCCGCACCATGACCTTCTCCGTGTGCGCCTGGGCCTGCGTGTCGTGCCGGGTGGTCATGGGGGTGCGGATCCAGCCCGGGGCGACCGCGTTGACGCGGATGCCGTGCGGGCCGACTTCCGTGGCCAGGGTCTTGGTGAGCTGGACGACGGCCGCCTTGGCCGCGCCGTAGCAGAGGAGGCCGGGGCCGCCCGTGTCGACGGCGCCCGACGCCATGGTGACGATGCTGCCGCCCGAGCCCGCGTCGACCATGATGCGGGCCGCGGCCTGGCATGCGTACAGGACGCCCTTGAAGTTGATGTCCAGCACCCGGTCGAGATCCTCGTCGCGGGTCTCCAGGACCGGGCTGCTGTGCATGACGCCCGCGATGGCGGCGAGGATGTCGAGGCGGGGCGTGGGGGTGGCGGCGGGGGAGGGTGGCGCCGCGGCTGCGCTCACGGCGCGGTCCACCTGTGCCCGGTCGGACACGTCCAGGGTGTGCGTGTGGGCGGTGCCGCCCGCGGCCTTGATGAGGGTGGCGGTCTCGTGGAGGCCCTGCTCGTCGCGGTCGGCGCAGTGCACGGTGGCGCCCGCCTCCGCGAGGAGCAGGGCCGTCGCGCGGCCGATGCCGCTGGCGGCGCCGGTGACGAATGCGGTGCGTCCGGTGAGGTCGTACGCCTTGACGGGCATGACGGGACGGTACGACTGGATCTGACGGGTCGTCAACTGGTGTGCTGGGGTGGAGTCTTGAGGTTGCCTGCGGTGGTACGCGGCATCGAGGTGATTGCCGCGCGGGTGAGTCCGGGACAGTGCGCCCGGTGAGGTCGGCTGTGTCGTGGATCCAAGGGGGCACGAGGCGCACGAGGCGCACAAGGGGCACAAGGCGCACGGGGGGCATGGGGGGCATGGGGGGCGTGGTGGGGCGTGAGGAGAGCGTGTCGCTCACGCGCGCAGGCGCAGGCCGCGCGGAGTGGCGTGGAAACCGGCTCCTTCCAGGAGTGGGGCGAAGGACGAGGTCAGCGCGGCGGTTCCGTTGACCCGCTCCACCGTGACCGTTCCCAAGGAGCCCGCCTTGGCGGCCTTGGCCAGGGCTTCGGCAGCGACCTGCAGGCGAGGGTCCTCGGTCGCCGCCTCCTCCGGAGCGGCGGGCCACGCCAGGAGCGTCTTGCCGCCGCGCTCCATGTAGAGCGTCAGCTCGCCGTCGACCAGGACGACGAGGGAGCCCGCCTTGCGGCCGGGCTTGTGGCTCACCACGCCACCCTTGCGGCTCGCGGGCGCGTCGGTGGTGTCCGGCCCGGTGGACGGACGCGGCTGGGCGACCGGAGGCGGCTCGGGCCAGGGCAGGGCGGCCCCGTACGCGTTGGCGGGGTCGGCGGCGGCTAGGACCACGGCCGCCTGGGCGTCGGCGGGGCGGGCGCCGTCCGTGCGCTCGCGGGCGTTCGCGGTCGCGCGCAGCCGGTCCACCGCGCCGTCCATCGCGAACTGGGCCGCGCCGAGCCCTTCGACCACGTAGCCCCGGCGCGCCTGGCCGCTGTCCTCGAAGGCCGACAGGACCCGGTACGTCGCCGAGAAGCCGCCCTCGACCCCTTCGGCCGCCACCGCGCCGCGGGTGACCACGCCGTGCCGGTCCAGGAGGGTGCGAGCCAGCGCGTGGGCGCGCAGGGTCGGGTCGGGCTCGCGCTCGGGGAGCAGTGACCAGCGGCCCGCGACCGTCGGCGGGCCGGTACGCGAGGTGGCGCGGGCGGCCGCGGTCAGGCTGCCGTAGCGCCCGCGCGGGATGCTGCGCTTGGCGCGGTGCGCGGTGGCTCCCGCGGTGCGGCCGGAGCCCAGGAGCGAGCGCATCGGGGACAGGGTGTCGTTGGTCAGGCGGCCGGACCAGGCCAGCTCCCAGAGGGCGTCGGCCAGTTGCGGATCGCCGGCTTCCGGGTGGGTGGTGGCGCGGACCTGGTCGGCGATCTGGCGGAAGAAGAGGCCGTATCCCCCGGAGAGGGTGTCCAGGACCGACTGGTGCAGGGCGGTGAGCTCCAGGGGGTGCGGGGGCGGCAGGAGCAGGGGCGCGGCGTCGGCCAGATAGAGCGAGACCCAGCCGTCCTTCCCGGGGAGGGATCCTGCGCCGGCCCACACCACCTCGCCCGCCGCGGTCAGTTCGTCGAGCATCGCCGGGGCGTAGCCCGCCACGCGCGAGGGCAGGACCAGCTTCTCGAGCGCCGATGCGGGGACGGTGGCGCCCTGCAGCTGCTCGATCGCGCGGACCAGGCCGTCGATGCCCCGCAGGCCGTGCCCGCTCAGGTGCTGCCACTGGGGCAGGAACTGGGCGAGGGCGGCGGGCGGCACCGGCTCCAGCTCGTGCCGCAGCGCCGCCAGGGAGCGTCGGCGCAGGCGGCGCAGTACCGCGGTGTCGCACCACTCCTGGCCGATGCCCGCCGGGTGGAACTCGCCCTGCACCACGCGGCCGTTCGCCGCGAGGCGCTGCAGCGCGCCCTCGGTGACCGCCGCGCCGAGACCGAAGCGGGCGGCGGCGGTGGCGGAGGTGAACGGGCCGTGCGTCCGCGCGAAGCGCGCCAGGAGGTCGCCCAGCGGGTCCTTGACGGGCTCGGTGAACGCTTCGGGGACGCCCACGGGCAGGGCCGTGCCGAGGGCGTCGCGCAGCCGTCCCGCGTCCTCGATCGCCGCCCAGTGCTCCGCGCCCGCGATCCGGACCCGGATCACGCGGCGGGCGGCGGCGAGCTCCTCGGCCCACTCGGGCTCGGCACCCCGCTCGGCCAGCTCCGCCGCGGTCAGCGGCCCCAGGAGCCGCAGCAGGTCGGCGATGCCTTCGGCGTCCTTGACGCGGCGGTCCTCGGTGCGCCACTGGAGCTCCTGCTCCAGCTCGGTGAGGACCTCCGCGTCGAGCAGCTCGCGCAGCTCCGCCTGGCCGAGGAGCTCGGCGAGGAGCCGGGAGTCCAGCGAGAGGGCCGCCGCGCGCCGCTCGGCGAGGGGTGAGTCGCCCTCGTACAGGAACTGGGCGACGTATCCGAACAGGAGGGAGCGGGCGAAGGGGGAGGGCTCCGGTGTGGTGACCTCGACGAGGCGGACGCGGCGGGACTCGATGTCGCCCATCAGCTCGGTGAGGCCCGGCACGTCGAAGACGTCCTGGAGGCACTCCCTGACCGCTTCAAGGACGATCGGGAACGAACCGAACTCGCTGGCTACCTCAAGCAGTTGCGCGGCGCGCTGGCGCTGCTGCCACAGCGGGGTGCGCTTGCCGGGGCTGCGGCGCGGCAGCAGCAGCGCGCGGGCGGCGCACTCGCGAAAGCGCGAGGCGAACAGCGCCGAGCCGCCCACCTGGTCGGTGACGATCTGGTTGACCTCGCCCTTCTCGAAGGTCACGTCACCCGCGCCCACCGGGGCCTTCTCGGCGTCGTACTCCGTGGAGGGTGCGCCGGGGTCCTGGTCGAGCAGGTCCAGGCTCATCAGGTCGGCGTCGGGCAGCCGCAGTACGAGGCCGTCGTCGGCGTGCATCACCTGGGCGTCCATGCCGTACCGCTCGGTGAGGCGGGCGCCCAGGGCGAGGGCCCACGGAGCGTGCACCTGCGCCCCGAAGGGCGAGTGCACGACGATCCGCCAGTCGCCCAGCTCGTCGCGGAAGCGCTCGACCACGATCGTGCGGTCGTCGGGGATGTGCCCGCAGGCGTCGCGCTGCTCGGCGAGGTAGGCCAGGACGTTGTCGGCGGCCCAGGGGTCGAGCCCGGTGTTCAGCAGCCGGGCGCGCGCCTCCTCGGCGGAGAGCGCGCCGACCTCACGGAGGAACGCGCCCAGCGCACGGCCCAGTTCGAGCGGGCGGCCCAGCTGATCGCCCTTCCAGAAGGGCAGGCGCCCCGGCACTCCGGGCGCCGGGGAGACCAGAACGCGGTCGCGCGTGATGTCCTCGATGCGCCACGAGCTCGTGCCGAGCGTGAAGACGTCGCCCACCCGGGACTCGTAGACCATCTCCTCGTCGAGCTCACCGACGCGGCCGCCGCCCTTCTTGGGGTCGGCTCCGGCGAGGAAGACTCCGAAGAGGCCGCGGTCGGGGATCGTGCCCCCGGACGTGACGGCCAGGCGCTGTGCCCCCGGCCGACCGGTGACCGTGCCCGCGACGCGGTCCCAGACCACGCGCGGGCGCAGCTCGGCGAACGCGTCCGAGGGGTAGCGCCCCGCGAGCATGTCCAGGACGGCCGTGAACGCGGACTCCGGGAGCGAGGCGAAGGAGGCCGCCCGGCGGACCACCGCCAGCAGGTCGTCGACCTGCCAGGTGTCGAGGGCGACCATCGCCACCAGCTGCTGGGCCAGCACGTCCAGGGGGTTGGCGGGGACGCGCAGGGACTCGATGGACCCGGTCCGCATCCGCTCGGTGACGACGGCGGCCTGGACCAGGTCTCCCCGGTACTTCGGGAAGACGACTCCGGTGGAGACCGCCCCCACCTGGTGGCCCGCCCGGCCCACCCGCTGCAGCCCGGAGGCCACGGACGGCGGCGACTCGACCTGCACGACCAGGTCCACGGCGCCCATGTCGATGCCCAGCTCCAGGCTGGACGTGGCGACGACGGCAGGCAGCCGGCCCGCCTTGAGGTCCTCCTCGACCTGGGCGCGCTGCTCCTTGGAGACCGACCCGTGGTGGGCGCGGGCCAGCACCGGCGGGGCGCCCTTGGCGGCGCCCGACTCGGCCATCAGCTCCGCCGGCGAGTGGTCCTCGGGGAGCGCCTCGCCGGTCGCCCGCTCGTACGCGATCTCGTTCAGGCGGTTGCACAGGCGCTCGGCCAGGCGGCGGGAGTTGGCGAACACGATCGTCGAGCGGTGTGCCTGGACGAGGTCGGTGATGCGCTCCTCGACGTGCGGCCAGATCGAGGGGCGCTCCGCCTCGCCGCCCGGGCCGTCCGCGGCGTCGCTCGCCGGGGAGCCGCCCAGCTCGCCGAGGTCCTCCACCGGGACGACGACCGACAGGTCGAACTCCTTGCCGGAGGGCGGCTGGACGATCTCGACCTTGCGCTTGGGGGAGAGATAGCGCGCCACCTCGTCCACCGGCCGTACCGTCGCCGACAGGCCGATGCGGCGCGCGGGCTTCGGCAGCAGCTCGTCGAGCCGCTCCAGGGACAGCGCGAGGTGGGCGCCGCGCTTCGTGCCCGCGACCGCGTGCACCTCGTCGAGGATCACTGTCTCGATGCCGGTGAGCGCCTCGCGCGTGGCGGAGGTCAGCATCAGGAAGAGCGATTCGGGGGTGGTGATCAGGATGTCCGGCGGGCGGGTCGCAAGCGCCCGGCGCTCGGCGGCCGGGGTGTCGCCCGAGCGGATGCCGACCCGCACCTCGGGCTCCGGCATGCCGAGGCGCACCGACTCCTGGCGGATGCCGGTCAGCGGGCTGCGCAGATTGCGCTCCACGTCGACCGCGAGGGCCTTCAGGGGCGAGACGTATAGGACCCGGCAGCGCTTCTTCGGGTCGGCGGGCGGCGGTGTCGAGGCCAGCTGGTCGAGCGCGGCGAGGAACGCGGCCAGGGTCTTTCCCGAGCCCGTGGGCGCGACGACCAGCACGTCGGACCCCTCGGAGATGGCCTGCCAGGCCCCGGCCTGGGCGGACGTGGGCGCCGAGAACGCCCCCGTGAACCAGCCGCGGGTCGCGGGGGAGAACCCTTCGAGAGCGCGCCGGGCGCGCGGGGCGCCGTCGGCACCGGACGCAGAGCTGACCATGCCCCCATCGTGCACCCCGCCACTGACAACGGCGCCGACCTGCGGGGAAGCGGGTGGGTCCCCGTCGCGGAATCGATGCGGAGGCCGCGCCGGACACGTCGCAGAATGGGCGTATGGCAGCTTCGGCGGAGCGGGCACGGCACTGGCGGTACGCGGCGCTGCCCGGTGTCGACCTGCTCCGTGCCCACTACATCCGTCGCACGTTCGTACGGCACACCCACGAGCACTTCGTCATCGCGGCGATCGCCGAGGGGGTGGACGTGTTCCACCACACGGGTGCAGACCGCCACGCGGGGCCGGGCTCCCTCGGCCTGATCAACCCCGACACCACGCACACCGGGCGGGCCGGCGACGCCGAGGGCTGGCGGTACGGGGCGATCTACCCGGCACCCGAGGTGGTCGCCGCCATCGCGGCGGAGACGACGACGCTGCGGGGCGCGCCGGGCTTCGTCCGTCCGGTGCTCGACGACCCGTACGCGGTGACCCTCGTGCACCGGGTGCTGCGCGCGGCGGACGAGGGCAACGCCCTCGCAGCCGACACGCTGCTGCGGGTGACGGTGACGCGGCTGCTGCGGCTCAACGGCGGGCGGCTGCCGGAGCGCCGGGTGCGCACGGCAGGGGCCGGGACCGCGGCACGCGCGCGTGACGTCCTCACGGAGCGCCTGGCGGACCCGCCGAGCCTGCAGGGGCTCGCCACCGACCTCGGTGTCAGCCCCTTCGCGCTGCTGCGCGCCTTCCGCGACGCCTACGGGATGCCTCCGCACACCTGGCTCACCGACGCACGGGTGCGCCGGGCCCGCCGCCTCCTCGACGCAGGCACCGCACCCGCGGACGCGGCCGCCGCGGTGGGCTTCACCGACCAGCCGCACCTGAACCGGCACTTCACCCGCATCGTGGGGGTGCCCCCGGGGGCGTACCAGCGGGAGCGCAAGAACGTACAAGACGTGGCCGCGGCCACGCTCGTACCGTCCGGGGTGTGGCAGAACAGCAGGCCCCCGCGGGCATAGAGGAACCGGACGGCAGGTGCGCGAGGAGCGTCCCTGATCCGTGCTCGAACAGCGCCGCTCCGTACGTGCACGGCGTCGAGGGAGAGGCCGCGGAGGGGGCCGGGAAGCGGGTCGGGGAGCAGGCCGGGGAGCGCACCGCGGAAAAACCGGACGCCGCCGTCGTCCGTAACGCCCTGGGCGTCGGCGTGGCCGTCGGACTCTCCGGCTTCGCCTTCGGGGTGACCTCGGCGGGCGGCGGACTCAGCGTGCTGCAGAGCTGTGCGCTCAGCCTGCTGGTGTTCACCGGGGCCTCGCAGTTCGCGCTGGTCGGCGCGCTCGCCGGGGGCGGTAATCCGTTCACCGCCGCCGCGGGCGCCTTCTTCCTCGGGGTGCGCAACGCCTTCTACGGGCTGCGCCTGTCGCAGGTGCTGGCCCTCCCGCGCGCGGTACGGCCGCTCGCCGCGCACTGGGTCATCGACGAGACCACCGTCGTCGCGCTCGCCCAGCCCACTCGGCGCGCCGCCCGGATCGGCTTCACGGTCACCGGGGTCAGCCTCTACGTCCTGTGGAACCTCACCACCCTGCTCGGCGCGCTGGGGGCCGAGGCGATCGGCGACACCGACGCCTGGGGCCTGGACGCGGCCGGACCTGCCGTCTTCCTTGCGCTGCTCGCGCCGATGCTGCGTACCGCGCGGGAGCGTGCCGTCGCGGGCGTCGCCGTCGTCCTCGGGCTCGGCCTGCTGCCGGTGCTGCCCGCGGGCGTCCCCGTCCTGGTGGCCGCTCTCGCGGTGCCGATGGTCCTCTTCGTAGAGGGCCGACAAGCGCGTGACCGCGCGCGGAGGGAGGGCCGGTGAACGTCTGGATCGCGATCGGTGCGACCTTCGCCGGCTGCTACCTGGTGAAGCTGGCGGGGCTGCTGGTGCCCGCGGGCGCGCTGGAGCGGCCGCTGGTCCGGCGCATGGCCGCCCTGCTCCCGGTGGCCCTGCTCGCGGCCCTCACGGCCCAGCAGGCCTTCGCCGACGGCCGGGCGCTCGTCCTGGACGCCAAGGCGGCAGGGCTCGCCGCCGCGGCCGTGGCGCTGGTGCTGCGCGCGCCGTTCCTCGTCGTCATCGCTTCGGCCGTCGTCGTCACGGCGGGAGTGCGGGCGCTGACGGGGTGAGACCGACGGGGTGAGGGGGCGTGGCGCGCCCGTGTCGGCTCAGCCGATGGGGCGCCCGTACGCGCGCAGCGTGCGCAGGGCCTCGACGGTGACGATCGGGCGCGACTCCAGGGCCGTGCCGGGCGCCCACGGCCGCCCGCGCCCGGGCCAGCCGCCGTCCTCCTGCTGCTCCCGGGCCAGGAAGTCCAGGGAGCGCGTCATCTCCTCGTCGGTGAACCACGAGCGCGCGAGCGACTCGGGAGTGGCCGCGAAGTCGTGCGCGAAGTGGTGCTCTCCCGGGGCGCTGCCGGGCGGCACCGGATGCCCGGCCAGGTCCCGCGGGTCCAGCACCGCCAGGCGCTGCTCGCGCACGAGGCGCCCGATGCGGTCGGCGGCGGCCCGCGCGCGGGGGCGGTCGGGCACCCCGTCCAGGAAGGCGACGGCCGCGCGGATCTCGTACGGGTGGGACCTCTCCAGGGCCTCGATCGCCGCCCAGCAGAAGTCCGTCGCGCGGAAGAGCCAGGCGTGCCACACCTCGTTGCGGTGCAGCAGGCCCACGACGGGGCCGGTGGCGAGCAGCTCGCTCGGCGGGTCGTCCACGATCGGCACGAACGGTGCCGCGGGGTAGCCGCGTTGGCCGGGATGCACCGCGGGCAGGGCGCCCTCGGCGGTCGACACCGCGCTCAGATACCGGCAGATCCGCTCCGCCCGCTGCCCGCCGCAGCGGCGGATCGAGTCCAGCACCAGCAGCGCGTGCCCGGTGTGCAGGGGCTGGCTCACGGGGCCGCGCAGAGTGGGGTCGAGCGCGTAGCCGTACCCGCCGTCCCCGGTGGCGTACGAGGCCAGGGCGGCCTCGACCGCGTCCGCCGCCGCGGCACCGCCGTCGCCGGCGGCGCAGTCAAGGAAGTGGTACGCGAACCGTCGCTGCTCGAGGACGCGGGCGGTGAGCCAGACGAAGTGCTCGGCGCGGGCGAGGGGGGAGAGCGCCGCGGCGGGGGAGGGCACTGCGGCGGGGAATGCTCCGGTTTCGGCCATGCCCCGACGTTAGGGCGGAAAGCGTTCTCGGCAAGCCCCCTGTGCCGGTCTGCACTCTCAGGGGCGCGATACTGGAGGCATGCGGTTGACGGTCTTCTGGCAGCGGATGGCGGCCCACTTCGGTGCGGGGTACGCCGACTCGTTCGCGCGCGATCACGTGATGGCGGAGCTGGGCGGCCGCACGGTCCACGAGGCGCTGGACGCGGGCTGGGACGCCAAGGACGTCTGGCGCGCGGTGTGCACGGCGATGGACGTACCGGCCGAAAAGCGCTGACCGCGGACGGCTCGTCCGGCGGCGGGCGGGCCTCCACGCGCGCGTGGCCACCGTCCCAAGATGCGACGGTGGCACCTGAGGGGCCCTCGCGTGGGCGAGACTTGCCCCGTGGCACCGACAGACGAGACCGCGCAGGTCACCCAGGACACCGCTCCCCTCGGCACGACGCCGCCCGCGGAGCCCCCCGCCGGGGCCGAGGCAGGGCACGGCGCCCGCATGCCGCGCTGGCTGCCCCGCGCGTTGGTGCTCGCCCTCGCCCTCATCGCCTGCTTCCAGCTGGGCAGTTGGGCGTTCCACCAGCTCACCGGGCTGTTGATCAACATTCTGATCGCGTTCTTCCTCGCCCTCGCGGTCGAGCCCGCGGTCAGCTGGATGTCGGCGCGCGGACTGCGCAGGGGCTTCGCCACGTTCCTGGTCTTCCTCAGCGTCATGATCGTCAGCGCGGGCTTCATCACGCTGATGGGCTCGATGCTCGCGGGCCAGATCGTGGACATGGTCGAGGACTTCCCGGACTACCTCGACAGCGTCATCAGCTGGATCAACCAGACCTTCCACACGGACCTCTCGCGCGTCGAGGTGCAGGACAGCCTGGTCCACTCCGACTGGCTCCAGAAGTACGTGCAGAACAGCGCCAGCGGCGTCCTGGACGTCTCCGCGCAGGTCCTCGGCGGGCTCTTCCAGCTCCTGACGATCCTGCTGTTCTCGTTCTACTTCGCGGCCGACGGGCCCCGGCTGCGCCGCGCGCTGTGCTCGGTGCTGCCGCCCGCCAAGCAGGCCGAGGTGCTGCGCGCCTGGGAGATCGCCGTCGACAAGACCGGCGGGTACCTCTACTCGCGCGGCCTGATGGCACTGATCTCCGGCATCGCGCACTACATCCTGCTCCAGGTGCTCGGCGTCCCCTACGCGCCCGTGCTCGCAGTCTGGGTCGGCCTGGTCTCCCAGTTCATCCCCACCATCGGCACGTATCTGGCGGGCGCCCTGCCGATGCTGCTCGCCTTCACCGTCGACCCCTGGTACGCCCTGTGGGTGCTGATCTTCGTGGTCGTCTACCAGCAGTTCGAGAACTACGTGCTGCAGCCCAAGCTCACCGCCAAGAGCGTCGACATCCACCCCGCCGTCGCGTTCGGCTCGGTCATCGCGGGCACGGCGCTCCTCGGTGCGGTCGGCGCGCTGATCGCCATCCCCGCCGTCGCGACGCTGCAGGCCTTCCTGGGGGCGTACGTGAAGCGGTACGACGTCACGGACGACCCCCGGGTGCACGGGCACCGGCGCCACGTCGGAGCGCCCCTCCTCGCGCGCATGCGGCGGGCCCTGCGGGGGCCGAACCGGCCGGAGGCGCCGCCGACCTCCGGCGGCCCGTCGCCGAAGCCGGACGCGGGCGACGCGGATGGCGCAGACGGCACGGCTAAGTAGGAGCAAGTCCGAGCGCGGACAAGGAGAGGCGGTTGCAGGAGGCCGTCACTCGGGCAGCGGTCTGTCGTGCACGACGTTCTTCATGACCAGGGTCGACGTCAGCCGCTGCACTCCGGGGAGCTTGGCCAGCTGCCGGTCGTAGAGCTCCTGGAACGCGCTCAGATCGACGGTGGCCACGCGCAGGAGGTAGTCGGGCTCGCCGAACAGGCGCTGGGCCTGGGTCACGTGGGGGACCGCCGCCACGGCTTCCTCGAAGGCTTCGACGGTGTGGGAGTCCTCCCAGCGCAGCGTGGCGAAGACCAGGGCCTCGAAGTCCAGTCCGACGGCGGCCGGGTCGACCACCGCGTGGTAGCCGCGGATCGCGCCCGCGCGTTCCAGGTCGCGCAGGCGGCGGTGGCAGGGCGGCTTTCCTGGCGGTGGACCTGTTGCTGGTGTTCACCCCCGGCGCGGACTGGGCCTATGCGATCTCCGCGGGGCTGCGGGACCGGTCGGTCGTCCCCGCGGTCGCGGGGCTGATAGCCGGACACGCGGGGTACGCGGTGCTCGCCGTGGGCGGTCTGGCGGTGCTGGTGGCGAGCTCGGCCGGCCTGCTGACCGCGCTGACGGTGCTGGGGGCCGGATACCTGGTGTGGCTGGGCTGGGGCGTCCTGCGCAAGCCCGCCGCGCCGGCCGCGGCCACGGGGGACGCCGCGTCGTCCCGCTTCCAGGCCGTGGTCAAGGGGGCCGCGGTGAGCGCCCTGAACCCCAAGGCGCTGCTGCTGTACTTCGCGCTCTTCCCGCAGTTCATCGACTCCGCGCGGGGCTGGCCGGTGGCCGCGCAGACCGGCTTGCTCGGCCTGCTCCACATGACCGCGTGCGCCGTCGTCTACCTGTCCGTGGGCGTGCTGGCCCGCACCGTGCTGAAGGCCCGGCCCGCTGCCGCCCGCATCGTCAGCCGCACCTCCGGCGCCATGATGATCGCCATCGGCGGGGTCCTCCTCGCGGAGAGCCTGGTCGGCTGACGGGCTGCCCCGCGACCCGCGGACCCCCGGCGTGCCGCGCTTGACACTAAATTCGAACATCCATTCTCATGGGTGGTCCGGCGGCGATTTTCCGGGGATGGCCTCGAGTTATCCACAGGCTGGACGGGCGTCGGGGCGGATTGTCAGTGGCAGGCGTTAGCGTCTTTGACGTGAAGCGATCGACTCAAGCAAATCGGGTGGAACCCATGGCAGGAACCGACCGCGAGAAGGCGCTGGACGCCGCGCTCGCACAGATTGAACGGCAATTCGGCAAGGGCGCAGTGATGCGCATGGGCGAGCGGCCGAACGAGCCCATCGAGGTCATCCCCACCGGGTCGACCGCGCTCGACGTCGCGCTCGGCGTCGGCGGCATCCCGCGCGGCCGTGTGGTGGAGGTGTACGGACCGGAGTCCTCCGGTAAGACGACCCTCACGCTGCACGCCGTGGCCAACGCCCAGCGGGCGGGCGGCGCGGTGGCCTTCGTGGACGCGGAGCACGCCCTCGACCCCGAGTACGCGAAGAAGCTCGGCGTCGACATCGACAACCTCATCCTGTCCCAGCCGGACAACGGCGAGCAGGCCCTCGAGATCGTCGACATGCTGGTCCGCTCCGGCGCCCTCGACCTCATCGTCATCGACTCCGTCGCCGCCCTGGTGCCGCGCGCGGAGATCGAGGGCGAGATGGGTGACTCGCACGTGGGCCTCCAGGCCCGCCTGATGAGCCAGGCGCTCCGGAAGATCACCAGCGCGCTCAACCAGTCCAAGACCACCGCGATCTTCATCAACCAGCTCCGCGAGAAGATCGGCGTGATGTTCGGCTCCCCCGAGACCACGACCGGTGGCCGGGCGCTGAAGTTCTACGCCTCGGTGCGCATGGACATCCGCCGCATCGAGACCCTCAAGGACGGCACGGACGCGGTGGGCAACCGCACCCGCGTCAAGGTCGTCAAGAACAAGGTCGCGCCGCCCTTCAAGCAGGCCGAGTTCGACATCCTCTACGGCCAGGGCATCAGCCGCGAGGGCGGCCTGATCGACATGGGCGTCGAGCACGGCTTCGTCCGCAAGGCCGGCGCCTGGTACACGTACGAGGGCGACCAGCTCGGCCAGGGCAAGGAGAACGCGCGCAACTTCCTCAAGGACAACCCCGACCTCGCCAACGAGATCGAGCGGAAGATCAAGGAGAAGCTGGGCGTCGGCGTCAAGCCCGAGGCCCCGGCCGAGGAGCCGGTCGCGGACGCGGCGGTCGTCCCCCCGGCCGACGACGCCAAGACGGTGCCCGCGCCGGCGGCGAAGGTCGCCAAGTCCAAGGCCGCGGCGGCCAAGAGCTAGTCCGTGACGCGACGAACCGACTGGGCGGACCACACCGCCCCCGAAAGCCGCACCGGCCGCACCCGCCGCGCCGGGCGGGGCCACGGGGGCGGTGTGGATCAGGACGGCACAGGCCGGGACGGCGACGGGAGCGGCGGCTTCCAGGAGGACCGCCCGGGGGACGACGGCTTCGGAGGCGGCGGCTTCGGGGACGACGGATTCCAGGGCGGCGACGGCGCCGGGGACGACGGCCTTCCCGGTCGCGGCCGTGGGCGCCGTCGGCGACGCGGCGGTTCCGACGGCCCTCAGGACAGCGGTTCCCCTTCCTCGTCGAGGGCCGGGAAAGGGGAGCCGCCGACGGATCCGGCGGAGCGGGCACGGGCGATCTGCCTGCGTCTGCTCACCGGCACCCCACGCACCCGCAAGCAGCTCGCGGACGCATTGCGCAAGCGGGAGATCCCCGACGAGGTGGCGGAAGAAGTGCTCTCCCGCTTCGAAGAGGTCGGCCTGATCAACGACAGCGCCTTCGCGGACGCCTGGGTGGAGTCCCGGCATCATGGCCGTGGCCTGGCCCGCCGTGCGCTCGCG
Source organism: Streptomyces sp. NPDC002564 (assembly GCF_042889645.1). Lineage (NCBI taxonomy): Bacteria > Bacillati > Actinomycetota > Actinomycetes > Kitasatosporales > Streptomycetaceae > Streptomyces > Streptomyces sp. NPDC002564. The sequence goes on along the minus strand of NZ_JBIARE010000007.1, from coordinate 542,921 downwards.
CGGGAGCTGCGCACCAAGGGCGTGGAGTCCACGCTGATCGACGAGGCCGTGGGGCAGCTCGACTCGGAGCAGGAGGAGGCGACCGCGCGCGAGCTCGTCGCCCGCAAGCTCCGCGCCACGCGGGGCCTGGAGCGCGACAAGCGCCTGCGCCGCCTCGCGGGCATGCTCGCCCGCAAGGGCTACCCCGAGGGCATGGCCCTCCGGGTGGTGCGCCAGGCCCTGGAGGAAGAGGGCGAGGACACCGAGGACTTGGGATACGGGACGTTCTGACCGGGCCGCCCCCACGGGGGTGGGGCGGCAGGCGGGACGGTTCACGGATCCCAACTCGCGCTCCGCAGGGTGGGGTTAACCCCCCTGCGGAGACGCCGGGCCACCGCAGTGCACAGACATGTGTGCACAGGCGACTGTGTACGCATGGCACAGGCCCCCGACGAACCCGACGGACCCGACGCGGCCGGCGCGGCGTACGCGCCCGTCCCGGCGCCGCAGGAGCTGAGCGACCTCCGCGCGCTCAAGGCGCTGGCGCAGCCGCGGCGGCAGCAGATGTTGCAGCACCTCGCCGTGCACGGACCCGCCACCTCGGCGACCCTCGCCAGAGCCCTCGGCCTCAACACCGGATCGACCAGCTACCACCTGCGGGAACTCGCCCGCTACGGCTTCGTCGAGGAGACGCCCGGCTCCGGGCACCGACGTGAGCGCTGGTGGCGGGCCATCCCGGGCGACCGGCGCTTCCCGCCGCGCAGCAGGCAGAGCCCCGAGATGCGACGCGTCATGGACGAGCTCAACCATCTCTCGTACGCCGCCGACCTGGAGCTCTTCGAGCAGGTGCGGCGGCAGGGCGGGGCCGCGTCCGGCGAGTGGGCCGACGCCTTTCGCTTCTCGCGGGGCACGATCCGGCTGACCGTGCCCGAACTGCGCGAGTTCTTCGAGGAGTACATCGCGCTGCTCAACCGCTACCGGCGGTCCGGCGCCGACACCCCGGAGGGCGCCCGCACCGTCCTCACGCGGTTCCTGGCCTTCCCCGCGCCCGCGGCTCCCGCGCCCGCCTCCGACGCGCCCGGTGATGCCGCCTCCGACAACAGAAGAGAGACGGATCCCGCATGATGCTGCGCTACGCACTGCAGACGGTCAGAGACCGCAAGGGCGGATTCCTGGGCGCCTTCCTCGCGCTGATGTGTGCCGCGGCGCTCATCACGGCCTGCGGCACCCTCCTGGAGACCGGCCTGCGCGGCACGGTCGGGACCGAGCGCTACGCCGCCGCACCCGTGATCGTCTCCGCGGACCAGAACGTCCACCGGACCACGGTCAAGCACAAGAAGGGCAAGACCAAGGTCAAGCACAAGGCGAAGCCGATCGCCGAACGGGCCTGGCTGCCGGCCCGGGCCACCGCGGACAGACTCGCCAGGGTCCCGGGTGCCGGCGCCGTCGTACCCGAACTCACCTTCCTCGCGGAGCCGCTGACGCCCTCCGCCGCACAGGACGCCGACCGGCCCGCGTACGGGCACGCCTGGGAGTCCGCCGCCCTCACCCCCTTCCGTCTCGTCGACGGCACGGCCCCGCGCGCGGCCCACGACCTGGTCATCGACCGGGCCCTGGCCGACCGCGCGGGACTCCGGCCCGGCGACCGCCTGACCGTCCAGTCGACACGGAGCCCCCGCGCGTACCGCATCACCGGCGTGGCCGCCCCGGAGCACGGCGACCTCGCCCATCAGACCTCGCTCTTCTTCTCCTCCGGCGAGGCCGAGCGGCTCGCGGCGCACCCCGGGAAGGTCACCGCCTTCGGCGTCGTACCGGCCCGCGGCACCACCGTCGGCGACCTCGAAGAGGCGGTCACGCGGGCCCTCGACGGCACGACGGCGCAGGTCGGTGTGGGCAAGGAGCGCGGGCCCGTGGAGTTCCTCGACGCCGCAGGGGCGCGCGTGAAGCTCGTCAGCATGGGGGGCGCCATGGGCGGCACCTCCCTCCTCGTCGCCGTCCTCGTGGTGGTCGGCACCTTCGCCCTCTCCATCCAGCAACGCCACCGTGAACTCGCCCTGCTGCGCGCCGTCGCGGCCACCCCGCGGCAGATCCGCATGCTCCTCGGGCGCGAGGCGCTGCTCGTCGGCGGCGCCGCCGGAGTCGTGGGGGCGCTCGCCGGAATTCCGCTGGGCGACCTGCTGCATGCCCGCTTCGTGGAGATGGGTGCCGTGCCGGCCACCCTCGAACACACCACAGGCGTCCTCCCTTCGCTGGCCGCCGTCGCCGCCACCCTGCTGGGCGCCTGGGCCGCCGCCCGCGTCGCGGGACGCAGGGTGGTCCGCATCCGTCCCGCGCAGGCCCTCGCCGAGGCGCGGGTCGAGCGGAGCAGGCCCGCCTGGAGCCGGGTCGTCGCCGGTCTGCTGGTGCTCGTCGCGGGTGCCGTGCTGGTCGCCGTGCTGAGCGTGCTGCGCACCGAGGCGGCGTCCACTCCCGTCACCTTCCTGACCGTCGTGGTCTTCGCCTGCGCCATCGCGCTCCTCGGCCCGCTCGTCGTCCGCGCGGCGGCCGCACTCCTGCGGGGCCCGCTCCGCCTCGCGGGCCCGGGCGGCAAGCTCGCCCACGCCAACCTGCGCGGCAACGCGGCCCGCATGGCCGCCGTCGTCACCCCGCTCGCCCTCCTCACCGGCATGACCTGCACCGTCCTCTTCGTCCAGCCCACCCTCGGCGACGCGGCCCGCGCCGAGGTCCGCGCGGGCCTGCGCGCGGACTGGGTGCTCGCCGCGCAGGGCCCCGGCATCCCGGCGGAGGCCGCACGCACGCTGCGTACGACCGAAGGCGTCGAGGCCGCCACCGAGATCGTCCGCACCACGGTGCGCGTCGGGCTCGACAAGTACCCGGCGCAGGGCGTCACCCCCGAAGGCCTCGCCCGGACCTGGGACCCCGACGTCACCGCCGGATCGCTCAAGGGCTTCGGCGCGGGAGGCGTCGCCGTCAGCGAGCTCGCGGCCGACCGGCTGGGGCTGAAGCCGGGCAGCACGCTCGACCTCACCCTCGGCGACGGCACGAAGGCCGCGCTCACGGTCCGCGCCGTCTACGCGCGCGGGCTCGGGTTCGGCGATCTGACCATGGCGCACGATCTGGTCGCCCGGCACGTCGACAACCCACTCGCCGCCACGGTCCTCGTCAGGAGCGACCGTACGCAGGAACAACTCGCGGCAGACGTGCGGAAGTTCCCGGGAGTCCGCGTCCTGTCCCCGACGGCCGCCGACAGCCTCCGGGCCGAGCACGCGCAGGCCGACGCCGAGGTGAACCTCCTCGCGATGGGCCTCGTCCTCGCCTTCACCGCCATCGCCGTCGTCAACACCCTCGCGATGTCCGTCTCCGAGCGCGTGCGCGAGTTCGCGATGCTGCGCCTCGCCGGTGCCACACGCCGCCAGATCCTGCGGATGCTGCGCACCGAGGCCCTGTCGGTCGTGCTCATCGGCACGGCACTCGGCAGCGGCGTGGCGCTGGCCGTCCTGACCGCCTTCAGCCTGGGCATGACGGGCAGCGCGGCACCGACGGTCGTTCCCCTGGTGTACGTCTCGGTGGTCGCCGTCGCCGGGCTGCTCGCGCTGGTCGCGACGGCGCTGCCGGGCCGTGCCGCTCTGCGACCGCTTCCCGTCACGGTGGCGACGGCCAAGGAGTAGGACGGCCCTCGGGCGGTTCGCGCGGCGCGCTTCCCCCGGGAGCATGCGAGGACGGGGGCAGTGGGCGCCCCTCACGAAAAGGGCGCCCACGCGCGCGTGCTCACCGTGCGGCGGCCTCCACCGGCAGACCCGCGGCCCGCCACGCCTGGAAGCCGCCGTCGAGGTCGGTGGCGTGCCGCAGCCCCAACTGCCGCAGGGAGACGGCCGCGAGGCTGGACGCGTACCCCTCGTTGCAGACCACGACGACGCGCAGGTCGTGTCCGGTGGCCTCGGCGGCGCGGTGGCTGCCCTGCGGGTCGAGGCGCCACTCCAGCTCGTTGCGTTCGACGACCAGCGCGCCGGGGATCAGCCCGTCCCGCTCGCGCAGCGCCGCATACCGGATGTCGACCAGGAGGCCACCGGCCTCGGCGGCCGCATACGCCGCCTTCGGGGAGAGCCGGTCGAGGCCGAGCCGGACGCGTTCCAGCAACTCGTCGATCCCGACGGGCCGTTCGCCGCCCGACTCGCCGGACTCGCCCGGCTCGCCCGACCCAACCGCTCGCTCGCCGGCCGTCCTCTTGGTACGCTCCCGGGCGCTCACTGCCAGTCCTCCGGGCGTTCCACCGACTCCAGGCGGAGGATGTCGCCGGTGCGGCTGTAGCGGCGGATCTGCGGCAGCGGCGGGTAGTAGGCGTGCACCGAGACGGCGTGCTCGGTCGTGGACTCGTTCAGCACCTCGTGCACGTGGTTGCGGCCGAAGGCGCGGCCGTCCCCGGCGGCCAACGTCCGTTCCCGGTCGACGTCTTCGGAGAGCTCCAGCGTCTTCCAGCCGTCGGTCGGCAGCCGGGCCGCGAGTGAGTTCTCCTTGAGGGTGCCCGCCGCCGTGAGGAAGGCACCGACCGACTCCGCGTGGTCGTGCCAGCCGGTGCCGGTGCCGGGCGGCCAGCCGATCAGCCAGGCCTCGCTGCCGCCGGGGCCCTGCAGGCGCACCCAGGTGCGGCCCTCGGGGTCCAGCGGCAGGGAGGCGATGAGGTCGGCGTCGGCCGCGGTACGGCGTACGAAGGCGAGGAGTTCGGCGGAGGTGGGCGCCGCGGAGCGCGCGGACGAGGGCGCGGGGGAGGAGGGGGCAACAGACACGGGTACCGTCCTGGGGGTTCGCGGAAGGGCGCGCGAGACAACCCGGGAACGGGGCTCGGCGCGCAGGGAGAAGTGCGAAGTCAGCAGGACGGGTGACACACGCAGCCTGCGTAGCGGACGAGGTCCATGTGGACCCTCCGCCACAGGCGCACATCGGTGTCGGTCACGATCCGGAGTAGACCACGGGGGTGCTTGGCGGTCAACCTCGGCCCAGCATGCGGTCGGGCGCGCTCAAGGCGTGGGCGGCAGGCGCGTGCGGGCAGGTGAAAGCCCCGGCAAGCGCCGGGGCGCCCCTTGAACCTCTGCTTCCGCCGCCCCTTGTAGGGGGCTACTCCTGGGAGGGCATGAGCCCGTGCGCCCGGGAATCCGCGGGCCCGGATTCCGCGGGCTCTCGAGCGGGAATCCGTGGGCTCTTGAGTACGGAATCCGTGAGTTCGTGAGCCTCGCGACGGCCACTTCGTGAATCTCGGAACGGTCACTTCGTGAGCCTCGCAACGGCCGCTCCGGAGCTCGCAACGGCCGCTCCGGAGAACGACTACCTCCGAGGCCGAGCCGCCGCCCCCGTGGCCCCTCCAGCCCCCGTCTTCCCCGTGGCCCCTCCAGCCCCCGTCTTCCCCGTGGCCCCTCCAGCCCCCGTCTTCTCCGTGGCCCCTGTGGCCCCCGTCTTCCCCGGGCCCCCCGCCGTGCCCGCCGCCCCCGTCGCCTCCGCGGCCCCTGCGGCCCGCTCCGTCTCCGCTGGCCCTCCCGCGCCGTCCCGCTGCCCCGGCGGCCCCGCCGCGTCGCCCTCGCGTCCCGTGGCCGCCGCGCTGCCCAGTGCCGCCTCTGCGGCCGCGTACATCTCGGCCGGGCGCACCCCGGACAGGGCGGTGACCAGATGGCCGTCGGGCCGGATCAGCAGGACCGCGTGAGCGGCAGCCCCGGGGTAGCTCTCCGCGACGAGCAGCTCGGCGGGGTGCGGCAGTGCCGTGACCGCCGCGGCGAGCCGCGGCATGATCCCCGCCGACACCCAGTGCCGCCGCTCCCACACCCCGGTGCCCGGCGCGACCAGGACGACGATCAACTGTCCGAGCCCGAGCCGGTCCCGCAGCTGGACGAAGGTACCGTCGGGCGCCGTCACCCGCACATCGGCGACCGGCGCACCGGGCTCGGTGCCCACCGCGGCGACGGAATCGGTGGCAGCCGGTGCCAGCGGCGACTCGGCGTACGACGAGGGCGCGCCGAGCACACCGCGTCCCACGTGACCGTCCGTGAGCAGCGCGTCGTGTCCGCGCGCGGTCCCCGGCACGTACGCGCGCAGGCCCTTGCCGCCGCGCAGCACGGGCAGCGACTGGTCGGCGGCCCGCAGCCGCGCGGCCACGCCGGCCCGCCGCTCGACCTGGTAGCTGTCGAGCAGCGCCTCGTGCGCGCCGTGGTGCCAGGCGAGCGCCAGCTTCCAGGCGAGGTTGTCGGCGTCCCGCAGCCCCTCGTCGAGCCCCTGGGTGCCGAGCGCGCCGAGCAGGTGGGCGGCGTCCCCGGCGAGGAAGGCGCGGCCGACCCGCCACCGCCGCGCCAGCCGGTGGTGGACGGTGTGCACGCCGGTGTCGAGCAGTTCGTACGGCGGTGTGGAGCCCTCGCACCAGCCCGCGAGGGTCTCCCGGATGCGGACGACGAGGGCGTCGGGCGTCACCAGCTCGCCGCGCGGCGGCAGCAGCCAGTCGAGCCGCCACACCCCGCCGGACAGCGGACGGCCCGTCACTTCGGCGCCCCCGCTGCGCCACGGCGGCATCCGGTGCAACAACGCCTGACCGGGCCAGGGAAGTTCCGTGCGCAGGGCGGCCACGGCGTGTCGCTCGACGGCGGTACGTCCCGGAAAGCGGACGTCGAGGAGCTTGCGGACCGTGGAGCGGGGGCCGTCGCAGCCCACCAGATAGCTGCCGCGCCACCAGGTGCCCTTGGGCCCGCGCGTGTGGGCGGTCAGGCCGGCGGCGTCCTGCTCCAGGGAGTCGAGCTTGCTGTCCACCGCGACCTTGACGAGTCGCTCGCCGGCGATGGCGTCGCGCAGGGCGCCGGTGAGCACGTGCTGCGGCAGGTGCAGCGGGGCGGGGGTCTCCGCCCCGAAGTCGAGCTCCCGCATCAGCTGCTTGCGCCGCACCGAGCGCCAGCTGGTCCACCGCGCGCCTGATGCCGCGTCACCGAAGGAGTGACCCGCGAGCCGCTCCACGAACGCGGCGGTGTCCTCCCTGAGCACGACGGTCCGTGCGGGGCGCTGCTCGTCCTTGCCGGGCCCCTCGTCGAGGACGACGGTGGGCACCGAGTGACGGGCCAGGGCCAGGGCGAGGGCGAGTCCGACGGGGCCCGCGCCGACGACGATCACCGGGTCCACGGCGCACGCCCTTCGGCCCGGCGGGCTCCGAGGGTCCGGACTGCCCGGAAGCGCTGGACGTACGTACAGGAACTGGCAGTTGGAGCCCGGTGCACGATCACAGAACGTATGCAACCCATTGCTTGTGCCTGCGTCAAGCGACGACGGCAGTGGCGCGACCGTGGCTTTCACCGGGATGTCCGATCGTCCGCTCACCTGCCGGGCGGCCTGCCGGGCACCGGGGACACTCGAACGGCCCAGCGAAGCCCGCCGGGAACGGGGCCCGTGCGGGGGCGTGAAACAGGGGAGGCAGCGACCTTGTGGCCGCTGCCTCCCCCGGACCCGCACGTCCGTTTCCTGATGCGCGCTCAGTTCACCTTGCCGGTCGGCCCGTCGGGCCCGTCAGGCCCTTCGCGGTCCGTCGGAGCGCTCTTCGGGTCGGCCACAGTGGTGTCGGTCGCCGTGGTGTCGGTCGACTTCGAGTCGGTCGTCTTCGGGCCGGTCGGGACGCCGTCGGCCTGCGCGGCCGCATCCGTCGTCGGGCCGACCGGCTCCGACGGGTCGAGCACTCCGGGGGCCTCGGCGGGCTCCGCGGCGGCCGCCACCACGATGCCCGTCTTGGCCCGGCGCCCGCGCTTCTCGACCCAGGTGGCGAGCCCGGAGAGGGCCATGCACATCGCCACGTAGATCGTGCCGACGACCATGATCACCGGTACGTAGATGTACTGGCCGTTGACCAGCGTGGTGTTGGCCAGCTGCCGGGCCGCGTACAGGAGCTCCGCGTACGTGATGATGTAGCCGAGCGAGGTGTCCTTGAGGGTGACCACCAGCTGGCTGATGATCGTCGGCAGCATGGACCTGACCGCCTGGGGCAGCAGCAGCATGGTCATCACCTGGGACTTGCGCAGTCCCAGTGCGTACGCCGCCTCCACCTGTCCGCGGGGCACGGCGTTGAAGCCCGCGCGCAGCACCTCCGCCTGCACCGCGCCGTTGTAGACGGCCAGGCCGATGACCAGGGCCCAGAAGCCGTTGTTCGCCCCGATGGTGCCGAGGTCGCTCTTGTAGGTCAGGAACAGGACCCACAGGGCGTAGATCGTGATCAGCAGCGGGATCGCGCGGAACAGCTCGATGAAGCCGGTGGCCACCCAGCGGACCGGGCGGTGGTCCGAGGCGCGGGCGACCGCGAGGACCGCGCCGAGCACCAGGGACAGCACGCCGGCGAGCGCGAAGACCTTCAGCGTGGTGACGATGCCGTCGCGGATCGTCGTGCGCACGTTGGAGTAGTTGAAGGTGTTCCAGACCTCGGACGCGAAGTGTCCGCGGTCCGCGAGGCGCATGATCACGAAGACGATCAGGCCGATGATGGCGGCCGTGCCGACCACGGAGTAGATGCGGTTGCGCATCCGGGCCTTGGGGCCCGGAGCGTCGTACAGAACGCTGGCGCTCATCGCGCGACCTCCATGCTCCGCTCGAGCAGCCGGAACAGCCCGCTGATGGTGAACGTGATCACGAGGTAGCCGAGCGCCACCCACAGGAAGAGCCACGCGATGGCGAAGCCCTGGTCACTGAGGAACTTCTGCCAGCCGAAGAGTTCCGTGACGCTGAACGCGCCCGCGATGGCGGAGTTCTTCGTCAGCGCGATGAAGATGCTGCTCAGCGGCGGCAGCACGGTGCGCACCGCCTGGGGCAGGATGATCATGCCGAGGGTCTGGAAGAACGTCATGCCGAGCGACCGGGCGGCCTCCGCCTGCCCGAGCGGCACGGTGTTGATGCCGGACCTGACGGCCTCGCAGACGAACGACGAGGTGTAGACGCTGAGCACGATCAGCGCCTTGGTCCACGGGTCGAAGCCGAAGTCGAAGACCTGCGGCACCGCGAACCAGATGGTGAGGAAGAGCAGCGTCAGGGGCGTGTTCCGGAACAGGGTGACCCAGGCCGCGCCGAAGAACCGCAGCGGCGGGACCGGCGAGACCCGGAAGCCGGCGAGCACGATACCGAGGAGTAGCGCGAGCAGGCCGCTGGCGACGGTCAGCCAGACGGTGCCTATGAATCCCTCGCGGAATTCCGCCATATGGTCGAGCAGTACATTCACGGGGATGTCCTCGTGGGCGGCAGTGGACGGGCAGGGGGAGCCGGGCCCCGTACCCGCCGCCGGGGCGGGTACGGGGTGCCGGTCAGCTCACTGCCGGGGGGTGGGGACGGACGAGCGTCGCGGTCAGTAGCGCTCGAGGGCCGGCGGCTCGGTGAACTTCGACTTGGAGAGGCCGAGCGTGGCGTCGTACGCCTTCTTGTAGTCGCCGTTCTTCTGGTGCGCCTCGATGGCGTCCGCGACCGCGTCGCGCAGCGCCTTGTCGCTCTTGTCCATGCCGATGCCGTACGGCTCCTCGGTGAACGGCTTGCCGACGACCCGCAGGGCCTTCGGCTGCTGCGCCGCGTAGCCCTTGAGGATGGCGTCGTCGGTGGTGACGGCGTCGACCTCCTTGTTGATGAGCTGCTGCACGCACTCCGAGTACTTGGCGAGCTCGACGGTCTTGGCGCCGTACTTCGACTTCTTGATCTCCTGGAGCGGGGTCGAGCCCACGATCGAGCAGACCTTCTTGCCCTTCACCGAGTCGGGCCCGGTGATGCTCTTGTCATCCTGTCGGACGAGGAGGTCGGCGCCGGCCAGGAAGTAGGGACCGGCGAAGCCGACCTGCTTCTTGCGCTCGTCGTTGATCGTGTACGTGCCGACGTACAGGTCGACGTCACCCTTGGAGATGGTGGTCTCGCGCACACCGGAGTCGATCGTCTTGAACTCGATCTGGTCGGGCTTGAAGCCGAGGTCGGCGGCGACCATCTTGGCGATCTCGATGTCGAAGCCGGAGCGCTTGCCCGCGCTGTCCTTGAAGCCCAGGTACGGCTGGTCGTCCTTGGCGCCGATGACGATCTTGCCGGCCTTCTGGGCCTTCTTCAGGACCGTCGAGTCGATCTTGACGTCCGACTTCACGTCGTACGTGGGCAGCTTGGGCGCGTTCTTGCCGCCGGTCGGGTCCTTCGGCTTGTCGCCGGCCGTGCCCTCCTCGCCGCCGCAGGCGGTGGCGGTCAGGGCGAGGGCGGCGACGACCGCCGCGGCGGCTGCGGACTTGCGGAGCTTCATGGTGAACATCCTTTGGTTCGACTGGTGTGGAGACGGCGTGGGAGCCTCAGTGCTTAAGGATCTTCGACAGGAAGTCCTTGGCCCGGTCGCTGCGCGGGTTGTTGAAGAACTGGTCCGGCACGGCTTCCTCGACGATCCGGCCGTCCGCCATGAAGACGACGCGGTTGGCCGCGGAGCGGGCGAAGCCCATCTCGTGGGTGACGACGACCATCGTCATGCCGTCCCTCGCGAGCTGCTGCATGACCTCGAGGACCTCGTTGATCATCTCCGGGTCGAGCGCCGACGTGGGCTCGTCGAAGAGCATCACCTTGGGGTCCATCGCCAACGCACGCGCGATGGCGACGCGTTGCTGCTGACCGCCGGAGAGCTGGGCGGGGTACTTGTCGGCCTGGGAGGCGACGCCCACGCGGTCCAGCAGGGCGCGTGCCTTCGTCTCCGCCTCCGCCTTGCCGATCTTGCGCACCTTGGTCTGGCCCAGCGTCACGTTCTCCAGCACGGTCTTGTGCGCGAAGAGGTTGAACGACTGGAAGACCATGCCCACGTCCGCGCGGAGGCGGGCGAGCTCCTTGCCCTCCTGGGGCAGCGGCTTGCCGTCGATCGAGATGCTTCCCGAATCGATCGTCTCCAGGCGGTTGACGGCACGGCACAGGGTCGACTTGCCGGACCCGGAGGGGCCGATCACGACGACGACCTCGCCCCGGGCGATGGTCAGGTCGATGTCCTGGAGGACGTGCAGAGCGCCGAAGTGCTTGTTGACGTTCTTCAGCACGACCAGGTCGTCGGCCCCAGACGGTATGGCGTCCTTGGTCACCGATGCTTCGGTCACGGCTTGTTGCTCCATCCTCCTCGGTTGGGAGGACAGTAATAACCCAGTGCGACCAGCGTCATTACATCTGAGGGGAAATTGAGCATAACGATCCGGCTGCAACCGGACACTCCGTGTGAAGAGGGTCCACGGTGTGCGTACCGGGTGGGTAACGGAACGTGCTCACGCCCCGAACCCTCTTGACGCGGTCCTTATCCATCGGCGTGGATGCCTTGGTGTGCTCGCGCGGGACCCGGCGGTGAATTCCGGGAGTACCGGCCGCGACGGAACGACGGATGAACTGGAGGGGGCCCACATGAGACTGCTTCTCGTCGAGGACGACGACCACGTGGCCGCCGCCCTGTCCGCGGTCCTGGCCCGGCACGGCTTCGACGTCGTGCATGCGCGCAGCGGCGAGGAGGCGCTGCAGGCCCTGCTGCCCGCCCAGGCGCCGCCCTTCGGAGTGGTGCTCCTCGACCTCGGTCTGCCCGACCAGGACGGCTACGAGGTCTGCGGCAAGATCCGCAAGCGCGGCTCGATCCCGGTGATCATGGTGACGGCCCGCTCGGACGTCCGCTCCCGCATCCACGGCCTGAACCTCGGGGCCGACGACTACGTGGTGAAGCCCTACGACACCGGGGAGCTCATCGCCCGTATCCACGCGGTCATCCGGCGGCCCACCCCGCCCGGCGCGGCGGCACCGGACGAGAGCGAACTGCGGCTCGGTTCCGTGCACATCGAACTGCCCACCCGGCAGGTCAGCGTGGACGGTTCGGTCGTCCAGCTGACCCGCAAGGAGTTCGACCTGCTCGCCCTCCTCGCGCAGCGCCCCGGCGTCGTGTTCCGCCGGGAGCAGATCATCAGCGAGGTGTGGCGCACCAGTTGGGAGGGGACGGGTCGCACCCTCGAGGTGCACGTCGCGTCCCTGCGGTCCAAGCTGCACATGCCCGCCCTGATCGAGACCGTGCGCGGCGTGGGCTACCGCCTCGTCGCCCCGGCCGCCTAGCAAGGAGCGGGGAACAGGTGCGCTCGCGGCTCCTCCCGCTGCTGATCGTCCTCATGGCGGGCGTCCTGCTCGCGCTCGGCTTCCCGCTCGCCGTGAGCGTCGCGGCGGCCCAGCAGCAGAAGGTCGTCGTCGACCGGATCGACGACACGGCCCGCTTCGCCTCGCTCGCCCAGTTCGTCACCAAACGTCCCACGGGGCCGCTGGACGGCGGCAATCAGGACGAGCGGCGCGACACGCTGCAGAACGAACTCGACGACTACTTCGACGTCTACGACATCCGCGCGGGCGTCTTCTACCGGGACGACGGCCCCATGGCCAACTCCCCGCACGACTGGTTCCTGCCCGGCGACGGAGCCGTGCGCGACGCCTTCGACGAGGCGCTGCGCTCCCGCGGCAGCCACGACCCCGAACAGGTCTGGCCGTGGCAGCGCGGGCGGCTGGCCGTCGCCTCCCCGGTGATCAAGGACGGCGACGTGATCGCCGTGGTCGTCACGGACTCGCCGACGGGACGCATGCGCTCCCAGACGCTGCACGGCTGGCTCCTGATCGCCGCCGGGGAGTCGGCGGCCATGCTCCTCGCCGTCGGCGCGGCCCTGCGGCTCACCGGCTGGGTACTGCGGCCGGTGCGCGTCCTGGACGCCACCACCCACGACATAGCGACCGGACGCCTCAAGTCCCGGGTGGCGGCGGCGGGCGGGCCGCCGGAACTGCGCCGCCTGGCCCGGTCGTTCAACGAGATGGCCGACAACGTCCAGGACGTCCTGGAACAGCAGCGCGCCTTCGTCGCCGACGCCTCCCACCAACTGCGCAACCCGCTCTCCGCCCTCCTGCTCCGCATCGAACTCCTCGCCCTGGAACTGCCCGAGGGCAACGAGGAGATCGCCTCGGTCCGCACCGAAGGCAAGCGTCTGGCCCAGGTCCTCGACGACCTGCTCGACCTGGCGCTCGCCGAGCACGCCGAGGCCGACCTCACCCTCACCGACATCGGCGATCTGGCGGCCGAGCGCGTCGCCTCCTGGCGCCCGCTCGCCGACGAGCGGGGCGTCCGCCTGACGGGCACGTGCCCGGCCACCACCGGCTGGGCCGACCCCATCGCCCTCTCCAGCGCCCTGGACGCGGTGATCGACAACGCCCTGAAGTTCACGCCGGAGGGCGGCCCGGTCCACGTGACGGTCGCCTCCTGCGACGCGACGACGACCGTCGTGGTCACCGACGGCGGCCCCGGCCTCACCGAGGACGAGCTCGGCCGGGTCGGCGACCGCTTCTGGCGCAGCAACCGCCACCAGAACGTGCGGGGCTCCGGGCTCGGCCTGTCCATCTCGCGGGCCCTGCTCGCGGCGGGCGGCGGCTCCCTGACCTACGCGGCGCACGAACCGCACGGACTGAAGGTGACCGTCAGCGTCCCGCGCAGCGGGCCCCCGGCGGCGGGCTGAAGGCGCTCAGGGCTTGACCGAGCGGTAGTAGCGGCGGGCGCCCTCGTGCAGCGGGAGCGGGTCCGTGAACAGGGCGGTGCGCAGGTCCACCAGCTGCGCCGCGTGCACCTGGTCCCCTATGTGGTCGCGGCTGTCGATGACCGTGCGGGTCAGCTGCTCGGTCAGCTCGGAGTCGGCGCGGTCCGTGGTCACCAGGAGGTTCGCGACGGCCAGCGTCGGCACGGCACGGCCGCGCTGCGCGGCGGGATACGCGTCGGCCGGCATCGTCGCGGCCCGGTAGTACCGCGAGCCGCCGCCCTGCTTGTGCAGTGCGTCGACGAGATAGCCGAGCTTGACGAGCTTGACGTCCATGTCCTTGGAGAGGTCGCGCACGGACGTGGTCGGCAGACCGCCCGACCAGAAGAAGGCGTCGATGGAGCCCTTCTTCAGGAGGGCGGGCATGGTGTCGATGCCCGCGGCCACCGGCTCGACGTCCCCGACCGGGTCCAGGCCCGCCGCTTCGAGCACCCGGTCCGCCACCAGCCGCACGCCGGAGTGCTCCTGTCCCACCGCGACCCGCTTGTGCCGCAGGTCCTCGACGGTGTCGATCTTCGAGGAGCGCGGCACCACGAGCTGGATGTAGTCGTCGTACAGGCGCGTGCAGCCCCGCAGCCGGTACCAGCCCGGCGCTCCGCTCAGGCGGTACGTCTCCACGGCGTCGGCGGCCGCGATGGTGAAGTCGGACTTCCCGGTGGCCACCCGGGCGACGTTCTCCTGCGACCCCTCGCTGTTGCGGAGCTCGACGTCGACATCGGGCATGTCCTGGGAGATCGCCGTCTCCAGGAGCTTGCCGTAGCGCTCGTAGACGCCCTTCTGCACGCCCGTGCTGAAGGTGAGCCGCCCGCTGGGGGAGTCCTCGCCCATGGGCAGCAGCCACCACAGCAGCAGCCCGAACACCACGAGCGCGGCGGCCGAACCCTGCAGCGCGCGACGCCTGCCGATGGGGGGGAGTGCCTGGAGCATGCGCGCGATCCTGCCAGCCCACTCACCGTGCTGACCAGGGGTGGGATCACACTGCGCACCGCCACGGCCGCCCTCACCGGCCGTGCGGCCGCAATCCGCCGACACGCGCGCGTGGCGACCCCGTACCCTGGGGGGCGAGATGAGCGCGAAGACTTACGAGGTGCGCACCTACGGGTGCCAGATGAACGTCCATGACTCCGAGCGGCTCTCCGGCCTGCTGGAGGACGCCGGTTACGTACGTGCGCCCCAAGGGGCGGACGGGGACGCCGACGTCGTCGTCTTCAACACGTGCGCCGTGCGCGAGAACGCCGACAACCGTCTGTACGGCAATCTCGGCCGCCTGGCGCCGATGAAGACCAAGCGTCCGGGGATGCAGATCGCCGTCGGCGGCTGCCTGGCCCAGAAGGACCGCGACACCATCGTCAAGAAGGCGCCCTGGGTCGACGTCGTCTTCGGCACGCACAACATCGGCAAGCTGCCGGTCCTCCTGGAGCGCGCCCGCGTCCAGGAAGAGGCACAGGTCGAGATCGCCGAGTCGCTGGAGGCCTTCCCGTCGACGCTGCCGACCCGCCGCGAGAGCGCGTACGCGGCGTGGGTCTCCATCTCCGTCGGCTGCAACAACACCTGCACCTTCTGCATCGTGCCCGCGCTGCGCGGCAAGGAGAAGGACCGCAGGACCGGCGACATCCTCGCCGAGATCGAGGCACTCGTCGGCGAGGGCGTCAGCGAGATCACCCTCCTCGGGCAGAACGTGAACGCGTACGGCTCGGACATCGGCGACCGCGAGGCCTTCAGCAAGCTGCTGCGCGCCTGCGGTGCCATCGAGGGCCTGGAGCGCGTGCGCTTCACCTCCCCGCACCCGCGCGACTTCACCGACGACGTGATCGCCGCCATGGCCGAGACGCCCAACGTGATGCCGCAGCTCCACATGCCGCTGCAGTCCGGCTCGGACCCGATCCTCAAGGCGATGCGCCGCTCCTACCGGCAGGATCGTTTCCTGGGGATCATCGAGAAGGTCCGTGCCGCGATGCCGGACGCGGCGATCTCCACCGACATCATCGTGGGCTTCCCCGGTGAGACGGAGGAGGACTTCGAGCAGACCATGCACGTGGTCCGCGAGGCCCGCTTCGCCAGCGCCTTCACCTTCCAGTACTCCAAGCGCCCCGGCACCCCCGCGGCCACCATGGAGGGGCAGATCCCCAAGGAGGTCGTCCAGTCGCGCTACGAGCGCCTGGTGGCCCTCCAGGAGGAGATCTCCTGGGCGGAGAACAAGAAGCAGGTCGGCCGCACCCTGGAGCTGATGGTCGCCGAGGGCGAGGGCCGTAAGGACGGCGCCACGCACCGCCTCTCCGGGCGCGCCCCCGACAACCGCCTGGTCCACTTCACCAAGCCCGACACCGCGGTGCGCCCCGGCGACGTGGTGACGGTCGAGATCACGTACGCCGCCCCGCACCACCTGCTCGCCGAGGGGGCCGTCCTGGACGTGCGCCCCACGCGCGCGGGCGACGCCTGGGAGAAGCGGAACGCCGAGGCGGCCGCGAAGCCCGCCGGGGTCATGCTGGGTCTGCCGAAGATCGGCGCGCCCGCGCCGCTCCCGGTGGCCTCGGGCAGCGGCTGCGGCTGCGACTGACCCGAGCCCGCCGGGGGACGCGCCGACCGCCCTTCGCGGGGGCGCGTTACCCTGCGGATCATGCTTGTCGCCGCAGCCGTCTGCCCCTCACCGCCGCTGCTCGTCCCCGAGGTCGCCGCGGGCGCCGCTCCTGAACTGGACGCCGCGCGCGCGGCGTGCGCGGACGCCATCGGGGTCCTCGCCGCCGCCCGGCCCGACCGCCTCGTCGTCGTCGGCCCCGCCGAGCAGAGCGGGCGCGGTCCGCATCCGCAGGGCGCCCGGGGGTCCTTCCGCGGGTTCGGGGTGGACCTCGACGTACGCCTGGGCCCCGTGCCGCCGCAGGAGGGCGGACGGGGCGACGTCCCGGACGCCGACACCACCGTGCAGCGGGAGCTCCCGCCCTCGCTCGCCGTGGCCGCCTGGCTGCTCGGACGCACGCGGTGGTCGGCCGCCCCGGTGGAAGGGCTCGGCGTGGGGGAACCTCTGGCCGCCGAGCGGTGTATCCATGTCGGAGGGGACATCGGGGCACGGGCCGACCGGGTGGCGCTGCTGGTGATGGGCGACGCCAGCGCGTGCCGCACGCTGAAGGCGCCGGGGTATCTGGACGAGCGGGCGGCCGGCTTCGACGCGGCGGCCGGACGGGCCCTCGGCACGGCCGACGTGGCGGCGCTCAAGGCGCTGGACGCCGGTCTCGCGTACGAACTCAAGGCCGCGGGGCGTGCCCCGTGGCAGGTGCTCGCCGGGGCCGCGGAGGGCGCCGGACTGAGCGGCGAGCTGCTCTACGAGGACGCGCCGTACGGCGTGGGGTACGTGGTGGCCGCCTGGTCGTAGCCGACCTCGCGGGAGCCGTCTTCCCTAGCGCGAGCCGTCTTCCCTGACGGGAGCCGTCCTCCCTGGCGGGGTCCCATACCCGGCCTGCATCCGGGCACAGGGAGGCGGCCGCGGAGCGGTGTGCCCCGCGGCCGTCCGCCGCTGCGCTTCAGGAAGCCGGCGGGGGAGGCGGCGACGACGGAGGAGCGGTGCTCTCGCCCGCCTCCTTGCCCTTGTCCGTCCCGCCGAGGCGGTCGACGGCGTCCTTCGCCTTGCCCGTGCCTGCCTGGATCTTGTCGCTGTACTTGCCCTTGGTCTTCTCGTCGACCACCTTCGCGGCCTTTTCCAGGCCTTGGTCGATCTTGTCCCCGTGCTGCTGCGCGAGGTCCGCGACCTTGTCCTTGGCAGGGGCGAGCTTGGCTTTCAGTTGGTCCAGGAAGCCCATGGGTTCACCTTCCCTCGCTGGGGCGCTACTTGCGGACGCTCTCACCGGCCTCGCTGTCGGCCGCCGCCTTCGCCGACTGCTGCTTCGGGATGTCCACGCCCTCGGCGACCGCCTCGGCGGTGTCGGCGGACGCCCCCTCGGCAGCTTCCTCGGCCTCCTCGGCGCCCTTGTCGGCCTCGGCAGCGGGCTTCGTGTCGGCGTCGGCCGCAGGCGAACCCTCGGCCTCCGCCGGCTCGGCCGTCAGTGTGGCGGCGGCTGCCTCGGTCGTTGACGCCTCTTCGTCGGCCTTGGCCTTCCGGCGAAACAGTGCAAAAACGCCCATATCTACTCCATACGTTACTCGTGTGGGCGAAATCCCGCCCCGCCCGGTGCGTCCCATTGCGGCGCCCGGGTCTTCGGTCCTCGAAACCGGCGGCCGGAACCTCGCAACAGGCAACGACCTCGGAGCCGTGCCGTCACGTCGCTCGTTCGAGAACAGCACGTGCGGTTTGCGAGACTGGGGCGGTGAGTAGCGCAGCCCCCACCCCCCGGGTCATCGCCGTCGTCGGACCGACCGCGGCCGGAAAGTCCGATCTGGGCGTTTTCCTCGCCCAACGCCTCGGCGGCGACATCGTCAACGCCGACTCCATGCAGCTCTACCGAGGGATGGACATCGGCACCGCCAAGCTGACGCCCGAGGAACGCGACGGTGTGCCCCACCACCTCCTCGACATCTGGGACGTCACCGAGGCGGCCAGCGTCGCCGAGTACCAGAGGCTGGCGCGCGCCGAGATCGACCGCCTCCTGGCCGAGGGGCGCTGGCCGATCCTGGTCGGCGGCTCCGGCCTCTACGTGCGGGGGGCCGTGGACCACCTGGAGTTCCCCGGCACCGACCCCGCCGTGCGGGCCCGCCTGGAGGAGGAGCTCACGCTGCGCGGCTCCGGGGCCCTGCACGCGCGCCTGGCCGCCGCCGACCCCGCCGCCGCCCGGGCGATCCTGCCCAGCAACGGCCGTCGCATCGTCCGCGCCCTGGAGGTCATCGAGATCACGGGCAAGCCCTTCACCGCCAACCTCCCCGGCCACGACTCGGTGTACGACACCGTCCAGATCGGCGTCGACGTGGCACGCCCCGAGCTCGACGAACGCATCGCCACGCGCGTGGACCGCATGTGGGAGCGGGGCCTGGTCGACGAGGTGCGCGCCCTGGAGGAACAGGGGCTGCGCGAGGGCCGGACGGCGTCCCGCGCGCTCGGCTACCAGCAGGTGCTCGCGGCGCTCGCGGGCGACTGCACGGACGACGAGGCCCGCGCGGAGACCGTGCGCGCCACCAAGCGCTTCGCCCGCCGTCAGGACTCGTGGTTCCGCCGCGATCCACGGGTGCACTGGCTCAGCGGGGCCGTCGCCGACCGCGAGGAACTCCCGGCACGCGCACTGGCGTTGCTCGAACGACCGGTCACAGCCTGATCACGTGATGGCATCGGGACGCTCCGGCGGTCATCCCGGCACCTGACACCGTGCCATCATCGACCATCGATCGACCGTTGGAGTCCGAAGTGGGAGGGCGCGTGGCGATGGAGGCCGGCCCTCGTGACACCGCACATGAAGGCGGCGAGCAGCTGAGTCCCGACGGTCCCGACGAGACCCCGGGCGGCGTGACGGACGACGGTCCCGGCGCGGACGAGATGTCGGCGGACGTCGAGGTCGAGGTCGAGCTGCGGCCGCAGCCCCGGCTGCGCGTCTGGCAGCTCGCGCCCATCGTGATCCTGGCCGCGGTCGGCTCCCTGATGTTCGCCTTCCCGCTCGCCTTCGAGTTCGGTGACGGCGGTGCCGTCGTCGCCATGCTGGGCCTGCTGATCAGCTGCTGCGCCGCGGGCTGGGGCATGATGGCCGCCCGCCGCGTCGGGCACACCTGGCCCGGTCTGCCCGAGCGCGGCTCCGGGTGCCGGCCGGACTGGCGGGTCGTCTCCGCGTACGCCCTGCTCCTGCTCGGCGCCGTGGTGCTGGCCGTGTGGCGGGTCGCGCGGCTCCGCTGAGCCCCCGGGAGGCCCGCCCTCACCGCGGGGCGACCGCCCGGCGAGACCGTGTGGGTCCGCTGTCGGCGCCACCCCGTACGATCGAGGAATGAGCACGCGGATCGCCTTCCTCAAGGGGCACGGGACCGAGAACGACTTCGTGATCGTCCCCGACCCCGACAACACCGTCGAGCTGCCCCCGGCCGCCGTGGCCGCCCTGTGCGACCGCCGCGCGGGCATCGGCGGCGACGGCCTGCTGCACGTCGTGCGCTCCGCCGCCCACCCCGAGGCACGCCACCTCGCGGACCGTGCCGAATGGTTCATGGACTACCGCAACGGCGACGGCTCGATCGCCGAGATGTGCGGGAACGGAGTCCGGGTCTTCGCCCGCTACCTGCAGCGCGCGGGACACGTCGGCGAGGGAGACCTCGCGGTCGCCACCCGCGGCGGCGTGAAGACCGTGCACATCGCCAAGGCGGAGTCCGGCGGCGACATCACCGTCGGCATGGGCAAGGCGCGCCTCCCCGAGGGCGACGTCACCGTCTCGGTCGGCGACCGCAGCTGGCCCGCGCGCAACGTCAACATGGGCAACCCGCACGCCGTCGCCTTCGTGGACGACCTCGCCGAGGCGGGCCACCTGTACGAGCCGCCGCCCTTCAGCCCCGCCTCCGCCTACCCGGACGGGGTCAACGTCGAGTTCGTCGTCCCCTGCGGCCCCCGGCACGTCGCCCTGCGCGTGCACGAGCGCGGCGCCGGCGAGACCCGCTCCTGCGGCACGGGCGCGTGCGCCGTGGCCGTCGCGGCGGCCCGCAGGGACGGCGTGGACCCGGCCAGGACCGGAGCCCCGGTCACGTACACCGTCGACCTCCCCGGCGGCCGCCTGGTCATCACCGAGCGGCCCGACGGCGAGATCGAGATGACGGGCGGCGCGGTGATCGTCGCCGAGGGCGAGATCGCGTCCGAATGGCTCGAAACGGTACTCGCATGAACTGTCGCTCGAATGGGTGATCCGTTTCACGCTCGGCGAGAGGCGGTCAGCGCCGCGTGATGGGCTCGGTAGCATCAAGCACCGGCCCGGACGGAGTACGCCACCGTCCGCTCACCGCCGGTCGAAGCAGCCGGAGGTGCTCATGAGTGCGGAGGCTACGAACCCTGCCACGCCCGGCCCCGTGACGTCCGGGGCCCAGCGCAGGCGCGGGCGCGCCCGTCTCGACCTGCGCAGGCTCGGCCGTGCGGCCCTGCTCGGGTCCGGCACCCGGGACCGTCTTCCCGACGCGATCGGCCATGTGGCGGAGGCCCATCGGGCCCACTACCCGGACGCGGACCTGGAGCCGCTGCGCCGCGCGTACGTGCTCGCCGAGTCCTCCCACCGCGGCCAGATGCGCAAGAGCGGCGAGCCGTACATCACCCACCCGCTCGCGGTCACCCTGATCCTCGCCCAACTCGGCGCGGAGATCACGACCTTGACCGCCTCCCTGCTCCACGACACCGTCGAGGACACGGACGTCACGCTCGACCAGGTCCGCACCGAGTTCGGCGACGACGTCTGCTATCTGGTCGACGGCGTCACGAAGCTGGAGAAGGTCGACTACGGAGCGGCCGCCGAGCCCGAGACCTTCCGCAAGATGCTCGTGGCCACCGGCAACGACGTACGCGTCATGTCGATCAAACTCGCCGACCGCCTGCACAACATGCGCACGCTCGGCGTCATGCGCCCCGAGAAACAGGCCCGCATCGCCAAGGTCACCCGGGACGTGCTCATCCCGCTCGCCGAGCGCCTCGGGGTGCAGGCGCTCAAGACCGAGCTGGAGGACCTCGTCTTCTCGATCCTCCACCCGGAGGAGCACGCCGAGGTCCAGGCGCTCATCGCCGCCAACGCCGCCGCCGAGGGCGACTCCCTCGGGGACATCGCCGACCAGGTCCGCGCCGTGCTGCGCGACGCCGGCATCACGGCCGAGGTCCTGATCCGGCCCCGGCACTCCGTCTCCGTGCACCGCGTGCACCGCAAGCGCGGCGACCTGCGGGCCGCCGACTTCGGCCGCCTGCTCGTCCTCGTCACCGAGGACGCCGACTGCTACGGGGTCCTCGGCGAGCTGCACACCTGCTTCACGCCGGTCGTCTCGGAGTTCAAGGACTTCATCGCCGTACCGAAGTTCAACCTCTACCAGTCGCTGCACACGGCCGTGACCCGCTCCGACGGCGAGGTCGCCGAGGTACTCATCCGCACCCACCAGATGCATCAGGTCGCCGAGGCCGGCGTCGTCGCGCTGCGCAACCCCTACGCTCCTCCTTCGGAGGAGCCCGTCGCGGGCGCCGAGGACGAGCGCGTGGACCCGACGCGGCCCGGCTGGCTCTCCCGGCTCCTCGACTGGCAGCAGGCCGCGCCCGACCCGGACACGTTCTGGTCGACGCTGCGCGAGGACCTCGCCCAGGACCGCGAGATCGCCGTCTTCCGGCCCGACGGCGGCACCCTGGGCCTGCCCGCGGGCGCCAGCTGCGTGGACGCCGCGTACGCCCAGTACGGCGAGGACGCGCACGCCTGCATCGGGGCGCGCGTCAACGGCCGCCTCGCCACCCTCAGCACCGTCCTGCGGGACGGCGACACGGTCCAGCTGCTGATGGGCCAGGACGCCGCCTCCGGGCCCTCGCGCGAGTGGCTCGACCACGCCAGGACCCCGGCCGCGCGGATCGCCATCCGGCGCTGGCTCACCACCCACCCCGCCCCCGCGGCGCCCGCGCCGGCACCGTCCGCGCAGCGGCCGGTCCAGCAGGCGCCGACGGCCCTGACCGGCCCGGACGACGCCGCCCCGCGGTCCGCCGCCGCCAACGCCGTCGTGGACCGCGAGGGCGCCAGCGCGCGCCTGGCCGGATGTTGTACGCCGGTGCCGCCGGACGACGTCACCGGCTTCGCCGTGCGCGGGGGCGTCGTGACCGTCCACCGGGTCGGCTGCCCCGCGGTGAAGCGCATGAAGGAAGTGGGGCGCCCGGAGATCGGCGTGCGCTGGGGAGACTCCGCAGAGTGCCGGGTCACCCTGACCGCCGAATCGTTCGGCCGCGCCCACCTGCTCGCCGACCTCACCGAAGCCATCGCCCTCGAAGGCGTGGCGATCATCTCGGCGACCGTGGAACCGCCCACCCAGCAGCGCGTGCGCCACACCTACACGCTCCAACTCCCCGACGCGGCCGACCTCCCCGGACTCATGCGGGCGATGCGCGCGGTCCCCGGGGTGTACGACGTGAGCCGCGCCCAGCACCCGGCCGCCGCCGCGCACTGACACCGCCGGGCCGCGTCCCGGCGGCGACTCGTTCGAGTGGCCCGGCGCGCGCCGTCACCTACGGGAAGACGCGCGCTGATAGCGGTAGTTCATGCTGCTCACCTCACGGACCGCGGCCCCCCGGCCGAAGGCCCTCCGCACGCCCCGCATCGCCGCCGCCCTGCTCGCGGCGACCGCGTCCGCCGCCCTCGTCGCGGCGAGCGCCCCCGCACCGGCCACCTCGCTCGGCATCGGCGACCCCCTCTTCCCGCACCTGGGCAACCCCGGGTACGACGTGGCGTCGTACGACATCGCCTTCACCTACCGCGGCGACAACCGCAAGCCGCTGGACGCCGTCACCAGGATCGACGCCCACGCGACCGAGGCCCTGGACCGCGTGAACCTCGACTTCACGCACGGCACGGTGCGCTCCGCCGAGGTGAACGGCGCGCCCGCCGACTTCGAGAGCAGCGGCGAGGACCTGGTCCTCACCCCGGCCACGCCGGTCGGGCCGGGCGAACGGCTGGAGATCACCGTCCGGCACACCAGCGATCCCGTGGCGCCCAAGGGCGCCGAGGGCGGCTGGCTGCGCACCGGCGACGGACTCGCCATGGCCAACCAGGCCGACGCCGCCCACCGCGTCTTCCCGTGCAACGACCACCCCGCGGACAAGGCGGAGTTCACCTTCCGGATCACCGCCCCCAAGGGGCTCACCGCGGTCGCCAACGGGCTTCCCGTCGGCACCACCCGGCACGGCGCCACCACCACGTGGGCGTACCGCACCCACCACCCCATGGCCACCGAGCTGGCCCAGGTCTCGATCGGCCGCTCCAGCGTGCTGCACCGCAAGGGACCGCACGGCCTGCCCGTCCGTGACGTGGTGCCCACCAAGGACCGCAAGGTCCTGGAGCGCTGGCTGAAGAAGACGCCCGGCCAGATCACGTGGATGGAGCGGAAGGTCGGCCGCTACCCCTTCGAGGTCTACGGGGTCCTCATCGCCCACGCGCAGACCGGCTTCGAGCTGGAGACCCAGACGCTCTCTCTCTTCGAGAGAGAGCTCTTCACGCGCCCCGAGTACCCGGAGTGGTACGTCGACTCGATCATGGTGCACGAGCTGGCGCACCAGTGGTTCGGCGACAGCGTCAGCCCGCGCTCCTGGTCCGACCTCTGGCTCAACGAAGGGCACGCCACCTGGTACGAGGCCCTCTTCGCCGACGAGCGCTCCCAGCACTCCCTCACGCAGCGCATGCGCAACGCCTACCAGCAGTCCGACGACTGGCGCGCGGCCGGCGGCCCCCCGGCCAGGCCGAAGCCGCCGGCCCCCGGGCAGAAGATCAGCATCTTCCGGCCCGTGGTGTACGACGGCAGCGCCCTGGTGCTCTACGCCCTGCGCCAGGAGATCGGCCGGCCGGCCTTCGAACGCCTGGAGCGGGACTGGGTCCGCACCCACCACGACGGCAACGCGGAGACCGCCGACTTCGTGCGGGCCGCCTCCGAGGCCGCGGGGCGTGACCTGGGCGGATTCTTCGAGGGCTGGCTGTACGGGGAGAAGACGCCGCCGATGCCGGGGCATCCGGACTGGAATTCCGGGAAATAACCCGGGTGACGAGACGGGGCGTGCCGTGCAACCATCGTCAGGTCGACGGCGCGGCCCGTCCGGGATGTCCCCTCGGGGAGATCTCGGGGCCCGATCCGGTCGTTCCGGGAATCTCCGGACCACTCCGGGCGTTGTCGACTGTGACGGATCCCGCATCCGTCGCCTTCCCACCGACGTATCGACGTAAGGATCCAATGACCTCCTCTTCTTCCCCTTCCCAGGACGCACAGAGCTTCGCGCAGAACTACCCCGAAGGTCTTCGGGCCGATGCCCTGATGGAAGAGGACGTCGCCTGGAGCCACGAGATCGACGGAGCGCGGGACGGCGATCAGCTCGACCGCTCCGAGCGGGCGGCGCTGCGCCGTGTCGCGGGCCTCTCCACCGAGCTCGAGGACGTCACCGAGGTCGAGTACCGGCAGCTCCGCCTGGAGCGTGTGGTGCTCGTCGGTGTCTGGACCTCGGGGACGGTCCAGGATGCGGAGAACTCCCTCGCCGAGCTGGCCGCCCTCGCCGAGACGGCGGGCGCGATGGTGCTCGACGGCGTCGTCCAGCGCCGCGACAAGCCCGACCCGGCGACGTACATCGGCTCCGGCAAGGCCCTGGAGCTGCGGGACATCGTCCTCGAGACCGGCGCCGACACCGTCGTCTGCGACGGTGAGCTGAGCCCCGGCCAGCTGATCCACCTCGAAGACGTCGTCAAGGTCAAGGTGGTCGACCGGACCGCCCTGATCCTCGACATCTTCGCCCAGCACGCCAAGTCCCGAGAGGGCAAGGCGCAGGTCGCCCTCGCGCAGATGCAGTACATGCTGCCGAGGCTCCGCGGCTGGGGCCAGTCGCTCTCCCGTCAGATGGGTGGCGGCGGCGGTGGCGGCATGGCCACCCGTGGTCCCGGTGAGACCAAGATCGAGACGGACCGGCGACGGATCCGCGAGAAGATGGCGAAGATGCGCCGTGAGATCGCGGAGATGAAGACGGGCCGCGACATCAAGCGCCAGGAACGCCGGCGCAACAAGGTGCCCTCGGTCGCGATCGCCGGCTATACGAACGCGGGCAAGTCCTCCCTGCTCAACCGCCTCACGGGCGCGGGCGTCCTGGTGGAGAACGCACTGTTCGCCACCCTGGACCCCACCGTCCGCAGGGCCGAGACACCGAGCGGCCGGGTCTACACCCTGGCCGACACCGTCGGGTTCGTGCGGCACCTGCCGCACCACCTCGTCGAGGCGTTCCGCTCCACGATGGAGGAGGTCGGCGACTCCGACCTGATCCTGCACGTGGTGGACGGTTCGCACCCGGTGCCGGAGGAGCAGCTCGCCGCCGTGCGCGAGGTCATCCGGGACGTGGGCGCCACCGACGTGCCCGAGATCGTGGTGATCAACAAGGCGGACGCGGCGGACCCGCTGGTCCTCCAGCGCATGCTGCGCAACGAGAAGCACGCGATCGCGGTCTCCGCGCGGACCGGTGCGGGCATCGAGGAGCTCCTCGGGCTCATCGACTCCGAACTGCCGCGCCCCGAGGTCGAGATCGAGGCGCTCGTGCCGTACACCCACGGCCAGCTCGTCTCGCGTGCGCACGCCGAGGGCGAGGTGCTCTCCGAGGAGCACACCGCCGACGGCACCCTGCTCAAGGCGCAGGTGCACGAGGAGCTCGCCGCGGAGCTCGCTCCGTACGTGCCGGCCGCGCACTGATCCCGTACGTGCCGGCCGCGCACTGACCGCCGGCACCCGCACGAGGCGAAGGCCCGCCCCTTTTCACCGGGGCGGGCCTTCGTCGTATCCGTGGACCCGCGCGTCCGTCCCCCGACGGGCTGTGCGCGGTACGGGCTACTGCGAGCCGTACTTCTTGCTCATCATGTCGTAGATCTGCTGGGCGCCGCGGCCCAGCTGCGGTCCGGCGAGCCAGGTGCTCTCGGCGGGGCCGATCGAGGTGTTCGACACGAGCTTCGTCTTGCCGCCCTCGACGCGGAACCAGCCGCCGCCGGACGAGCCGCCGGTCATCGTGCAGCCGATCCGGTACATCGTCGGCAGCGCCGGGGACAGCGAGAGGCGGCCGGGCTTGTCGACGCACTTGTGCATGAGCAGGCCGTTGTACGGCGGCGCGGCCGGGTAGCCCCAGGCTCCCATCGAGCTCACGCTCTGCGCGGCGGGCGCGGAGAAGTCGACGTCGAGCGCGTTGCCGACGGTCTCCTCCAGGGACTTGCCGCCCTGCTCCGGCTTCACGTGCAGAACCGCGTAGTCGTACGTCGCGCCGTCGCCGCCCGTCGGGCCGCCGCCGTTGATCCACTCGTTGGACGTCGAGATCCAGTCGGCCCAGTACTGGCCGTAGGGGGCGATCTCCTGCGGGGCCGCGTTGCGCAGGTCGGCCTCGGACTTGCCCAGGTCGTTGTACGAGGGCACGAACGTGATGTTGCGGTACCAGCCGCCGTTCTTGCCGGCGTGCACGCAGTGGCCTGCGGTCCACACGAGGTTGGACCTGCCCGGGTTGCGCGGGTCCTTCACGACGGTGCCGGAGCAGACCATCGAGCCCTCGGGGGAGTCGAAGAAGATCTTGCCGACGGGCGCCGCGTTCTCGTGGTACGGCGTCTTCTCGGGCTTGGCCCGGACGGGCGTCGGCTCGGGATCGGTCGCGCCCTGCTCGGCGGTCGCGTCCTTCGCGGCGATCGTCTTCTTCGGGTCCTTCGCCTTCTGCATCCGCTCGGGCTTCCAGAGCCCCGCGATGACCGGGTTGGCGAAGTCCTTGGCCTCGCGCAGCCAGTCGTCCTTGTCCCAGTCCTTCCAGGCGCCGTGCTTCCAGTCGTCCAGGTCGATGCCCCGCTCCTTGAGCTTGTCGGCGAGACCGCCGGGCAGCTTGGACTCGGAACCCGATGCGGAGCCGTCGGCTCCCTGGGACGTGGTGCTTTCGGGCTTGTCGCTCGCCTTGTCGTCGCTCGGGCCACAGGCCGTGGCGGTGAGCGCCAGGGTCGCCGCGAGCCCGGTGGCCGCGAGAGCGGCCCGTCGTCCGCGGCTGCGCGCGAACGGCGTACGAGTGGAACGCATGCTGCTGTTACCCCCGTTGGAACGTGTAGAAGAAACGCTTGCTTGCCATGTACGTGTCATGAGCCGAAGCGGCAGGCCGCGTGGGCCTGTTGACACGACACCCCACTATGCCGGTGAGGTGGAGGACGAACGGCGGCGGGGTCGTGAAGGTTTCCGCCGCCCCGCCGCCGCCCTGCGGTTGCCCGCCGGGTGTGTTGCCCCGCGCTACTGGCCCTCCGTCGGCCGGTCCGCCGGTCCGCCGGTCCGCCGGTCCGCCGGTCCGCCGGTCTGCTGGTCCGTTGGGCTACCGGACTTCCGGGCCATCCGGCTACCGGGCCATCGGGCTAGCGGTCGGCGAACTTCTTGCTGACCGCGCTGTAGATGCCCTTGGCCTCCTTGCCGAGGCGCGGACCGGCGAGCCAGCCCGCGGTCACCGGCCCGATGGAGGTGTTCGACACCAGGGCGGGCTTGCCGTCCTGGCCCTCGGCGACCCAGCCGCCGCCGGACGAACCACCGGTCATGGTGCAGCCGACGCGGTACATCGTCGGGTCGGTCCTGGTCAGAGACAGCCGACCCGGCTTGTCGGCGCACTGGAACAGCTTCTGGCCGTCGAACGGCGGCGCCGCCGGGTAACCGGTCGCCGTCATCGTGCCGATGCTGGGCACCGCCGGGGCGTTGAAGTCCACCGGAAGCGCGGAGCCGACCGTCTCCTCGAGGGACTTGCCGTCGCTGCCCTTCTCGGGCTTCACGTGGATCACGGCGAAGTCGTACGGCGCGCCCTTGCCGCCGGTCGGCCCGCCCTGCTCGATCCACTGGTCGGACGTCTGCGCCCAGTCGCCCCACCAGACGCCGTAGGGGGCGACCTCTTCCTTGGGGGCGTTCTGCAGTTCCTGGGCCGACTTGCCGCTGTCGTTGTAGGACGGGACGAAGATCATGTTGCGGTACCAGCCGCCCTTGGCGCCCGCGTGCACGCAGTGGCCCGCGGTCCACACCATGTTCGACTTGCCCGGGTGGGCCGGGTCCTTCACGACGGTCGCGGAGCAGACCATCGAGCCCTCGGGGCTGTCGAAGAAGAGCTTGCCGGACTCGGCGACCTGGTCGTGGTACGGCGTCTTCACGGCTGCCGCCGCCACGGGCTTGGGGGTCGGGTCGGTGACACCCTGGTCACCGGAGATGTCGCTGTCGTCGACGCCCCGGTCCGGGTTCTTGTCGGCGTCCCGCATCCGCTCCGGGTCCCACAGGTCCTTGATGATCGGGTTGACGAAGTCGTTGGCCTCGCGCAGCCAGTCGTCCTTGTTCCAGTTCTTCCAGGCGCCGTTCTTCCACTCGTCCAGATCGATCCCGTTCTCCTTGAGCTTGTTCTTCCAGGCGTCCGGGATCCTGATCTTGTCGTCGCCGTCGCTGCCGCCGGGCTGCGAAGAGGACGAGTCGCCGCCGGCGTTGTCCTCGCTGGGACCGCAGGCCGTGGCGGTCAGGACGAGCGCCGCACCGAGCGCCACGGCAGCGACGGGGGATGTCCTGCCGCGCACGCTCCTCCCACTGCGAACGGTGAAGAGCGGACGTATGAGTCGCATCGTGAAAATCCCCCTGGGCCTCGAAATCGTTCCAAAGTGCTGGACATCGGGGTGTGGAACACCCGTCGCCACCCGTGCGGCGCCCCCTTCGCTGGATTTGCTCGGGTTTGCTCGGGGAAGCGGTGCACCGGTCGCCGATGAACGGCCCCCACACTATGCCGGTGCCGTTGGGGACGGCCGACGGAAGGGCAACGGTTCCGTCACGGCAAGGATCTTCCGGCGACCCGTGATCCCGCGGGGCTCGCGTCGTTGGTACGTACGGGGGAGTCGCGCCCTGCGTTCATCCTCCCTGCCAACTCGCCCGCGCGTACGCCCACATGGAGCTCTCCGGAGCCGCCTCGGACGGCGCGCTCGTCCAGCCGGAGGACCAGCAGTCGTGGCCGTGACAGACCCTGCGCCCGCGGCGGTGTCCGCAGATGATTCCGTGACGCAGTCCGCATCGCAGATCGCCCCCCAGCCCACCCGGTCCGCTCCGCAGGGTGCGCCGGCGCCCACGGCGGAGACCGCGACGCACGCGGCCGCGCACCCCGCGGCGGACACCGGGACGCACCCCGCGCCTCCCGCCACGGCCCAGGAAGGCATCCTGCGGCGCCAGTCGGCCCGCGAATCGGCGGCACGCACCTATGCGCGGGCCCTGCCGATCGTGCCGGTCCGGGCGCGCGGCATGACCATCGAGGGCGCCGACGGCCGCCGCTACCTCGACTGTCTCTCGGGTGCAGGGACCCTGGCCCTCGGCCACAACCACCCCGTGGTGCTCGAAGCGATCAGGAACGTCCTCGACTCCGGGGCACCGCTGCACGTCCTCGACCTGGCCACCCCCGTCAAGGACGCCTTCACCACCGAGCTGTTCCAGACCCTGCCGCGCGCCCTGGCGGACCGCGCCCGCATCCAGTTCTGCGGCCCCGCGGGGACGGACGCGGTGGAGGCGGCCCTGAAACTGGTCCGCGCGGCCACCGGCCGCGACGGCATGCTCGCCTTCACGGGCGCCTATCACGGGATGACGGCCGGAGCGCTCGCGGTCTCCGGCGGGGCGCTGGACGTACGGGTCGCGCGCCTGCCCTACCCGCAGGACTACCGCTGCCCGTTCGGCATCGGCGGCGCCCGCGGTGCCGAGCTGTCCGCACGGTGGACGGAGAACCTCCTCGACGACGCCAAGTCGGGCGTGCGGACACCGGCCGGCATGATCCTCGAACCCGTCCAGGGCGAGGGCGGGGTCTTCCCGGCGCCCGACGACTGGCTGCGCCGGATGCGCGAGATCACCGCCACGCGCGGGATCCCGCTCATCGCGGACGAGGTGCAGACGGGAGTGGGGCGTACCGGCGCCTTCTGGGCCGTCGAACACAGCGGCATCGTCCCGGACGTGCTGGTGCTCTCCAAGGCGATCGGCGGCAGCCTTCCGCTGGCCGTCGTCGTCTACCGCGACGACCTCGACGTCTGGCCGCCCGGTGCCCACGCCGGCACCTTCCGCGGCAACCAACTCGCCATGGCCGCAGGCGCGGCGACCCTCTCCTTCGTCCGCGAGAACGGCCTCGCCGAACGTGCCGCCACCCTCGGCGCCTGGATGCTCGACGAGCTCCGCTCCCTGGCCGCGGACCACCCGTGCATCGGCGAAGTCCGCGGTAGGGGACTGATGATCGGGGTAGAACTGGTCAATCCGGAGGGGGAGTCGAGTGGCGTGGAAGCGGCCGGGGCGCCGGGGCGGACGCGGGACGGGGGCCGGTCGGGCACCGGCTCCGCCCCGGGCTCGGTCATGTCCCCCGCCACGGCCGCCGTCACCGGGCGGGGCGAGCACCCGCAGGACCCGGCGGCCATCAGCCCCACGGACACCGTGTCGGTCCCGCTCGGCGCATCTCTGGAACACCTCCCGGCTCCCGCCCGCCCCCGGCCCCCGGCACCCGAACTTGCCGCGTCCGTGCAGCGCGAGTGCCTGAGCCGTGGTCTCATCGTCGAACTGGGAGGCCGCTATTCCAGCGTCGTACGGCTCCTCCCTCCGCTGACCATCACCGACGAACAGGCCGCGGCGGTCCTCGACCGTCTCGCCGACGCGCTGGCCACCGCGGCGCGCACCCACCACGGATAGCCAAGACGGACCCGAGCCGCTTCCGGCGGGCACACCACGCCGGGCGCGCACCGGCTCCGTCGCCACACGGAGCCCCGAACAACGTCACAAGGAAGCCCTCTTGAACGCCACCCCCGCATCCGAAGGCCGCCCCCAGCCCCACGCCCCAGACGCGTGCGGAGCACACACCTCACTGGTGGCGGAGTCCGGTACGGTCCCTCGGCAGAACGGTGGCGGCCAAGAGGCCGAGCGCCTGCGCGGCGCGTCCACCGACCTGCTGGAGCACCCCGACGCGCACACCGCGGCCCAGGCCGCGGCCGTCGAGAACCTCCTGCGTTGCTGGGTCAGGGAGAACAACCTGCCGGCCCCGGACCGGGGCGTCCTGCGCATCCCCCTCCAGGCCAGCGCCACGGCACTGCTCGTCCCCGTGCACTACTGGTCCGCCACCGGCTGGCACCGCTTCAGCCTCCCCTACCTGGAGGACGGACCGGCCAGCGCGCCGCCCGTGGACGCCGTCACCGTCGCCGCCCTGCTCGGCCGCGAGACCGCCCGCCGCACCACGGAACCCGCGACGGCCGGACCCGCCGCCCCCGCCGGTGCGATCGGCCAGGCCGGTGCGGTCGGTCAGGCCGGTGTGGTCGGTCAGGCCGGTGCGGTCGGCCAAGGCGGTGCGGTCGACCAGGCCAGTCCGGTCGGTCCGGCCAGTCCGGTCAGTCCGGTCGGCCAGGCCAGTCCGGCCAAGGGCGAGGCAGCGGCCCAGAGCGCCGGGCCCGCCGAGAGTGCCGCACCCGCCCCAGGTGCCGCACCCGCCCCAGCTGCCGCCCCCGCCCCGAGCACCGCCCCCGCCCGGGGCGCCGCAGGCGACACCGTGGACGGCGCCGACCTGGTCGGCCGGGTCGCCGACTCCGTCCGGCGCACGGCCGAGTTCATCGCCGACCGGCGCAACCGACCCGACGACGCGTCGGACCTCTTCCTCGCTGCCGAGCAGTCGCTGCTCCTCGGGCACCCCCTTCACCCGACCCCCAAGAGCCGCGAGGGCCTGTCCGACACCGAATCCCGCCTCTATTCACCGGAGTTGCGCGGCGCCTTCCCGCTGCACTGGCTCGCCGTCGACCGCTCCGTGCTCGCCGCCGACTCCGCCTGGACCGAGCGGGGCCGCACGGTCGCCGCCGACCGGCTCACCGCCCGCCTCGCCGGCCCCGACCTGCCGCTCCCGGACAACTGCGTCGCCCTGCCCGTGCACCCCTGGCAGATCCGCGAGCTCCGGCACCGGCCCGCCGCCGCCGAACTGCTCGACGCCGGACTGCTCCAGGACCTCGGCCCGCACGGCACCTCCTGGTCTCCCACCTCCTCCGTCCGCACCCTCTACCGCTCGGGTGCCGCCGCCATGCTGAAGCTGTCGCTCGGCCTGCGCATCACCAACTCCCGCCGGGAGAACCTGCGCAAGGAACTCCACCGCGGCGTCGAGGTCCACCGGCTGCTGCGCAGCGGACTCGGCGAGCAGTGGCAGGCCGCCCACCCCTGCTTCGACGTGGTCCGCGACCCCGCCTGGCTCGCCGTCACCGGATCGGACGGCACGCCCGTCGCCGGCCTCGACGTGATGATCCGGCACAACCCCTTCGTCCCCGGCGACGACGCCACCTGCCTCGCCGGCCTCGTCTCACCACGCCCGTCGCCCCTTCCCGCCTGTCAGGACAGACCGGTGATGCGGTCCCGGCTCGGCGAGACCATCACACGGCTCGCCGGACGGACGGGACGCCCGCGAGGCGCCGTGGCCACCGAGTGGTTCCTGCGCTACCTCGAGTCCGTCGTCCGCCCCGTGCTCTGGCTGGACAGCGAGGCGGGCGTCGCTCTGGAGGCGCACCAGCAGAACACGCTCCTCCTGCTCGACCCCGACGGCTGGCCCGTCGGCGGCCGCTACCGCGACAACCAGGGCTACTACTTCCGCGAGTCACGTCGCGCGGAACTGGAGCGCCGACTCCCCGGAATCGGCCGGGAAAGCGACACGTTCGTCTCCGACGAGGTCACGGACGAGCGGTTCGCCTACTACCTCGGCATCAACAACGTCCTCGGCCTCATCGGTGCGCTCGGCGCCGAACGGCTCGCGGACGAGCGGCTGTTGCTCGCCGCATTCCGCCGTTTCCTCGCTGATGTTGCGGCGGGACCCGATCGGTTGCGCACCTCGCTGCCTTCCTCCCTGCTCGACTCACCGGTACTGCGGTGCAAGGCCAACCTGCTGACCCGGCTGCACGGCCTCGACGAGCTCGTCGGCCCGGTCGACACCCAGTCCGTCTACGTCACCATCACCAACCCCCTTCATTCCTGAGGAACAGCCCCACCTCTTCTGACAGGAGCGACGCCGTGCCTCCCACCGATGCGAGCACCGACGCCGGAACCGAATCCGCCGCATCCGGCGCCGACTGTGCGGACACCCTCGACCTGCGCCTGCCCGACGAGCTCATCGCTCTGCTGGCCGACAGCGACGGGCGGGCGGACACGGCGGACGACGACCTCCTGGACGGCGTCGGAGGCTGGGGCCCCGTCACCACCTCCGCCGGTGTCTTCCAGCTCGTACCCGTACGCCTCGCACGGGACCTCCCGATGATCAGTCGATGGATGAACGACCCGGCCGTGGCCGCCTTCTGGGAACTGGCGGGGCCCGAGGACGTCACCGCGGCCCACCTGCGCACCCAGCTCGACGGAGACGGGCGCAGCGTCCCCTGCCTGGGCGTGCTGGACGGCATGCCGATGAGCTACTGGGAGATCTACCGGGCGGACCTGGACCCCCTGGCCCGCCACTACCCCTCGCGCCCGCACGACACCGGCATTCACCTCCTGATCGGCGGCGTGGTCGACCGCGGGCGCGGCCTCGGCACGTCGTTGCTGAGAGATGTCGCCGACCTGGTGCTCCACCACCGCCCCTCCTGCGCACGTGTCGTGGCGGAACCCGACCTGCGCAACACCCCCTCCGTCTCCGCCTTCCTGAGCGCCGGCTTCCGGTTCTCCGCCGAACTGGAGCTGCCCGACAAACGCGCGGCCCTCATGGTCCGTGACCGGGCCCTGCGCGCCGTCCTCTGACCCGATCACTTCTAGTACACCGCTCGACCCGATCCGGTTCCCTCCCCGAGGAGTCCCCGTGCCGAATCCGTCCGCCGGCCAGCTTCCCCGCCCCTCGACCGAGCTGTACGACCCGCCCGAGCTGAACCGGGAAAGATGGCGGGAGGCGGGGCGTCGCCTGCTGGCCAAGATGATCGGCGAGTTCGCGTACGAGCAGGTCATCCGGCCGGTGCCGGTGGGGGAGACGGTCCCGGAAGGCGATCCCGGGGCGCAGCGGGTCGAGGGTGCGGAAGGCGGGGCGGAGGGGGAGGACGAGGACGGCTTCCCGGTCGGCGACGGGCGTGCCGTCACCTATCGGCTCCACCTCGACCCGCCCGAGCCGGCGGACACTCCCGCGTCCCAGGAGCGGCGCGGCGCCCTCGCCGTACCCGAGCCGGGCGGCCCCCTCGCGGCTACCCAGCCGGACGGCGCCCCCACCTCCTCCGGGCCGGGCGGTCCCCTTGCGGCTCCCGAGCCGGACGGTGCCCCCACCTCCCCCGCGCCGGACAGCCCCCCTGCGGCTCCCGAGCCGCACCGCGCCCCCGCCGCCCCCGGCCAGAAGGTCCCGAGCGCCTGCCTCACCTTCCGTGCCCGGCGGGGCGCCTACGGCAGTTGGTACGTGGACCCGGCAGGCGTGACGCTCGCCGAGGGCGACGCGCAGGCGGTGCCGTTCGGCGACCCCCTGCGCTTCCTCGTCCTCGCCCGCAGGACCCTGGGGCTGGACGGCGCCACGCTCGGCCACCTCATCCGCGAGCTCACCGTCACCCTCAGCGCCGACGCGCGCCTCGGCCAGACGGCACTCGGCGCGGCCCAGCTCGCCGACCTCGGCTACGCGGAGCTGGAAGGGCATCAGACCGGGCACCCCTGGCTCGTCCTCAACAAAGGACGGATCGGCTTCTCCGCCGTGGACACCGACCGGTGGGCGCCCGAGGCCCGCCGCCCCACCACGCTCCCGTGGATCGCCGTCCATACCGGCCTCGCGGCCTACCGAGGCGTGGCGGGGCTGGACTCCGCGCACCAGCTGTACGCCCGTGAGCTCGCCGAGGACACCAGAGAAGCGTTCGCCGCCTTGCTGCGCGCCCGCGGGCTCGATCCCGGTGCGTACCTCTACCTGCCCGTGCACCCCTGGCAGTGGGACGAGGTGGTGCTGCCGCTCTTCGCCCCGTCCATCGCCTCGGACGCCATCGTTCCGCTCTGCGCCGACGCCGATCTGCGTCTTCCCCAGCAGTCCATCCGCACGTTCCTCAACGTGTCACGCCCCGACCGGCACACCGTGAAGCTCCCGCTTTCGGTCCTCAACACCCTCGTGTGGCGCGGCCTGCCGACCGAGCGCACCCTCGCCGCGCCCGCGGTCACGGCGTGGATGCACGCGCTGCGCGACGCCGACCCCTTCCTGCGCGACGAATGCGGCGTGATCCTGCTCGGCGAGGTCGCGTCCGTGACCGTCGAACACCCCGTGTACGACGCGCTGCCCGAAGTCCCGTACCAGTACAGGGAACTGCTGGGCGCCATCTGGCGCGAGCCGATCGGCCGCTACCTCGCCCCCGGTGAACGCGCCCGCACCCTCGCCTCGCTCACGCACACCGACCCCGCGGGGCGCGCCTTCGTCGTGGAGCTCGTGGAACGCTCGGGGCTGACCCCGCAGACGTGGCTGCGTCGTCTCTTCGCCGCCCTGCTGCCGCCCCTGCTGCACTTCCTCTACCGCTACGGCACGGTGTTCTCCCCGCACGGGGAGAACACGATCGTCGTCTTCGACGATCAGGACGTGCCGGTCCGGCTGGCGGTGAAGGACTTCGTGGACGACGTCAACGTGAGCTCCGTACCGCTGCCCGAGCAGGACTCCATGCCGGACGACGTGCGTGAGGTCCTGCTCACCGAGCCGCCGGGATTCCTCACCCAGTTCATCCACTCGGGCCTCTTCGTAGGCGTCTTCCGCTACCTGGCACCCCTGTGCGAGGAACAACTCGGTGTCCCGGAGGCCGATTTCTGGCCCCTCGTACGGGCGGAGATCCTCCGGCACCAGGCGCGCGCTCCGGAGCTCAAGGAGCGGTACGAGATGTTCGACCTGCTCACCCCCCGTATCGAGCGGCTCTGCCTCAACCGGAACCGCTTGCACCTCGACGGGTACCGCGACCGGTCCCAGCGCCCCCACGCCGCCGTGCACGGGACCGTGGCCAACCCCCTCCATCAGCTGTGATCGCGGGAATGTCAGTGGGGCACCGTAGGGTGGTCGCGCTATGACGAAGCCCTCCCTCCCCGAGCTCCTGCACGCCGCCGTCACCGCCGTCGGCGGCACGGAACGCCCTGGCCAGGTGTCCATGGCCGAGGCCGTCGCCGAGGTCATCGACGACGGCTCCCACCTGCTGGTCCAGGCCGGTACCGGCACGGGCAAGTCCCTCGGCTACCTGGTGCCGGCCCTGGCCCACGGCGAGCGCGTGGTGATCGCGACGGCCACCCTCGCGCTGCAGCGCCAGCTCGTGGAGCGGGACCTGCCGCGCACGGTGGACGCACTGCATCCGCTGCTGCGCCGCCGCCCCCAGTTCGCGATGCTCAAGGGCCGGTCGAACTACTTGTGCCTGCACCGCCTCCACGAAGGCGTTCCGCAGGACGAGGAGGAGGGGCTCTTCGACCAGTTCGAGGCGGCCGCCCCCACGAGCAAGCTGGGCCAGGACCTCCTGCGGATGCGGGACTGGGCGGACGAGACCGAGTCCGGCGACCGCGACGACCTCACCCCGGGCGTCTCCGACCGCGCCTGGTCGCAGGTGTCGGTCTCCTCCAGGGAGTGCCTCGGCGCGTCGAAGTGCGCCTACGGAGCGGAGTGCTTCGCCGAGGCGGCCCGCGAGCGCGCCAAGCTCTCCGACGTCGTCGTCACGAACCACGCGCTCCTGGCCATCGACGCCATCGAAGGCGCCCCCGTCCTGCCCCAGCACGAGGTGCTGATCGTGGACGAGGCCCACGAGCTGGTCTCCCGGGTCACCGGCGTGGCCACGGGCGAGCTCACCCCGGGACAGGTGACCCGCGCCGTGCGCCGCGCGGCGAAGCTCGTCAACGAAAAGGCGGCGGACCAGCTCCAGACCGCCTCGGAGGGCTTCGAGCGGGTGATGGAGCTGGCTCTGCCGGGCCGCCTGGAAGAGGTCCCCGAGGACCTCGGGTACGCGCTGATGGCCCTGCGCGACGCGGCCCGCACGGTCATCACGGCGCTCGGTTCGACCCGGGACAAGTCCGTCCAGGACGAGGACGCGGTGCGCAAGCAGGCGCTCGCCTCCGTGGAGTCCATCCACGGCGTGGCGGAGCGCATCACGAACGGCTCCGAGTACGACGTCATCTGGTACGAGCGCCACGACCGCTTCGGCGCCTCCGTGCGCGTGGCCCCCATGTCGGTGTCCGGGCTCCTCAGGGAGAAGCTGTTCACCGACCGGTCGGTGGTCCTCACCTCCGCCACGCTCAAGCTCGGCGGTGATTTCAACGGTGTGGGGGCCTCCCTCGGCCTGGCTCCGGAGGGCACCGAGGCCGAGGACGTCCCCGTCTGGAAGGGCCTCGACGTCGGCTCGCCCTTCGACTACGGCAAGCAGGGCATCCTGTACGTCGCCAAGCACCTGGCCCGGCCGGGACGCGAGGGCACCCGGAGCGACATGCTCGACGAGCTCGCGGAGCTGATCGAGGCGGCCGGCGGGCGCACGCTCGGTCTGTTCTCCTCGATGCGCGCCGCCCAGGGCGCGGCGGAGGAGCTGCGGGAGCGCCTGGACATGCCGATCCTGCTGCAGGGCGAGGAGACCCTCGGAGAGCTGATCAAGGGCTTTGCGGCGGACCCGAAGACCTGCCTGTTCGGGACGCTCTCGCTGTGGCAGGGCGTGGATGTGCCGGGTCCCAGCTGTCAGCTGGTGGTCATGGACAAGATCCCGTTCCCGCGTCCCGACGATCCGCTGATGAGCGCCCGCCAGAAGGCGGTCGACGAGGCGGGCGGGAACGGCTTCATGGCCGTCGCGGCGACCCACGCGGCCCTGCTGATGGCGCAGGGCGCGGGGCGTCTCGTACGGGCGTCCGGGGACCGCGGCGTGGTCGCCGTCCTGGACCCCCGGCTGGCCACCGCGCGGTACGGCAACTACCTGCGGGCCTCGCTGCCCGACTTCTGGTACACGACGGACCGTAACCAGGCGCGCCGCTCGCTCGCCGCGATCGACGCCGCGGCGCAGGCGGCGAAGGCGGAGGACGCCGAGGAGGCCCAGGACGGCTGAGGACGTCCCTCGGGGTTCGCCCGTCGGGGGGCTCGTCCGTCGGGGCTCCCCGAGGCCCCGACGTCGGCGGTGGTACCGGTCCGACGCGGGCCGGGACCTGGCGCGGTCGCACCCCGAACACAGCAGGGCCCCGGAACCGGCGCAGTTGGTTCCGGGGCCCGGTCAGGGGCGGAGGTTCACACCCGCCGCAGCACCGCCACGACCTTGCCGAGGATCGTCGCCTCGTCGCCGGGGATCGGCTGGTACGCGGAGTTGTGCGGGAGGAGCCAGACGTGGCCGTCCTCGCGCTTGAAGCGCTTCACCGTCGCCTCGCCGTCCAGCATGGCGGCGACGATGTCGCCGTTCTCCGCGACGGGCTGGCGGCGCACCGTGACCCAGTCCCCGTCGCAGATCGCGGCCTCGATCATCGAGTCACCGACGACCTTGAGGACGAAGAGCTCGCCGTCGCCCACGAGCTGCCGGGGGAGCGGGAAGACGTCCTCCACCGACTCCTCGGCGAGGATCGGGCCACCGGCCGCGATACGGCCGACGAGCGGCACGTACGAGGCGGCGGGCTTGCCGGTGGTGTCGGTGGGCTGGCTGCTGGGCTGGTCCGAGCCCCGCACCTCGTACGCCCGCGGGCGGTGCGGGTCGCGGCGCAGGAAGCCCTTGCGCTCCAGAGCCATCAGCTGGTGGGCGACGGAGGAGGTGCTGGAGAGGCCCACCGCCTGACCGATCTCCCGCATCGACGGCGGGTAGCCGCGCCGCTGCACGGAGTCCCTGATGACCTCGATCACCCGGCGCTGCCGGTCGGTGAGTCCCGAGCTGTCCGCCCGGATGCCTGGAGGTCGGCCCGGCAGGGAGCGGGTGGGCTTGGGCCCCTCCTGGTTCGTGGCTGCGTCATTCATGGCATGCACCGGCTCGAGTCGGCTCTGGGAGCGGTCCTGGGCAGTGATGGTGGCGCTGTCTGCGGTGGTGGTCACGTCGGTCGGCCCCTCTCGAGATGTTCTCTCCCTAGCTAGCCAACGGTAGTTGCTTTCGAAAGGTTGCGCCAAACACACGTTCGAGTGAAAAACCGCAGATTGCCTGCCGTGATCATGTGTTTGGGTGTATGGCTGACGCTCGGGCCGAACGGCATTTCGGTTCATTA
Organism: Streptomyces sp. NPDC002564; assembly: GCF_042889645.1. Taxonomy (NCBI): domain Bacteria; kingdom Bacillati; phylum Actinomycetota; class Actinomycetes; order Kitasatosporales; family Streptomycetaceae; genus Streptomyces; species Streptomyces sp. NPDC002564. The sequence goes on along the minus strand of NZ_JBIARE010000007.1, from coordinate 503,625 downwards.
CGGTACGCTTCACCGCCGGGGCGATGGCCCCCTCAGTGGGGTCCCCATATTGCCACTCGGCGCCCCGCCGGCCCGGCACCGGCCCCCTGTCCCGAGCGGCGCGAGGGGGTGCGGCGGGCGCCCGGCGTCGTGCGGGGCGCCGCGACACGCACGGGGCCCAAAAAGCGGCCAAACCCCAGATCTAGTGGTTGGATTGCATCAGCGGCCCAGAAGTTGTGGTCCCTGGTCTTTCGGGGCCGCTGGGATCGCCTATGCTTGGGGCTGCTTCGAGGGCCTCCAGGGTCCGTTGAGGCCTATGAGTCGTGCCGTGAAGGAGGGTTGGGAGTTTCATGCACTGCCCCTTCTGCAGGCACCCCGACAGCCGTGTCGTCGACAGCCGCACCACCGACGACGGCACGTCGATCCGCCGTCGCCGTCAGTGCCCCGACTGCTCCCGTCGTTTCACGACCGTGGAGACGTGCTCACTGATGGTGGTCAAGCGCAGCGGCGTGACCGAGCCCTTCAGTCGTACGAAGGTCATCAACGGCGTCCGCAAGGCGTGCCAGGGGCGGCCGGTGACCGAGGACGCCCTCGCTCTGCTCGGCCAGCGGGTCGAAGAGGCGGTGCGGGCCACCGGAAGCGCCGAACTGACCACGCATGACGTGGGCCTTGCCATACTCGGTCCGCTGCAGGAGCTCGACCTCGTCGCCTACCTGCGCTTCGCGTCCGTGTACCGGGCCTTCGACTCGCTCGAGGACTTCGAGGCGGCCATCGGGGAGCTGAGGGAACAGCGGCTCGACGCGGAGCCGTGCGACGCGGGCGGAGAGCGCGTCGTGAACGACCGCGGGCCCGGAGGGACTGTCGAAGTCCCGGTGCCCGCCACCGCCGCCGACTGACCGGCTGACCGACCGGCCGGCGGCGAACCAGACCTGTTGAGGGTGTCCTTTGTGATGCCCGCAACATCAGACACACATCCGTGCCACGGGAAGAACGTGGCACTTCAGGGCGTTTTAGCCTGATACAGGGAGGCGGCATGACCGAGACGACGAGCGGCCCGGCACGAGGTTCCCGCGCCAAGGGGTCCAAGGCCAGCAAGGGTCTGCGTATCGAGCGCATCCACACGACCCCCGGCGTGCATCCGTACGACGAGGTGGCCTGGGAGCGCCGTGACGTCGTCATGACCAACTGGCGCGACGGCTCGGTCAACTTCGAGCAGCGTGGCGTCGAGTTCCCCGACTTCTGGTCGGTGAACGCGGTCAACATCGTCACCAGCAAGTACTTCCGCGGGGCCGTCGGTACCCCGCAGCGCGAGACCGGCCTCAAGCAGCTGATCGACCGCATCGTGAAGACCTACCGCAAGGCCGGTGAGGACTACAACTACTTCGCCTCGCCCGCCGACGCCGAGATCTTCGAGCACGAGCTGGCGTACGCCCTCCTGCACCAGATCTTCAGCTTCAACTCGCCGGTCTGGTTCAACGTCGGCACGCCCCAGCCGCAGCAGGTGTCCGCCTGCTTCATCCTGGCCGTCGACGACTCCATGGAGTCGATCCTCGACTGGTACAAGGAAGAGGGCATGATCTTCAAGGGCGGCTCCGGCGCCGGCCTGAACCTCTCCCGCATCCGCTCCTCCAAGGAACTGCTGTCCTCCGGCGGCAACGCCTCGGGTCCCGTCTCCTTCATGCGCGGTGCCGACGCCTCCGCGGGAACGATCAAGTCCGGTGGCGCCACGCGCCGCGCGGCCAAGATGGTCATCCTCGACGTCGACCACCCCGACATCGAGGGCTTCATCGAGACCAAGGTGACCGAGGAGGAGAAGATCCGCGCCCTGCGCGACGCGGGCTTCGACATGGACCTGGGCGGCGACGACATCACGTCCGTCCAGTACCAGAACGCGAACAACTCGGTCCGTGTGAACGACGAGTTCATGAAGGCCGTGGAGTCCGGCTCCAAGTTCGGCCTGCGGGCCCGCATGACCGGTGACGTCATCGAGGAGGTCGACGCCAAGTCGCTCTTCCGCAAGATGGCCGAGGCCGCGTGGGCGTGTGCCGACCCCGGCATCCAGTACGACGACACCATCAACGCCTGGCACACCTGCCCGGAGTCCGGCCGGATCAACGGCTCGAACCCGTGCAGCGAGTACATGCACCTGGACAACACGTCCTGCAACCTCGCCTCGCTGAACCTGATGAAGTTCCTGAAGGACGACGGCCTGGGCAACCAGTCCTTCGAGGCCGAGCGCTTCTCGAAGGTCGTCGAGCTCGTCATCACCGCGATGGACATCTCGATCTGCTTCGCGGACTTCCCGACCCAGAAGATCGGCGAGAACACCCGCGCCTTCCGCCAGCTGGGCATCGGCTACGCCAACCTCGGCGCCCTGCTGATGGCCACCGGTCACGCGTACGACTCCGACGGCGGCCGTGCCCTCGCCGGGGCCATCACGTCGCTGATGACGGGCACCTCGTACAAGCGTTCCGCCGAGCTCGCCGCGGTCGTCGGTGCCTACGACGGCTACGCCCGCAACGCCACGCCGCACAAGCGCGTCATGAAGCAGCACGCCGACGCCAACGCCTCGGCCGTCCGCGTCGACGACCTGGACACGCCGATCTGGGCCGCCGCCACGGAGGCCTGGCAGGACGTCGTCCGGCTCGGCGAGAAGAACGGTTTCCGTAACTCGCAGGCGTCCGTCATCGCCCCGACCGGCACCATCGGTCTGGCGATGTCCTGCGACACCACGGGCCTGGAGCCCGACCTCGCCCTGGTGAAGTTCAAGAAGCTCGTCGGCGGCGGCTCGATGCAGATCGTCAACGGCACCGTGCCGCAGGCCCTGCGTCGCCTGGGTTACCAGGAGGAGCAGATCGAGGCGATCGTCGCCCACATCGCCGAGAACGGCAATGTGATCGACGCCCCGGGCCTGAAGCCCGAGCACTACGAGGTCTTCGACTGTGCGATGGGCGAGCGCTCCATCTCCGCGATGGGCCACGTGCGCATGATGGCCGCGATCCAGCCGTGGATCTCCGGCGCCCTCTCCAAGACGGTCAACCTCCCGGAGACCGCCACCGTCGAGGACGTCGAAGAGGTCTACTTCGAGGCCTGGAAGATGGGCGTCAAGGCGCTCGCCATCTACCGCGACAACTGCAAGGTCGGCCAGCCGCTCTCCGCCAAGAAGAAGGAGGAGGCGAAGGCCGAGATCACCGAGAAGACCGAGGACACGATCCGTGCCGCGGTCGAGAAGGTGGTCGAGTACCGCCCGGTCCGCAAGCGCCTCCCCAAGGGCCGTCCCGGCATCACCACCTCCTTCACGGTGGGCGGCGCCGAGGGCTACATGACCGCCAACTCCTACCCGGACGACGGTCTGGGCGAGGTCTTCCTGAAGATGTCCAAGCAGGGCTCGACCCTCGCGGGCATGATGGACGCCTTCTCCATCGCCGTCTCGGTCGGTCTGCAGTACGGCGTGCCCCTGGAGACGTACGTCTCCAAGTTCACGAACATGCGCTTCGAGCCGGCCGGCATGACGGACGACCCGGATGTGCGGATGGCGCAGTCGATCGTCGACTACATCTTCCGCCGCCTGGCGCTCGACTTCCTGCCCTTCGAGACGCGCTCCGCGCTCGGCATCCACTCCGCGGAGGAGCGCCAGCGCCACCTGGAGACGGGTTCGTACGAGCCCACGGAGGACGAGGTCGACGTCGAGGGTCTGGCCCAGTCCGCCCCGCGGCAGACCGAATCCCTGAAGGCCGTCGCCACGCCGAAGGCCGAGGCCGAGACGGTCAAGCCCGCCCCGCAGCAGGCGCACACCAGTGCCGAGCTCGTCGAGATGCAGCTGGGCATCCAGGCCGACGCCCCGCTGTGCTTCTCCTGCGGCACGAAGATGCAGCGGGCCGGCTCCTGCTACATCTGCGAGGGCTGCGGCTCGACCAGCGGCTGCAGCTGATCACGGGTTCGTCCCGGCGGCGGGCCTGAATCCGGGTCCGCCGCCGGAGTGAAGTGACCGCCGAGGGCGGTGGTGCCGATGTCCCGGCACCACCGCCCTCGGCGCGTGCGGGCACGCACGTCGGGGAGTGCTTCAACGGGAGTGGGGCCGTACGGAAAGCCGCGAGGGCTCGTACGAGAAGTCGGGGTGCGTCGGTCGTCAGTGCTCGCTGCCCATGAGGGCGGCGAACGACGTCGGATCGGCGTCGAAGCCCCGGACGACCTGGCGGAACGACCATGCGCCGGACGCGTCCCGGGTGAACTCGGCGACCGTCGAAGCGGTGCTCCCGGAGACGGACGCCAGGTCGGTCTGCGCGAGGTCCGTATGGCCTTCGCGGATCCGGACCGCGGTGTTCGGGATGTCGCCGAACACCTTCTCGTCCGTGTGCTGCTGTATGGCCACGCCCACCACGACCCGGCCGAACGTGGCCGCGAGCCGGTCCAGCTCCAGGACCATGACCTCGTCGAAGCCGAAACCCTGTCCCGTCCTGCTGTCCCGGTTCAACGTGATCGTCCCGTCGGGGGAGCGGCTGTCGAAGTGGACGAGATACACGGGGCTGCCGTACGGGGCGTCCGCCGCGTATGTCGCGGCGATGATGTCGAGGTCGTTGGGCGCCGTCCCGGCCGGGCTCGGATCCCACTTGAGCCCGACTTCGACCTTCTTGATTCCCTTGCTGACACTGCTCATTGGACTTCCCCCTCCTCGTGACCTGGCCGCTGCGGATTCACCAGGCGCGTCCAACGTCCACGCTACGGCGTACGACTGACAACGGCGTACCTTTCCTGGTCAAAGGGCCGGGCAACCGGGCCTGTCACGGGTCCGGCCGGCGCATCGACGCCGGAAGGCGGTTCCGGTCGGGAGAGTGAACGGACCGTTCCTGTGGGCGAATCGAGCGCTTCTCTCGGTCGTCGGTTCGGTATCGCGCGGTGCTCCGTCGATTCCGCGGTGCTGATCCGGATGCACTGCGCCGGAGCGTGACCCGGGCCGCGCCGCGCGCCGTACGATGGCGCGGTGCTGGTCAAGTGGAATCGCTGCACCGTGGTCGACCGCCGGGGGTTCGAACGCGGGCAGCGAAAGTGGGCGGGGTTGTTGGGCGAGCCGGGATTCCGGGGGCAGGGCGGGGGGTGGAGCCGGGGTCGTGCCGGTGTCGCTCACGTATTCGCCTTCTGGGAGAGCCGGGCCTTCTACGACTCCTTCATGGCCCGCTCCCACGACCGCCTCGCGGCTGCCCAGGCGGGCACCTTCAAGGACCTCCAGGCCAAGCTCTTCGACCACCGCTTCGACGTGAAGACCGGCTTCGAGCCGCGCTTCACGGACGCGGACGTGCTGCGCGTGGCGCACTGCCGGGTCCGTGAGCCGCGCGTGGAGCACTTCGCGCTGATGCAGGAGAAGGTGTGGAACCCCGCGATGGCCGGCTCGCCGGGCATGGTGCGCGGGCTGTTCGGCGAGGCGCCCGGGCACGAGTTCCTCGTGCTCTCCATGTGGCAGTCCGCGGCCGAGCACGGCAAGTACCGGGCCGAGCGGGTGGAACGCCTGTCGCTGCGGGCGCAGACGGAGGCGGACGTCTCGGCGCTCGCCGGGGACATCGTGCAGTTGGAGCCGTCGTGGACGGTGTGATCCGGGGCCGGTCCTCTCAGGTTTCCCATTTCCCACGTCCGCTCTTCTCGCGGGCGGGTGCGACCGCCTTTCGTTCGTGAGCTGCGACGGCCCTTCGTGAGCGGTGGTCCCGTCAGCGCTGCGTGAAGGCTCCCTCGCGGGTGGCGGCGAGGGCCGCTGCCGCCGACTGGTCGGCCAGCTCCGTGCCGATCGGCTCGCGAGTGATGAACACGCGGAGCAGCAGCGGGGCGGACACGGCGCGGACGAGGGCCGCCGCGTCGGTGTCCGGAGCCGCCTCGCCCCGGGCCACGGCCCGTGCGACGACCGCCTCGCACCGGCGGAACCGCTCGGCGTAGAAGGCGTGCAGGGCGTCGGCGGCCCGCGCCGACTGGAAGGCGGCGGCGACGAAGGCGGTGGGTGCCGCGGACGCCGTGTCGTCGGAGAAGGAGTCGACCACCTCCCGGGCCAGTTCGCGCAGGTCGCCCTCCAGGCTTCCGGTGTCCGGCGGGGTCCACGTGTCCTCGCCCGCCATGGCCAGCGCGTCGGCGACCATGCCTTCGAGGCCGCCCCAGCGGCGGTACAGCGTGGTCTTGTGCACGCCCGAGTGGTCGGCCACGTATTCGACGGTGAGCCCGGGGTATCCGTGGTCGGCCAGGCCGCTCAGCACGGCGTCGCGGACGGCTGCGCGGGTACGGGCCGTGCGGCCGCCGGGGCGGCGGGTTCCTGGAGCGGCCGAAGGCGATGCCGCCGCATCTTCGCCCGGCCCCGCGGATCCGTCCGCCGAGGGCGGCGCACCCGGCCCGGCGCCGCGTCCGGCGCCGTGTGCAGCGCCGTGTGCAGAGCCACGTCCGGCGTCGCTCCCGCCGTTCCGCGCATCGCTGGGAACAGCTGGAACAGCCTTGTCAGCCATCTGTTCTCTCCTCTTCGCCGCTCTTCGCCGCCGCCCGCCCCGGGCTTGCTCCGCGGGCCGCCCGGAAAATAACTGCAACTCGTGTTGCGTTAGCTGGATCAGTCTGCCACACTCGTCGTAATGCGACTGCGGTTGCGTTAGGTCGATGGGGTGTACCGACGGGGGAGCGAGGTCCTTTTGCCTACTCAGATTTCTTTGCACGACGTGACCAAGGCACGTGGGGAACGGCTGCTGCTGGACGCGGTGTCCCTGACGATCCGGCCGGGCGAACGCATCGGCATCGTGGGGGAGAACGGCGCGGGGAAGTCCACGCTCCTGCACCTGATGGCCGGTGACGAGCGACCCGACGAGGGTGAGGTCGTGACCGTCGCCGAGCGGGGGGCCGGACTGCTCGCGCAGACTCCTCAGCTGCCCGCGGACGACAGCGTCGGCAACGCGATAGACGTCGCCCTCGGTGAACTCCGCTCGATGGAAGGGCGGTTGCGTGATCTCGAAGAGGGGCTCGGCTCCGCCACCGAGCGCGAGCTGGGTGAGTACGGCGACCTCCTGACCGCCTTCGAACTGCGGGGTGGCTATGAGGCGGACGCCCGTGTGGACAAGGCCATGCACGGACTCGGGCTCGCTCACATCGGCCGGGACAGGGCCCTGGGCAGCCTGTCGGGCGGTGAACAGGCCCGGCTCGGCCTCGCCTGCCTCATCGCGGCGGCTCCCGAGGTCATGTTCCTGGACGAGCCGACCAACCACCTCGACGAGGAGGCGCTGGACTGGCTCGAGACCGCCTTGGCGGCACACCGCGGGACCGTCGTCGCGGTCTCGCACGACCGGACGTTCCTGGAGCGGGTGACCACCGCGATCCTCGAAGTGGACGCCGACCGACGGTCGGTGGTGCGGTACGGCGCGGGCTATCAAGGGCTCGTGGCGGAACGGGCGGCGGCCAGGATCCGCTGGGAGCAGCAGTACGCGCAGTGGTGCGAGGAGGAGAGCCGCCTCCAGGACTTCATGGCGACCACGGCCCACGCCGTCGCCGGTGGCCGGGACATGAAGGACAACAACAAAATGGCCTACGACCGCGCCGGCGGACGGGTCCAGGCCTCCGTCGCCGGACGCGTGCGGAACGCGCAGGAACGGCTCCGCAGGATGCGGGAGCACCCGGTCCCGAAGCCTCCCGAGCCGCTGAGGTTCACGGCGCGCCCCGCCCTGGGCGCCGTCGAGGGGGCCCTGGTGACCCTGCGGGACGTGCGGGTGGGGGAGCGGCTCGCCGTGGACGCGCTCACCGTCTCGGCCGGCGAGCGACTGCTGATCCACGGGGGCAACGGCGCGGGGAAGTCCACGCTGCTGCGCATCATGGCCGGCGTGCTCCCGCCCGACGAGGGCACCGTCGTCCGCAGAGGCCGGATCGGCTACCTCGCCCAGGAAATACCGGTGCGGCGACCCGCCGACCCCGTCCTCGCCGTGTTCGGCAAAGGGCTCGGGCTCACCGAGGACGAACAGCGCGAACTGCTCCTCTCCTACGGGCTGTTCCGGCCCCGTGACCTGCATGTCCCGGTGGGGTCCCTGTCCGCGGGCCAGCACCGGCGCCTGGCCCTGGCTCGGCTGCTCGCCAGACCCGCCGACCTCCTGCTGCTCGACGAGCCCGCCAACCACCTGGCGCTCGGTCTCGTCGAGGAACTGGAGACGGCACTCGACCAGTGGGCGGGAGCGCTCGTGGTGGTCTCGCACGACCGGTTGCTGCGTCGGCGCTTCACGGGACGAATACGCCGGATGGAGTCCGGACACCTACCCGACTGAGCGTCGCACCCGGCACCCGATCTAGGGTTTCCGTATGGCACGCCCGCGGCGCATCATCCTGGTCCGGCACGGCGAGTCGGCGGGCAACGCCGACGACACCGTGTACGAGCGCGAGCCCGACCACGCGCTCGCACTCACCGAGACCGGGTGGTCCCAGGCCGGGGACACCGGCAAGCACCTGCGGGAACTGCTCGGCAGAGAGCGGGTGAGCGTCTACGTCTCGCCCTACCGACGCACCCACGAGACGCTCCAGGCGTTCCGGCTCGACCCCGAGCTGGTGCGGGTCCGGGAGGAGCCGCGGCTGCGGGAGCAGGACTGGGGCAACTGGCAGGACCGGGACGACGTACGCCTGCAGAAGGCCTACCGCGACGCCTACGGACACTTCTTCTACCGCTTCGCCCAAGGAGAGTCGGGAGCGGACGTCTACGACCGGGTGGGGTCCTTCCTGGAGAGCCTCTACCGGAGCTTCGAGGCCCCGGACCACCCGCCGAACGTCCTGCTGGTCACGCACGGGCTCACCATGCGGCTGTTCTGCATGCGCTGGTTCCACTGGTCGGTGGCCGAGTTCGAGTCGCTGTCCAACCCGGGGAACGGAGAGATGAGGATGCTGGTCCTCGGCGAGGACGGCAAATACACACTGGACCGGCCGTTCGAACGCTGGCGCGAGCCCGAGCCGTACGGCGTCACCGGATAGAGTGGCAGAGCGATGATCGCTGACTCTTCTCCCGACCGGCGCCTCGAGCGCGCTCTGGCCAGCCTGCGCGGACTGGCGGTGGGGGATGCGCTGGGCTCACAGTTCTTCGTGCCCGCGCGCTACCCCCTGCTCAAGCGCCGACAGCTGCCCGACGCCCCGTGGCAGTGGACCGACGACACGGAGATGGCCTGTTCCGTGGTGGCCGTCCTCGGCGAGCACCGCAGGATCGACCAGGACGCGCTCGCGCGGTCCTTCGCCGAGCACCATGACGTCGACCGTGGCTACGGACCCGCCGTGAACCGGCTCCTGCGGCAGGTCGGGGAGGGCGGGGACTGGCGGGAGCTGGCGTCCGCGCTCTTCAAGGGCCAGGGCTCCTGGGGCAACGGCGCCGCGATGCGGATCGCCCCGCTCGGGGCCTACTACGCGGACGACCCGGAGCAGGCGACGCACCAGGCGGAGATCTCCGCGTATCCCACGCATCAGCACCGGGAGGCGGTCGTCGGCGCGATGGCGGTCGCCGCCGCGGCGGCGCTGACGGCAGCCCCCGTGGCCCCCACGCCGAGGGAGCTCCTCGACGGTGTCATCGCGCTGGTGCCTCGGAGCGCCGTGGGAGCGGGGCTGCGCCGGGCGCGGGACATGCTCGACTACGGCGACACGGGGACGGTGGCGGCGGTTCTGGGCTGCGGTCGTCGTACGACGGCCCACGACACGGTGCCGTTCGCGCTGTGGTCGGCCGCTCGGGGCCTCGGGTCGTACGAGCGGGCCGTCTGGGACACCGCGCAGGCAGGCGGGGACATGGACACGACGTGCGCCATCGTGGGCGGCGTCGTGGCGTCCGGCGAAGGCGGAGCGCCGCCCGCGGAGTGGGTCGAGCGCACGGAGGCGCTGCCCGGCTGGCTCTCCGTCGCCGAGGTCTGAGGCCACGGCGGGCAGGGCCGGCGCCGAGTCCGAGGCCGAGCCCAAGGTCGAGCCCGAGCCCGATCCCGAGGCAAGGGCGTTCGGCTCGGCGGGGGCTCGGAAGGCTCACTGTCACGGTCGTGCCACAGGCCTGACCGCGTCGAGGGAGAGATGCGGGGCGCCCGGATACGCTGGCCCGGCCGCCAGTTGATCTTGGCTTGTGCGCGTGGAACGAGATGCCGGTCCTGTCGGTCCTGCGATCACCCTCGGGTGCCGCGGGCCGCGTGTGCACCGGTCGGGAGGGGGTCCCGTGTCTGACACACCGGCCGAACGAGACGCATCCGAGGCACCTGGATTGCGTGCATCGTCCGAGTCCGATCCCGAGCCGGGATCCAAGCCTGACGTGGGGCCGGGGCCGAAGCCCGACGCGGAGCCGGGGCCCAAGCCCGGCCCGGGACCGGGGGCGAAGCCTGACTCGGAAGCGGGGTCCAAGCTCGGCTCGGGGCCGGAGTCCGAGCTCGGCTCGGAATCGGGGTCCAAGCCCGACGCGGAGCCGGGGTCCGAGCCCGACGCGGAATCGGAGTCCAAGCTCGGCTCGGAGCCGGGGGCGAAGCCTGACTCGGAATCGCCGTCCAAGCCCGACACGGAGCCGGGGCCCAAGCCCGACGCGGAAGCGAAGATCAAGCCCGACGCGGAGGCAGGGGCTTCCGGTGGCTGGGCGTATTCGGGCTCCGGGGCGGGTGCCCCGTTGCTTGCCGATCTGCGGGCCGAGCCGCCGGCGCCGGTGCGGGCGGCGACGCTCTGGGCGGTGCTCGCCACCGGGGTCCTGAGCATGCTGCTCCTCGGCGAGGGGCTGGCGCTGAATCTGCTGATCGTCGCCGTGCCTGCCGCGCTCGCCGCCCACTTCGCGGCCGAGACGGCCGGGCGCAGGCCCCGGCCGTGGTCGTGGGCGTGGGCCGCCGGCGGGCTGGCGCTGCTGGCCGTGCCGGCCTTGAGCGACGCGGGGTGGACGTCGTTCCTCGCGATCGTCGCCGCGGTCGCGCTCGGCTCGCTCGCGCTGCACGGCAGCCGGACCTGGATCGGCATCCTCCTGAGCCCCCTCGGTCTCTACGACGGGATCTTCTCCGGCCTCCGCTGGGGCTGGCGCGGCGTGCGCGAGCGGACGAGCGGGGCGCGCGGCGCCGGGCCCGTGCTGCGGGCCGTCGGGATAGCGGCGGCGTTGCTGCTCGTCTTCGGTGCGCTGTTCGCCGGTGCCGATGCCGCCTTCGCGGACCTGCTCGGCGAGCTGATACCCGACGCCTCCCTCACCGGGAGCCCCTGGCGGGTTCTGCTGCTGATCGCGGGCATGGTCGGGGCGCTCGCAGTGGCCCGTGCCGCGGCCTCGCCGGTGCGCTGGGACCGGCTCGTGGTGAAGCCGGGGCGCGCCCGCGGCCGGGTCGAGTGGGCGCTGCCCCTGATCGTGCTGAACGTGCTCTTCGCGGCGTTCAACGCGGTCCAACTCGCCGTGCTCTTCGGCGGGTACGACACCGTCCTGGACAAGACGGGACTCACGTACAGCGCCTACGCGCGGCAGGGGTTCTGGCAGCTGCTCCTGGCGACGCTGCTGACGCTGGTCGTCATCGTGTTCGCCCTGCGCTGGGCGCCCCGGGGCGGCGCGCAGGACCGCACGCTGGTGCGCGCGGTGCTCGGCACGCTGTGCGTGATGACGCTGGTCGTGGTGGCGTCGGCGGTGCGCCGGATGGACATGTACGTGGAGGCGTACGGCCTGACCAGGATGCGGATCTCGGTGGTCGCCGGGGAGCTCTGGCTCGGCGTGATCATCGTTCTGATCATGGCCGCGGGCGTCTGGGGCGCCCGGTGGCTGCCGAGGGCCGTCGCCGCCAGTGCGGCGGCGGGGGTGCTGGCGTTCGGGCTGCTGACCCCCGACGCGTTGATCGCCGAGCGCAATGTGCGGCGCTACGAGGAGACCGGGAAGTTCGACCTGGACTACACGCGGCAGCTGTCGGCCGACGCGGTGCCCGCCCTCGACCGGCTGCCCGAGCCGGTGCGCTCCTGCGCGCTCAGGGAGATCGCCGACGACCTCGACGGCGGGGACGCCCCGTGGTTCGCGACCAGCCTCGGCGAGTCCCGGGCGCGGCGGATCATCGAGGACCGGCCCCTCCGGGTGGACGCCACCCTCTGCGGCGCGCGCAGGGACACCTCGGACACTTCGTATTGACGGCTTGACGGCTCGACGGACTGATGAAACAGCTCAGGGACGTGGTCCGCGACGTGGTCCGCGCGGGTGCGTGCCGTGAAGACGCGGAAGCCGGGCCGACCGTGGTGGCAGGGTCGGCCCGGCAAGGGCGGTGGCCGGGGTGGTGGCCCGTGCGGTCAGCCGCCCGCGGGGCCCGCCGCGCTCGCCGTGCCGGCCAGCGCGTCGAGGTCGCTCTTGCGGACCCGGATCACGACCGCGGCGGTGATCAGGGCGAGCACCGCCATGGCCGCGGCCGGGATGAAGGCGGTCGAGATGCCCTCGGAGAGCACCTCGTGGCCCCAGGGGGCGGGGAGCTCGTGGGTCTTGGCGAAGGTGGCCTTCTGTTCCGGCGTGGCGTTGGCCATGAAGTCGGCCATCTGGTCCTTGGCTTCGTTGCGGCTCGCCGTGCCGAAGACCGTGGTGAGGATGGAGAGGCCGAGCGAACCGCCCACCTGCTGCGTGGCGTTGAGGAGGCCGGAGGCCGCGCCCGCCTCGTGGAGGGCCACTCCGGAGACGGCGGTCAGGGTCAGGGTCACGAAGTTCAGGCCCATGCCGAAGCCGAAGAGGAGCATCGGGCCGAGCACGCCGCCGACGTACGAGCTGTCGGGGCCGATCAGGGTCTGCCAGCCGAGGCCGAGCGCGACGATGATCGAACCGGTCACCATGAACGGCTTGGGGCCGAGTACGGGAAGGAACTTCTGGGAGAGGGCCGCGCCGATGGCGATCACGAACGTGACCGGCAGGAAGGCGAGGCCCGCCTCGATCGGCGTGTAGTTCAGGATGTTCTGCACGAAGAGGACGATGAAGAAGAACATGCCGAACATCGCCGCGGCCAGGCTCAGCATGATCACGTAGGTGCCCGAGCGGTTGCGGTCGGCGAACATCCGCAGGGGCGTGATCGGTTCCTTCGCCCGCTTCTCGACGAACACGAAGGCGAGCAGCAGGACGACGGCGGCAACGAACGAACCCACGGTGAGGCTGTCGCGCCAGCCCTCCTCGGAGGCCCGGATGAAGCCGTACACGAGCGAGGCCATGCCGAGGGTCGAGGTCAGTGCCCCCAGGATGTCGAAGCGGCCGGGGTGGCGTTCGGACTCGTTGATGTAGAGAGGGGTGAGGACGGCGATGAGGACACCGATGGGCACGTTCACGAACAGGACCCAGCGCCAGTCGAGCCACTCGGTGAGCATGCCGCCCGCCAGCAGCCCGATCGCGCCACCACCTGCGGAGACGGCGGCGAAGACGCCGAACGCGCGGTTCCGCTCGGGTCCTTCGGGGAAGGTCGTCGTGATGAGGGCCAGCGAGGTGGGCGACGCGATGGCGCCGCCGACGCCCTGCAGGGCGCGCGCGGCCAGCAACTGCCAGGGCTCCTGGGCGAATCCGCCCAGCAGCGAGGCCGCGGTGAACAGGAGGATGCCGGCCATGAAGACGCGACGGCGTCCCAGGATGTCTCCGGCGCGGCCGCCGAGCAGCAGCAGTCCGCCGAAGGTGAGGGTGTACGCGCTGACGACCCACGTCAGGTCGGTCGTCGAGAACTTGAGGGCGCCCTGGATGTGCGGGAGCGCGATGTTCACAATCGTCGCGTCCAGGACCACCATGAGTTGGCAGGCAGCGATAACGGTCAGAGCCATGCCGGGGTGTCCCTCTCGGCGGGCGGCCCCGGGCTTTTGATTCTTCGTCAGCTGAGAGGTACTTGTCATGATCCCCCGCAAGTTCCTTAGTGAACGGACCCGTTCACTGTCCACTACGACGGTAGTGACTCCTCTTGAGTGAACGCAAGCGTTCACTGACCCTTTGTCTGTTCTCCGCCCTTCTTGCTCGCTCCATGGAGAGAAACTGATGGCTACTTCGCGCTGGACGGCCGTTCCGGCCCGGACGGCACCCCCGCCGGCATCCCCGCCGGCCTCCCCGCGGCGCCGGGGTCCCGTCCTGGAGCGGGCGATCCTCGATGCCGCCCTGGAGCAGCTCAGTACGGTCGGCTGGAGCGGGCTGACCATGGAAGGCGTGGCGGCCGGGGCGCAGACCGGCAAGGCGGCCGTGTACCGCCGCTGGTCGTCCAAGGAGGACCTGGTCGTGCACGCGCTGCGGGCCGGCCTGCCCCGGCTCGACAGCGCCCCGGACCTCGGCAGCGTCCGGGACGACCTGTTGCAGCTCTGCCGGGAAATGCGGGTGACGATGTTCTCGCGCCCGGGATTCGCGCTGCGTGCGGTGCTTCACGAATGCGACACGGCAACGGCCGAGCGCTTCCATGAAGTGATCTTCGAGGGTGTCGTCGAGCCGAGCGTTAAACTGATCAAAGAGGTCGTACGTCGTGGAATCGAGCGCGGAGAGGTCCGTTCCGGAGGAATGGACGAGTATGTCTGCGACGTCATTCCGGCCATGTTCATGTACCGCTCGAAGGTGTGCGGAAGCGAATGGCGGGACGAGGAATTCGAGGCACTGATCGACCAGGTGATGGTCCCGCTGCTGCGTGCCTGAGGGGCGGTTTCCGGACAGGATCTCCGCCTGCCTCGGAACGCCCCGCGGAGCGGCTCCCGAGCGGTGCGGCGGGCCTGGGTGTCGCGGGCCGTCCCCGGCGGCGTACGCTGTCTGGCGCCATGCCGTACGAAGCACCCACCCACACCGTCGAGCGCTCTGTGCGCGCCACCACCGGAGCGAAGATCGTCGCCGGTGTCGACGAGGTCGGGCGCGGCGCGTGGGCAGGCCCGGTCACCGTCTGCGCGGCGGTCACGGGACTGCGCCGGCCGCCCGAAGGGCTCACCGACTCCAAGCTGATCAGCCCCAAGCGGCGCACCGCGCTCGCCGAGGAGCTGGAGAGCTGGGTCACGGCACACGCCCTCGGTCACGCCTCGCACGAGGAGATCGACGCGCTGGGGATGACGGCCGCGCTGCGGCTCGCCGCGGTGCGCGCCCTGGAGGGGCTGCCGGTCCGCCCGGACGCGGTCATCCTCGACGGGAAGCACGACTATCTCGGCACTCCCTGGCAGGTTCGCACCGTGATCAAGGGGGACCAGTCCTGCATCGCCGTGGCCGCGGCTTCGGTGATCGCCAAGGTCCGGCGCGACAAAATGATGGCCGAACTGGGCATCGAACATGCAGACTTCGGTTTTGCGGCCAACGCCGGCTATCCGTCGCCGGTGCACAAGGCCGCGCTGGAGGAGCGGGGGCCCACCCCGTACCACCGGCTTTCGTGGGCGTATCTTGATGCGTTGCCCCAGTGGCGGCACCTCAAGAAGGCCCGCAGCTGGGCGGACGGAAAAGTTCCGGAAATCGAGGGTCAGCTCGGCTTTGAGTTCTGACGCTTTCCCGGCACTTCCGGTCGCACTCATGTGCCACCCGCCGACGCGAGTCGCATCGGCGTTTGATAGACAACACTTCATGCCTCTCATTCCCGAGGAGCCTCAGATTCACGAGAGTGCCCAGGGTCCCCGCACCGCGCCGACCCCCCGCCCCGTACCCGGTCCGCGTCCCGCGGCTCCGCCGCGTCCAGGCCGTCCGGGTCCCGCCCGGCCGACGCCGCCCGCGCAGCGCACGCCCCGCGACACGGCCGTCAAGCCCGGGCCGTCCGCCCCGGCTGCCACCGGCCCCTCCGATGCCACGGCCGCCACGGCCGCCACGGCCGCGGTTCCGCAGATCCAGCTCATCCCGGCCTCGGCCGAGGGCGCGCTGGACGCGGCCGAGGAAGCCGTCGACCTGCTGCTGGACTCCGGGCGCGCGCCCGGGGACGTCCTGGTGATCACCACCGGCGACGCCCACCCGTGGGCCACGCACGAGCTGTCCTTCGGCGAGACCGCCTACTGGGCCCAGCACGAGGCGGGTGACGACGTCTTCTACGCCGACGCCGCCGCGCTCACCCGTGCCGCGTCCCGGCCGGTGGTCGTCGTCGCCGTCAACGGCGGCAGCGAGGAGACCGCGGTCGCCGCGCTGCCGACGGCGCTCGGCCGCGCGAGCACCCTGCTGATCGTCTGCGGCGACCCGCAGCGCATCAACTCGATGCTGGGCGCGGGCGTCTGACACCGGCGTCCCGCGGTCGGCTCCCGATGCCGGCCGCGCGGTCGTGCCGTGCGGACGTCGTCCTGTCCGTCGGCGCCCTGCGGCGCCGGGCGGGCAGAAGCACGGTGTGACGGTCCGGGCTTGCCCGGTGCGGGTTCGGCCGGGCCCCGCGGGTGCCGGTCCGTGCCGTGCGTGCGGCTCCCCGGGAGCCATGGGCACGGGAAGGACCGGCACCGCGCCGACCCGGTGCCGGCGGGCGGGCGCGGTCAGCGTGCCGCCGCGCGGCGCAGTACCTCGGAGGCGGCGCCTCCGGTGCGCGGCGCGGGCGGATCCGTCTCGGAGAAGGTCTCGGGCCGCGAACCGACGCTCGGCCGCCGCCCGGCGCGCCCCTCGCCGAGCACCTGCCAGCCGTCCTGCGTCAGCGTGATGTACGCGCCGCAGCGCAGCCCGTGCAGCGTGCACGCGTCCCGCAGCCCCCACATCCAGGCCCCGTCCTCCTGGGTCCAACGGGCGTCCCCGTCCCGGCAGTAGAGCAGGACGGCGGTGCGCACCGGGGTGCGGCGGCGCAGATCGTGCGGGATCACCCGGCGCAGCTGCGCCAGCAGCGCGTTGCGGAACACCCAGCCGTCCGTCGCCGTCGCACGGCGGCTGAACGAGGCGCTCGCCCGCAGCCGTTCGTCCGGATCCAGCACCGCGAGGACGGCCGTCGCGGGGCCCGGCCGGTGCAGGGCGTGCAGGGCGCCCACGACCTCCCGGGGGTTGCGCAGCAGCGGAATTCCGGCGGCGGACCACTCCGCGGGTTCGAGCATCCGGGCCAGTCGGTGGGCGGAGTCGGCGGACAACGCGGCCGATGTCAGGTGTCCCGACATCCCTGCCGCACCGGACGAAGCGAATCCGAAGGTCACGGTCCTCCCTTCGGCTACGCGCCCCCTACGGGAGGGCGGGGACGGACTGGGGGAGCGCACCGCGGCACAGCCCTACCGGACCTCGGGGAGCCGCACGGGGAGCGATCCCAATTCTTCCCGTCGCCGTCGCCCGCGGCAACGAGCAATCGGCGCCGAGGGCCGGAATCGGACGATGCGCTGCATATATCCCTGCCCAGATCGGCGGCCGTGACGCCCGCACGGCGCGGCACGGTCCCGTGGCGAATTGGGCGATTGTCAGTGGCATCGGGTTGCATGGGGTCATGACCAACCAGGAGCTGCGTACCGAAGCCGACGCCATCCTCGCCGAGCTCGTCGGCGACCCCGGGGGGTCGGCGCGGCTGCGGGAGGACCAGTGGCAGGCCGTGGCGGCCCTGGTCGAGGAGCGGCGGCGGGCCCTGGTGGTCCAGCGCACCGGCTGGGGCAAGTCCGCGGTGTACTTCGTGGCGACCGCCCTGCTGCGGCGGCGCGGCGCGGGCCCCACCGTGATCATCTCGCCGCTCCTGGCCCTCATGCGCAACCAGGTCGAGTCCGCGGCGCGCGCCGGCATCCAGGCCCGCACGATCAACTCCGCCAACCCCGAGGAGTGGGAGACGATCTACGAGGAGGTCGAGCGCGGCGAGACCGACGTCCTCCTGGTCAGCCCCGAGCGGCTCAACTCGGTGGACTTCCGCGACCAGGTGCTGCCCCGGCTCGCGGCCACCACCGGCCTCCTGGTGGTGGACGAGGCGCACTGCATCTCCGACTGGGGCCACGACTTCCGGCCGGACTACCGCCGGCTGCGGGCGATGCTCGCCGAGCTGCAGGCCGGGGTGCCCGTCCTGGCCACCACCGCGACGGCCAACGCGCGCGTGACCGCGGACGTGGCCGAGCAGCTGGGCACCGGCGCCGGTGAGGCCCTGGTGCTGCGCGGCCCGCTGGAGCGGGAGAGCCTGCGCCTGGGCGTGGTCCAACTGCCGGACGCCGCGCACCGGCTGGCCTGGCTCGCCGAGCACCTGGACGAGCTGCAGGGCTCCGGCATCATCTACGCCCTGACGGTCGCCGCCGCCGAGGAGGCCACGGCCTTCCTGCGCCAGCGCGGCTTCACCGTCGCCTCCTACACCGGGCGCACGGAGAACGCCGACCGGCTGCAGGCCGAGATCGACCTCCAGGAGAACCGCGTCAAGGCGCTGGTCGCCACCTCGGCGCTCGGCATGGGCTTCGACAAGCCGGACCTGGGCTTCGTGGTCCACCTCGGCTCGCCGTCCTCGCCGATCGCGTACTACCAGCAGGTGGGCCGTGCGGGCCGCGGCGTCGAGCACGCGGACGTGCTGCTGCTGCCGGGCAAGGAGGACGAGGCCATCTGGCGCTACTTCGCCGACACCGCCTTCCCGCCCGAGGAGCAGGTCCGCCAGACCCTCACCGCCCTCGCCGACGCCGGACGGCCGCTGTCCGTACCGGCGCTGGAAGCCGTGGTCGAGCTGCGCCGCACCCGCCTGGAGACCATGCTCAAGGTGCTCGACGTGGACGGCGCGGTGAAGCGGGTCAAGGGCGGCTGGATCTCCACCGGCGAGCCGTGGATCTACGACGCCGAGCGGTACGCGTGGGTGGCCAAGCAGCGCCAGGCCGAGCAGCAGGCCATGCGGGACTATGTGGGCACGACCCAGTGCCGGATGGAGTTCCTGCGCCGGCAGCTGGACGACGAAGGGGCCGCCCCGTGCGGCCGTTGCGACAACTGCGCGGGCCCCTGGACCGACGCGTCCGTCTCGGCGGAGGCGCTCACCGGGGCGGCGAAGGAGCTGGACCGCCCCGGGGTCGAGGTCGAGCCGCGCCGGATGTGGCCGACGGGCATGCCCGCGCTGGGCGTCGACCTCAAGGGCCGGATCCCCGCCAAGGAGCAGTGCTCCACCGGGCGGGCGCTCGGGCGGCTCTCGGACATCGGCTGGGGCAACCGCCTGCGCCCGCTCCTCGCCGAGAACGCGCCGGACGCCCCGGTCCCCGACGACGTCCTGAAGGCCGCGGTGGCCGTGCTCGCCGACTGGGCGCGCTCCGCGGGCGGCTGGGCGACGGACGGGCCGGACGCCCTGGCCCGGCCGGTGGGCGTCGTCGCCGTTCCCTCGCTGGCGCGCCCGCAGCTGGTCGGCTCGCTCGCGCAGGGCATCGCGACGGTCGGGCGGCTGCCCTTCCTGGGCACCTTGACGTACACCGGGCCCGACGGCGCCCACGCGGCCCGCCGCAGCAACTCCGCGCAGCGGCTGCGGGCGTTGTCGGACGCCTTCGCCGTTCCGCCGGAGCTGGCCGCCGCGCTGGCCGAGAAGCCCGGCCCCCTCCTGCTCGTGGACGACTCCACGGACTCGGGCTGGACCCTGGCCGTGGCGGCCCGGCTGCTGCGCCGGGCGGGCGCGGAGCAGGTGCTGCCGCTGGTGCTCGCCGCGGCGGGCTGAGCGGTCGCGGGTCCGGCCGTCCCGGTCCGGGCGCCGGTCCGGCCGTCCCGGTCCGGGGCCGACCCGGGCGCCGGTCCGCGCCGACGACGGCGCGGACGGACGCCCCGACGTCGGGTCAGGGACGGCTCGTCAGGTAGCCGCCCATGGAGGTGAAGTACTCCGTGGCGGGCAGCTCCCGGCCGTCCTCGGTGCGCACGCGCGTGATGGCCAGGCCGTGGTTGCGGCCGGTGCGGGCGTCCGCACCGGCGACGATCACGACGCCCTCGCCCTCGCGGTAGAAGATGCGGCCGGGCGTGCCGCCGTAGCGGCCCTCGGAGACGACCGCGGAGACGATCTCCAGGCGCTTGCCCTTGTGGAAGGCGAACGCGCTGGGGTACGGCGCGGACTGGGCGCGGACCAGCCGTGCCAGGTCCTCGGCCGGCCAGGTCCAGTCGACGCGGATGTCCTCGACCGAGCGCTTGTGGAAGAAGGTCGCCTGCGAGCGGTCCTGCTTGGTGAACTCGGTCCGGCCCGCGGCGATCAGGTCGAGCGCGCCGATGGTGACCGGGGCGATGAGGTCGACCGTCTTGTGGAAGAGGTCGGTGGCGGTGTCCGTCGGGCCGACCGCGACGGCCTCCTGGCGCACGATGTCGCCGGCGTCCAGCTCGTCGTCCATCATGTGCGCGGTGACGCCCACTTCGGGCTCGCCGTTGATCATCGCCCAGATGATCGGGGAGAAGCCCGCGTACTTCGGCAGCAGCGAGTCGTGGACGTTCAGCGTGCCGTGGCGCGGCAGGCCGAAGATGCGCGGCGGAATCCACGTACGCCAGTTGTTGGCCACGATGATGTCCGCGTCGGCCGCCTTGAGGCGCTCGAACAGCTCGTCGTCGTCGGGGCGGTTGCGGATGACGACCGGGACGCCGTGCTCCTCGGCGAGGTCGGCGACGGAGTCGCTCCAGATCTTCTCGTACGCGTGCTCGCTCTTGGGGTGCGTCACGACCATCACCACGTCGTGCTCGGAGTCCAGGAGGGCTTGCAGGGTGCGGTGCCCCCAGGTCTGGTAACCGAACATGACGACCCGCATGGGGTTCCTCCTCAGAGCAGGGAATGACCGACGGCAAGTAAAGCAAGGCTTGCCTTAGTCTGCAACGAGTCCGTTCGGCGGGGCAGTTGATAGGGGCGGGCGGTTCGTGCTAAGGGGGTCCGCCGTCCGATTTGCCCGGTCGACAGTGGCGATGGATTAGCTTAGGCTCACCTAAGTTCGAGTGGGTCGCTCTGTCGATGTGCCCACCTTTTGTACCTTCCCCCACGCCTGACAGGCGGCTTCCCCGCACGATGGGAGTGACATGTCACAGGTTCTTCCTGGCGACGCACCACTGGTCCACGACCTCATTGGCATCGGCTTCGGCCCGTCCAATGTGGCCATGGCGATCGCGCTCAGCGAGCACAACGCAAGCGTCGGCAGGGAGGAGACGGTCACCGCTCACTTCTTCGAGCAGCAGCCGTCCTTCGGCTGGCACCGCGGCATGCTGATCGACGACGCGACCATGCAGGTGTCCTTCCTCAAGGACCTGGTCACACAGCGCAATCCCACCAGCGAGTTCAGCTTCCTGTGCTACCTCAAGAGCAAGGGCCGGCTGACCGACTTCATCAACCACAAGAATCTCTTCCCCCTGCGCGTGGAGTTCCACGACTACCTGGAGTGGGCCGCCGCCAAGGTCGACGACATGGTCTCCTACGGCCACGAGGTCGTCGGCGTCACGCCGTTCGTCGTCGACGGCGTCGTGGAGTACCTGGACGTCACCGTCCGCTCGGCGGAGGGCCTCGCGGTCCACCGGGCCCGCAACCTGGTCATCGGCACCGGACTGCGCCCCCTCGTGCCGGAGGGCATCGAGCGCGGCGAGCGCATCTGGCACAACTCCGACCTGCTCACCAAGGTCGACTCCCTGGAGGGCACCTCGCCCTCGCGCTTCGTCGTCGTGGGCGCCGGGCAGAGCGCCGCCGAGAACGTCGCCTACCTGCACCGCCGCTTCCCCGAGGCCGAGGTCTGCGCCGTCTTCTCGCGCTACGGCTACAGCCCCGCCGACGACAGCAGCTTCGCCAACCGGATATTCGACCCGGACGCGGTCGACGAGTACTTCGACGCGCCCGAGGACGTCAAGCGCCGGCTGATGGACTACCACGGCAACACCAACTACTCCGTGGTGGACATCGATCTGATCGACGACCTGTACCGGCAGATGTACCGGGAGAAGGTGCTCGGCACCGAGCGGCTGCGCTTCCTCAACGTGTCCCGGCTCACCGGCGCCAAGGAGACGGACGAGGGCGTCCGCGCCACCGTGAAGTCGCTCGTCACCGGCGAGGAGAGCGCCGTGGACGCCGACGTCGTGGTGTTCGCCACCGGCTACAGCCCCGCCGACCCGGTCGGTCTCCTCGGCGAGGTCGCCGACCGCTGCCTGCGCGACGACACGGGCCGCGTCCGCGTCGAGCGCGACTACCGCGTCGCCACCGACGCGGACTTGCGGTGCGGCATCTACCTCCAGGGCGGTACGGAGCACACGCACGGCATCACGTCGTCGCTGCTGTCCAACATCGCGATCCGGGTCGGCGAGATCCTCGACTCCGTGCGCGAGCGCGCCGCCGGTACCGCCGCCGACACGGCCCGCCCGGTGGCCGGCGAGACGGGCAGCGCCGCCCGCTAGGGGGACCCGCACGGTCCGCTCCGGCCCGGCTCACGCCCCGTACTCCCCGGGGCGTGGGCCGTCCACCTGCCGTCCTGCCCGGGCCGATCAAAGGGATAACGTACGTCGACATGAGCACGACTGCAGTCGAGCGCCCGATACCGAGGGGCGCGACAGGAGCCCGTCACCGACGGGTGGTGGGTCTGGGTGTGCTGGCCGTGATCCTGGTGATCACGGGGGCGCTCTCGCTGGCCGTCGGCGCGCGGGCCCTGAGCCCCGCCGAGGTGTGGCACGGCCTGTTCGCCGGGCCGGAGTCCGACCAGCGGCTCACCGAGATCCGGCTCATCGTGCAGACCGTGCGGCTGCCCCGGACGGTCCTCGCGATGGTGGCGGGCGTCGCCCTGGGCGTCGGCGGCGCGCTGATCCAGGGATACACGCGCAACCCGATCGCGGACACGGGCCTGCTCGGCGTGAACGCCGGCGCCTCGTTCGCCGTGGTGTCGGTGGTCGCCGTCCTCGGGCTCTCCAACCCCTTCCAGTACGTCTGGTTCGCCTTTCTCGGTGCCGCGGTCGCCGGTGTGGTCGTCTTCGGCCTCTCCAGCCTGGGGCGCGGCGCGGGCAATCCGCTGACGCTCGCGCTCGCCGGGCAGGGCATCACGGTCTTCCTCACCGCGATGAGCACCGCGGTCGCGCTCTCGGACCAGAAGTCGCTGAACGCCTTCCGGTTCTGGAACTCGGGCTCCGTGGCCGGTGTCGGCTTCGACGTCATCTGGCCGCTCTCCGCCTTCATGGCGGTCGGTCTGGTCCTGGCCCTGACCACGCTACCGGCCCTCAACCTCCTCAACCTCGGCGACGACGTGGCGCGGGGGCTCGGCGTGAACATCGCGCTGAGCCGGACCGTCGGCATCGTCGCGATCACCCTGCTCGCGGGCGCGGCCACGGCGGCCTGCGGCCCGATCGCCTTCCTCGGGCTCATGGTGGCCCACGTGGCCCGCTACCTCACCGGCCCCGACTACCGCTGGCTGGTCCCGTACGCGGGTCTGCTCGGCGCGGTCGTCCTGCTGGTCTGCGACATCGTGGGGCGCCTCGTGGTGCGGCCCGGCGAGCTGGACGCGGGAGTCGTCGTGGCGCTGCTCGGGGCCCCGTTCTTCGCGGTCCTGGTGTGGCGAGGAAAGTTCAAGAACGCATGAACGGGACAGACGTGAAGCCCTCGGTGGCGCCGGGCGTACGGCTCGGCGCGATGTCGTTCGTCTGGCGGCCCTGGCTGGTCCTCGTCACGCTGCTGCTCGCGGCGGCGACCTTCCTGGTGTTCTGCCTCTCCATCAGCATCGGCGACTTCCCCATCGGGATGTCCCGGGTGCTCGCCACGATCGTCGGCAGGGGCGAACAGGTCGACGAGTTCGTGATCATGGATCTGCGGATGCCGCGGGCCCTGGCCGGACTCGTCGTGGGGATCGCGCTCGGGGTGTCCGGCGCGCTGACGCAGTCCATCGCCCGCAATCCGCTGGCCAGTCCGGACATCCTGGGCATCACCGGCGGCGCGAGCGCGGTCGCGGTGTTCGTGGTGACGATGTCGGGCGGTGCCGCCACGGCGATCGCCGACTCCGTCGGGCTGTCCGCGGCGGCGCTCGCGGGCGGGCTCGGCACCGGCCTGCTGGTGTACTTCCTGGCCTGGCGGCGCGGTGTCGACGGCTTCCGGCTCATCCTCATCGGCATCTCGGTGAGCGCCGTGACGGAGGCGATCACCACCTGGCTGCTGACCTCGGCCGACATCCGCGATGTCGCCCGCGCGCAGGCGTGGTTGGTCGGCTCGCTGGACAACCGGTCGTGGAACGAGGTGTGGGTGGCGCTGTGGTGCTCGCTCGCCCTGCTGGTCGTGGTGACCGCCGTCGCGTTCCAGTTCAAGCCGCTGCACCTGGGCGACGACGTCGCCGCGGGGCTCGGCGTGCGGTACGGCAGGGTGCGCGCGGTCCTGCTGCTGTGCGCGGTGCTGCTGGCCGCCGTGGCGGTGAGCGCGGCGGGCCCGGTCCCGTTCGTGGCGCTGGTCGCGCCGCAGGTGGCGATGCGCCTCACGCGCCGCCCCACGCCGCCGCTCGTGGCGTCCGGCCTGTTCGGCGCGCTGCTCCTGATCGGCGCCGACCTGATCGCGCGCACCGCGCTGCCGTCCGGTCTGCCGGTCGGCGTGGTCACCGCCGCGATCGGTGGACCGTTCCTCGTCTACCTGTTGGTGCGGGCCAACCTCAAGTAGCCGAGGGGGATCCGATGGCCGGTTCACCCCCGATAGCTGGTACAAAGGTGAGGCAAACCTAATAACAGGGGGGCTTGTGGTCACTCAGTACATCACCGAGATCGAGTCGGGTGTCGAGGGCGACGCCCGGCTGGCGGCCAGGGACGTCTCCGTCGGCTACGGCAGCCGGACCGTCATCGACGGCCTCGACGTGGCGATCCCGCCCGGGGTCATCACGACGATCATCGGCCCCAACGGCTGCGGGAAGTCCACCCTGTTGCGCACCCTGACGCGGCTGCTCAAGCCGACCAGGGGCACGGTCGTCCTGGACGGCGAGGACATCGACAAGCTCAGGACCCGGGACGTCGCCAAGAAGCTCGGCCTGCTGCCGCAGGCGCCGGTCGCGCCCGAGGGGCTCACCGTCTCCGACCTGGTCGCCCGGGGGCGCCACCCGCACCAGAGCTGGCTGCGCCAGTGGTCCTCCGACGACGCCGACGTCGTGGCGCGCGCCCTGGCCATGACCGGGGTCTCCGACCTCGCCGACCGCCCGGTCGACTCGCTCTCCGGCGGGCAGCGCCAGCGCGTCTGGATCTCCATGACGCTGGCTCAGGGCACCGACCTGCTGCTCCTGGACGAGCCGACCACCTACCTGGACCTGGCGCACGCCCTCGACGTGCTCGACCTGGTGGACGACCTGCACGAGTCCGGCAACACCGTGGTCATGGTGCTGCACGACCTCAACCTGGCCACCCGGTACAGCGACAACCTCATCGTGATGAAGGAAGGTTCGATCCTGGCGCAGGGGCACCCGCGTGACGTGATCACCGCGGAGCTGCTGTACGAGGCGTTCGGACTGCGCGCCAAGGTCGTCGACGACCCGGTGGGCGACCGCCCGCTGATCGTGCCGATCGGACGCACCCACGTCCAACTCGACTGACCCCGCGAGGGGGAGGGCCGAGGGCGGGGTGGCTCCGGATGCCCAGGTAAGGCTAGGCTAACCTCATCTCCGCAGGTTAAGGTTTGGCTGCCCTTAGACAGGCACACAGCGGACAGCGCTATAGCAAGGGAATCCGGATGCTCCTCCATCGAACGACGCTCACCAAGCCCTGGCGGCGGCTGGCGGCCGTACTGACCGCCACCACCCTCGGCGTCGGCCTTCTCGCGGGCTGCGGCTCCGACAAGGAGGACAAGGCGGGCGACGAGGCCCCGGCCGCGGCCGGTGGCGCGTTCCCGGTCACCGTGGAGCACGCGTTCGGATCGACGAAGGTCGCCAAGGCGCCCAAGCGGGTCGTCACCGTCGGCTACACCGACGACCAGACCGTCCTCGCGTTCGGCACCAAGCCGGTCGGCATGGTCGACCAGTACCCGAACCCGGAGGGCAAGTCCCCCGACATCAACACCCAGTGGCCCTGGGTGAAGGACAAGTGGGGCGACGCCCGTCCCGAGGTCGTCATGAAGAACGGCGACTCCGGCCCGAACTACGAGAAGATCGCCTCGCTGCGGCCAGACCTGATCATCGCGGTGTACTCCGAGATCGACAAGGCGGCCTACGACAAGCTCTCCCAGATCGCCCCGACCGTGGGTCGCACCAAGGGCGAGAAGGAGCTGTTCAGCGCTCCCTGGCAGGACAACGTCAAGCACATCGCCAAGGCGCTGGGCAAGGAGGACGAGGGCACGAAGCTCGTCGACGGCGTGCAGGCCAAGCTGGCGAAGGCCAAGAAGGAGCACCCGAAGTTCGGCGACCAGACCGCCGTCGCGCTGTCCTGGTACAAGGACTCCATCAACCCGTTCACGTCCACCGACGTGCGCGGCCGGCTCCTGACCGGCATGGGCTTCAAGTACCAGACCAAGATCGACAAGATCGCGGGCGGCAAGTTCTCCACCGAGCTCTCCCCGGAGCGCACGGACCTGGTCGACGTCGACCGCATCGTCGTCATCAACGACAAGGCGGACACCGAGGCGTTGAAGAAGTTCAAGCTCTTCAGCAACCTGGACGCCGTGAAGAAGGGCAAGGTGTCCTACCTGCTGGACAGCGAGGGTCCCGCCGTGGGTGCCGCGATGTCCCAGGGCACCGCGCTCTCCCTGCCGTACGCGATCGACGAGCTCGTCAAGTCGGTCGAGTAGAGAAGCCGGTCGCATGAAGATGCCGTTCCACCCGTCCCGTCCCCGGCCCGACTTGGTCTACGCGTGAGCACCACTGAGACATCCACCGCCGACACACCCGTCGCCCCGGCGACCCTGCGTACGGCGA
Source organism: Streptomyces sp. NPDC002564 (assembly GCF_042889645.1). NCBI lineage: Bacteria > Bacillati > Actinomycetota > Actinomycetes > Kitasatosporales > Streptomycetaceae > Streptomyces > Streptomyces sp. NPDC002564. Next base: position 477,081 of record NZ_JBIARE010000007.1, on the reverse strand, counting down.
CCGGACGCGAGGCCACCCGGTGGGTCTCGGCGCACTGCCGCGACGTGCCGTGGCTGACGACCGCCACGGTGGTGAGCACGGTGGCGGGGGCGGCACTCCAGGTGCTCCCCGTGCTGCTGCTCGGCCGGGTCGTGGACGGGGTGGTCGGGGGCGACTCGCGCTCGGTCCTCGTCACCGTCGGCATCCTGATGGGGGCCGCCGCGCTGCTCGGCGCGGCGGCCACCGCCCTGTCGACCTACCTGATCGGCCGGCTCGGCGCGGACCTGCTCGCGACGCTGCGGGAAGGCGCCGTCCGTGCGGTGCTCGGGATGCCGAGCGCGCGGATAGAGCAGGTCGGCAGGGGAGACGTGCTCTCCCGGGTCGGCGACGACGTGGCGGTGCTCTCCAAGGGCATCCGCACGGCCATCCCCACCGTGTTCTCGGCGGGTGTGCTCGTCCTCATCGCCACCTTCGGCATGTTCGGCCTCGACTGGCGGCTCGGCCTCGCGGGCGCCGCGGCGCTGCCCGCGTACGCGCTGGCCCTGCGCTGGTACCTGCCGCGTTCCGCCCCGCTCTACCGCAAGCAGCGGGTGGCCCAGGCCGACCGTGCGCAGGCGCTGATCAGCGGTCTGAACGGGATCGACACCGTCCGGGCGTACCGCCTGGAGGACTCGGTCCGCACGAAGGTCAACGACGAGTCGTGGCGGGTGCGCGACCTCGGCATCGAGGTGTTCCGGTTCTTCGGCCGGTTCGTCGGCCGGGAGAACCGCGCCGAGTTCATCGGTCTCGTGCTCATCCTCGTCGTGGGCTACGCCCTGCTGGAGGCCGACGCGGCCACCCTCGGCGAGGTCTCCGCGGCCCCGCTGATGTTCCACCGGCTGTTCACGCCGCTGGGCGCCATCATGTTCACCTTCGACGAGGCCCAGAAGTCGGGTGCGAGCCTGACCCGTCTCGTCGGTGTCCTCGGGGAGTCCGCGCAGGAGCGGCTGGTCGGCGACGCGTCGGTCGAGGCGGCCGGTGCCGGGGAGCACGCGGTGACGGTGCGGGGCCTCACGTTCAGCTATCCCGACACCGACGAACCGGTCCTCAGGGACGTCGACCTGACGATTCCGGCCGGCGGGTCGCTGGCCCTGGTGGGTGCCACCGGCGCGGGCAAGTCCACGCTGGCCGCGCTGATCGCGGGCATCGGGCACCCGCAGGCGGGCTCGGTGCGCGTCGGCGCGCAGGACCTCGCCGAGCTGGACGAGGCCGCGGCCCGCGCCCTGGTGAGCATCCTGACGCAGGAGACCCACGTCTTCTCCGGCCCGCTCGCCGAGGACCTGCGGCTCGCCGCGCCCGCGGCGACCGACGCCGAACTGCTCGACGCGCTGCGCACGGTGGGCGCCCAGGGCTGGGTCGACGCCCTGCCCGAGGGGCTCGACACCCCGGTCGGCGAGGGCGGCGAGCGTCTCGACGTCACCAAGATCGCGCAGATCGCCCTGGCCCGGCTCGTGCTGAGCCGTACGCCCGTGGTGGTCCTCGACGAGTCGACCGCGGAGGCGGGCAGCGAGGGCGCGGCCGAACTGGAGCGGGCCGTGCTGGCCGCGTGCGCGGGCCGCACCACGCTGTTCGTGGCGCACCGGCTGACGCAGGCGATGGCGGCGGACCGGATCGCCGTGCTGGACGCGGGGCGTGTGGTGGAGCAGGGCACGCACGAGGAGTTGGTCGCCCTGGGCGGCCGGTACGCGCGGCTGTGGCGGGCCTGGCGAGAGGGTAGTTAGGCAACCCTAATTTAGGTTAGCCTTACTGCGATTACCTGGAAGGGACGCTGTGTCTTCGATGATGGAACCGAGCGCTCGCCTCGTGCTGCTTTCCCCCACCCGCCTGGCCGACGTGCGCCGCCGCGCCGGCGACTACGGCGACCGGACGATCGCCGACGCGTGCGCCATCGCCCTGTCGTACTGGGCCACGGGCCGCAGCCCCGACGGCATCGAGCTCACCGCGGGCACGCTCTTCGCCGACGTGCTCGGCTGGGTCGACAACGGCGGCACCGGGCCCGGCAGTCGGGACGCGGGCGCGGACGGCCGCGGCATCGAGGCCCCCGACGGCGTCGAACCCGCCGACGCGCAGCGCGCCCTGGACGACCTGGCCGACTTCCCGGACCGCCCGCTCGGCACCATCGTCGCCAGCGGCGCCGCCGAGCGGCTGCGCACCCTGGCGCGCTGGAACGACACCGACGCCGACCGGGTCCGCCCCACCATCGTCGAGCTGTTCCGCGAGCAGGCCCGCACCCGCCCCGACGCCATCGCGATCGTCGACGAGCACCGCTCCCTGACCTACCGCGAAGCCGCCGAGCGCTCCGCCCAGCTGGCCCACCACCTGATCGAGCGCGGCCTCACCGCCGAGCAGGTCGTCGGCATCTCCCTGGACCGCTCCGCCGACATGGTCGTCGGCCTGCTCGGCGTCCTCCAGGCCGGCGGCGCCTTCGTGCCGCTCGACCCGCAGTGGCCCGCCGCGCGCCGCGCCGTCGTCATCGAGGACGCCCGTGCCGTCCTGCAGCTCAACTCCTCGGGCGGGCACGCCGAGGGCGAGCCGGAGGCCGTCGCCGTCGACCTCGCCGACTGGCGGTTCGGCGACCTGCCCACCGCGCCGACCGGGATCACCGCCGACGGCGACTCCCTCGCGTACGTGATCTTCACCTCCGGTTCGACCGGCCGGCCCAAGGGCGCGATGATCCGCCACGCGGCGATCAGCGAGCGCCTGCTGTGGCAGGTCGACGAGATCCTGGGCTTCGGCCACGACGACGCCTCGCTGTTCAAGGCGCCGCTCTCCTTCGACATCTCCATCAACGAGATCTTCCTGCCGCTGGTCTGCGGCGGCCGTCTCGTGGTCCTGCGCACCGGCGGCGAGCGCGACCCGCACCACCTCCTGAGCGTGATCGCCGAACAGCGCGTCACCTTCACGTACCTCGTGTCGTCCATGCTGGACGTGCTCCTGGAGATGACCGGCGACTCCGGCCGCCTGGACAGCCTGCGGCACGTCTGGTGCGGCGGCGAGGTGCTCACCCCCGAGCTGTACGAGCGGTTCCGCACCCGCCTCGACATCCCCATGTACCACGGCTACGGCCCCGCCGAGACGACCATCGGCGTCTCGCACGTCATCTACCGGGGCGCGGCCGAGCGCCTGTCGACGTCCATCGGCCGGGCCAACCCCAACACCCGGCTGTACGTCCTGGACGACGAGCTGCGCCCGGTCCCGGTCGGCGTCGGCGGCGAACTGTACGTCGGCGGCTTCCTCCTGGGCCGCGGCTACGTCAACGCGCCCGGCCTGACCGCCTCCCGCTTCGTCGCGAACCCCTTCGCCGCCGACGGGTCCCGCCTCTACCGCACCGGGGACCTCGCCCGGTTCGCCCCCGACGGCTCCCTGGACTTCCTGGGCCGCGCCGACAACCAGATCAAGATCCGCGGCATGCGCCTGGAGATCGAGGACGTCGAGGTCGGCCTCGCCGAACACCCCCGCGTACGGCACACCTGCGTGATCGCCAAGAAGAACACCGCGGGCGGCACCTACCTGGTCGGTTACGTCATCCCGGCCGCCGGGGCCGACGACCTGCGCGCCGACGACGTCAAGGCCTGGGCCGTCGCGCACATGGTCGAGTACATGGTGCCGACGCACGTCGTGGTGATGAAGGAGTTCCCGCTCACCGCGAACGGCAAGCTCGACCGCAAGGCGCTGCCCGAACCCGACACCCGCACCGGCTCCCTCGTCGCGCCCGCCACCGAGAACGAGCGCGCGGTCTGCGCCGCGGTCGCCTCGGTGCTCCAGCTCGAGCAGGTCGGCGTCGACCAGGACTTCTTCCAGCTCGGCGGCGACAGCATCCTGACGATCTCGCTGCTGAGCGCGCTGCGCGAGGCCGGCCTCTATGTGACCGCCCGGCAGATCTTCACGCACAGCGCCGTCGGCGCCCTGGCCGCCGTGGCCAGCCGCGAGGACGTCTCCGCCGTGGACCACGCCGACGTCGCGACCGGCGCCGTCGTGGGCTCTCCCGTCGTGCAGTGGCTCGGCGAGACCACCGGCGCGATCGACGGCTTCGTGCAGTCCGTCGTCCTGAACACCCCCGCCGACCTGACCGCCCCGGCCCTCGACGAGATCCTCGCCGCGCTGCTCGACCGGCACGCCATGCTGCGGGCGCGGCTGGTGCGCGGCGACCGCTGGAGCTTCGACATCCCCGAGGCGGGCCGGACCGCCCCGGCCTGGCAGGAGAGCGACCTGCCGCTCGACGACTGCGTCGCGCTCGCCACCGAAGGCCTCGACCCCGACGGCGGCACCATGCTGCGCGCCGTATGGCGCCGCGCCGCACGCCAGCTGGTCGTCGTCGTCCACCACGTCGTGATCGACGGCGTGTCCTGGCGCGTCCTGATGGAGGACCTGGCCACGGCCTGGCGCCGCAGCGCCGCCGGCGAACCGGTCGAACTGCCCCCGGTGGGCACCTCGTTCCGCCGCTGGACCCAGCTCCTGGCCCGCGCGGACTTCGACGCGGACCGCGCCTGCTACGAGCGCGCCCTGCCCGGCCCCGACCGGCCCCTGGGCCGCCGCGCCCCGACCGCCGCCGACACCGTCGCCCGCGAGCGGCTGCGGACCGTCTCCGTCGGCCCCGAGATCACCGCCGCGCTCCTGGGCGAGATACCCGCGAAGTTCCACGCGGGCGTCAACGACGTCCTGCTGACCGCGCTCGCCGTCACCCTCGCCCGCTGGCGCCGCGACCTCGGCCAGGACCAGACGTTCGCCCACATCGAACTGGAGGGCCACGGCCGCGAGGGCGGCTACGTCGCCGACGCCGCCGGCTTCGAGCCCGAACTGTCCCGCACCGTCGGCTGGTTCACCACCCTCTTCCCGGTCACCGTCGACCCCGGCGGCGCGCCCGACCTCACCGACCCCGGCTACCTCGCCGCCGCCCTCAAGGCGGTCAAGGAGGACCTCGCCCGGGTGCCGAGCAACGGCATCTCCTACGGCGCCCTGCGCTACCTCGCCGACACCCGCTTCGACGCCCCCGCCCCGCAGGTGCTCTTCAACTACCTGGGCCGCTTCGACGCGGGCGCCTCCGGCGACTGGAACCTCTCCGGCGCCACCGGCCAGCTCGGCGAGAAGCGCGACCCCGACATGCGCCTGCCGCGCGCCCTGGAGTTCAACGCGATCGCCGAACCCGCCTCGGCCGGCGGCGAGTACGAGCTGGTCACCACCATCTCCTGGCCCGAGGGCATGTTCACCGACGCGGACATCGCGACGCTCGGCGACTACTTCCGGGTCGCCCTGGCCGGGCTCGCCGCGCTCGACGAGGGCGGCCACACGCCCAGCGACTTCCCCCTGGTCCCGCTCACCCAGGCCGACGTCGACGCCCTGGACGGGCCCGCCCTGCGCGACGTCCTGCCGCTCACCCCGCTGCAGGAAGGCCTCTACTTCCACTCCGTCTTCGACGACGACTCGGCGGGCGCCTACGTCGAGCAGCAACTCCTCACGCTGGAGGGCGAGGTGGACGCCGACCGGCTCGCCGCCGCCGCCACCCGGCTGCTCACGCTCTACCCGAACCTCGCCGCGCGCTTCACCGCGCTCGCCGACGGCCGCGTCGTCTCCGTCCTGGACAGCGGCGCCCGTGCGCCGTTCACCACCCTGGACCGCCCCGGCATCACCGACGCCGGGCTCCGCGAGCTCGCGGAACGGGACCGCCGCGCCGGATTCGACCTGGCCACCGGGCCGCTGATGCGGTTCACGCTGGTCCGCGCCGGTGCCGGGCGCACCGTCCTGGTGCAGACCGTGCACCACATCATCGCCGACGGCTGGTCGGTGCCACCGATGCTCCGCGCGCTCCTCACCGAGTACCACGCGCCGGGCACCGTCCACCCCGTCGGCGGCTTCGCCGACTACGTGCACTGGCTGGCCGGACGGGACGACGACGAGAGCGACCGGGTGTGGGGCGAGGAGCTCGCCGGGCTGCCCGGCTCCTCCCTGGTCGCCGAGGGCCACACCCCCTCCGACCGGTTCGCCGACACCGCCGTCGCCGCCGACGGCGACCTCGACGCGGCCGTGCGCACGGCCGGCGTGCCCCTGAGCGTGGCCGTGCACAGCGCCTGGGCGGTGACGCTCGGCGGCATCCTGGGCAACACCGACGTGGTGTTCGGCTCCACGGTGTCCGGCCGCGACGCCGACGTGCCCGGCATCGGCGACATGGTCGGCCTGTTCATCAACACCGTCCCCGTGCGCGCCCGGTGGACCGCGACGACCCCGTCCCGCGACCTCCTCGCCGCCGTGCGCCGGCACCAGAGCGCCGTCCTGCCGCACCAGCACGTCTCGCTGGCCAGGATCGGCCGCCAGGCCGGCGCGGGCTCCCTCTTCGACACCCTGGTGGTGTTCGACGTGGCGACCGACGTGGACAGCCTGCGCACCCCCGACGCCGAACTCGTCATCGGCGAGATCGTGAACGAGGGCGCCCCGCACTACCCGCTGACCCTCGTCGTCGAGCGCGCCCTCGACGGCAGCCCGCGCTTCAACCTGATCTACGACGGCGAACTGCTCGGCGAGCCGACCGCCCAGGAGATCCTGCGGACCTTCTCCCGCACCCTCACCGGCCTGCTTACGCACCCCGACACCCCGGTCGCCGAGCTCGCCCCCGAGGCCACCCGCCCCGCGCCCGTCGAACGCACCACCCTGGCCGGCCTGTTCGACGCCGCCGCCCACCGCGACCCGGCCGCCACCGCCGTCACCCAGTGCGCCCTCGACGGCACCAGCCGCTCCCTGACGTACGGCGAACTGGCCGCCGCCAAGGACGAGCTGGCCGCCGTGCTGCGCGCCGCGGGCGTCGGCCCCGGCCGACGGGTCGCCGTCGCCGTGCCGCGCTCCGTGGAACAGGTCGTCGCCCTCGTCGCGATCGTCGCCGCCGGCGGCGCCTACGTACCCCTGGACCTCGCCTACCCGGACGAACGCCTGGAGTACATCCTCACGGACGCCGCCCCGCAGGTCGTCCTCGTCGACCGCGACGAGCGCGAGCGCTTCACCGCGCTCCTGGAACGGACCGGCGTCCCGGCCCGCGTGCTCGTCCAGGGCGACGAACCGGCGCCCGCCGAACCGTCCGCGGACACCGCGGCGCCCGCCGCCCGCTGGCACGACCCCGCCTACGTGATCTACACGTCCGGCTCGACCGGCCGTCCCAAGGGTGTCGTCGTCCCGCACTCCGGCGTGGTGACGCTGCTCGCGCAGACCCGGCCCGCCATGGAGTTCGGCCCGCACGACGTGTGGGTGCAGTTCCACTCCTTCTCCTTCGACTTCGCCGTCTGGGAGCTGTGGGGCGCCCTCGCCCACGGCGCCGAGCTGCTCGTGCCGGAGTACGGCCTGACCCGCTCCCCGGTCGACTTCCACCGCCTGGTGCGCGAGCGCGGAGTGACCGTGCTCAACCAGACGCCGTCCGCCTTCTACCAGTTCATCGAGGCCGACCGGCACGCCGGTGGGGCGCTGCCCGCGCTGCGCCGGATCATCTTCGGCGGCGAGGCGCTCGACCTCGGGCGGCTGCGCGGCTGGGTCGAGCGGCACGGCACCGGCTCGCCCGAGCTGGTGAACATGTACGGCATCACCGAGACCACCGTCCACGTCACCCAGCGGGTGCTGACCGACGCCGACTTCGGACCCGGCGACGACGTCAGCCCGATCGGCGGCCCCCTTCCCGGCCTGGTCACCCACCTCCTGGACGACCGGCTCCGGCCGGTGCCGCCGGGCCGGGTGGGCGCCATCTACGTGGCGGGCGACCAGGTGTCGCTCGGCTACCTGGGCCGCCCCGGCCTGACCGCGGGCCGGTTCGTCGCGAACCCCTTCGCGGACGACGGCTCCCGGATGTACCACACGGGCGACCTGGCCCGCCGCACCCTCGACGGCGAGCTGGAGTTCGCCGGGCGCGCCGACGACCAGGTGCAGCTCAAGGGCTTCCGCATCGAGCTCGGCGAGGTGGAGTCCGCGCTCCGCGAGCTCGCCGGCGTCGTCGACGTCGCCGTCACCGTCGCGGACAGCGGCGACCACCTGGTCGCGCACGTCGTGGGCAGCGCGCCCGGCGACCTCGCGGGCCTGCTCTCCGCGAAGCTGCCCGTGCACATGGTGCCGGGCCGGGTCCTGACCGTCGACGCGCTGCCGCTGACCGTCAACGGCAAGCTGGACCGCACGGCACTGGCCGCACGGGCCGCCCAGGAGGACGCGTCCGCCGCCGCGGCCGGCTCCCCGGCGGACGCGGGCGACTCCGCGCTGGCCGCGCTGGTCGGCATCTTCGCCGACACGCTGCCCGGCTCCGCCGCGGACGCCGACACCGACTTCTTCGCCGCGGGCGGCGACAGCATCGTCGCCATCACCGTGATCAACCGCGCCCGCGCCCTCGGCCTGCCGATCGCGCCCCGGGACGTCTTCCTGTTCCGTACGCCCCGCGCGCTCGCCGGACAGCTCGCGGCGAACGCCCCGCGGCCCGCTGCGGCCGCCCCCGCGCGGCCCGCGGACGGACCGGTGGCACCGACGCCGATCATCCTGCGCCAACGCGAACTGGGCGGCTCCCTCGACCGGTTCGTGCAGGCCAGGGTCCTCCAGGCGCCCGAGGGCACCGGGTTCGCCGACGCCGAGCGTGCCGCGCGCGCCGTCGTCGCCGCCCACCCGGCGCTGCGGCTGCGGCTGCGCACCGAGCACGGCGTGTGGTCCCTGCGCACCGAACCCGCCGGGGAGCCCGCCGTCGTCCGCACGGACGCCGCCGACCCGGGCGCCGCGGCCGACGAGGCCGCGGGACGGCTCGACCCCCGGACCGGCGACCTCGTCGCGTTCTCCTGGCTGGAGTCCCGCCGCGCCCTGGTCGTCACCGTGCACCACCTCGCCGTCGACGCGGTCTCCTGGCTGGTGCTCCTCGACGACCTGGCCACCGCCATGAAGGGCGCCGACCTGGCGCCGCCGACCACCTCCTACGCCGAGTACGCCGAGGCGCTCACGCTCGCGTCGGCCGCGGCGGACGACGACCTCGGCCACTGGATCGACACGCTCCGGGCCCCCGCGCTGCTGCCCGCGGCCGAGGGCGCGGCCACGGTCGACGGGCTGCGCGAGACCACCGTCGTCCTCCCGCCCGAGGCCAGCGACCGCGTCACGCGCACCGCGCCCGCCGCGCTCGGCGTCGGCCTCACCGAGTTGCTGTGCGGCGCGCTGCGCAGCGCCCTGACCCACATCCAGGACGCGCCGTCCGACCTCGCGGTCGAGCTGGAGCGGCACGGCCGGGTCCCGGCCCGCGAGGACCACGACTACACCCGCACCGTGGGCTGGTTCACCTCCATCGCGCCGGTCCGCCTGAGCGCCCACACCGACCCCGTCGCCGCGGCGCGCGAGGTCGCCGAGCGCCAGCCCGACGAGCACGGCCACGTCGCGTACGGCCGCCTGAAGTACCTCGACCCGCAGACCGCGCCGCTGCTCACCGGACGCCCCCAGGTCCTCTTCAACTACCTGGGCCGGGGCAGCGAGTCGCAGGCCGTGCACGTCACCGGCGGCGACCAGGCCAGCCCGTACGCCGTCGAGGTCAACGCCTGGGTCGACGACGCCACCGGCAGCCTGCACGCGGCCTTCACCCTCGCCGACGGCATCCCCGACGCGCTCACCGAGCACTGGCTCGGCGCGCTGCGGCACCTCGCCGACGCCTCCGCGACGGCCGAGCGCACCGCGCCGGTCACCCCGCTCCAGCGCGGCCTGTTCTTCCAGGCGCAGCTGGCCGGTACGGCCGGGCACTACGTGGCGCAGAGCTGGTTCGCCTTCGACCGGCGCCTGGACACCGACGCGCTGGCCGAGGCCATGGCCCACGTCATCGCCCGGCACCCGGTCGTCGGCGCGGGCTTCACCACCGACGACGACGGCAACCCCGTCCAGGTCCTCAAGGCCGGCCGCCGCGTCGCCGTCCACACCGTCGAGCTCGACGACGAGGCGGACGTCGAGGCGCTGCGCACCCGCGACCGCGACACCGGCTTCGACCCGGCCGAGCCGCCGCTGATCCGGCTGACCGTGGTCCGCCTGCCGGGCGGCCGCGACGGCCTGCTGCTCAGCTACCACCTGCTGCTGTGGGACGGCTGGTCCCGCGAGATCGTGCTGCGCGACCTCTTCGACGCCTACGCGGCCGTCGTCGCGGGCGAGCCCCTCGACCCGACCCCGGCCACGCCGGGCTTCGAGGAGTACGCCCGGGCGCTCGACGCCAAGGACCCGGCCGTCTCGGAGCGCTTCTGGGCGGAGCACCTGGCCGCGCTGCCCGGCCCGACCCTGCTGGCAGGACCGCGTCCGGTCCTCTCCGACGAGCTGCCGCCCGCCCTCGTGCACACCCTCACCGCCGAGCAGTCGGACCTGCTGCGCGAGGCGGCCAAGGCCCACGGCGTCACGCTCAACTCCCTGCTGACCGGCGCCTTCGGCCTGCTCCTCGGGGCCCGCACCGGCCGCAGTGACGCGGTGTTCGGCGTCACCGTCTCCGGACGGGACGGCGAGGGCCTGTCCGACATCGTCGGCGTGCTGCTCAACACCGTGCCCATGTGGACGAAGGCCCGCCCGCACGACACCGTCGGCGCCTACCTGTCCGCCGTGCAGGCCGACCGGGTCGACGCGATGGAGCACGAGCACCTCGGGCTCGGCGAGATCCAGCGCGCCAGCGGCCACGACACGCTGTTCGACAACCTCTTCGTGCTCCAGAACTTCCTGGACATGGACGCGTTCGCCGAGATGAACGCCCGCCACGGCATCACCTCGGTGCGGGCCGACGACTCCACGCACTACCCGTACACCTGGGTCGTCACCCCCGGCGAGCGCCTCACGGTCAAGCTGGAGCACCGCCACGGCGACTCCGGGGACGCCCGCGGGCTCCTCGACGCCTACGTGCGGGTCCTGACGGACCTGGCCGGGGCGACCGGTCGGGTCGGCGCGCTGCCGGGCCTCGGCGAGCCGCCCGTGCCCGCCGACCGCACGGACGTCGGCACGGACACCGTCGTCGACCGGTTCGACCGGGCGGCCGACCGCGAGCCCGAGCGGGTCGCCCTCGTCGCCCACGGCGCCGCCATGACCTTCGCCGAACTGCGGGACCGCAGCCGCGCGGTGGCGGGCGTGCTCGCCGCACGCGGCATCGGCCCGGAGACGAACGTCGGGCTCGCGATCCCGCGCTCCCTCGACTCGATCGTGGCGCTGTTCGCCGTGCTGCGCGCGGGCGCCGCGTACGTACCCCTGGAGCTCGACCACCCGGACGAGCGGATCGCCGCGATCGTCGCGGACGCCCGCCCGGACGTGATCCTCACGGTGAGCGCCGTGGCGCCCCGGCTGACCGGGGACGTGGTCGGCGTCGGCGCCGACGAGCTGATCGAGCTCGACCGCCCGCTGCCGGCCGCCGAGCCGTTCGTCACGTTCGCGCCCGGGGACCCGGACCGGCTGCGCCACCCCGCGTACACGATCTACACCTCCGGTTCGACCGGCCGGCCCAAGGGCGTGGTGACCGAGTACGCCGGACTCACCAACATGCTGGTCAACCACCAGCGCCGGATCTTCGAGCCGGTCCTCGCCGAGCACGGGCACCGGACCTTCCGGATCGCCCACACCGTGTCGTTCGCCTTCGACATGTCGTGGGAGGAGCTGCTCTGGCTCGCCGACGGCCACGAGGTGCACATCTGCGACGAGGAACTGCGGCGGGACGCGCCCGGACTCGTCGAGTACTGCCTGGAGCACGGCATCGACGTCATCAACGTGACGCCGACGTACGCCCAGCAGCTGGTGGCCGAGGGCCTGCTCGACAACCCGGAGCGGCGCCCGGCGCTCGTCCTGCTCGGCGGCGAGGCCGTCACGCCGACGCTGTGGCAGCGGCTCGCCCGCACCGAGGGGACGGTCGGCTACAACCTGTACGGCCCGACCGAGTACACGATCAACACCCTGGGCGTGGGCACCTTCGAGTGCCAGGACCCGGTGGTGGGCGTCGCGATCGACAACACCGACGTGTACGTCCTCGACCCGTGGCTGCGGCCGCTGCCGGACGGCGTCCCCGGCGAGCTGTACGTGGCGGGCGTCGGCATCGCGCGCGGCTACCTCGGGCAGAGCGCCCAAACCGCGCACCGCTTCGTCGCCTGCCCGTTCGGCGGGCCCGGCGAGCGCATGTACCGCACCGGCGACCTGGTGGTGCGCAGGCCCGACGGGAACCTGACGTACCTGGGCCGCACCGACCAGCAGGTCAAGATCCGGGGCCACCGGGTCGAACTGGGCGAGGTCGAGGCCGCGTTCGCCGCGCACCCCGCGGTGCGCTTCGCCGCGGCGGTGGCCCAGCCCGACCCGCAGGTCGACGGCGCCCACCGGCTCGCCGCCTACCTGGTGCTCGACGGCGCCGACCTGGCGGACGTGGCCGCCGCCGTGGGCACCGGCCTGCCGGACTTCCTGCGGCCCACGCACTACGCGCAGGTCGACCGCATCCCGCTCACCGTGAACGGGAAGGCTGACACCAAGGCGCTGCCGGAGGCCAAGCCGCTCGGCGCGCTGACGACGGTGGGGGAGCGCGGCCCGGAGACCGAGACCGAGACCGTGGTCTGCGAGTTCTTCGCCGAAGCCCTGGACCTCGACGACGACGAGGTGAGCGCGGTGAGTGACTTCGTGGCCCTCGGGGGACACTCGATGCTGGCGGTGCGGCTGATCGGGCTGCTCCGCCGCGAGTACGGTCCCGTGGTCACCATCCGTGACCTCTTCACCCTGCGAACCCCGGAAGCGATTGCCCGCCATCTCGATGACAATGCCGACAACTCCTGACCCGCAGCGGCCCCGCAAGGGGTCCGACATCCTGCGCACCGCCCTGCGCCGCAACGTCGGCGCCATGGCCGCGGGCACCTCCCTCATGGGCCTGTACCAGGCCGGCGAGACGGCCTTCCCCATCGCACTCGGCATGATCGTCGAGCACACGATGCAGGACGACCGGACGCTCGGCTCGCTGGGCCTGTCGATCGGCGCGCTCGCGGTGATCATCACGACCGTCTCGCTGTCGTGGCGGTTCGGCATGCGCGTCCTGCAGAAGGCCAACACGACCGAGGCACACCGCTGGCGGGTGCGGGTCGCCGCCTGCGGCCTGCAGCCGGTGGCCAGGGACGTCGACCTCAAGTCCGGCGAGGTGCTGACCATCGCCACCGAGGACGCCGACCAGACCGCCGACATCATCGAGGTGGTGCCGCTGCTCGTCAGCTCGCTCGTCGCGGTGGTGGTCGCCGCGGTCGCCCTCGGCCTCGCCGACCTCCGGCTCGGCCTGCTCGTGATCGTGGGAACCGTCGCGATCCTGTCGGTCCTGAGCGTGATGTCCAAGCGGATCGGGTCCAGCACCCGCGAGCAGCAGGCCCGGGTGGCGCGGGCCGGCGCGAAGGTCGCCGACCTGATCTCCGGGCTGCGCCCGCTGCACGGCTTCGGCGGCAACCACGCGGCGTTCCGCTCCTACCGCGCGGTCAGCTCGGAGGCCAAGCACCAGTCGATCACCGTCGCCAAGGTGAACGGCGTCTACGCGGGCACCGCCCAGGCCCTCAACGCGGTCCTCGCGGCCGCGGTGACCCTGACCGCGGGCTGGCTGGCCTTCGAGGGGCAGATCACCATCGGCGAGCTCGTGATGGCCGTGGGCCTCGCGCAGTTCATCATGGAACCGCTCAAGCTGTTCTCGGAGATGCCCAAGTACGTGATGATCGCGCGGGCGTCGGCCGAGCGGATGGCACTGGTCCTCGCCGCCCCGCCGGTGACGAGCCCCGGCCCCGGCCGGCCGGCCCCCGGCGGTGACCTGGAGATCGACTGCGTGCGGTACGGGTCGCTGCGCAAGCTGAAGTTCACGGTGGCCGCCGGGGAGTTCGTGGCGATCGCCGGCTACCAGCCGCGCGCGGTCGCCGACCTCGCCGCGATCCTCGCGGTGAACGTGCCGCCCGAGGAGTACGAGGGTGTGGTGCGGGTCAGCGGGCAGGACCTCGCCGACCTGTCGGCCGAGTCGGTCCGCGAGCACATGCTGGTGAACCCGTACGACGGCGAGATCTTCGCGGGCACCCTGCGCACGAACATCGACCCGGCGGGCACCAGCGCGATGGTCCCCGAGGCCGTCGAGGCCTCGATGCTGACCGATGTCGTCGCGCTGCACCGCGAGGGACTCGACTACGGCGTGCGCGACCGCGGCGCGAACCTCTCCGGCGGGCAGCGCCAACGCCTGTCGCTGGCCCGCGCGCTGGCCGCCGACACCGACGTCCTCGTGCTGCACAACCCGACGACGGCCGTCGACGCGGTCACCGAACAGCTCATCGCGCGCAACGTGGCGAAGCTGCGCAGGGGCCGCACCACCGTCGTGATCACCAGCAGCCCGGCGCTGCTCGACGCGGCGGACCGGGTCCTGGTCCTGGACGACGGCGTCATCGCCGCCGAGGACAGCCACCGCAACCTCCTGGCCACGGACCAGGACTACTGCCTGGCCGTGGCGCGCTGAGGCGGCCGCGGACCCACCCGTACGCACGCGTGCGCCGAGCGATCCGACCGGACCGCTCGGCGCACGCGTGCGTGGATGAGGTGTGTTCGAGTGTTCCGGGGGGCGTTCGCGTCAGGCGAGCGCCCACGCGACGTCCCGGAGCAGCGCCCCGCGCCAGCCCGCACGGTCGTGGTCCGACGCCGAGCGCGCGACGCGTACCGTCGCCCCGGCCTCGCGCACCAGCGACTCCGCCGCCTCGCAGTGCGGCAGCATCCGCGTCTCGTGCTCCCCGGTGTCGAAGGCGATCCGCAGGCCGGACAGGTCGGGGCGGTCCCGCAGGCGCGCGCCGAGGGAGCCGCCGACCGGGCCGCCCAACGGGTCCGCCGAGCCCATGGCCTCGGGCGTCCACCAGAACGACGGGGACTGGCAGGCGACGCGGGAGACCAGGCCGGGGAACTCCAGTGCCGCGTACACCGCGCTGAGCCCGCCGAGGCTCTGTCCGGCCACCACCAGGCGGTCCGTGTCCGCGGGGACACCGCTCTCGGCGACCAGCGGCAGCAGTTCGTCGCGGACGGCCTCCCACAGCTCGGGGCGGCAGGCGAACTCGGCCTCCCGGTCCTTGGCGGGCAGGAACACCAGGGTGGCCGGGGGCATCTCGCCCGCGGCCGCAGCCGCGTCGAACGCGGTCGCCGCCGGGTGCAGGTACAGCCAGTCGTCGCCGTCGAGCAGCAGGACCACGGGCCCGCCGCCGGCCACCGGGTGCACGCGCACGGTGCGCCGTCCGCCGAGCCGCTCGCTCGCCCAGCGGATCCGGGTGCGCGGCAGGGGCAGCACGTCGTCGGCGCCGACGAGCGGCCAGTGCGGCTGGGCCGGGGCGTCGGGGGTCGCGGCGACGGAGCGGTCGCCGCCGGCGCCGGCCGGGTTGAGCGGGTCGGCGTACGCGTCCTCGCCCACCAGGATCTGGTAGGTCACCCGCAGCCGCTCGGGCATGGCCACCTCGGCGTACCAGCAGTCCGTGTCGCGCCAGCGGCGCAGCGGGACCTGCTCCGACCAGCTCTCGAAGCCGATCCGGGCCTCGGACCCGCGCCACAGGAACAGGGTCGTCCAGCCGCCGTCGTCGGCGGACACCGTGACAGGGGTGCGGGCCGTCGCCCAGAATGCGTCGGTACCCGGTTCGCAGGGCAGCCCGTAGGCGGCGAAGACGTTCTTCGGGTCGGCCGTGTGCTTCTCGGGGTGGGCCGTGCGGTTCTCCGGGTCGGCCGTGCGGTCGGAGGCGGGCTGCGTCATGACCGGCTGGTGAGGTCGCGGGGGTCGGTCACCGGGCGCATGAACGTCTCCTTGTGAGAGGGAAGGGGGAGAGGCTAAGCTCACGACTAATTAGGGGAGCCTAACCTAATCGTGTCCTTCCCTTCCATCCCGATCCGCCGTCCCGACCCGCTGGCCGAACGGACCCCGCACCGGCCCGTCTTCAGCGCCCGTCGCGCCCAAGGAGGCACCGACACATGAGCACCAACCCCTTCGACGACCCCGAAGGCCGCTTCCAGGTCCTGGTGAACGACGAGGGGCAGCACTCGCTCTGGCCGTCCTTCGCCGAGGTGCCCGGCGGCTGGACCGTCGCCTTCGAGGAGAACACCCGGGACGCGTGCCTGGAGTACATCGAGACCAACTGGACCGACCTGCGCCCCCGGTCCCTCGCGGCGTCCGTCGACGGCTGACCTGCCGCGGGACACGTACGGGACACGTAGGGACACGTAGGAGTACATCTGGCACCGCCGGTACGTGGACACCTGACACCGTCGGTTCGTGGACACCGTCGACGCGAGGACACCGCCGATGCTCTGCACCAGACTGACGAACGCGCGTTTCCTCACCATGGATCCGGACCACCCCGTCGCCCATGACCTGGGCATCTGGCGGGGCCGGATCGTGGGGCTCGACGAGGCGGTGACCTCGCTGCCCGCGCGCGAGGTGATCGACCTCCAGGGCGCCACCGTGCTGCCCGGCTTCATCGACGCCCATGTGCACCTGGCCTGGACGGGGTTGCAGGAGAACACCCCGAGCATCGCGGGCCGCACCCGGATCGACGACGTGCTCGCCGTCGTGGCCGAAGCCGTCGCCGCGAGCCCGCCCGGCGCCTGGGTGAGCCTCGCGGGCTACGACCAGCGCGCACTCGGCCGCCATCTGACCGCCGCCGAGCTGGACCGGGTCGCCCGGGGACGCAAGATCTACCTGCTGCACGACTCGGGGCACGGCTGCGTCGTCAACTCCGCCGTCCTGGACCGGCTTCCCGCCCACGTCCCGCACGAGAACGGCTTCCTGGCCGAGGGTGCCATGGGCGCCGCCCGCGCGCTGCGCCTGCCCTACTCCCAGCAGGAGCTGGCCGAGGCGATCGGACGCGCCGCCCGCACCTGCCTGTCGGAGGGCGTCACCGCCTGCGCCGAGGCGGGCATCGGCGGCACGCTCTTCGGCCACAGCCCGGTCGAACTGGGCGCCTACCAACGCGCCCGCGAGGAAGGCCTGCTGCCGCTGCGCGTGCAGCTCATGGTCTCCGCCGACCGGCTGAACCCGGTCGCCGCGCACGCGAGCGACGACATTCCGCGCGCCCTCGACCTCGGCCTGCGCACCGGGTTCGGCGATGACCGGCTCTCCGTGGGCGCGCTGAAGATCTACACCGACGGCGGCATGATGGCCCGCACCGCGGCCCTCGGCGAACCGTACGAAGGCCTCGACCACGCGGGCCAGTTGCAGGACGACCCCGACGCCCTCGCGGACACCATCGTGGCCGGTCACCTCGCCGGATGGCAGCTCGCCGTGCACGCGATCGGCGACCGCGCCGCCGATCTCGCCCTGGACGCCCTGGAACGCGCCCAGCGCCTGCGGCCGCGCCCCGCCGCCCGGCACCGCATCGAGCACGCGGGCCTGATCCGCCCCGACCAGCTCCCGCGCTTCGCCCGCCTCGGCGTCACCGCGGTCGTCCAGCCCACCTTCCTGCACTCCTTCGGCGACGACTACGCCACGATCATGGGCGAGAAGCGTGCCCCCTGGCTCTACCGCGGCCGCGGCTTCCTCGACCACGGCATCCCCCTGGTCGGCAGCTCCGACCGGCCCGTCACCGACGGATCCCCGCTGCGCGCCGTCCAGTTCATGGTCGAGCGCGCCTCCCGCTCCGGCCGGCCGATCGGACCGGACGAGGCCGTCACCGTCGCCGAGGCGCTGCACGCCTACACGGTCGCCGGCGCCCGCGCCTGCCACTGGGAGGACACGGTGGGCAGCCTCACCCCGGGCAAGCGCGCCGACCTCGTCGTGCTCGGCGATGACCCCCACCGCGTCGACCCCGCGCGCATCGCGGAGATCGAGGTGGTGACGACGTACGTGGACGGCCTGGAGACGGGGAGGGCCGCGTGAGCCGGTACGGGCTTGCGCGAGCGGGTGGGGGATTTTGCGTGAGCGGGTGAGGGATTGCGTGAGCCGGGCAGGGGCGCATAGGCGGAGGCGGTGCGGGTCGCGTGAGGCGGTGTGGGTCGCGTGAGGCGGCGCAGGCCACGTGAGCCGGTGTGGGTCGCGTGAGCCGGTCAAAACCGTGCGCGGCCGACCGCTCTAGTCGGCCAGGACCACCAGCCGCTGGGTCGCGCGGGTCATCGCGACGTAGCGGTCCACCGCGCCTTCGACACCCGCCCCGAACGTCCCGGGTTCGATGAGGACGACCAGGTCGAACTCCAGCCCCTTCGACAGCTCCGGCGTCAGGACCCGTACGCGGGCCGAGTCCGTCGGCCGCTCCCCGCGCCGCGTGCCGGGCTCCGCACGCACCCCCTCGGCCGCGGCCAGGAACGCGGCGTTCCCGATGACGCAGGCGACCCCTTCGTCGTGCGCGGCGAGCCAGTCGGCGAGGACCCGGTCCAGGTCCGCGACCGGCCCGTGGGCGACGGGGATGCCGCTGCTCCGGATGGACGTCGGCACGTTCGCGTCGGGGATCGCGGCGCGGATGACCGGCTCGGCCTCGGCCATGACCTCCTGCGGCGTGCGGTAGTTGATGCTCAGCGAGGCCGGCGTGATCCGGTCGATCCCGGCCCGCGCCAGCCGCTCCTCCCACGATTCGGTGAACCCGTGCCGCGCCTGCGCCCGGTCGCCGACGATGGTGAAGCTCCGCGACGGACAGCGCAGCAGCAGCATCTGCCACTCCGCGTCGGTCAGCTCCTGGGCCTCGTCCACGACGACGTGCACGAACGGTCCCGCGAGCCGGTCCGGGTCGGCGGTCGGCAGCGCGCTCTCGTCGACCAGGCTGTCCTGCAGGTCCTTGCCGCGCAGCATCCGCACCGCGCCCTCGCTGTCGTCACCGGCCGAGGAGAAATCGGCGGCCGCGAGGATGTCTTCGATGACGTGGGACATCCGCTCGCGCTCCGCCGCGACGGCGGCGGCCTGGCGACGCTTCAGCCGCGCCGTCTCCGGATCGCCGAGCCGCTGCCGGGCCGCGTCCAGGAGCGGCAGGTCGGACACCGTCCAGGCCTGCGGGGCGTCCTTGCGCTGCAGCTTCGCCACGTCGTCGCGGTCCAGCCAGGGCGCGCACATCCGCAGGTACGCGGGGACCGTCCACAGGTCGGAGACGAGGTCGGCGGCCTCGATCAGCGGCCAGGCGCGGTGCAGGGCGGCGGTGAGCTCCCGGTCCTGGCGCAGCGACCGCAGGAACAGCTGCGGGGATATGCCGTCCTCCTCCTCGTTCATGTCGTTCATGCCCTGCTTGTCCATGAGGATCGCGGCGAGCTCCGCCCAGATCTGCTCGCGCGCCTCGTTGTGCGGGGTGCCCGGTTCCGGTGCGCGGAAGGCCTCGGCCCAGTCGTCGGCGCCGACCCACACGTCGGACCAGGCCGTGGAGGCCGACAGGCCCTCGGTGGGCGGCTCCTCGTAGAACCGGACGGCCTTCTCGATCGCCCGCACCATGTCGGCCGACGCCTTCAGCCCTGCCACGTCGGCGTCGGCCTCGGGCAGCGCCGTGGCGCCCTCGGCGACGAGATCGCGCAGGGTGCACGTCTGCACGCCGTCCTCGCCCAGGCTGGGCAGGACGTCCGCGACGTAGCCGAGGTACGGCTCGTGCGGGCCGACGAAGAGGACGCCGCCGCGCCGGTGCCGGCTCAGCCGCGGGTCGGAGTAGAGGAGGTAGGCGGAACGGTGCAGGGCGACGACGGTCTTGCCCGTGCCCGGGCCGCCGTCGACGACGAGCGCGCCGCGGGAGCCCGCCCGGATGATGGCGTCCTGGTCGGTCTGGATGGTGCCGAGGACGTCCCGCATCCGGGCCGACCGATTGGTGCCGAGGCTGGCGATGAAGGCGGACTGGTCGTCGAGCGCGGCGTGGTGCTCCAGGCCGTCGGCGGTGAACACCTCGTCCCAGTAGTCGCTGATCCGGCCGCTGGCCCAGCGGTACCTGCGCCGGCTCGCCAGGCCCATCGGGTTGGCGTGGGTGGCCGCGAAGAACGGCTCGGCCGCGGGGGAGCGCCAGTCGACGAGCAGCCGGCGGCCCTCGCTGTCGGTGAGGCCGAGCCGCCCGATGTACAGGGTCTCGCCGCCGTCCGCACCGTCCTGGGTGACGACGCGGCCGAGGCACAGGTCGAGGCCGAAGCGGCGCAGCGCCCGCAGCCGGCCGCTGAGGCGGTGGATCTCCGCGTCCCGGTCCATCGCCTCACGGCCGATGCCGCCGGGTGCCCTGCGCAGCGTGTCGAGGCGGCCCGAGAGGTCGGCGACCGTCTCGTCGAGGCACTGCGCGACGGCCGCGAAGTGCCGCTCGTCGCGGCCGATCAGCGCGGGTTCGGCCTTGTGCGAGAGGTTGTCGGGAAGGGCGAACGCGCTGACGGACAGTGAGTCCTGGGAGTCCTGGGAGTCCTGGGAGTCCTGGGAGTCCTGGGAGTCCTGGGAGTCCTGGGAGTCCTGGGAGTCTCGGGAATCCTGGGACTCCTGGAACTGCTGGGAGTTCTGAGAGTCCTGGTGAACCGACAAAAGCTCATGCACTTCGTGAATCTCCGATTTCCGCCGGTACTGGCTCAGGCCAGTGATTGTGCGGTACGACCGGGGCCTTGCCGCAAGCCCCCCGGTGCGCTATAAGTTGAGAGTGGCAAGAGGAGTGCATTCCCTCTTGCCTTTTTGTTTGCCGCTTCGCCTGCCCATCCGGTCACGTTGGTCACGGCGGGGCGTGATCGCCTCAACTGGACTCGCCACTTAGGTAAGGCTAGCCTTACCTTGCTCGTCGGCGTGTGACGGCGGCGAGCCGTTCTTCCATCGTGGAACCGAGGAAGGTCCAGCCTTGATCACGGCTACGCCGCGCCCTGCCCCGCTGCCGCACGTGCCCTCCGTACGGACGCCCGCCGCACACCTGCCGGCCGTGCGACCCCCCGCTGTTCGACCCCCCGCCGTACGGCCACCGTCCGTCCGGCTGCCGTCCGTGCGCGCCGCCCGCGAGGAGGACGCGCCCGCGCTGGTCTGCCTGTCCGAGCCCTTCGTGCGCTCGGGCGCCCTGCGGGAACGGCCCGCCGCGCTGTACGCGGCGCAGGCCAGCGACTTCCTCGTGGCGGACGTCCCCGGCGGCCCCCTGGAGGGCTGTGTCGGCCTGCGCGTGCACCCGGCCGACCCCGAGGACCCCGCGGACCCCGCGGACCCCGAACAGGGTCGTGCGGCCACGGGCGTGCTCTACAACTTCTGCGTGGCCGGGCACCAACAGGGCCGGGGCGTGGGCGGCGGTCTGATGCGCGCCGTCCTGGTCGCGGCGCGCGCACGGTCGCTCGGCGCGCTGTTCACCGCGACGACCGGCGGCGGGGACCTCTTCCTGCGGTACGGGTTCGTCCCCGCGAGCGCGCGTCAGGCGCCGCCCGCCTGGGCGGACTCCCTGGACCCCCGACGCAACGCGCGGATCCTGTCGCTGAGCCTCTGAGCGGGCCCCGTCCTCCTGTCGTCGGCTGCTCCCGTCCCGGACCTTGATCCGGGACGGGAGCAGCCGTGTGTGGCGTGGCGGTGGGGCCGACGGGACGGGCGCTTCGGGGAGGTCGGGCGCCCGCGCGTGGAGGCGGCTGTGGGCCGTGCGGCCCTTGAGCAGTCAGGCCGCGTACTCGCCCTGGCCGTCGTTCTGGCCAGTGTTCTGGACGGTGGGGGTGGTGGCAGCGGCAGTGGCGGTGCTGTTGGTTGCGGCGACGGTGGCAGTGCTGGTGCTGGTGCCGGTGCTGATGGCGGTGGCGGTGGAGGCGGGCACGGCCACGGCTATGGGCTCGGGTTCGGGTTCGTTGTCGGGGACCACCGTCGTACCGGGACTCGTCTCGCCGAGCACGCCGTTCAGCACCGCGTGCGGCACCCGCCCGTCGAGCACGTGCGCCCTGCGTACGCCGCCCCGGACGGCCCGCAGGCAGCCCTCCATCTTCGGCAGCATCCCGCTCGCCAGCCCCGGGAGGAGTTCGTCCAGCGCGTCGGCCGTCAGACGCTCGATCACCTCGGTGCTGTGCGGCCAGTTCGCGTACAGCCCCTCCACGTCGGTCAGCACCACCAGGCGCCGGGCGTCGAGCGCCACGGCGAGGGCAGACGCCGCGAGGTCGGCGTTGACGTTGTAGACCTCGCCGTTCGCACCGCGCGCCACGGGCGAGACCACCGGGATGTGGCCCTGCTCCAGAAGCGTGCGCACCATGTCCGGGTTCACGTCCACGACATCGCCGACGAGGCCGATGTCCACCGGCTTCCCGTCCACCCAGGCGGGCCGCCGCACCGCCGTCATCGTGTGCGCGTCCTCGCCCGTCATCCCCACGGCGAAGGGGCCGTGGGTGTTGATGTGGCCGACCAACTCCCGCTGGACACGGCCGGTCAGGACCATGCGGACGACCTCCATGGTCTCCGGCGTGGTCACCCGCAGGCCCGCCTCGAAGCGGGTCTCCAGGGCCAGCCGGTCGAGCATCGCGCTGATCTGCGGTCCGCCCCCGTGCACGACGACCGGGCGCAGCCCCGCACGCCAGAGCTCGACGACGTCCCGGGCGAAGGTCCGTTGCAGGCTGTCGTCCACCATGGCGTTGCCGCCGAACTTGACGACGACCACGCTGCCCGGCGGATCCTGTGCCCTCAGGCGCTGCCCGGCGGACGGGTCCGCCTCCGTGCGCTCGTCGACGACCCTGTCCATGTCCGCCCCGGCTCCATTCGGTCGTTCGTCCACGAGTTGGTCGTTGCATTGGTCCATGACTCCGCTCACGAGCTGTACGCGCTGTTCTCGTGGACGGACGCGGCGGTGAGGTCGTCGGTCCAGGTCGTCGCCGAGGCTTGGCCGGAAAGCAGGTCCACGCCGACCGACACTTGACGTACCGACAGGTCCACCGCATCCCTGATCCCGACGGACACCCCGCTCGCGAGGAATTTGCGGGCAGCGGTCACGCTCACGGAGCCACTCCGTTCGTGGGCAGGCCCGCCCCTTCGGGCAGCCCGAGGGCGATGTTCATGCTCTGCACGGCCCCGCCCGCGGTGCCCTTGGTCAGGTTGTCGATCGCGGCGACACTGACGACCCGGCGGGCGTCGGGGTCCACCGCCACCTGCACCTGCGCGGTGTTGGAACCGAGCACCGCGGCCGTGGACGGCCAGGTCCCCGGCGGCAGCAGGCGTACGAACGGCTCGTCGTTGTAGGCCCTCTCGTACGCGGCTCGGACGTCCTCCTCGGCGGCGCGGGGCGTCAGGCCGGGGCGCAGGCGGGCCGAACACGTGGCGAGGATGCCGCGGGGCATGGGGGCCAGGGTCGGCGTGAACGAGACGCTCACGCGCTCGCCGGCGACCTGGGACAGGTTCTGCGTCAGCTCCGGCGTGTGCCGGTGGCCGCCGCCGACTCCGTACGGCGTCATCGACCCCATCACTTCGGCGCCGACCAAGTGCGGCTTGGCCACCCGGCCCGCCCCCGAGGTGCCGCTCGCGGCGACGACGACGGCCTCCGGCTCCACGAGCCGGGCCAGGAAGGCGGGGTAGAGCGCCAGCGTCACGGCGGTCGGATAGCAGCCGGGGACGGCGATGCGGTCGGTGCCCTTCAACACCTCCCGCGCGCCCGGAAGTTCGGGCAGGCCGTACGGCCAGGTCCCGGCGTGCGGGGAGCCGTAGAAGCGTTCCCAGGCCTGCGGGTCGCGCAGCCGGAAGTCGGCACCGCAGTCCACGACCAGGGTGCCGGGCTCCAACTGCCGTGCGAGCGCGGCGGACTGGCCGTGCGGCAGCGCGAGGAACACCACGTCGTGTCCGGCCAGCCGCTCCGGAGTCGTCTCCGTCAGGACCCGGTCGGCGACGGCCGCCAGATGCGGCTGCACCTCGCCGAGCCTGCACCCCGCGCTGCTGTGCGCGGTCACCGCGCCGATCTCGATCTCCGGATGTGCCGCCAGCAGGCGGAGGATCTCCCCACCCGCATAGCCACTGGCTCCGGCCACCGCGGCCCGTACTCTCATGGTCCCCGTCTCTCGGCTGCCAAGTTGACCTTAGCTTAGCCTAACCTAATTAACGCTGAGTCTTGGTGTGAGTCTCGGTGTGGGCGTGGGCGTGGGTGGCGCGGGGTGTGCCGCGCCGAGGTCGTCGTGTCGATTCTGCGGGCTGAAGGGCTCGGCCCGCTGGGGCTGTGGATAAGTCTTGGCGTGGCCCTGACCGGGGTTATCCACAGGCTCAACCGGACTCCCGTGATCCGCGGGAGAGTCGGCGCATGACGAACTACAGCGAAGCAGCCGGAGCGATCGGCGAGCCGATGGTCACCCTGCGCACTCCGGCCGAACTGGCGGATGCCTTGCCGTACTTGCTCGGGTTCAAGCCCGAGGAGAGCATCGTGCTCGTCGCCCTGCACGGCGATCGAGGGAGGTTCGGCGGCCGGGTGCGCCTGGGCGTCCCCGAGCGCGCGGAGGACTGGCCGTGCATCGCGGACCAGTTGGCCCAGTGCCTGGTCGGCGGGTGCGAGAGGAGGGGAGCGCGCCCGGAGGGCGTCATCGCCTTCCTCTGCCAGGAGCCCGCCGATGGGGAGTCGGGTCGACAGGTCATGGAGCGGCTGCGTCCCCTGGCCCAAGTGCTGCGCACGGCATGCGGCCGCCTCGACGTCCCGGTGCTGGAGGCCGTATGCATCTCCGACGGCCGCTTCTGGACCTACTGCTGCCCGGATGACCGGTGCTGCCCGCCCGAGGGCAGCCCCCTGCTCAGGCCGGGCACTTCGGTCCTGGCGGCCGCGGCGACGTACATGGGCGTCCGGGCGACGGCCACCCAGAGCGAGATCAGGGGACGGCTCACGCCGTGGGCGACCGCGGCGGCGACGGATCAGGAGCGGGCGCTCGACGCGGCGGCCCTCGCCCTCATCCCCAGGATGCTGAGCGAAAGTCAGGAATACGAGGAGGCGTCCGCGCGCGAGGCTGCGGACGGGTGTGGGGGCAGCGGGAAGGAGGACGAAAGGCAGTTCCCGCCAGAAGGGAGCGTCGCCGCCGAGACGATCGACCTCGCCCGCAGGGTCATGGCGCGGCTGGCTGCCGCACCCCTGATCTCCGACCCGCTCGACGCGGACATCCAGGACGACGAACTGCTCGCGCACGACGAGGCGGCCGCTCTGATCCTGGGCCTCCAGGTCCGCATCACCCGTGACCATGCGGCGGAGTGGATGGAGGGCGAAGCGGCACTGCCCGCGCTGCGCCTGTGGCGAGCCCTGTGCCGCCGCTGCGTCGGCGCGTACGCGGAACACGCGGCGGCGACGCTGTCCTTGGCGGGCTGGGTCGCCTGGTCGCTCGGCGCCGTCGCGGAAGGCCAAGAGGCCCTGGACATGGCCCTGTCGGTCGACCCCCGCTACGCCTTCGCCCGTCTCCTCCACCAGGCCTGCAATGAGGGCATGGACCCCGAGGCGATCCGCCGCTGCCTCCGGCGCGCACGCGACGAGCGCGAGCAGGGAGGGGAACGCGAGCGGGGAGGGGAAGCGGAAGAGCCGGGGACGCCAGGACTGCCGGGGTCGCCTGAACTGCCGGTGTCGTCAGGAGAGCAGTCGCTAGGAGAGAAGCCCTCAGGAGAGAAGGAAAAGCGGCGGGCGCCGCACGACACCGACCCCAGGGAAGAAGGGACGAGTGAGGGACCGAAGCCCCTCCCGCGCCTTCCCCTCCCGCGCCGCCGTCCCCCGCACCGGTCGACGGCAGCCGGTACACCCCGGGCATCCGCCGACGGCCCCCGTCCCTTCGGAGTCACGAAGGCGTCCGGCGGCGGCCCACGCTCGTCGGGCGCCCCGCGTCCCGCAGGCGGTCCGCGCGTCCCGGGCGGGCGGAGCGGCCGGGGCGGTCGGGCAGGCCAAGGCGGGGGCCCGGCGAACCGCCGCCGCACCCTGCGTCGCGGCACCCGAGGCGACCGTTGAGCACACGGTTCCCGGGAGGGGCCGACTGGTGGGCCGGGGACGCGGCAGGCCTAAGGCCCAGTCGTCGGCCACCCGGCGCCTGAGGGCCGGACGGCTGTCTTCCGGCCCCCGGGGCGTGACTTGGAGCGGGGCCGACCCGTTCACCTGAGTGGCGGTACCCGCGGCAGGGTCGCGCCACCGCACCCAGCCAGCCCCCCTCGTCACCCAGACCGCGCATACCTCGCAGACCTCCCTGACCCCCCAGAACATTCAGGTCACCCCCACCGCCCAGTCCCCGCAGACCGCGGGGACTGCCCAGGTCCCGCAGCCCGCCCAGCCCGCCCAGCCCGCCCAGCCCGCTCAGACCGCCCAGGCCACGCAGACCGCCCAGGCCACGCAGACCACGCCGAAGAAGCTGCCCCATGTCTCTTCCCGCCCCGTTGTCCGTCTCCGGCAAAGAGGGACCCCGGCGAGCCGTGCCGGCCCCCACGCCCTTGCCCGGCCTGTCGGGTCGCCCGGCCCCGGTTCCGACGCCGGGCCCGGCGCCCCGCCGCCCCGCGGAGCTTCCGCCCGCACACGCCCTGCTGATCTGCGTCGCCCTGCCCGCCCTCGCGATCTCCACGGACCAGGGGCAGTTGACCGGCGAGGGCCTGGAGGGCTTCTACCGCGCGGGCCGCAGGACCCTGTCCCGCTGTCAGGTGCGTGTCGCGGGCCGCGAACCGGTCGCGGTGCAGGCCCGCATGCTCTCGGCGGACAGCGCACGCTTCGTCGGGACGCTCCGCCTGCCGACGGACGCCGGCCCCGACCCGGAGGTCGTCGTCGAGCGGATCCGCTACGCGGACGGCACGGAGCGGATCACCCTGCACAGCGCCTCCGGGCGCACCCTTCGGCTGCCCGTAGAGGTCTCCCTCGGCACGGACCTCGCCGAGGTCGGCCTGGTCGCTTCGGGCCGCCCCGGGCCCGAACTGCCCGCCAGCGTGTACGGCTCCGGCATGCGCTGGTCGTCCGGCACGGCCAACTGCCTGGTCACCGCGGACCCCGCGCCCGCGGACGCCCTGGCATCCGCGGGGCTGCTGCGCTGGGAGGTCGACCTGCCGCCCGGTGCCTCCCGGAGCGTGGAGCTGCGGGTCCGGCCGGACGGCACGGGGCCGATCCGCGCGGCGGGACACGGCCTGCTGCGCGCGGTCGCCGGGGCGCGCGCCGTCGGCGACGACCCGCGGGTCGAGCCGCTCCTCGCCCGGTCCGTCGAGGACCTGCAAGCGCTGCTGCTGCGCGACCCCGAACACCCCACCGACATGTTCCCGGCGGCGGGGGCGCCGTGGCGCTGCGGACTCGCCCCGGCCGAGGCGCTGGCCGCCGCCCGCATGGCGCTGCCGCTCGGCACGCGCATCGCGGCCGGCACCCTGCGCACCCTCGCCCGCGGTCAACTCACCGGACCGGGGCCACGGTCGGGCCTGATCCCGGGCCCCCTCCGGGACGCGGGACCACACCTGCCGCCCGGCTGCACGGGCGCGGAGGCGACCCTGCTGTTCCCGGTGCTCCTCGCGGAGGCGTGGCGTTGGGGGATGCCCGGACAGGAAGTGGAGGATCTGCTACCCGCGGCGGAAGGATGCCTGCGCTGGCTGCGCACCACGGTGGGCGACGGCGTGTTCCTCTCCGATGCCGTCCCCGGCGGACTCGCACGCGGCGAGATCCAGGCCCATGCGCACCGGGCCGCGCTGCTCGGCGCCGACCTGCTCGAAGCGCACGGTCGCGCGGACGGCGCGGGACTGCGGCAGTGGGCCGGCCGCCTGCGGTCCGCGTTCCGGGAGGAGTTCTGGGTGGAGGACCGGGCGGGCGGCCGACCGGCGGCCGCCCGGCTGGCCGACGGACGGCCCGTGCCCCACCTCACCGCGGGCGCGGCCCACCTCCTGGACACCGGCCTGCTCGGTGCGGGCGGACTCGCCCCCGGACTCCTCGACAAGGTCAGGACCGAGCAGCTCGCCCGGCTGCTCGGCGGACCCGCCATGGACTCCGGCTGGGGTCTGCGCAGCCTGGGCGCCAAGGAAGCCGCGTACAACCCGTTCGGGCACCGGGGTGGGTCGGTCCGCGTGCAGGAGACGGCCGTCGCCGTCACCGGCCTGGCGGCGGCGGGGTACGAGAAGGAGGCCGCCTCGCTGCTGCGCGGCCTGCTGTCCGCCGCCGAGACGTTCGGCCACCGCCTGCCCGAGATGTACGCGGGGGAGCAGCGCACCGAGGGCGGCGCTCCGCTGCCCCACCCGGCCGCCTGCCGCCCCGCGGCCACTGCCGCGGCCGCCGGAGTGCACGTCCTGGTGGCGCTCGCCGGAATCCGGCCCGATGCGCCCGCGGGCACGGTGACGCTGCGCCCGGTCCGCGGCACCCCATTGGGCGAGCTGGGGCTGAGCGGGCTGAGCGTCGCCGGAGCCCCGTTCTCGGTGCGGGTGAGCCGACTGGGCATGACCATGGTCGAGGAGGCGGCCGAGAGGCTGCAGTTGGGGGTGTGAACCCGCCGGCCGGGCAGGGGCGGGACGGCGAAGCACGGACGGGGGCCGGGCGAATCGGACAGGGAAGCGATCCGCGAAGGAGGTGTTTATCGTCAGGAAGACGACTATGATCGCGGCATGTCGCCCTACGACCCGTCGGCCTTCCCGCCCTTTGCAGTCACCGTCGATCTGGTCGTGCTGACCGTGCGTCGTCACGCGCTCTGCGCGCTGGCCGTGCGCCGCGGCGAGCAGCCGTTCCAGGGGCGTTGGGCGCTGCCCGGAGGATTCGTACGCCAGGACGAGGACCTGTCGGCCGCGGCGGCGCGCGAGCTGATCGAGGAGACGGGCCTGTGCGCCCACGACCCCGACGCCCCGGCCCAGGCCAACGGCGCGCATCTCGAACAGCTCGCCACATACGGCGACCCCAAGAGGGACCCGCGGATGCGCGTGGTCAGCGTCGCCCACCTCGCCCTCGCTCCCGACCTGCCCGCGCCCCGGGCGGGCGGCGACGCGCACAGCGCGCGCTGGGCCCCGGTCGAGGCCCTGCTCAAGCAGGGCGGCTACGGCCGCGAGGGCGAGCAGGCGGCACCGCTCGCCTTCGACCACGCCCAGATCCTCGCGGACGGCGTGGAGCGCGCCCGCTCCAAGATCGAGTACTCCTCGCTGGCCACCGCCTTCTGCCCGCCGGAGTTCACCGTCGGTGAGCTGCGCCGCGTGTACGAGGCGGTCTGGGGCGTCGTCCTCGATCCGCGCAACTTCCACCGCAAGGTCACCGGCACGCCCGGCTTCCTCGTCCCCACGGGCGGGACGACCACACGGCAGGGCGGCCGTCCCGCCCAGCTCTTCCGCGCGGGCGGCGCCACGCTCCTCAACCCGCCGATGCTGCGCCCCGAAGTCTGAGGACCGCGCTCGCCGTCACCTGCTGGTCCTGCCGGGGCCGGGCCGTTCGCTGGACACCAGTGGCCCACACCCTGACCGAAAAGCCGCAAATGTCGCGTTATCTTGCTGCAGTACCCACGGGGTTCGTCCGTCCCCGATCCGGTGGACGTGCCCCGGCCGCCGAGCGGTCGCACACCCTGCGAGAGAAGCGATGATCCAGGCCATCGGACTGACCAGCAATCCCCGCAAGGAGCTCCCGCCCGCCGTGGACGACGTGTCCTTCGAGGCGCGCACCGGCCGTGTCACGGCGCTGCTCGGCGCCGAGGCCGCCGGCCCGACCACGGCGCTGCGGCTCATGCTCGAACTCCAACAGGGCCGTGGCGTCACGTACTTCAGAGGGCGCCCCCTGCACCGCATCGCCCACCCCTCGCGCGAGGTGGGCGTCCTCCTGGGCGATGTCCCGGGACACCCGGCGCGCACGGTCCGCGGCCATCTGCGCATGCTGTGCGCGGCGGTCGGCGTGCCCGTCCTGCGTGCCGACGACGTCCTGGAGGTCGTCGGTCTCGTCAGCCTCCGCGAGCAGCGCCTCGGCACCCTCTCGCGCGGCATGGACCGCCGCCTCGGGCTCGCCTGTGCGCTCCTCGCCGACCCGCACACCCTCGTCCTCGACGGCCCCGGCGACGGGCTCTCGGCCCGGGAGAGCGCGTGGCTGCACGGAATTCTGCGCGCCCACGCGAGCCACGGCGGCACGGTCCTGTTCACCACGACCGACCCCCGGGAGGCCGCGCGGACCGCCGACCGCGTCGTCACGCTGGAGGCGGGCCGACTCGTGGCCGACCAGGAGGCCGCGGACTTCGCACGGACCAGGCTCCGCCCCCGCGTCG
Organism: Streptomyces sp. NPDC002564; assembly: GCF_042889645.1. Taxonomy (NCBI): domain Bacteria; kingdom Bacillati; phylum Actinomycetota; class Actinomycetes; order Kitasatosporales; family Streptomycetaceae; genus Streptomyces; species Streptomyces sp. NPDC002564. The sequence continues at coordinate 447,078 of NZ_JBIARE010000007.1, read as the reverse complement.
CCGTCCGCAGCCCGCACGCCGCCCGGCTGTGCGCGCTCCTCACCAAGGAGGCGCGCGTGGCCCGCCGCTCCATCGAGGTGGTGAAGGAGGACGGCAACAGGCTCTCCGTCTACGGCAGCAACTGCGCCGACGTGGGGGAGACCGCGTACCGGCACAGCATCCTCGTCCACCAACTCGCCGACGAGATCGGTGATGCGGGACCCCCGGCGCGGCCCGACGCCCCGCACGGACCCGTGACCGCCACCGAGCCCGACGCGGCGGCATCCCGCCGCACCACGACCGCGAACACGGGTACGAAGACAGCACAAGCAGACGCGCCTACGGACGCACGGGCAGACGCGCACGCAGACGCGAACGAGAACGCCGATGCGGCTGCCGTCGCCCACGGGCATCCGTCCGAGACCCTCGCCGACGAGCCGGACGCGCCCTCCGCGGCAGCCGCAGCAGCCACAGCCTCCGCAAGTGCCGCTACCGCTACCGCCGCCTCTGGCCCGGTCCCTGCCGGGGAGCCCGCCCCGCAGGCCACCCAGGAGCCCGGCGGCCCCGAGGCCGACGGCGGCACCGACCGTGAGGCCGAGGGTCGGACCGAAGAACTGCCGTTCCGGCTGATTCCCCTTGCCCCGCTCGACGGCGACGACACGTTCCCCCTGGACGTCGACGGCGCGTTCTTTCCGTCCGACGGTGAAGCCCCGCGCTCCGGCGCCCGCTCCTCGGCCTCGGCCACGGCCACTCCTCAGGACGCGCTGTCCGTCCTCCCGCCCCCCATCTCCGTCCGCCCCAGCCGCAGTCCCCTCCGTCCCCTGCGCTACGAACTGCGTCGGCTGCTGGGCGTCGCCACCGGCTATCTGACCCTGGCCGCCGTCCTCGCCACCTCCGCCGTGCTCTGCGTCTTCCTCGCGCGGGCCGGGCACACGCCCCAGCCGCGCCTGCTCGCCGCCTGGCCGCAGGAACTTCCCCTGCCGCCCGCGGTCCTCGGCGCCGGACTGCTGGGAGCCCTCGCCTTCGGCGACGAATTCCGCCACCCCGCCCTCGCCGCCGACCGGGGCACCGTCCCGCGCCGCCTCGGGATGCTCGGCGCCAAACTGCTCGTCGCGGCCGCCACCGCCCTGCTGCTCGGCGGCCTCGTGATCGCCTGCGACGCCGCGCTGCTCCACCTCGTATACGGAGAGGAGCTCACGAAAGTTCCCGCGGACTGGCCGAGCCTGACCGCGAGTTGGACCGCCCTGGTCATCGGCTGCGCCTGGGCCGGTGTGCTGGCCGCCGGTGTCTTCCGGTCCACCACCGCCGGGCTCGCCGCGGTGCTCGCTGTCCCGATCCTCGTCGTACCGCTCGTACAAAAGGCCGTCGAGGGTCCGTCCGTGCGATCGGCGGCCGGACTTCCGGGACGGCTGAGGGACCTCGCGCTGGTGCAGTGGCCGTTCGGCGCGGAGCGGTACCTGGCGGCCGGGGTGCGCATGGTCGCCCAACCCGTGGGCAGTGCACTGATGTTGTCGCTCACCGCTCTGCTCTGCGCATATGTGCTCACGGCGGCGCGCGCCAGAGTCCGCTGAGAGGGTTCCGGGGCCCTCCCGCGCGGGTCGGTGGGCAACTCCGGGGTGGCGTCCGTTTCTTTCCGATAAGGCGTCAATTGCGGCGAGGTAAGCGATCACCCTTTCGTGTGCTTTTCACCAAAGACCTCAAGGGAGTTGGGGGCAACGCCGACAACTGATCCGTGAGTACCCTTGCGCACACCATGATGACCACCGCCCGCTCCGCCGACTCCGGTCTCGCCGGCCCGGGTGACCTCGACCGATACCCCTACACCGAGTCCCCGGCGGGCGAGCGCGTCGCCCCCGTGTGGGACAGCGCCGACCAGGACCTGGGGCGTGTGGGCCGGCGCGCCGCCGGAAACCGCGGCCGCGGGCTGCACGGCCAACTCGTCCAGCAGCTCGGCCAGATGATCGTTTCCGGTGACCTCGGCGCCGACCGTCCGCTCGTACCCGAGGAGATCGGGCAGCGTTTCGAGGTCTCCCGGACCGTCGTCCGCGAGTCCCTGCGCGTCCTCGAGGCCAAGGGCCTCGTCAGCGCCCGTCCCAACGTCGGCACGCGCGTGCGTCCCGTCAGTGACTGGAACCTGCTCGACCCGGACATCATCGAGTGGCGTGCCTTCGGGCCGCAGCGCGACGACCAGCGTCGCGAGCTCGGCGAGCTCCGCTGGATGATCGAGCCCCTCGCCGCCCGCCTGGCCGCCGGGCACGGCCGCGAGGAGGTGCAGCAGCGCCTCGCCGACATGGTCGAGATCATGGGGCACGCGCTGGGCCAGGGCGACGGGATCACGTTCTCGCGCGCCGACTCCGAGTTCCACTCGCTGCTCATCCAGCTCGCGGGCAACCGCATGCTGGAGCACCTCTCCGGCATCGTCTCCGCGGCCCTCCAGGTCTCGGGCGGGCCCGTCACCGGATGCGACCGCCCCACCGAGGCCTCCCTCGTGCACCACTCCCGCATCGTCGACGCGCTCGCCGCGGGTGACGGGTCCGGCGCCGAGTCCGCCATGCGGCAGCTGCTCACGGTCCACCCCGAGGTGGAGCGCGTCGTGCCCGCCCCGCGCGAGCACTGACCGCGCCGCCACCTCGGCGCCGCGGCCGTGCGCGTGCCTCGCGGCAGCGCCGAGCGTCGCGTACGTCACTCCGTACGCCGGCCACGGCTCCGCCGCCGTTCCCCCGTGTCGCCGGACCTCCACGGGCTCCTCGAGAGCCCGGCGGGGTCCGGCGACACGACCGTGGGGGTTTCTTCGCGGGGCATCCGGGGATCATTCGTGCATGCGTATAGGTCGCTTGTGACCGTGTCTGGATGCTTTTGAGCGCTTACGGGGTGTGACTCGGGCCACGTAGATTGGGCGTAACGCTCCAAGGAACAGCGCGATGACCTAAGAGGTGATAGCCGAGGAAGGAATACAGCCGTCGTTCGCGGCGCTGTGCAGCTCCCCGGCCCCGCCCGCGCCGTCGGCACAATCCCCAGCCGCCGGTCGTCGGCTCCGGTCCACAATGGACGGGGCCGGAAGCCGTTTTCCAACGTTCCGAGAGGTTGTTCGTGTCGGCCAGCACATCCCGTACGCTCCCGCCGGAGATCGCCGAATCCGTCTCTGTCATGGCGCTCATCGAGCGGGGAAAGGCTGATGGGCAGATCGCCGGCGATGACGTGCGTCGTGCCTTCGAAGCTGACCAGATTCCGGCCACTCAGTGGAAGAACGTTCTGCGCAGCCTCAACCAGATCCTCGAGGAAGAGGGTGTGACGCTGATGGTCAGTGCCGCGGAGCCGAAGCGCCCCCGCAAGAGCGTCGCAGCGAAGAGCCCGGCCAAGCGCACCGCGACCAGGACGGTCGCGGCGAAGACCGCCACGGCGAAGCCCACCGCCACCGCAGCCACTGAGGCGCCGACCGCGGACGGCGCCGCCGAGGACGCGCCCGCGAAGAAGGTCGCCGCCAAGAAGACGACGGCCAAGAAGGCCGTCGCCAAGAAGACCGCCGTCAAGAAGACGGCGGCGAAGAAGACCACCTCCAAGAAGGACGCCGACGAGCTCCTGGACGAAGAGGCCACCGAGGAGGCACCCGCCGCCGGCAAGCCCGGCGAGGGCGAGCCCGCCGAGGAGGGCGCCCAGGGCTTCGTGCTCTCCGACGAGGACGAGGACGACGCGCCGGCCCAGCAGGTCGCCGCAGCCGGTGCCACGGCCGACCCGGTCAAGGACTACCTCAAGCAGATCGGCAAGGTCCCGCTGCTCAACGCCGAGCAGGAGGTCGAGCTCGCCAAGCGCATCGAGGCCGGTCTGTTCGCCGAGGACAAGCTGGCCAACGCCGACAAGCTCGCTCCGAAGCTCAAGCGCGAGCTGGAGATCATCGCCGAGGACGGCCGCCGCGCCAAGAACCACCTCCTGGAGGCCAACCTCCGTCTGGTGGTCTCCCTGGCCAAGCGCTACACCGGCCGCGGCATGCTCTTCCTGGACCTCATCCAGGAGGGCAACCTCGGTCTGATCCGCGCGGTCGAGAAGTTCGACTACACCAAGGGCTACAAGTTCTCCACGTACGCCACCTGGTGGATCCGTCAGGCGATCACCCGCGCCATGGCCGACCAGGCCCGCACCATCCGTATCCCGGTGCACATGGTCGAGGTCATCAACAAGCTGGCCCGTGTCCAGCGCCAGATGCTCCAGGACCTGGGCCGCGAGCCCACCCCGGAGGAGCTGGCCAAGGAACTCGACATGACCCCCGAGAAGGTCATCGAGGTCCAGAAGTACGGCCGCGAGCCGATCTCCCTCCACACCCCCCTGGGTGAGGACGGCGACAGCGAGTTCGGTGACCTCATCGAGGACTCCGAAGCGGTCGTGCCGGCCGACGCGGTCAGCTTCACGCTCCTCCAGGAGCAGCTGCACTCCGTCCTGGACACCCTGTCCGAGCGTGAGGCGGGCGTGGTCTCCATGCGCTTCGGTCTCACGGACGGCCAGCCCAAGACCCTCGACGAGATCGGCAAGGTCTACGGAGTGACGCGTGAGCGCATCCGTCAGATCGAGTCGAAGACGATGTCGAAGCTGCGTCACCCGTCGCGTTCGCAGGTCCTGCGCGACTACCTCGACTAGGCACCGACAGGCGCCACGGCGCTCCGCGAAAGGCCCGAAGCCCGCATTGTGCGGCTTCGGGTCTTTTTCGCGTGCGCGGTACGCGATACTGCATGACTCTGGGTACGCGATGGCAACCCAGAGTGAGGAGATCGCATGCGTCGTCCCTTCGCCAGTGCGTCGACAGGGCTGGTCGCCCTGGTGGCGACTGCCGCCGCCCTGCCGTTGGCCTCTCCGGTCCCCGCGGCCGCCGACAGCGTGGTCATCGGAGGCAGACCCGTGCAGGCGTCCGAGACCCCGTGGGTGGTGGCCGTCTCCAGTCGTGACCGGTTCGGCGGTGCGCGCGCGGGACAGTTCTGCGGCGGCGTGGTCGTCGGACGCACGACGGTCCTGACGGCGGCCCACTGCATGAGCAAGGACGTCCTGGGGGTGCCCCTGGGGCAGGTGTCGGACCTGAAGGTCATCTCCGGGCGCGGAGACCTGCGCTCGGACGAGGGGGAGGAGATTCCGGTACGTGACGTCTGGGTCAACCCGGACTACGACAACTACACGAATTCCGGGGACGTGGCGGCCCTCACCCTGGCCGAGCCGCTGCCGAAGGGATCCACGATCGCCATGGCGCCCTCCGGCGACACGGCGTACGCGCCGGGCACGGGCGCTTCCGTGTACGGCTGGGGCGACACCACGGGGGCGGGCGACTACGCCCGCTCGCTGCGCGCCGCGCGCGTGGAGGTGCTGGCGGACGCCGTGTGCGAGGAGGCGTATCCGGGCAGTGCCGACGGGCGGTACGTCGCCCGGACGATGCTCTGTGCCGGTGAGATGGAGGGCGGGCGGGACGCCTGCCAGGGGGACAGCGGCGGGCCGCTGGTGGCCCATGGGCGGCTCATCGGGCTCGTCTCCTGGGGGAGCGGCTGCGGCCGTCCGGGGAGCCCCGGCGTCTACACGCGGATCTCGGACGTCGCCCGGGTGCTGCGCGGCGGCGCCTGAGGCGGCAGTCCGCACCGGGCCCGGCCACGCGGCCGGCCCAGGAGGCCCGAGAAGGCCCGTGAGCGCCCCTGTGACGAGAGCGGGCGGCCGCCCCTGCCTGTCGGCAAGGACGGCCGCCCGTTCACCGGCCTGGTGTGCCGGAGCTGGCTCGTCGTGGGTGCGAGGTGTCAGCGTTCCTCTTCGGTGGCGCTCTCGGGAACGGCGGTCAGTCGCTCCGTCTCATCCTGTATCTCAGCGGCGATCTTCTTGAGTTCCGGCTCGAACTTGCGGCCGTGGTGGGCGCAGAAGAGCAGTTCACCGCCGCTCAACAGGACGACGCGCAGGTATGCCTGGGCGCCGCAGCGGTCGCAGCGATCAGCGGCCGTCAGGGGGCTCGCGGGGGTCAGAACAGTAGTCACGTCGCCTCTTCTCTAGCTCGACGAGCTGTCGTACCAGGGTCAACATCCAACCAGGCCGAAAACGTTCCCGCTCGTGGCTTTTCCTCGAAGTTTCTTTTTGAGGAGGTTGTCCGTTGCCGGTTGGCGGCGAATGTGCCGTATTGCGTCTCTTACGTGTCTTACGGTTTCGCGCTGTCTGTCAGGTCGGGTCCCGACCGGCTGGCTTGCCGGGTTGTTCATGAGGACGTGCCCGGAGCCTAAATGGTTCATGCCTCGAAGGGAACGTGACGTGCGCTTCACTCCAACGAGGGATCGAACGTGCATACGAATCTGGACTAGTCTGGGTTGAGACGAGGGTGGCGTTACAACGGCTCTACCAGGCCTCGGTACCCTCTCACCGGTAACCGAAGCCGCGTCCTTACCCCAAAGGACCCCCCTTGAAATTCAGCGAGGAGCGAACCGCGTGACCGCCGAGACGTCCGTGCCGTCCACAGCATTGCTGACCGGAGCAGACCGGGACGGTTCCAACTACACCGCGCGGCACCTGCTCGTCCTGGAGGGACTCGAGGCCGTCCGCAAGCGTCCGGGCATGTACATCGGCTCGACGGACAGCCGCGGCCTGATGCACTGCCTCTGGGAGATCATCGACAACTCCGTCGACGAGGCCCTGGGCGGGTACTGCGACCACATCGAGGTCATCCTCCACGACGACGCATCCGTGGAGGTCCGGGACAACGGCCGTGGCATCCCGGTCGACGTCGAGCCCAAGACCGGCCTCTCCGGGGTCGAGGTCGTCATGACGAAGCTGCACGCGGGCGGAAAGTTCGGCGGCGGCTCCTACGCCGCCTCGGGCGGCCTGCACGGCGTGGGCGCCTCCGTGGTGAACGCGCTCTCCGCCCGCCTCGACGTCGAGGTGGACCGCGCCGGGCACACCCACGCCATCAGCTTCCGGCGCGGTGTCCCCGGCGCCTTCGCCAAGCCGGGGCCCGACGCCCCCTTCGACTCGTCGGCCACGCTGAGCAAGGTCAAGAAGATCCCGAAGACCCGCAGCGGCACCCGGGTGCGCTACTGGGCGGACCGGCAGATCTTCCTCAAGGACGCCAAGCTCTCCCTGGAGAACCTGCACCAGCGCGCGCGTCAGACCGCGTTCCTGGTCCCCGGCCTGACCATCGTCGTCCGGGACGAGTTCGGCCTCGGCGAGGGCGGCACGAAGGGCGAGGAGTCCTTCCGCTTCGACGGCGGGATCAGCGAGTTCTGCGAGTACCTCGCCCAGGACAAGGCCGTCTGCGACGTCCTGCGCTTCTCCGGCCAGGGCACCTTCAAGGAGACCGTGCCGGTCCTCGACGACCACGGCCAGATGACGCCCACCGAGGTCACCCGTGAGCTCGGCGTGGACGTGGCGCTGCGCTGGGGCACCGGGTACGACACGACGCTCCGCTCCTTCGTCAACATCATCGCCACCCCCAAGGGCGGCACCCATGTGAGCGGTTTCGAGCGTTCGCTGACCAAGACGATGAACGAGGCCCTGCGCGCCCAGAAGGTCCTTCGGGTCGCCGAGGACGACATCGTCAAGGACGACGCCCTCGAAGGCCTGACCGCGGTCGTCACCGTGCGGCTGGCCGAGCCCCAGTTCGAGGGCCAGACCAAGGAGGTCCTCGGCACCTCGGCGGCCAACCGCATCGTGGCCAACGTCATCGCCAAGGAACTCAAGGCGTTCCTCACCTCGACGAAGCGGGACGCGAAGGCGCAGGCCAGGGCCGTCATGGACAAGGCCGTCGCCGCCGCCCGCACCCGCATCGCGGCCCGCCAGCACAAGGACGCGCAGCGCCGCAAGACCGCGCTGGAGTCCTCGTCGCTGCCGGCGAAGCTGGCCGACTGCCGCAGCGACGACGTGGAGCGCAGCGAGCTGTTCATCGTCGAGGGCGACTCCGCGCTCGGCACCGCCAAGCTCGCCCGGAACTCCGAATTCCAGGCCCTCCTGCCGATCCGGGGCAAGATCCTCAACGTGCAGAAGGCGTCCGTCACGGACATGCTGAAGAACGCCGAGTGCGGGGCGATCATCCAGGTCATAGGAGCCGGGTCGGGCCGGACCTTCGACATCGACGCGGCGCGCTACGGCAAGATCATCCTGCTCGTCGACGCCGACGTCGACGGCGCGCACATCCGGATCCTGCTGCTCACCCTGTTCCAGCGCTACATGCGGCCCATGGTGGAGGCCGGCCGGGTCTTCGCCGCCGTGCCGCCGCTGCACCGGATCGAGCTCAGCCAGCCCAAGAAGGGCCAGGACAAGTACGTCTACACGTACTCCGACCGTGAGCTGCGCGAGACACTGCTGGAGCTGCAGCGCAAGAACATCCGGTACAAGGACTCCATCCAGCGCTACAAGGGTCTGGGCGAGATGGACGCCGACCAGCTGGCCGAGACGACGATGGACCCGCGTTTCCGGACCCTGCGGCGGATCAACATCTCCGACCTGGACTCGGCCGAGCAGGTCTTCGATCTGCTGATGGGCAACGACGTCGCGCCGCGCAAGGAGTTCATCACCAGCTCCGCGGCGACGCTGGACCGCTCGCGCATCGACGCGTAGCGAGCCCCGGACGGCACGGGAGCCGTGTCCTCCACCCACGGGTGGAGGACACGGCTCCACCCCTGTTCAACCCCTGCGCCGATCCCATGACCTGCAGATCTCCGTAGCGTCGAAGGCGTCGATCCCCCGCGGATCGGCCTCGTCCCGTTCGTCGTACGGAGGCTGACATGTCCGGGCTCACCAACGCACTGGTGATCTGCGCCGTCGTGGCGCTGGTGGTCGTCCGCCAGTTCAAGGCGCAGCAGATCGGCACCGACCGGCGCTGGTGGCTCATACCGGCCGTGCTGGTCTTCCTGGCCGTCCGCGAACCCGGCCTGATCGACCCCGCGCACCGCGCCGCCGCCGCGGCCCTGCTCGCCGCCGAGTTGCTCGTCGGCCTCGCGATGGGAGCAGCCTGGGCACGGACCTCGCATGTGTGGACCGCGCAGGACGGCACCGCGTGGAGCAAGGGCACCAAGGCCACCGCCGTGGTCTGGGCGGCCGGTATCGGCCTGCGCGCCGCCCTGTACGGAGCGGGCGCGCTGCTGGACATCCGCCAGGGCAGCGCCTCACTGATGCTGGCCCTCGCGGCCACCCTGCTGGTGCGCAGCGGCCTGCTGGTGCTGCGCGCGGGGCCCGGGCGCGCGACGTACGGTGTTGCCGACCTGGCGCACGACCCGATGCGGAAGGAACCGGTGTGAGCGCGGACCGGTGGACGAGATGGCCCTCCAGAGAGGCGCTCACCTGGGCCGGACTGAGCCGCGCACGGCTCTGGTTCATCCGGGTGCTGCGCGTGGTGGTCCTGGCCAGCCTGCTCTGGGGCGCGTTCCACGAGAACCGGGGGCTGCACCTGGTCGCAGGACTGGCCCTGGTCGTGGTGGTCAGCTGCGCCGGATGGGCGTTCTTCCGGGTCTCCTACGCCCACCGACTGTGGCCCTCCCTGGCCCTGACGGCACTCCTCATGGGGTGCGCCTTCGCCGCACAGGCGGGCGACTGGCGCGTGCTCGCCACGGTGCTGTGGTGCGCCGTGGCGGTCGCCGCCCTGGAGCGGCTGCCGCTTGCCGCGGCCGCGCCCTGCGCGCTCGCGGCCCTGACGGGGTACGCCGCGTTCAGCAGCGACGGCTGGCTCATCACCGCACTCGTCGCCGTCGGCCTCGGGCTCGCCGGGTACACCCTGCGGCTGGACGCCGAGGCCCGGGGCAGCGCCCACCGGCTGCTCGCCCAGGAGCGTGCCGCGCGTGCCGCCGAGGCCGAGTCGGCGGCGCTCGCCGAGCGGACCCGGATCGCCAGGGAGATCCACGACGTGCTCGCGCACAGCCTCTCCGCGCAGCTCGTCCACCTGGAGGCCGCGCGGCTGCTGATCGAGAAGGACGCCACCAAGGAGCAGATCCTGGACCGGGTGGTGGCGGCCCGGTCCATGGCCAGGGAAGGGCTCGCCGAGACCCGGCAGGCGCTGTCCGCGCTGCGCGGGGAGATGACCCCCGTCGAGGAATTCCTGCGCGAGCTGGTCACGGCCGACCGCGCGGAGGTCACCGTCACGGGGGAGCGGCGCGCGCTGCCCGCCGAGGCGTCCCAGGCGGTCCGCAGGGTCGCCCAGGAAGCCCTGACGAACGTCCGCAAGCACGCGCCGGGCGCCAAGGTCGAGGTGTGTCTCGCGTACGGCCGGCACGAGGTCAGGCTCGACGTGCGGGACGAGGGCGGGCACTCGCCGGGGGAACTGGCCGCCTCCGGCGGCGGGTACGGTCTGCTCGGCATGCGTGAGCGTGCCGAGCTGCTGGGCGGGTCCCTGGAAGCGGGACCGGGTGAGGAGGGCTTCGTGGTGACGCTGAGGGTGCCGGGATGACGGGGGACGAGAGCGCCGCCGGGACCGCCGCCGAGAAGACGGCCCGTGCCGCGGACGGCACGGAAAGGCCACCCGCGCGGGTGATCGTGGTCGACGACCAGACCGTGGTGCGCGAGGGCATCGTCATGCTGCTGGGGCTGCTGCCCGGCATCGAGGTGGTGGGCTCCGGCGCCGACGGCTTCGAGGCCGTCCGCCTCGTCGCCGAACTGGCCCCGGACGTGGTCCTGATGGACCTGCGGATGCCCCGCTGCGACGGCGCCGAGGCCACCCGGCGCATCCGTGCCGAACACCCCGGGACGCAGGTCGTCGTGCTCACCACCTACGCCGACGACGACTCGCTGTTCCCGGCACTCAAGGCGGGCGCCCGCGGCTATCTGACCAAGGACGCCGGCGGGGACGAGATCGTCCGCGCCGTCCACGGTGTGATCTCCGGGGACGCGGGGCTCTCCCCGCAGATCCAACGGCGGCTCCTGGAGCGCCTGTCGGAGCCCGAGACCGCCCCGGCGGCGGCCCCGCCCGACGGCCTCACGGTGCGGGAGACCGAGGTGCTCGTGCTGATCGCCGAGGGCATGACGAACCACGAGATCGCCCGCGCCCTGCACGTCTCCACCGCGACGGTGAAGACCCACATCAACAACCTCTTCGCGAAGGCGGGCCTCAAAGACCGCGCGCAGGCCGTCCGGTACGCCTTCCGGCACGGGCTCACCAAGCCGGAAGGGCGCCCCGGAAGCTGACGAGGCTTCACCTGATGGGGTGAAGAGCGTGAGGAGGAGAGTCAGGGACCTCTCCCTTCTGCCCATCCTTGGGCACGTGGCCGAACAGGGCCGCGGACTAAGGAGAGTTCGGTGGACAAGCACGAGGGGCCCGATGTGGTGCCGGGCCGGGCCGAAACCGGCCGGGGCCGGTCCGGTGATCTCAGGGATCCCTGGTACGACGCACTCGCCTCCGGCTGGGGAGAGCTGGACGGGACCGGAGCGCCGGCTGCGGTGGCGCCCGCCCGGGCCGCGCCCCCTCAGCAGAGCGTGAGCCCGGCCGACATCTACCTGGAGGTGCAGCGCAGCGACGCCTTCCAGGAGGTGCGCAGGCGCTACCGACGGTTCGTGGTCCCGGCGACGATCGGCTTCTTCACCTGGTACGTGGCGTACGTCGTGGCCGCGACGGCCGCCCCCGACCTGATGGCCCGCCCCGTCAGCGGCGCGGTGAATGTGGCGATGCTGGCAGGGCTCGGCCAGTTCCTCACCACGTTCCTGCTGACCTGGGCGTACGCACGGCACGCGCGAGTGCGGCGGGACCGGGCGGCCCTGGACCTGCGCTGGGCCGTGTTCGAGCAGAAACGGGAGCAGGAGCGGGAGCACGAGCAGCGGCAGCGGGACGCGGCGCGGGAGCAGGGCGCGGCGGCGGAGCGGGAACAGGGGGCGGAGCGGTGAAGGGAGACCACCAGACCCTCGCGCTCCTGCTGTTCGGGGCGTTCGTGGCCGTCACGCTGGCGATCACCACCTGGGCGAGCCGCAACCGACACGGCTCGGCCGAGGAGTTCTACGCGGGCGGGCGGCTGTTCTCCCCCATGGAGAACGGTTTCGCCATCGCCGGCGACTACATGTCGGCGGCCTCCTTCCTCGGGATCTCCGGGCTGATCGCCCTGTTCGGGTACGACGGGCTGCTCTACTCCGTGGGGTTCCTCGTCGCCTGGCTGGTGGTGCTCTTCCTGGTGGCCGAACTGGTGCGCAACTGCGGCCGGTTCACCCTGGGCGACGTGGTCGCCGCGCGGATGAAGGAACGCCCGGTGCGCATCGCGTCCGGCACGTCCTCGGTCACCGTGTCCGTGCTCTACCTCGTGGCCCAGATGGTGGGGGCCGGGTCCCTGGTGGCGCTGCTGCTCGGCGGGACGGGCGAGGCGGCACAGACCTGGACCGTGATCGGCGTCGGCGCCCTGATGGTGATCTACGTGTCCCTGGGCGGCATGCGGGCCACGACCTGGATCCAGATCGTCAAGGCGGTCCTGCTGATGGGCGGCGCGATCGCCCTGACCGTGCTCGTCCTGGTGCGCTTCCACGGGGACTTCAACCAGCTCCTGACGACCGCGGCGGACCGCAGCGGTCACGGCGACCGGTTCCTCTCGCCCGGCCTGAGATACGGCGGCGACTGGACCTCGCGGCTCGACTTCATCAGCCTCGGGCTCGCGCTGGTGCTCGGCACGGCCGGGCTGCCGCACATCCTGTCCCGCTTCTACACCGTGCCGACCGCCCGGGCGGCACGGCGTTCGGTCGTCTGGTCGATCGGCCTTATCGGCAGCTTCTACCTGATGACGATCGTGCTCGGCTTCGGCGCGGCGGCGCTCGTGGGCCCGGACGCCGTGCGCGGTTCCAACGCCGCGGGGAACACGGCGGTTCCGCTGCTCGCGCTCGACCTGGGCGGCGGAGCGAACTCCACGGGCGGAACGGTTCTGTTCGCCGTCGTCGCCGCCATCGCCTTCGCCACGATCCTCGCCGTGGTCGCCGGCATCACGCTCGCCTCGTCCGCGTCCGTCGCCCACGACCTGTACGCCTCCCTGCGGCGGCGCGACGCCAAGCCCCGCAGCGAGGTGGCGGTGGCCCGCGTGGCCGCCGCAGGGATCGGCGTGGTCGCGATCGGCCTCGGCCTGCTGGCCCGCGATCTCAACGTGGCCTTCCTGGTGGGCCTCGCCTTCGCCGTCGCCGCGTCGGCCAACCTGCCGGTGCTGCTCTACTCCCTGTTCTGGCGGAACTTCACCACGCGGGGCGCGGTGTGGTCCGTGTACGGCGGGCTGCTGCCCGCGCTCGTGCTGGTGGTCCTGTCGCCGGTGGTCTCCGGAGGGCCCAACTCCCTCTTCCCCGGCGTCGACTTCCAGTACTTCCCCTTGGAGAACCCTGGTCTGGTCTCCGTTCCGCTGGGTTTCCTCGCGGGGTGGTTCGGCACGGTGACCTCGCGCGAGGTGGCCGACGAGGCCAAGCACGCGGAGACGGAGGTGCGGTCCCTCACCGGCGCCGGAGCGGCGTGACGGCGTACGCGGAAAGCCTGGGGAGCCAGGGGCCGCCGACGGAGGTCAGGTGCTGGCCGCCCACGCATAGCGGTGCTCGGGGCGGCCCGTGTCGCCGTACTTGAGGCTCAGCCGGACCCGGCCCGCGCGCTCCAGGAGCTTCAGATAGCGCTGTGCCGTCTGCCGGCTCAACCGGGTGCGGTCCGCCAGCTCCTGGGCGGACAGCGGCCCTTCGGCGGCCATCAGCGCCCGGCGCACCAGCTCCGCCGTGGTGGGGGAGTGCCCCTTGGGCAGCTCGGGCGCCGGGGTGGCCGAGAGGGCGCCGAAGATGCGGTCCACTTCGGCCTGCTCGGCCTCGCCGCCGCCGTCCAGCGTGCGGCGCAGCGTGGCGTACGCGTCGAGCTTGGCGCGCAGCCCCGCGTAGGTGAACGGCTTGACCAGGTACTGGAGTGCGCCGTGCCGCATCGCCGCCTGGACGGTGGCGACGTCGCGGGCCGCCGTCACCATGATCACGTCGGTCTGGTGGCCCCGCTCCCGCAGGTTGCGCACGACCGAGAGGCCCGTCTCGTCCGGCAGGTAGTGGTCGAGGAGCACCAGGTCGACGGGGACGTCGTCGACGAGGCGCAGGGCCTCGGCGGCATCGTGCGCCGTGGCCGCCACCCGGAAGCCGGGGATCTTCGTCACGTAGGCGGCGTTGACCTCCGCGACCCGGACGTCGTCGTCCACGACGAGGACCTCGATCATCTCGGCTCCTTCGGGACGCTGTGCATCGTCGCTCCTTCGTGCGCGGTGGCCTCGTGCTCGGCCTCGTCGACGCCCCCGGCCGCGAGACCGGCCTCGGTGAGCGCCTCGGGCAGGACGACGGTGAACTCCGCGCCCCCGTCCGGGGCCTCGCCCACCCGCGCGCTGCCGCCCTGCCGCTCGGCGAGCCGCCGGACCAGGGCCAGGCCGATGCCGCGCTTGCCGTGGGCCGGGGGCTCCTTGGTCGTCCAGCCCTCGGTGAAGATGGTCTCGCGCTGCTCCGCGGGCACGCCCGGACCGGAATCGTGCACCTGGAGGATCACGGCCCGCCCCTCGGTACGCAGATCCACCGCCACGCGCGCGTGGCGGGTGCCCGCGGCGGCGTCGAGCGCGTTGTCGACGAGGTTGCCCACGATCGTGACGAGGCCGCCCGGGTCGACGAGCCGGTCGGGCAGCGCCGTGTCCCGCGGCACGGAGAGCGCGACGCCCCGCTCGGCGGCGACGGTGGCCTTGCCGACCAGCAGCGCCGCGAGCAGCGGGTCACGGATCTTCTCGGTGATCTGCTCGGCGGTCACCCGGTGGGCGCCCGCCACCTCCCCGACGAACTCCGCGGCCTCCTCGTACATCTCCAGTTCGAGCAGACCGAGCAGGGTGTGCATGCGGTTGGCGTGTTCGTGGTCCTGGGCGCGCAGGGCGTCGATGAGGCCGCGGGTGGAGTCGAGCTCGCGGCCGAGCTGCTCCAGTTCCGTGCGGTCGCGCAGCGTGGCGACGGCGCCTCCGTCGTCGGTGGGCATGCGGTTGGCGACCAGGACGCGCTGTCCGCGGACGGTCAACAGGTCGGTGCCGGTGACGCGGCCGGCGAGCACGTCGGTCGTACGGCCCGGGCCGAGGGCGTCGTCGAGCGGCCTGCCGACGACCTCCGTGCCGAGGCCGAGGAGGCGCTGGGCCTCGTCGTTGAGCAGCCGGATCCGGCCTCCGCGGTCCAGGGCGACGACCCCTTCGCGGATGCCGTGCAGCATCGCCTCGCGCTCCGCGAGCAGCGCCGAGATGTCGGAGAAGGCCAGGTCACGGGTCTGCCGCTGCACTCTGCGGGAGATCAGGTAGGCGGCGAGCGCGCCGACGGCCAGCGCCCCGCCCGCGTACGCGAGCAGCCCCGGGATCGAGTGGACCAGGCGGGCCCGCACGCTGTCGTACTCGATGCCTACGGAGACGGCGCCCACGATCCGCCCCTCGGCGTCCCGCAGCGCCACCTTGCCGCGCGCGGAGCGGCCCAGCGTGCCGTTGTCGATCTCCATGACGGCGCGGCCCGCGAGGGCGTCGCTGGGGTCGGTCGAGACGACCTTGCCGATCTGGCCGTGGTCGGTGTGCGACCAGCGCACGCCGTCCTTGTTCATGATCACCACGTACTCGGCGCCGCTGGCCCGCCGGATCCGTTCGGCCGCGGCCTGGACGGGCCCGTCGGTCGTGGGCCGCGAGGCGGCCAGGTCCTCGGCGATCCGCGGCTGGGCGGCCGTCGTCTGCGCGATGGCGAGCGCCCGGCGCATCGCCTGGTCGTCGAGCTGGTCGCTCAACGGCGCGAGGAAGAGGCCCGTGGCGAGCACCGCGACGCCGGCCGCGATGGCCAGCTGCATCAGCAGCACCTGCGAGAACACACGCCGCGGCAGGCCGAGGCGGAGGCGTCGCGCAGGGGAGGTCGGGCTCATGTGTACGAACGGTACGGCCGCGGGCGGGCTTCCCCGTAGTCACTGTGGTGGGGATCTCGTACGACCGCGTGGAGCGGCCCCGCGCGGCGGTCGGAGTCGTCGGGGCGCCTACGCGCGAGGTCGTCGCCCTGCCGTCCCGTCGCCGATCGCGTGGACCGCGACGGCATCCATCCGGGCCGGGGACGCGAGCGCCGCGCCGCAGCTCTCCGGCCGGGGCGGCAGTGAGGCGCCCTGGGCGACGGTGACCCGCCACCGGCGGCCGTCGGCGTGCGCGACGGTCACCTCCCAGCGCGGGGCCGCGCCCTCCGTAAGGATGACGTTCAGGACCCCCGCCGCGTCCTCGCCGGTCGCGGTGCGCACCGCGAGCTCGGCCGCCTGGCCGGGACGGTCCCAGGCCGAGTTGCCCCGGCAGCCCTCGGTGACGACGCGGCCCGCGCCGGCCGCGCCGAGGATCTCCTTGACGGTGTGCGGTCCGATGCGGCCGTACGCGTATCCGTGGGGCAGCACGAGCAGCGTGGGGGAGAAGCGGTGGCCACCCAGATGAGTGATTTCCCAGACGCCTTCTTCGCCCGAGGCGGCGAGCTCGGCGGCGAGCGGCCTGCCGAGCAGGGCGCAGCAGCGGTCGCGCTTGCCGTTGGTGCAGACGAGCGCGAGCGGGGCGCCCGTGTGCGGGGTGCCGAAGCCGCCGTGGTCGCCCGCGCCGAGGGCCGCGAAGTCGAGGTCCAGCAGGCGGCGCGGATCATCGGTGACCGCGCCGCGCAGCCAGCCGCCGCCGGGCACGGTGTGGCCGATGTACACCTGCTGCCGGGACGTCCCGTGGCAGTCCGCGTGGCGGCCGGGGCGGCGGATGAGGGCGACGCGTACGCCGGTTCCCTCGGCGGCCTTCTCCAGGGCGCGGCCGACGTCGGGGTCGAGATGGCTGGACGTCAGCGCCTTGGCGCCCCAGGGCCCCGGCTGCTCCAGCAGTAGCCATGTCCTGGCGGTGGCCGCGGTCCCCGCGAGGGGCTCGTCCAGGTCCCGCGAGGCGGTCGCGCACGTACTCACGCGGGCGAGCCTAACGCGCGCCCCGCCTCGGGCGGTTCGCGCCTCCGGAGAGGTGGGCCGACGGCGCCGGTCGGGCGGCGGCTTCAGGCGGTGGTGGGGGCGGCGGGGCCGGGCATCGGCTGCGGTGGACGCAGACCGACGTACTGGCCGCTGGGGCGCATGCGCAGCGGCCGTTCCTCGTACTCCTCCAGGGCGTGCGCGATCCAGCCCGCGGTGCGCGCCACCGCGAAGACCGTCTCGCCCGCCTCGGCGGGCATCCCGGAGGACGCCGTCAGGACGGCCAGGGCGAGGTCGACGTTGGCCCGCAGGTCGGTGTGGCGGGCGGTGGTGGCCACCACGTCGCGGGCCGCGGCGAGGGCGGGCCCGGCCTTCGGCATCCCCTCCAGGAGGGCGAACAGCGCTTGCGCGCGCGGGTCCTCGCCCGCGTAGAGGCGGTGGCCGAGGCCGGGGATGCGGCGGCCGGCGCGGAGTTCGTCGGCCACGACGGGGGCGGCGCTGCCCCGGTCGAGGACGTCGAGCAGCAGCCGGTGGGCGAGACCGCTGGCCGCGCCGTGCAACGGGCCTTCCAGGACGCCGAGTCCCGCCGACACCGCCGCGTAGGGGTGGGCGCGCGCCGACGCGGCGACCCGGACGGCGAGCGTCGACGCGGCGAGGTCGTGGTCGACGAGCAGCGCGAGGGCGGTGTCCAGGGCGCGCAGCGACGCCTCGTCGGGCGTGCGGCCCGTCAGGCGGGCCCACAGGCGGCGGGCCAGGGGGCCTTCGTCGCGGTGGCCGGGCAGGACCGGCGGGAGCGCGGCGACGAGGGTGGGGATCAGCGTGCGACCGGTGCCGATGACGGCCTCTTCGGAGAGGTCGAAGCGGAGTGGGTCGGCGGCCGCGGCGGCGATGGCGGCGACCCGCAGCCGGTCGGTCGGGCCGCTGTGCTCGGGCAGCGCGGTGACGGCGCGGCGGGCCGCGACGACCGTCTCCTTGGGGGCGGTGAAGCCGGTGCCGGGACGCAGGACGCCGGTCCACAGCCACTCGGCGACTTCTTCGTAGGAGTGGTTCAGGGCGAGTTCCGTGGCGTCGACACCGCGGAAGAAGTAGCGGTCCTTGTCGATGAGCGTGATGCGTGTGCGTACGGAGAGTTCGTTGCCCGTGGTCGGGGCCGCGGGTTCCCTGCGGTTCCTGCGGGCGAGCGCCTCGACCTCCTGGGCGTCGAACGTGCTGCCCCGTGCGCCCGGTCCGCGACGGCTGCTGAGCATGCCGCGGCTCACATACGCGTACACGGTCTCCGGTTTCACGCCGAGCAGCTCGGCGGCTTCCCTGGTGCTGAGCCGTCGGCCGTCGTGCGCGCCTTGATCCGTCATAGCCGTCACCGTATCCGCATCCCGACATCTGTATGCACATATTGATTCGATCAATATTGACAGAGATCGAGTCAAGCATGGACAGTCGAATCAAGTCCACGGAGGAAGTCGAGGAACAACATGCCGATCAATGGCTCCGCCGCCACCCCCGCCGAACCCGTCCAGGTCCCCCGAGGGCTGGCGGGCGTCGTCGTCACCGAGACGGAAATCGGCGACGTGAGGGGATACGAGGGCTTCTACCACTACCGCCAGTACTCGGCCGTCGAGCTCGCGCGACAGCGCAGCTTCGAGGACGTCTGGCACCTGATGTTCCGGGGCGAACTGCCGGACGCGGGTCGGAGTGCCGCGTTCGCGGCGGAGACCGCCCGGCTGCGCCACCTCCCCGACGAGGTACGGGACGCGCTTCCCGCCATCGCCCGCGCGAGCGTGCTGTCCGGACCGCTGTCCGGCCTCCGCACCGCGCTCTCGCTCTTCGGGGCGTCGAAGGGCTTCCGCCCCGTGTACGACATCGACGACGAGCGGCGCCGCGCGGACGCGCTGGCCGCGGCCGCCGTGGTGCCGACCCTGCTCACCGCGCTGCACCGGCTCGGCCAAGGGCTCGACCCCGTCGAGCCGCGCGACGACCTGTCGTACGCGGCCAACTACCTCTACATGTTGACCGGTTCGGAGCCGGACGCGGCCCGTGCCCGGGCCATCGAGCAGTACTTGATCTCAACCATTGACCATGGGTTCAACGCGTCCACTTTCACCGGCCGGGTCATCGCCTCGACCGGCGCGGATGTAGCGGCCTGCCTGGTGGGTGCGGTCGGCGCGCTCTCGGGTCCGCTGCACGGCGGTGCGCCGAGCCGCGCGCTGGACACGCTCGATGCGATCGGCACGCCCGACCGCATCGACGGCTGGATCCGCGAACGGGTCCTCGCGGGGGACCGCATCATGGGCTTCGGCCACCCCGTCTACCGCACCGAGGACCCGCGCTCGCGCATGCTGCGAGACATCGCGCTGGAGTTCGGCGGCGCGATGGTGGAGTTCGCGGTCGAGGTCGAGCGGCAGGTCGAGGCGATCCTGGCGGAGCTGAAGCCGGGGCGCGAGCTGCACACGAACGTGGAGTTCTACGCGGGCGTGGTCATGGAGCTGTGCGGGCTGCCCCGCGAGATGTTCACGCCGACGTTCGCGTCCGCACGGGTGGTCGGCTGGAGCGCGAACATCCTGGAACAGGCGCGCGACTCGAAGATCATCCGCCCGGCGGCGCGGTATGTGGGCGTGGAGGCGCCGGTGGCGGTGCCGCACGGCTTCTGAGGAGCGCGGGTGGCCGGCCCCGCCTACGAGCCGGGCCCGTACGACGCTCACGGAAAGAGGGCCTGGCCACAGAACGTGCCCAGGCCCAGCGGGCGTTGGTGTGAGGTCCGACCCGCCGACGCGATCCATGGAGCGGGCGCCGGCTCATCGATCAGACATGGTGACTAGGCACGGCGATCAGACATGGTGATCAGGCACGGCGATCAGGCAGGGCGATCAGACATCAGGAATGTCGACCTTGGCTCGAAGTAGCGTCTCACGCGTGATGACCACGATCCGTTCGTCACTGGAACGCCCCGCGTCGGACGGGAGCTTGCTGTCGAGTGCCGCGGTCCGGTCGGCGCCGATCACGGCGAAGGAGCCGTCACTCAGCTCGAAGATGTCCGGGCACGTGTTGCCGTCGAGGCTGCCGCGCTGACGAGGTGAGGCGCCGATGCGGCGGGTGATGTCTGGAGTGGTCACGAGCCGTACGTTGCCATCCGCCAGGGGCTCGGACATGCCGATTTCACCCGCCAAGACAGTCGAGAATCGGCCAATCTGTACAAAGGTCCCGGTGGTGTCGGCTCTGCAGAAAGGTGTGACCCTCGCCCACCTCGGCCGAAGGCGCCCGTCGCCCCCTCGGCCGACGGTTGATTACTGCTCAGGTGGTGTACCGACCACCCACCATTCCTCCGTGTCGGCCTCGTCCAGTTCATGGATCAAGTGGTCCACCATCCGGCCCACCCGAGCCTCCACGGAGTCGTCCTCCAGGCTTGCCCGGGCGGCCCGGGTCACCTCCCAGTACTCGCGGAAGATGGGGTTCTGCAGGGTGCCGCGCAGATGACCGAAGAGCTCCATCCGGCTCACGTTGCCGATGCGGTAGGCGAGCAGCGCATTGGTGTACAGGGCGTTGGCGAAGAGGAACTGCCGGTGCTTGGCGGGCGGTACGGGGTCCTCGTACGTATCGAGTACCGCGGCCAGCGCGGGGTCTTCCATCGCCTTGCTCAGCAGCTCCCACTGAAGGCGCTGCTGGTTGGCCAGGTTGACGTGCCGTTGCTGCTCGCTCCGGTCCGTCCGCTCACACCGTTCGAGCCGCAGGCGCAGCATCTTGAGCTGATGGTGCTGGGCGATGAGTGTGCTGACGGTGCCGACGGTCAGGGCCAGACCTGCCGCGGCGGAACCGGCCCCCCGTATCCAAGATTTCTGTGTGGCCATGTCAACCCCCGAATCGGCGACCGTCCGCCGGTCGTCGGGTGCGGGTCGACAGGGAGCGGACCGGCGAGCGGTGGGCGGTGCGCTTGCCGTCTCCCAGGGTGCCGAGCGGCTCTGATCGGCGGGGAGGCGGAGAGGAGGCGCACGGAAGGAAGCGGTGGTCGAACATACCGGCGCCGTGTCTAACGTGTGCCCCGCGCGCGCCGCTAACAATCGTTCACTTCGCGGCCCGGCCGCCCGTGCCTATCCTGGGTCGGTCTTCATCCGTCGTACGGCAGCCGCCCCGGTCCGTACCAGCGTCGACACGAGAGGTCCGCAGCGCAGAGACCTGCCGTGCGGAGGTCCGCGTTGAACCAGCACCAGATCCCCGTCGTCGTCCTCGCCGGCTTCCTCGGCTCCGGCAAGACGACCCTGCTCAACCACCTGCTGCACCGCAGCGGCGGCAGCCGGATCGGCGCGATCGTCAACGACTTCGGTTCGATCGAGATCGACGCCATGTCGGTCGCGGGGCAGCTCGGCGACTCCACCGTCTCGCTCGGCAACGGCTGTCTGTGCTGCGCCGTGGACGCGAGCGAACTCGACACCTACCTGGAGCGCCTCGCCGCACCTGCCGCGCGGATCGACGTCATCGTCATCGAGGCCAGCGGGCTCGCCGAGCCGCAGGAACTCGTGAAGATGCTGCTGGCCAGCGAGAACCCGCACATCGTCTACGGGGGGCTCGTGGAGGTCGTCGACGCCGCCGAGTTCGACGCCACCAGGGAGCGGCACCCCGAGGTCGAACGGCACCTGGGCATCGCCGATCTCGTGGTCGTCAACAAGGCCGACCGGGTGTGCGAGGGGGAGCGGGAGCGCGTACTCGGTGTCGTCCGCGGGCTCGCGGGGCGCGCGGCCGTCGTCGGTGCCTCCTACGGCCGCGTCGACGTGGAACTGTTCTTCGACCGCGCGCCCGTGGGGGAGCGGGTCGGGCAGCTCTCCTTCGACGACCTTCGGGAAGACGACCTTCAGAGTGCGGACGACCTTCAGAGTGCGGACGGTCTTCAGAACGAGGACGGTCTTCGGGGCGAGGGCGCCCTTCTGGACGGGCAAGGCGAGGACCACCGGGCCGGCGCCGCCTGCGGTCACCGCGAGCACCTGCACTCCGCCTACGAAAGCCTGTCCTTCACCTCGGACGTGCCCCTGGGCCCCCGCCCGCTGATGGCCCTGCTCGACAGCAGGCCCGAGGGGCTCTACCGCATCAAGGGGTACGTCGACTTCGGCCCCGCCGACCCCCGCAACCGCTACGAGGTGCACGCCGTGGGCCGGTTCCTGCGCTTCTACCCGGAGCCGTGGGCTCCGGGCGAGCCGCGGCTGACCCAGCTCGTGCTCATCGGGTCGGGCGTCGACGTACCGGCCCTGGAGAAGGAGCTCGAAGGCTGTCGCGAGGACGCCCCGCACGCCGACGAGCAAGGCATGTGGGGCGTCCTGCGGTACGTCCAGGAGCCGGACGCGGACGCCGTGGACGACACGGCCGACGCGGACCCCGGGGCCGACACGGACGCCGCCCCCGGCGTCTGAGCGCCGCCGGGCCGCCCGTTACACCGGGCCCGCCACCGCCGCCACCGGCTTGGCCAGGGACACGCCCGAGCCGTCCCGGCGCGGGTCGATCTCCGGCAGCTCGGCCGGGGCGCCGTTGCGCTGGGCCGCGTACGGCGGGGTCGGGCCCGTCCACGCGAAGCTCAGGCAGTCCTCGCCCTTCAGGAACCGCTGGACGCGCACCCCACCGGTGGCACGCCCCTTGCGGGGGTACTGGTCGAACGGCGTGAGCTTCGCCGTCGTCTGCACCGAGTCGTCGAGCGTGCCGCGCGAGCCCGCCACCGTGAAGACGACCGCGTCGACCGCCGGGTCCACCGCGGCGAAGGAGATGACCTTCGCGCCGTCGGCGAGCTTGATGCCCGCCATGCCGCCCGCCGGGCGCCCCTGGGGGCGGACCTGCGCGGCCTGGTAGCGCAGCAACTGGGCGTCGTCCGTGATGAAGACCAGGTCCTCCTCGCCGGTGCGCAGCTCGGCCGCGCCGACGATCCGGTCACCGTCCTTGAGGGTGATGACCTCCAACTCCTCCTTGTGGGAGGGATAGTCGGGGACCACCCGCTTGACGACGCCCTGCGCGGTGCCCAGCGCGAGGCCCGGCGAGGACTCGTCGAGCGTCATCAGGCAGATCAGCTTCTCGTCCTTCTCCAGGGAGAGCAGCTCCGAGACGGGTGCCCCTCCGGAGAGGTTGGGCGCGCCCATCGTCTCCGGCAGCTGGGGGAGGTCCACCACGGAGAGGCGCAGCAGCCGGCCCTCCGAGGTGACCGCGCCCACCTCGCCGCGGGCCGTCGCCGGGACCGCCGAGACGATCGCGTCGTGCTTGACGCGCTTGGTGTCGCCGTCCGCGAAGGGCTCGCCGTTCGCCGTGCGGGCCAGCAGGCCCGTCGAGGACAGGAGCACCCGGCACGGGTCGTCCGCCACCTGCAGCGAGACCGTGGCGGCCGGGGTGCCGGAGGACTCCAGGAGCACCGTGCGCCGGTCGGTGCCGAACTTCTTGGCGACGGCGGCCAGTTCCGTGGAGACCAGCTTGCGCAGCTCCGCGTCGGACTCCAGGATGCCGGTCAGCTCGTCGATCTCGCCGTTGAGCCGGTCGCGCTCGGACTCCAGCTCGATGCGGTCGAACTTGGTGAGCCGGCGCAGCGGCGTGTCCAGGATGTACTGCGTCTGGATGTCGCTCAGCGAGAAGCGCTCGATCAGGCGCTCCTTGGCCTGCGCGGAGTTCTCGCTGGAGCGGATGAGGCGGATGACCTCGTCGATGTCCAGGAGGGCGACGAGGAGGCCCTCGACCAGGTGCAGGCGGTCGCGCTTCTTGCCGCGGCGGAACTCGCTGCGGCGGCGCACCACGTTGAACCGGTGGTCCAGATAGACCTCGAGGAGCTCCTTGAGGCCGAGGGTGAGGGGCTGGCCGTCGACCAGGGCGACGTTGTTGATGCCGAAGGACTCCTCCATCGGCGTCAGCTTGTAGAGCTGCTCCAGGACCGCCTCGGGGACGAAGCCGTTCTTGATCTCGATGACCAGGCGCAGGCCGTGCGCGCGGTCGGTGAGGTCCTTGACGTCCGCGATGCCCTGCAGCTTCTTGGAGCCGACCAGGTCCTTGATCTTGGAGATGACCTTCTCGGGACCGACGGTGAAGGGCAGTTCGGTGACGACCAGGCCCTTGCGGCGCGCCGTCACGTTCTCCACGGAGACTGTCGCGCGGGTCTTGAAGGTGCCGCGGCCGGATTCGTAGGCGTCCTTGATGCCGTTCAGACCGACGATCCGGCCGCCCGTGGGCAGGTCGGGGCCCGGCACGTACTTCATCAGCGTCTCGAGGTCGGCCCCCGGGTGCTTGATGAGGTGGCGGGCGGCGGCGATGACCTCGCCGAGGTTGTGCGGGGGCATGTTCGTCGCCATGCCGACCGCGATGCCCGACGCGCCGTTGACCAGGAGGTTCGGGTAGGCGGCGGGGAGAGCGGTCGGCTCCGTCTCCTGGCCGTCGTAGTTCGGCTCGAAGTCGACGGTGTTCTCGTCGATCGACTCCGTCATCAGCGAGGTGGCGTCGGCCATCTTGCACTCGGTGTAGCGCATGGCGGCCGGCGGGTCGTCGTTGCCGAGCGAGCCGAAGTTGCCGTGGCCGTCGACCAGGGGCAGGCGCATCGAGAAGGGCTGGGCCATCCGCACCAGCGCGTCGTAGATCGACGCGTCGCCGTGCGGGTGCAACTTGCCCATGACCTCGCCGACGACGCGGGCACACTTCACATAGCCGCGGTCGGGGCGCAGGCCCATCTCGTTCATCTGGTAGACGATCCGGCGGTGGACGGGCTTCATGCCGTCGCGGGCGTCCGGCAGGGCGCGGGAGTAGATGACCGAATACGCGTACTCGAGGAAGGAGCCCTGCATCTCGTCGACGACGTCGATGTCGAGGATCTTCTCCTCGTACGAGTCGTCGGGCGGCGGGGTCTTCGTGCTGCGGCGGGCCATCGCTGCTGCGGCTCCTTCACCAACAAGTGCGGGATCTGACGCCGACCATTGTGGACTGTCCCACTGACAACGCCGACCACGACCCGTGTCGTGGCGTCGTCACACCCGACTACGCCGAGGGCGGACCGGGAACTTCGTCAGGTGTCCGCACGCTTGCATACAGTGGCAGGACCGACAGCGATGGCGCTGATCGAGTGTTCTGCTCCAGCGATGATCCTGCGATCGAAGGGACGTACATGCCCATGGGTCACACGGCCGCGGCCGAGGCCGGCTCCGGCGGCCTGACAGCGACCGAGCACCGGCTGGCCAACGGCCTGCGCGTGGTGCTCTCCGAGGACCACCTGACCCCGGTCGCCGCGGTCTGCCTCTGGTACGACGTCGGCTCCCGCCACGAGGTCAAGGGGCGAACCGGCCTCGCGCACCTCTTCGAGCACCTCATGTTCCAGGGCTCGAAGCAGGTGCACGGCAACGGCCACTTCGAGCTGGTCCAGGGCGCCGGCGGCTCGCTCAACGGCACGACGAGCTTCGAGCGCACCAACTACTTCGAGACGATGCCCGCCCACCAGTTGGAGCTGGCCCTGTGGCTCGAGGCCGACCGGATGGGCTCGCTGCTCTCCGCGCTCGACGACGAGTCCATGGAGAACCAGCGCGACGTCGTCAAGAACGAGCGCCGCCAGCGCTACGACAACGTCCCCTACGGCACGGCGTTCGAGCGGCTGACCGCCCTCTCGTACCCCGAGGGCCACCCGTACCACCACACGCCGATCGGCTCCATGGCCGACCTGGATGCGGCCACCCTGGAGGACGCGCGCGCGTTCTTCCGCACCTACTACGCGCCCAACAACGCCGTCCTCTCGGTCGTCGGCGACATCGACCCGGAGCAGACGCTCGCCTGGGTCGAGAAGTACTTCGGGTCGATCCCCGGGCACGACGGCAAGCAGCCCCCGCGCGACGGCTCCCTGCCCGAGCGCATCGGCGAGGAGCTGCGCGAGGTCGTCGAGGAGGAGGTCCCCGCGCGCGCCCTGATGGCCGCCTACCGCCTCCCTGAGGACGGCACGCGCGCGTGCGACGCGGCCGACCTGGCGCTGACCGTCCTCGGCAGCGGCGAGTCCTCCCGGCTCTACAACCGCCTCGTGCGCCGGGACCGCACCGCGGTCGCCGCCGGATTCGGGCTGCTGCGCCTCGCCGGGGCACCCTCGCTCGGCTGGCTCGACGTCAAGACGTCCGGCGACGTCGAGGTCCCGGTCATCGAGGCCGCGGTCGACGAGGAGCTGGCCCGCTTCGCCGCGGAGGGCCCCACTCCGGAGGAGATGGAGCGCGCCCAGGCACAGCTGGAGCGCGAGTGGCTCGACCGGCTCGGCACGGTCGCGGGCCGCGCCGACGAACTGTGCCGTTACGCCGTCCTGTTCGGCGACCCGCAGCTCGCCCTCACCGCGGTCCAGCGCGTCCTCGACATCACCGCCCAGGAGGTCCAGGAGGTCGCCGGGGCGCGCCTGCGCCCGGACAACCGCGCGGTGCTCGTGTACGAACCCGTGACCGCCGCCGACGAGGACGCGGCGGACGCAGAGGAAGAGGAGGCGGCGAAGTGACCGAGGCCGCGACGATGCAGTTCCACCCCATGCCCGAGGCCGGTACGGCCAAGCCCTGGGCGTTCCCGGCGCCCGGGCGCGGCACCCTGCCCAACGGCCTCACCGTGCTGCGCTGCGACCGCCCCGGCCAGCAGGTCGTCGCCGTCGAGATCCACCTCGAAGCGCCCCTGGACGCCGAGCCGGAGGGCCTCGACGGCGTCGCCACCATCATGGCGCGGGCCTTCAACGAGGGCACGGACAAGCACTCCGCCGAGGAGTTCGCCGCCGAGCTCGACCGCTGCGGCGCCACGCTCGACGCGCACGCCGACCACCCGGGCGTACGGGTCTCCCTGGAGGTCCCGGTCTCCCGGCTCGCCAAGGCGCTCGGCCTGCTCGCCGACGCCCTGCGCGCCCCCGCCTTCGCGGACAGCGAGATCGAGCGGCTCGTGCGCAACCGCCTGGACGAGATCCCGCACGAGGCCGCCAACCCGGCGCGCCGCGCCGCCAAGGAGCTCTCCCGGCAGCTGTTCCCGGCGACCTCGCGCATGTCGCGTCCGCGCCAGGGCACCGAGGAGACGGTCACGGCCATCGACTCGGCGGCCGTGCGCGCCTTCTACGAGAAGTACGTCCGGCCCGCCACGGCCACCCTCGTCGTGGTCGGCGACCTGACCGGCACCGACCTGGACGCCGTCCTCGCGGACACCGTCGGAGCCTGGACCGGCCCCGCGGGCGAGCCGCGCCCGGTGCCCCAGGTGACCGCCGACGACCGCGGCCGCATCGTCATCGTGGACCGCCCGGGAGCGGTCCAGACGCAGCTGCTCATCGGCCGCGTGGGCGCCGACCGGCACGACCGCGTGTGGCCGGCCCAGGTCCTCGGCACGTACTGCCTGGGCGGCACCCTCACGTCCCGTCTGGACCGCGTCCTGCGGGAGGAGAAGGGATACACCTACGGAGTACGGGCGTTCAGCCAGGTGCTGCGCTCGGCGCCGGACGGGACGGGCGCCGCGATGCTCGCCATCAGCGGCTCCGTGGACACCGAGTCCACCGGCCCGGCGCTCGACGACCTGTGGAAGGTGCTGCGCACCCTCGCGGCCGACGGCCTCACCGACGCCGAGCGCGACGTCGCCGTGCAGAACCTGGTGGGCGTGGCCCCCCTCAAGTACGAGATGGCGGCCTCCGTGGCGGCCACCCTCGCCGACCAGGTCGAGCAGAACCTGCCGGACGACTTCCAGGCGCAGCTGTACCGCCAGCTCGCCGCCACCGGCACCGTGGAGGCCACCGCGGCCGTCGTGAACGCCTTCCCGGAGGACCGTCTGGTGACGATCCTGGTCGGCGACGCCGCGCGGATCGAGGAGCCCGTCAGGGCGCTCGGCATCGGCGACGTGAGTGTGGTCACGGGCTGAGCCCCGCACGGCCCGGAGCGCACGAAGGGCTGAGGCACAGTCAGGACATATCAGGACCCCGGTGACCGCTTAGGTGGCCGGGGTCCTCATATGTCCGAATTCGTACGGACGTTGCCTGTTGTGCCTGTTGCGGTGTGGCGTGCGCTACAAAAGTCGCGTTCTGTTTGTCGATTGAAAGACGCCCCGTTTAGCGTCGGTCCGGCTGTTCGTCACGCAGTACGCCGCAGCCGCGGCACCGGACAGTCATCGCCGAGTCCCCGTACGGCGCGAGCCAGGGGAGCCGGGGACCCACATGTCCCCTGGGGTGAATCGGACACCTTGCCGCGAGGCGAGGGATCCGTAGGAGACCTTCCTGCTCCGAACCCGTCAGCTAACCCGGTAGGCGAGAGGGAAGGAAAGGAACACCCGCCACATGGCGTTCACCCGTGCCACCGGGAAGCACCGTCGTCCCAGCCGCATCACGCGTACCACCGCGAATGTCGCGGGCGTCGCAGCGCTCACCACCACCGGTGTCATCGGAGGCCTGGCCGCCCCGGCGCTCGCCGCCGCCGACGACGCGCCCCTCGAGCACACCGGCCTCACCCAGGCGATCTCCGTCGGCGACTCGCTCGCCGAGAGCATCGACGCGCAGGCCGCCGCGCAGCGCCAGGCCGCCGACGACGCCGCCGCGGCCAAGAAGGCCGAAGAGGCCGCCAAGAAGAAGGCGGCCGAGGAGAAGCGCAAGGCCGAGGCCGAGGCCAAGGCGAAGGCCAAGAAGGAGCGCGAGGCCAAGGAGCGCGCCGCCCGCGAGGCCGAGCGCAAGCGCCTCAACAGCTACGTCGCCCCGATCTCCGGCTCGTACGTCTCCACGGGCTACCAGACCGGCGGCGGCATGTGGTCCTCCGGCAGCCACACCGGCATCGACTTCCACGCCGCGTCCGGCACGACGGTCCACGCCGTCGGCTCCGGCACCGTCGTCGAGGCCGGCTGGGGCGGTGCCTACGGCAACAACGTGGTCATCAAGATGAACGACGGCACGTACACCCAGTACGGCCACATGTCGTCCCTGAGCGTCAGCGTCGGCCAGGCGGTCACCCCGGGCCAGCAGATAGGCCTGTCGGGCTCCACCGGCAACTCCAGCGGCCCGCACCTCCACTTCGAGGCCCGCACCGGCGAGCAGTACGGCTCGGACATCGACCCGGTCTCCTACCTGCGCTCGCACGGCGTCGGCGTCTGACCCGACGCGGACCCCGCAGCACCTCACCGAAAGCCCCGGTTCCCGGCGAACCGGGGCTTTCGCCGTGCCGCCGTTCTTGGCCAAAAGATATCCATGGATTCCGGTCCGCCGTCGGAAATTCCCGCGCTCTGCAATAGAGTCGCGGAACGAGTGTCGGTCGACCGCGTTTCGCGGGGATTAAGGCGGAGGTCCGGTCATGCGCATTCCCGCGCACTCGGTATGCACGGCCATCCGGGACGACATTGTCGCGGGCGTCTACGAAAGAGGCGGCCGGCTCACCGAGGAACTCCTCGCGCGGCGCTACGGGGTCTCGCGCGTCCCCGTCCGCGAGGCCCTGCGCACCCTGGAGGCCGAAGGGTTCGTCGTCACCCGCAGACACGCGGGCGCGTGCGTGGCCGAGCCGACCGAGCAGGAGGCCGCCGACCTCCTGGAGGTCAGGACGCTGCTGGAGCCGCTCGCCGCCGCCCGGGCCGCGCAGCGCCGCACGGACGCGCACCTCAAGGTCCTGCGCGGCCTGGTCAGGCTCGGCCAGGAGCGCTCCAGGAACGGCCGTGGGGAGGATCTGCGCCCCCTGGACGGCTGGTTCCACGAGACGCTCACCCAGGCGTCCGGCAGCCCCGGCCTCAGCGCGCTGCTCACCCAGCTCCGGCACAAGGTCGCCTGGATGTACGAGGTGGAGCCCCCGGCGGCGCCGGCCGAGACCTGGTCCGAGCACGCCGCGATCGTCGACGCGGTGACCCGCGGGGACGCGGACCGCGCCAGGACGCTCACCGCCGCGCACGCCGCGCGGACGGCGGCCGCCCACCGGCCGCGGCCCGCGCGCGGGGGCGGCCGTGTGAGGGATCCGCAACATGCCGTCAACACGGTGGGTCTCCGGAATTAACGACGACGCCGTATACAAAGAGAAGCAATTCGCCCCGGGCCTCTTCGGCGTGCTTTATGGGTGCGTTTCTCCGGCGTGCGCCCATTCCCGTCGAATGGCCCGTCGATCGGGCGTGGAATGTGCGCGCACAAACGTCGATGGGGTCGTCCGGAATTCCGGACGACCCCATCGAGGCACTGCTTTGTGAACGTGTCCCAGAAGGAACGTGTCCTAGACCGTCTCCGGCAGCTCCTCGAGCCCCTCCGAGACGAGCTTCGCCAGCCGGTCGAGAGCGGCGTCCGCGCCCTCGGCGTCGGAGGCGAGCACGATCTCCTCGCCGCCCTGGGCGCCCAGGCCGAGGACCGCCAGCATCGAGGCGGCGTTGACCGGGTTGCCGTCGGCCTTGGCGATCGTCACGGGGACGCCGGCGGCCGTGGCCGCACGGACGAAGATGGAGGCGGGTCGGGCGTGAAGGCCCTCGGCCCAGCCGACGTTGACGCGGCGCTCAGCCATGTGTTGCTGCCCTTCCAGGTGTCTCACACTTGTCTAGACCAGTGTCTCATGCCGTCACGGGTGCTCTGTCGGACATACGTCCTGCTCCCGGGCGTCTTTCGACCTGTCCCAGGGGGTGTCTCGGCCTCCGTGATCCACGGGGACCGCGGAGGCACCCCCTAGCCTGCCCCGGTCCCCGCGGGCGCGCGACCCGTACCCTGGCCCCATGCAGACCCCGTCGGATCAGCAGGATCGGCACGACTACCCCGCTCACTGGGAAGCCGACGTGGTGCTGCGCGACGGGGGGACCGCCCGGATCAGGCCCATCACGGCCGAGGACGCGGACCGCCTGGTCAGCTTCTACGAGCAGGTCTCGGACGAGTCGAAGTACTACCGCTTCTTCGCGCCCTACCCCCGGCTGTCCGCCAAGGACGTGCACCGCTTCACCCACCACGACCAGGTCGACCGGGTGGGCCTCGCGGTCACGGTGGGCGGCGAATTCATCGCCACCGTGCGCTACGACCGCATCGACGAGCGCGGCATGGCCGCCAGCGCCCCCGCCGACGAGGCCGAGGTCGCCTTCCTCGTGCAGGACGCCCACCAGGGCAGGGGAGTGGCCTCCACCCTCCTGGAGCACATCGCGGCCGTCGCCAGGGAGCGCGGCATCCGCCGCTTCGCCGCCGAGGTGCTGCCCGCCAACAGCAAGATGATCAAGGTGTTCACGGACGCGGGCTACCAGCAGAAGCGCAGCTTCGAGGACGGCGTCGTCCGCCTGGAGTTCGACCTGGAGCCCACCGACCGCTCGCTCGCCGTGCAGCGCGCCCGCGAACAGCGCGCCGAGGGGCGGTCCGTGCAGCGCCTCCTGACGCCCGGCTCGGTCGCGGTGATCGGCGTGGGGCGCGCCTCCGGAGGCGTCGGCCACAGCGTGCTCGCCAACCTCCGGGAGTCCGGCTTCACCGGCCGCCTGTACGCGGTGAACAGCGCGTTCGACGACGGCACCGAGGTCGCCGGAGTGCCCGCGCACCGCTCCGTCGCGGCCATCGGCGAGCCGGTCGACCTCGCGGTGGTCGCGGTGCCCGCCGACCGGGTGCCCCAGGTCGTCGCCGAGTGCGGCGAGCGCGGGGTGCGCGGTCTCGTGGTGCTCTCCGCCGGGTACGGGGAGAGCGGCGCCGAGGGCCGCGAGCGCCAGCGTGAACTGGTCCGCCAGGCCCGCTCGTACGGCATGCGCATCATCGGACCCAACGCCTTCGGCGTGATCAACACCGCCGAGGACGTCCGGCTCAACGCGTCGCTCGCCCCGCAGTCGCCCGCGCGCGGGCGCATCGGCCTGTTCACCCAGTCCGGCGCGATCGGCATCGCCCTGCTCTCCGGTCTGCACCGGCGCGGCGCCGGTCTGTCCACCTTCGTCGGCTCCGGCAACCGCGCGGACGTGTCGGGCAACGACCTGCTCCAGTACTGGTTCGAGGACCCGGACACCGACGTCACGCTGATGTACCTGGAGACCATCGGCAACCCCCGCAAGTTCACCCGCCTCGCCCGGCGTTCGGCGACCGTCAAGCCCCTCGTGGTGGTCCAGGGCGCCCGGCACAGCGGCATCGCGCCGACCGGCCACGCCGTGCAGGCGACCCGGCTGCCGCACGCCACGGTCTCGGCCCTGCTGCGCCAGGCGGGTGTCATCCGCGTCGACACCGTCACGGAGATGGTCGACGCGGGGCTGCTGCTCGCGGGCCAGCCGCTGCCCGCCGGGCCCCGGGTCGGCATCCTCGGAAACTCCGAGTCCCTCGGCCTGCTCACGTACGACGCGTGCGTCGCCGACGGCCTGCGCCCGCTGCCCCCGCGCGACCTGACGACCGGCGCGGTCCCCGCCGACTTCCGGGCCGCGCTCGCCGACGCGCTGTCGGACGACGGATGCGACGCGGTGATCGTCAACGCGATCCCCTGGGTGGGGGAGGACGGCGCCACCACCGATCCCGAGACGCTCGCCACGGAGCTGCGGGCCGCCGCCGCGGGCTGCCCCGCCAAGCCCGTCGCCGTCGTCCACGTGGAGCTCGGCGGCCTCGCCGAGGCCCTCTCCGCCGCCGCGAGCACCCGCCCGGACGCCCCCGCACCCCCGGCCGGCGGCACGGGTGACCCCGCCCGGGCGACAGCTGCCGCGGAGCAGGCGGAAGCCGCAGCGCCCGCGGGGTCCGCCGACGCGCCCGCCGACGCCCCGGACGAGCCCGCCGCCGGGCCGTACCGGATCCCCGCCTACCCCGCCGCCGAGCGGGCCGTCCGCGCCCTCGCCGAAGCCGTCAAGTACGCCCAGTGGCGGCGCGAGGCGGCCGAACCGGGACGTGTCCACGAGTACGACGACATCGACGAGCACGGCGCCGCCGGGCGCATCGACGACCTGCTCGCCAAGGACGCCGACGCACGGGGCACCACCCTGGCCCCCGCCGACGCCCACGAACTCCTCGGGCGCTACGGCATCCGGGTGCGCGAGGCCCTGCCCGCGCCCGACCCCGACGCGGCCGTGCGGGCCGCGCGCACCCTCGGCTACCCCGTGGCCCTCAAGACCACGGCCCCGCACCTGCGCCACCGCGCCGACCTCGGCGGGGTGCGCCTCGACCTCGCGGACGAGGAGCAACTGCGCCGGGCCTACCAGGAGCTGACCGACGCCTTCGGCAAGCCCGCCGAGCTGCGGCCCGTCGTCCAGGGCATGGTCCCGCGCGGCGTCGACACCGTCGTCCGCGCGGTCATCGACCCGGCGGCCGGGGCGGTGCTCTCGTTCGGGCTCGCGGGCGCCCCGTCCGAACTGCTCGGCGACACCGCCCACCGCCTCATCCCTGTCACCGACCGGGACGCGGGCTCCCTGGTGCGGTCCATCCGGACGGCGCCGCTCCTGTTCGGCTGGCGGGGCTCCGCGCCGGTCGACACCCCGGCCTTGGAGGAGCTGCTCCAACGGGTCTCCCGGCTCGTCGACGACCACCCCGAGGTCGTGGCCGTCACCCTGGAGCCGGTGGTCGTCGCCCCGCACGGCCTCTCCGTGCTCGGCGCCTCCGTCCGGCTCGCGCCCCCGCCCGCCCGCGACGACCTCGGCCCGCGCACCCTTCCGGGGTACTGAGGGGGCCGAGGGGGACCCGGGGGCACCGTCCGCGACCCGAGGCGCCCGCGGGGCACCGTGCGCCCCGCACCGGGCCGTAGGATGGACGGCATGGCAAAGACCGGTACGACGACCCAGGGGCTGCGCGCGGCGATCGAGCGCAGCGGCTACTACCCGGCCCTCGTGGCCGAGGCGGTGGAGGCCGCGATCGGCGGCGAGGCCATCGGGTCCTACCTGGTCCACCAGGAGACGACGTTCGACGCCAACGAAGTGCGCCGGCACGTCACCGTCCTCGTCCTGACCGGCACGCGCTTCATCGTCAGCCACACCGACGAGCAGGCGGCGGACAGCACCTCCCCGACGCCGTACGCGACGACCTCCACCGAGTCGGTCAAGATCGGCCGCATCTCCTCCGTCGTGGTCAGCCGCGTCGTCGCCAACCCCGAGAAGTACGTGCCCGGGACGCCGCCCCGCGAGGTCGTCCTGACCATCGGCTGGGGCGCCGTGTCCCGCATCGACCTGGAGCCCGCGGCCTGCGGCGACCCCAACTGCGAGGCGGACCACGGGTACACGGGCAGCTCGACCGCCGACGACCTCAGCCTGCGCGTGAGCGAGGCGGGCGACGGCCCCGACACCGTGCGGCAGACCCTCGCCTTCGCCCAGGCGCTGTCCGAGGCGACCGCGGCCACCGCCCGCTGATGGCCCTGCCTTCCTGGGACGACGTAGTACCCCTCGCCCTCGACACCGCGCCCGTGCCCGCGTACGGCGCGGGATCGCTCGCCGACCTGCTGCCCACGCTGGTCGCCCACCAGGGCGTCGACGGCTTCGCGCCGGTCATCCCCGAACTCGCCCCGGCCGACCGGAACTGCGTCTTCCTGATCGACGGGCTCGGCTGGGAGCAGCTCAGGGCCCATCCGGCCGAGGCCCCCTTCCTGACCTCGCTGCTGCAGAGCTCGCGGGGCGGCACCGGCCGCCCCGTCACCGCGGGCTTCCCCGCCACGACGGCGACCTCGCTCGCCTCCGTCGGCACGGGCCTGCCCCCCGGCGACCACGGCCTGCCCGGCTACACGGTCCGCAACCCCGCCACCGACGAGCTGATGAACCAGCTCCGCTGGAACCCCTGGACCGATCCGTACGCCTGGCAGCCGCACCCCACCGTCTTCCAGCGGGCCCACGACGCGGGCGTGCACACCGCGCAGGTCTCGGCCCCGCACTTCGAGCACACCCCGCTCACCAAGGTCGCGCTCAGCGGCGGTTCCTTCCGGGGCAGGCTCTCCGGCGAGGACCGCATGGACCTCGCCGCGCAACAACTGGCCGCCGGTGACCGCTCGCTGGTCTACACGTACTACGCGGAAGTGGACGGCAAGGGGCACCGCTTCGGCGTCGACTCCGACGCCTGGCGCGGCCAGCTCATGTACGTCGACCGGCTCGCCCAGCGCCTGGCCGAACAGCTCCCGCCGCGCAGCGCCCTGTACGTCACCGCGGACCACGGCATGCTCGACATCCCCTTCGACGAGGCGTCCCGGATCGACTTCGACGAGGACTGGGAGCTGCGCGCGGGCGTCGCCCTGCTCGGCGGCGAGGGCCGCGCCCGGCACGTCTACGCGGTGCCCGGCGCCGTCGACGACGTCCTGACGGTGTGGCGCGAGGTGCTCGGCGAGCAGTTCTGGGTCGCCGGACGCGACGAGGCCATCGCCGCGGGCTGGTTCGGTCCACACGTTGATCAACGTGTGTACGAGCGCATCGGCGACGTCGTCGCGGCCGCCCACGACGACGTGGCGATCGTGGCCACGGAGCGCGAGCCCAAGGAGTCCGCGCTCGTCGGCATGCACGGCTCCATGACCCCCGTCGAACAGCTCGTCCCCCTGCTCGAAGTACGCTCCTGACCGTCCCCGCCCCGCCCACTCCCGGCCCGTCCCCGAAAGGTCTTCAACCCCCCATGTCCGAGCTGGTGTTCTTCTCCGGAACGATGGACTGCGGAAAGAGCACGCTGGCTCTGCAGATCGAGCACAACCGTTCCGCCCGCGGACTGCAGGGGATGATCTTCACGCGGGACGACCGCGCGGGCGAGGGCAAGCTCTCCTCCCGGCTCGGCCTCGTCACCGACGCGACCGAGGCCGCGGACGACTTCGACTTCTACGCGCATCTCGTCGACCACCTTTCGCGGGGCGGCCGCGCGGACTACGTGATCGCGGACGAGGCCCAGTTCCTCGCGCCGGAGCAGATCGACCAGCTCGCCCGGGTCGTCGACGACCTCGGCCTGGACGTCTTCGCCTTCGGCATCACCACGGACTTCCGTTCCAAGCTCTTCCCCGGCTCGCAGCGCCTGGTCGAGCTCGCCGACCGCGTCGAGGTGCTGCAGGTCGAGGCGCTGTGCTGGTGCGGGGCCCGCGCCACGCACAACGCCCGCACCATAGGCGGCGAGATGGTCGTCGAGGGCGCCCAAGTCGTCGTCGGCGACGTCAACCAGCCGGCGGACGAGGTGGGCTACGAGGTGCTGTGCCGCCGCCACCACCGGCGCAGGGCGACGGCGGCGACCGCCCGCGCGGGCGCGCTGTCCCCGGACGTCCTGCCGGTCGACGCGGGCGCCCGCGCCTGACGCGGTGGCCGGTGCGTGAGCGGGCTCAGGCGTCGGTGCGCGAGTGCACGACGGTGAAGACCGCGCCCTCCAGGTCCGCGACCGTCGCCATCCGGCCCTGCGGGTCGTCCCAGGTCGGCTTGACGACATGGCCGCCGAGTTCGATGACCCGGTTGACCGTCTCGTCCACGTCCGCGACCTCGAAGTACGTCATCCAGTGCGGCCCCCGGTCGCGGGGGAGCGCCTGGCCCACGCCGTGCACGGCCGCCACCGGGCGACCGCCCACGTGCAGCGTCACGTAGTCGAAGTCGGCGGAGACCACCGGCTCGTCGATGCAGCCGAAAACCGTCTGGTAGAACTTCACGACGCCGGCGGTCTCCCGGGTCACCAGCTCGTTCCACGCGGGCGTGCCGGGCCTGCCGACCACCGCGGTGCCCAGGTGGCCCGCGGCCTGCCAGATGCCGAACACGGCGCCCGACGGGTCGGAGGCGATCGCGAGCCGTCCGGCCTCGCCCGCGTCGAGCGGGCCCACACCGACCGTGCCGCCGCAGTGCCGCACCGCGTCCGCCGTCTCGCCCGCGTCGTCCGACGCCAGATACGGCGTCCAGGCGACCGGCAGGTGCCGGTCGTCGGGCAGCCGGCCGATGCCCGCCACCTCGTGGCCGTCGAGCAGCGCCCGCACGTACGGCCCGAGCTGTTCGGGCCCCGGCCGGAACTCCCAGCCGAAGAGCGCCGCGTAGAACTCCTGGGTCGCGGTCAGGTCGTGCACCATCAGGCTCACCCAGCAGGGCGTGCCGGGCGTGTGCCGGCCGGTTCCCGGGCCGTCAGGCCGCACCGTGCCCAGGGACTCCGAAGAGCCCTGTCCAGGGGAGACCCCATTCGCCCGCGCCTCGGTCATCGTCACCCTCTCCTCGGCCTTCGTGCCGGCCGTTCAGCTTCCATTCTCAAATGTCTCGAATGCGCGTGCCATCGCCGCGCGGCATCGCGCCCGTGCAGATGCTCGCACCGCCCGTCGCGCGGCGCCCCCCGACCGCGCCGCGCTGTCCGGCTTCCCGCGGTAGATGCCCGATTTCCGGTGTCCCATCCGTGAACGTCCGGTGACCGGGTCGAGGCGGTTCGCCGTACAGGGCGTGCATGGTTCCATACGCCCCGTGTCCGGGCGTCGTCCGGCGGAGCAGGGTAGCCGGACCTTGGCGGCGCGACCACCCCGTGCGCAAGGATGGGGCCATGAATGCCATCATCTCCGCATCCGAACTCGCGAGCGAGCTGGCGGGCGAGAATCCGCCCGTCCTGCTCGACGTCCGCTGGCACCACGAAGGCTCCCTGCGCACGGCGTACGAGGAGGGGCACATCCCGTCGGCCGTCTTCGTCGACCTGGATGCCGACCTGGCGGGTCCCGCCGGTGCCAAGGGCCGGCATCCGCTTCCCGACCTGGCCCGCTTCGGTGCCGTGATGCGGACCGCGGGAGTCGGCGCGGAGCGGGCCGTGGTCGTCTACGACGGTGGCCAGAACTGGGCGGCGGCACGTCTGTGGTGGATGCTCCGCTGGACGGGTCATACCTCCGTCCGGGTCCTGGACGGCGGTATCGGCCTGTGGACCGGCCCCCTGGAGCAGGGCCCGGGCACGGCCCCGGCCGAGGGCACCTTCGAGCCCGCCCCGAACAGCAAGGACCTCCTGGACGCGGACTCGGCCGCGGCCCTGGCCCGCTCCGGCCTGCTCCTGGACGCCCGCGCGGCCGAGCGCTACCGCGGCGAGGTCGAGCCCATCGACAGCGTGGCCGGTCACATCCCCGGCGCGGTGTCGGCGCCGACCACGGAGAACGTCGCGGCGGACGGCCGCTTCAAGCCCGCCGAGGAGCTGGCGCACCGCTTCAAGGCGCTGGGCGCGGCGGACACCGCGGAGGTCGGCGTGTACTGCGGTTCGGGCGTCTCGGGCGCCCACGAGGTGCTCGCGCTCGCCGTGGCGGGAATTCCGGCGTCGCTCTACGTCGGCTCGTGGTCGGAGTGGTCGGCCGACTCCTCGCGTCCCGTGGCGACGGGCGCGGACCCGCAGTAGCGCTCGCTCGCCGACTGCAAGAGGGCCCACGCCGACTCGGCGTGGGCCCTCTCCGCAGCGGCTCCCGTGGGCGGCGGTCCGCCCGCGGGAGTGCTCCGCTACTCCTGCTTCTTGCGGCGCGTGCCGAAGACGATCTCGTCCCAGCTGGGCACCGCGGCGCGGCGCCCGGGGCGCACGCCGTCGGCCTCGGCCTGGCGGTCCGTGGAACCGACGAGCCGGTCGCGGTGGCTGGCCACCGAGCGCGGCATGAGCACGTCCGCGTAGGCCGCGCCGGCCCCGGCCGACGCCGCCGGGGGCTCCTCGGCGTCCGGCTCCTGCTCGGGCTCGTCCGCCGCGGCGGGCGGCAGCTCCGTGGCGGCCGTGACCGAGGGGCGCTCCGGCACCACCATGTCGCCGCGGAAGCTGGGCACCGCCTCCAGCAGGCTGGTCAGCGAGTCGCGCTCCTGCTCGGCGACCGCGGTGGCGGCACCGGTGCCCTCCTCCGGCGGATCGACGGGGGCGGGCGGAATGCTCGGCCGGTCCAGCTGACGGTCCAGGGCGCGGTCCAGCGGCCGGTCCGCGGGGCGGTCCCGGGGGAGCCGGGCGATGCGCGGCACGAACGGGAAGCTGGGCTCGGGCGCGGCGATGTCGTCCGTCTCGCCGATCAGCGAACGGGCCTCGTCGTCCACGGCCTGGACGAGCCGCCGGGGCGGGTCGTACGTCCAGCTCGCGGAGTGCGGCTCGGTCGCGACGCGGTAGACGAGCAGGACCTCCCAGGTGCCGTCGTCGCGGCGCCAGGAGTCCCACTGGACGGTGTCCTTGTCGGCCCCGCGCAGCAGCAGCCGCTCCTGCACGGCCTCGCCGAGCTGGGGTCCGGTGTTCTCGCCGGGACGGCGCACGGGGGTCTTCCTCGCCCGCTCCGCCATGAAGGCGCGCTCGGCGAGCACGGGGCCCTCGAAGCGGCGGACGCGATCGACGGGGATCCCGGCGAGCTGCGCCACTTCTTCCGCGCTGGCACCGGCACGTATC
The DNA here is from genome assembly GCF_042889645.1 of Streptomyces sp. NPDC002564. Lineage (NCBI taxonomy): Bacteria > Bacillati > Actinomycetota > Actinomycetes > Kitasatosporales > Streptomycetaceae > Streptomyces > Streptomyces sp. NPDC002564. Next base: position 408,109 of record NZ_JBIARE010000007.1, on the reverse strand, counting down.
CGCGCCTGGATGTCGCGCGGGCGGAGGTGGCTCTCCACCTCGATCTCGATCTGGCCGAGTCGGGGCCGGTCGCCGCGGACGGCGGCACGCAGCCGCTCGTCGATCGGAAGCGTGTACTCCGTGCTGTCCGCAGCCTTCAGCACCAGCCGTGTGCCGTCGTTGCTGACGGCCACGACACGCAGTTCGGGCATGGGGACCTCCCGGGTGGTGCCTGCCGACGTCACGTGCGTCGCTGCTTCCGCTAGTCGAGTGTGGCCTGCCCGGGTGCAGCCTGCCACAACCTTGCCGAGTTGCCCGGCGTGTCGGGCAGGGGCCCTGGATCGCCGTTATGGCACGGTTACCATTTCACAACGCTAAGTGACGAGGTTCGTCACCCTGTGCAGCGAGCCCCCCACCCGGCGGTCCTGCAAGGCCCCGGGCACCCTGGCGGGAGACCGGACCCAGGGCTCGCAACAGTACTCCATTCGGGCCACGCGGGTGGACCGCCGCGCCGCCGAACTTCTCGCGCCGGAAGGGAGTTGGCGGCCGCCCCGCCCGGGTCTTTCCCACGCGCGCGTGGCGCACTTCACGGAAAAGGCAGAAACGGAACTAATCACTTCGCCCATACGTCCCTGTCTCGTGTAGTCGGTCGAGAAAGGCAGGCAAGGGTCGGAGATGCGTGAAAAGCCGGATTCCGGCAAGGAGTCGAAGGACCAGGAGGAGCCGGAGGAAAAGCGGCGCCTCGATCTGAGCGTGCCGCAGGTGGCGGGAAGCGCCATCGCCGCGGTCGTGGCGGCGAAGCTCGCCTCGAACCTCGGCGTGTACGGGACGATCCTCGGCGCCGGTGTCGTGAGTGCGATCGCGACCTGCGGCGGCACCGTCTTCCAGCACTTCTTCAGGCGTACGGGCGAGCAGATACGCGACGTCACGGTGCAGGCCAAGCCAAGGGCCCGGCAGGTTCCCGTGACGGCCGCGACGCCGGTGCCCGAGACGTTCAGGACCGCCGCGTACACCGGGGCCGCGGGCCCCACCGGTCCGGTGACCACGACGTGGGGGAGACCGCTGCGGGCGGACGCCGGCACCGATGCCGACCCGACCGCCCTGCTGCCCACGGCCCAGGACGCGGACCCCACCACGGTCCTCCCGGCCGCCGGGACGGACCCCACGACGGTGCCGCCCGCCCCGCACGACGCGGACGCCACCACGATGCTGCCCTCCGTGTCCCCGGGCGTCCCCGAGGACGAGCGGACCCAGCTCCTCGGTGCGGTGGACGCCACCCCATCGGTGCCGCGTGACGACGCCACGCGCGTGCTGCGCACCACCGGCGCGGACGCGGCGCCCACGACGGCGCTCGAACCGCCGCTCCCGTCGCAGGAGTTCACCGCGGGCACCACGCACCGCACGCAGGTCCGCAGCTGGAAGCGGCCGTTGATCGCCGCAGCCGTCGTGTTCGGCGTCACCATGGGCGGCATCACCACGTACGAGCTGATCTCCGGGAAGGACCTCAGCGGCGGCAAGGGCACGACGATCAGCAACGGATTCTCGGGGCGCAACTCCTCCCGGGACGAGCGGCCCACCACGCCCACCGAGGAACCGTCCGTCCAGCCCTCGGACAACGGCACGCCGAGCACCGGCGACGGCTCCGGCACCGGCGGCGACAACGCCACGCAGGACCCGGACGGGACCGGCCGGACGCCGGGCGGCGGCACGGGCGACGGCACCGGCCAGGGTTCCAAGGACGACCCGGACAAGGGCACCGGCACGGACCCCGACAAGGGCACGGGCGACGACTCCGGGGACGACGGTTCCAAGACGGACCCGACGCCCACCCCGTCGACCCCGACGCCCACGCCGTCGAACGGCACGGGCACCGGGAACGGCGGCGAGGGCCGCCAGGGCGAGACGCCCCAGCCCTAGGGGGCGTCTCGCCGATCTTCGCGGGTCCGCGGCGTCTGGCACGGCACCTCGCCGCACGGCCGGGCCGCCCTCGTACCACCAGTACGAGGGCGGCCCGGCCGCACGGCGATGCACCGCACCAGACGCCGCGGCCTGTCCACGAAGATCGGCGAGACGCCCCCTAGGGGACGGGATGCCGCGCGGCACGACGCCCGCGGTGGGTCCCGGTCAGGCGCCGAGGACCCGCCGCAGGTAGTCGTTGCCGAAGAGGCGGCCCGGGTCCAGGCGGTCGCGCAGGGCAGTGAACTCGCCGAAGCGCGGGTACACCTTCGAGAAGTACGCCGCGTCGCGCGTGTGCACCTTGCCCCAGTGCGGCCGCCCCTCGTGCGCCGTGAAGATCCGCTCGGCGGCCGTGAAGTACGCCTGGTAGGGCGTGCCCCGGTACATGTGGACGGCGATGTAGGCGCTCTCCCGGCCCGAGGCCGTGGAGAGCGCGATGTCGTCGGCGGGGGCGGTGCGCACCTCCACGGGGAAGCTGATCCGCAGCCGCGAGCGGTCCACCATCGCCTTCAGCTCGCGCAGCGTCTCCACGAGGGCCTCGCGCGGAACCGCGTACTCCATCTCCATGAAGCGCACCCGCCGCGGGCTGGTGAACACCTTGTAGGGGATGTCCGTGTACGTCCGGGCGGAGAGTGCCTTGCTGGAGACCTTGGCGATGCCGGGGATGGCCGCGGGGACGGCCCGGCCCAGGGAGTTGACCACCTGGAAGAGGCCGTTGGAGAGCAGCTCGTCCTCGACGAAGGCGCTCACCCGGCCGGGCGGGGCCGCGGGGCCCGGGCTGCGGTTGTTGCGCTTGGTGTTGCAGTTGCCGGTGTGCGGGAACCAGTAGAACTCGAAGTGCTCGTTCTCGGCGAAGAGCGCGTCGAAGTCCCCGGTGACCGCGTCGAAGGTCATCGGTTCCTCGCGGGCCGTGAGGAAGAAGATCGGCTCCACGGCGAACGTGATCGCGGTGATCACGCCGAGCGCGCCGAGGCCGACGCGGGCGGCGGCGAAGACCTCGGGGTTCTCCTCGGCGGAGCAGGTCAGGACCGTGCCGTCCGCGGTGACCAGCTCGAGTCCCCTGATCTGGGCGGCGATCGAGGCGGAGTCGCGGCCCGTGCCGTGCGTGCCGGTGCTGACGGCGCCGGACACCGTCTGCTCCATGATGTCGCCCATGTTCGTGAGGGACAGGCCCTCCCGCGCGAGCGCCGCGTTCAGCCGCTTCAGCGGGGTGCCGGCCTCCACCGTGACCGTGCCGGCCGCGCGGTCGACGTCGCGGATGCCGGTCAGCAGGTCGGGGCGTATCAGGACGCCGTCCGTCGCGGCGGTCGCCGTGAAGGAGTGACCGGTGCCGACGGGCTTCGCCGTCAGGCCGTCCTCGGTGGCCCGGCGCAGTGCGGCGGCCAGTTCGTCGACCGATGCGGGGGTGACCTCGCGGACCGGCCGCGCGGCGACGTTGCCCGCCCAGTTACGCCACGTCGGTGTGCTCTTCCCGCTGCCCGTGCGCGTACTCATGGGTCCCTCCCCGTAGTGGAACCGGCCGCTTCAGCCGGCGATACCCCAGGAACCCGACCGCGACCGCGACCGCCCCGGAGACGCCCGGGACGCTGTACCCGGCGTCCGCCCCGGCGGCGTCGATGACCCAGCCGGCGGCGGAGGAGCCGAGCGCGACGCCGACCGCGAGTCCGGTGCTCACCCAGGTCATGCCCTCGGTCAGTTTCGCGCGTGGTACGTGCTGCTCGACGAGGGCCATCGTCGTGATCATTGTCGGTGCGATGGACAGGCCCGCTACGAACAACGCCGCGGCCAGAAACGGAAGGTTCCCGACCAATTGAAGCGGGATCATACTCACGGCCATCGCACAGACGCCCAGCAGCCACCTCGGCGCGGGCGCCCCCTTGAAGTGCAGCAGTCCGAAGGCCGCCCCGGCCAGGCAGGACCCGAGCGCGTAGACCGCGAGGACCAGGCTGGCCGCGGACTTGTGGCCCTGGTCCTCCGCGTACGCCACGGTGACCACGTCGATCGACCCGAAGATGGCACCGGTCGCCACGAAGGTGGCGACGAGCACCTGCAGGCCGCCGGAGCGCAGCGCGGAGCCCTTGGCGTGGTGCTCGCGGGAGTGCGGCACCGGCTCGGTGGCCCGCTGCGCCGTCAGCCAGAAGACGCCCACGGCGAGGAAGGCACCGGCCAGCAGCGGCCCCGCCTCCGGGAACCACACCGTGGACAGGCCGATCGAGATGATCGGCCCGAAGATGAAGCACACCTCGTCCACCACGGACTCGAAGGAGTACGCGGTGTGCAGCTGCGGGGTGCCGCGGTACAGGACCGCCCAGCGCGACCTGATCATCGAACCCACGCTCGGCACGCAGCCGACCAGGGCGGCGAAGAGGAACAGCGTCCAGTCCGGCGCCTCGAACTTCGCGCAGAGCAGCAGCCCGGCGACCGCCGCCAGGGACACCAGCGTCGCGGGCCGCAGCACGCGCCGCTGGCCGTGCCGGTCCACGAGCCGGGAGATCTGCGGCCCGATCGCCGCCGCGGACAGCGCGACGGTCGCCGACAGGGCGCCCGCGAGGCCGTACCGCCCGGTCAGCTGGGACACCATCGTCACGATGCCGATGCCCATCATCGACAGCGGCATGCGGCCGAGGAATCCGGCGCTGGAGAAGGCCTTCGTGCCGGGGGCGGCAAAGATGGCGCGGTAAGGGCTGGGCACGTGGACTCCGCTGGGGCGCCGGGGCGGCTTCGGTACGCAGCGGCTCCGGTAAGGCGTAAAGGTGGCCCATACAGCTTACGGCTCCGGGGCGGTACGGCGCACCGGAATTTTCCGATCGGCGGAGGCCGTTTTCCGCCTGTCGGTGGCGGGTGGCAGGATCGGTTGCATGTCCGACGCGCTGGATTCCACTCCGTACGACGCCCTGCTGCTCCTCTCGTTCGGCGGCCCCGAAGGCCCGGACGACGTCGTCCCGTTCCTGGAGAACGTGACACGCGGGCGCGGCATCCCCAAGGAGCGCCTGAAGGAGGTGGGGCAGCACTACTTCCTGTTCGGCGGGGTCAGCCCGATCAACGACCAGAACCGCGCCCTGCTCGACGCCCTGCGCAAGGACTTCGCGGAGCACGGCCTCGACCTGCCGGTCTACTGGGGCAACCGCAACTGGGCGCCCTACCTGACCGACACGCTGCGCGAGATGGTCACCGACGGCCACCGCCGCATCCTCGTCCTCGCCACCAGCGCGTACGCCTCGTACTCGGGCTGCCGCCAGTACCGCGAGAACCTCGCTGACGCCCTCGCGACCCTCGCGGCCGAAGGCCTGGACCTGCCCCGGGTCGACAAGCTCCGGCACTACTTCAACCACCCCGGCTTCGTGCGCCCCATGATCGACGGCGTCCTGCGGTCGCTCTCCGAGCTCCCCGCCGACGTGCGCGAGGGCGCCCACCTGGCCTTCACGACGCACTCCATCCCGAACGCCGCGGCGGACACCTCCGGTCCCGTCGAGGAGCACGGCGACGGCGGCGCGTACGTCAGGGAACACCTCGACGTGGCCCGCCTCATCGCCGACGCCGTCCGCGAGGAGACCGGTGTCGAGCACCCCTGGGAGCTCGTCTACCAGTCGCGCAGCGGCGCCCCGCACATCCCGTGGCTTGAGCCCGACATCTGCGACCACCTGGAGGAGCGGCACGCGGCCGGGGCCGCGGCGGTCGTCATGGTCCCCATCGGCTTCGTCTCGGACCACATGGAGGTCCTGTACGACCTCGACACGGAGGCCGAGGCCAAGGCGGCGGAGCTGGGCCTTCCGGTGCGCCGGTCGGCGACCGTGGGCGCCGACCCGCGGTTCGCGGCGGCGATCAGGGATCTGGTCCTGGAGCGGGCGGCCGCCGAGAGCGGCACGCCCGTCACCCCGTGCGCCCTGGGCTCCCTGGGCCCGAGCCACGACCTGTGCCCGGTGGGCTGCTGCCCCGCCCGCGCCCCGAAGCCCGCGGCCGCGGGCGCCGACAGCCCGTACGCCTGAGAACGCTGAGAACGCTGAGAACGCTGAGAACGCTGAGGACAACGACGTGACCGACACGACCGACGTGACCGAACCCGAAGCCCTCACGGCCAAGCTCCTCGCCGTCGCCCTGGAGGCCGCGCACCGCGCGGGCACCTTCCTGCGCGACGGCCGCCCCGACGACCTGGGCGTGGCCGCCACCAAGTCCAGCGCCGTCGACGTCGTCACCGAGATGGACATCGCCTCCGAGAAGCTGATCACCGCCTTCCTCGCCGAGCGCAGGCCGGCCGACGGCGTCCTCGGGGAGGAGGGCGCGAGCTCCGAGGGGAGCAGCGGCGTCCAGTGGGTCGTCGACCCCATCGACGGCACGGTGAACTACCTCTACGGCCGCCCCGACTGGTCCGTGTCCATCGCCGCCCGCAAGGACGGCCGGACGCTCGTCGGCGTCGTGCACGCCCCGATGCGCGGCGAGACCTACCACGCGGTCCTCGGCGGGGGCGCCCACCTCGACGACGTCCCCACGCGCGTGCGCCCCGCCCCGCCCCTCGACCGGGCCCTGGTCGGCACCGGCTTCGGGTACGTCGCCGAGCGCCGCGCCCACCAGGCCGAGGTGGCCCGCCACCTGATCCCCGAGGTGCGCGACATCCGGCGCGCCGGGTCGGCCGCGATCGACCTGTGCGACGTCGCGGCGGGCCGGCTCGACGCGTACTACGAGCGGGGGCTCAACCCCTGGGACTACGCGGCGGGCGACCTCGTCGCCCGGGAGGCGGGCGCGCTGACCGGTGGACGCCCCGGAGAGGCCCTGTCGGGCGAGCTGGCCGTCGCCGCCCCGCCCGGCCTCTTCGAGACGCTCCAGGGCCGCCTGGAGGACCTCGGCGCCTGGCACGACTAGACGTCCGCCGGGCCCCCGCGGGACGCCCGGACGCACGGAAGGGCCCCCGCACCGCGTCCACCGGTGCGGGGGCCCTTCCGCGCAGCTCGCTCAGGAGTGCGGGTCAGGCGTGGAGCACGCCCACCTCGACGCCGTGCTCGGCGGCCAGGCGGTGGAGATCTTCCAGCTCCGCCAGCTCGACCTCGGCAAGGAAGTCGTCTCCCGTCTCACGGGCCTTCGTGAGGTCGGACTCCGTGGCCTTTATGCGCTGCAGAAGACCTGCGGTGAATGCGTCCATGGTTGCGCCCCCTCGGCTGGGTCGTGGGTCGTCGATGGCACGGGCGTGCCTCAAGGGAAGGGGCGATCACGTCCGCTCCGCGGAAAGCGGTTCGTGGCGTGCCACATACAAAGCGTGATCGCGGGTGTAAGGCCGTCTTCCCCTGGCCCCCTTCCGCAGAAACCTCAACCGCCGGAGAAAATCCCGCATTCCCGCGCCCCGGGAGCACCTGAGGGCCGCCTTACAGCCGGTTTATGGCCGAAAGGGGCAGGATGGAGGCCTTACCCCACGCCAGACCTGCCCGCAGGGGCACAGAGGAAGGACAGCGACGTGCGCGTACTCGTCGTCGAGGACGAGCAGCTGCTCGCCGATGCGGTGGCCACCGGACTGCGCCGGGAGGCCATGGCCGTCGACGTCGTGTACGACGGAGCGGCCGCCCTGGAGCGCATCGGTGTCAACGACTACGACGTGGTGGTGCTCGACCGGGACCTCCCGCTCGTGCACGGCGACGACGTCTGCCGCAAGATCGTCGAGCTCGGCATGCCGACCCGCGTCCTGATGCTCACCGCGTCCGGCGACGTCAGCGACCGCGTCGAGGGCCTGGAGATCGGCGCCGACGACTACCTCCCCAAGCCCTTCGCGTTCAGCGAGCTCACGGCACGCGTGCGTGCCCTCGGCCGGCGCACCAGCGTGCCGCTGCCGCCCGTCCTGGAGCGCGCCGGGATCAAGCTCGACCCCAACCGCCGCGAGGTCTTCCGGGAGGGCAAGGAGATCCAGCTGGCCCCCAAGGAGTTCGCCGTCCTGGAAGTGCTGCTGCGCAGCGAGGGCGCGGTCGTCTCCGCGGAGCAGCTCCTGGAGAAGGCCTGGGACGAGAACACGGACCCGTTCACGAACGTGGTCCGGGTGACCGTCATGACCCTGCGCCGCAAGCTCGGCGAGCCCGCCGTCATCGTGACGGTGCCGGGCTCGGGCTACCGGATCTGATCGGCGGTGGCCGCGACCCCGGCGCCACCAGCCGCGCCCCCGAAGCCCACCTGGGACCCCCGCAAGGTCGAACCGCCCTTCCCGTGGCTGCGCCCCACGATCCGCATACGGCTCACGCTGCTGTACGGCGGGATGTTCCTCATCGCGGGCATCCTGCTGCTCTCGATCATCTATCTGCTCGCCGCGCAGGCCCTGAACGTGGGCAGTGACCTGCCCTTCCGGGTCACCGGCAAGTCGACGGTCAGCAGCAGCACGTGCGCCAACTTCCAGGGGCTGCCCGACCACCCCTCGGAGGTGCAGCTCAACTCCGCGCTGAACGAGTGCGTCAACCAGGTGCGCCAGAACGCCCTCGACAACCTCCTCAGCCGCTCGCTGCTCGCCCTGCTCGGCCTGGCCGTGATCGCGTTCGCCTTCGGCTACGCGATGGCGGGCCGGGTCCTCTCGCCGCTCGGCCGCATCACGCGCACCGCGCGCCGGGTGGCCGGCACGGACCTGACCCGGCGGATCGAACTGGACGGCCCGGACGACGAGTTGAAGGAGCTCTCCGACACCTTCGACGAGATGCTGGACCGTCTGGAGCGGGCCTTCACCGCCCAGCAGCGCTTCGTCGGCAATGCCTCGCACGAGCTGCGCACGCCCCTGGCGATCAACCGCACGCTCCTGGAGGTGCACCTCTCCGACCCCGGTGCGCCCCCCGAGCTCCACCAGCTCGGCAAGACGCTGCTCGCCACGAACGAGCGCAGCGAGCAGCTCGTGGAGGGCCTGCTGCTGCTCGCCCGCAGCGACAACCAGATCGTGGAGCGCAAGCCGGTCGACCTCGCCGAGGTCGCCCACCGCGCCGTCGACCAGGTGCGCGCCGAGGCCGAGGCGAAGAACGTGGAGATCCGCGGGGAGCGCGGCCTGGCCGTCGTGCAGGGCAACGGCGTCCTCCTGGAGCGGATCGCCCTGAACCTCGTCCAGAACGCCGTCAGGTACAACGTGCCGGACGAGGGCTGGGTCGAGGTCACCACGGAGGCCCAGCACGGCCAGGCGGTCCTGGTGGTGTCGAACACGGGCCCGGTGGTCCCGGCGTACGAGATCGACAACCTCTTCGAGCCGTTCCGGCGGCTGCGGACCGAGCGCACGGGCAGCGACAAGGGCGTCGGACTCGGCCTGTCGATCGCCCGGTCGGTGGCGCGGGCCCACGGGGGCCGTATCATCGCGGAGCCGCGTGAGGGGGGTGGCCTCGTGATGCGAGTCACCTTGCCTCTCTGAGATGCTGTCGCGGACGCGCCGACCTGTTCGCTTTGCGCGGAATTTTCGGGGGCCCATCCCGGGAAGGACGTGTGCGATCGATCACAGAGGCGATTTTTCGGCCATCTACTCTCTGTGATCGTGAAAGTCGTCGGAAAGCCGGGAAAATCCGGGTTTTCGGGGGTCTTGATCACGGGAAGTACACGGGGTGGCGCCCGTGAAGTGCGACATTCGGACCGTGTACGGTCCCGATCGCCATCCAACCCGATCACCTCTTCAGGGGTGCGGTTGGGTGTCGATTGAGTAACAGACCTTGATGTGAGGCAAAATCTCCGCCTCAGGTCGGGCACAAGTCCGGCCTCTCACGCGTTACGTGCGCTGAGACACCGCAGACACCCAGAGGGGGAGAGCGACATGGCAACGGACTACGACACCCCACGTAAGACCGACGATGACGTCAACGAGGACAGCATCGAGGAACTCAAGGCACGGCGGAACGACAAGTCGACCTCAGCGGTCGACGTCGACGAGTTCGAGGCCGCCGAGGGCCTCGAGCTGCCCGGCGCCGACCTTTCCAACGAGGAGCTCGCCGTGCGCGTGCTCCCGAAGCAGCAGGACGAGTTCACCTGCATGAGCTGCTTCCTGGTCCACCACCGCAGCCAGCTGGCCCGAGAGAAGAACGGCCAGCCGATCTGCCGCGACTGCGACTGAGGCGGGGTCGGCCGTGACTGGCTCGACCCCGTCCAGGAAGCGCCGCTTCCGCAAGCGCGGGGCGGACGAGGCCGGCGTTCCGGACGCCGGTGCACGTGATGACGGGCGAGGCTCTTCCGCCACCGGGGCAGCCTCGCTCGAACCGGCGGACGCCCTGACGGCGCCGCCGGACGCGACGGCGGTGGACAAGGCTCCCGGGACCGCTCGGAATGCCCGTGGGGCAGGGTCCAGGGGCAGCCGGGTCGCCGCCGTCACGCTCGGAGTGAGGGACGGCGTGCGCAAGGGCGGGCGCGGCGCCAAGGCCGGCATCGGCTATCTCGCCGACCGCCTCATCGAGAACGCCCCGCGGATCCCGGTCCGCGATCTCGCGACCCTCCGCAAGCAGTTCCCGGGCCTCGGCCCCGAGCAGCTCGCGGACAAGCTCGTCGCGGGCGCCGCCAACGCCACGTCCACCGTGGGCGCGGGAGTGGGCGCCGCCGCGATGCTGCCGGTGCCGCCCGCGATGCCCGCCGAGCTCGCGGCGGAGATCACCGGCGTCGCCGCCATCGAACTGAAACTGATCGCCGAGCTGCACGAGGTCTACGGCCTGCGGCCGGAAGGCCCCCTGACGCAGCGCAGCACGGCGTACCTGAACTCCTGGTCCCAGGAGCGCGGCATCGACGTCGCCAAGCCCGCGACGCTCAACGCCGCCCTCGGCGGCCAGATGAAGCGGGAGCTGCGCCAGCAGATCATGAAGCGGATGGTCCGGAACCTGCCGAACCTCATGCCCTTCATGGTGGGCGCCGCGGTCGGCGCGGTCATGAACCGCCGGGACACCCGGAAGCTCGCCGGGCGGATCCGTCGGGACCTGCGCAAGCACCAGGTGCCGTGGGACGCGCTGCCCGCGCTGCCGCCCCTGGACAGGCCGAGCGACCCGCTGCGCATGGGGGAGATCCCCAAGGAGCTGGGCCGCTGACTCCCGGGCCGCCGACCTCCCGGTGCCGGCCCCGCCGGGCCTTCCGGGCCGGGCCCCAGTGCCCCCTCAGGGGCCGCTGAGCGCCGCCGTCAGGGCCGGGCGGCCCGTACCGACTCCAGGGCGGCCGCCAGCTCCTCGGGGCGCCGCGTGGAGACGTACACGTACGGCGTCGGGTCCTGCGGGTCCGTGATGTTCACGCGCAGGGCCGTGGGGATGTAGGCGCGCAGCAGCATGTAGGCGCGCGGGTCGGCCTTGTACGTGCGCCAGGCGCGCGTCTCCTCGCCGGTCAGCACCTGCGCGTCACCCAGCGCCGACACCGGGATCTTCGCGTCGCCCACGACCAGTGAGCCCGCCACCACGCGGATCCGCACCGCGCCGTACGCGCTGGTCACGACCGCCGCCACCGCCGTGCCGCCGACCAGGCCGCCGAGCAGCGGCAGGGTGCCGAACGGCAGCATGATCAGGGCCATCGCGACCCCCACCAGGACCGAGACGAACCACCACGATCGGGGCGCGGTCAGGCGTTCTTCGTAAGGCTGCATGGAACCAAGCTTGGCACGGTGCGGTCGGCGCCCTGACGCGGAGGTAAGGTCTGCGCCTGTGAGTGGTACATCTGCAGCCCTGACGCCCCCGGCCGACGCCATAGCGCCCGTCCGCCACCCCGACGCGCCCGCCCCGGGCGAGCTCATCGGTGCCCACTACGAGCACTGTTTCGGCTGTGGCGAGGGTCAGGCGCACGGACTGCACCTCGCGGCACGGGCCGGCGAGGGCGTGGCCATCACGGCCGAGTTCACCGTGCGCGAGGCGCACCAGGGCGCGCCCGGCCTGGCCCACGGCGGGGTGCTCGCCACCGCGCTCGACGAGACGCTGGGCTCGCTGAACTGGCTGCTGCGCGTGATCGCGGTGACCGGACGGCTGGAGACCGACTTCGTGCGGCCGGTGCCGCTGGGCACCGTGCTCTTCCTGGAGGCCGAGGTCACGGCCGTCGCCGGGCGCAAGATCTACTCGAGGGCCACCGGCCGGATCGGCGGCCCCGAGGGGCCCGTCGCGGTCCGCGCGGACGCCCTCTTCATCGAGGTGAAGGTCGACCACTTCATCGACAACGGCAGGCCGGAGGAGATCCAGGCCGCCATGAACAACCCGGACCAGGTCCGGCGTGCCCGCGCTTTCGAGGTGAACCCGTGACGTCCCCTGCCCCCCTGAGCGGCCCGGCCGAGCTGAACGTGCTGATCAGGCGCGTCGACCCCGAGGTGCCGCTGCCCGCGTACGCGAAGCCCGGCGACGCCGGTGCCGATCTGCGGACGACGGAATCCTGCGAACTGGCCCCCGGCGAGCGGGTGGTGCTCCCCACCGGGGTGTCCATCGCGCTCCCGGAGGGGTACGCGGCCTTCGTGCACCCCCGTTCGGGCCTCGCCGCCCGCTGCGGTGTCGCTCTGGTGAATGCCCCGGGGACGGTGGATGCCGGGTACCGTGGAGAGATCAAGGTGATCGTGGTGAATCTCGACCCGCGCGAGGCAGTGCGGTTCGAGCGCTTCGACCGGATTGCCCAACTGGTCGTCCAGCAGGTCGAGAAGGTTCGCTTCCAGGAGGTGGCGGAGCTTCCCGCATCGGCGCGGGCCGAGGGGGGCTTCGGGTCCACCGGCGGCCATGCCGCCGTGGGCACCGGCGCGGGCGCGAGCCCGGGCCAACAAACGGGTGGGAATCGATACGCATCGGTCGTATCCGACCGGGAAGGACAGTGACGTGTTCGGACGTCGCAAGAAGGACAGTGCCGCCGAGGACGCGGCGGGCGCGGACGAGCAGGTCGTCGACGGCGTGGATGGCGATGACCGGTCCGACGCCGCGCGGTCGCGCGTGAGGCTCGAGCCCGAGCCCCGCCCCGACGGTCCCTGGGACCTCGCGGAGGTCCGCGAGCCCGGTGAGGGCCGCGTGGACCTCGGCGGACTCTTCGTGCCGGGTGTCGAGGGCATGGAGCTGCGGGTGGAGGTCGCGGGCGACGCGATCGTCGCGGCCACCGTCGTTCTCCAGGACAGCGCCATCCAGCTGCAGGGCTTCGCCGCCCCCAAGAAGGAGGGCATCTGGGGCGAGGTCCGCGAGGAGATCGCCTCCGGCATCACCCAGCAGGGCGGTGTCATCGACGAGGTCGAGGGCCCCCTCGGCTGGGAGCTGCGCGCCCAGGTCCCGGTACAGCTGCCCGACGGCACCGGCGGGGTGCAGGTCGTGCGCTTCATCGGCGTCGACGGCCCGCGCTGGTTCCTGCGTGGCGTGATCTCCGGCCAGGGCGCGGTGCAGCCGCAGGCCGCCGGGCTCCTGGAGCAGATCTTCCGTGACACCGTCGTCGTGCGCGGCGAGGGCCCGATGGCGCCCCGCGACCCGATCGTCCTGAAGCTGCCGGACGACGCGCAGATGGTCGCCGAGGGCGTCCAGCAGGAGCAGCAGGAGGGCTCGCGCTTCTCCGGCGGCATGGGGCAGCTCCAGCGTGGTCCGGAGATCACCGAGGTGCGCTGACCCCGCTGCCGCGCCCGGCTTCGCGCCGGGCCGATGGCTCCTCGCCGGGCGGACGATGTCTCGACCGCCAAGTGGCCCGTGGTGGTTCCGGTTCGTCCGGATCCATTGCGGGCCACTTTTGCGTACGCCCATACTGTGCCGGTCGATCGGGGGGAGACCGGTGCGGTGAGGGGACGACGCCTGCCCGCGGCCCTGCGCGCCACCCGCCACCACGGGCTCGTCCTGGGGGCGGCAGGGCTCGCGGTGCTGCTCGCCGCCACCGTGCTCGCCGCGCTGGCCGCGCTCTCCGAGAAGGCGGTCGAGGGCGGGGTGCAGCGGCGTCTGGCCGCCGACCGGGACGCCGTCGTCGAGGTCGCGGGCCCCCACCGGGCGGACCGCACCCGGGAGTTGGACCACGACGTACGGGCCGCCCTCGACCGCACCTACGGCGACGTGCCCCACCGCACCTGGTCCGCGCTGCGGGCCCCCGCGGCCCGCAACGACGAGCTCTCCGTCACCGAGGCCGGGGGGCACCCGCGCGAGGACGCCACCCTCTCCGTCGTCGCCCTCCAGGACACCGGCCGGCATGCGGCGCTGCGCGCCGGACGGTGGCCGCGCGCCACGGCCGGGGCGACCGAGGTCGCCCTGACCGAGGCCGCCGCCGCCGAGCTCGCCGTCGACCTCGGCGGCCGGATCACCGTGCGGGGCGCGGGCGCACGGCCGGTGCCGCTGCGGGTCGTGGGGCTGTACGCCGCCAAGGACCGCGCGCCCGCGGTGTGGGCGACGCTCAGCAGCACGTTCGGGACGCCCGACTCGATCGCGGTCGTGCCGCGCCGCGCCTTCGCCGGCCGCGGGGCCCTCGCCGGGGACGCCCGGGCGCTCTGGCTCGGGGTGCCGCGCACGGACACGCTGCGGCTCGGGGACATCGGGCCGCTGCGGGAGCGGGTGAAGCGGTTCGCGGGCAGCGACGCCGCGCTCTCCGTGGCGCGCGGCGGCTCCGGCGCACCGGTGGCGGACCTGACGCTGTCGGCCGGGCTGCGCAGGGCGCTCGACCGGCTCACCACGCCGATCGCCGTGGCCCGCGCCGGGCTCTACGTCCCCGCCACCCTGCTGGCCGCGCTCGCCGTCGCCGCCCTTGTCCTGACCGCACGCCAGCTCGCCGAACACCGGCGCCCCGAGCTGGCGTTGCTGGCCGCGCGCGGCGCGGGGCGCCGGCGGATCGCCCTGTCGACGGCCGCCCAGTGGGCCTGCGCCGCCGGGCCCGCCGCCCTGGCCGCGCCCTTCCTCGCGGGCCCGCTGCTGCACGGGCTGCGCGGAGCCGGGCTCGTCGAGGGCGACGTGCCCGCGTCCGCGGTGACGGGACCCGCCTGGGCGGCGGCGGGTGCCGCCCTCGTCGTGCACGGCCTCGCGGTGCTGCTGCCGGCCCTGCGGGTCGCCGGGGACCGGCGGGCGGTGGCCCGGCTCCGGCTGCGCGTCGCCCGCTTCGCCGGGGCGCAGCGGTTCGGCGCCGACCTGGCGCTCGCCGCGGTCGCCGTGCTCGGCTGGCTGCAACTGCGCCAGTACCGCTCCCCGGTGACCGGCGGCGACGGCGTCGACCCGGTCCTCGTGCTCGCGCCCGTCGCGATGACCGTGGCGGCCGCGCTGCTCGTCCTGCGGTTCCTGCCGCTCCTCGCCCGCGTCGTCGACCCGCTCGCGCGGCGCGGCCGCGGCCTGGTCCTGCCGCTCGGCGGCTGGCAGCTCGGCCGTCGCGCGGCCCGGCACGCCGGACCCGCGCTGGTGGTGACGCTCGCCCTCGCCGTCGCCGCGCTCAGCAGCACCGCCCTGGCCGTCCTGGACCGCGGCGACCGGGACCAGGCCGCGTTCCGGGTCGGCGCCGACCTGCGGATCGAGCCGGGCGAGGGGGTGCCGCCCGGCGAGCGGCGCGCCGCGTACCAGGCGCTGCCGGGTGCCGGGGCGGTCACGCCCATGATCCTCTCCGAGGGGTACGTCGGACAGGACGCGGTGTCCGTCACGGCCGTCGACACCGACCGGGGTCCGGTGCCCGCGCTGCGCGGCGACCTCGCGGACCGGCCGCTGCGCGAACTGGTGGCGCCGCTGGGGGACACGGTCCCCGAACACGGGCTGCCGGTCGGGTCGCCCGCTCGGGGGCCGGGCGCGGAACTGCCCCTGCGGGTCCGCCTGTCCGCGAGCGGAGGCGGCCGGCCCGTGCCCGTACGGCTCACCGTCTTCTTCGAGGACGGGGACGGACTGAGCCACTCCAGTTCCCTGGTACTGCAGGAGGGCGGCGTCCGGACCGTGCCCCTGAAGGTGGGGGCGCGCGGCGGTGGCGTACGCATCGTGCAGATCGATCTGAGCATGGTCGGCGAGCGGGTGCGGCGGACGTACCGCCTCACGGTCGACCGGGTGCCCGGGCTCGCCCGGCAGGCGCGGTGGCGGGACCTGCGGACCGACCGGCCCGACCGGCGCGCGGCGGGCTGCCCGGGCGTCGCCGGCGGTCCGGTGCGCGGGGGACGGCCGCCCGCCCGGGCCCCGGGACCCGTGCTGTGCGCCGACCGGCCCGCTCCCGGGACCCTCATCGACGCCGTGCTGCGCGGGCCCGACGGCGATCTGAAGTACCCCACCTGGGGCGTACGGCTCGGCACGGACCGCGCCAAGGGGCGCCCGGCCGCGTCCGCGCTCGCCGACGACGCGCTGCTGTCCTCGGGGGCGGTCCGGGTCGGGGACACGGTGACGGTGCGGCGCAGCACGGGCGGGAGCGCGCGGGTGAGGATCGTCGGGCGGATCGCGGCCGTGCCCGGCGCGCCGCGCGACCGGCCGAGGCTGCTCGCCGACTCCCGTGCGATGGCCGCCCAGTGGGCCCTGAGCGGGGTGCTGCCGGGCGCGGAGAGCGCGTGGTGGGTGGAGGTGCGCGGCGCGGACACGGCGGCGGCGCTGGCGGCGGTGCGGGCGGATCCGCGCCTCGGTCACGCGGTCGACGTGCCGCTCGTCCGGGCGGAGTTGGCCGACGACCCGCTGCGGCGCGGTGCCCGCGGGGCGCTCGTGCTGTGCCTGGTGCTCGCCCCGGCCTTCGCCGTCATCGCGTTCGCCCTGCACACCGTGCTCTCGGCGCGGGCCAGGGAACGGGAGTTCGGCCTGCTGCGGGCGCTCGGCGTGCGGCGCGGGCAACTGGCCGCCTACTTGTGGACCGAACAGCTCGCGCTGGCCGGGGTGGCGGCGGTGCTCGGCACGGTGCTTGGCGCGGCCCTCGCCTCGCTGATCATGCCGGTGGTGACGGTCGACGCGGCGGGCCGCCCGGTCTTCCCGTGGCTGGCCGCCTCGGTGCCGTGGGTGCGGGTGACGGCGACGGCCGGGGCGACGACCGCGGTGATCTGCGCGGTGGTGACGGTGGCCGCGCGGGTCCTCGGCCGGCTCGACCCGGCGCGGGTGCTGCGGGCGGGGGACGACGGGTGAGCGGGGGCGGAGGGCGGTGGTCCGCGGGGGTGTGGCGTGGGCCCCTCACGTATGGGGCCGGGGGGTGGACGGCCGCCGTGCTCGTGGGCGTCCGGGCGGGGGGCCGGGGGGCGTCCTCGCGGCCCGGTCCGGTGCGGGTGCGGCGGGCGGGGTGTGACGGGTGAGCGGCGGGGGGCGGTGGTGGTCCGCGGGCTCGTCGGTGCGGCGGGGGTGGGTGCGGCGGGAGTGGGCGCGGCGTGGGCCCCTGACGTGGGGGCTCGGGTTGTTGATCGCCGTGCTCGTGGGCGTCGCCGCGGCCGGTCCCGGACTGGTCGCGCGGCTCGGCGGGGAAGCGCTCGCGGGCCGGTTCACGCAGGTGCAGCGGGCGGCCCCCGGTGTGGTGCACAGCGTGCGGATCGACCCGGAGGAGCCGCGGGCCGGCGAGGAGAGCGACCTCGGGGCCGACCTCGCCCGGTACGCGGAAGGCTTCGAGAACGCCGCCCCCGGCGCCCTGCGCGGCGGACTCCGGCACACCTCCACGCGCATCGAACTGCCCACCGTGCGGGCGTCCGTGGGCGACCGGGCCGCCTCGATGTCCCTGGTGTACGCCTCCGACGCGCCGGGCCGCGGCGCGTACGTCGCGGGTCGGGCGCCCCGCGCGCACGGCCAGGTGGTCGAGCTCGCCGTGTCCGAGCGCACCCGTGCCGCCCTCGGCCTGCGCGTCGGGCAGCGGATCGCGCTGCGGGGCGGCGCTCTGGTGAACGTCCGGGCCGTCGGCCTGCTCGTCGGCGTCTACCGGGCGACGGGCACGGACGGCAGGCCGCTGTGGACCGAGCAGCCGCTGCTCGAACGGCCGTTGCCCGCCCTGACCGGGCGTACCCAGGACGCCGGTGCCCTCGTCGCGCCCCGCGGCGTCGAGGTGCTGCAGAGCCGGTCGGACGCCGAACTCACCGTCGAGTGGAACATGCGCCTCGACCTGACGGCGGGTGTCGCGGCCCGGTTCGTGGGGGAGCGCGGGGAGCGGGAGCTGCGCCGGGTCATGACCCGCTACCCGCCCGCCGCGCGGGAGGCCTACTGCGTCGTCGAGTCGGCGGGCGGGAAGTGGTGCATGCTCGGCGCCCACGCCTCGACCGACCTGGAGATCCGCAGCGCGCTCGACGCCCCCCTGGAGGAATTCGGGCGCCAGTGGCGCCAGGCGAGCGTGGTGATGTCCTTCGCCCTGGCCACGCTGCTCGGCGTGGGCCTCGCCGCCGTCGTCGTGACGGCGCTCCTGGTGGTACGCGGACGCCTGGACGCCGACCGGCTGCGGCGGGCCCGCGGCGCGTCGGCCACCGGACTCGCCCTCCGCCGCGCGGCGGACTGCGTGCCCGCCGCGCTGCTCGGGTACGGCGCCGGCTGCGCGGTCGCGGCGGCGGTGCCGGGCAGCTCACCGGCGTACGGCACCGGGCTGCTCGTCGCGGCGCTCTGCTGGCTGGTCCTGCCCGTCCTGACCTGGACCGCGGTGCGCGACCGCGCCGTGCTGCGGGAGGGCGCGCCACCGGGCGCCGGGCGCCGTGCGGTGGCCGAGGCGCTGGTGCTGCTGCTCGCCGCGGGCGGCGTCCTCGCGCTGCGGGCGCGGGGCACCGAGGAGGCGGCGGGGCCCGATCCGCTGCTCGCCGCCGTGCCGGTGCTGCTGGGCCTCGCGACGGTCGCCGTGCTGGTGCGGTGCTATCCCTGGCCGGTGCGCGTGGCGGCGCGCTGGTCGGCCCGGGGGCGTGGCGCGGTCGCCCTGGTGGCGCTGTCCCGGGCCGCCAAGGAGGCCCCGGCGCGGGGGCTCGCGCTGCTGGTCCTCGTGGTGACGCTGGCCGGCGCGGTGTTCGGCGGGCTCGTCTCGGGGACGCTGGTCGAGGGGCGGCGGGCCGCGGCGGCCTGGCAGGTGGGCGCCGACGCCTCCTTCCTGGGCGCGGGCCGCGACCCCGGCACGGCCCAGCGGCTGGCCCGCGCGCGTGGCGTGCGGGAGACGGTGGCGGTGCGCCGGATGCGGGTCGATCCGGTCAGCGGCACGGACGGCGGGCGGTACGGGATCGCGGGCCTCGTCGGCGTGGACGGGACGGAACTGGGCCGGTCGGCACCGGATTCGGGCGCCGCGCGGGCGCTGCGCGCGGCCGGCCTCACGCGGGGCGGCCTCACGCGGAGCGGCCTCACGCGGGGCGGCAAGGGCGGCGAGATCCGCGTCCTCGCCTCCGCGGGGCGGCCCGGCGACCTGCTCACCTTCACCCTGGGGAACAGGAAGACCCGGCTGCGGATCGTGGACACGCTGCCCGCGGGCGCGGCGCACGACGCCGCCCTGGGCCCCGTGCTCCGCGCCACCGGGACCGGCGAGCGCCTGCTCCTGGCGGACAACCGCGACCTGCGCGCCTTCGCCGCCCGGGACTTCGAGGAGAGCGCGCTCCTGCTGTACGGGAAGCGCCTGGACACCGCGGCGCTGCGCTCCCTGGTCCCGCGTGCCGCCCCCGGAGCGACCGGCGGGGAGCTGCGCATCCGGGCCGAGGAGCAGGCCGAGGCCGCCGACGACCGGCTGATCGCCGCCGTGACCGTGGCGCACACCGCCTGCACCGCCCTGGCCGTGCTCCTCGCGCTGGTGGCCCTCGTCCTCGAACTGCTCCTGTCCGCGGCCGCGCGCGGCCGCACCACCGCCTACCTGCGCACCCTCGGCCTCGGCGGGCGCGCCGTGACCGGGCTGCACCTGCTGCAGCTCCTGCCCCTGGTCCTCGCCGCCCTCGTGGGCGGTGCGGCGCTCGGCGTGGCGCTGCCCGCGCTGCTCGGACCCGCCCTGGACCTGCGGGAGTTCACCGGCGGCCCCGCCGCGCCCGACCGGCACATCGACGTGCTGTTCACCGCCGCCCTGGGGGCGGGACTCGGCGTCCTGGTCGCCGCGGCGGTGGGCCTGGAGAGCTGGCTGGGGCGGCGCCGGGGGCTCGGCGCCGTCCTGCGACTGGGGAGAACCGATGACTGAACTGGCCGATCTGGAGGCGCGGGCCCGTGCCGCGGGGCGCCCCGCGGGCGAGGAGGGCCTGGTCGTCTGCGAGAACCTCGTCCGCGTCTACCGGACCGACGAGGTCGAGGTGCAGGCGCTGCAGGGCCTCGACCTGGTGGTGACGGAGGGCGAGTGCGTGGCCCTGGTCGGCGCCTCGGGGTCGGGCAAGTCGACGCTCCTGTCGATCCTTTCCGGGCTCGACCTGCCCACCGCGGGCCGCGCCCGGGTGGCGGGCCACGACCTGCTCGCGATGGGCCGCCGCGAACGCCTCGGCTACCGACGGTCCACCGTCGGCTTCGTCTGGCAGCAGACCGGCCGCAACCTGCTGCCCTATCTGACCGCGCTGGAGAACGTGGCGCTGCCGATGACCTACGCGCGCGTGCCCCGCCGTGCGCGCCGGGAGCGGGCCGCCGAACTGCTCGACGTGCTCGGCGTCGCGTACTGCCGCGACCGGCGGCCCGGTGAGCTCTCCGGCGGCGAACAGCAGCGCGTGGCCGTCGCGGTCGCCACCGCCAACGCCCCGCGCGTGCTTCTCGCCGACGAGCCGACCGGCGAACTCGACACGGCGGGCGGCGAAGAGGTCTTCGCGGCGCTGCGCCGCGCGAACGAGCAGCTCGGCGCGACCGTCGTGGTCGTCACCCACGACCCCCTCGTCTCCGGGCAGGTCCGGCGCACGGTGCGCATCCGCGACGGCCGCACCGCCACGGAGACGCTGCGCGAACAGGACGGCACGGGTGAGGAGTTCACGGTTCTGGACCGGGCGGGCCGGCTGCAGCTGCCGGGGGAGTACGTCGAACGGTACGGGCTGCGGGGCCGGGTGCGGCTGACGGCGGAGCGGGACCACGTGGGGGTGTGGCCCGACGCGCCGGCGGATGACGCCGACCCACCCGGCACGTCCGGCTGATCCCACCGCCACCGAATCCGGTGTTTCCGGCTGGTCCCGTCGCTCCCGCGGCCGTCGAGGACCGCCGCGCGCGGCCGGTGCGGCCCGGCCCCCGGCGCCGCTCGCGCCCGCGCCCTGAACAGCGTTTCTTTCCTCACGCCTTGACGGAAGTCGGGGCCGTACCTATGGTCACGGCCCAACACGCGTGTTCAGACAGGCACTTGACGTTCACATACGAGAACCAGCGACCTCGCAGACGAGAACGGATGGTCCCCCCATGCCGTACGCCCCCACCCCCGCACGCACCCGACGCCGCAGATCGCGCCTTCGCGCGGGAACGGCCGTCGCCACCCTGGTGACCGCCCTGGTCGCCGGCCTCGTGGCCTGGCCCGGAGCCGAGCGCGCCGAGGCGGCCCCCACGACCTTCGTGCACCCCGGCGTCACCGTCTCCCGTGCCCAACTGGACTTCACCCGGGGGAAGGTCGACGCGGGCGCCCAGCCCTGGAAGTCCGCCTACGACCAGATGATGGGCAGCAAGTACGCCTCGCTGTCCCGCACCGCCAAGCCCCGCGCCGTCGTGGAGTGCGGCTCCTATTCCGACCCCAACTACGGCTGCACCGACGAGCGCGAGGACGCGATCGCCGCGTACACCACCGCCCTCGCCTGGTACCTCACGCGTGACGAGCGCTACGCGAAGAAGTCCATCGAGCTGATGGACGCCTGGTCGGCCGTCCTGAAGGACCACACCAACAGCAACGCGCCGCTGCAGACCGGCTGGGCCGGGTCCAGCTGGCCGCGGGCCGCCGAGATCATCAAGCACACGTACACCGGCACCTGGGCGAACTCCGGCCGCTTCGGCACGATGCTGCGCACCGTCTACCTCCCCGAGATCATCAACGGCTCCCTCTCCAACGGCAACTGGGAGCTGTCGATGATGGAGGCGGCCGTCGGCATCTCCGTCTTCCTGGAGGACAAGGCGTCGTACGACAAGGCGATGGCGAAGTTCCGCACGCGCACGGCCGCGTACGTCTACCTGGCGTCCGACGGCGCGCTGCCGAAGACCGTGCCCGGCCAGAACCTCGACACCCGCGACAAGATCGTCAAGTACTGGCAGGGCCAGGGGACCTTCACCACCGGCCTCACCCAGGAGACCTGCCGCGACTTCACCCACACCGGATACGGCCTCTCCGCCATCTCGCACGTCGCCGAGACCAGCCGCATCCAGGGCCAGGACCTCTACACGACCGACGTCGGCGAGCGGCTGCGCCAGGGCCTCGGCTTCCAGGCGAAGTACGAGCTCGGCGAGGCCCCGCCCGCCTCGCTCTGCAAGGGCACGCTCCACCGCGGCCTCGGCCCGGTCACCGAGGTCGGCTACAACGCCCTCGCCGGACGCCTCGGCCAGCCCATGACCAACACCCAGAAGCTCACCGAACGCAACCGCCCGGCGGGCTCCAACAACCTCTTCGTCGCCTGGGAGACCCTGACGCACGCGGGCAACCCGAGCTGATCGGTCCCTTGTCCGGCCGGGTGCCCGGTGGCGATACTGGCGCCCGGCCCCCGCGGACCCGGGGGCGGACCGGGGGAGTGGGCCGTGGCGGTGGGCGCGGGGGACATGGTCGTCGTCGAGGACCTGCACCGGACGTACGGCACCGGGGCCGCGGCCGTGCACGCCCTGCGAGGCGTCTCCTTCGGCGTGCCGCGCGGCGAACTCGTCGCCCTGAAGGGCCGCTCCGGCTCCGGCAAGACGACCCTGCTCAACCTCGTCGGCGGGCTCGACTCCGCGGACCGCGGAAAGATCACCGTGGACGGCGTGGACCTCGCCGGACTCGGCGAGAACGGCCTGCTCGCCCTGCGCAGGGACCGCCTCGGCTTCATCTTCCAGTCCTTCGGGCTCATCCCCATCCTCACCGCCGCCGAGAACGTCGGCGTCCCCCTGCGGCTGCGCAGGACCGACCCCCGCGAGCGTGAGGAGCGCGTCCGTCTCCTGCTCGCCCTGGTGGGCCTCGCCGACCACGCCCGGCAGCGGCCCGGCGAACTCTCCGGCGGCCAGCAGCAGCGCGTGGCCATCGCCCGTGCCCTCGCCAACCGGCCCGCCCTCCTGATCGCCGACGAACCCACCGGACAGCTCGACGCGGAGACCGGCCTCGCCGTGATGGAGCTGCTCCGTGCCGTCGTCCGCGGCGAGGGCGTCACCGCCCTGGTCGCCACGCACGACGCGGCCCTGCTCGACCTCGCCGACCGGGTCCTCGAACTGTGCGACGGCGAGATCACCGACCACGGCGCGCACGTCCCCGCGCAGGCCGGCGCGCGGGCCGTCGAGCACTGAGGCACCCGGCACGCCCGGCGCCGCCCGCCCGCATCAGGGTTGTGTCAAGGACGGCACCCCCGTACCGGCTCGTCCGTATTGCCTGATTTGTTGGCCGTAAGGTCGACGCTGCGTACACAGCAGTTTCGGGAAGACAATGGGGCCATGGCACGCGGCAAGCTTCGGATCTACCTCGGTGCGGCACCGGGCGTCGGCAAGACCTACGCCATGCTCTCCGAGGCGCACCGCCGTATCGAGCGCGGCACCGACTGCGTGATCGCCTTCGTGGAGCACCACGACCGGCCGCGCACCGAGGTCATGCTGCACGGCCTGGAACAGGTCACCCGCAAGGACCTGGAGTACCGCGGCACGGCGTTCACCGAGATGGACGTCGACGCCGTCCTGGAGCGCGCCCCCGCCGTCGCCCTGGTCGACGAGCTCGCCCACACCAACGTCCCCGGCTCCCGCAACGCCAAGCGCTGGCAGGACGTCGAGGAGCTCCTCGCGGCCGGGATCGACGTCGTCTCCACGGTCAACATCCAGCACCTGGAGTCGCTCGGCGACGTCGTCGAGTCGATCACCGGCGTGCGCCAGCGCGAGACCGTGCCGGACGAGATGGTGCGCCGCGCCGACCAGATCGAGCTGGTCGACATGTCGCCCCAGGCGCTGCGCCGCCGCATGGCCCACGGCAACATCTACAAGCCGGACCGCATCGACGCCTCCCTCTCCAACTACTTCCGGCCCGGCAACCTCACCGCCCTGCGCGAGCTCGCGCTGCTCTGGGTCGCCGACCGCGTCGACGAATACCTCCAGCAGTACCGCGGCGAACACAACATCCGCTCCACCTGGCAGGCCCGCGAGCGCATCGTCGTCGGCCTGACCGGCGGCCCCGAGGGCCGCACCCTGATCCGCCGCGCCTCCCGGATGGCCGCCAAGGGCTCGGGCAGTGAGATCCTCGCCGTCTACATCGCCCGCAGCGACGGCCTGACCGGCGCGTCCCCCAAGGAACTCGCCGTCCAGCGCACCCTCGTCGAGGACCTCGGCGGCACCTTCCACCACGTCATAGGCGACGACATACCCGCCGCGCTCCTCGACTTCGCGCGCGGCGTCAACGCCACCCAGATCGTCCTCGGCTCCTCCCGCCGCAAGACCTGGCAGTACATCTTCGGACCCGGCGTCGGCGCGACCGTCGCCCGCGAGTCCGGCCCCGACCTGGACGTCCACATCGTCACCCACGGCGAGGTCGCCAAGGGGCGCGGCCTGCCCGTCGCCCGCGGGGCACGCCTGGGCCGCTCCCGGGTCATCTGGGGCTGGCTGGTCGGCGTCGCGGGACCCGCGCTGCTGACCCTGCTCCTCACCCATGTCGACGCCGACCTCGGCCTCGCCAACGACATGCTGCTCTTCCTCACCCTCACGGTCGCCGCCGCGCTGGTGGGCGGGCTGCTCCCGGCGCTCGCCTCGGCGGCCTTCGGGTCGCTGCTCCTCAACTACTACTTCACACCGCCCCTGCACCTGTGGACGGTCTCCGACAACAACAACATCGTCGCGATCGCCGTCTTCGTGGGCGTCGCCGTGTCGGTCGCCTCCGTCGTGGACCTGGCGGCCCGGCGCACCCACCAGGCGGCCCGGCTGCGCGCCGAGGCGGAGATACTCTCCTTCCTCGCCGGCAGCGTGCTGCGCGGCGAGACCAGCCTGGAGGCCCTCCTGGAGCGGGTCCGCGAGACCTTCGCCATGGAGTCGGTGGCCCTCCTGGAGCGCGCGGGCGACACCGACCCCTGGACCTGCGCGGGCCGGGTCGGCGACGGCCGCCCGCTGGAGCGCCCCGAGGACGCCGACGTCGACATGCCCGTCGGCGACCACATGGCCCTCGCCCTGTCCGGCCGGGTGCTGCCCGCGGAGGACCGCCGCGTGCTCGCCGCCTTCGCCGCGCAGGCCGCCGTCGTCCTGGACCGCCAGCGCCTGCTCTCCGAGGCCGACCAGGCCCGCACCCTCGCCGAGGGCAACCGCATCCGCACCGCGCTGCTCGCCGCCGTCAGCCACGACCTGCGCACCCCCCTCGCCGGCATCAAGGCCGCCGTGTCCTCCCTGCGCTCGGACGACGTCGAGTGGTCCCCGGAGGACGAGGCCGAACTCCTGGAGGGCATCGAGGCGGGCGCCGACCGCCTGGAGCACCTGGTCGGCAACCTCCTCGACATGTCCCGGCTGCAGACCGGCACCGTCACCCCGCTGATCCGCGAGATCGACCTCGACGAGGTCGTCCCCATGGCACTCGGCGGGGTGCCCGACGGCAGCGCCGAGCTGGACATCCCCGAGACCCTGCCGATGGTCGCCGTCGACAAGGGACTCCTGGAGCGGGCGGTCGCCAACATCGTCGAGAACGCCGTGAAGTACGCCGCCGAGGGCGAGACCGTGAAGGTCTCCGCCAGCGCGCTCGGCGAGCGCGTCGAGATCCGTGTGGTGGACCGCGGCCCCGGCGTCCCCGACAGTGCCAAGGACCGCATCTTCGCGCCCTTCCAGCGGTACGGTGACGCTCCGCGGGGCGCCGGCGTGGGCCTCGGCCTCGCGGTGGCCCGCGGATTCGTCGAGGCCATGGGCGGCACCATCGCCGCGGAGGACACCCCCGGCGGCGGCCTCACCATGGTCCTCACGCTGCGCGCGGCGGCCGGACGGCCCCCCGTCGGCCCCGAGCTCTCGGCCCAGGTCACCTCGTGACCCCGGGCCACACCGGTCACGCCGTGACCCCGAACCAGAAGCCGGAAAGGCAGGTAAGCATGACCCGGGTGCTCGTGGTCGACGACGAGCCGCAGATCGTACGCGCCCTCGTGATCAACCTGAAGGCGCGCAAGTACGAGGTGGACGCGGCCCCCGACGGAGCCACCGCGCTGCAGGTCGCCGCCGCCCGCCACCCCGACGTGATCGTGCTCGACCTCGGTCTGCCCGACATGGACGGCGTGGAGGTCATCCGGGGCCTGCGCGGCTGGACCCGCGTCCCGATCCTGGTCCTCTCCGCCCGGCACAGCTCGGACGAGAAGGTCGAGGCGCTGGACGCCGGCGCCGACGACTACGTGACCAAGCCCTTCGGCATGGACGAGCTCCTGGCCCGGCTGCGCGCCGCGGTCCGCAGGGCGGAGCCCACCGGCGCGGGCGACGACGACGTCATGGTCGACACCGGGGACTTCTCCGTGGACCTGGCCGCCAAGAAGGTCCACCGGGGCGGGCGCGACGTGCGCCTGACCCCCACCGAGTGGCACCTCCTGGAGGTGCTGGTGCGCAACACGGGCCGCCTGGTCAGCCAGAAGCAGCTGCTCCAGGAGGTGTGGGGCCCTTCGTACGGCACGGAGACGAACTACCTCCGGGTCTACATGGCCCAGCTGCGCCGCAAGCTGGAGGCGGACCCGGCACACCCGCGCCACTTCATCACCGAACCGGGAATGGGATACCGGTTCGAGAAGTGACCGGATCGGTTGCTTCAGCGGGACCCCGAGCGGGTACTGAGCGGACATAACCACAGATGAGCGCACCCCCGTCCCCCCGGTGGGCACCCCCCGGTACGCTTCTTGTATGAGTGCTGTTCCTGGTTCCGAAAGGCCGGCGGGCCGCTTCCGGCGCATGCTCGACCGGCTCTCCTCCTCCCAGGAGGACCTGGAGTCGGAGGAGCTGCGGGAGGACGCGGAGACGGCGGGCTGCGTCCGCATCGGCGACTGCCACGACCGGCAGATAGTCACCGTTACTGGTACCTTGCGCACGGTCACTCTGCGGCCGCGCGCCGGGGTTCCGGCCTTGGAGGCCGAGCTGTTCGACGGTTCGGCGGCGCTGGACGTGGTGTGGCTCGGCAGGCGCTCCATCGTCGGGATCGAACCGGGGCGCAAGCTGATCGCGTCCGGCCGGATCTCGATGAGCCGGGGCCGCCGGGTGCTCTTCAACCCGAAGTACGAACTCAGACCCCTCGGACGGGAGTAGCCGGTGACGTCCCTCGACAAGCCGACGGACCAAGGGAACGCGGACCGGGAAGCCGATTCCCGGGCCGTGACCGAGGCAGCGCTCTTCGAAGCGTTCGGCGGCGTGCGGGGCATGGTGGAGACGGTCGTCCCAGGCCTGCTCTTCGTGACCATCTTCACGATCAACAAGGACCTGCACATGTCGGCCATCGCGGCCCTCGCGGTGTCCCTGGTGCTCGTCGTGGTCCGCCTGGTCATGAAGGACACCGTCAAGCACGCCTTCAGCGGCGTCTTCGGCGTCGCCTTCGGTGTGGTCTTCGCGATGATGACCGGCAACGCCAAGGACTTCTACCTGCCGGGCATGCTCTACACCCTGGGCCTCGCCCTGGCCTACATCATCACGACGCTCGCGGGCGTCCCGCTGATCGGCCTGATCCTCGGCCCGGTCTTCAAGGAGAACCTCTCCTGGCGGACCCGCAACCCCGGCCGCAAGAAGGCGTACGCGAAGGCCAGTTGGGCCTGGGGCCTGATCCTGCTCGCCAAGTGCGCGGTCCTCTTCCCGCTGTACTGGTGGGGGGACACCACGCAGTTCGGCTGGGTCCTGGTCGCCCTGAAGATCCCGCCGTTCCTGCTCGCGGTCTACCTGACCTGGGTCTTCCTGGCCAAGGCCCCGCCGCCGATCGACGTCTTCGCGGAGATGGAAGCGGCGGAGAAGGCCGAGAAGGCCGAGAAGGCGGAAAAGGAACGCGAACACCGCGACGCGTAGAGCCGACACACCGCCGCCCGCCCAGGGGCGCGGGGCCGAGGGGCGCGGAGCCCACGCTCGCGGAGCCCAGGGCGCGGGGCCCACGGTCGCGGAGCCCAGGGCGCGGGGCCCAGGGGCGCGGGCCCACGGCGCGTGGCTAAGGGGCGCGGGCCCACGGCGCGTGGCTAAGGGGCGCGGGGAACTGCGCGCCCAGCCGGACCGAACCCGCCCCCGCCGTACGCCCCCGCGCGGCAGCCCCTGCGGCGCGGCCCCAACGACGAAGACCGCACGCCGGACGCCGGGCCGGACGCCCGACGCCGGACGCCGGGCCGGACGCCGAACGCCGGACGCCGGGCCGGACGCCGAACGCCGGACGACGAAGGAGGGGGGCACCCGGAATCTTCCGGGTGCCCCCCTCCTTCGTCGTCCGGGCCAGCCTCAGCCCACCGTTCGCCGGGGCGGCCTCAGCCCCCGGCCTCAGCCCTCGCGTCGGACCGACAGCAGGTCCTCCAGCTGCTCCTCACGTGCCTGCGCGGCCACGAAGAGGAGCTCGTCACCCGCCTCCAGGGAGTCGTCCGCGGTCGGCGCGAGCACGCGCGTACCGCGGATGATGGTGACCAGCGAGGTGTCCTCGGGCCACTGGACGTCCCCGACCTGGGTGCCCGCGAGGGCCGACTCGGGCGGCAGCGTCAGCTCGACGAGGTTCGCGTCGCCGTGGCTGAAGCGGAGCAGGCGCACGAGGTCGCCGACGCTCACCGCCTCCTCGACGAGCGCGGACATCAGCCGCGGCGTGGAGACCGCGACGTCGACGCCCCAGGACTCGTTGAAGAGCCACTCGTTCTTGGGGTTGTTCACGCGGGCGACGACCCGCGGGACGCCGTACTCGGTCTTGGCGAGCAGCGAGACGACGAGGTTGACCTTGTCGTCGCCGGTCGCGGCGATCACCACGTTGCACCGCTGCAGCGCCGCCTCGTCGAGCGAGGTGATCTCGCAGGCGTCGGCGAGCAGCCACTCCGCCTGCGGGACGCGCTCGACCGAGATGGCGGTCGGCGCCTTGTCGACGAGGAGGACCTCGTGGCCGTTCTCCAGGAGCTCACCGGCGATGGAACGTCCCACCGCACCCGCTCCGGCAATGGCGACCCTCATCAGTGACCGCCCTCCTCGGGACCTTCGGCGAACGCCGCTTCGACCTTGTCGACCTGATCGGTGCGCATCATCACGTGCACCAGGTCGCCCTCCTGCAGGACCGTCTGCGAGGTCGGCAGGACGGCCTCGCCCAGCCGGGTGAGGAAGGCGACGCGCACGCCGGTCTCCTCCTGGAGCTGGCTGATCTTGTGCCCGATCCACGCGGGGGAGGCGTGCACCTCCGCGAGCTGCACCCCGCCGGTGGGGTCGCGCCACAGCGGCTCGGCGCCGGACGGCAGGAGTCTGCGCAGCATCTGGTCGGCGGTCCAGCGGACCGTGGCGACCGTGGGGATGCCCAGGCGCTGGTAGACCTCGGCGCGGCGCGGGTCGTAGATGCGCGCCGCGACGTTCTCGATGCCGAACATCTCGCGGGCGACGCGCGCCGCGATGATGTTGGAGTTGTCGCCGCTGGAGACGGCGGCGAAGGCGCCCGCCTCCTCGATGCCGGCCTCGCGCAGGGTGTCCTGGTCGAAGCCGACGCCGGTCACGCGGCGGCCGCCGAACCCGGAGCCCAGGCGGCGGAAGGCCGTCGGGTCCTGGTCGACCACGGCGACCGTGTGCCCCTGCTGTTCCAGGTTCTGGGCGAGAGCGGAGCCGACTCTCCCGCAGCCCATGATGACGATGTGCACCTGTCCTTTACCCCGCACTCCTGGTCATCCCGCTGACCTGCGAAAACATCCTGCTCACTCTTCTCTCTCAGTCTGCTGGCAACAACGGGGCAACAGCGTGCGGCGTTGCCAAGAGACGAGCTTAAGCCGCATCCGGTTCCGCGCACTCACCCGTGTGGGCGCGAAGCGCGCCCGGGCCGGGCGCGCGGGGCCGGCTCAGTCCACGCTGCGCAGCAGACCCTCGACCTTCTCCAGCCGGTGGCCGAGCTCGACGAGCTGCAGGCGGTTGGCCTCCTGCTCGGACCGGGCGCGCTCGACGGCCTCGCGGTAGGCCTGCATGGCCTCGGCGTACTGCCGGTCGCGCTCGCGGTTGCGCTGCGACTGGAAGTAGGCGACCGCCACGATCGCGCCGGCGAGTATCAGGAAAAAGGCGACCGGGATGATCACGTCGTCCACTAGGACGTCCCCCTTGGTGAGTGCTGTGCGTCCTCGCCCCCGGGACCCTGCCGGACGGCGGCGACGATCGTATCCACGTTCAACCGCACGTCGAACGGCGCGAGTTCGAAGTACTTGAGCGCCTTGCCGTCGTCCGAGAGCTCCAGGCGGCCCACGACGAGGCCGGCCTTCTCCATGCGTTCGAGGTGCATGTAGAGGAGCGGACGGGACACCCCGAGCCGCCGGGCCAGTTCGCTGACGTACAGCTGTCCCGCGGCGAGCTCGTTGATGATCCGGATGCGCTGCGCGTGGCCGACCGCCGCGAGAAAAGCCAGCAGCTCCTCGCTGTCCATGGCCCGCCTTCGTGCTGGTCCCGAAACCTGTCAAACCTGTCAGCGAAGGCTTACGCATGGCGGGTTCCGCTGTCAATCCGCGCTCTCCGCTTCTCCATGACAGTTGACGGCTCATTCCTTCACCTGTCAGTCTCCACTTACACATGAAGCACCGAGCGGTGCGACGGACGGGGCAGGGGTGGGAGAGAGATGAGCAGGAGATCGGTCACGGTGCGCGTGGCACGGTGGAGCGCGCTGCATCCGGCGCGGGCCGTCGTCGGCTGGCTGGTGTTCGTGGTGCTCTGCCTGACGGGCGGCATCGCCGCCGGGACGAACCAGGCGACCTCGGCGGACTTCGGCGTCGGCGAGGCCGGGCGCGCGGAGGCGATGGCGACCGAGGGCAGGCTGCAGAGCCGCGCCACCGACCAGGTGGTGATCCGGGCCCGCTCCGGGCCGCTCGACCGGAGTGCCGCCGACGCGGTGGCGCGGGACGTCACCGCCCGCATGAAGAAGCTCCCCGAGGTCGCCCGCGTGGACGCCCCGGTGCGCTCCGCGAACGGCCGGGCCCTGCGGGTCCAGATCGCCCTGCACGGCGAGGAGCAGGACGGGAGGAAGAACGTCCTGCCGGTGCTCGCCGTGACCGAGCGGGTCCAGCGGGCCCACCCCGACCTGCGCGTCGAGGAGGCCGGCGCCGCCTCGGTGAGCAAGGGCGTCAACGAGCAGCGCGGCAAGGACCTCGCGTTCTCCGAGGCCGTCACGCTGCCGATCACGCTGATCACACTGGCCCTGGTCTTCGGCTCGGTGACCATGGTCGGCGTACCGCTGCTGCTCGCGGTCACCTCGATCATGGCGGCCATGGGCCTGGCCATGCTGGCCTCGCACCTGGTGCCCGACACCGGCGTGGGCATGAGCTTCATCCTGCTCATCGGCATGGCCGTCGGCGTCGACTACACGCTCTTCTACCTCAAGCGCGAACGCGAGGAGCGGGCCCGCGCGGGCGGCAGGCTCAGCCCCGAGGCGCTGGTGGAGGCCGCCGCCGCGACGGCGGGCCGGGCCGTCGTGATGTCGGGCCTCGCCGTGATCGTCTCCACCGCGACCCTCTTCGTCGCCGGGGACGTCATCTTCTCCTCGCTGGCCACCGGCACGATCCTCGTCGTGGCCGTCGCCGTCGCCAGCTCGGTCACCGTCCTGCCCGCCCTCCTGGCGGCCCTGGGGCGGCGCACGGAGCGCCGGGCGGCCCGGCGCCGGGAGCGGGGCAAGCCCCCGGTGTCGTACGCGGAGAAGCCGCCCGGCAAGGTCTGGGGCGCGCTGCTGCGCCCGGCCCGCACCCGCCCGGCCGCCACGCTCCTCGTCGCCGTCCTCGGCATGCTCGCCCTCGCGCTGCCCGCGCTCGACCTCGAACTCAAGGACCCGGCCAGGGACAGCTTCTCGCGCCGGATCCCCGAGATGCGGGACTACGACCGGCTGCTCGCCGACTTCCCCGGCCTGCGCATCCGCCACCAGGTCGTCGTCCGCGCCGACGCCGCCCGCTCGGCCGCGGTCACCGACGCGCTGCGGGACCTCGACCGCAGGACCCAGGCCGACCCGCTCTTCACGCACCACCGCGGCGAGCCCCGTATCCGTACGTCCGAGGACCGCCGCATCACCACCCTGGAGGTCTTCGCGCCGCACGCCACCTACTCCGACCGGGCCGTCCGCTCCCTGGACCACATCCGCGCCACCTACCTGCCGGCCACCGTCGGCAAGCTGCCCGGCGCCGAGACCGCCGTCAGCGGCGACATCCCGCGCGGCACCGACTACATCGACCACCAGAACGACGTGCTGCCGCTCGTCCTCGGGCTGCTGCTCCTCACGACCTTCGGCATGACGGTCCTCGTCTTCCGCTCCGTCGTCCTCGGCCTGCTCGGCGCGGTCCTCAACCTGCTCTCCGCCGCCGCCGCGCTCGGCCTGCTCGTCCTGGTCTTCCAGGGCGACTGGGCCGAGGAGCTGCTCTCCTTCGTCTCACTCGGCGGCATCTCCTCGCGCGTCCCGCTCTTCCTCTTCGTGATCCTCTTCGGTCTTTCGACGGACTACCAGGTCTTCGTGGTCAGCCGGATCCGCGAGGCCGCCCTGAACGGGGTGCCCACGCGCCGGGCGGTCCTGGAGGGCATCGCCTCCTCCGCCAAGGTCGTCACCAGCGCGGCGATCGTCATGGTCACCGTCTTCGCCGGCTTCGTGATGCTGCACATCCTGGAGATGAAGCAGATGGGCTTCGTCCTCGCGGCGGCCGTCCTGCTCGACGCGTTCGTGATCCGCATCATGATCCTGCCCGCGGCGCTGCTCCTGCTCGGACGCGCCACCTGGTGGCCCTCCGGCGCGATCCGCCGGGCCGAGGAGAAGGCGGCACGGCGGCACGGCAGCGGCCCGGTGGCCGAGGAGACGCGTCCGCTCACCGGGCAGCGCTGAAGGATCGGTGGACGACGCCTCGAACCACCGGAGAAAAGGCCCCCGAGACCGCCCCCGGCCCCTCTTCCAGGCCTGATGCCGGAAAAGAAAGAGGGGCGCAGGATCGCACAGGGCCGCCGACCCGTGCAGTTGGGGGTGGTGGGTGGGCGCGCCCCCATTCGAACGCTTACGATCCTCTGCGTGTCCAAACTGACCGACGTGCCCAAACGGATCCTCATCGGGCGCGCACTGCGCAGTGACCGGCTCGGAGAAACGCTCCTGCCGAAGCGCATCGCACTCCCCGTCTTCGCGTCCGACCCGCTCTCGTCTGTGGCGTACGCGCCGGGAGAGGTCCTTCTCGTCCTCTCCATCGCGGGTGTGTCGGCCTACCACTTCAGCCCGTGGATCGCCGTCGCGGTCGTCGTGCTGATGTTCACGGTCGTGGCGTCCTACCGCCAGAACGTGCGCGAGTACCCGAGCGGTGGCGGCGACTACGAGGTCGCCAACACCAACCTCGGCCCCCGGGCCGGACTCACCGTCGCGAGCGCCCTGCTCGTCGACTACGTCCTGACCGTGGCCGTGTCGATCTCCTCGGGCATCGAGAACCTCGGCTCGGCGGTCCCGTTCGTGGTCGAGCACAAGGTGCTCTGCGCGGTCGCCGTGATCATCCTCCTCACGCTGATGAACCTGCGCGGCGTGAAGGAGTCCGGGAAGCTCTTCGCCATCCCGACGTACGTCTTCGTCGCCGGCGTCTTCATCATGATCGCGTGGGGCGCCTTCCGGGGCGTCGTCCTCGGCGACGTGATGAAGGCGCCCACCGCGGACTACGAGATCAAGCCCGAGCACCAGGGCCTGGCCGGCTTCGCGCTGATCTTCCTGCTCCTGCGGGCCTTCTCCTCCGGCTGCGCGGCCCTCACCGGCGTCGAGGCGATCAGCAACGGCGTCCCCGCCTTCCGCAAGCCGAAGTCCAAGAACGCCGCGACCACGCTCGCGCTCATGGGCGGCCTGGCCGTCACCATGTTCTGCGGCATCATCGGCCTCGCCATGGCGACCAACGTCCACATGGCCGAGAAGCCCGCGCACGACCTGGTCCACAACGGCGTGCCGGTCGGCAGCGACTACGTCCAGAACCCGGTGATCTCCCAGGTCGCCGAGGCGGTCTTCGGCAACGGCAGCTTCCTGTTCATCGTGCTCGCCGCGGCCACCGCGCTGGTCCTCTTCCTCGCGGCGAACACCGCGTACAACGGCTTCCCGCTGCTCGGCTCGATCCTGGCGCAGGACCGCTACCTGCCCCGCCAGCTGCACACCCGCGGCGACCGCCTCGCGTTCTCCAACGGCATCGTGCTGCTCGCCGGCGCGGCCGCGCTGCTGGTGGTCATCTACGGCGCCGACTCGACCCGCCTCATCCAGCTCTACATCGTCGGCGTCTTCGTCTCCTTCACCCTCAGCCAGATCGGCATGGTCCGGCACTGGAACCGCCACCTGGCCAAGGAGAAGGACCCCAACAAGCGCCGCCACATGATCCGCTCCCGCGCGATCAACACCTTCGGCGCCTTCTTCACCGGCCTCGTCCTGGTCGTCGTGCTGGTCACCAAGTTCACCCACGGTGCCTGGGTCGCGCTGCTCGGCATGTGCATCTTCTACGCGACGATGTCGGCGATCCGCCGCCACTACGACCGCGTGGCCGAGGAGATCGCCGCCCCGGAGACCCCCAACGACGACAGCGTGCGCCCCTCCCGGGTCCACTCGATCGTCCTGGTCTCCAAGATCCACCGCCCGACGCTGCGCGCCCTCGCGTACGCCAAGCTGATGCGCTCCCACACTCTGGAGGCCCTCAGCATCAACGTCGACCCGGCGGAGACCAAGGCCCTCAAGGAGGAGTGGGAGCGCCGCGGCATCACCGTGCCGCTGAAGGTCCTCGACTCGCCCTACCGCGAGATCACCCGGCCGATCATCGAGTACGTGAAGAACCTGCGCCGGGAGAGCCCGCGCGACGTCGTCAGCGTGATCATCCCCGAGTACGTGGTGGGCCACTGGTACGAGCACCTGCTCCACAACCAGAGCGCCCTGCGCCTGAAGGGCCGCCTGCTCTTCACGCCCGGCGTGATGGTCACCTCGGTGCCGTACCAGCTGGACTCCTCCGAGGCCGCGAAGAAGCGGGCCCGCAGGCGCTCGGAGTGGAACGCGCCGGGCGCGGTGCGCCGGGGACCGGTCGAGAAGCCGCGGCGCCTGAAGGAGCAGAACAAGAAGGAGCCGAGCAAGAAGGCCTGACCCGGGCCCGGCCCGGCCGGGACCCCGGCGGGACACCGCCGGGCACGGCTCCGTGGCGAGCGGCCGGACGACACCCACGTAGACTGGTGGGCTGTTGTCCGGCCGTTCCCCTTTTTACGTTGTGGAGTCACCCCGCCATGCAGGCAGAACCGAAGAAGACGCAGGCGGGGAACGCACCGGCGGACGCCGCCGAGACGGCCGTCTCGCTGGTCGGCCGGGAGTACGAGGTCGAGGTCGGCCCCGTCGCGCACGGCGGCCACTGCATCGCCCGTACGGATGAGGGCCAGGTCCTCTTCGTACGGCACGCGCTGCCCGGCGAGAAGGTCGTCGCGCGCGTGACCGAGGGCGAGGAGGGCGCGCGGTTCCTGCGCGCGGACGCGGTGACGGTCCTCGACCCCTCCAAGGACCGCGTCGAGGCCCCCTGCCCGTACGCGGGCCCGGGCCGCTGCGGCGGCTGCGACTGGCAGCACGCCAAGCCGGGCGCGCAGCGCCGCCTCAAGGGCGAGGTCATCGCCGAGCAGCTGCAGCGCCTCGCGGGCCTGACCCCCGAGGAGGCCGGCTGGGACGGCACGGTCATGCCCGCGGAGGGCGACAAGCTGCCGGCCGGTGAGGTCCCGCAGTGGCGCACGCGCGTGCAGTACGCCGTCGACGTCGACGGCAACGCGGGCCTGCGCCGCCACCGCTCGCACGAGGTCGAGCCGATCGAGCGCTGCATGATCGCCGCCGAGGGCGTCTCCGAGCTCGGCATCGAGGAGCGCGACTGGTCCGGCATGGCGTCGGTCGAGGCGATCGCGGCGACCGGCTCGCAGGACCGCCAGGTGATCCTCGCCCCGAAGCCGGGCGCGCGGCTCCCGCTGGTCGAGCTGGACAAGCCGGTCTCGGTCCTGCGCGTCGCCGAACAGGACGGCGGCATCCACCGGGTCCACGGCCGCCCCTTCGTCCGCGAGCGCGCGGACGGCCGCACCTACCGCGTCGGCAACGGCGGCTTCTGGCAGGTCCACCCGAAGGCGGCGGAGACCCTGATGCTCGCCGTCATGCAGGGCCTGACCCCTCGCAAGGGCGACACGGCCCTCGACCTCTACTGCGGCGTCGGCCTCTTCGCGGGCGCCCTCGCGGACCGCGTCGGCGAGAAGGGCGCGGTGCTCGGCATCGAGTCCGGCAAGCGTGCGGTGGAGGACGCGCGGCACAACCTCGCGGGGTTCGACCGCGTCCGCATCGAACAGGGCAAGGTCGAATCCGCGCTCCCGCGCACGGGCATCACCGAGGTGGACCTCATCGTCCTGGACCCGCCCCGCGCGGGCGCGGGCAAGCAGACGGTCCGCCACCTGTCGGGCCTGGGCGCCCGCCGCATCGCCTACGTGGCCTGCGACCCGGCGGCGCTGGCACGGGACATCGGCTACTTCAAGGAGGGCGGCTACCGGGTGCGGACGCTCAGGGCGTTCGATCTGTTTCCGATGACGCATCATGTGGAGTGCGTGGCGATCCTTGAGCCTGCCGAAAAGGGCCGCTGACCTGCAGGTCTGGGTGGTGCGCGTGACGGGCGTCACGGCGGCATCTCGACGCTCGTCCGACGCTTGTCGGATCGCTGTCAGGCAGGTCGAGACCTGTGCGGTGCGGGTCCCAGTAGCGATGCGTGAGCCGTCCTCGTCGCTCGGCTCGACGCGGCACGAACCGCGCTCGCCGGCTGGGAGAGCACCGGCCCGCGAGACAAAGGCTGTCTCCGACCGGTGGTGAGGGGCAGGGTCACTTGCCCTTACCACTCCAGAGCCCGTACACGATCACTACGCCGATCGCTGCCGCCACGACGACAAAGGCGACTTGCCCCCACACAGGGAGATCTGGTCCACCGCCAGGTGCGGCCAGTCCCATCATCGACCTTTCCCGCCTCGCACCCGAATTCCCCAGTCACGAGGAACGGACCCATAAACAGGTTGTGGACAGCGGATGTTGCAGGCCCTGACGTTGCGGCAGCCCTTCACGCTGATCACCCTCACCTGGTCGCTCCCGTCCGCCGACTTGGACGTGGGCTGCTCTACCGAGGACGTTGTCGCACCCATCCTTGCAGTCGGCCTCGTCGGCCTCAACTGTCGTATACGGTCACGACATGAACGAACATGCCGGAGCGCAGCGCCCCACTCGGGATTTCATCTCAAGCATATTCAACCGACCGATCCTGGGGCTATTGGTCGCCCTTGTATTGATCGTTGCGATTTGGATCGGCTTGCAGCTTGTACTTCCTGCCGTAACTTGAGTGGCGCGAATACGTCGAGGGCCGCTCTGGGGTGACATTTCAATGGCCATCACGTCAGTCTTTTAACAGTCCGAAGTAGCCCTGTTCCAGGGGGAATTGTTCGACAGGCTCCGCTGTGAGCGCAGGGCCAGCCTGGAACGGCTCCGTGATGGCCGACAGTTCGAAGAGAACCTGGACAGGTCCTGGACAGGTCGCTGAACAGCACATCCGATGAAATCTGCTCGACCTGGACGCACCGCGAAGGAAGCATGGGCGAGTGACGCAGATCGAAGCAGCAGCAATCGCTCTCCAGGACCATGCCGCTCTCTGGAGCACGGGGGAAATCCGCGCGAGGGACGTGGTGGAGGCCGCCTGTGATGCGCTCGTCGCCGGACTCGACACCCCCGGCCTTCGCATGCTCGCCGCCTGCACGCGCGCCGAGGCGGACTACGACGTCCACGACCTGCTTCCCGCAGCACTCGACGAACTCGGCCTCGCCTTCCATCCGGTCGGCAGCCAGGCCGGTCGGGAAGCCGTCGCCCGAGCCCTCGCACGCCGCATGCTCGCCGGAGAGCTCACGCCTCGGGAGTTCACCTTCCGGACTCACCAGCATCACGGGCATGAGGTGCCCCTGACCGTGCGCCTCGCCGAACTCGACGACGAGTACGACATTCTCGAATACGGCGACAGAACCGTAGGACAGGTCGATGCCGAGGTCACCGCCGAAGCCCGCCGCCTCGCAGCCACCTGACCCGCACCGCCAGGTCCTCGCAGCTCACCATCGCCTCAAGGCAGGGATGCGGCGCCCCTTCCATGACGGCTGCCGCCGGGTCGGCTCGCTGGCGTGCGCCGCGATCTCCCGCAAGCGCTCTCGCTCGTCGGGGATCCCGCCAGGGGTGTCGGCAATGGAGGACAGGTCATTGCTGGCGGTAATGAACACCAGGGCGTCGTCGTCGTGTGCGGCTGTCTCGTGCAGGAGGAACTGGGCATACTCCAAACGTCCGAAGGGTTCACCCAGCGGCCCGGACCCGGGGCGATGACCCCGCACTCTTCGGCGGGCGCATGGCTGGGCCCAGCTCGTCTTGCTGGTGAATCTGGGGAAGGCTTCTGGTGCTGATCCACGCGGTGGGGGGGCGTAGCCTCGTCTCCAAGGCTGGGGAGGGGCGCATGATCCTGCTTCTGATTCCGATCACCTACTTGGTGCTGTTCCTGGCGTGGACGGTGTTGCCCATCGTGTTGCCCCGAGGTCCCCTCGGACAGTGGCTTACGGCAACACACCTGGCGATCTCGGTAGTTGCCGTCCTCCTGGCGTGGCTTTCCGATCTCCCTCTGGCGCAACCCGCCGCGATCGTGTGTGCTCTGGGCGGGTTGTTCGCCGCGCTGCGACTCCTTTTGCAGCGGGCGTTCGCGGACAGCCGCGCTGAGGAGGCCTGACGCGCGGAGCTCGGCGTGCTGGAGCGATCGAGCGTGGCACCGCCCACTTCGAGCGATCGAGCGTCGCACCGCCACTTCGGGTGAGGGGCCGGGCCGCCATCTGATCACAGCAACGTAGGAGCAGCATGACCAGCGGGAACCAGGGGCCCGTCCTCGCCGAAGCGGTGACCTTTCAGGAGGGGGTCGACAGGGTCGTCCACGACTGGTCCCGGCTGAAGGGCTGGGGCGTGCACCGTGTCGTGGACCCGTCCGGCGCGCAGGGCGCGGAGGTACTGCGGGCCGTCCACGAGCGCGTGTCCGGCAGCGTTCTCGTCGACGCCGCCGGGCGCACCGCGGACGACGTGTTCACCGAGGCCGTGACCGCCCTCGGGGCACGTTTCAAGACGCCCGGCGCCTGGTCACGACGGTTGCCGAAGAAGCCGGCGCGACTGGTTCTGCTCGCGGGGGCCGACCTCGTCGGACGCACACGGACGAGCGGCGACCCGCGACGGCTGCTGCAGGCACTCAACAGGCTGGGCGGGCTGGGTCACACCGTCTTCGTGGCCGTACGTGATCCGGAGTTCGGCGACGAGTCGTCCCGCTCCCTGCGCCTCGCGGCCGAGCCCCCGGCCCTGGACGGAGTCCCCGCCGAGGTGCTTGCGCTGGCGCTGGCCGAGGCGCGGCACGTGCCGTACGCGGTCTGGCAGGAACTGGTCGCGGGGCTCACCGGACAGCGCCCCGACGGCGGCCGCACGGCGGGCCTGGCGACCAGGCACGTGGATCAAAGCCTGCTCCTCGTGGATACGGACACGCAGACCGTGTCGTTCCGGGACGAGTCCGTAGCCCGCGTGCTCCGGAGGCGGATTCCGGTGGAGGACCGGGCCCGCACGCACCATCACCTCGCCGACCTGCTCGGCGACGTACTCGCCGACGCGCTCGAACAGCCGGCGGCGGCACGGTCCACGAGCGCGGAGCCACCCGTGCAGGACGACCCCCTGGTCCGTTACGCGACGACGGCGCTCGCCGCCCACTGCGCGGCGGCCGACCTCGACGCGGGCGACACCACGCACCCCCGGTTCACCCAACTGCTGCGCCGGACACGGCACGTGGCCCACCTCGCCCCCGAAGCACTACTGGAGGCGGCCGAGGGCGCGGGCCTCGGCGAGGCCCCGGGCGGCTCGGTCCTCGCCGACGCCGCGCACGCACGCGACTACGCGCTCCTGCCGTGCGACCAGGGGACCTGGGTGGCCTGGCTGCACCTCCAGGCGACGGTGCGCGGCGACACCGAGCTGGCCGACGGCCTGGCCGCCGCCGGCGTCCGGACGCCATGGCGGGTGACGTGGTCGCGGTGGCGCCCGCCCGCCGCGCTGCACCCCTCCTACCTCGCCTGCTCCTCGGTCGTTGACCTGATGGAACTGCGCCTTCACGACCGGCCCGTGGCGGCCGCCGTCGCCTACCGCGACCGGCAGCGCCGCGTCACCCTGTACGACCCGCACAGCGGGGAGGAGTTGGCCGCGGCCCCCTGGAAACTGGGCCAAGACCCGGAGGAGGCGTTGCCGGGCCTGTGCTGGCCGACCCCCGGAGGCGAGGCCGACCGGCCCGAGCCCGAGCCGCTGAACGCCGCTCTGCTGGACGCCGGCCCCCTCACCATCGGCGACACCGTGGTGATCGCCGGCCGAGGCGGCCTGTTCGGCATCCACACCGCGCCCGGCACGCCCTTCACCGGGATCACCCGCCACCCGGGCGGCCACGTCGAGGCCGCCTGCCCGGCTCTCCTGAAGACGCCCGCCACCGTCCCGCGCCACGGCCCGGCCCCCCGGCCGGCCGACCTGGACTCTCTCGTCGCCTCCGAGGACGGCACGCTCATCGCTGTGCCGCGGCCGCTGCTTCCCGCGGGCCTGACGCACGCGGCCACCCGTGACTTCCTGGTCGACCAGGGGGTCCCGGCATTCCGGGACGTGCACGGCCTCGGGTTCTTCGGCCTCGAACGCGACCCCGCCTGGTGGAGCATGGCCCACGGAACGCACACCGGCCCGCCGCCGCCCAGCCCCGAGCGGCTGTTGCGCGAGATCGGACAACCCACGGGCATCGCCCCCGAAGACGCCGGGAGCGACCACGCCGGCCCGAGCGGCCCGTACTTCAGGATCGGTCAATGGATGGGCGACGACGTCGTCATCGACGGCCCGACCGGCGCCGTCCTCCATCTGTCCGAACAGGGCGACGAGGGCGCCGTACGCGCCGAGATCGTGGGCCGGAGCCTGCACGACTTCCTCGCGATGGTCTCCGTGTGGCTGCTCGGCGCCCTCGTGTTCACGGAGACCGGCGACGGCATCGAGACCCGGGAGATCCCCTCACGGGTCAAGGGACTCCAGTCCACGTTGGACCCGGCCGGCGCCGCGGCCGGTATCTGGGGCATCGCCCTGATGGACCACTGACTCCTGCCCAGCCCGGCGGAGATCACGGGGCGTTCGGCCTGGAAGTCGGCTGGGTCAGCTGGCGCAGTCCGGGTGGGTCAGGAGTGGGGTCGGCCGGTGAGGGACTGTGCGGCCGCGGCGTTCAGCGCGGCCCAGCCCCCGGCGACGGCGGCGATCTTGGCCCGGCGGGCCGGGTCCTGCTGCGCGGCGCCGAACAGCACGGCATCGGAGAGATCGGCCGCCGCGCGGCACCACAGGGCGGTGCGCCGCGCGACGGGGGTGGGCGCGAACACGATGGCTGCGCCCAGTGCCGTATCGCGCGCGCCGATGGCGCGCACCAGCACGGCTGTCCCCGTGGAGACGGACCCGTCGGTCTCCGCCAGACCGCAGGGCCCGGCCAGCCACCGTGGTCTGATCATGATCGCGGCGCTGTAGAGGACGGTGGCGGCGCCCAGGGCACGGGCCATGTGGTCACGCATGCTGTCTCCGGATGCTCGGAGTGGTCAGTGCTCGGCCTGTTCGACGGCGTTCTTGATGCCGGTGAGTGCTTCGGTCAGGCCGTGGTCGATGGCCGGGCCTTCGGCGTGCTCGGTGTGGAGTTCCACCGTCAGGCGTGAGGTGCCGGGCGCCGCACCGGCGTCGACGTGGAGGCGGCCGCGGTAGTCGTGCGGGCCGGGCGCGCCCCATTCCAGGGTCTTGCCCTCGTGCAGGACCTGGATCCAGGCTTCGCTGGTGACGTCCTGCTCGGGCCGGCCGGGCGGGTCGATGTGCGCGGTGACCGTCACCTGGTCGCCGTCGTGGGGCCGGGCGGCGGTGAGCCGGGGCAGGTAGGAGGGCAGGTTCTTCACGTCGGCCAGGTAGGCGAAGAGCCGCTCGGGCGGCACGGACACCGTGATTGATTGATCGTAGTCACCCATGGCTCATGGGTGCCCCTCTCAAGCGCACCGTAACGGACCGGTTACCAGCACCATCCCCCTGTACGTACGGCGGCCCTACCGATCGACGATCGACACGGGGCGGGGGCGGTCCGAGCCCGCACCGACCGTCGGCAGCACCACCCGACAGGACGAGGACCTGCGCGGGGCCGACCGACCCTGTGCACCGCTCCATCACGTCCATCACGTCCATCACGTCCATCACGTCCATCACGTCCATCACGTCCATCGCATCCATCCCGCGCACTGCTCCCAGGGCTCCTGCGCGCACCGTCGGGGAGGCTCGGCGGGGGAAGCGGACGGCCGTCCTGGTCTGCATCAGCCTTCGCGCCGGGAGCCCTGCTCACCGGCGGGGAAGGCCCGGTAGAGCGCCTCCGCGTGCGGCTCGTCCCACCGGCTGATCCGCAGCCGCTCCACCCGGCCGTCCGCGGACCGCAGTTCGACCTCCTGGCCGCGATCGAACTGCACTCGCACCCGCGGATTGCTGCAGACCGCCTCGGCCTGCCCACGCATCATCTCGAACCAGATGCCGCGTATCCCGTACTGGCGATCGTTGCCGCGATGGCGCAGCAGTCGCACGCGGCGGTCCGTGAGCAGCAATGACGCCTGCCGGGCTCCCAGGCCCCACCACCGTGGTCCGTACGAGACGCCGCAACCGCCCGCCAACTCCTCGCCCTCCGGCACCCACTTGGCCAGACGC
Organism: Streptomyces sp. NPDC002564; assembly: GCF_042889645.1. NCBI lineage: Bacteria > Bacillati > Actinomycetota > Actinomycetes > Kitasatosporales > Streptomycetaceae > Streptomyces > Streptomyces sp. NPDC002564. The sequence continues at coordinate 365,428 of NZ_JBIARE010000007.1, read as the reverse complement.
TCCCGGTCGATCACCCAGTTGGACGCTTCCATCGTCGCTCCCCTCGCCGAGAGCGCGACACCGCCGCGCCTCTGCCCGTATACCTCCTACCTCCCGGAGCGGCCTTCACACGAGACGACGGCGCCGCTCCGCTGCTGGCTGGACGCTGGAAAGAGACGGTTCACCGGTCCTTCACACGGGCGTGGCGGATATGCCGACCGCTGCGGGCCAGCGCGCGGAGCGTGCTCCCTTCGGCCTCCGGCTGGCCGGCTTGGCCGCCCGGGGGAGTGGGACACTGGGCTGCGGACCGGCAACGGCGGGGGACGGGGCGGCGGGTGACCAAGCGTATTCATTTCACCGCGGAGGATCTTGCGCGGACCAGGGTGGCCACCACCCTCGGGGTCGCCGCCGAGACCCTGGACAGCATCAAACGGCTGCGCGCGGGAGACAGCACCCCGGCCTTCCACCGCTGGCGCACCGCGGTGGGCGCGGAGTCGGCCGGAAGCCTGCGGGAACAGGCAGGTCCCCTGCTCGCGTTGATGCCGGACCGCGGGCCCCAGATCGACATGGCGAGCCTCGCGGGCGACGCCACCGACATCGATGAGGCGGTCGACCACCTGCTGGCTGCCCCACGCGCTCTGGTGCGCCTGGAAGTGGAGTACCTCGACATCCACCCGGCCCACCGTGCGTGGGCCGGGCTCCTGGCCGGCGGCGACCGTGCGGCACGCCTGGAGTTGGCGGAGGCGCTGCGGGCCTGCCACCGAGCGGCAGTCGCCCCGTACTGGCAGCAGATGCACTCGCACCTCACGTCGGTCCGGACCGACTACGTGCACACGATGGCCGAGGGGGGAGTCGAGAGGCTGCTGGAGACGGTGGGCATTCCGTTGGTGCGCTGGCGGCCTCCCGTGCTCGAAGTACGCCATCCCTGCGAGTCGGACATCCACCTGCGGGGGCGCGGGCTCATCATCGTGCCGACCGTCTTCTCGTCGCAGCAGGCGGAGGTGCTGCACAGCCCCGTGGACGAGGAGCAGCCGCCCGTCCTGGCCCTGCCCACGGTCGGCGGGCGGGCACACGGCAGCGCACTCTGGATCTCGCGGGGGCCCGCCGAGCGTTCGCTCGAGGATTTGATGGGGCGGACCAGAGCCGCCGTCCTCGCGGCCGCGGCCGAGGGCTGCAGTACGACCGAACTGGCCCGCAGCCTGGGCATTTCACCCGCGACGGCCAGCCAGCACGCGAGCGTGCTGCGCAAGGCGGCGCTGATCACCACCCGCCGCGACGGCAAGGCGGTCCTGCACATGACCACCCGCCTGGGCGCCGCGCTGCTGGCCTCCACCACCCCAGGTTTCGGTCCCTGACGAAAGGATTGCCGCCCCGCTGCTCCCGCGGAGACAGTTGTCCCGTCGCACCAGCAGGAACGACGGCACGTGCGGTCGGGGGATCCGCACGTGCCGTCCATGCGGGGAGCCACGTACGGCCCCCACACCGACGACCACGTGGCCGACGACCCAGGGGTGGCCGGCAAGCCCGGCATCGCGCGCTGTCTCCCGGCCGTCCTGCCTGACCCGTGGCCGACCTTCGGCCGTGCCACGCCGGTCGACACGACGGACACCGGGGCGGAGTCGCTGGAGCGCGCACGGTTCATCGCCGCCCGCGCCGGGGATCAGTGGCCCGGGCCGGACCCGCCGTAGTAGCCACTGAGCTGGTCGCGGTAGGCCGGGTCGCCCAGGTGCTTGTCCTTGTCGAACTCGGGGGCGTCCTTGATCTGGTCCTTGGTGCGCGCGACGATGATCTTGCGCTCCTCGTGGTCGATGGCGGTGACGGTGCTGGCGGGCAGCATCACCTCCTTGCCGAAGATCCACACACCGGTGTCCACGACGAGGTACTGGTTCGACACCTCGTTCGAGTGCTTGTCGACCTTGCCGATGTCGCCGTCGGTCGCCTCGACCTTGTATCCCGTCAGGTCGGCGTCCGGTCCGTGCCCGGCGGTGGGGGCGTAACTCCACATGTCGCTGCTCATCGAGTCCTCCTCGGGTGATGTCCTCGGGTGATGCTCCGGCGCACCTAGTGCCCGGCCGAAACACCGGGCAAACGGACGTCATACGGGGACGGGTCCCCGGTGCGACAGGGGAGGGGAGAAAGTCCCCCGCCCAGCGGAAGGCCGGTCCCGGACGCCGCACATCACCGTCACCGCCCCGAGCCGTCCCGGACTCGTACGCAATTCACCACGAGGGCAGCCTGACCGTCGGGCCTTGGACATGCTCGTGGTCTTCTTGTAGCGCCATGTGCTCGCCTACCTGCCCGGGGAAGGCCGGATCCCCGGGGGCGTCGGGGCCGCCGCGCGCCGGGCCCTGGGCGCCGGCGGCGTCTAGCCCTCCCCCTCCAACAGATGCAGCGCCCGCAAGGACGCCTCCAGGGCGAAGCGGTGGTTGGGGTCGGTGAGGTGGGGGCCCAGGAGTACGTCCAGGTTGCGGAGGCGGTAGCGGACCGTCTGGGCGTGGACGCCCAGGAGTTCGCCGACCTGTTCCGCCGGGGCCCGGGTCGAGACGTGGACGCGGAGGGTTTCGACCAGGCGGTCGCGGCGGTTGGCCGGGAGGTGGTCGAGGGGGGCCAGTTCCGCGGCCGCCAGGTGGGTGACCAGGGCTGGGTCCGACAGGAGCCACAGGGTCACCAGGTGGTCCTCGCAGCGGACCACGGGCGCGTCGGCCACGACGCCCTCGTCGATGAGCTGGAGCGTCCGGCGCGCCCAGCGGATGGAGTCCGCGGCCTGGACGAGCGGCATGGTCGGGCCCACCACGGCGTGCGCGCCCGAGAGGGCCGCGTCGAGCATCGCCAGGCGCTCCGGGGTGAGCGGGCCCGGCATCAGCAGGTGCGGCTGCGGGATGTCCAGGTCCAGCAGGACGTCGTCGGCCAGCGCCGCCTCCAGGTGCTCGGGGAGCGGCGTGCGCAGGGCCACCATCGTGGCGGAGGCGGGCAGTTGCCAGGCGGCCGCCTCGCAGAGCGTGGCGAGCGACTGGGGCAGCGGGGGCGCGGCGAGGATCAGGTGGAGCAGGCGGCGGCGCCGCGCCGGGACCTCGGAGAAGGCCCGCGACTGCACCTCGACGTAGCCCTCGCGGGAGATCTGCTCCAGCTCGTCGACGTAGGCGAACAGCGCGTCGGCGAAGGCCAGGATCAGGGTGGGGGAGAGCCGGTACTGCTGGCCCACCGCCTTGACGCGGCGCAGCGCGATGCGGGCGCCGAGCCGGTAGGCCCCGCGGAGCGTCTCCAGCGCGCGCCCCTCGTAGGCCTCGACCCGGCCGAACTTGCGCAGCAGTTCGTCGCGGAGCACGGAGTTCTTGCCGGGTTCGGCGACGCGGTCCACGAAGGCGGACAGGGCCTGCTCCAGGCCCTGTCGGATGGGTTCGGCGTTGGGGCCGTTGAGCAGGCGTCCGTACACGGGGTAGGCCCGGGTGACCTCGGCGCCGATCTCCTTCATGAGGCCGGGTAATTCCGGTCTCATGAAGACGGCGAACTCCTTGGGGAGGGGTTCCAGCGGTTCACCGACTTCAGGTGGTCGCGTGGATGAGGGCATGAGTGCCGTCCCTTGCTCTTCGGTGCCCACGATGCACCGGTCGTGTGCTCCGGTGCATCACGGGGGAGGCACACGACCGGTCTTGAGGTGACGCGTGTCTGGGCTGTTGAAGCTAAATCAAGTTTCATGGGACGTACACAGTTCGTGCACATTTCGGAGCGGTGGGGCGTGGGGCGACTGCCGGTACGGCTGAGAATCGCCGTTGCGCGGCTGTTAATCGACGGCGGAGTGCCAGTTCTCCGCGAGGCGCTTGCCCGCGTCGGGGGCGGCGGTGCCGGGGGCGGTCAGGCCGGCGAGGTAGGTCTGGGCGTTGTTGAGCGTCAGGCTGTTCTTCCCGGCGGCGGAGGGCAGTCCGGTCTTGGCGTTGACCGCCGCGTCGATCAGGCCGAACAGGCCGAGGCCGCAGCCGCTGGCGCCGGGCACCGCGAAGGTGCTGTCGTTCTGCGCGGCACCGGTGAGGTTGATCCGGCTCATCTCGCCGTCGTCGGTGACCGTGCCGTCACCGCGGAAGAACGACATGCCGAACTCGGGGAAGTCCAGGTTCTTGGGGCGCAGCACGATGGGCTTGGCGGCGGTGCCGATGTAGCACTTGCCGCCGAGGAACGGGTTCTCCAGGTGGATGCGGACCGGGATGGCGATGATCGGCTTGTCGGTGACGATGCCGGCGGTCTGGTCGAAGTCGTAGGGCGCGCCGACCGACTCCACCGTCGCCGTGATCTTGTTGAGCGAGCTGTTGTCGAGCTGCTTGCAGATCTCGGTGATCGCGGGCACGTTGCTCGGGCACATCAGGCCGAGCAGACCGCCGGGGACGGTCGCGGAGTCGGCGATGAGGGCGCCGCCGGGCGGGGCCACCACGCTGCTCGTCCCGTCCGAGTTCTGGACGACGCCGATCTGGAGGTTGGTGCGGCCCGTGGGCACGGTGGTCTTGCCCAGCTTGATGGAGCCGTTCGGCGAGCTGGAGACCACGCACTGCGGGGTCTTGGCCAGGCCGTCGGCGGCCAGCATGGCCGGGGCGTCCACGGGACAGCGGGTGAAGGGCGCCCACTCGCCGTTCGGTGCGGCCGTGGCCGCGGTGGCGGAGCCCACCGAGGCGAAGACGCCGAGCGCGGTGCCGAGGACGGTGGCGGTGGTGGCGACTCTGGCGCCGAGTCCGGTGCCGTGGGAGAACCGCATCATGTGGCCTTTCGGGTGAAGGAGTTGACGGAGCGGGGGCTCATCGCTCCGCCACGGGGACCTTGAGGGGCTGCGCGTCGTCGGTGCACTCGTCCGGGTTGAGCTCGTCGGCCGAGACGTAGCAGGTCTGTCCCTGCATCTGCTTGACGTAGTTGTCCGGTCCTGAGACCGAGGCGGTGAGCAGGCGGTCGAGGTTCTCGCCGTCGGCGGTGCCGCAGCCGGTGAACGCGGGGACCGTGACCTTGCCGGTCATCGGGCCGCCGGACAGCAGCAGGTAGCCGGTGGCGGGTTCGCCGGTGACCTGTTCACCCCGGCCGTGCAGGATCAGGTGGTCGCCGGGGAACTTCGCCGGTTCCGGTTCCGGGGACGTGAGCGAGGACTTGGTACGGCACTTCGAACCGACGTCCAGCCGGGTGCCGTTGACCTTCAGCGACGTCACCCGGAGCACGAGCGGCGCCCGGACGTAGGTGTCGGTGCTGGTGAACACGAAGTCGGTGGTGCCGTGCGAGTCGATGGTCATCGGGCCCGCCTGCTCCAGCACCATCGTGGCCGTCGTGGGCGTGAAGTCGAAGGTCAGGAAGGTCGCCTCGAAGGGCGGGGTCTGCCGGCGCTGCCCGTTGTAGAGGTCGCCGGTGGAGTGCTGGGTGATGGTGGCGCCGCTGAAGTCCGGGAAGAACACGAACTCCGGCTCCCCCTGGGTGATGAGGGCGCAGAACGGCGGGATCAGCGCGGCGCCGTCCAGCTTGTTCACGTTGGAGTAGCCGGTGAGGTAGGAGTTCAGCGACATCGGTCCGGCCGGGTACTTCTCGTCGTACTTGCAGGTCGGCGCGGCGGCGCGGGGGGCGGCGCCGCCGGGGGCGTCGACCTTCGGCGCGACGTTGTCCTTGGCGTCCCGGCCGTCCCGGCCGCCCTTGCCGTCCTTGCCGCCCTCCGGGTCCTCCTCCGTCGGCCCCGGTGTGCCGGAGGAGGAGGGCGTGCCGGAGGGCGATCCGGACGGTGATCCGCTCGGGGTGCCCGGGTCGCCCCCGTCGTCGCCGACCGCGACGGCGGCCAGGCGGCCCTGGTCCGGGGCGTCGTCGGCGAGGGCGCAGTCGACGGTGACCGTGGCGGGGTCGGCGGCGCCGCCGTCCGCCTTCGTCAGCGCGAGGTCCAGGGAGAAGTCCTGTGCCTTCATCGTCAGTCGGCCCGTGCTCCGGCCGGTCACGGTGGGGACGTCCCCCGTCGCGGTCAGGGTCAGCGCGCCCTCCGCGGGCAGGGCCGTGGATGCGGAGTCGCCGCGCCAGGTCGCCTCCGCGCCGGCCTCGCCCTGGGTGACGCCGACCGTGAGGCGGGTCGCCGCCCTGGCTTCGGCCGCGCCCAGCTTGGTGAGGTCGGCCACGGCCGCTGCCGGCAGGGTGACGTCCGTGGTCACGTCTTCGGGCTCGATGGGCTCACCGGTCGCCACGCGCTCGGGGAGGGACGCCGAGATCCGGACCTCCGCGGCGTGCTTCCCGGAGGGGAACAGGCATGCGTAGGGCAGGGTGACGTCGACCTTCTGCGTACCGGACGCCCCGGCCGCCGCGGGCACCGTGGCCGCGAGCACGACGAACGCGGCGATGGCCGCGGCCCTGGCGCGGCTGCGGGCCGTCCGGCGGACGGCGGTACGGGGGCCTGTCATCTGTCACTCCGCTCGGGGTCGTGCCACGTCCGGACGGCCGACGGCTGCCGCCGTGTGCGGGCGGGCCGCACGCCCGGCCGGGGTCACCGGCCGGGCGGCGCTAAGCCGTGCTCGGCTTACGGGTTGGAGCCGACGATCTTCGGGATGGTCGACGTACCCGTCACCTTGACCGCGTACTTGCCCTTGAAGGTGGGCTTGGTGGCGGTGGTGACCACGCTGCCGCAGCCGGTGGCCGAGGTGACGGTCAGTTCACCGGAGACGCTGTTGACGTCGAGGATGCCGGTGGAGTTGGTGTAGGTCCCGGAGGCCTTGCCCTGGACGTTGAACACGCAGGCGCCGGCGGTCACCTTCGCCTTGACGTTGCCGACGTAGCCCTTCGTCACACCGGTCGAGGCGGTGTAGTCCTGGGCGACGACGGTCCAGGGGGTGGTCGCCACGGTCGTCACGTTGCCCAGGACGCTGGTGCAGGGCGAGCCGCTCGTACCGAAGTTGATGGCGTTGATGTTGCCCACCGTGGCCGGGTTGCCGGTCGCGCTGGCCATCGTGCCCGAGGCGCTCGACGTCGTACACGTCATCGGGATGTTGGCGGTCAGCACGATGTTGCCGCTGTTGGTCGCCGAGAAGTTGGCCGGCGACGGAGTGACGGTCCAGACCGTGGAGGGGACGGCCGAGGCGGGGGCGACCGCCATGACGAAGGCGGCAGTGCCCGCGCCCGCCACGACGGCGATTTTTGTCAGGGACTTCTTCATGATTTGGGGACTCCCTTGTGGATTGACCGGCAGAGGGGGACCGCACCCGTACTTGTCGAGCGGAAGTCGAGCGGAAGAACGGACGGTCCGCGGCTCGGAAATCCTCGACCGCGAGCCATGACGTTACTTGCGGGAAACTTAGCCGAACAATGGCGCTGACCATGATTTTTTCGGGTAGTTGAAATGCCTGTGCCTCAGGTGAGCAGTCCGGGACGCTGCTTAGTCATCCGCTGCTAAAAAGATATCGCCGGGGGAACTGCCGAGGGAAGCGTCCGAGGTGGGCGGATATCACGTGCGGTAGTCCGCGGCGGCCCGTACTGCTCACCGGATGACAAGGAGAAGTCGAATACTTGTCACCGCGATGACAAAGACGCCGGGGGCGAACTCAAACCTTCGGGAAATTCGTATCCGTCTATTGCCCGCTCAGGTTACTCGGTCGTAGCGTGCCGGACACGGCGCTGATCTCCTGGTGGGCCCCCCTGCCGAGGAGGCGTGACGGATGGTTCGCTCCCGGCCCTGCCCTCCTGCCGGGGCGTACATCCGTCGGCGGCGTCGTGCGGCGCCCAGCCCCCGGGCAGCGCACGACGCCGCCCCGCACACCGCTCGTCACGTACACGATGTGAACGCCTCGTGCTCCTCGGCGCACGCTGCCCACCCGCTTTGGAGGTGATATGGGAATAGAAGTGGTGGTCGAGGGTCTCACCAAATCCTTCGGCACACAGAAGATCTGGCAGGACGTGAGCCTCACCCTGCCGGCCGGAGAAGTGAGCGTCATGCTCGGTCCTTCCGGAACGGGAAAGACCGTTTTTCTGAAGTCGCTCATCGGACTGCTGAAGCCGGAGCGCGGTCGTGTCCTCGTCGACGGTGTCGACATGGCGAACAGTCCCGAACGGGATATCTACGAGACGCGCAAGAAATTCGGGCTCATGTTCCAGGACGGCGCCCTTTTCGGTTCCATGTCCCTCTTCGACAACATCGCCTTTCCGTTGCGCGAGCACACCCGCAAGAAGGAGTCGGAGATCCGCCGCATCGTCATGGAGCGGATCGACGTCGTCGGGCTGCTCGGCGCCGAGGGCAAACTGCCGGGGGAGATCAGCGGCGGCATGCGCAAGCGGGCCGGACTCGCCCGCGCGCTCGTGCTCGACCCGCAGATCATCCTGTGCGACGAACCCGACTCCGGGCTCGACCCCGTCCGCACCGCCTACCTCTCCCAGTTGCTCATCGACCTGAACGCGCAGATCGACGCGACGATGCTCATCGTCACCCACAACCTCGACATCGCCGCCACGGTCCCCGACAACATGGGCATGCTCTTCCGCCGCGAACTGGTCACCTTCGGCCCGCGCGAGGTGCTCCTGACCAGCGAGGAGCCGGTCGTGGCGCAGTTCCTCTCCGGGCGCCGCGAGGGCCCGATCGGGATGTCGGAGGAGAAGGACGCCGCCACCCTGGCCGCCGAGGCCGCGGGAGGCCGGGGCGCGAACGCCGGACCGCGGGAGATCATCCCGCAGCTGGAGCCGTCCCCCGGGCTGCCGCCGCGCCGCGCCGTCGACCGCCGCAGGGAGCGGGTCCTCGGCATGCTCGACCGGCTGCCGCCCGCCGCCCGCGCCGCCATCCAGCGCACGTACGCCGCCCACCCCGCCACCGGCACCCCCGGCACCACCGCCACCCAGCCGCTCCCCGCACCGGCCACCGGGAGCGGCGCATGATCACCGGCGCCCTGCGGCAGACCGGCCGGCTCTTCGCGCTCGCCGTCGAGGTGGCCCGCGCGATCTTCCGGCGGCCGTTCCAGTTCCGCGAGTTCATCGAGCAGTTCTGGTTCATCGCCAGTGTCACGCTGCTGCCCGCGGCCCTGGTCTCGATCCCGTTCGGCGCCGTGATCGCCCTGCAAGTCGGCTCGCTCACCCAGCAGTTGGGCGCCCAGTCCTTCACCGGCGGCGCCAGCGTGCTGGCCGTCGTCCAGCAGGCGAGCCCGCTGATCGTGGCCCTGCTCATCGCGGGCGCGGCCGGCTCCGCCATCTGCGCCGACCTCGGCTCCCGCACCATCCGCGAAGAGCTGGACGCCATGGAGGTCATGGGCGTCTCCCCGGTGCAGCGCCTGGTGGTGCCCCGCGTCCTGGCCACCATGGGCGTCGCGGTCCTGCTCAACGGCCTGGTCTCGGTGGTCGGCATCCTCGGCGGCTACGCCTTCAACGTCTTCCTCCAGGACGGCACGCCCGGCGCCTACCTCTCCAGCTTCTCCGCGCTGGCCCAGCTCTCCGACCTCTACATCAGCGAACTCAAGGCCCTGGTCTTCGGGTTCATCGCGGGTGTGGTCGCCGCCTACCGGGGCCTCAACCCGCGCGGCGGCCCCAAGGGCGTCGGCGACGCGGTCAACCAGTCCGTCGTCATCACCTTCCTGCTGCTCTTCTTCGTCAACATGGTGATGACGGCCGTCTACCTCCAAATCGTGCCGCCGAAGGGGGGCTGACGCCGTGGCCTCCCCGCTCACCTGGCTCGACCGCTCCGGCGACCAACTCCTCTTCTACGTACGCTCCCTGCTCTGGATCCCGCGCACCCTGCGCCGCTACCTCAAAGAGGTGCAGCGCCTCCTCGCCGAGGTCGCCTTCGGCACCGGCGGGCTCGGGGTCATCGGCGGCACCATCGGCGTGATGATCGCGATGACCCTGTTCACCGGGACCGTCGTGGGACTCCAGGGCTACGCGGCCCTCGACCAGATCGGCACCGCGGCCTTCACCGGCTTCGTCTCCGCGTACTTCAACACCCGCGAGATCGCCCCGCTCGTCGCCGGACTCGCCCTGTCCGCCACGGTCGGCGCGGGCTTCACCGCCCAGCTCGGCGCCATGCGCATCAACGAGGAGGTCGACGCCCTCGAAGGCATGGGCATCCGCTCACTGCCGTACCTGGTCACCACCCGCATCATCGCCGGCGTCGTCGCCATCATCCCGCTCTACGCGATCGGCCTGCTCTCCTCCTTCCTGGCCTCCCGCTACGTCACGGTCCTCTTCAACGGCCAGTCCCGCGGCACGTACGACCACTACTTCAACCTGTTCCTCTCACCCACGGACGTGCTGCTCTCCGTCCTGAAGGTGCTGATCTTCAGCGTGATGGTGATCGTCGCCCACTGCTACTACGGCTACCGCGCCTCCGGCGGCCCGGCCGGGGTCGGCGTGGCCGTCGGCCGGTCGGTGCGCAACGCCATCGTGCTGATCAGCGTCACCGACTTCTTCCTGTCGCTGGCCCTGTGGGGCGCCACCACGACCGTGAAGGTGGCGGGCTGACATGAGCGGTGCACGTGGCGCGACGGCGCGCCGCCGGTTCGCCGGTGTGGTCTTCCTGGTCGTCCCCGCCCTGCTGGTGTGGCTCGCCGTCGCCGTCTACGACAAGCAGTTCACCGACTCCGCCCGGGTGGTCGTGGAGACCGGCAGCGTCGGCAACGAGATGCACCGGGGCGCCGAGGTCAAGCTGCGCGGAGTCGTCGTCGGCGAGGTCCGCTCGATCGACGCCACCGACGACGGCGCCCGGCTCACCCTCGCCCTGCGCCCCGGCACCCTCGACCGCATACCGGCCGACGTGCGCGCCCAGATGCTGCCGACCACGCTGTTCGGCGAACGCTTCGTCGCCCTCGTACCGCCCCCGTCGCCCGCCCCGCGGACGCTGGCCGCCGGTGCCGTCATCCCGCAGGACCGCTCCGCGAGCGCCGTCGAACTGCAGCAGGTCCTCGACAACGTGCTGCCGATGCTCACCGCGGTCCGGCCGCAGGACCTCTCCGCCACCCTGTCCGCCGTCTCCCAGGCCCTGGAGGGACGCGGGGAGCGGCTCGGCGAGACGCTCACCCTGCTCGACTCGCACCTGCGCAAGTTCAACCCCCACCTGCCCACCCTCAACCGCGACCTGAAAGAGCTCGTGAAGGTCAGCCACGTCTACGCCGACGCCGCCCCCGACGTCCTCACGGCGCTCACCGACTTCACCACCACCAGCGGCACGCTGGCCGAGAAGGAGAGCGAACTGTCCGGCACCCTCGGCGCCACCACCAGGACCGCCGAGGACCTGACCGCCTTCCTGCGGCAGAACGAGGACAACATCATCCGGCTCTCCGCCACCTCCCGGCCCACCCTGGAGCTCCTCGCCGAGTACTCCTCGGCCTTCCCCTGCACGCTGCGCACCCTCGCCGACTTCGTGCCGGCCATGGACAAGGCGCTGGGCAAGGGCACCGACCGGCCGGGGCTGCACGTCGACGTCACCACCACCCCGTCCCGCGGCGCCTACCGCCCCGGCAAGGACACCCCCTCCTACGGCGCGGGCGGCGGCCCCCGCTGCTACCCCGTGCCCTACCTCGGCGTCACCGCGAAACCCGCCGTCCCCGCCCCCGCGACGGCCGGGCAGGACCTCGGCCCCGCCAACTCGCCGCAGGAGAACGACCTCGTCAACGAACTCCTGGCCCCCGCCACCGGCAAGGCACCCACCGCCCTGCCCGAGTGGAGCAGCCTCCTCGCGGGCCCGGCCCTGCGGGGCACGGAGGTGACCCTGCGATGACGCCCCGGCCCACCACCGCCCACACCCGGCGCCGCCCGCTGACCGGCCCGGTGCTCAAGTCCCTCGTGTTCCTGGTCGTCACCGCGCTGGCCACGGCCGTCCTCGGGCTGAGCGTCTCCGGCACCGGCGTCGGCGAGAACACCCTCTCGTACAAGGCGCTGTTCACCGACGCCACCGGTGTCATCGACGGCGACAGCGTACGGATCTCCGGGGTCGAGGTCGGCGAGGTCACCGACGTCCGCGTCGTCGACCGGCGCACCGCCCAGGTCACCTTCACCGTCCGCGACGACCGCAGCCTGCCCACGTCCACCACCGCCGCGGTGAAGTACCTCAACATGGTCGGGCAGCGCTACATCGCCCTGGACCGCGGCAGCGGCGACCTCTCCGGGACGCTGGAGGCGGGCGAGACCATCCCGCTCGACCGGACCGTGCCCGCGCTCGACCTGACCCTGCTCTTCAACGGCTTCAAGCCGCTCTTCGAGGGCCTCTCCCCGAAGGACGTCAACGAACTCGCGGGATCCATCGTGCAGATCCTCCAGGGCGAGGGCGGCACCGTGGACAGCCTGATCCGCCACATCGGCTCCGTCAGCACGACGGTCGCCGCCAAGGACAAGGTGATCGGGCAGGTGGTGAAGAACCTCAACACGGTCGTCACCACCCTCAACGACCGCGAGGACGGATTCGACGACCTGGTGGACACCCTCCAGAAGCTCGTCACCGGCTTCAACGCGGACCGCAAGCCGCTCGGCAAGGCCGTCACGGCCATGGGCGACCTGACCACCGTGACCGCCGACCTCCTCCAGGAGGGCCGCGCGCCCCTGAAGAAGGACATCCGCGAACTGGGCCGCCTCTCGGACCACCTCGGCGGCGCCACCCCGCAGATCGAGGACTTCCTCGACCGGACCCCCGCCAAGCTGACCGCGCTCGGCCGGCTCTCCTCCTACGGCTCCTGGTTCAACCTCTACCTCTGCGAGGCCCGCGTGGACGGAGTGACCACCTCCACCGGCGCGAAGCCACCGACCGGCATCGCCGTCACCGAAGCGAGGTGCGGCGCATGACCCTGCTGACGCGGCCCGAACGCCCCGACACCCCCGCTCCCGCGCCCCGCCGCTCCCGCCCGCCGCGCCTCAAGCCCGTCAGGGAGCGCAGCCCCATCGCGGTCGCCCTCGTCGGCCTGCTCCTGCTGGCCCTGCTCACCGTGTTCGCGTACAACGCCGACCGGCTGTCCCTCACCGGCGGCGGCACCACCTACAGCGCCGACTTCACCGAGGCGGCGGGGCTCGACGAGGGGGACGAGGTGCGCGTCGCAGGCGTCAAGGTCGGCGAGGTCACCGGCGTCGCGCTGGACCGGGGCCGGGTCAAGGTCAGCTTCGAGGTCAAGGACGCCTGGATCGGCGACCGGACCACCGCCGCCATCGCCATCAAGACGCTGCTCGGCGACAAGTACCTGGCCCTGGACCCGCTCGGCACCGCCGAGCAGGACGCCGGCCACCGCATCCCGGCCTCCAGGACCACTTCGCCGTACGACGTCACCCAGGCGTTCCAGGACCTCGGCTCCACCGTCGACGCCATCGACACCCAGCAGCTCGCCAAGAGCTTCGAGACGATCTCGAAGACCTTCGAGAAGTCGCCCGCGCACGTCCGCAAGGCGGCCACCGGACTCTCCGACCTGTCCCGGTCCGTCTCCAAGCGCGACCGGGAACTGTCCGAACTCCTCAAGGGCAGCGCCCGGTTCACCAAGACGCTGAAGGACAAGAAGTCCAGCTTCGAGACCCTCATCGAGGACGCGGGTCCGCTGCTCGGCGAGCTCCAGGACCGGCGCAAGGCCATCACCGCACTGCTCAAGGGCAGCCGCGCCCTCGGCACCCAACTGACCGGCCTGGTGGACGACAACGAGAGACAGCTCGGCCCCACGCTGAAGGCGCTCGGCCGCGTCACCACCGTCCTGCAGAAGAACAGCGGCCAGCTGGACCGGACGCTCGCCCTCGTCGGCCCCTACTACCGGCTCGTCGGCAACAGCCTGGGCAATGGCCACTGGTTCGACAGCTACCTGTGCGGAGTGGTGCCCCGCGACTACCTGCCCGCGCGGTCCGGGCCCACGACGTCGTGCATGCCGCCCAAGCAGTCGGCGGCCCGGGGGAGCGGTGCGCGATGAGCAGACGCAGAAAACTCCTCGCCGCCGTGATCGCCCTGGTCGTCGTCGCCGCCGGCATCGTCACGGTGCGCGCCCTGGACTCCACCGGCACTCGCATCACCGCCTACTTCGACCGTGCCGTCGGCATCTACGCCGGTTCCGACCTGCGCATCCTCGGCGTCCGGGTCGGCGAGGTGAAGTCCGTCCACCCCCAGGGCACCCGGGTACGGGTCGAACTCGCGGTGGACGACGGAGTCCGCGTACCCGCGTCGGCGCGGGCCCTGGTGGTCGCGCCCAGCATCGTCGCCGACCGCTACGTCCAGCTCACCCCCGCCTACCGCACCGGCCCCGCCCTCGACGACGGCGCCGTGCTGCCCGCCGCACGCAACCGCACCCCCGTCGAGATCGACCAGCTCTACGCCTCCATCACCGACCTCGGCGAGGCGCTGGGGCCGGACGGCGCCAACTCCTCCGGCGCCCTGTCCGACCTGCTCAAGACCGGTGCGGCCAACCTCGACGGCAACGGCGAGGACATCGGCCGCAGCATCGAGGAGTTCGGCAAGGCCACCAAGACCCTCGACGGGTCGAGCGACGACCTGTTCGCCACCCTGCGCAGCCTGCAGACCTTCACCACCATGCTGAAGAACAAGGACACCGACGTCCGCACCGCACAGGAACGACTGGACACCGTCGTCGGCTACTTCGCCGACAACAAGGACGACCTCGCGGGCGCGCTCAAGGAACTCGGCACCGCCCTCGGCAAGGTGAAGACCTTCATCAAGGACAACCGCGGCGAGCTGAAGGGGAACGTCGACCGGCTCGTCCCGATCACCAAGACCCTGGTCCGCCAGCGCGCCGCGCTGGCCGAGGCCCTCGACGTCGCGCCGCTCGCCGCGGGCAACCTCGTCGGCGCCTACGACTCCGACAGCGGCAGGATCGACGGCCGCGCCAACCTCAACGAGATCAGCATGGGCGGCCCCCTGCTGCCCCTGCCGGCCACCGGCGGCTCCACACCGTCGCCCCCGGCCTCACCTTCGGCCTCGCCCTCGGCGACCGGGGAGGGAGAGCGGTGAAGCGCGTCCCACGACGCAGGGGCCCGGCCCCGGAGCCGGCGGACGCCCCGGGCACGGATTCGACGGGTGCCACCGACGAGGACCGCGCCGACGGGCCGCGCGGCACGGTACGGCGGCGGGTGCTCACCACCGGCGCCGCCACCGGCGCGGGCCTCGGCGGCCTCCTCGCCCTCGGCCTCGGCTTCGCGCTGGCCTTCGGCGCGTTCACCGTCAGCGCCCCCCGCTTCGACGGCATCGAGGACCTGCCCCTGCCGGGCGGCGCCGACCTCGGCTCCCACCCCTACACCGTCACCGCCGAACTCGACGACGCCCTCAGCCTGGTGCCGCACGCCGCCGTCAAGGTCAACGACGTCGCCGTCGGCCGGGTCAGCTCCATCCGCCTGGGCGGCGACGCGTGGTCGGCCCGCGTCACCATGGAGATCAACGGCGACGTCCGGCTGCCCCGGGACGCCGGGGCCCGCCTGGAACAGTCCAGCCTGCTCGGCGAGAAGTACGTCAGCCTCGTCGCACCGCCCCGCTCCTCCGCCCGGGGCAGACTCGGCGACGGCGCCGTCATCCCGCTCGCCCGCACCGGCCGCAACACCGAGGTCGAGGAGGTGTTCGGCGCGCTGTCCCTGCTGCTCAACGGCGGCGGCGTCAACCAGCTCAAGACCATCACCGGGGAACTCAACAAGGCCCTCGGCGGACGCGAACCCGAGGTCCGCTCCGTGCTGCGGCGGGTCGAGAAACTGGTGGGGAACCTCGACGACCACCGCGGTGACATCACCGACGCCCTCGACGGCGTCAACCAGCTCGCCACCACCCTCGCCGATCGCAAGGACGACGTGCGCACCGTCCTGACCGACCTCTCGCCCGGCCTGAAGACCCTGCACGAACAGCGCGGCTCCCTGCTGACCATGCTGCGCTCCCTGGACACGCTGTCCGGGGTCGCCGTCTCCACCGTCAAAGCGAGCAAGGACGACATGGTCGCCGACCTCAAAGCCATCGCCCCCACCCTCAAGGCCCTCGCCGACGCGGGCGAGGACCTTCCCGACTCCCTCCAGGTGCTGCTCACCTATCCGTTCACCGACGAGGTGATGAACGGGGTCAAGGGCGACTACCTCAACGTGTACCTGAAGATGACGGCCGTGCCCGGCACCCAGGTGATCCCGCCCCTCGTGCCGCAGACCCGCCCCTCGCCCACCCCGACGCCCACGGCGGGGAGCGAGCGGCGCGCGGCATCCGGCAAGCGGTCCGGCCCCGGCGCCACGGCCTCGCCCTCGGCGCCGCTGCCGCTGCCGTCCGTCTCGACGCCCGACTCCGGGTCCGCGTCGGGCCCCGCCTCCGCGCCGGCGCGGGCCGGGAACTCCGGGAACTCCGGGAACTCCGGGAACTCCGGGAACTCCGGGAACTCCGGGAAGGGGGACGCGCAGAGATGATCACCCTCGCCGTACGCCTGAAGAACCTCGCCTTCCTCCTCATCGCCGTCCTGGTCCTCGGCTTCCTCGGCATTCGTTACGCGGACCTCGGCCGGTACGTCGGCGTCGCCGACTACTACACCGTCAAGGTCGAACTCGCCCGCACCGGCGGCCTGTTCACCCACTCCGACGTCACCTACCGGGGCGTGTCCGTGGGCCGGGTCGGGCCGATCGAGCTCACCGCGGACGGCGTGGTCGCGGAGCTGCGCATCAAGAAGTCCGCCCCGCGCATCCCCTCCGACACCCGGGCCGTGGTGGCCGGGCTCTCCGCGGTCGGCGAGCAGTACATCGACCTGCGCCCCGAGAGCGACGACGGGCCCCACCTCGTCGACGGCGCCCGGATCGCACAGCCGGAGACCGAGGTGCCCGCGCCCGTCACCTCCGTGCTCACCAGCGTGAACGACCTGGTCCGTTCCGTGCCGCTGAAGGATCTGCGCACGGTCGTCGAGGAGTTCGGCAAGGCCTTCCAGGGGCACGGCGACGACCTGCGGGTACTCCTCGACAACGGCAGCTCCTTCATCGAGGCCGCCGACCGCAACCTGCCGTCGACCACCCGGCTGCTCGACGACGGCGAGACCGTGCTGCGCACCCAGGCCGAGGAGGCGAAGGCCATCCGCGGCTTCGCCGACGGCGCCACGGACCTCGCCCGCACCCTCAAGGGCTCCGACGCCGACCTGCGGCGCCTGCTCACCGTCACACCGGACGCCGCCACGCAGGTCAGCGGCGTGCTCCGGGACCTGGACCCGAGCCTCGGCGTGGTCCTCGCCAATCTGCTCACCACCTCCGAGGTCGCCGTCACCCGGCAGCGCGGCATCGAGGAACTCCTCGTGAAGTATCCGGCGGCCGTCTCCGCCGGAGCCACCGCCGTCGACGGAGGAACGATGAAACTCGGCCTGGCCGTCACCTTCTTCAAGCCGCTGCCGTGCACCGACGGCTACGGCGGCACGCGGTACCGGACGGGCCTCGACCTCGGCACCGCCCCCGCCCTCAACACCGCCGCCCGGTGTACGGCACCGGCCGCGAGCGGCGTCAACGTACGCGGGTCCGCGAACGCGCCCCGGGGCGGCGCGGTCCCCGACCCGGCGAGCCCCGGCTCCCTGCTCTCGGGCAGCGGGGGCCCGGGCGGTACGGGTGCGGCGGGGGCGGCCCCGTCGAAGTCCGGCGCGTCCTTGCCGGGCGCGCTGGCCCTGCCGGGCACGGGCGGCACCGGGGCGAGTGGGTTCGCGGGGCTGCTCGGCGCGGATCCGGCCGGCTCGTCCGGTCCGGGGGCGGGCCGGTGAGGCGGGCGCGCGTCCTGACCGGGGCGGGACTCGCCGTGGCGCTGGCGTTCTGCGGCACCGGGGCGTGGACGTACGCGCAGGCGCGGGGCGACGACTCCCTCGCGTACGGCCGTGAGCGCGACGAGGCGCTGGCCGACGGGCGCACCGCGATCGCCGTGCTCAACACCCTCGACGCCTCGTCCCGGCAGCGTGCGCGGGCGGGCATCGAGGACTGGCGTGCCGCGTCGACCGGGCCGCTGCGGGACGAGCTGCGCGAGACCGCACCCAGGACGGGGGCCTCGGCGCGGGGCACGGTCACCGAGGCCGCGCTCACCGGCCTCGACACCCGCGCGGGCACGGCCAAGATCATCGCCACCGTGCGTGTCGAGGTCACCCCCGAGGGCAAGAAGACGCCGACCACGGACCGCAAGCGCCTGGAGGCGGTCCTTGCCCGCACGGGCGAGGGCGAGTGGAAGGTACGGGCACTGAACGCGGTACCGCTCGCGCGGACGGCGAAGGGGGACGAGGACTGATGGCACGACTGCCGCAGCTCGGACTGCGCCGGGGGCCGGTCGCCGGTGCGGAGGAGGGGGCGAGGCCCGAGCGGGGTGAGGGGGGCACGGAGGCGGTCGAGGGGGTCGCGGAGGCGGTTCCGGAGGCGCCGGGTCGGGAGGGGCCTGACGTGGCCTTGAAGGCGGACCCCGAGGTGGCCGCGGACGCAGGCTCCGACGTGGCCTCGAAGGCGGACCCCGAGGTGACCGCGGACGCAGGCTCCGACGTGGCCTCGAAGGCGGACCCCGAGGTGGCTTCGGAGGCGGGCTCCGGGGTGGCTTCGGCGGTGGATGCTGACGCGGATTCGGGGGAGGCCTCGGAGGAGGGGCAGGGGGAGGGTTCGGCTGGTCGTGGGGGTGGGCTGCGACGGTCGCGGGTCCTCGTCCGGTACGTCGTCCCCTCCGTGTGCGCCGCTCTGCTCGTCCTCGGCGGCTCCGGATTCTTCTACGGGGCACACCAGTTGAGGTCCGATCCGTCCGCCGGGAACCAGGCGCTGACCGACGCGGAGGAGACCACCCGGGTCGCCGGTGACGTCGGCAACGCCCTCGCGCACATCTTCTCGTACACGCCCGACGGCCTCGACACCACCGAGAGCGCGGCGCGTTCGGTCCTCGCCGGGCGGGCGGAGCGCCAGTACACGGAGCTGATGGGCCGGGTCCGCAAGGACCTCGCCGCGCGGCGCGTGACCCTCAGCACTCAGGCCGTACGCACCGGAGTGATCGAACTCGACGGGGACCGCGCCCGGTTGCTGGTCTTCCTCGACCAGATCTCGCACCGCGGAAAGGCGGACACCGCCGCGGCGGCCCAGCTCACGGTGACCGCGCAACGGGAGGACGACCGGTGGCGAATCGTCGACATCAGGACCCGCTGAGCGGGCGCGCGGAGAGGAGAACAGGGATGAGACGCGGCACGGGCGTACGGGCCCGGCTCGGGGCATCGCCGGTCACGGCCCTCGCCCTCGCACTGGCCCTGATCGCGGGCGGTTTCGCCGCGTGGACGGGGTGGGGCTGGTACCGGGCGGCCCACGACGACAGCACGGGCTACGCCGAGCAGCGCGACGCGGCACTCGCCGCCGGGGAACAGGCCGTCCAGAACCTCAACACGCTCGACCACCGCGGCATCGACCGCGGCCTGGACCTCTGGGAGTCCTCCACCACCGGGGAGCTGCACGAGCAACTGGTTTCCGGACGGGACAAGTTCGCCGCCCAGGTGAAGACCGCCAAGACCGTGACCACGGCCAAGGTGCTCTCGGGCGCGCTCACCGAACTCGACGACCGGGCCGGCCGGGCCCGCGTGCTCGTGGCCCTGCGGGTGACGGTGAAGGCGCCCGGCGACGCGAGCACCGACAAGGACAGCCGGATGCTCGGCGAACTGACCCGCACCGACGGCGACTGGAAGCTGAGCGCCCTGGGCCAGGCCCCGGTCGGCGGCACGTCGGCCGGCTGACGGCCGCAGGAGAGGACGACACACGATGCCGACGACCCGCCACCACCTGAACAACCTGCGCCGCCGCCAGGCCCGCGAGGCCCTCCGCACCCCGCCCGCGACGGAGGGCTCCGCGCCCCGCGGAGCCCCGCGCTCGTCGACCGCCACCGAGGTCGCCGAGACGCCCGAGGAGACGCGCGCCCAGCCGCGGCCCGCGCGCACCTGGCGTCCGGGCCCCGGGGCGACGGCGACGTCGCGACCAGCCTCACCGACTCCCGCCACGACAAAGGCCGGAGCCGCGGCCACGGACACGGCCAAGGAAGCGGCGGAGACGGCGGACGCGGCAGAAACAGCCACGGACAGTACGAGCACGGCCAAGCCCAAGTCCACGTCCACTTCCCCGGCCAAGTCCAAGTCCAACGCCAAGTCCAAGGCCGCGGAAGCGAGTACGGCCGAGGCCACGGACCCACCGCGCGAGAAGACGCGCCGACCGTCCGTCCGCAACCGCACCCTCGTGGCCCTCTGCCTGGTGACGCTCCTCCTCGGCGGCTTCGCCGGCTGGGCGCAGTCCCGCGCCGACGCGCTGAACGACGCCCCGGCCGCCCGCAATTCCGCCCTCTCCGACACTGCCCGCACCAGCGAGATCAAGGGCCAGGCGGCGAAGGCCGTCGCCGTGCTCTTCTCGTACGACCACGCCGACGCGGGCACGTACGACAAGACCGCGAAGCGGTGGCTGACCGGGCGTGCCGTCGCCCAGCACCGGGACCTGCTCGGCGGCATCCGCACGCGCGCCGACCGGCAGAAGGCGGTGATCACCACCACGGTCACCGACAGCGCCGTCGAGCGCATCGACGGCGACCGGGCCCGCGTCCTGGTCTACGCCGACCAGAGCAGCGTCAGCACGGCCGGCGGCAAGAAGGCCGAGGACAACGGCTCGTATGCCGGGGCGATGCTGGCCGTCGACGTCGAACGGCACGGCGGCCGCTGGCTCGTCTCGGGCATCGACACCTTCAGCCGCTGACCCCGCCCGCGGACCAGGAACAGAGAGCACCAGGACCAGCAGGGAGTGCCCCACCCAGCAGGGAGAGACAGACCATGCCCGAAAACCGTGCCCGACGCCTGCCCGCACGGACCCGTCAGGGGCTGCGGGCCACCGCGGTCGCCGTGACCGCGGTGGCGGCGCTCACCGCCTCGCAGGCGCCCGGGTTCCCCCACACGGAGATCGCCCGCGCGGCTGCCGCCGACGACGCCCCCGCCCCGGCCGCGGACCCCTCCTACTCGGAGGCCGCCCCGCCCGATGACGGCTCGTACCACACCGAACTCCCGCCGCTGGTGTCGCCCGACGCCCCGGCGCGCACCGAGCGGGCCGTCCACGCGGGCGCCCAGGCGGGCATTCCGGGGACCGTGCTGCGCGCCTACCGGGCGGCGCAGCGGTCCGTCGGCCGGACGGATCCCGGCTGCGCGCTGCCGTGGGAACTGCTCGCCGCCATCGGCAAGGTGGAGTCCGGACAGGCGCGCGGCGGCTCGGTCGACCGGAACGGCACGACGCTCGGCCGGATCACAGGACCGGCGCTCGACGGCCGGAACTTCGCGCTGATACGGGACAGCGACGGCGGCGTCCACGACGGCGACACGGTGTACGACCGGGCGGTGGGGCCGATGCAGTTCCTGCCGTCGACGTGGGCGGGCTGGGGCGCGGACGGCAACGGGGACGGCCGCGAGGACCCCAACAACGTCTTCGACGCGGCCCTGGCCGCCGGGCACTACCTGTGCGCGGGGGGACGCGACCTGAGCCGGGCCGCCGACCTCGACCGGGCGGTCCTCAGCTACAACCACTCGCGTTCCTACCTCGAACTGGTCCGCTCCTGGCTGGCCTTCTACCGCGGGGGCGTGCACGCGGTGCCCGACGGCAAGGGCGTCATCCCGCGCTCCCCGGGAGCGGGCGGCGACCAGCAGGCGAAGAAGCCGGTCGACAGGGACGGCCGCGGGGGCAAGGCCGGCAAGGGCGGCAAGCACGGCGACGGGAAGAACGGGAAGGACGGGCACAAGGGCGGAAAGGGCGGTGACGGCGGCATCATCATCGGCCCCGACCCGGGCAGACCGTCCCCTTCCCCCTCCCACTCCTCGCGCCCCTCACCGACCCCGCATCCCTCCCCGTCGGACCCCGGCCCCTCCCCGTCCGACACTCCGTCGCCGTCCCCGTCGGACCCCTCCCCGTCCCCGTCGGACCCCTCCCCGTCCCCGTCCACCCCGCAGGACTGCCCGACGGACTCCCCGGGCCCCTCGCAGAGCCCCGACGCCCCGCCCACGCCCACCCCGGACCCGACCGACCCCGGACAGGAGCCCTCCTGCCCGGACTGACGGGGCTGGCCGGAAATGGAGGGTGGTGCCTGACCGCCCTCGGCTACGCCTGGGCGACCGTCACGTTCCACCGCGACCCGAAGGAGCGAAGCAGCCGCGGCAGCGTCCGCCGGAGCGGGGCGGCGTCCTACGACACCACGTCGGGGGACGCCGCCCGCCCGTCGTTCCCCCGCGCGCCGCCGACCACCAGCACGATCTTTCCGCGTACGTGCCCCTCCTCGGCGGCCCGGTGGGCCTCCGCGATGTCGGTGAGCGGGAAGGTGCCGGCGACCGGCAGAGCGAAGCGGCCCGATTCGATCAGGGCGCCGATGTCCGTCAGGGCGTGGAGCGCGCGGCCCGTGTCGCCCCTGCTGAACCGGACCCCGTGCTCCTGCGCGCCGCTGAAGTCGGCGATCGTCACCACGTGCTCCGGGGCGCCCGCGAGCTCGATGAGTTCGGGGAGGATGCCGCTTCCCGCCACGTCCAGGGCGAGGTCCACGCCGTCGGGGGCGAGCGCGCGGACCCGGTCGGCCAGGCCCTCCCCGTAGGCGACGGGTTCGGCGCCCAGCGAGCGGAGGTAGTCGTGGTTCACCGGGCTCGCCGTGCCGATGACCCGTGCGCCGCGCCCCACCGCGAGCTGGACCGCGGCCGCGCCGACGCTCCCGGACGCACCGCTGACCAGCAGCGTGCCGCCGTCAACGCCGAGCTGGTCCAGCGCCCGCGTGGCCGTCTCGACGGCCGCCGGGAGCGCCGCCGCGCCGGGGAAGTCGAGCGAGGGCGGGACGGGCGCGTAGTACGAGAGCACCGCCAGTTCCGCCTGGGCCGCGCCCTCCGTGCAGAAGCCGAAGACCCGGTCGCCGAGCGCCACGTCCCGCACGTCCGCGCCGAGTTCGTCGACGACGCCCGCCGCCTCGTACCCGAGGGTCTGCGGCAGCTCCTCGTCCATCAGGCCCCGGCGCTTCTTCCAGTCGCTCGCGTTGACCCCGGCCGCGCGCACCGCGATCCGGATCTGGCCGGGGCCCGGCCGCGGATCGGGGAGTTCCGCGATCTCCAGGACCTCCGGTCCGCCGAACCGGGTGAAACGTGCTGCCTTCACGGTGCGCTCCTCTCGCGGCCGCCGGGTGGCTCTTGATCGGCGTGGGGTGCGGCCGCGTACCCCAGTCTGCGGTCCCGCGCGGGATCTCCGCGCGGGCGGACGTCCGCGGGCGCGTGTCGGCGCGAGTCAGACGGCGATCGCCGCGCCCGTCACGCGCACGCGCGGTTCGCCGGCCCGCAGGTCCACCTCCAGCAGCGACGGGCGCCCCATGTCGTGCCCCTGGTGGAGCGTCAGGGTCGCGTCGGCGGGGACCAGGCCGAGCTCGCGGGCGTACGCGCCGAAGGCCGCGGCCGCGGCGCCCGTCGCCGCGTCCTCCACCACTCCGCCCACGGGGAAGGGATCGCGGACGTGGAAGACGGTCCCGGACGCGCGCCACACCAACTGCACGGTGGTCAGGTCGAGTCGGTGCATGAGGTCCAGCAGGCGGTCGAAGTCGTACGCCAGGTCGGCGAGCCGCTCGCGGGTGGCGGCCGCCAGGACGAGGTGGCGGACCCCGGCGTACGCGATCCTCGGCGGCAGGGCCGCGTCGAGCTCGTCGGCCCGCCAGCCGAGCGCGGCCAGCGCCTCCGCCACGACGTCCGGCGCCGCGTCGTGCACGGCGGGCGGCACGCTGGTGAGGGTCGCCTTGAGCACGCCGTCCTCCCGTACGACGCTGACGGGCACCCGGCCCGCCGACGTGTGGAAGACGTAGTCGCCCGCGCCCAGCCGCTCGCCGAGCGCCACCGCGGTGGCCACCGTGGCGTGGCCGCAGAAGCCGACCTCCGCCTTGGGGCTGAAGAACCGCAGCGTGAAGGAACGGGAGTCGGACGGGTCGGGGCCGGGCGTCACGAAGGCCGACTCCGAATAGCCGAGTTCGGCGGCGATCCCCACCATCCGCTCGTCGTCCAGCGCGGAGGCGTCCAGGACCACTCCGGCGAGATTGCCGCCGGCCGGGCTGGTGGTGAAGGCGGTGTAGTGCAGGACGTCGGGGGTGAGGGGAGTGTCCGTGACGGCGTCGCGGCCGGCGGCGGAGGTCTGCGCGTGGTCGGTCATGGCAGGTGGGGCCCTTCTGGGAGTGGACGGTCCGGGAGTGGATGGGTGGGGGCTGTCCGAATGCGGTCTGTCGGGGACAGGAGGAGAGGACTGAGTGGGCGAGGCGCGAGGCGCGGGGCAGGTGGATTACCCGGCCGCGGCGTGCGGCGCCGTCGCGGTGCGCCGGGTCGCCACCGCGAGCACCGCTCCCGTCGCGAACGCCCCCGCCGCCACGCACGCCGACAGCCGCAGCCCCGCCGTGAAGCCGGCCGACGCCGTGACGAACGTGCCGAACAGGGCCACACCGATGGCGCTGCCGATCTGACGGGAGACGTTGAAGACGGCCGAGGCGATGCCCGCGCCCGACGCGGGCGCGGCGTCCACGATGGCGGCGGTCGCGGCGAGGGCCGTCGTCGTCTGGCCGAGGCCGGTGGCCGCCAGGGCGAACAGCAGGACGGGGTACGGGGTGTCCGGTCCGGCGGCGAGCCAGCCGAGGAAGCCGAGGGTGCCGAGCACGAGCCCCGCGGCCATCGGGACGTACGGGCCGGTGCGGGCGGCCACCCGGCCGAACAGCGGCGCGGCGATCAGGCCCATGCACACCGACGGCAGCAGGGCCAGGCCGGTGGCCAGGGCGCTGAAACCGCGTTCCTGCTGGAAGTACAGGGTGACGAGGAAGAGCATGCCGTAGTAGCCGAGGCTGATCAGCAGGCCGACGGCGGCGGTGGCGGCGAAGGAGCGGGCCCGGAACAGGGACGGCGGCAGCAGTGGCGCCCGGCGGCCACCGGCCGACGCCCGCGCTTCGAGGGCGCGCTCCACCGCGGCGAAGGCGGCCAGCGCGGCGACGCCGACGCCGAAGGCGCAGAGCACCGGGGGAGAGGTCCAGCCGCGCGGGCCCGCCTCGTTGAGTCCCGCGGCCAGCGCGACCAGGCCGACGATGCCGAGCGCCTGGCCGAGCGGATCCGCCTGCGGCGCGCGGTGCCCCGCGCGGGCGGCGGCCGACGGGATGTGCCGCAGCGTCAGGGCGACGGCGAGGGCCGCGACGGGCAGGTTCACCCAGAACACCGAACGCCAGCCGGCGCCGGACCCCGAGACCAGCAGCCCGCCGACCACCGGCCCCGCGCCGAACGCCACCGAGGCGACCGCGCCCCAGACGGCCACGGCACGGGCCCGCACCGCCCGGTCGGGGTAGGTGGCCCGGAGCAGGCCGAGGGACGCGGGCACCAGCAGCGCCGCGCCGGCCCCCTGCGCCAGCCTGCCCGCGACGAGCGCCCCCGCCGATCCGGCGGACCCGCAGGCCAGCGAGGCGAGGGTGAAGACGGCGAGCCCGGCCAGGAACGTCCTGCGGTGCCCGATCCGGTCGGCGAGCGTGCCGCCGAGCAGCAGCAGTCCGGCGAAGACGGTGCTGTAGCCGTCGATGATCCACTGCAGCGCGGCGGCGCGGGCGCCGAGCGAGACGCGGATGTCCGGCAGGGCGACGTTCACCACGGTGACGTCCAGCATGACGAGGAAGTAGCCGAGGCTGAGCGCGATGAGCGGGGCGAGGGCGAGCGGGGGCTTCCCACCGCCCGCTTCCCGCTCGACCCGCACGTTCCGGGGGTGACCGAGGTCCGTTGTCGTCATGCCCAGATCCTCGGGCCCGGATGCTTCGTCGTACGTCAAAATGTCGTCGTCGTACGCTGGGCTCATGCCGAACACCGCCGGCTCCGCCCCCGGCGGTGAGCCGCTCAAGCACCAGACCGACATCGCGCGGGCCGCCGCCCTGATCGCCGACCCCTCGCGGGCCCGGATGCTCAAGTGCCTGTCCGACGGCCGGGCGCTGCCCGCGGGCGCGCTCGCGGGGGAGGCGGGGGTCGGCGCCGCCACGGCCAGCGTGCATCTGGCCAGGCTGGTCGAGGGCGGGTTCGTCACCGTCGAGCCGCGGGGGCGGCACCGCTACTACCGGCTCGCCGGGCCGGACATCAGTGCCGCCCTGGAGGCCCTCGCGGTGATCGCGCCGCCGCTGCCCATCACCTCGCTGAAGCAGAGCAACCGCACCCACGCCCTGCACATCGCCCGCACGTGCTACGACCACCTGGCGGGGCAGCTCGGCGCCGGTCTGATGCGCGCGCTGCTGGACCGCGGCGTGCTCACCGGCCACGACGGCGTCCACCGTGCCGGGCGGGCCGCGCACGACCGGCCCGCCTCCTACGGGCGCGACGTCACGTACGAACTCACCGGCACGGGCCGGGAGCGGCTGCGTGAACTCGGCGTCGACGCCGACCGGTTGCCGCCGCGCAGGCCCGCCATCCGCTACTGCGTCGACTGGAGCGAGCACCGCCACCACCTGGCGGGCGGGCTCGGGGCGGCGCTGACGGCCCGCCTGTTCGCGCTGGAGTGGGTGCGGCGGGGCGTCGGCCCGCGCGTGGTCCACCTGACCGACGAGGGGGCCGCGGGGCTCGAACGGACCCTGGGCCTGGTCCTGTCCTGACCCGGCCCCGGTGACCTCCGCGCACCGCCGTCCCGCCCGGCGGCGCCCCGTTCACCGCCAGTCCGGCGAGCCCGCCGTCGGCGACACCGCGCCCTCGGTCCTCGGGGGCGGCCCCCACTGGTCCACCCTGCGCCACCCATTGACCCCTCATGTTCACCAACTTAGCCTCCATCTTCATACGTAGACACCATCTGCATATGGAGACGGGGCTCATGAAACGGATCGGCGACGCGGCGGCCCGCAGCACGGTCAAGCGGCTGCGCGCGGGGATGACGGGCGGGGTGCTGTCCTTCCCCCTCACGAGCTTTCGGAGCGACGGCGGCCTCGACGTGGCGGCCTACCGCACCTATCTGACCGGGCAGTTGGCCGCCGCACCCGGCGCGGTCTTCCCCGCCTGCGGCACCGGCGAGTTCTTCTCGCTGGACGAGGACGAGTACCGCGCGGTCGTCGAGGCCACCGTCGACGTCGCCGCCGGGCGGCTGCCCGTCGTCGCGGGCGTCGGCTACGGCTGGGCGCAGGCCCGCCGCTTCGCCCGGATCGCCGAGGAGTCGGGCGCCGACGCCCTGCTGGTCCTGCCGCACTACCTGGTCGCCGCCCCGCAGGACGGCCTGGTCGAACAGTTGCGCCGGATCGCCGAGGGCACCGCGCTGCCCCTCATCGCCTACCAGCGCGACCAGGTCGCCTTCACCGTCGAGGGGCTGCGCCGGATCGCCGGGATCCCGAACGTCATCGGCCTCAAGGACGGCCACAGCGACCTCGACCGGCTCCAGCGCCTGACCCTCACGGCACCCGACGGCTTCCTCTTCTTCAACGGCGCCGCCACCGCGGAGATCCAGGCACGCGCGTACGCCGGAGTCGGTGTGCCCGCCTACTCGTCGGCCGTGCACGCCTTCGCCCCCGAGATCGCGGACGCCTTCTTCGCCGCCCTGCGCGACCGCGACGACGCCCGGGCCGACCGGCTGCTGCGCGACTTCTACGTCCCCCTGGTCGAACTCCGCGACCGGGTGCCCGGCTACGGGGTCTCGCTGGTCAAGGCCGCCGCCCGGCTCCGCGGCCTGCCGGTCGGCCCGGTCCGCGCCCCGCTCACCGACCCGGGACCCGCGGACCTCGCGGAGCTGGAGGAGATCGTCGGCGCGGGCCTCGACCTGGTCGGCGCCCCGTAACGCGCCCCGGCGCCCCCTTCCCACCGGCCCCCTCCCCACCGGTCCTTCCCCCGCCGACTCCCTTCCCCGACAAGGAAACGCGACCGACATGACCCAGCCGACCGTCACCGAATTCGCCGTCTTCCCCGTGGCCGGGCGCGACTCGATGGAGCTGAACCTCTCCGGCGCCCACGGCCCGTACTTCACCCGCAACATCGTCGTCCTCAAGGACTCCGACGGCCGCACGGGCCTCGGC
The DNA here is from genome assembly GCF_042889645.1 of Streptomyces sp. NPDC002564. Lineage (NCBI taxonomy): Bacteria > Bacillati > Actinomycetota > Actinomycetes > Kitasatosporales > Streptomycetaceae > Streptomyces > Streptomyces sp. NPDC002564. The sequence continues at coordinate 337,557 of NZ_JBIARE010000007.1, read as the reverse complement.
GAGGTGCCCGGCGGCGAGCGGATCACGCGGACCCTCCGCGACGCCGCGCCGCTCGTCCTCGGCGCGCGGACCGGCGACTACAAGCGGGTGCTGCGCGCCGTCGGCGACCGCTTCGCCGACCGCGACGCCGGCGGCCGCGGCGCCCAGACCTTCGACCTGCGCACCACCGTGCACGCCGTCACCGCCGTCGAGTCGGCGCTGCTCGACCTCCTGGGCCAGCACCTCGACGTGCCCGTCGCGGCCCTCCTCGGCGACGGTCAGCAGCGGGCGTCCGTGCGCGTGCTCGGCTACCTCTTCTACGTCGGCGATCCCGGCCGCACCGACCTGGACTACGTGCGCGAACCGGACGCGGACGTCGACTGGTACCGCCTGCGGCACGAGGAGGCCCTCACCCCGGAGGCGATCGTGCGGCAGGCGGAGGCGGCCCACGCGCGGTACGGCTTCCGTGACTTCAAGCTCAAGGGCGGGGTGCTGGCCGGTGCCGAGGAGGTCGCCGCGGTCCGCGCCCTCAAGGACCGCTTCCCCGAGGCCGGGATCACCCTCGACCCGAACGGCGCCTGGTCGCTGCGCGAGGCCGTCGAGCTGTGCGCCCCGCTGGTCGGCACGCTCGCCTACGCCGAGGACCCCTGCGGGGCGGAGGGCGGCTACTCGGGGCGCGAGATCCTCGCCGAGTTCCGCCGGGCCACCGGCCTGCCCACCGCGACCAACATGATCGCCACCGACTGGCGCCAACTCACCCACGCCCTGGCGCTGCAGTCGGTCAACATCCCGCTGGCCGACCCGCACTTCTGGACGCTGCAGGGCTCGGTGCGCGTCGCCCAGCTGTGCCACGCGATGGGCCTGACCTGGGGTTGTCACTCCAACAACCACTTCGACATCTCCCTCGCCATGGTCACCCACTGCGGCGCCGCGGCCCCCGGCGACTACAACGCGCTGGACACGCACTGGATCTGGCAGGAGGGCCTGGAGCGCCTGACGACCGACCCGCCCCGCATCGTCGACGGGGAGATCGCCGTCCCGGACGCCCCCGGCCTCGGCGTCACCCTGGACGAGGAGCGCCTGCGCGCGGCCCATGAGCTGTACCGGAGCAAGGCCCTGGGGGCCCGGGACGACGCCATCGGCATGCGCCACCTCGTGCCGGGCTGGCAGTTCGACGCGAAGCGCCCGAGCCTGGTCCGCTCCGGGGGCTGACCGGTCACCCCGCGCGCGGGGTGACCGGAGGGGGTGAAGTGGATACGGTCGGGGCAGTGCTGACGAGCAGCACGCACGCGTGGACGGGGCCCCGCCGGGGCCCTGTTGTGATGCCGGGGCCCCGGGGGCCGGGTCCCGGCAGAAGGAGGCCGTCCGTGAGCGAGAACCAGCCCCCGGCCGTACGCCAGGCCGTCGTGCCCGCCGTCGGGGCGGGCACCGCCGGTCTGTCCGTCGACGCGGTGTGGTCGGGGGAGGAGGCGCTGCGGGTGGAGGCCCGTTCGCTGCGGGAGCGGGTGGCCGGCCTGGAGAAGCAGGTGCGGGCCCGCACGCGGGTGGCCTTCGCCCAGGGAGTGCTTGTGGGCCGGTACGGACTGGCCGACGCGCAGACGGCGTTCACCGTGATGCGGGACGCCTCCCAGCGCTCCAACATCAAGCTGCACCAGATCGCCGCCGCGCTCACGACCACGGGCGAGCCCGAACCGGGCGCCCCGGTGTGGTTCCCCGGCCGCACCCGCACGCCCCCGCCCTCCCTCGCGGCCCTGCACGCGGGCAAGCTCGACGCGAAGAACCAGGCCGAGGTGCTCGACGCGGCGCTCGACCGGGTGCGGGAGATCGCGGGCGGGGACGCGGGCAACGCCCAGCTGGCCGAGGCCGGCGTGCTGCGCATGGAGAGACACCAGGGCCACCCGCAGGCCTTCACGGACTACTTCGCGTTCGTCGAGGACGGCACGTCCTGCTCGCGGGCCGCGGCGGCGGCCCAGCAGGTCACCGTGCGCGACGTCGCCACCACCGGCATCTTCGACGACGAGACCCGCCAGGTGATCCTCGCGAGCGGCAGCCGGGCCTGCCACAGCGTCCCCCTCAGCGGCACGGACGGCGTCGTGCGCGGCGTGATCTCCAGCCACCACGCCCGCCCGGTGGAGGGCTTCTCCCAGACCCAGCTGTCCGCCCTGGAACGCATCCAGCAGACGGTCGGGCCGTGGCTGGAGTGGCACAGCAGGACCGTCGTCCTGGACGCGCTGGAAGACCTGCACCGCAGCGCGATGGACGCACGCACGGACGCCTGAGACCGCCGCGACCTACGGCGGGGGCAGGCCCTTCGGGCCGCTTCGGCCCGAAGGGCCCGGGCGGGCTGTGGTCCCAACCCGCATGGTTCCGGAGTAACCAGCAGAGGCGATCTCATGCCCGTTCCCGTCGTCCGGCTTCGGCGTCCGTGCTGCCGCGTCAGCCCCGCAGCTCCGGGGGAAAACCCGTCCAGTGCAGGTCCTCGGGCAGGTGGCGCAGGTCGTTGTAGAACACGATCGTCGCCGGGCGGCCGGGGGCGTAGCGGATGAGGGTCAGCGCCGCGTTGCAGTGGTTCAGGCCGAGCCAGCGGTGCGGTGGGGCCTCCAGGGCCTCCCGGACCAGCCAGGCGACGAGGAAGTTGTGCGTGACGAGCAGCTCGTGGCGCGGCTCGTCGCCGGGGACCGGGCCCGTGAAGCGGGCGAGCGCCTCGCGGGCGAGGGCGGGTCCCGCCGTGCGCTCCTCCTCGGGGAAGGCGGCCAGGCGCTCCAGGGTCGCGTCCGCCGTCTCCGGGGGCAGTTCGTCCCTGCCCGGGACGTAGGGGAGGTAGTCGCCCGCGGCGGCCGAGCGGTGCACGGGGACGCCGTCGAGGCGATCGGCCGCCAGGAGCGCGGTCTGTTCGGCGCGGGGCAGCGGACCGTGGTGGATCGCCGACAGGGGGATGTCCCGCAGGCGCTCGCCGAGCAGCGCCGCCTGGCGCCGGCCCTTCGCCGTCAGGCCGCTCTCGTCGGGCGTCGCCTCGCCGTGCCGGGTGACGTACAGGTGCCGGGTGGCGGTGCCGGAGGAGGGCGGGGCGGGCGCGGGCGGTCGGCCGGGGGTCGGGGCGGTGCCGGTCATGGTGCGGGCTCTCCTCGCGTCGGTCGTGGCGTGGGCTCGTAGCCTCAAGTGACGTGATCACGCCCGGTCCGGTTCCGTCGCCGACGCGCGACCCGGCCGCGTACGTACAGTGGCGGGGAGCGATCGACAAGGAGTGCGACATGGCTGCCGACGGCACCGCGGGGAACGACCGGACCGAGGAGACCGAGGGGGCCGGCCGCACCGGCGCGCCGCCGTCGCGGGCGCTCGCGGGCCTCGACGCGATCAAGGACGGCCTCGCGGACCTCTACCGTGACCTGCACGCCCGCCCCGAGCTCTCCTTCGAGGAGCACCGCACCGCCGCGGAGGCGGCCCGCCGCGCCGCCTCGTACGGGTACGAGGTCACCGAAGGCGTCGGCGGGACCGGTGTCGTCGCCGTCCTGGAGAACGGGCCGGGGCCCACCGTCCTGCTGCGCGCCGACATGGACGCGCTGCCCGTGACCGAGCGCACCGGACTGCCCTACGCCTCGCGCACCGAGGGCGTCATGCACGCCTGCGGCCACGACATGCACGTCACCTGCCTGCTCGGCGCCCTGCAGCTGCTCGCGGACGCGCGCGCCGACTGGTCGGGGCGGATCGTCGGTGTCTTCCAGCCCGCCGAGGAGATCGCCCAGGGCGCCCAGGTGATGGTCGACGACGGGTTCTACGCGCGGTTCGGCACCCCGGACGTGGTCCTCGGGCAGCACGTCGCGCCGTTCCCCGCCGGGCTCGTCGGCGTGCACGCGGGGCCCGCCTTCGCGGCGACCGACGCGCTGCGCGTGCGGCTGTTCGGCAAGGGCGCGCACGGCTCGCGGCCCGAGGCGTCCATCGACCCCGTGGTGATGGCCGCGTCGACCGTGATGCGGCTGCAGACCATCGTGTCGCGGGAGATCGCGGGCACCGAGACGGCGGTGGTCACCGTCGGCTCGCTGCAGGCGGGCACGAAGGACAACATCATCCCCGACGAGGCCGAGCTGAAGGTCAACATCCGGACGTACACGCCCGAGGTGCGCGCCCGGGTCCTCGCGGCCGTCGAGCGGATCGTCAAGGGCGAGGCGGCCACCGCGGGCGCGGAGAAGGAACCGGAGATCACGGAGATCGACGCGTTCCCGGTGCTCTGCAACGACGCGGCCGCCGTCGAGCGGACGGCGGCCGCGATCGGGGACGTCATCGGCGCCGACCGGGTCCTCGACCCGGGTCCGGTCACCGGCAGCGAGGACGTCGGGCACTTCGCGACGAGCGCGGAGCGCGACATCCCGCTCTGCTACTGGCTGTTCGGCGGGGCCGACCCGGAAAAGGTCGCCGCCGCGCAGCGGGGCGGCACCTTCGAGCGGGACATCCCCTCCAACCACTCGCCCTTCTTCGCGCCGCTCGTCGAGCCGACCCTGTCCACCGGGGTCACCGCGCTGACGACGGCCGCACTGGCCTGGCTGGACGGCGCCCGCCCGGCGAAGTGACGGCCGGGCGCCCGGCGGTGACGGGGGCTCAGCCCTCGTCGCCGCCGTCCTCCAGGTCGCCTTCCGTCTCCAGGTAGGCCTGGCGCAGCGCTTCGAGCACCGCCGGGTCCGGCTTGGCCCACATGCCGCGCGACTCCGCCTCCAGGAGGCGTTCGGCGATGCCGTGCAGCGCCCAGGGGTTGTTCTCCTGGAGGAACTGACGGTTCGTCGGGTCCAGCACGTACGTCTCGGTGAGCTTGTCGTACATCCAGTCGGCGACGACGCCCGTCGTGGCGTCGTACCCGAACAAGTAGTCCACGGTGGCGGCGAGTTCGAAGGCGCCCTTGTAGCCGTGGCGGCGCATCGCCTCGATCCACTTGGGGTTGACGACGCGGGCGCGGAAGACCCGGCTCGTCTCCTCCACCAGCGTGCGGGTGCGGACCGTCTCGGGGCGCGTCGAGTCGCCGATGTACGCCTCCGGGGCGGTGCCCCGCAGCGCGCGGACGGTCGCCACCATGCCGCCGTGGTACTGGAAGTAGTCGTCCGAGTCCGCGATGTCGTGCTCGCGGGTGTCGGTGTTCTTCGCGGCGACCGCGATGCGCTTGTACGCGGTCTCCATCTCGCCGCGCGCGGGCCGGCCCTCCAGGCCGCGGCCGTAGGCGTAGCCGCCCCACACCGTGTACACCTCGGCGAGGTCCGCGTCCGTGCGCCAGTCGCGGGAGTCGATGAGCTGCAGCAGGCCCGCGCCGTACGTGCCCGGACGCGAACCGAAGATGCGGGTGGTGGCCCGGCGTTCGTCGCCGTGCTCGGCCAGGTCGGCCTGGGTGTGGGCGCGGACGTAGTTGTGCTCGGCGGGCTCCTCCAGCGAGGCGGCGAGCCGCACCGCGTCGTCGAGCAGGCCGATGGTGTGCGGGAACGCGTCGCGGAAGAAGCCCGAGATGCGCAGCGTCACGTCGATGCGGGGGCGGCCGAGCTCCTCGTACGGGACGGCCTCCAGGCCGGTGACCCGGCGCGACGCGTCGTCCCAGACGGGGCGGACGCCGAGCAGCGCCATGGCCTCGGCCACGTCGTCGCCCGCGGTGCGCATCGCGCTGGTGCCCCACAGGGACAGGCCCACGGAGGTGGGGTAGTCGCCGTTGTCCGACCGGTACCGCTCGACCAGGGAGTCGGCCAGGGCCTGGCCGGTCTCCCACGCGAGGCGGGAGGGGACGGCCTTGGGGTCGACCGAGTAGAAGTTGCGGCCGGTCGGCAGGACGTTGACCAGGCCGCGCAGCGGGGAGCCCGAGGGGCCCGCGGGGACGAAGCCGCCGCGCAGCGCGTGCACCGCGTGGTCGAGCTCGGCGGTGGTGCCGGCCAGCCGCGGGACGACCTCGTGGGCCGCGAACTCCAGGACGGCGGCGACCTGTTCGCCGTGGCCCGCGGCCACCGAGGCGACCGCCGCCGGGTCCCAGCCCGCGTCGTCCATGGCCTGCACCAGGGCGCGGGCCTTCTCCTCCGCCTCGTCGGCGGTGACCCGGGTCGCCGCGGACTCGTCGAGGCCGAGCGCCTCGCGCAGGCCGGGCAGCGCGGCCGTGCCGCCCCAGATCTGGCGGGCGCGCAGGATCGCCAGGACGAGGTTGACGCGGTCGGCGGCGGCCGGGGCCTGGCCGAGCACGTGCAGTCCGTCGCGGATCTGGGCGTCCTTGATCTCGCAGAGCCAGCCGTCGACGTGCAGCAGGAAGTCGTCGAAGCCGTCGTCCTCGGGGCGCTCCTCGAGGCCGAGGTCGTGGTCCAGCTTCGCGGCCTGGATGAGCGTCCAGATCTGCGCGCGGATCGCGGGCAGCTTCGCCGGGTCCATGGAGCTGATCTGCGCGTACTCGTCGAGGAGTTGCTCCAGGCGCGCGATGTCGCCGTAGGAGTCGGCGCGCGCCATCGGCGGCACCAGGTGGTCGATGAGCGTGGCGTGCACGCGGCGCTTGGCCTGCGTGCCCTCGCCCGGGTCGTTGACCAGGAAGGGGTAGATCAGCGGCAGGTCGCCGAGCGCGGCGTCCGGGCCGCAGGCCGCCGACAGGCCCGCGTTCTTGCCGGGCAGCCACTCCAGGTTGCCGTGCTTGCCGAGGTGGATCATCGCGTCGGCGCCGAAGCCGCCGTCGGCCGCGGGGGCGGCGATCCAGCGGTAGGCGGCCAGGTAGTGGTGCGAGGGCGGCAGATCGGGGTCGTGGTAGATCGCGATGGGGTTCTCGCCGAAGCCGCGCGGCGGCTGGATGAGGATCAGCAGGTTCTCCCGGCGCAGGGCCGCGAGCACGATGTCGCCCTCCGGGTCGCCGCCCCGGCCCACGCGGGACGTGTCCAGGAACATCGTGCCCGGCGGGGGACCCCAGTGGCCCTCGACGGACTCCCGCAGCTCCGCGGGGAGCGTGGCGTACCAGCGCTTGTAGTCGGCGGCCGGGATGCGCACCGGGTTGGCGGCGAGCTGCTCCTCGGTGAGCCACTCCTGGTCGTGGCCGCCCGCGTCGATGAGCGCGCGGATCAGCTCGTCGCCGTCGCCGGAGACCAGGCCGGGCAGGTCGGCCTCGGGGCCGAAGTCGTAGCCCTCGGCGCGCAGCCTGCGCAGCAGCGCGACGGCGGACGCGGGGGTGTCGAGGCCCACCGCGTTGCCGATCCGGGAGTGCTTCGTCGGGTACGCGGACAGCACCAGGGCCAGCCGCTTGTCGGCCGCCGGTATGTGCTTGAGGCGGGCGTGCCGTACGGCGATGCCGGCGACCCGGGCCGCGCGCTCGGCGTCGGCCACGTACGCGGGCAGGCCGTCCTCGTCGATCTCCTTGAACGAGAACGGCACGGTGATCAGGCGGCCGTCGAACTCCGGCACCGCGATCTGGCTCGCGGCGTCCAGCGGCGAGACGCCCTCGTCGTTCTCCTCCCAGGAGGCGCGCGAACCGGTCAGGCACAGCGCCTGCAGGATCGGTACGTCCAGGCCGGTCAGGGCGCCCGCGTCCCACGACTCGTCGTCGCCGCCCGCGGAGGCCTCGGCGGGCTTGGTGCCGCCGGCCGCGAGGACCGTCGTGACGATCGTGTCGGCGGCGCGCAGCGTGTCGATCAGCTCGGGCTCGGGGGCGCGCAGCGAGGCCACGTACAGCGGCAGGGGCCGCGCCCCCGCGTCCTCGATCGCGCCGCACAGCGCGTCCACGAAGGCGGTGTTGCCGCTCATGTGGTGGGCGCGGTAGTAGAGCACCGCCACCGTCGGGCCCTCGACCGGGCGCGCGGTGCGCTCCAGCGGGCCCCAGGACGGGGCGGGCGCGGGCGGCTCGAAGCCGTGGCCGGTGAGCAGCACGGTGTCGGAGAGGAAGCGGGCGAGCTGCTCCAGGTTCGCCGGTCCGCCGTGCGCCAGGTAGGCGTGGGCCTCGGCGGCGATGCCGACCGGCACGGTGGAGGAGGCCATCAGCTGGGCGTCGGGCGCCTGTTCACCGGTGAGCACGACGACCGGGAGGCCGGTGCCGATGAGCTGGTCCAGGCCGTCCTGCCAGGCGCGGACACCGCCCAGGAGGCGCACGACGACGAGGTCGGCGCCGTCGAGCAGGGCGGGCAGCTCGGTGAGGTCGAGGCGGGCGGGGTTGGCGAACCGGTAGTCGACCGGGCCTCCCGCCGCGCGGGCGCTGAGCAGGTCGGTGTCGGAGGTCGACAACAGCAGAAGCATGCGGGCGCAGGCCTTCCTCGGGGTGTCCGCGCCCCGGGTGGTCGTATGGACGGCAGGAGTTCCTGGCTCGCCCCACACGGGGTGGGGTTCACAGTGGCGGGACCGCGCCGGATTCGCACCGGGCTTCCTCCCTCGGGTCCTGGTGGACCCACGCCGTCGCTGGCGTCGGCGGTCCGATGAGCGGACCGCCGCCTGCATAGTAAGTCCTGCCCGTCGCCGGTGGGGCGGGCACCTGCCGGGACGACCCGTCTCGCCGGGCGCCCCGCCGGATCCGCGTGGGTATGCTCGCCGCCATGCCGCCCACCCGAGCACCCTCCCCAGACCAGGGCGAATCCCTCATACGCGACCGGGGTGACGCCTGCCCCGGAGCCCTTCGCCTGCACCGCGCCGACGACGGCCGACTGGCCCGCCTCCGGCTGCCCGGCGGGCTTCTGACGTCCCGTCAGGCCGCCGTGCTGGGCACCGCGGCGGAGCGTCTGGCGGACGGGAACCTCAGCATCACCTCCCGCGGCAACATCGAGCTGCGCGGCCTCGGCGAGAGCTGCGGCGGCGAGCTCTCCCGGCTGCTCGCGGACGCCGGCCTGCTGCCCTCCGAGCGGCACGAGCGCGTCCGCAACATCGTGGCGTCCCCGCTGGCGGGAACCGACGGACTCGGCCACGCCGACCTGCGGTGGTGGGTCCGTGAGCTGGACGCGCTGCTGTGCGCCGAGGAGTGGACGACGGACCTCTCCGGCCGCTTCCTGTTCGCCCTGGACGACGGGCGCGGGGACGTGGCCCGGCTCGGCGGCGATGTGACCTTGATCGCAGAATCGGGCGGCACGGCGGTCGTCCGGCTCGGGGGCCGCGCCTTCCGGGTGGCTGCCGCGGACGCGCCGCGCGCCGCCCTCGCCGCCGCCGGGGCGTTCCGCGCCGCCGCGGGCAACGGCGCCTGGCGGGTGGGGGAACTGCCCGGCGGGCACCCCGTGGACGTAGCCGGGGCCCTGGCCCAGGCGGGCGTCGACGCCGGTCCTGCCGAGGCGTGGGCCGTCTCCCGGAGCGCCCCGCCGGCCCCCGGCGTCGTCGGCCGCGCCGTGGCCGTCCACGCCCGGCTCGGCCGGGTCACCGCAGCCCAGTGGCGCGCCCTGCTCCCCCTGCCCGCCGACGAACTGCGCGTCACCCCGTGGCGCGGCTTCGTCCTGCCCGGCTTCGCCGACGGGGCGGACGCCCGCGCGCGACTGCGCGCACTGGCGGACGCCGGATACCTGACCACCGCCGACTCGCCCTGGCTGGGCGTGGGCGCCTGCACCGGCCGCCCCGGCTGCGCCAAGTCCCTCGCCGACGTCCGCGCGGACGCCGTGCCCGGCGCCGGCGGGCTGCCCGTCCACTGGTCCGGCTGCGAACGGCGCTGCGGCCACCCGCGCGGCGACTGGGTCGACGTCCTCGCCACCGGCGACGGCACCTATGAGGTGACGGTGCGCGTCCCGGGCGAGGAGTGGACGCCCGTCACGGGCGGCACCTTGACCGAGACGGTCACCACGGCACGTACCACTCCGACAACGACGGCCACGAAATGAGCGAGAGCACAGTGTTCGACTACGAGAAGGACGGCGCGGCGATCTACCGCGAGTCCTTTGCCACCATCCGCGCGGAGGCCGACCTCGGCGGTCTGCCCGCCGACGTCAGCCAGGTCGCGGTCCGGATGATCCACGCCTGCGGGATGGTCGACCTCGTGCAGGACCTCGCGTACAGCCCGCGGGTGATCGCCGACGCCCGCAAGGCGCTGCGCGACGGCGCGCCGATCCTGTGCGACGCGAACATGGTCGCCAGCGGCGTCACCCGCAAGCGGCTGCCCGCCGACAACGACGTGATCTGCACCCTGGCCGACCCGTCCGTGCCCGACCTCGCGGCCCGCCTCGGCACCACCCGCAGCGCCGCCGCCCTGGAACTGTGGCGCGACCGCCTCGACGGCTCGGTCGTCGCCATCGGCAACGCGCCCACCGCGCTCTTCCGCCTCCTGGAGATGATCGAGGAGGGCGCGCCGCGTCCGGCCGCCGTGCTCGGCATCCCGGTCGGCTTCGTCGGCGCGGCCGAGTCCAAGGACGCCCTGGCCGCGCACGCCTCGGGCCTGGAGTACCTGGTCGTCCGCGGCCGCCGGGGCGGCAGCGCCATGGCCGCGGCGGCGATCAACGCGATTGCGAGCGAGTCGGAGTGAACACCGCACAGCAGCAGGGCAGGCTCTACGGCGTCGGGCTCGGGCCCGGCGACCCGTCGCTGATGACCGTCCGCGCCGTCGAGGTGATCGCCGCCGCCGACGTCGTCGCGTACCACTCGGCCCGGCACGGCCGTTCCATAGCGCGCTCGATCGCGGCGGCGCACCTGCGCGCCGACCACATCGAGGAGGCGCTGGTCTACCCCGTCACCACGGAGACCACCGACCACCCCGGCGGCTACCGCGGGGCCCTCGACGACTTCTACGAGGAGGCCGCGGCCCGGCTCGCCGCCCACCTCGACGCGGGCCGCACGGTCGCCGTCCTCGCCGAGGGCGACCCGCTCTTCTACGGCTCCTACCAGCACATGCACAAGCGCCTGGCGCACCGCTACCCGACCGAGGTGATCCCCGGCGTGACCTCGGTCAGCGCGGCGGCGGCCCGCCTCGGCACCCCGCTGGTGGAGGCCGAGGAGGTGCTCACCGTGCTGCCCGGCACGCTCCCCGAGGAGGAGCTCGCCGCGCGCCTCGCGGCGACGGACTCGGCGGTCGTCATGAAGCTGGGCCGGACGTTCGGCACGGTGCGCGGCGCCCTGGAGCGGGCGGGCCGGCTCGACGAGGCCCGCTACGTCGAGCGGGCCACCATGGCGGGCGAGCGCACCGGCATGCTCGCCGAGGTGGACCCGGACTCGGTGCCGTACTTCTCCGTGGCGGTGCTGCCGAGCCGGGTGGCGCCGCTGACCGGCGGCCCCGCGCCGGAGCCGGTTTCGGGGACCCCGGAGCGGGGCGAGGTCGTGGTGGTCGGCACGGGGCCCGCGGGGCCGCTGTGGCTGACGCCCGAGACGCGCGGGGCGCTGGCCGCGGCGGACGACCTGGTCGGCTACACCACGTACGTCGACCGGGTGCCGCACCGCCCCGGACAGCGGCGGCACGGCTCCGACAACCGCGTCGAGTCCGAACGCGCCGAGTTCGCCCTGGAGCTCGCCCGGCGCGGGCGGCGGGTGGCCGTCGTCTCGGGCGGCGACCCCGGCGTCTTCGCGATGGCCACGGCCGTCCTCGAGGTCGCCTCGCAGGACGCGTACGCGCAGGTGCGGGTCCGGGTGCTGCCCGGGGTGACCGCGGCGAACGCGGCGGCGGCCCGCGCGGGCGCGCCGCTCGGCCACGACTACGCCACGATCTCCCTCTCCGACCGCCTCAAGCCGTGGGAGGTCATCGCGGAACGGCTGGCCGCCGCCGCCTCCGCCGACCTGGTCCTCGCGCTCTACAACCCCGGTTCGCGCAGCCGTACCTGGCAGGTGGGCAAGGCCCGCGAACTCCTCCTCGAACACCGGGCGCCGGACACCCCGGTCGTCCTCGGCAGGGACGTCGGCGGCCCCGGGGAGAGCATCAGGACCGTCCGCCTGGCCGACCTCGACCCGGCCGAGGTGGACATGCGCACCCTCCTGATCGTCGGCTCCTCACAGACCCGCTGGGTCACCCGGCGATCCGGCGAGGAACAGATCGTCTGGACCCCGAGGCAGTACCCGGAGCCGCCGGGGACCCCGCAGCACCCCTAGGGGCGCGGGGAATTGCGCGACCGGCCTACGCGCCCCGGCGTCCTTCGCCGAGGAGGCGGCGGACCCAGTCCGCCGCCTCCTCGGGCGTGGCGACGACGGTCCCCGCCTCCGGCACGGCGGGCCGCCGGACGACGACGACCGGCACCCCCGCCTCGCGCGCGGCGACCAGTTTCGGCGCCGTCGCCGCACCCCCGCTGTCCTTGGTCACCACGACGTCGATCCGGTGCTCGCGCAACAGCGCCCGTTCCCCGTCCAGCGTGAACGGCCCGCGGTTTAGGAGGACCTCCGTGCGCGCCGGGTACGGCGGCTCGGGCGCGTCGACGGAGCGTACGAGGAACCACAGGGCGGCGAGCTCCTCGCCCGCGAACGCGGCGAGGCCCATCCGCCCGGTGGTCAGGAACACCCGCTCGCCCAGCGCGGGCAGCGCCCGCGCCGCCTCCGCCAGGGAGCCGACCGGGTGCCAGTCGTCGCCCGCACCCGCGACCCAGCCGGGCCGCCGCAGGGCGAGCAGGGGAACATGGGCGAGCGCGGCGGCCGTCGCCGCGTTGAACGAGATCGTCCCGGCGAAAGGATGGGTGGCGTCGATGAGCGCGTCCACGCCGTGCCCGCGCAGCCAGGCGGCCAGCCCCTCCGCCCCGCCGAATCCGCCGACGCGGACCTCGCCCGGCGGCATCCGGGGCGCCGCGACCCGCCCCGCGAGGGAGCTGGTCACCCGCGGCCCCGGCGTCCGGGCCAGCAGTTCCGCCAGGCGGCGGGCCTCGGTCGTTCCCCCCAGAATCAGTACGTGCACGGAGTTCGGTTTCCTTCATGAGTGAGGCAAGTGGGGCCACGGGCGGGCGCAGCGCCCAACTCAAGCACACCGGTCTGCGGCCCGGCTGGACGACCGGCGCCTGTGCGACCGCCGCCACCACCGCCGCGTACACGGCGCTGCTGACCGGCGACTTCCCCGACCCGGTGACGATCACCCTGCCCAAGGGGCAGACCCCCGCCTTCGCGCTGGCCGCCGAGGAGCTGGGCGCGTCGCACGCCATGGCGGGCATCGTGAAGGACGCGGGCGACGACCCGGACGTCACGCACGGCGCCCTGGTGCGGTCCACGGTGCGGCGGCTGCCGCCCGGCTCCGGGGTGGTCTTCAGGGCGGGCCCCGGCGTGGGCACCGTCACGCGGCCCGGGCTGCCCCTGGACGTCGGCGAGCCCGCGATCAACCCCGTGCCGCGGCAGCTGATGCGCGACCACGTGGCGCTGGTGGCCGGGCGCGCCGGGGTCGCCCCGGACGTCGAGATCACCGTCTCCGTCGACCACGGCGAGGAGATCGCCCGCTCCACCTGGAACCCGCGCCTCGGCATCCTCGGCGGCCTGTCCGTCCTCGGCACCACCGGGGTCGTCGTGCCCTACTCCTGCTCGGCGTGGATCGACTCGATCCGGCGGGGCGTGGACGTGGCGCGGGCGGCGGGGCGCACGCACGTCGCGGGGTGCACGGGCTCGACGTCGGAGAAGACGGTCGTCGCCGAGTACGGGCTGCCCGAGGACGCCCTCCTGGACATGGGGGACTTCGCGGGCGCGGTCCTCAAGTACGTGCGCCGCCACCCCGTGGACCGCCTCACGATCTGCGGCGGCTTCGCCAAGCTGTCCAAGCTGGCGGCCGGTCACCTGGACCTGCACTCGGCCCGCTCCCAGGTCGACAAGGGCTTCCTCGCGGAGCTGGCCCGCCGGGGCGGCGCGTCCCCGGCGCTGGCCGCACAGGTCGCCGGGGCCAACACGGGCCTCGCGGCACTGCAGCTGTGCGCGGCGGCCGGCGTGCCGCTGGGCGATCTGGTCGCCGCGCGGGCCCGCGACGAGGCGCTCGGCGTGCTGCGGGGCGCGCCGGTGCGGGTGGACGTCCTGTGCATCGACCGGGCGGGCAACGTGGTGGGGCGCGGCGCCCTCGGATGAGGCGGCGCGGCCGGGGCCGTCAGCAGACGTGACGGTCCCGCTCCGCCGAGTACAAGTGACTGTCGCGGAACTGCGAGGCCCCCAGCGTCCGCCCCACCATGATGACGGCGGTCCGCACGATTCCGGCCTCCTTCACCTGCCCCGCGATGGACCCGAGCGTGCCGCGCAGGACGACTTCGTCGGGGCGGCTCGCGAGGGCGACCACGGCGGCCGGGCAGTCGGCGCCGTAGTGCGGGAGGAGTTCGTCGACGACGCGGTCCACGTAGCCGGCGGCCAGGTGCAGGACGAGGAGGGCGCCGCTGCGGCCGAGCGTGTCCAGGTCCTCGCCCGCGGGCATGGCCGTCGCGCGCTGCGCGATGCGGGTGAGGATGACCGTCTGGCCGACGGTCGGCACCGTCAGCTCCCGCTTCAGCGCGGCCGCCGCGGCGGCGAACGCCGGTACGCCCGGCACCACTTCGTAGGGCACCCCGGCCGCGTCCAGCCGCCGCATCTGCTCGGCCACCGCGCTGAACACGGACGGGTCGCCGGAGTGCAGCCGCGCCACGTCGAGGCCCTGCGCGTGCGCGTGCGTCAGCTCCGCGACGATCTCGTCCAGGGTGAGCTGCGCGGTGTCCACCAGGCGGGCCCCGTCCGGGCACTCGGCGAGCAGCTCGCGGGGCACCAGGCTGCCCGCGTACAGGCAGACCTGGCAGGCGGCGATCCGCCGGGCGCCGCGGACCGTGATCAGGTCGGCGGCGCCGGGTCCCGCGCCGATGAAGTACACGGTCATCGTTCTTCTCCAGACTTGGTGACGGACCATTGGGTGACCGGCATGGCCTGCCGCCAGCCGGTGAAGCCGCCGACGGGGACGGCCTGCGCGACCGCGAGCCGCACCAGCTCGCCGCCGTGCCGCCGGTACCACTCGGTGAGCAGTGCCTCGGACTCCAGCGTCACGGTGTTGGCGACCAGCCGCCCGCCGGGCGCGAGCGCCGCCCAGGCCGCGTCGAGCAGGCCGGGCGCGGTCAGGCCGCCGCCGACGAACACGGCGTCCGGCGCGGGCAGTCCGGCCAGCGCCGCGGGCGCCGCGCCGGTGACGACGCGCAGCGCGGGCACGCCGAGCCGCTCGGCGTTGCGGGTGATGCGCTCCGCGCGCACCGGGTTCTTCTCGACGGTGACGGCACGGCAGGCCGGGTGCGCCCGCAGCCACTCCACGGCGATCGAACCGGAGCCGCCGCCCACGTCCCACAGCAGTTCGCCGGGCGCGGGGGCCAGGGCGGCGAGGGTGGCGGCGCGGACGTACCGCTTGGTGAGCTGCCCGTCGCTCTCGTACGCGGTGTCGGGCAGGCCCGGCACGACGCCGAGGCGCGGCGCGCCGGGGGAGCGGCGGCACTCGACGGCGACCACGTTCAGGGCGGCGCCGGGCGCGTGCGACCAGGCGTCGGCGATCCCCTCGTGCGACGACTCGGCGTCCCCGCCGAGCTGTTCGAGGACGCGCAGCCGGCTCGGGCCGAAGCCGTGGGCGCGCAGCAGGGCGGCGACCTCGGCGGGGGTGGCGGCGTTCGCGCTGAGCACGAGGAGGCGGCGGCCGTCGTGCAGGGCCGCGGCCAGCCGGGCCGCGGGACGGCCGACGAGCGTGACGACCTCGGTGTCCTCGACGGGCCAGCCGAGGCGCGCGCAGGCGAGCGAGACGGAGGAGGGGTGCGGGAGCACGCGCAGCGCGGCGGCGCCGAGTTCCTCGGTCAGGGCGCGGCCGATGCCGTGGAACATCGGGTCGCCGCTGGCGAGGACGGCGACGCGGCGTCCGGCGTGCGCGGCGAGCAGCCGGGGCACGGCGGGCCGCAGCGGGGAGGGCCAGGCGACCCGCTCGCCCGGGCACGCGGCGGCGGGCAGCAGGTCCAGCTGGCGGGGGCCGCCGATGAGCACGTCGGCCTCGGCGAGCGCCGTGCGGGAGACGGCGGGGAGGCCGTCCCAGCCGTCCGCCCCGATCCCGACGACGGTCACGGCCGGGGTGCCTGCGGGCGATGCGGGGGTCACTGCTGGTACCTGACCTCGGGGTTTCGGGAAGGTTTGCGCAGCCGCACTCTACTGGGGACCGGGCGGCGTACCCTTATTGCGAACTACTTGCAATAAGCCGTGCGGCCGTCCCGCGCGGCCCCCTGGGCAGAAAGGCCACCCCCCGATGGGCTCTCCCGTGGTGCTCGGCATCGAGTCGTCCTGCGACGAGACGGGCGCGGGCCTCGTCCGCGACGGACGGCTGCTCGGCCACGCGGTGGCCTCCAGCATGGACGAACACGCCCGCTACGGCGGCGTCGTGCCGGAGATCGCCGCCCGCGCCCACGTCCACGCGCTGACCCCGGTCGTCCGCCGCGCCCTGGACACCGCAGGACTGCGGATGTCCGACGTCGGCGCGGTCGCCGTGACCACCGGGCCGGGCCTGTCCGGCGCCCTCCAGGTCGGCCTCGCCGGCGCCAAGAGCCTCGCGTACGCCCTGGACGTGCCGCTGTACGGCGTGCACCACCTGGCCGGGCACGTGGCCGCCGACACCCTGGAGCACGGCCCGCTGCCGGACCCCTGCATGGTCCTGATCGTCTCCGGCGGCCACACCTCGCTGCTTCTCGTGCGCGACCTGGCCCGCGACCCGATCGTCCACCTCGGGGACACCCTCGACGACGCGGCGGGGGAGTGCTTCGACAAGGTCGCGCGGGTCTTCGGGCTGCCCTACCCGGGCGGTCCCGCGATCGACCGGGCCGCGCGGGACGGCGACCCGGCCGCGGTGTCCTTCCCGCGCCCGCTCACCGGGCCGCGCGACGCCCCGTACGCCTTCTCCTTCTCCGGCCTGAAGACGGCCGCCGCGCGCTGGGCCGAGGGGCACGCCGGGCGCGCCCTGCCGGTCGCCGACGGGGCGGCCTCGCTCCAGGAGGCCGTCGCCGACGTGCTGACCCGCAAGGCGGTCGCCGCCTGCCGCGAGCACGGCGTCGGCACGCTCGTCGTGGTCGGCGGCGTCGCCGCGAACTCCCGGGTGCGCGCGCTCGCCGAGGAGCGCTGCCGGGCGGCGGGCATCGCGCTGCGCGTCCCGCCGCTGCGGCTGTGCACCGACAACGGCGCGATGATCGCGGCGGTCGGCGACCTGCTGGTGCGCGCGGGCGCCGGGCCCGCGCCGCTGGACGTCTCGATCGACCCGTCGGCGCCGCTGGAGTTCGCCTCGCTCAACCCGGTCGGCCGCTTCGGCCGGGCGGTGGCCGCGTGAGCGGCGCGGCCGTCGTCCGGCGGGTCACCGGCACCGAACTGCGCACGTGCTGCGCGCCGGGCGTACGGGCCGTCTATGCCGCCGCGTTCGGGCAGCCGCCCTGGAACGAGGAACCGGCCGCGGCGGACGCCTATCTGGAGCGGCTCGCCGCCGACGCCGCGCGGCCCGGGTTCACGGCCGCGGTCGCGTTCGACGGCCCCGGGACCTGCTCGGGGAGCGACGGCCCGGCGCCGCGCGCCATCGGCTTCGCGACCGCCTGGGCGACCGAGGCGCCGCTGCCCGACAGCCGTTCCTACCCCCAGGTGGCCGCCGCGCTCGGTGCCGCGCGCACCGAGGAGTGGCTGCACGGCGCCCGCCAGATCGACGAACTGGCCGTGCGGCCCGACGCCCACGGCCTCGGCGCGGGCCGCGCGCTGCTCGCCGCCGTCACGCGTGACGCGCCGGACGGCCGGTGCTGGCTGCTGACCTCGGCGCAGGCCGTCGACGCGGTGCGGTTCTACCGGCGCGTGGGCTGGCACCAGGTCACGCACCCCGCCGAGGGCGGCCGGGGCGTGGCGGTGTTCCTGGGGCCCGACCACCCGGCCGCCGCCGCGTCGCGGGACACGGGCGAGGAAGCACCGGCACGATTTACTTAGCTTAGGCTAAGCTAAGTTGACGTTGGTGCGTCGAGGCCGCGGTGACCTCCGCCTGCGCTCCCACCGGTACGCCCCGTGCGCCCCGGTGCCGCCCGCCGGTGCCCCGCGAGCCGCTCCCCGAGCACGCGCCAGACCATCCGACGCGGAAGGGGCGGTGACCGTGCGCACGTGCGACAGAGGCCTGTTGGAGGCGGGACCGGACGAACCGCGCCCCGGCGCGGAGCCCCTCGGCGACCACGCCCCGGCCCCCGGTCTCAGCCCCACCCTCCAGGCGCTGGCCGCCCGCGTCGCCGCCGCCGCGGAGAGCGAGATCCCCGCGCTCCTCGACGCGTTCTGGCGGGACGTCCAGGAGCGCGGCGGCACCCCGCTCGTCGAACCCGTCGAGGGCGACCCCGGGCGCCGGGCCGTCACCTTCCTCTGGCGCGGCCACCGCGCGACCCGCCAGGTGCTGCTGCTCGCCAACCGCCTCGTCGACCGGGACCGCCTCACCGACGCCCTGCTCACCCGGCTGCCCGGCACCGACGTCTGGCACCTCACCCACCAACTGCGCGCCGACCACCGCGGTTCCTACCGCATGGCCGGCGATCTCTCGCCCGGCGACGTCCCGGCCGCGCCCGAGGCCCGCCAGACCCGGCTGCGCGCCCTGTCGGGGTACGCGTCCCACGACCCGCTCAACCCCCGCCGCATCGGCGACCGCTGGAGCCAGCCCGACGGTTCGGTGTTCGCGCTGCCCGACGCGCCCGCACAGCCCTGGACCGAGCGGCGCGAGGACATCCCGCGCGGCCGCGTCGAACGGCACCGGCTGCCCGCGGGCGCGCTCGGCGCCGAACGCGACGTCTGGGTCCACCTGCCGGCCGAAGGGCCGCGCCCCGACAGCCCCGTGGTCGTGCTCTGCGACGGCGACATGTGGTTCGGGCGGCTCGCGCTCCAGGACACCCTGGACGCCCTCGCCGCCGACCGCGCCGTGCCCCCGCCCGTCGTCCTCGCCCCCGACGCGGTCGACCGGCTCACCCGCTGGCAGGACCTCACCGCCCGCGACGCCTACGTCCGCTTCCTCGCCGACGAGGTGCTGCCCTGGGCGGCCGGCCGCTGGCCCCTCACCACCGACCCGGCCCGCACGGTCGCCGCGGGCCAGAGCCTCGGCGGACTCACCGCCCTGTACGCGGGACTGCTGCGCCCGGACCGGTTCGGCGCCGTCCTCGCCCAGTCGGCGTCCCTGTGGTGGCGGCCCGGACTGCCCCAGGGCGTGCCGAAGGCGGCGCCCGCCGACGAGACGCCCTGGCTCGCCGAGCGGTTCGCCGAGCAGGAGCGGCACCCGTCGCTGCGCGTCCATCTCGACGTGGGACTGCACGAGGGCGCGATGGTCGACCACAGCCGTCGCCTGCACGAGGTCCTGGTCGCACGCGGGCACGCGGTGACCCGCGGCGAGTACAACGGCGGCCACGACTACGCCTGTTGGCGGGGCGCTCTCGCCGACGGCCTGGTGGGCCTGCTCGCCCGCTGACCGGCCGGGCGCCGGAGACGGCGCGGGCGGCGTGGGCGGCGTGGGCGGCGAAGGTGGCGTGGGCGGCGAAGGTGGCGAACCTCACGGAGCCGGCCGCCGGGAGGTCCCGGGAAGGGGTTTCGAGGCGGCCTCCAGGGGGATCCGAGTGACCTGTGGGCAAGCCGTGTCCGTGTCGCTGTTGGGCTGAACGGGTGACTTGGCGTAAGAATTGCCCGGTGCAGAGAACAAGTGCGAGCCAGGACGGGGTGGGCAAGTGAGCAGCAGTCAGCGCCACGACGTCACCGACGAACAGTGGGAAGGGCTCGCCCAGGTCGTACCGCTGCGCAGCCGCAACGAATGGCCTTCGTGGCCCGGGCACCGCGCCCTGCCCGAGGCCGAGACGGAGACCCGCCGCCGCTTCGTGGTGATGCGCGTCAACGTCTTCTCGGACGCCCGTGAGGTCGCCGAGACCGTGATGGCGCAGATCCCGGTGCTGCTCGACCTGACGGGCGCCGAGACCGAAGTGGCCAAGCGCGTCCTGGACTTCAGCAGCGGCGTCGTCCTCGGCCTCGGCTGCGGCATGCACCGGGTCGACAAGAACGTCTTCCTCCTCGCGCCGCCCGGCACGGAGGTACAGGGTCTGGTGGAGGCGGTGGCACAGTCCTGAGGGGCTGTGCGACGGACGCGGGAGAGACGCGGAACGGATGACTCTGAAGGTGGGCCAGCGCGTGGCGCTGGCGGCGGACACCCCGCTGACCGACTCGGCCGAGGCGGCGGGGGTCGTCGTCGGGTTCCTGTCCCTGGCGGCGGGCACCGTCGGCACCGTCGAGCAGGTGGCCGGGCAGCAGGACGAGAGCCACGACGTGCGCGAGTACGAGCGGCTCACGTCGCTGCTCGACGCCTTCGGACGCGACATGCCCACCGCGAGCAGGAAGCAGCTCGAAGAGAAGATCGCCTCGCTGGAACCCGCGTGGACCGCCTTCCAGGAACGGGCGCCGCGCGTGAGCGTGCGGGTCCGCTTCGACAACGGCCTCATCCTCGACGGCGCCCACGGCGACCTCTTCGTCCCTGCCTGAGGGCGGCGGTCCGGGGGCCCACCACCGCCCTGCCGCCGCCGGGCCGTGCCGTCAGCCCGCCCTTCTGACGTGCAGCACGCTGCCGTCCAGGGGCAGCGCCGACCGGCCCACCAGGGTCAGGCCCGCGTCGGCGAAGAGCCGGGCGTAGTGGTCGGCGCGCCGTTCGCGGCCGCCCACGTTGCACATCATGTGCAGGTCCCAGGCCGTGGCCAGCGAGGCCGAGCCGTCGTCGGGCAGGACGCGTTCGACGACGAGCAGATCGGCGCCTGCGGACATCGCGCGGGCGCAGTGCCGCAGGATCTCCCGGCAGCGGTCGTCGTCCCAGTCGTGCAGGACGCGCGACAGCACGTACACGTCGCCGCCCGCGGGCACGTCCGCGAAGTCGCCCGCGCGCAGGGCGCACCGCGCCGTGTGCCCGGCCGTGTCCAGAAGGGCGCGGGCGGCCTCGACGGTGTGCGGGCGCTCGAGGAGGATTCCGTGCAGCCGGGGGTGCGCGGAAAGGATTCGGCTGAGCAGTTCGCCGTTGCCGCCCGCGACGTCGACCACCGTGGCCCCGTCGGCCGCCGCGGTGAGCACCGGGTGCGTGGGCAGCGGGTCGAACATCCGTGACCCGGCGGCCATCGACCGGTCGAACAGCCCGGCCAGTTCGGGATCGCGGGCGAAATGGTCGAAGTGGTTCTCGCCGAACCGCTCCTCGAAGGCGACCTCGCCGGTCCGTACGGTGTGGTCGAGCCCGGCGAACGACTCGTAGAACGGCCCCCCGTACAGGAGCGCCAGCGGCCGCATCGACCCCTCGGCGTCCGCGCGCAGCAGCCGCCCGGTCCCGGTGAGGCGGAAGCCGTCCCTGCCCTCGCGCACCACGCCGAGCATCGCGAGGTAGCGCAGCAGGGTGGCCAGGTTGGGCGCGAGGACACCGATGTCCCGTGCCAGTTCCGCCACCTCCACGTCCCGCTCCACGGCCATCGCGTCGGCCACCCCCAGGCGGGCGAACGCGGCCAGCGCCTGTGTCGTCCACGCCCCGGTCAGCAGGCGCAGCAGGGACTCGGCGGGCTGCCCCGCCCGGTGCGCGTCGAGGTGCCCGGCGAGGATGTCGCGGTGGTCGCCCGGCACGTACAGCTCCACGCGCCGGTACCCGGCCTTGGCCTCGGCGGGCGCGGTGAAGTAGAACACCGTGCCGTTCTCGTGCGGGTTGTAGCCGCCGCCGTCGGGACGGGCGCCGTACCGCGTGAAGGCCGCGCACAGGCCGCGCAGCACCAGCGGATCCGGTGCCGCGACCTCGAAGGCCACGTGTGCCTCGTGCTGGTGTTCCCGTTCGTGCGCGGCGACCGCGGCGAGGTCCGAGCCGGGCGGCACGGCCAGCGCGAACACCTCGACCGAGCGCCGCGCCGCGTCCCGGCACTCCACCGCGGGACGCAGGATGCCGACGTCGAGCTCCGCCGCGGACCGCTTGTGCCGTACGGCGAGGCGCTCGCGCACCACGACGCTCGGCCGCGGTGGCGTGTCCGCGACGAGCCCGCAGTCGGCGAGCGCGGTGTGCAGCCCGGCCGTGTCGGGCGGGAAGAGGAGCAGTGCCGCGTGCGAGAAGTCGCAGCACTCGACCAGGGCCCGCAGCTCCGGGCCGTCGAGGCCGGGAAGAAGGAGCGGGAGCAGCGTGGCGGTGTCCTGCTCCTTGACGAAGTCGGCCGCCGCGCGCAGCCGGGACGTATCGTCCGACCATGCTGTGATCATTGCGGGTGGAACCTCATTCCGGGGTTCGGGTGTCTGCGTACGGATGTACGCGGGGTGCGGACCGTCCACGGGCGCGGACGGTCCGCGGGAGAGGGGCTATACGCCGACGTAGTGCTCGGCGAACCAGTCCTGCTGGGCGCGCGAGGTGCGCAGCGAGGCGAGGCGGGAGCGGCGCAGGGAGTTGTGGAACAGCGACTCGCCGTCCGCGCCGGACGGGCCGTGCAGCAGCCCGATCATCCAGTGCGAGAACTCCTGCGCCCGCCAGATGTGGGTCAGGCACCGTGCCGAGTAGGCGTCCAGGCCCGCCGGGTCCCCGGCCCGCAGGGCGTCGGTCAGGGCGTCGGCCAGGAGTTCCGCCTCCAGGACCGCGAGGTTGGCGCCCTTCGCGGCCGACGGGCTGATCAGACCGGCGGCGTCGCCCGCGAGGAACAGCGCGCCGTGGCGCAGCGGTTCGAGCACGTCGGACCGCAGGTCGACCACGGACCGCTGGATCAGGGGGCCGCGGTGCAGCGGGCCGTACTTGTCCGCCCCCATCCGCAGGTCGAGCTCGTCCCAGATCCGGTCCTCGGACCAGGCGTCGGCCGGGGTGCCGGGCTCGCACTGCAGGTAGTAGCGGGTCACCTCGCTGGTACGGGCCATGTGCCCGGCGAAGCCGCGCCCGTGCGCCGCGTACCCGACGGCGTCCAGGCTGGGCGGCGCCTCGGCGAGCAGCCCGAGCCAGGTCACTCCGTGGTCGCGGTGGTGGCGGACGGTGCCGGGCGGCAGCGAGCGCCGGGCCGCGCCGTGCTGCCCGTCGCAGCCGGCCACGTACCGTCCCCGCCACCGGCCGGGCCGCCCGTCCGCCTCGCGCACGGCCACCGTCGGCCGCTCGCCGTCCGCGTCGCGCACGGCCACCGCCTCGGTGCCGAAACGAATCTGTCCGCCGCGCGCCAGGAACCGCGTCACCAGGTCCGTGACGAGATCCTGCTGGGGATACACGGTGTGCCGCTCGCCCCGGCCGAGACCGCTGTAGTCCAGCCGGAACCGGTCGTCCTCGGTACGGAACTCGCAGGTGCTGTGCGGCTGTCCGCGCCGCCGCAGCCCCTCGGCGAGACCGTGCCGCTCCAGGATCCGCACGGTGTGGGCGGCCAGGAATCCGGCGCGCGCCCGGGTCTGCACGTGCGTGCGCGTGGACCGCTCCAGGACGACACAGTCGATCCCCCGGTCCACGAGGATGTTGCCGAGCACGAGGCCCGCGGGCCCCGCCCCGAGAACGACCACGTCGGCGGTGCGCTCGGCCGGTCTTCGACTCTTCCCGTCTGTCACGGAACCAGATACTAAGGAGCGGAAAATCTGTGGTCGTACCGAAATCACCTGAATGCCTTACCTCTTCGGACAGCGGCGTGCGGAATCTTCCGGGGGAATCCCTCATATGTAGGAAGGTCGGTTGGGCGTAACGGTTCGCCGCGCCCGCCGCCGCTTACCGTCCGGGCATGACGGTGTTTCCCCGGGTACCGACCGCCGAGCCACCGGTGGGCAAGGACCGGCCGCAGGTCACCGAACTGCGCCTGTCCGCCTTCGCCGGGCATCGCGCCGCGGTGCTCCCGCTCGGCCCGCTCACCCTGATCACGGGGCCGAGCGGCAGCGGCAAGTCCAGCGCGCTCGCCGCGTACGAGGCGCTGGCGCGGCTCTGCGCCGGGGCCGAACTGCCCGATGTCTTCGCCGATCCGGTGGCCTGCGTGCCCGAGCGGGCCCGCGCCGACCGCCAGCGGCGCCGCGGATTCCGCATCGGCTGCACGGTCGACGGACCCGCGGGCGCCGTCCGGCTCGACCTCGCCGTCCAGGCCGAGCCCGAACTGCGCGTCGTCGGCGAACGGTTGACCCGTGACGGGCTCGTCCTCCTGGAGACCGCGCTGCGCGACCCCGGCCGCCCCGTGGTCCAGGCGGCCTGGCACACCGCGGGCAGCGCGCCGGTGACACGCGCGCCGCTGCCGGACGACCGGCTCGGCACGGCGCTCGTGCCGCTGCGGGTGGCGGGCAAGACCGACGGGCAGCGGCTCGTGCTGGCGGCGGCCGAGCAGGTCGTGGTCGCCCTGCGCTCGGTGTTCGCCTGCGACCCGAGGCCCAGCCGGATGCGTGCCCCGGTGCCGGCCGGGCGGATCGGCGCGGGCCGCCTGCTGAGCGGCTGCGACAACCTCGCCGAAGTCCTGTGGCGCACCCGCGCGGAGTGCTCGGTGCGCCACGGGCTGCTCGTCTCGGCGCTGCGCTCCGGGTGCGCGGGCCCGGTCACCGACGTCCGTGCCGAGGAGGTGGCGGACGGCGCGGTGCACGCCTTCGTCGAGCGGGGCGGCGGGGTGCGCACCCCGCTCGGCCGGCTCGGGGACGGCGAACTGCGCTTCCTCGCCCTGTCGCTGGTCCTGCTCACCGGGCCCGGCGTGCTCGCCGTCGACCCGGTCGCCGAGGTCCCGCAGGCCTACCAGAGCCTCACGGTCATCGCCGACGGCCTGGACCGGCGTCTGGACGCCCGGCAGGTGCGGGCCCTCGCCGACCTGGCGGCGCGCACCTGCGAGCGCGGGCACATCCGCCTGGTGGGGGCGGTCGGAGACGCGTCGTGGGCGGCGGACGCCGCGGGAGCCTCGGTGGTAGACCTGGAGCGTGACGGAACGACTTGATGTGGCGGTACTGCAGCGCAGGCTGGCCGAGTTCGCGGCGGCCCGCGACTGGGAGCAGTACCACACCCCGAAGAACCTGGCCGCCGCGCTGAGCGTGGAGGCGTCCGAACTGGTCGAGATCTTCCAGTGGTTGACGCCCGAGCAGTCCGAGGGCGTGATGCGGGACCCCGACACCGCGCCCCGGGTGGCGGACGAGGTGGCCGACGTCCTCGCGTATCTGCTGCAGTTCTGCGAGGTCCTGGGGATCGATGTGCTGGCCGCCCTCGCGGCGAAGATCGAGCGGAACGAGCGGCGCTTCCCGGTGCCCGAAGGCCCCTGAACCACCCCTGGAATCCCTCATTCCGATATTTTCGTCACTCTCCGGAGTGGATGGCTTGGCCAAACTCGGCGGGCTGTCCACAGATTTCCGGCTTCCCCTGGCTTTTCGCCCGGATGGGTATCACTCTGGGTAGTGGACGGGGGAGATCGGGCAATCGTGCGGAGCGTGCGCGCGGGATGGAGGGCAGGGCATGGACGCCATGCGGCTCATCGAGGCGAACCGCCGCGCCCTGGCGCACAGTCAGGAGCCCGCGGACATCGTCGTGGAGGTCTGGCAGTCCCAGGCCCTCGCGCAGGCCATCGGCAGCCACCTGGCGGTCGCGGGCCCTCCCGAGTTACGGGGCGAGGCGCTCGGCCTGAGCGAGGTCGGCGGCAGAGCCTGCGGGGTGCTCGACGTCCCGCGCCTGGGCACCGAGGACATACGGGCCACCCGGCTCACGGAGACCGGCGACGCCCAGCGGGTCCTGCTCGGACTCGACCGTCTTCTCGGCGAGGTCGGCATCGCGCTCGTCGGTGTCGCGATGGGCGCCGAGGACGAGGGGGTGTACTGGCAGTGCATGGAAGCGATCGACGCCGCCGACGAGTCCAGGGACCGGGTGCTCGAAATGCTGCGCAGGCTCGCGGTGCGCGAGGAGAGCCTGCCCGAGCCCGACTCGGCGGCGGGGCCGTCATGAGGCGGCCGCGGTCCGGCCCCGCCGGAGTGCGGGGCCGCACGGGCGCCGGGGGTGCGCCGGCGGGATCAGATGCGGCCGGGCTCGTCGTCGCCCCGCGGACGGCCGCTCCCGGCCGGGGCGGCGGGCGGCGCGGACTGCTGCAGATCGGCGTCGAGCTGGGTCAGATCGGCGTTCAGCGCTGCCATCAACTCCTCCATCTGCTGCAGCAGGCCCTTGGGCGCACCCTCCTGCGCGGGCACGGACGCATCGTGCGCGGCCCCCTGATCGGGCGCGGCTTCCTGGGACATGACGGCCTCCTCGGCCCTCGCCCTCCCGGTGCGGAAGGGCAGTTGACGCACGCGACGCACCGGCAGCGACCGCCGGCGCGGGGGCCGGGCGGTCCGGCTCCGCCCGAGCCAACGATCATCCCTCCGGCGGGGTCACTGGGGCGGGCCCGCACCGGCCGCCGTGTTGACGGATTTTCACCCGACCGGGGTGGCGGGCGATCGGCGGGACCGACGGGGTTGACGGGCGTTCGAGCGTGCAGGATGGAGCCATGGATCTTCGAATCTTCACGGAGCCCCAGCAAGGGGCCACCTACGACACCCTGCTCACCGTCGCCAAGGCGACCGAGGACCTCGGTTTCGACGCCTTCTTCCGCTCCGACCACTACCTGCGCATGGGCTCCGCCGACGGCCTGCCGGGCCCCACGGACGCGTGGATCACGCTGGCGGGACTGGCCAGGGAGACCCGGCGGATCAGGCTCGGCACGCTGATGACCGCCGGCACCTTCCGGCTGCCCGGCGTGCTCGCGATCCAGGTCGCGCAGGTCGACCAGATGTCCGGCGGCCGGGTCGAACTGGGCCTGGGCGCAGGCTGGTTCGAGGACGAGCACAAGGCGTACGGCATCCCCTTCCCCAAGGAGAAGTTCGCCCGCCTGGAGGAGCAGCTGGAGATCGTCACGGGCCTGTGGGCGACGGAGGTCGGCCAGACCTTCAGCCACGACGGCAAGCACTACCGGCTCACCGATTCCCCGGCCCTGCCCAAGCCCGCCCAGCCCAAGGTGCCGGTCCTGATCGGCGGCCACGGCGCGCAGCGCACCCCGCGGCTCGCCGCCCAGTTCGCCGACGAGTTCAACATCCCCTTCGCCTCGATCGAGGACAGCGAGCGGCAGTTCGGCCGGGTCCGCGCGGCCGCCGAGCAGGCCGGGCGCAAGGGCGGCGACCTGGTGTACTCCAGCGCGCTGGTGGTCTGCGTCGGCAAGGACGACGCGGAGGTCGCCCGGCGCGCGGCGGCCATCGGCCGCGACGTGGACGAGCTCAAGGCGAACGGCCTGGCGGGTTCCCCCGCCGAGGTCGTCGACAAGATCGGGCGCTACGAGGCGATCGGCGCGAGCCGCATCTACCTCCAGTGCCTGGACCTGGCCGACCTGGACCACCTGGAGCTCATCTCCTCGCAGGTGCAGTCGCAGCTGTCCTAGCCGCCCTCCCGCGGGCGGCCCCCAGGACGTGGCCGCCGGGCTCACCCCTCCGGTGCCCGGCGGCCACCCGGCCCCGACGCGGTGCTACTGCCCGGTGGAGCGACCCAGGAACTCCAGCTCGGCGATGGCCACCTGGCGCTTCTTGGCCGCGCCGTAGGCCGATCGCAGGACCAGACGGACGCTCACCGCGTTGCGCACGCGCACGTCGAGCTTCTGCACGCCGCCGTCGTTGATCCGGCGGTGCAGCGTGCGCTCCTTGCCCGACGAGTCGCCGACCACCAGGTCGAACTCCATCGGCCGCGCCTGCTCGGCGGCCTGCGCGCTGCGCGGCGAGGTGCCCGGCGTGATCAGGAGGTTGAGCAGGTCGGTGGGCTGGCCGAAGTCGGCCTGCAGCCACTGGCCCGCCGAGTCGCCCGAGTAGCCGGTGCCCCACCAGGTGTTGGAGTAGCCGTCGAAGGCGAGCTTGGCCGGCTGCTTGGGGGCGGCGTGCGAAGCGCTGTACTTGGTGGGGTGCACCGGCACGCGCTTGGCGAAGTGGTCCTGCACCGCGCGGGCGGCCGGCGGGCCGCCGAAGATGCCGCCGATCACCAGGCCGGCGACGACCGCGATCCCCACCGCACGGGCGATCCACCGGGTGCGGTCGCGGTTCAGCCGGGGCCGCTGGCCGGCGTACGGGCCCTCGGCGGCCGGCGCGCCGGAGTCCCTGAGGAGGTTCGCGCAGCTGCGGCAGAAGTGGCGGCGGGGGGCGTTGGGCGTCCCGCAGCTCGGGCACGGCGGGCCGGACTCGGGCGCGGCGGCCACCGCGGCCTGCCGCACGCGGGGCCGGGCCGCCTCGGGCCGCCCCGGCAGCACGCTGCCCGGCGTCTCCGGGGGCGCGACGGCGTCCGAGGCCTCCGGGACGGGGACGAGCAGCGACCGGATGGCGGTGTCGGAGTGGGGCGGCTGGGCGGGCGGGGGCGTGCGGTGCGCGGCCGGCTCGGCGGGCCCGGACGACGGCAGCGGGACGGTGGTGTCGGTGGCGCCGGGAGCGGCCGCGGGCGGCGCCGCCGGACGCTCCGGGGCGGCGCCCGGCAGGTCGGGGGCGGCGGCGGGCGGGGCGGCGAACGTGGAGGTGTCCGCGGGCCCTCCGGCCGGGGTGTCCCAGCGGAGGAAGGCGCCGCAGGAGTCGCAGAAGGACTGGCCGTGCTGCCGGGCGGGGGTGCCGCACTCGGGGCAGGGGCGGGTGGGGGCGGAGGAGTCAGGCATCTCGTTCATCTCGGGCCGATCGGGCATGGTCAGTTCCCTTCGGGGGAAGGTGCGGCGGTCACCTCGGCCGTGAAAGGGAGGTGGGCGGGGCGGGCCGCGGCGATGACGGACCGCAGGCGGTGGGTGTCCACCGACGCGGGGTCCGGCACGCGCAGCGTGACGTGCAGGGCGGGGCGGGGCGTGCCGGGGAACGGGCCGAGCGGGCGGGCGGACCAGGTGGCGCCGCCGCTCTCGGTGATCTCCGGGCGTACGCCGAAGGCGAGCCGGACGGCGGCGGAGAGTCCGCGGTGGGTGCCGCGGACCCGGTGCAGGTCGACGGCGGAGGCGACGGCGTGGCGGCGCATCGGCAGCGGCTCGGTGCCGTCGAGCTCCGTGCCGACCCAGTCCGTCAGCCAGCCGAGGAAGTCCTCGGGCGCCAGCGCGGGCGTGAAGTACGCGTCCAGGCAGTCCAGGACGGTGAACACGGGCGCGAGGACGACGTCGAGGCCGGACACGAAGCGCAGGGCGAAGTCGTCGTCGGCGAAGACGGCGGGCAGTTGCTCCCCGATCGGATGGGCGGACGTCAGCTCCGGCAGCGAGCCGCGCCGCGAGCCGCCCTCCGCCGCCGCCCCGGTCGCCGGGTCCGGCCGCGCCTCGGGCGTCTCCTTGGCCCACGAGACGTGCCCGCCGCCCGCGCCGCCGTCCCCCGCGGACAGCTGTGCCGACACCCGTTCCGTGGCGAGCGCCGCCAAGGTCGGGAACTGCGCGGTCGGGGTGCGCCCCGCGTCCTCGGGCACCGCCGACGCGTGGGCCGACGCCGCCCGGTGGCCGGTCGCCGAGGGCGGCTGCGGGCCGGTGGTGTGGGCGGCCGCGCCGGGTTGCTCCGGTTCCGGGCGGGACTGGGTACGGGCGGGTGGCTCGTGCCCAGGACCCGACACGGGCTCGGGACCTCGCGCGTGGTCCGCGCCGGACGCCGGGTCGTTCGTACGGGACGAGGACGACGGCGAGGGAGGGGACGACGGCGCCGGTGACGGCGTGTCCGAGGCGGAGGCGTGCTTCGGGGCGGACGCGTGCTTCGGCTTCGCGGTGCGCTTCGGTGCGGGTGCGGGTGCGGGTGCCGGTGTGGGGTCCGGGGCTGGTGCGGACGGGTCCGAGTCGTGGCCCGCGCCCGCCGTCGTGTCCGCCCCCTGGGCGTGCTCCGTGCCGTGTTCCGGGCCGTGCTCCGTGCCGGACGCGGGTTCCGGCCAGGACACGTGCCGCGGTTCCGGGTCGGGCATCGGTCCGGCGCCGTGACCCGCCCCCGGGACGGCCTCGGCGCCCCGGGTGGGGTCCGCTCGCCGCGCGGGCCCGGCGCCCGGCGCGGGGTCGGCGTCCGGCGCGGAAGGCGAACCTGCCGCGTGCCGTGGTCCGGACGCGTGCCGCGGTCCCGGCGCACCCGTCTCTCCGGACCCCTCCACGGGCCCGTAACCCTCGACAGGTCCGTAGCCTGCTGAGGATCCGTAGCCCTCGGTGGGTCCGTGGCCTTCCGTGGATCCATAGCCCTCGGCAGGTCCGTAACCCTCCGTGGATCCGTAGCCCTCGGTGGACCCGTGGCCTTCCGTGGATCCGTGGCCTTGCGCGGGTCCGTAGCCCTCGGCGGGGCCGAACCCTTCGGCCGGTCCGTAGCCCTCGGCGGGCCCGAATCCCTCGGGAGCCCCGGAGTCGCCCTGCGCTCCCTGCCTCCGGCCCCGCTCCTGTTCCTGGTCCCGCGCCTCGTCGTTGCCCGGGTTGCCCGGCTCGCCCGTCGTCATCGTGCCTCGATGACGCGGACGCGGTGGTCGAAGGGGAACAGCAGCGCGGAGGAGGCCAGTTCGATGCGGTCCGTGGCGTCGCCGCGGCGGCCCGTGAGCGGGTCGGCGGGGTGCAGCAGGACCTCGTCGACCAGCTCCACGCCCGGGACGCGCTGGAGCGCGGCGAAGATCTCGCCGGCCCGCAGAGGACGGCCGAACTGCCAGCCCTCGCCGTGCGAGCCGCCGGTCAGCGGGTCGAGATAGGCGTACAGCGCGTCGAGCGCCTCCGAGCGGACCCGCTCCGCCTGCGCGGCGCGGAAGGAGTGCAGCGTGGCGACCACCGTGACGCCTTGGTAGAAGGGCGGGCCGACCGAGAGGCGGGTGCCCAGCGGACGGCGGTCGTCGAGGAAGTGGGTGACACGGGAGAGGAGTTCCTCACCGGGCACCAGCTGCTCGAAGCGGAGCCGGCCGCCCCGGTCCGGCACGGCCTGGGGCACGACGAGGACCCGCACCGCGTTCTCGCCGGCGTCCTTGGCGTCCGCGGACAGACAGTGGATCCGGGCCGTCTCGGGCGCGGCCCGCCGCGCGAGCTCCTCGTAGTCGCGCGCCGTCACGGCCCGCTCCTGGGCGCGCAGCGCGATCGGCGCGCGGACCTTCGCCTCCTGCACGGTCTCGCCGTCCACGCCGCCGCGCGCCGCCTCTCGGTTCTCCACCCGGGCGACGTACGGGATGGAGCTGCGCAGCACCTGGATCGCGCCGCGGGCCACGTTGCCCGTGCGGCCGCCGCCGGTGCGGTAGCGGGTCGCGCGGATCGCCGCGCCCTTGCCGGGCACCGCGCCGAACTGCCGGAGCGAGCCGTCCGGTTCGCGCACCGCGGGGCCGAAGGCGACCTCGCCGGTCGCCGCGTCGAGCGTGATGTGCCGGTCGTAGGGGCCCGAGCGGGCGAAGTCGTCCACGACCTGCCACTCCTGCCAGCCCGTGCCCTCCCCGTCGGAGACCTCAAGGACCAGCGGCGGCCGGTCGGCGACCACCGGCGCCTGCGCCAGGCGCACGCGCTGGCCGGGCACGCCCGTGGAGTCGCCCAGGAGTTCGTCGCGGACGACGTCCGCGTGCGCCACCGCGGTCGTGCCGCCGATGGTGAACGCGGCAGCGGACCGCACGGTCGGCGAGGCGCTGTAGAAGGGCTGGCCCACCGCGGCCTCGACGACCCGGCAGCGCAGCCAGCCCGCGTCCCGCCGCCCGACGCGCGAGACGGTGTGCCCGCCGGGGATGTGCAGGACGACCTCGCCGGGCCGGTTGAGACCGCCGGTGGTGTCCTCGTCCACCTCGCACTCGGCCCAGCCGTCCGCCGTCCACGCCTCCCACACCAGCGGCGGCTGGCGCGGGTCGACGCCGACACCGTCGACGCGGCTGTCCAGCTGCAGCACCGCCACGCAGTGCGGCACCGCGTCGCTGAGCCCGAACAGGAGCGTGTCGCCCGGCTGCGGGGACGTCGCGAACACCGCCACGTCCTGCCCGGCGAAGACGTCCTGCCCGCAGTCCTGCGGGGTGCCGCCCGACTCCTTGCGCAGCACGGAGTCCAGCTCGCACGGGACCACGGTCAGGTCCGCCTCGGTCGCGAAGGCCACCGCCTCCTCGGTCTCGGTGCGGCCGGTCGCCACCTCCGTGCCCGCGGGCAGCACCACCGGCTCGGTCTGCGGCGCGGACAGCCAGAAGGTGACGTCGGCGCGGGCCGCCGACGGCGGGAAGAGGGTGACGCCGAGCAGGTCGAGGAAGGCCAGGTGGTTCTTCTCCGGCACGCGGTTGAGCCGGTAGACGACCTGGTCGGCCATGTGCGCGACGGCCTCGACGAGGGTGACACCCGGGTCGGACACGTTGTGATCGGTCCACTCCGGGCAGCGCTGCTGGATGTAGCGCTTGGCGTCGTCGACGAACTGCTGGAAGCGCCGGTCGTCGAGGTGGGGTGCGGGCAGGGCCATCGGACTTCAGACTCCGCTCTCTGATTCCGTGGACGGGATCACGTAGAAGGGAAAGACGAGGCTGCGCGGGTTGTTGGTGCCGCGCACGCTGTAGCTCACGTCGATGAACAGGACGGACGGGTCGTCGGGCGCCGGGCTGACCTCGACGTCCAGGACCTCGATGCGCGGCTCCCAGCGGTCGAGCGAGGACCGCACCTCGTAGCGGATCCGGCCCGCCGTCGCCTCGTTGACCGGTGAGAACACCATGTCGTGGACGGCGCAGCCGAATTCGGGCCGCATCGGCCGCTCGCCCGGCGCGGTGGCGAGCACCAGCCGGATCGACTCCTCGATCTCGCGCTCGCGCCGGGCCAGCGCGATGCCGCCGCCCGCGTCCGTACGCAGCGGGAACGTCCAGCCCGCGCCGACGAACTGCTCACTCATCTGCGGTGACCCCCTTGAGGCACACGTCGTTCATCTCGCACGCCCCTAGAAGGGAATGCCGTTGCGCAGCACGGCCGGCGCGCTCAGCGCGACGGTGGCCGGCGAGCTGATCGCCGCCGCCGCGCCCGCGTTGATGGCGACCGCGGCCGCCGCCGTGACCGAGACCGCGCCGACCGCGTTGACGGCCACCGCGCCCGCCGACTTGAGGCTGACCGCGCCGGTCGCGTTGATGTCCGCCATGCCGCCCGCGTTGACACCGAACTTGGCGCCCGCCTTGATGTCGACCGCGCCGCCCGCGCTCATCGTCAGTGAACCGCCCGCGGTCAGCGACAGGTTGCCGCCCGCCCGGATGCTGACGTTGCGGGTGCCGGAGATCGACACGGAGCCGTCGCTGCGGATCGTCACGCTGGTGCGCGTCTGGTCCAGGTGGACGGTCAGCCTGCCGTTGCCGGTCTGCAGCCGGATGCCGCTCTTCATCCGGGACTTGGCGTCCACCAGCTCCAGGGTATGACCGCTGCGCGAGGACAGCGAGCGCCAGTTGACCCGGCCGCTGGTCGGGTCGATCGGCTGCAGCCCGTCCGTGCTGGGCGTCGGCTTGTCGATGCCGTTGTACAGCCCGGCCAGCACATAGGGGTGCTCCAGCGAGCCCCGGTCGAAGGCGACCAGGACCTCGTCGCCCACCTCGGGCATCATCAGGCCGCCGCCGCGCACCCCGCCGAGCTGCGCGATGCGGCACCAGTCGCTCTCGTAGGAGTCGGAGAGCCACGGGAAGCGCAGCTTGACGCGGTTCAGGCGCAGCGGGTCCTTGGCGTTGCTGACCAGCGCCATCGCGACGCCCGGCATCGGCGGCGCGGCGTCCGCGCCGCCCGAGGCGAGCCCGTACAGCGAGCGGAACTGCCGCCCCGAGACGGTCAGCCACGTCGTGAACGGCCGCCCGGACTCGAAGAGATGGCGCACCCCGGTCGCCGTGTACTTGCCCTCGAAGGGGAACCCCGCGCCGTTCAGCGCCACCGGCTGGCCCGGCCGCAGGTCCGGGTTGCCGGTGACGGCGACCTCGATCTCGGCGAAGGAGCCCGTCACGTCGTCCGCGAGGGCCTTGGCGGCGTGCGTCACCTGCGCCTGCGTCGTGTACGGCGTCCAGGTGTCGGTCAACTCGGCCTTGCCGAACGGCTTCGAGAGCTGCGCGGGCGTGATGTCGGCGTCGATGTCCTTGCTGCGCAGGGCCGGTGACTGCGCGGACAGGGCGCGCTTGGCCCGCATGTTCCAGCCGCGCACCCCGGCCGTGGAGACCTGCCCGGCCGAGGTCACCGCGACCCGGCTGTGCTGCGCGTTGGCCCCGAACTCGATGACGTACGGGCTCTGCGCGGCCGGTGTCGTGTCGGACGGCGCGCCCGAGGCGGGCTTGAGCTTCGCGAAGCACAGCTTGCCGTCCTCGTCGAAGGACAGGTGCGTGTCGTTCTCCTGGGCGAGCCGGGAGAGGAAGTCCCAGTCGGTGATGCCCGGCTGGGTGGCCAGCTCGTAGACCGTCGGCGTCGACTCGATCTTCCCGAGCTTCAGCTTGCTCGCGGTGGCGACCCGGCGCACGATGTCGGAGGCCGTCATGTTCGGGAAGCCCTTGACCCGGCGGTTGCGCAGCAGCCGGTGCCCCGGGTCGTAGCCGCGCACGACCAGGGACTTGGCGCCGCCGTCCGAGTCGACCTCCAGCGCGGTGACCTCACCGGTCAGCATCGGCTTGCCGCGCACTCCGTCGGTGAAGGGGCACAGCACCGCCTCCGCGCCCACCTTGATCTGCGGGAACTTCTCCAGGATGTCGCCGCCGTCGTCGGCGAAGGTCAACTGGAAGGCGGACGGCACGTTCACGCTGGAGTCCACCCAGCCCTCGACGAGCAGCACGGCCAGCTTGTCGGGCAGGACGGAGCCGCCGATCTCGGCGTGCAGGACGCTCGTGTACGTCTTCTCGCTCATGCGGACTCCACGTGCGTGGGGGTGGGGCGGGCCTCTTCGGCGGCGGGCAGCAGCAGTTCGGTGCCCGGTCTCAGCCGCATCGGGTCGTCGATCTCGTTGGCCTCGGCGATCAGCCGCCAGCGGGTGGCGTCGCCGTACTCCCGCCACGCCAGCGAGGCCAGCGAGTCGCCGGCGACCGTGCGGTGCACCCGGCGGGCGGAGAGCGCGCCGGAGGTCGGGTTCTGCCCCTTGGTGGGCATCGAGATCTCGGTGAGCGCGAGCGAGCAGGCGGCGCGGATCGGCTCACCGGTCGGGTTGAACAGCGTGTACGTGGCGCTCACGTTGGTCACGTACGCCACGAACTGCACGGTGTTGAACGACCCCCACGAGAACCGCACCCACGGCGGCGAGGGACGCTTGGAGGTGACGCTCTGCGGGGTCACCTCGCAGCAGGACAGCAGCAGTTCCACCTGCTTCTGGACCTTGCCGGAGTTGGGTGTGCCCGAGGAGTCGAGGAAGACCTCCAGCTGCAGGGTGGCGGGGGCGGCGCCGGTGAACTTGGGCGGGGCGCCGCGCGTGTAGGCGACGGCGCGCTGGGTGCGCCACTCCGCCGAGCGCGCCATCTGCAGCTGCGTCGGGTTGAACTGGAATTCCACCTCGCCGATCCGCCCGCCCATCGACCCGCCGAGGTCGGTCGGCGGCTGGTGGATGGCGAGCGCGGCACGGACCAGGCTCGCGCCTGCCTTGCCGCCGGTGGGCGCGGCCATCTCAGGCACCTCCCGCGTCGGTGAAGCCGTGGTGGGCGATCTCCAGCGTCTCCGTCGCCACGGACGGGCTGTCCGGGCTCAGGCTCGGCCCCTGCCAGCTCACGGGCAGCACCTCGACGAGCCCCCACTGCGCGACGATGGAGCCGTCCGCGCGCAGCGCCGCGATCTGCGCGGTGGGCCGCGAGATGCCGGTGGCGATGGACGAGATCCACGCGGCCACCCGGGCGGTGTCCGCCGTCAGCGGCCGGGTGAGCCGGATCGTCGAGAAGGTCACGCGGGTGGGCAGCTGCCAGACGAAGCCGTTGTTGCCGCCCTCCTGCCGCTGCTCCACCTCCACCTGGGAGGAGAGCCCGTCGCAGCCGTTGAACAGGCCGAGGTCCTGGCCGTCGATGGTGAGCTTGAAGAAGACGGTGGAGCCTGGGTCCTGGGTCGAGGGCATCGGTTCTTTCCTGGTTCTTCCTGCGCTGGCGGTGGCGGTTGCGGTCTCGGGGGCGGGGGCGGGGGGTGGGTGCGGGTGCGTCGGTCAGCGGCCGTGGTCGCGGAGCCGGCCGACGCGTTCGCGGTCGCTGCGCAGTTCCGCGCGCAGCAGCCGCGAGAGCGGTGCGAGCAGGCGCCGGGCGAGGGCGTCCAGCTCGGCGGGGCTGGATTCGGATGCGGCCGGGGGAGCCGCGGCGGTGTCCGACTGGGCGCCCTGGTCGGCGGCGGCAGGACCGCCGCCGGGCCCGGAACCGGTCGGCGGGACCCCGACGCCGGTCTGCCGGGGCGGCGGCGCGGCGGGCGGCTGCGCGGCCCGGGCGGGCGTGGGAGCGGGGGCAGGTGTCGGCGGGGCCGCACGGCGCTGGACGGCGGGCCGGGCCGCCGCGAGCGGCGAGGTGCGCACCGTGCTGGTGCTGGTGCTGGTGCGGGGTGCTGCGGGGCGCACGGGCGCGGGGGTCGCGGCGGGGCCGGGCATGCTGCGCGCCGCCGCCGGGCCGGACGTGGCGAGCGGGACGACGACGGGGGCGGGCGCCGCGGCGGCGCGGTGGCCGCCCGTGGTCCGCGCGCCGTGGCCGCCGGACGACCGCTGCAGCGGTACGGCGGTGGGAGCGGGCGCGGGGACGGCGGCCGGGGCGATCGCCGGGGAGACGGCGGGCCGTCCTGGGGCGGGTGCGGGGCCGGCCGGGTGGCCGGCGGACGCGGGTGCGGGGCCGCCTGCCGCCGCGGGCTGGACGGTGAGCCCTCGGGAGGGGGCCAGCGGACGCGGCCGGGTGGCGCCCTGCTCGGCGGGCCGGTAACTGCCGGGTGCGATACGGCGGTTGACCGGGACGACGGGGAGCGGCTGGGGCTTCGCCTTCGGCCGGGGCGCCTGGGCCGGTGACGCCGGTGACGTGGCGGGTGTGGCTGCGGACGTGGACGCGGGTGCGGCTTCGGTGGCCGGGGCCGCGGCCCGGTGGGTGGTGGCGTCGGCGGGGCCGGGCCCCGGCACGACGGTGGGCGAGAGCGTGGGCTCCGCCGGGGCCGTGCCGGACGGCGGGGTGGCGGTGCCCGGCGCCTGCCGGCCCGGGGGGACCGGCGCGCCGATCGGGGTCCGGCGCGGGCGGTCCTGCGGCGCGGGTCCCGGGGTGGAGCCATCCGACGCGGACAAGGGGCTGCCAAGGCCCGGGCGTTGGGCGCCCGCCGGGGTGGTGCCGTCGGCCTGCGCGCGTCGGACCCGGCGCACGTGAGGCCGCCGCTGTACGGGCTGAACGGGGGATTCTGCCCGCACAGCGACGGGGTCGGGGGCCGCGGACGCGGCCTGCGCCCCCGGACCGGTGGGGGATACCGGCCCGGGGACAGCGGTGGGCCGGACGCGGTCGGCGGCGTCCGGCACGGCGGGGAGTGCGGTGGAGGCGTCCGGTGCGGTGCCCTGGGCGGCGGGCCGGACGGTGTCCTTGGCGGTGTCCTTGGCGGTGTTCTCCGTGCCGGACGGCTTCGGCCGCGCGGCCCCGACGGGGAACACCTGCCGCTGCGGCACCACGGACGGCGCCGCCGACACGAGCGGGGACCGCCCGGACCGCACCCGCTGCACCACGGGGACGGCGGCGGACGCGGCGGGACTGGCTGCGGTGGCGGCTCCGGCGGCTGCGGTGCCTTCGGAGGTCCGTGCGGGCCCGGAAGCCCGCCGGTCCTGACGCGGGGCCTCCGTCGCCTCCCCGCCCGGTACGGGAAGGGCCCGGGCGCTGGCGAGGGGCGCGGTCCGGCCCGGTGCGTTCCCGGTGGCGGTCCCCGGCGTGGAGCTCGGCCCGGCGCCGGGCGCCGCTGCCGAGCGCTGGACGGCGGGACCGCCGGACGCGGGCGCGGGGGCGGCGGGGCCCGCGGTGCTGCCGGAACCGCCCTGGCCGGTGACGGGGCGGTCTTCGCCCGTGCGGCTCGTACGGTTCGCACGGCTCGTACGGCTCGTACGGGGAGCGGTGCCGCCGCTGCTGCCGTGCGCCGAGCGGTCGGCGGGGGCGGCGGACGGGCGCGTGCCCGCTTGCGGGGCGGGTGCCGGGTTCGCGGCCGGGGGCGTGGGCGCGTGCGTACGGGGGGGAGCGGCCGGTGCGCCGGACGGACCGGGGGACTTGCGCTGGACGGGGCGGTCGGCGGCGGCACTTGGGGTGGCGGGCGGGGTGGCCTGCGGGTCCGGCTGCGGCACCTGCGTGTCCGACGCGGGAGCCCGCGAGCCGAGAAGCGGCTTGTCCTTGGGGGTGCTGGGAGTACTGGGAGCGCTGGAGGCGCTGGGGGCGGCAGTTGGGGCGCTGGAGACGCCTGAGGCGTCGGTACGGCCGCCCGGTGCTGTCTCGGTCTTGGGCGGCGTGGGGCGGCTCGCCGGGGTGCGCGGCGCGGAGGTGTTCGCCGGGCCGGAGTCCGGTCGCGCGGGCGCGGGGGAGGCGGGGGAGGACTGTCCGCCGGGCTCGGGCGAGGCCTTGCGCTGGACGGGTCGGTCCGCGGGGGCGCCGGGACCGGCGGGCCGCGGGGCCTGCGTCGCGGGGCCGGAGGTCGGGGCGCCGAGGCCGGGCCTCTTCCTGGAGGCGTCGGTACGAGTCCTGCGTACCGCCTCGCCCTGGGCGGGAGCCGACGGGCTCCCCGTGGCGGCGGACCGTTGGACGTCCGTGTCCGGTACGGGAGTCGGCGCCCCGCCGACGAGCGGCCTGCTCGCGGAAGCGGTGGGCGGCGCGGACGGCGCGGACGCGTCGGTACGGGGTGCGGGGCCCGGCGACGGGGAGGTGCCGGGTGCGGCGAGGACGCCCGGAGCGCCGGACGTCGAAGAACTGGAAGCACCGGACGCACCGGACGCCGCGTCGCCGGACCTCGCAGCGCCGGACGCGGGGGTGCCGGGTCCGGACCTGCCGCTTCCTGAAGCCGAGTCCGCCCCCGAGGCCGCCCGCTGGACGGACCGGCCAGGAGACGCGGCACGGGCCTGAGGGGAAGCAGCCGGAGACGAGGACGGCGAGGACGAGGGCAAGGCCGAGGGCGAGGCCGACGAAGAAGCGGGCGAACCGGACGAAGCGGCCCCCGGAGAACCGGGAGCCACAGCAGAGGCCGGAGACACTGCGGACGCCGCAGACGCGGGAGACGCAGACGACACCGGAGACACCGGAGCCGCCGGAGATGCGCCCGACGCGGGGGGCGGCGACGGATTCACCGGCCGCGCCCGACGCGTATGCGTGAAGACCGGCGTGACGGCGGGCTCCTCGGGCGCGGACTCCGCCCGCCCGCGCACCGGAAGCCGCAGCGAGGGCAGGTCGAGGCTGCCCGGGCGCCCCGCGACCGGCGTGAGGACGTCGCGGAGCAGGCCTCCGGGGGCCGACGACTGCACCGCGTGGCCCAACTCGCCGCCGAAGGAAGGGTTCTGGTGGGTGGCGAGCATCGCGCCGAAGCCCTGCTCGGCGACCGTCCGGGGTGCCGCGAGCACCCGCTGGACCGGCGGCAGGCCGACCCAGCCGTCACCGGCGGCCCCACGGGCAGCGGACTCGCCACCGGAAACGGAACCGGCCCCGACGTCAGAACCGGCCCCGGCACCGACGTCAGAACCAGAACCGGCACCCACGCCAGAACCCGCCCCGGCCCCGGACCCCGCCCCGGTGTCGACACCGGCACCGTCCCGCGCCGACTCCCCGGCCGCCGGGCCCGTGACCGCGCCCGGCGCCGTCACGCCGCCCGGCACCGCCGCGTCGTCCCGCGACCCCCGCCGCCACCTGAACAAGCCCATCACTTACCTCGACTCACCGACCGGACACGTCACCGCCGCCCCGCCCCGCCCTGTTCCGCCCCCGTCACTTCACTGCCTCGCCTCCGCCTGCTCCACGAGCGTGGCGGTCCGCGACACGTACGCGCGCCGGTCCGCGTGTTCGAGGTCGAGGATGTCGTTCATGCCCCAGTGGAAGTGGTAGGCGAGGTACGCGACTTCCTCCTCGATGCGGTCGGCCGCGTACGTCACGATTCCCCCAGGCGGCTCCCGGCCAGCTCCACCTCGAAGGACTCCGAGCAGTGCGGACACGCCACGGCCGCCCGGGTGTGGCCCTCCGCGTTGATCTGCCGGTAGAAGTCCTGGAGGAAGGCGAGGTCGGAGGCGAACATGTTCTCCACCGTGCCGTCGTGGACGGACCCGAGGGTGCCCAGCCGGGTGATGACCCGGCCGAGCAGCACCACGGACAGGTAGGCCGGGTTCTCGCGCACACGGACGTCCCGCAGCGGCACGAGCTCGTCGCGTGCCGTGGCGAGCCGCATCGCACCGTTGCGGTGCACGGTGCCGGACTCGTCCACGAAGCCGCGCGGGAGCTCGAACTCGAACTCCGTGCGCAGCGGTTCGCGGTCACCGGCCGCCGCCGAGGGGGCCGCCGTGCCGGGTGCCGGCAGCCCCGCCGGGCCTTCGCGCCGCATTATTCGATGACCAGCTCTTCGAAGACGATGGTGACCTGCTCGGTCAGCGCGGCCGCGTCGCCCGCCTTGACCCCGC
Organism: Streptomyces sp. NPDC002564; assembly: GCF_042889645.1. Taxonomy (NCBI): domain Bacteria; kingdom Bacillati; phylum Actinomycetota; class Actinomycetes; order Kitasatosporales; family Streptomycetaceae; genus Streptomyces; species Streptomyces sp. NPDC002564. The sequence continues at coordinate 297,378 of NZ_JBIARE010000007.1, read as the reverse complement.
TGGTCTCCACCTTGCTGCACCAGGCGTTGCGCAGGTTGTACCGCTTCACCGGGCTGTTCTGGTAGTCCATCATCATGATCGTGGCGTTCTTGCGCGCCGAGCCCATGTCGCCCGCGATGGACTTGTTGATCCACTCGCTGAAGACGGGGCTCTGCGTCATGCCGCGCGTGACCGTGCACTCGCCGGCCTTCTTCACGCCGGGCATCTTCTTCACGACGGGCTTGCCGTCGGCCGAGACCTGCTGGTACTCGATGACGTCCTGCTCCATGGAGAGGCCGCTGACCTCCTGCAGGTACTCGACCATGACGCCGTCGATCTGCAGGCCGAAGTTGTGTGTAGTGAGCGCGTCACCGGGCTGAAGGGACAAGGAAGTTCACTCCTCTTGCGGATCTCACGGGCCTGCGGGCCGCGGTGGATCCTGCGGTTCTTGCGGGTGGCTGAGCGGACGTGCGGGTGGGACGGGCCGGTTCTACTCCTCCAGCTCGCCGCCCCCGCCGGAGAACTGCGCGAGCCGGAACACCACGAACTCGGCGGGCTTGACCGGCGCGATGCCGATCTCGCAGACGACCCGGCCGAGGTCGACCGACTCGGGGGGGTTGGTCTCCTCGTCGCACTTCACGTAGAACGCGTCCTCGGGACGCTGGCCGAACAGGGCGCCCGAGCGCCACTCGTTGACCAGGAACGCCGAGACGTTGCGCCGGATGCGGGCCCACAGGGCGTGGTCGTTCGGCTCGAAGACCACCCACTGGGTGCCGATGAGGATGGACTCCTCGAGGTAGTTGAAGTAGCGGCGCACGTTCAGGTAGCGCCAGGCCGGGTCGGAGGCCATCGTGCGGGCGCCCCACACGCGGATGCCGCGGCCGGGGAACGCGCGGATGCAGTTCACGCCGACCGGGTTGAGCAGGTCCTGCTCGCCGCGGGTGATCTGCAGCTCCAGGTCCACGGCGCCGCGCACGATCTCGTTGGCCGGGGCCTTGTGCACACCGCGCTCGGCGTCGTTGCGCGCCCAGATGCCGGCCATGTGACCGGACGGCGGCACGATCACGGACTGACCGGAGGCCGGGTCGAACGACTTGATCCACGGGTAGTACAGGGCGGCGTAGCGCGAGTCGTAGCCGGCCAGCTCCTGGCGCCACTGCCGGATCTGGCGGGCGTTGAGCGAGGGCGGCGGGTCGATGATCGCCATCCGGTCGCCCATCAGCTCGCAGTGCGAGATGAGGCCGAGCTGGACCGCCTTGACCTGCTCCTCGTCGATGAGACCCTGCTGGTAGGCGGCCATGAGGTCGGGCACCGCGACCATGTTGATCTCGTCGAGGGCCTCCAGACCGCCGAAGCCGGTGCGGTCCGCGGAGTCGCCGATGAACTGGGCGGTCTCGACGCGGGACACGGCCCCGTTCGACGTGGGCACGGCCGGGACGGCGGGCGTCGGCGGGGCGAGGGTCACGGTCTGCGCGTCGGGCTTGGCCACCTGGCCGCCCGCCGTCGCCTCCTCCAGCGCGATCGCCTTGGAGCGCTGCTTGACCTGCGTGACGACGTAGTTGCGGGCCGTCTTCTTCGCGCTGACGTCGAAGCTCTCGACGACCTTGTCGCCGTCCTTGACGATCAGCTTGAAGCGGTCGGCCGCGCTCTCGCCCTCGGCGTCCTGCACCTCGACGGTCAGCGCGCCGTTGTCCGCGGAGCCCGCGGTGATCGCCGACACGGAGAACCCGCCGAGCGCCACCGGCTCACCCGCGGTGAGCTCCTTGGGCGCCTGCGCGGGGGTCGAGGGGCGCTGCTGCGGCTCGTCGCCGTCGGTGCCGCCGACCCGCACGACGTACGCCGCGGAGCCGCCGTTGTTGAAGAACCCGTACACGGAGTGGGCCAGGTAGTACCCGTCCGTGAACTCGCCGAACGCGGCCACGTACTGCGACCAGTTGGTCACCAGCGTCGGCTCGTTCAGCGGTCCCCGCGGCGCGAGACCGACGAAGGCCGCCACGGACGTGCCGACCCCTTCGATGGGACGCGAACCGCTGGCGACTTCCTCGATGTAGACGCCGGGGGACAGGTAGTTGGGCATGCTGCTGTGCTCCAAGTTCGAGGGCGAGAGGACCGGCGCACAGCCGGCACGGGTTCGTACCGTGTCGACGATGTCCCACGCGCGGGCTGGTGCGTAGAGACGGACGGACGTCAGCGAGGGCAGATGCCGCTGCCCGTTCAGCCGCCGAACGGCCCCCGGGGACCGGGAGGGCCGCGGCGGTGCGCGGCCGGACCGCGACGCCGGGCGGCCGTTGCCCGTCCGGTCACCCCCGGCGGGCCGCCGCCCCGCCCCCGCCGCCGCACGGGCCGCCGCCCCGGCCGAATGTGAAGGGTTGGTGGCGCATATGCCGTCCCTCCCGTGCACACAGCGTCAATACCTGGTCAACATGGTGCAGCCGTCCCCCCTCGAGGGTCGGGCGACCTCTGGGGCTGACGTAACGTTTGGTGCGTACGGTCATCCGTGACCGGTACGAACGGGCACCTCGCGGTGCGTCACGGGGCAAGGAGTACGGGCTGACCATGCGGGACGACGCGGACGACCTGGGCGGGGCGCTGCGGTTCCAGGTGCTCGGACCGGTGCGGGCGCGGCGCGCCGGGCAGCCCCTGGCGCTCGGGCCGCCGCAGCAGCGCGCGACGCTGGCGGCGCTGCTGCTGCGCGCCGGACACCCGGTGTCCGCGGCCGAACTGGTCGACGCACTGTGGGACGAGGAGCCGCCGCCGCGCGCGGTCGGCGCCCTGCGGACGTACGTCTCCCGGCTGCGCGCCCTGCTCGAACCGGACCGGCGCGCCCGCGAACCGGCCAGGATCCTGGTCTCGGCGGGCGACGGCTACGCCCTGCGGGTGCCGCGCGCCGCCCTCGACGCCTGCGAACTGGAGGACCGGGTCGCCGCCGCCCGCGCGCTGCGCGCGACCGGTGAACACGGCGCCGCCCACGCGGAGTTGACCGCCGCGCTCGCCCTGTCCGACGGCGCCCCGCTGGCCGGCCTGCCCGGCCCGTACGCCCAGCGGCAGCGCGACCGGCTCACCGAGCTGACCGTCACCGCCCAGGAGGAGCTCTTCGCCTGCGCGCTCGAACTGGGCTGCCACGGCGAGACCGCGGGACCACTGAGCGCCTTCGCCGCCGAGCACCCGCTGCGCGAGCGGGCCCAGGCCCTCCTGATGCTCGCCCTGGACCGCGGCGGCCGTCGCGCGGACGCCCTCGCCGTGTACGAGAGCACGCGCCGCACCCTCGCCACCGAACTCGGCGTGGACCCCGGCAAGGAACTCGGCACCCTGTACGAAGGGCTCCTGCACGGCACCCCGCTCCCCGCCCACACCACCCCCGGCCCCCTCGCGCACCCGCAGTCCCCGCGCGTCGGAGCGCAGCGGCACCGGACCCCCGTACCGCCGGAGCGGCACGCCCCCCGGCCCCGGCCGGACCGGGAACCGGCCGCACCCCCCGGCGGCGCGCGCGAAGCGATACCCGGCGCGGCCCCCGGCCGTCCGGAGCCCGCCGCCCGGCCCCTGCCCCCGCCCGCCGCCGCACCGCCCGCCGTACCGTCCGCCGGACGCGCCGCCGCCGCGTCCGCCCCCCTCGTCCCGGCCCAACTGCTGCCCGACGTACCCGACTTCGCGGGCCGCGAGAGCGAGGCGCGGCGGCTGACCGAGACGCTGCGCGCCGCCGCGTCCGGCAGCGCGATGGCCGTCGCCACCCTCACCGGGCTCGGCGGCGTCGGCAAGACCGCGCTCGCCGTGCACGTCGCCCACGCCTTACGGGACGAGTTCCCCGACGGCCAGCTCTACGTGGACCTGCGCGGCTCGGACCCGGCGCCCGGCGCGGACAGCGGCGGCGCGCTCGCCGGGTTCCTGCGCGCCCTCGGCGTGCCCGAGAGCGCCGTGCCCGACGGGCTCGACCAGCAGACCGCCCTGTACCGCTCGCTCCTGGCCGGGCGCCGCGTGCTCGTCCTCCTGGACAACGCCCGCGACACCGCCCAGGTGCGCCCGCTGCTGCCCGGCACGCCCGGCTGCGCGGTCCTGGTCACCAGCCGCTCGCGGACCATCACCCTGCCCGGCGCGCGCCTCGTCGACGTCGAGGCGATGGACGAGCGCCAGGGCCTCGGCCTGCTCTGCGCCATGGCGGGCGAGGACCGCGCGGCCGCCGAACCGGAGGCCGCGCGCGAACTGGTCGCCCTGTGCGGCGGCCTGCCCCTGGCCGTGCGCATCGCCGCCGCCCGGCTCGCCGCGCGCCCCGGCAGGCCCGTCGCCGACCTCGTGGCACGACTGCGCGACGAGCAGCGCAGGCTCGACGAACTGCGGGTCGACGACCTGGGCGTCGAGGCCACCTTCCGGCTCGGCTACGAAGCCCTGGAGCCGGAGCTCGCCCGCGCCTTCCGGATGGTCTCGCTCTGCTACATGCCCTCGTTCTGCCGGGGCGCGGCCGCAGCCCTGCTCGACGTGCCCGACGAGGAGGCGGAGGCGCTGGTGGAACGCCTCGTCGACGCCGGACTCATGGAGCTGCACGGCGAGGACCGCTACCGCTTCCACGACCTGGTCCGGCTCTTCGCCCGCCGCCGGTGCGAGCGCACCGAGAGCGCCCGCGAACGCGCCGACGCCCGGCTCCGCTTCCTCGACTACGTGCTGGCCACCGTCGTCACCGCGATCCGCCGCACCAAACCGCACAGCGTGCTGCCCGAACTGCTGCACACCCCCGGCTCCGCGGGCAAGGCGCTCCCCGACGAGAGCGCCGCCCGCGACTGGCTGGTCGTCGCGCACTCCCGGCTCTGCGCCGCCGCGGAGAACGCCCTGCGGCACGTCCCGGACGCCGCGGGCGACCCCGCCGGCGCCCCGGCGGGCGGCCCGCCGGGCCTGCGCCCCACCGTCGACCTGCTCACCGCCTGGTCCCACCTCATCGTCGGCACCGCCCGCCACCGCGACCTGGAGCCGCTCGCCGAACTGGCCCTGCACACCGCCCGCGGCCACGGCGACGACCGGTCGGCGGCCCGCGCGCTGCGCCTCATCGGCGCCCCGCACTACGGCACCGAGACCTACGAACGCGCCGAGCGCGCCCTGCGCGAGAGCCTGAGCCTCGCCGCGGGCTGCGGCGACCTGCTGGTCGGCGCCGAGGGCAGCCACGAGCTGGGCATCGTCCTCATGGGCACCGGCCGCTACGAGGAGGCGCTGGAGAAACTGCGCCTGGCCTACGCCAGGTTCGGCGCCCTGGGCGGCCACGGCGACCGGCTCCGCATCCTGTCCCACATGGCGCGGGCCTACGTCTGCCTGGGCCGCCGCACGGCCGCCGACACCGCGATCGTCGAGGCGGTGCGCCAGGCCCGGCTCTCGGGCAGCACCTCCACGCTCGCGCACGTCCTCTACCAGGCGGGCTGCGCGCTGCTGCGGGACGGCCGCGCGGCCGCCGCCGCCGAGCAGCTGCGCGAGGCCCAGATCCTGCACGGCCGCTCCCGCAACCCGCGCTGGGAGGCGCTGTGCTGGGCCCGCCTCGCGTACTGCGCACTCGACCAGGACAGACCCGGCGAGGCGCTGCGCTGCGCGGACGCGGCACTGGCCGTCGAGGGCGAGCTGGGCGACGCGTTCTGTCACGCGCTCGCGATGGCCGCCCGCGGGCGGGCGCTGCTCGCCCTCGGCGACCTCGACCGGGCCAGGGCCGCGCTGCGGATCGCGCACCGCGTCATGGAGCGGCGCGGCGCCCTGGAGGCCGCCGAGATCGCCGCGCTGCTCGGCCGGCTGGAACCGCGGGCCGGGGCGCGCGGGCCCGCGCTCTCGGTGCACCGCTGAGCCGCGGCCGCCCGGCGAACGGCCGCGAGGGCAGCGGGCCTTGCCCCCGACGCCGCCCTTTCGTACAGGGCGAGAACCGGGCGTGCCTTCTACCGTGCCCGTATGACGTGGTGCACCTCCCTCGACCCGGCCGCGGTACTCGAACCCGGGCGCCCGGCGGGCCGGTCCCACGTCGCATCCCAGGCCCGTGACGCCGTCGAGGACCGGGCGGGCGTCGTGCACGCCCGGCGCCGTCCGGCGGCTCCCGGCTCCAGGAACCCGTGCACACCCACCGGCGCCCGGAGGCCCGGTGTCACCGACGCCGACACAGAGGCTGAGCTCATTCGTTACCAGCAGGCCGTGGTCCCCACCGGCCAGAACCCAGGGCACGACAGCGCACAGGACACGGCCGCAGGACCGCGGCGCCGACCGGCGGCCGTCGTCGAGAACACCGCCGTGACGGGGCGGTGAGCGGCATGTGGACCTCGCTCGAACCCGATGCGACCACCGTGGAGCCCGGCGCGAGCGCCAGTGTGCGGCTGCGGGTGCGCAACACCGGCGACACCGTCGAGGAGTACCGCCTCCAGGTGGTCGGGGCCACCGCGGGCTGGGCCCGTGTGCAGCCCGACGTGCTGCGCCTGTACCCGGGTGCGGAAGGCACCGCCGAGGTGCGGTTCGCGCCGCCGAGGACCCCGGACGCGCTGGCGGGCCCGACGCCGTTCGGCGTGCGGGTGACGCCCCGTGAGACGCCGCAGGCCGGGAACGTCGCCGAGGGGCAGGTCACCGTCGGCCCGTTCGCCGAGATCCGCCCGGAGCTGCTGCCGCTGGTCGTCCGCGGCCGGCTGGGCGCCAAGGCCGCGGTGGCCGTCGACAACCTGGGCAACCAGCAGCTGACCGCCTCCCTGTCCGGCCGTGAGAACGGCGACGCCCTGGAGGTCGAGTCCGAGCCCGGTTCCGTGCAGGTCGAGCCCGGCCGGGCCGGCTTCGCGGACCTGCGCATCAAGCCCGGGGCGATCAGCTGGGTCGGCGGGACCCGCAAGCACCCCTTCACCGTCTCCGTGCTGCGCTCCGGGGTGCCCGAACCGATCGAGCTGCGCGGTACCTACGAACAGCCGTCGGTGATCCCGCGCTGGGCCATGGTGCTGCTCTCCATCCTGTTCGCGCTGCTCCTGGCGTTCGCCGTCATGTGGTTCCAGCACAAGCCGACCATGGCCACGCAGGCCACGGAGAAGCCGGGCAGCCAGCAGGTCCTCCCGCAGGACGACGGCATGAAGAAGGCGCCGAGCCCGTCGCCGAGTCCCAGCAAGGAGAAGAAGGAGGAGCCCCCGCCGGAGGAGGACAAGGACGACGCGCCGAAGCCCAAGCCCGGCGGCGGCCCCCAGGAGGACAAGCCCAAGGGGCCCAAGCTGCGCACGATCCGCAGCAACGAGGGCAGCGGCTGGTACCTGGAGGTCAAGGAGGGCAAGCAGGCCGACGGCACCTACATCGGCCAGAACGCCTCCCAGTCCGACCAGTTCGGCAAGAACCAGGACTGGATCCTGCACCACTACCCCGAGTCGGACACCTACTCCCTGGAGTCCGCCAGTGCCCCGGGCGCGATCATGGACCAGAAGGTGAACACCAACATCGTCCAGATCTTCCACGCCCCGGCGGAGAACATCCGCACCGGCCGCCTGCCGGACAACCAGAAGTGGAAGCTGGAGCGGCGCGACGACGGACTGACCCGCATCGTCGCCGTCGGCTCCGGCGAGTGCCTCGTCGACATGCAGAACGACAAGAGCGCGCTCACCTGGAAGTGCGACGACCGCAACAGCATGGGCTGGACGATCTCCGACTGGCCGAAGTAGCCGGGCCCTTTCCGACTGGTCGAAGCAGCCGGACCGGGACGGCCGGACGGCAAAGGGTGGGGCGCCGGGGGATCTCCCCCGGCGCCCCACCCTCGTGAGGCCGGTGGCCGTGCCGCCTCACTGCCAGGGCAGCGAGGTGCCCGGGGCGAGGCGTCCCATCTTGCGGTACTCGCGCAGCGCCCCGGCCCGCACGTCCGCGCCGGACAGCGGCCCGCCGTGCCCCGCGGCCAGATACGCGGCGGTGACCGCGGCCGACCGGATCGCGCCGCCCGCGAGCTCGAACTCCTTGGCGCAGAGCGCGATCTCGTCCTCCAGATCCGGCGCGCACGGCGTCCCGGCCAGGCAGGTCCGCCACAGCATGAGACGCTGCTCGACGTCCGGGAACGGGAAGTCCACCACCAGGTCCAGGCGCCGGGTGAACGCGTCGTCGATGTTGGCCCGCAGGTTCGTGGTCAGCACCGCGATCCCGTCGAACGCCTCCAGACGCTGCAGCAGGTACGCGCTCTCCAGGTTGGCGTACCGGTCGTGCGAGCTCTTGACCTCCGAGCGCTTGCCGAAGACGGCGTCGGCCTCGTCGAAGAGCAGCACCGCGTCCGTGCGGTCCGCCTCCACGAAGATCCGCTCCAGGTTCTTCTCCGTCTCGCCGATGTACTTGTCGACGACCGCGGACAGGTCCACCACGTAGAGATCGAGGCCCAGTTCACCGGCGACCACCTCGGCCGACAGCGTCTTGCCGGTGCCCGAGTCCCCGGCGAACAGCGCGATCACCCCCCGGCCCCGGCCGCCGCCCGTGCGCAGCCGCCACTCGCCGAGCACCTTGTCGCGGTGCCGGGCGCGCAGCGTCAACTCGTGCAGCAGGCCGAGCGGTTCCCCGGGCAGCACCAGGTCGTCGAAGCCGACCTCGGGGCGGATGCGCCGGGCGTGCTTGTCGAGCAGCGGCGCGGACTGCAGCCGGGCGCTGAGCTGGAGGTGCGCGGCGGTCGGCGCGGTCCCGTCGAACGCGGCGAGCCCCGCGGCGTCCCGCGCGGCCCGGCGGATCTGCGGCTCGCTGAGCCGGTAGGGCGCGACGGCCTCGCCGAGGTCGAAGTCCGGTGCGTACGCGGGGAAGTGCCGGGCGAGTTCGGTGTGCCAGGCGCGGGCCGGGTCGACGCCGTCGTGCGGCGCCTCCAGCGCGAGCAGCCCCGCGTCCGGCGCCCAGCCCGGGTCGTACGCCTCGCTCCCGAAGAACACCACCGGCACGTCGCCGGTCGCCAGGGACCGCACCAGGGCGCCGGGCTCGGACGGCAGCGGACCCACGACGAGCGCGGCCCGCCGCAGCCGGGCCTCGCGCACCAGCGCGGTGACCGCCGCGGTCGCGTCGTCCCCGGCGCGCGGCGCGGGCCGGTGGCACAGCACGGGCAGCCCGGCCGCGCTCAGCGCGTCCACCACCGGACCGGCGGCGGTGCCCTCCCTGCGCTCGCGCAGGTGCACGAGCAGGGGCGCCGCGGTGGCGAGTGCGGCGATGCGGACGGCGAGCGGATGCGCGGGCTCGGCCGCCCCGGCGGGCACCAACTCCACCTGGTGGGACGTCAGCTCGGGGTCCACCGCGTCGTCGCCGAGCAGCTGGGACACCACGCGTTCCGGGACACGCAGGGCCCGCCCCGGCAGCGGCCGCTCCTCGTCCTCCACGACGACCAGGCCGCCGGCCCGCAGCGGCGCCCGTGGATGGAAGCGGGCCCGCGCGGACGCGTCGTGCGGCCCGGTGCCCGCCAGGTCGAGGGCGAGCGCGACGGTGGCCCTGCGGCGCCCCACGTCGTCGTTGAGGTAGCCGTACAGCGGCTCGAAGCGGCGGTCCACGTCGGGTGCGAGGGCGGCGAGCAGGATCCGCAGGTCCAGCGGGCTCAGGCCGAACCGCTCCGCAAGGTCCGCCAGCGGATCGCCCGGCCCGTGCCCGTCGTCCTGCGGCGGGGCGCCGGGCACCGGGGAGGGCGCCGTGGCGAGGCGATGTGCCGCCTCGGGCGTGACGTACAGACCGCGCAGCGGGTCGGCCGCCGTCGGGTCGTCCGCGGCGCGCCGGGCGACGAGCTCCGCCACCCGGCCGCGCAGCTTCTCCAGGTGCGCCGGTACCGCGTCGGCGCTCACCGCGTGCCCTTGCCCTGGGGCCCGGTGCTCCGGTGCGCGTCGTCCCGGTGCGCGTTCGCCCGGCCCCAGTCCGTCTCGGCCGGCAGCGGTTCGGTCCGCTGCTTGCGCAGCATCCGGGGCCGCGCCTCGCCCTGCTCGCCGTCGAGCCCGCGGATGCCCACGGCCGCGCCCTCGGTGACCGGCGGGGCCACCTCGTACGTCGGCGAGACCGGGAACGGCACGGTGAGCACCACGTCGAGCGACGGCTTGAGCTCGCCGCCGAGCGCCGACCAGATGTCCGCGATGGACCGGGACTCGGGCGGCGGCACCGCGACGCTCAGCGGCAGCGTGGTGCGCAGCGCGGCCAGGGCGTCCGGCAGGCCGTCCGGCGGCAGCACCTCGTGGCCGAGCAGGGTGCCGAGGGCGGCCGACAGCAGCCGGTGCTCGTCCTCGGGCCGGTTGGTCCAGGCGGTGAGCAGGTAGGACAGCCGGAACCAGCGCAGCGGCTGCCGCCTGCGCAGCACCGTGCCGTCCGCGCCGCGCTCCGCGAACGCGCCGCGCTCGCGCCGGGCGACGTCCTCGCGGATGTCGTACAGGTAGGAGTTGAGCGTGGGGGCGTTGCGGCGCGCCGCCCAGTCGCGGGTCGGCGCCTCGAAGACGACGTCGCCGGTCCCCTCGGGCAGCGCCCCGCGCAGCAGCGCGCGCAGCGCCTCGTCGACTTCGTGGATCACGGCCGGACTCCCCGGAGGTGTGCGGGAAGGTGGTTCGGTCGCATCAGATGTATCCCTCCCGCAGCGCGTACGCGACGGCATGCGCGCGGTTCTGCAGCTGCAGGCGCGTCATCAGCGCGTGCAGGACGTTCTTGACGGTGCGTTCGGAGTAGGCGAGCTTCTCCGAGATCTGCTTGGTGTCCATCCCCTCGGCGATCAGCCGTACCACGTCCACCTCGCGGGGCGCCATGCCCAGGGTCGGCACGTGGGCGCCCGCGGGGGACGGCGAACCGTCGAGCGCGGAGAGCCGCAGCCGGCCCAGCTGCGTCATGAGCCGGTTGATCAGGTCGGGCGGCAGCTCACCCTCGCCGCGCGCGGCGCTGTGCACGGCGCGCAGCAGCTTCTGCGGGGTCGCCTGGTGGCGCCAGAGGATGGCCCGCACGCCGTACTCGACGACGGCGAGCAGTTCCGGCTCGCGCAGTTCGCTCGCGATGAGCACGACGCGCTGTTCGGTGGAGCGGGCCAGGCGGCGCAGCTCGGTGCCCGCCGGGTCGTCGAGCCGGTCGACGAGCATGACGGCGACCCGGTCCTGCGAGGTCGCGGCAGGCCGGCCGGGCAGCGGGGGCGGCGGCGGGTCGTCGCCGATGCGGTCCACCAGTTCCACGGTGGGCTGGTGCCGGAGATGACTGATGACCCCGGCCCGGCTGAGGGGGTCCGTGGCGTGCACCGCCACCGGTATTCGTGTATCCGACAACTGATGTTCCCTGTCTTCCCCCGAATAGCGTCGGGCACAGGGTGACCCCGCCGGATCAACAAACGATTGCCGATGAATCAACGCGGGCGTTCAGCGGCCCTGACCGGCCGCCGCCGTGCCGCGCCGCGGGTCCTCGATGTCCTCGACGTGGGTGAGCAGGAAGCGGGGCCCGTCGGCCGCGTCGGCCACCACGGAGTTGCGCAGGGACACCCAGACGTACGTGCCGTCGCGGCGGGCGAGGCGCAGCTCGGCGCGGCCGCCCTCGGCGGAGGTGCGCAGGAGCGTGCCGATGTCCTCGGGGTGCACGAGGTCGGAGAAGGAGTAGCGCCGCATGGCCGACGCGGGCCTGCCGAGGAGGCGGCAGAGCGCGTCGTTGGTGCGCAGGATCCGGCCGTGCCGGTCGCCGCCCATCTCGGCGATGGCCATGCCGGAGGGCGCGTACTCGAAGGCCTGGCGGAAGGACTCCTCGCTGGCCCGCAGTGCCTGCTGCTCGCGCTCCAGGCGGACCAGGGCGCGCTGCATGTTGGCCCGCAGCCGCGCGTTGCTGATCGCGATGGCGGCGTGCGCCGCGTACACCTGCAGGGCCTCGCGGCCCCAGGCGCCGGGGTGGCGGCCGTTGCGCGGCCGGTCGACGGAGATGACCCCGATCAACTCGTCGGGCCCCCTGCCCCCGGCGGCGTGCAGGGGCGCGAAGAGGCGGTCGGAGGGGTGCCAGGCGTCCTCGAAGCGGGGCTCGGGCCCCTCGGTGTGCCACTGCGGGACATCGTCGTCGTCGAGGACCCGGCCCTCGGTGTGCGGGATGAAGCGCAGCGCGCCCCAGGCCTCGCCCATGGCGAGGCGGCGGTCCCAGGCGTCGCGGGAGCCGACGCGGCCGGTGAGCAGCGACGCGGCGGCCGGGTCGCCCGCGACGGCCGCCACGACCAGATCGCCGTCCGGCCGGACCAGGTTGAGGGCCGCGACCTCGTAGCCCAGACCGGCCACGACGCCGTCGGTGATGGTCTGCAGGGTGTCCGCGAGGCTCTGCGCGGGGGCGACCTGGTGGATCAACTGGTCCAGCAGGCTGCGCAGGGTGGCGAGGCGGACGTACGGCTCCGACTCGGTCGGTGCCGCCGACGCCGCGTCCCCCGGCTGGTCGGCCGTCCACGTGCTCCAGCCGGACCGGGCCGCGGGCAGCGGCTCGTAGGCGGTGTTGCGGACGAACGGTGCCCCGCCCAGGCTGTTGCGGCACAGCCGGTGCGGCTCGGGCATGCCCTTCAGGCGCAGTTCCAGGCGCAGCTTCTTGAAGACCGTGTCCAGGTCGAGGAACTCGCCGCCCTCCAGGTCGCCGTCGGAGATCAGCCGTATCAACTCCCCGGTGAACGCCGTGTACTGATCGCCGGGCGGCGCGATCGCGACGGCGTGCTCCGCCGAGGCGACCAGCAGATAGGTGCCCTCCACCTCCAGGGCGGCCTCCGCGGACTGCACGCCGAACGCCCGTGCGCTGTAACAGCAGTCGACCACCACGATCTTCCGGGCGGCCGGGCTCTGCTCGATCGAGCGCCGGATCCATTCGTACGGCGCCGCCGTGTCGTGCACCGAGAGCCGGTCGCTGTCGCCCACGGCCAGGTGGAGCTGGCCGGTGCGGGGCTCGATCAGCCCGTGCCCGGCGTAGTAGATCACCAGGGCGTCGGTCGCCTGCTGTGCCGCCTCGGCCACGGGCTTGGACAACTGGCGCGGGGCGCGCGGGTCCAGGACCACCTGGCAGTGCTCCGGGGGCAGCCCCCACACGTCGCTCCGGGTGAACAGGCTCCCCAGGACCGCCGCGCTGTGCCCGACTCCGGGCAGGTCGTCGAGCGTCTCGTAGGCGCTGGCGCCGATCAGGACCGCCCGGGAGGCCGACGGGTCAGGCAGACCCGTCATCGCTGTCCTCGTCGTCCTCGTCGTTCCCGTCGTTCCCGCCGGCGGGCGCGGCGCCGTCGACGAGCGAGGCGAGGAGGAGCCGTGCCTCCTCGGCGGTGGCCGCGGAGAGGGTGATCCGCTGCCCGTCGGGCCGTTCGACGGTGATGGTCGGGCCCTGCGGGCGCGTCGCGCGCCAGGCGTGCAGCGAAAGGGCCAGCGAGGCGGCACTGAAACCGGAGCCGACCAGCAGCGACACGAGGTCGATCAGATCGCCCTGGGCGCCGGGGGGCGACGGCTGCGAGGCGCCGAGCTCGGGGCGGGCGTGCCGGCGCGCGGCGGGCTCCGAGAGCAGCCACCCGTGCAGGGACCGCAGTTCCTCCTCCGGCACACCCGTGCCGGGCAGACTCAACTCCAACCGCACCCGCGGGCCCCCTAGGTCGTGTCCGCACAGGTTACCTCCGGCGTGCGCTCCGGCCCTGCGGCCCGGGACGAAATCCCCGGGCCCGCCGGTGATGTTCGCTGTACGTTGAAGGGGCGCGCCGGAGACACGGCGTCGCGCGGGCGGACGGCCGCCGCGCGGCACCGGCACGGCTGCCGTGCCCCTCCGGGGCCGGGAGCCGTGGTCGCCGCAGCGCGCTCCCACCGCCGTGGTCCCTCCGGCCCGGCGCGTCCGCACCCCGCGTGCCGCCGCGCCCGCCGGTCGCCGCGGCTCACACCCCGTTTCGAGGCCCACCCACTGTGTTCCTGACGATCAGCACCACCGGCACCCCCGAACGCCCGGCGACCGACCTCGGGTTCCTGCTGCACAAGCACCCCGACAAGTCCCAGGCGTTCTCCACCTCCTACGGCACCGCCCATGTCCTCTACCCCGAGGCGACCGCCGAGCGCTGCACCGCTGCGCTCCTCCTGGAGGTCGATCCCGTCGCCCTCGTGCGGCGCGGCAAGGGCAAGGGCAAGGGCAAGGACCACGGCACCGGGCCGGACGCGGCGCTCGCGCAGTACGTGAACGATCGCCCGTACGCGGCCTCTTCGCTGCTCGCCGTGGCGCTGAGCACGGTGTTCTCCAGCGCGCTGCGCGGGGTGTGCGCCGCCCGCCCCGAGCGGGCCGCGCAGCCGCTGCCGCTGCACGTCGAGCTGCCCGCGCTGCCCGCGCGCGGCGGGGCCGGCCTGGTGCGGGCGCTGTTCGAGCCGCTCGGCTGGACGGTGACGGTGACGCCGGTGCCGCTGGACACCCGGTTCCCCGAGTGGGGCGACTCGCGGTACGTGCGGCTCGTGCTCGACGCGCCCGACGGGACGCTGACCCTGGGCGAGGCGCTGCGGCACCTGTACGTGCTGCTGCCCGTCCTCGACGACAGCAAGCACTACTGGGTCTCGCCGGACGAGGTCGACAAGCTGCTGCGGGCCGGAGAGGGCTGGCTCGCCGGCCACCCCGAGCAGCAGCTCATCACCAGCCGCTACCTGGCCGGGCGCTACGCCCTGACCCGGCAGGCCAGGGAGCGGCTCGAACTGGTCCGGCTCGCCGACGCGGACGACACCGACGTCGAGCAGCTCGACAACGCCGTCGACGAGGACACCGACACCGAGGAGAAGCCGGTGCCGCTCGCCGTGCTGCGCCGCGAGGCGATCGTGGCGGCGCTCACCGCGGCCGGTGCGGGCCGGGTGCTCGACCTGGGCTGCGGGCAGGGCCAGTTGCTGCAGGCGCTGCTCACGGACGTGCGGTTCACGGAGATCGTCGGGCTCGACGTGTCCGTGCGCGCGCTGACCGTCGCCGCGCGGCGGCTCGGCCTCGACCGCATGGGCGAGCGGCAGGCGCGGCGCGTCCGGCTCCTGCAGGGCTCGCTCGCGTACACCGACCAGCGCCTGGCGGGGTACGACGCGGCCGTGCTCAGCGAGGTGATCGAGCACCTCGACGAGGCCCGCCTGCCCGCCCTGGAGTACGCGGTGTTCGGCTCGGCGCGGCCCGGCACCGTCCTGGTGACGACGCCGAACGTCGAGTACAACGTCCGCTGGGAGTCGCTCCCCGCGGGCCACGTCCGCCACGGCGACCACCGCTTCGAGTGGACGCGCGAGCAGTTCCGCGCCTGGGCGGCCGCGGTGGCCGAACGGCACGGCTACGGAGTGGAGTTCGCCCCGGTCGGCGACGACGACCCCGAGGTCGGACCGCCCACCCAGATGGCGCTCTTCACCCGCGCCGAGAAGACCGCCGACACCGGGAACGACCGGACCGCCGAGAACGGCCGGCCCGCCCAGAACGACTCGAACGCCACGAAGGAGGTGCGGGCCGCATGACGAACGCCAACACCAACATCAACACCAACACCAACACCAATACCAATGCCGACGCCAAAGCCGACGAGAACGAAGACGTCACCGGCACCGGCGCGACCGGCGCCCCGGCCCCGGGCCGCACGCTCCCCGTCACCGACCTCTCCCTCGTCGTCCTCGTCGGCGCCACCGGATCGGGCAAGTCCACCTTCGCGCGACGGCACTTCAGGCCGACCGAGATCATCTCCAGCGACTTCTGCCGGGGCCTGGTCGCCGATGACGAGAACGACCAGAGCGCCAGCGGCGACGCCTTCGACGTGCTCCACTACATCGCGGGCAAGCGCCTGGCCGCGGGCCGCCGTACCGTCGTCGACGCGACCAGCGTGCAGAGCGAGAGCCGCAGGCAGCTGATCGAACTGGCCAGGAAGCACGACGTGCTGCCCATCGCCATCGTGCTCGACGTCCCCGAGGACGTCTGCGCCGCGCGCAACGCGACCCGCGAGGACCGCGCGGGCCTGCCCCGCCGCGTCGTCCAGCGCCACCAGCGCGAACTGCGCCGCTCCCTGCGCCACTTGGAGCGCGAGGGCTTCCGCAAGGTGCACGTCCTGCGCGGGGTGGACGAGATCGAGGGCGCCGCCGTCGTCACCGAGAAGCGCTACAACGACCTGTCCCACCTGACCGGTCCCTTCGACATCGTCGGCGACATCCACGGCTGCGCCGCCGAGCTGGAGACCCTGCTCGGCAAGCTCGGTTACGCGGACGGCGTGCACCCGCAGGGCCGCACCGCCGTCTTCGTCGGCGACCTCGTCGACCGCGGCCCGGACACCCCGGGCGTGCTGCGCCGCGTCATGGGGATGGTCGCCGCGGGCACCGCCCTGTGCGTGCCCGGCAACCACGAGAACAAGCTCGGCCGCCACCTCAGGGGCCGCGCCGTCCAGCACACCCACGGCCTGGCCGAGACCGTCGAGCAGCTCGCGGGGGAGAGCGAGGAGTTCCGCGCGCAGGTGCGGGAGTTCGTGGACGGCCTCGTCTCGCACTACGTCCTGGACGGGGGACGCCTCGTCGTCTGCCACGCCGGGCTGCCCGAGAAGTACCACGGCCGCACGTCGGGCCGGGTGCGCTCGCACGCCCTGTACGGCGACACGACCGGCGAGACCGACGAGTTCGGCCTGCCGGTGCGCTACCCGTGGGCGGAGGAGTACCGCGGCCGGGCCGCCGTCGTCTACGGACACACGCCGGTGCCCACCGCGACCTGGCTGAACAACACCATCTGCCTGGACACCGGTGCCGTCTTCGGCGGCCGGCTGACCGCGCTGCGCTGGCCGGAGCGCGAGCTCGTCGACGTACCCGCGGAACGGGTCTGGTACGAGCCGGTCAAGCCGCTGCGCACCGAGGCCCCCGGCGGGCACGAAGGACGGCCGCTCGACCTGGACGACGTGCGGGGCCGCCGCGTGGTGGAGACCCGGCACGCGGGGCGCGTCGCCGTGCGCGAGGAGAACGCGGCGGCGGCCCTGGAGGTCATGAGCCGCTTCGCGGTCGACCCGCGGCTGCTGCCGTACCTGCCGCCGACGATGGCCCCGACGGCGACCTCGCACCGCGAGGGCTACCTGGAGCACCCGGCGGAGGCCTTCGCCGGCTACGCGGCGGACGGGGTCGGGCGGGTCGTGTGCGAGGAGAAGCACATGGGTTCGCGCGCGGTGGTGCTGGTCTGCCGCGACGCGGACGTGGCCCGCGAGCGGTTCGGCGTCGGGGACGGTCCGACCGGCTCCCTCTGCACCCGCACCGGCCGCCCCTTCTTCGCCGACCCCGCCGTCACCGAGCAGATCCTCGGCCGGGTCCGCGACGCCGTCACCGAGGCGGGCCTGTGGGACGAGCTGGCGACGGACTGGCTGCTGTTCGACGCGGAGCTGATGCCGTGGTCGCTGAAGGCATCCGGCCTGCTCCGCACGCAGTACGCCGCGGTGGGCGCCGCGTCGGCCGCCGTCTTTCCCGGCGCGCTCGCCGCGCTGGAGGCCGCGACGGCACGCGGGGTGGACGCGGGCCCGCTCCTGGCCCGGCAGCGGGAACGCGCCGCGGACGCCGCCGCGTTCACCGACGCCTACCGCCGCTACTGCTGGCCCACCGACGGCCTGGAGGGCGTGCGGCTGGCGCCGTTCCAGCTCCTCGCGGTCCAGGGCCGCAGCCTCGCCGGGCTCGCGCACGACGCACAACTGGCCCTGATCGACCGCATGGTGGAGCACGACGGGGGACAGGGCTCCGACCTGCTGCAGACCACCCGTCGCCAGTACGTCGACACGGCGGACGAGGCGTCGGTGCGGGCGGGCGTGGACTGGTGGCTGGAGATGACGAACCGGGGCGGCGAGGGCATGGTCGTCAAGCCGGTCGAGGCGCTCGCCAGGAACGCGGACGGCCGGCTCGTGCAGCCCGGCGTGAAGTGCCGCGGCCGTGAGTACCTGCGGATCGTCTACGGCCCGGAGTACACGCGCCCGGAGAACCTGGCGAAGCTGCGCGGCCGGACCCTCGGCCACAAGCGCTCGCTGGCGACCCGGGAGTACGCGCTCGGCCTGGAGGCCCTCGACCGGCTCGCGGCGGGCGAGCCGCTGTGGCGGGTGCACGAGGCGGTCTTCGCGGTCCTCGCCCTGGAGTCGGAGCCGGTGGACCCGCGGCTCTGAGCGGGCCCGCGGCCCCGCGGGGGCTCCGGGTCCGCTGGAGTCGCGGTGGTGGGCGCGGGCCATTGCCCGCAAAGACGGGCGTCGGCCGTCCGGCCGGGGAAAGATGGACCCCATGGGATTCCATGTCGACTCCGAGGCCGGGCGGCTGCGCCGCGTCATACTGCACCGACCCGATCTGGAGCTCAAGCGGCTGACTCCGAGCAACAAGGACGCCCTCCTCTTCGACGACGTCCTGTGGGTGCGCAGGGCCCGTCAGGAGCACGACGGGTTCGCGGACGTGCTGCGCGACCGGGGCGTGGAGGTCCATCTCTTCGGTGACCTGCTCACCGAGACCCTGGACGTGCCCGCGGCCCGCCTGCTCGTGCTGGACCGCGTCTTCGACGAGAAGGAGTACGGGCCGCTGGCCACCGACCACCTGCGTGCCGCCTTCGCGACCCTGCCGTCCACGGAGCTCGCCGAGGCCCTGGTCGGCGGCATGACCAAGCGGGAGTTCCTGGCCGCCCACCCGGAGCCGACGTCCGTGCGCTTCCACTGCATGGACCTGGACGACTTCCTGCTGGGCCCGCTGCCCAACCACCTCTTCACCCGCGACACCTCCGCCTGGATCTACGACGGGGTGTCCATCAACGCGATGCGCTGGCCCGCCCGGCAGCGCGAGACCGTGCACTTCGAGGCGATCTACCGCCACCACCCGCTCTTCCGCGGCGAGTCCTTCAACATCTGGTCGCAGGGGCAGGCGGACTACCCCTCGACCATCGAGGGCGGCGACGTCCTGGTCATCGGCAAGGGCGCCGTGCTCATCGGCATGAGCGAGCGCACCACGCCGCAGGCCGTCGAGATGCTCGCGCACAAGCTGTTCGCGGCGGGGTCGGCCCAGACGATCGTGGCCCTGGACATGCCGAAGCGGCGCGCCTTCATGCACCTCGACACGGTCATGACGATGGTCGACGGCGACACCTTCACGCAGTACGCGGGCCTCGGCATGCTCCGCTCGTACACCATCGAGCCGGGCGTCGGCGAGCGGGAGCTGAAGGTCACCGACCACCCGCCCGAGCACATGCACCGGGCGATCGCCGCCGCGCTCGGCCTCGACGGCATCCGGGTGCTCACGCCCACCCAGGACGTGCACGCGGCCGAGCGCGAGCAGTGGGACGACGGCTGCAACGTCCTCGCGGTCGAGCCCGGCGTCGTCGTCGCCTACGAGCGGAACTCCACCACCAACACCTACCTGCGCAAGCAGGGCATCGAGGTGATCGAGATCCTGGGCAGCGAGCTGGGGCGCGGCCGGGGCGGCCCGCGGTGCATGAGCTGCCCGGTGCAGCGCGACGCGGTGCCGGGGGCGTAAGGGCTCGTAGCGGGTGCCGCGCGGGGCCGGGGCGGGGGCCGCCGGGACAGGGGCCTGTATATAAATGTGGAGCGTCGTATATAGTTTCAAAGTAAACGTGCCCCCGTCCCCCTATCCGCATCCCTGGAGCGCCTCATGGCCACCGACCTCACCGGCCGCCACTTCCTCAAGGAGCTGGACTTCACCGCCGAGGAGTTCCGCGGTCTGGTCGACCTGGCCGCCGAGCTGAAGGCGGCCAAGAAGGCCGGGGCCGAGACGCGGCGGCTGACGGGGAAGAACATCGCGCTGATCTTCGAGAAGAGCTCCACGCGGACCCGCTGCGCCTTCGAGGTGGCCGCCGCCGACCAGGGCGCGTCGACCACGTACATCGACCCCTCCGGCTCCCACATCGGCAAGAAGGAGGCGCCGAAGGACACCGCGCGGGTCCTCGGGCGGATGTTCGACGCCATCGAGTTCCGCGGGGACGCGCAGGACACCGTCGAGACGCTCGCCGCGCACGCGGGCGTCCCCGTCTACAACGGCCTGACCAACTCCTGGCACCCCACCCAGATGCTCGCCGACGTGCTCACGATGACCGAGCACACCGACAAGCCCCTCACCGAGGTCGCCTTCGCCTACCTCGGCGACGCCCGCTTCAACATGGGCAACTCCTACCTGGTCACCGGCGCGCTGCTCGGCATGGACGTCCGCCTGGTCGCCCCCAAGGAGTACTGGCCCGCCGAGGAGGTCGTCGCACGGGCCCAGCGGCTCGCCGCGACCAGCGGGGCCCGCATCACGCTCACCGAGGACGTCGCCGAGGGCGTGCGGGGCGCCGACTTCGTCGGCACCGACGTCTGGGTGTCGATGGGCGAGCCGACGCAGGTGTGGGCCGAGCGCATCGCCGCCCTCGTGCCGTACGCCGTGACCATGGACGTCCTGCGCGCCACCGGCAACGCCGACGTCAAGTTCCTGCACTGCCTGCCCGCCTTCCACGACCTGGACACCGAGGTCTCGCGCGAGATCCACGCGACGTACGGCCTGGAGTCCCTGGAGGTCACCGACGAGGTCTTCGAGTCGGCGCACTCCGTCGTCTTCGACGAGGCCGAGAACCGCCTGCACACGATCAAGGCGATCCTGGTGGCGACGCTCACCTGACCGCCCGCGCCCCGGCCCGCGCCACGCCCGGCCGGACCCCGCGAACCTGCTCGACCCGCACGACCAGCACAGACTGGTGGGGCCGGAACACCCGATCCGGCCCCACTGGTATGCGGCGACCCCTGCCGCACCAGCACCACCAGAAACGAGAACCACCCCATGAGCCCCACGCGTACCACCGGGCTGCGCATCAAGTCCCCCGACCAGCTCGTCGCCGAATCGGGCGCGGATCTGGAGGGCCACGGCCTCCGGCGCACCATGGGGCTCTTCCAGCTCGTGTGCTTCGGCGTCGGCGCGATCGTCGGCACCGGCATCTTCGTCGGCCTGTCGGACTCGGTCGCCAAGGCGGGCCCCGCCGTCGCCATCTCCTATGTCCTGGCGGCCGTGACCTGCATCTTCACCGCGTTCTCGTTCGCCGAGCTGGGGGGCGCGATCCCGGTGTCCGGCAGCTCGTACTCCTTCGCGTACGCCTCGCTGGGGGAGCGCACCGCGTTCCTGGTGGGCTGGTGCCTGCTCCTGGAGTACGGGGTCTCGGTCTCCGCGGTCGCGGTCGGCTGGAGCCAGTACCTGAACGAGCTGCTGCACAGCGTCACCGGCTGGGAGCTGCCCGCCGCGCTGTCGGCGGGGCCGGGCGAGGGCGAGGTCCTGAACCTGCCGGCCGTCGTCGTCATCCTGCTCGCCGCCGTGCTCCTGGTGCGCGGCATCCGCGAGAGCGCCGGCGCCACGGCGGCCATGGCGGTGCTGAAGATCGGCATCCTGCTGCTCTTCCTCGCCGTCGCGTTCACCGCGTTCGAGGACGGCAACCTCACGCCGTTCGCGGGCGCCGGGGTCTCCGGCATCACCGCGGGAGCCTCGCTGGCCTTCTTCTCCTTCATCGGCTTCGACGCGGTCACCACGGCCGGCGAGGAGGTGCGGAACCCGCGCAGGAACATCCCGCTCGCGATCATGATCTGCATCGGTGTCGTCACCCTGCTCTACGTCGCCGTGGCGCTCGCCGCGATCGGCGCGCTGGGCCCGGACGCCGTCGCCGACAAGCCCGCCGCGCTCTCCCTCGTCGTCGACCAGGTCACCGACTCGACCGTCGGCGGCGGCATCATCGCCTTCGGCGCGGTCGTCGCCATCGCCTCGGTCGTCCTCGCCGTGATGTACGGCCAGACCCGCATCCTGATGTCGATGTCCCGCGACGGCCTCATGCCGCGCGTGTTCGAACGGGTCTCGCCGCGGACGGCTACCCCCGTCGCCAACACCTGGATCGTCGCCGCGGTCGTCGCCGTCCCCGCCGCCTTCTCCTCGCTGGACGTCGTCGTCAACCTCACCACCATCGGCACCCTGTCGATCATGGTCGTGGTGAACATCGCGGTCATCGCCCTGCGCCGCTCGGCCCCGTCCCTGCGCCGCACCTTCCGGGTCCCCCTCCATCCCGTGAGCCCCGTCCTCGGCGTCGGCTTCTGCCTCTACCTGATCTGGGGCACGGGGTGGACGACGTGGGTGCAGTTCGCGGCGTTCCTGGTGGTGGGCGCGGTGGTCTACGCGCTGTACGGCCGCGGCCACTCGCGGCTCGGCCGCGCCGGGACCGACGTCAGCCCTGGCACCGGGGCTTCGCCGGAAGCGTGAACCACACGGCCTTGCCGGAGGCCGTCGGGCGGTGGCCGCAGGAGGAGCTGAGGGTGCGGATCAGGAGCAGGCCGCGGCCGTGCTCCTGCCAGGGGTCGGGCTCCAGGGAGGGGCCCGGGTCGGTCAGATCGCCGGGCGGCAGCGGGTTGGAGTCGTGCACCTCGACCTGACAGCCCGTCGGCAGGAGCTCGATGACCAGCTCTATCGGGTCCTGACCCGCGGTGTGCTCCACGGCGTTGGCGACCAGCTCGGCGGTGAGCAGCTCGGCGGTGTCGGTGTCGGCCGACGACTCGATGTCGGTCAGCGCCGTACGGACCAGAGCGCGCGCGACGGGCACGGCTGCCGTGGTGTGCGGCAGCGCGATGCGCCACGAGGCGGGGGAGGAAGGTTCGTGCAAGGCGGGTCCGTTCAGGGCAGCAGGCGGCGGTCCTGCTTTCAACCGTACGAATCTTAAGCGCTATGTCGACAGGGGCGACGGTCGGGCATTCACGGGACGTCCGACCCTGTGGTGCCACACGTGACAAGACGTGCATGTCGGGATTTCCGTTCCCGCTCGGGAGTCGAGCTCCTATCGCGTACTCGTGACGACAGTCACGGACAAGTGATAACTTCGAGAGGTAGCCCACTCCCGCTGTCCACGGCCGGACCCGGTGCACGCGGCCGGACCCGGCTCCGGCGAACGCCGGCCCCCAGGCCGAGGAGGCCGCACCTGATGAGTCCCTTCACCGGCTCCGCGACCCGCACCCCCGACTGGCGGCATCTGCGCCTGACCGTCGACGAAGGGGTCGCCACGGTCACCCTCGCCCGCCCCGACAAGCTCAACGCGCTCACCTTCGGTGCCTACGCCGACCTGCGCGACCTGCTCTCCGAGCTCTCCCGCGACAAGTCCGTGCGCGCCCTCGTGCTCGGCGGCGAGGGGCGCGGCTTCTGCTCGGGCGGCGACGTCGACGAGATCATCGGCGCCACGCTCGCCATGGACACCGCCCAGCTGCTCGACTTCAACCGCATGACGGGCCAGGTCGTCCGGGCCGTCCGGGAGTGCCCCTTCCCGGTGATCGCCGCCGTGCACGGGGTGGCGGCGGGCGCCGGAGCGGTGCTCGCCCTCGCCGCCGACTTCCGCGTCGCCGACCCGTCCGCGCGCTTCTCCTTCCTCTTCACCCGGGTGGGACTCTCCGGCGGCGACATGGGCGCCGCCTACCTGCTGCCGCGCGTCGTCGGCCTCGGCCACGCCACCCGGCTGCTCATGCTGGGCGAACCGGTCCGCGCCCCCGAGGCCGAACGGATCGGTCTGCTCAGCGAGTTGACCGAGGAGGGCAGGGCGGCCGAGGCCGCACAGGCGCTGGCCCGCCGCCTCGCCGACGGGCCCGCCCTCGCGTACGCGCAGACCAAGGCGCTGCTCACCGCCGAGCTCGACATGCCGCTCGCCGCCTCCGTCGAGCTGGACGCCTCGACCCAGGCCCTGCTCATGAACGGCGAGGACTACGCCGAGTTCCATGCGGCCTTCACGGAGAAGCGCCCGCCGAAGTGGCAGGGGCGATGACCATGAGCACGGCAGGAGCCCCGGAGCCGCCCCCCGCGCGGGCCGCGTCAGCACCGCCTGTGCCCCAGGACACCGCGCCCCCGGACGCCGTGCCCGCGGACACCGTGCCCGCGGACTCCGTACCCCCGGACGCCGTGCCCGCGCGCGCCGCCTCCCCGCAGGCCCCGCCCCCCGCCACGGCCCACCGCATCGCCGTCGTCGGCGGCGGGCCCGGCGGTCTCTACGCCGCCGCCCTGCTCAAGCGGCTCGACCCCACCCGCGAGATCACCGTCTGGGAGCGCAACGCCCCCGACGACACCTTCGGCTTCGGCGTCGTCCTCTCCGACGAGACCCTCGGCGGCATCGAGCACGCCGACCCCGCCGTGTACGCCGCCCTGCAGGCCGAGTTCGTGCGCTGGGACGACATCGACATCGTGCACCGCGACCGGCGCTGCACCTCCGGCGGCCACGGCTTCGCGGCGCTCGGCAGGCGCCGCCTCCTGGAGATCCTGCACGCCCGCTGCCGCGACCTCGGCGTCGAGCTCCGCTTCCGCACCGAGGCACCGCCCGCCGCCGAACTCGCCACCACCCACGACCTGGTGGTCGCCGCCGACGGGGTGCACAGCCTCACCCGCGCCGCGCACGCCGACGCCTTCGGGCCGAGCGTGACCAGCCACCGCTGCCGCTACATCTGGCTCGCCGCCGACTTCGCCTTCGACGCCTTCCGCTTCGAGATCGCCGAGACCGAGCACGGCGTGATGCAGCTGCACGGCTACCCCTTCTCCGCGGCCGGTTCCGGGGCGTCCACCGTCATCGTCGAGATGCGCGAGGAGGTCTGGGAGGCCGCCGGCTTCGCGGACCTCGACGAGCAGGAGTCCACCGAGCGCTGCGCCAAGATCTTCGCGGCCGCGCTCGGCGGCCGTCCCCTGCGCGGCAACGCCTCCGCCTGGACCACCTTCCGCACGGTCGTCAACGCCCGCTGGTCGCACGGCAACACGGTCCTCATCGGCGACGCGGCGCACACCGCGCACTTCTCCATCGGCTCCGGCACCAAGCTCGCCGTCGAGGACGCCCTCGCCCTCGCCGCCTGCCTGCGGGAACAGCCCGACATCCCGGCCGCCCTCACGGCGTACGAGGCGGAGCGCCGCCCCGTCGTCGCCTCCACGCAGCGGGCGGCGCGCGCCAGCCTGGAGTGGTTCGAGCGGCTGCCGGACTACCTCGACCAGCCGCCCCGCCAGTTCGCCTTCAACCTGCTCACCCGCAGCCGCCGCGTCACCCACGACAACCTCCGGCTGCGCGACGCGGACTTCACCCGGTCCGTCGAGCGCGACTTCGGCTGCCCGGACGGCACCCCGCCGATGTTCACGCCCTTCCGCCTCGGCGGACTGACCCTGCGCAACCGCGTGGTCGTCTCCCCGATGGACATGTACTCCGCCGTGGACGGCGTCCCCGGCGACTTCCACCTGGTGCACCTGGGCGCGCGGGCCCTCGGCGGGGCGGGCCTGGTCATGACCGAGATGGTCTGCGTCAGCGCACGCGGCCGCATCACACCGGGCTGCGCCGGGCTCTACACCGGTGAACAGGCCGACGCCTGGCGCCGCGTCACCGACTTCGTGCACGCCCAGGCGCCCGGCGCGGCGATCGGCGTCCAGCTCGGCCACTCCGGCCGCAAGGGCTCCACCAAGCTGATGTGGGAGGGCATCGACGATCCGCTGCCCGACGGCAACTGGCCGATCGAGGCCGCCTCGCCGCTGCCGTACAAGCCGGGCGGCCAGACCCCGCACGCGCTCTCCCGGGCCGGACTGACCGAGATCCGCGAACAGTTCGTCGAGGCCGCCCGGCGGGCCGCCCACGCGGGCTTCGACCTCCTCGAACTGCACTGCGCGCACGGCTACCTGCTGTCCGGCTTCCTCTCACCGCTCACCAACCACCGCACCGACGCGTACGGCGGACCGCTGTCCGGCCGCCTGCGCTACCCGCTCGAAGTCTTCGACGCGGTACGGGAGGTGTGGCCCGCCGACCGGCCCATGACGGTCCGCATCTCCGCCACCGACTGGGCCGACGGCGGCACCACCGCGGACGACGCCGTCGACATCGCCCGCGCCTTCGCGGCCCACGGCGCCGCCGCCATCGACGTCTCGACCGGGCAGGTCGTCGCGGACGAACGCCCCGCCTACGGCCGCTCCTACCAGACGCCCTACGCCGACCGCATCCGCAACCAGACCGGCATCCCGGTGCTCACCGTCGGCGCCGTCTCCTCCTGGGACGACGTCAACTCCCTGCTGTTGGCGGGCCGCGCCGACCTGTGCGCCCTGGCCCGCCCGCACCTGTACGACCCGCACTGGACCCTGCACGCCGCCGCCGAACAGGACTACACCGGACCGGGCGTGAGCTGGCCCGTCCAGTACCGCGCGGGCAGCCGCCGCCCGCAGACCGGCCGCACCGACGCCCCCAGGCCGCGCCTGACCCTGGGCGGCTGAAGCCGGCGGACCGCCCTCAGGCGGCCGGGGGGTGGACGAACAGCTCCCCGGCCGCCCGCAGCCACCCGTCCAGCGCCGCGAACACCGCCGCCGACCGGGCGCCCGGCCAGCCCGCGGGGAGCAGCTCGGCGGGCAGCCCCGGGTCCGCGTAGGGCAGCCTGCGCCAGGAGTCGAGCGCGAGGAGGTAGTCGCGGTACGCCTCCTCGGGGTCCGGCGGCGCGCCCTTGCGGGCCTCCCAGGAGCGCAGCACCGGCTCGTGCCGGTCCAGGAACGCCTCGTGCTCCTTGGCCAGCGAGGACAGGTCCCACCAGCGCGCGACCGCCTCGGCCGTCGCCGCGAAGCCCAGGTGCTCGCCCCGGAACAGGTCGACGTACGGGGCGAGCTGGAGGCGCTCCAGGGTGTGCCGGGTCTCCTCGTAGAGGTGCGCGGGCGCGATCCAGACGCCCGGGGCCGCCGTGCCGAAGCCGAGGCCCGCCAGGCGCGAGCGCAGCACGTGCCGCTTGTTGCGCTCGGCCTCGGGGACGGAGAACACGGCCAGGACCCAGCCGCCGTCGGGCCGCGGCGCCTCCTGGGTGCCCCGGACCGGGCGGGACCCGGCCGCCCGGACGGTGGTGCCGGTGCCGTAGATGCGGCGGTCGCCGTCGTCCAGGAGCTGGCGGGCGTCCGGCGAGAGCGCGTACCCGGCCGCGCCCGCCGCCGTGCGGGCCGGCACGAGCAGGCCGCGCCGCTTCAGGCGCGAGACGGACGACCGCACCGACGGCGCGTCCACGCCGACCGGCGCGAGAAGGCGCACCAGCTCGGCCACCGGGACCGGGCCGGGGGCGGCCCGCCCGTAGGCGCCGTAGAAGGTGACGATCAGGGACCGTGGGGTGTGCTGCTCGGACACGTGATCACTCTACGGGCCCCGGCCCCGCGGACGGCCCGGTGCGCAGCCGGAACCGCTGCAGCTTGCCCGTCGCCGTCCGCGGCAGCGCGTCCAGGAAGACGATCTCGCGCGGACACTTGTACGGCACGAGCTCGCCCTGGACGAACTCCCGCAGCCGCTCCGGGTCCCGCACCGCCCCCTCGCGGGCCACCACGTACGCCACCACGACCTGTCCGCGCAGCTCGTCCGGGCGCCCCACGACCGCCGTCTCGGCGACGTCGGGGTGGCGCAGCAGGGCCTCCTCGACCTCGGGGCCCGCGACGTTGTACCCGGCGGAGATGATCATGTCGTCGGCGCGCGCGACATAGCGGAAGTAGCCGTCGGTGTCGCGGACGTAGGTGTCGCCGGTGATGTTCCAGCCGTGCCGCACGTACTGGGTCTGGCGGTCGTCGGCGAGGTAGCGGCAGCCCACCGGGCCGCGCACGGCGAGCAGGCCGGGCTCGCCGTCCGGCAGCGGGTCGCCCGCCTCGTCGACCACGCGCGCGTGCCACCCCGGCACCGGGCGGCCCGTGGTGCCGGGCCGGATCGCGTCGTCGGCGGCGGAGATGAAGATGTGCAGGAGCTCCGTCGCGCCGATGCCGTTGATGATGCGGTGGCCGGTGTGCCGGTGCCAGGCCTGCCAGGTGGCCGCGGGGAGGTTCTCGCCGGCCGAGACGCAGCGCCGCAGCGAGGAGACGTCGTGCTCGTCGAGCCGGTCCAGCATCGTGCGGTACGCGGTGGGCGCGGTGAACAGCACGGAGATCCGGTGCCGCCCGATGGCGGGCAGCAGCTGCTTGGGGCCCGCCTGTTCCAGGAGCACCGACGAGGCGCCGAAGCGCAGCGGGAAGACGACCAGGCCGCCGAGCCCGAAGGTGAAGCCGAGCGGGGGGCTGCCCGCGAAGACGTCGTCGGGTACCGGCCTCAGGACGTGCCGCGCGAAGGTGTCCGCGATCGCCAGGACATCGCGGTGGAAGTGCATGCAGCCCTTGGGGCGGCCGGTCGTGCCGGAGGTGAACGCGATCAGGCAGACGTCGTCGGCCGCCGTGTCCACCGCGTCGTACCGCGCCGGCTGCCGGGCGGCACGGGCGGCCAGGTCGTCGGGTCCCGGGCCGCCGTACGTGGTGATGCTCAGCCCCGGCACCCCGGCCTTGATCAGGTCGTCCACGGACCGGATGTCGCACAGTGCGTGCCGCACCTCGGCGAGCCCGCACAGGGTGGCGAGCTCCTGCGAGCGCTGCTGGGCGAGGACGGTCACCGCGACCCCGCCCGCCTTCATCACGGCGAGCCAGCAGGCCGCGAGCCACGGCGTGGTGGGACCGCGCAGCAGCACCCGCTCACCGGGCCGCACCCCGAGCTCGCCGCTCAGCGCGTGCGCGATCCGGTCGACGTGGCCCTGCAGCCCGCCGTACGTCCACGTCTCGCCGGACGCGGTGTGGAAGGCGGGGCGCCCGGCGCCGAACCGCTCCACGGCCCGGTCCAGGAGCTCCGCGCCGCAGTTGAGCCGGGCGGGGTAGTGCAGCTCGGGGCGGTCGTGGACCAGCACGGGCCACTGCTCGCGCGGCGGGAGGTGGTCCCGGGCGAACGTGTCGACGTGGCCGGACGGTGCCGGTCCCGGGTTGCCGGTGGATTCCATGGCGGCTCTGCCCCCTTGCCTGCCGGTCGGGCGCTGTGGTGGGCTCGCTCCATGAGCGTATCGTGATGGTGACGACAGTCAACGGTGCGCGATAAAGGAGGGGTCCGGCGTGACGGCATTCTCACTCAATCCCGAACAGACCGCCCGTTGTGCGGAGCTGCGCACCCTGGCCGCCGAGCGGCTGCGCCCGCTGGCCGAGAAGGGCGAGCCGGGCCACGTGAACCGGCCGCTGGTGGCCGCCCTGGGTGAACTGGGCCTGCTGGAGCGGCTGTTCGAGGACCCGCGCCGGTCGTCCGGCCCGGCGTCCGGCGCCCTCGACCTCTGCCTGATGCGCGAGTCGCTCGCGTACGGCTGCACGGAGGCCGAGACCGCCCTCGCCCTGCAGGGCCTGGGCGCCCACCCCGTGCACGTCCACGGCACGCCGGAGCAGCGGGAGCACTGGCTGCCGCCGGTGCGGGCGGGGCACGCCGTCGCGGCCTTCGCGCTCTCCGAGCCCGGCGCGGGCTCCGACGCGGCGGCCCTGGCCCTGGCCGCGGCGCGGGACGGCTCCGGCGGCTGGCGCCTGACCGGCGAGAAGTGCTGGATCTCGAACGCCCCCGAGGCCGACTTCTACACCGTCTTCGCCCGGACGTCCCCAGGGGCGGGCTCCCGCGGGGTCACCGCGTTCCTCGTCCCCGCCGACCGCGCGGGCCTCACCGGCACCCCCCTGGACATGCTCTCCCCGCACCCGATCGGCGCGCTCGGCTTCGACGGCGTGCGGGTCGGCCGTCAGGACGTCCTGGGCGAGGTCGACCACGGCTTCCGGGTCGCCATGGGCACCCTCAACCGGTTCCGGCCGAGCGTCGGCGCGTTCGCCGTCGGCATGGCGCAGGCCGCGCTCGACGCCACGCTGGCCCACACCGCCGAACGGACCGCGTTCGGCGGCCCGTTGAAGGACCTCCAGGCCGTCGCCCACCAGGTCGCCGAGATGGCCACGCGCACGGAGGCGGCCCGCCTGATGGTGTACGCGGCCGCGGCGGCGTACGACAGCGAGGGCCCGCAGGCCCCCGGCACCGCCCGGCGCGCCGCCATGGCGAAGCTGATCGCCACGGAGAGCGCCCAGTACGTCGTCGACGCGGCCGTCCAGCTGCACGGCGCCCGCGCCCTGCGCCGCGGCCACCTGCTCGAACACCTCTACCGTGAGGTGCGGGCGCCCCGCATCTACGAGGGGGCGAGCGAGGTCCAGCGCACGATCATCGCCAAGGAGCTGTACGCCGACGAGCGGTCCGCGCGGACGCCCGCGCCCCGCGACCTGCCCCCAGACATCCCGCACGTCACCCCGACGCCCGCCGAGGAGCCGCCCGCATGAGCAGCCTGCACCGCGTCAACCCCGCCGAACTCTCCCCGCCCACCGGCTTCTCGCACGCCGTCACCGCGACCGGCTCCCGCCTCGTCTTCCTCGCCGGGCAGACCGCGCTGGACAGCGAGGGCGAGGTCACCGGTGCGGACCTGCCCGAGCAGTTCGAGCGCGCGCTCACCAACCTGCTCACCGCCCTGCGCCACGCGGGCGGCACCCCCGCCGACCTCGCCCGCGTCACCGTCTACGCCACCGACGTGGCCGACTACCGCGCCCGCGCCGCCGAACTCGGCCGCGTCTGGCGCCGGTTGGCGGGCCGCGACTACCCCGCGATGGCCGTGATCGGCGCGGTCCGCCTCTGGGACGAACAGGCGCTGGTGGAGCTCGACGGGGTGGCGGTCCTGGACTGAAAGGGCGCGCCGCGCTCGGCGGGATTTCTTCGCGCGCTCATTCCCTCGTTCCGAAATGCCATGCCCGGGAACACCGGCAATTCTCCGTCCGGTTATTCGGATGGAGGGCGCATGTACGACAAGAAATACGGAACGTCAGATACCGCGTGAGGGCGGGGAATTGCTGGGTACCTGGTGACGACCGCGGCCAATGGGGCCGCGGCGGAATCGGGACGCACACGCGTTCCACGGGAGGGTGAATCCACGTGCGAGCGAGCAAGATTTCGGGTGTCATCGGGATCACGGTGCTCTCGGCGGCCCTGCTGACGAGCTGCGGGGACGACGACGGCGGCGAATCCGGAAAGCCGTTCGCCAAGGACAGCGCCGACCAGATCGCGGCCAAGGCGGTCAAGGCGACCAAGGGCGCCGATTCGATGCGCCTCAAGGGCGACATGCAGCAGGCCGACGGGAAATCCGTGAGCCTGGACCTCGCGGTCGACCAGGAGAAGAATTGTGAGGGCACCGTCGACTCGGACGGTGCGAAGGCAGATCTCCGGCATGCGAACGGCACGCTGTACGTGCGCGGCAACGACCAGTACTGGAAGAACGCGCTGAAGAGCCAGCCGGGTGCGGACAAGGTGATGTCGAAGGTCGTCGACAAGTGGGTGAAGATGCCCGCCGACGACGCCTCGACGTCCGGGATGTGCGACAAGCAGGGCCTGGTCGCGTCGATGGACGAGGACAAGTCCAGCCGCAAGGGCATGAAGAAGGGCGACACGACGACCATCGACGGCAAGGAGGCCATCGCCCTGACGAAGAAGGCCTCCGGCGGTGAGACCCACACGATGTACGTCGCCACCGAGGGCAAGCCCTACATCCTGCGCGCCTCCGTCAAGGGCGGCGACAAGCCCAATGACGCGACGTTCACCGACTACAACAAGCCGGTGAACCCGAAGGCGCCGGCCGAGGGCGAGACGGTCGACCTCAAGGAACTGTCGGCCTCGGGCGGCTGACCCGAGCGGCCCGCCCCGGCCGCCCGACCGGCCTGACCGACCTGCGCCCCGCCCCGTGCACGACGGGACGGGGCGTCAGACGGTCGGACGGTGTGCGTCAGACGGTGAGGCGCACCGCCTCCAGCGGGATGTTCTGCTCCATCGGGCTGCCCGCGTACTTGAAGTTCCCCGGATCGGTGCAGGTCTGCGGCAGCCAGCCCCTCGTCTGCAGGGACGCGTCGAGGCAGGTGGTGCCGTCGCCGACCGTGAGGGTGAAGCCCTGCATGGCCGGGTCCGACTTCTTGGTGAAGCCGATGACCATGTCCTCCTCGTCGTCCGCCGACTCCCACTTGTCGCCGGTGCGCCACCCCTCGGCGACCAGCGCGCCGTTGCCCGAGACGCCGTCCGTGCCGGCCACCGCGATGTTCAGCGCCTTCACGGAGCGGCCCTTGCCGGTCGTACCGGCCTCCGCGCCGTCGCACACCGGTTCCTGCCAGCCCTCGTCCCCGACGAAGGCGCGGTAGCAGATGTGGCGGCCGTCGCTCCGGGCGGCGAGCTCGCGCACCGCGGTCGCCGCCGTGCGCACTTCCTTCTTCTTCTTTTCGGGCTTCTTCTCGTCCCCGCCGCCCGGCTGCTGCCCGCCGCCCTTGTCGCCGCCGCCGTCCTCCTCCGGTTCCTTCTCCTCCTCGGACTCCTTGGGCTTGGGCGCGGCGCTCTTCGGCGGTGCGTCGCTGTCCGGCGCGAGCTTGCCCGCCTGCACCGGCTTCTCCCGCGCGGCGGTCTGCATCTGCGGCCGGTGATTCAGCCACACCATGACGAACGCGATCGTCGCCGCGAGCAGCAGCCCGGAGACGACGGCGAGCCAGCCGGGCAGCAGCCCGCGCTGCACGAAGGTCCCGGCCACGTCGACCGGTTCGCCGCCGGAGCGCCGTACGGTGAGCGCGTAGGGCTGCTTCTTCTTCGCGCCGACCCAGATGACCTGCTGCGGCCGCAGCGTCGCCCGCACGAACGCGGCCCGGCCCGGCTCGATCTGGACGCTGCCGGGGTCGAGCTCGTACGTCAGCTGGTCGCTGGCGTCGCTGCCGCCGAGCGACGCGGTGACCGGGGTGTTGCCGAGGTTGTCCACCGCGAGCTGCGGCCTGCCCCGGAACCAGCCCCGCACCACCGGCGGCACCAGTTCGGCGCGCACCTCGGTGAACGGGGTGACGGTGATCCGCCCCTCGACGACGGCGCCGGCGCCCGGCTGCTCCAGCGGCGTGATCCGCACGGCGTACGGGTGCGGTCCCGCGGTCACGTCCGGGGTGCGCGGTGGTGTGCACCGCAGCTCGACCTCGCCGATCGTCCCCGGGTAGAGCCGCAGTTCCGGCGGGTCCACGGTGGTCCAGGGCGCGAGGTCGCCGGCGGGTTCGACGCGGTAGGCGTCGACGACGTCACCGTTGTTGCGTATCCGCAGCCGCACCGTGGCGGTGTCGCCGGGGTCGACGGTCGTGGAGGAGGGTTCCAGGGAGGTCCATAGGCTCACCCGACGACGTTAGGAAACGGAAGGCCTTCCGTCAGGAGGCTTCCGGGCACCGTGCGCTGACCGTACGGGCAGTCCCACTGCCCCGCCCGCGCCGCCCGGATGGCCCGGTGGCGGCGCGGGCGCGACGGTGTCGGTGCGTCAGATGTCCCGGAACGTCTCGATCTGCGCGCCCACCGAGTTCAGGCGCTCCGCCAGATCCTCGTAACCGCGGTTGATCACGTAGACGTTGCGCAGCACCGAGGTGCCCTCCGCCGCCATCATGGCGAGGAGCACGACCACCGCGGGCCGCAGGGCCGGCGGGCACATCATCTCGGCGGCGCGCCAGCGCGTCGGGCCCTCGACCAGGACCCGGTGCGGGTCGAGGAGCTGGAGGCGCCCGCCGAGGCGGTTGAGGTCGGTGAGGTAGATCGCGCGGTTGTCGTACACCCAGTCGTGGATCAGCGTCTTGCCCTGCGCCGCCGCCGCGATGGCCGCGAAGAAGGGGACGTTGTCGATGTTCAGGCCGGGGAACGGCATCGGGTGGATCTTGTCGATCGGCGCCTCCAGCTTGGAGGGCCGGACCGTGAGGTCGATGAGGCGGGTACGGCCGTTGTCGGCGGGGTACTCCGCCGTACGGTCGTGGTCCAGGCCCATCTCCTCCAGGACCGCGAGCTCGATCTCCAGGAACTCGATCGGCACCCGGCGCACCGTCAGCTCCGACTCCGTGACGACGGCGGCGGCCAGCAGGCTCATCGCCTCGACCGGGTCCTCGGAGGGGGAGTAGTCCACGTCGACGTCGATGGTGGGGACGCCGTGCACGGTCAGGGTCGTCGTGCCGATGCCCTCGACCTTGACGCCGAGCGCCTCCAGGAAGAAGCACAGGTCCTGGACCATGTAGTTCGACGAGGCGTTGCGGATGACGGTCGTCCCCGCGCTGCGGGCGGCGGCCAGCAGGGCGTTCTCGGTGACGGTGTCCCCGCGCTCGGTGAGCACGATGGGGCGGTCGGGGGTGACGTCGCGGGCGACCTCGGCGTGGTACAGCCCCTCGGTCGCCGCGATGTCCAGGCCGAACCGGCGCAGCGCGATCATGTGTGGCTCGATCGTGCGGGTGCCCAGGTCGCAGCCGCCCGCGTACGGCAGCTTGAAGCGGTCCATGCGGTGCAGCAGCGGGCCCAGGAACATGATGATCGAGCGGGTCCGGATGGCGGCCTCCGCGTCGATGGCCTCCATGTCCAGCCTGGCGGGCGGCACGATCTCCAGGTCGACCCCGTCGTTGATCCAACGGGTGCGTACGCCGATGGAGTTGAGGACCTCCAGGAGCCGGTAGACCTCCTCGATGCGCGCCACGCGGCGCAGCACCGTGCGCCCCTTGTTGAGGAGGGACGCGCAGAGCAGCGCCACGCACGCGTTCTTGCTCGTCTTGACGTCGATGGCGCCGGAGAGGCGGCGGCCGCCGACGACGCGCAGATGCATGGGCCCCGCGTACCCGAGCGAGACGATTTCACTGTCGAGAGCCTCGCCGATCCGGGCGATCATCTCAAGGCTGATGTTCTGGTTGCCGCGCTCGATGCGGTTCACGGCGCTCTGGCTGGTGCTGAGCGCCTCGGCGAGCTGCGTCTGCGTCCAGCCGCGGTGCTGCCGGGCGTCGCGGATGAGCTTGCCGATGCGTACGAGGTAGTCGTCTGCCATGCGTCGCAGGTTATCTCAGATATGAGATGACGTATGCGTCGGGGTAGGCCATCCGGGGATCGGCCGTACGGGCGGCCTTTCGGGCCGTTCCCCGCGCGGGAGTTCAGCCGCAGCCGCACGAGGCGTGCCGTCCGCCGTGCACGGCCGTGTACGCCGTGGGCCGGGGCCCCGCCGCCGCCCGCGTCACCCGGGCGGCGGCCGCGCGTCCTGCCGACGACTGCGCGTCGTGCACCACTGTGCCCCCGACGAGCGTGAGGCGCACCTCGACAGAGCTGATATCGGCCACCGGACACCGCGTCACATCGCGGTCCAGGACCACGAGATCGGCTGCCTTCCCCCGCTCCACGGTCCCGGTGAGGTGCCCGGTGCGCAGTTGACGCGCGGTGCCCAAGGTGTGCATGAGCAGGGACGACGTCCGGCGGAGCCCCTCCTGCGCGCGGTACAGGTCGCCCTCGCCCTCCATGCCCTCGCGGTCGACCGCGGTGCGGATCTGGTTCCACACCTGAAGGGGGTCCACCGGCCAGTCCGAGCCACCCGAGAGCGCCGCGCCCCGGCGTTCGAGACTGCGCGCCGGGTACAGCCGGCGGTGGCGCTCCGCGCCGATGTAGGGCAGCAGGGCGTCCATGGTCCAGGTGTTGCGGGTCGCCCACTGGAGCTGCATGCAGGCGACGGCGCCGAGCGCGGCGAAGCGGGGGAGGTCGGCGGGGTGGACCAGTTGGAGGTGGGCCGTGGTGTTGCGCAGGTCGCGGCGGCCGGTCCTGCGCAGCGCGTACGCGTACCCGTCCAGGGAGGTGCGCACGGCTCGGTCGCCGATGGCGTGGGCGTGCATCTGCCAGCCTGCGGCGTTGAAGGCGGCGCTGAGCCTGCCGTAGTCGGCGGCCGTCACGTACAGGTCGCCGCGGTGGCCGGTGGGCCTGCCGTCCTCGTCGAGGTAGGGCGTCAGGAGCGCCGCGGTCTGCGCCGGGTACTCGATGACCCCGTCGAGGAACACCTTCACCGTGCCGAAGCGCAGCCCGCGGACGCCGGCGAAGTCCGCGCGCAGCTCCCTGGCGTACGCGAGGGCCGCGGCCGGGTCCTTGGTGAGGTCCGTCCCGACGCGCAGGGCGGGCACGATCCGCTGGGGGAGGCGGCCGGACCCGGCCAGCCGCTGATACAGCGTCAGCTCGGGGCGGCCGACCACGGCTTCCATGAACGTGGTGATCCCGGACGCGGCGGCCTCGGCGAGCGTCCGGGCCGCCGCGTCCGCGAGGCGGGCCTCGTCGGGCTCGGGGATGTGCCGCGAGACGAGCGGCTGGGCGTCGTCCTTGAGCACCCCGGTCGGCTTGCCGTCCGCACCCTTGACGATCTTGCCGCCGACCGGGTCGGGGGTCGACGCGGTGATCTTCGCGATGTCCAGGGCACGCTGATTGGCCCACAGGTTGTGACCGTCGCCGCCGCGCAGCACGACGGGCCGGCGGGTCGGCAGGGCGTCGAGCATCCGGTGGTGCGGGGCGGTGCCGTGCGGGAGCAGCCCGACCGGGTTCCAGTCCTCCACGACCAGCCACCCGTCGGGCTCCTGGTCGGCGGAGTCCTTCAGGAAGCCGGTCAGCGTCTTCTGCAGCTCCTCGACGCTCTGCTCGGCCCCCGCCAGCGAGGGCCGCAGCGAGCGGTTCGCGGCGTCCATCGGGTGCGCGTGCCCGTCGTGGACGCCGCTCATGACGGTGCCGCCCCGCGCGTCCACGACCTCCGTGTCCCGGCCGACGTACCGCAGCACTTCGGCGTCCGTGCCGACCGCGAGGATCCGCCCGTCCCGCCCCACGGCCACGGCCCGCGCCCGGCCGCCGTGGTCCGACGTGCCGGTGAAGACACGCGCGCCGTGCACGACGAGCGCGGCGGACCTGCGGGGCGAGGAGGCGGCGGCGGGCCCGGCCACCGTGACGAGCCCGGCGGCACCGGTGGCCCCGGCGGCGGCCAGCAGGCCGCGCCGGGAGAGCGGGGAGACGTACGAAGAGGACACGACCACTCCAACGCGTAGGCGGGACGACGGATCAACGAGTCAGGGGAACCCTCGACGAGTAATCCGTTAACCAGAACCCGCCCCCGGCGACGGATTCCGTACGATGACCCGCGTGCCAGGGCCGACTCTCGCCGACATAGCCCGCGCCGCGGAGGTCTCGACGGCGACGGTCTCGCACGCCCTCAACGGCACCGGCAGGATCGGCGACGCCACCCGGCGCCGGGTCCGCGAGACCGCGACCCGGCTCGGCTACGGCACCCCGGGGCCCCCGCGCAGCCGCACCCTCGGCATCGCCGTCACCACCTTCCCCGGCGCCTGGAACTACACGGAGATCGCCTACTTCTCCCGTGCCGTCACCGCCGCCACCTCCGCGGCCCACGCCCGCGGCTACGCCCTCATCACGCTCCCCGCCGCCCGCGCCGCCGACGATGCCTGGCACCGCCTCGCCGTCGACGGCATGCTGATCATGGACAGCCCGCGCGGCGATCCCATGGTCCGCGCCCTGCGCGCCCGCGGCGTCCCGCTCGTCTTCGACGGCGTCCCGGGCGACCCGCACCCCGGCGACCACTGGGTCGACAACGACCACGAGGCGACCACCCGCACGGTCCTCGACCACCTCACCGCGTCCGGCGCCCGCCGGATCGCCCTGCAGTCCGGCCACGGCGACGAGCACTACGCCCGCGCGGTGACGGCGGCCTACCGGCGGTGGTGCGCGGAGCGCGGCGCCGAGCCGCTGGTCGTGCCCTTCGACGTGGCCGACGACCAGGGGCACGCCTTCGACGGGCTGCTGGGGCGCCGCGACCGCGTGGACCGCGTCGATGCCGTCCACGCCGTCTACGACCCGGGCGGCCGTCAGCTCCTGGCCGCCGCGGCCCGGCACGGGCTGCGCGTCCCGGCCGACCTGCGCCTGGCGTGCGCGAGCGAGGACCCCGGCTACGCGACGACGGCGCCGCCGGTGACCACGGTGTCGCTGAACCCGGAGCGCACGGCACGGGCCGCCGTCGAGCTCCTGGTCGACCTGGTCGAGGGCGGCGGCACGGCGCGGCCGGGACCGGTCGCCGTCCCCGCGGCGCTGCTGGTCCGCGCCTCGTCGGGCGCTCAGCCCTCCTGAGGCAGCACGGCGGGCAGCACCGACGCCACCACCCTGCGGACGGCGTCGGCCTCGGGCGCGGCACCCTCCCGCCCGGCGAAGAGCAGATGGCCGCTGCCGATCAGGGTCAGCGCCAGCGTCTCGACGTCGGCGTGCGAGGCGACGCGGCCCAGCGCGCGTTCCGCGGCGAGATAGCCGGTGAGCATCGCCGCCGCCTCGGTGAGCAGCGGCACCCCGGTCGGGGTGGTCGCGCGCAGCCGGGCGCGCAGGGCGTCGCGCGAGGTGATGAGCCCGACGACCGCCACGGCCACCGAGCCGAAGAGCTCGGTCAGCGCCCCGGTGAGGTGGTCGGCGACCGTGCCGGTTCCCGCGGAGGCGCGCAGCGCCGCGTCCTGGGCGGCGATCCGGCCGATGCGGTCGAGCACCAGCTCCGCGAGGAACGCGTCGAAGTCGGCGAAGTGCCGGTGCAGGACGCCCTTGGCGCAGCCCGCCTCGGTGGTGACCGCGCGGCTGGTCAGCGCGTTCGGCCCGGACCGCAGCAGCACCCGCTCGGCGGCGTCGAAGAGCTGCTCGCGGACGTCGCGGATGGCCACCCCTGTCGGCACGGCTCTCCTCCCGGATTCTCGTCTGAGGGACTGTGAGGGACTGCGAGGGACTGTAGGGACTGTAGGGACTGCGAGGGACTGTCATGGAGATCGTCTGAGGGGCAGGGTTCTGCCCGCGCACGGCCATTCTCCCGGATCGGCCGCCGCCGCCGTCCGGATCGCCCGCCGCTCCCGTCCCTTGACGAGTGGGCACGTGCCCACAAGAGTGGGCGCATGCCCACTCCTCCCGCGAACGAGCCCCACCTGCACCGCCGCATGGCGGAGTCCTTCGGCGTGGACGCCGAGCGCTACGACCGCACCCGCCCGCGCTACCCGGACGCGCTCGTCGCCCGGATCGTGGCGGCCGCCCCCGGCCCCGCCGGCCCCGCCGTCCTCGACGTCGGCTGCGGCACCGGCATCGCGGCCCGGCAGCTCCGGGCCGCGGGCTGCGCCGTGCTCGGCGTCGAGCCGGACGGCCGGATGGCGGAGCTGGCGCGGCGGCGCGGCACCGAGGTGGACGTCGCGGCGTTCGAGGAGTGGGACCCGGCGGGCCGGAGCTTCGACGCGGTGGTCGCCGGCCAGGCCTGGCACTGGATCGACCCGGTCGCGGGGGCGGCGAAGGCGGCGCGGGTGCTGCGGCCGGGCGGCCGGCTCGTGGCGTTCTGGAACGTGCCCGAGCAGCCGCCCGCCGTGGCGGCGGCGTTCGCCGACGCCTACCGCAGGGCGGTGCCGGACTCGCCGCTTGACCTGCGGGCGGGTGCGGGGGCGGCCCGTGACGGCTACCGGCCCCTGCTGGCCGGGGCCGCGGACGGCATCCGGGACAGCGGCGCGTTCGGGCCGCCCGAGGAGTGGTCCTTCGCGTGGGAGACGACGTACACGCGCGCCGCGTGGCTGGCCGTCCTGCCGACGCAGGGCACCTTGACGCGCCTGCCGCCGGACGAGCAGGCGCCGGTGCTCGCCGCCGTGGGCGCGGCCATCGACGCCCTGGGCGGCAGCTTCACCGTGCGCTACGTCACGATGGCGGTGACGGCGGAGCGCACGGCCGGGCCCGGCGCGTGCGGGCAGGCCGACGCGCCTCGTCGTACCCAGGGGTGATGTACTAGAGTTATCTCGACATCGAGATATCTGCCGAGGCGCACCAGAAGCCGCCACTCGGTAAGGGTTACCTAACTAAGCCTTACCTTAGCGGATCGACGAGGAGTCGTGGCGGCAGGATGTGACGGAACGCGCACATATATGAAGGAGACTGTCGTGTCGGCGAACAGCTTCGACGCCCGCAGCACGCTGCGCGTGGGCGACGAGTCGTACGAGATCTTCAAGCTGGACAAGGTCGAGGGCTCCGCACGGCTCCCTTACAGCCTGAAGGTCCTTCTGGAGAACCTGCTCCGCACCGAGGACGGCGCGAACATCACCGCCGACCACATCCGTGCCCTCGGTGAGTGGGACTCGCAGGCCCAGCCCGCGCAGGAGATCCAGTTCACGCCGGCCCGCGTGATCATGCAGGACTTCACCGGCGTGCCCTGCGTCGTCGACCTCGCCACCATGCGTGAGGCCGTCAAGGAGCTCGGCGGCGACGCGGACAAGGTCAACCCGCTCTCCCCGGCCGAGCTGGTCATCGACCACTCGGTCATCGCCGACAAGTTCGGCACGGCGGACGCCTTCGGCCAGAACGTCGAGCTGGAGTACGGCCGCAACAAGGAGCGCTACCAGTTCCTGCGCTGGGGCCAGACCGCCTTCGACGACTTCAAGGTCGTCCCCCCGGGCACCGGCATCGTCCACCAGGTCAACATCGAGAAGCTGGCCCGTACGGTCATGGTCCGGGGCGGCCAGGCCTACCCCGACACCCTGGTCGGCACCGACTCGCACACCACGATGGTCAACGGCCTGGGCGTGCTGGGCTGGGGCGTCGGCGGCATCGAGGCCGAGGCCGCGATGCTCGGCCAGCCGGTCTCCATGCTCATCCCGCGGGTCGTCGGCTTCAAGCTGACCGGTGAGCTGCCCGCCGGCACCACCGCCACCGACCTGGTCCTCACGATCACCGAGATGCTGCGCAAGCACGGCGTCGTCGGCAAGTTCGTCGAGTTCTACGGCGAGGGCGTGGCCGCCACGAGCCTCGCCAACCGCGCCACCATCGGCAACATGTCGCCCGAGTTCGGCTCCACCGCCGCGATCTTCCCGATCGACGACGAGACGCTGAAGTACCTGCGCCTGACCGGCCGCGACGAGCAGCAGGTCGCGCTCGTCGAGACGTACGCCAAGGAGCAGGGCCTGTGGCTCGACCCGGCCGCCGAGCCGGACTTCTCCGAGAAGCTGGAGCTCGACCTCTCCACGGTCGTCCCCTCCATCGCCGGCCCCAAGCGCCCGCAGGACCGCATCGTCCTGGCCAACGCCGCGCAGCAGTTCGCCCTCGACGTGCGCAACTACGTCGACACCGCCGACGAGGCGGGCGAGGAGTCCTTCCCGGCCTCCGACGCCCCGGCCACCACCAACGGTGTCCCGTCGCGCCCGACCACGGTCACGGCCCCCGACGGCTCGACCTACGAGATCGACCACGGTGCGGTGACGGTCGCGGCCATCACCTCCTGCACCAACACGTCGAACCCGTACGTCATGGTCGCCGCCGCGCTCGTCGCGAAGAAGGCCGTCGAGAAGGGCCTGACCCGCAAGCCGTGGGTCAAGACCACCCTCGCCCCGGGCTCGAAGGTCGTCACCGACTACTTCGACAAGGCCGGTCTGACCCCGTACCTCGACAAGGTCGGCTTCAACCTCGTCGGCTACGGCTGCACCACCTGCATCGGCAACTCGGGCCCGCTGCCCGAGGAGGTCTCCAAGGCCGTCAACGACCACGACCTGGCCGTGACGTCGGTCCTCTCCGGCAACCGGAACTTCGAGGGCCGCATCAACCCCGACGTCAAGATGAACTACCTGGCGTCGCCGCCGCTGGTCGTCGCGTACGCCATCGCGGGTTCGATGAAGGTCGACATCACCACCGAGGCGCTCGGTGCCGACCAGGACGGTAACCCCGTCTTCCTCAAGGACATCTGGCCCTCCGAGGCCGAGGTGAACGACGTCGTCGCCAACTCCATCGGCGAGGACATGTTCAACAAGTCCTACCAGGACGTCTTCGCGGGCGACGCCCAGTGGCAGTCGCTCTCGATCCCGACCGGCAACACCTTCGAGTGGGACTCCGAGTCGACGTACGTCCGCAAGCCCCCGTACTTCGAGGGCATGACGATGGAGACCACCCCGGTCTCCGACATCACGGGCGCCCGCGTCCTGGCCAAGCTGGGCGACTCGGTCACCACCGACCACATCTCCCCGGCCGGCGCGATCAAGGCCGACACCCCGGCCGGCAAGTACCTGACGGAGCACGGCGTGCAGCGCCGCGACTTCAACTCGTACGGCTCGCGCCGCGGCAACCACGAGGTCATGATTCGCGGCACCTTCGCGAACATCCGCCTGCGCAACCAGCTCGCGCCGGGCACCGAGGGCGGCTTCACCCGCGACTTCACGAAGGAGGACGCCCCCGTCTCCTTCATCTACGACGCCTCGCGCAACTACATCGAGCAGGGCACCCCGCTCGTCATCCTGGGCGGCAAGGAGTACGGCTCCGGCTCGTCCCGCGACTGGGCCGCCAAGGGCACCGCGCTGCTCGGCGTCAAGGCCGTCATCACCGAGTCGTACGAGCGCATCCACCGCTCGAACCTCATCGGCATGGGCGTCCTGCCGCTGCAGTTCCCCGAGGGCCAGAACGCCGACTCCCTCGGCCTGACCGGCGAGGAGACCTTCTCCATCACCGGCGTCACCGAGCTGAACGACGGCTCCACCCCGCGCACGGTCAAGGTCACCACCGACACGGGTGTCGAGTTCGACGCGGTCGTCCGCATCGACACGCCCGGTGAGGCGGACTACTACCGCAACGGCGGCATCATGCAGTACGTGCTGCGCAGCCTGATCCGCAAGTAAGCGGCCGGGCAGAGCAGTCGAGGGCCGTACCCCCCGGTCGACACCGGGGGGTACGGCCCTCTCGCATGTGTCACGCGGCGCGCGAAGCCGCCGGTGAACCGGAGCGCATCAGGTGGTCGACGTCGATCAGGCGGGCGATGGAGCGGCCGGTCGCCACGTTCCCCTCGATGCCCACGGGGGCCAGGGAGTTCCCGTCCGGGAGCCCGGCGTAGTACAGGCCGGGGAGCGTGCCGATGAGGCCCCTGCGCCGGAGCGGGGCGCCGTTCCCGTCGAGGACGTGCCGCGGCAGGATGCCGTAGTCCGGCCCGAATCCGGTGCACCAGACGATGCCGGTGACGTGCTGGCGGGCCAGGTCCAGGGTCTCGCCGAAGGCGGTCACCCCGGCCATCGGCATCTCGGGGGCCGGGTGCTCCTCCGGCGCCGCGAAGCCGTACTCCCGGATCGCGGTGTCGATCAGGTCGAGGGCTCCCCGGAA
The DNA here is from genome assembly GCF_042889645.1 of Streptomyces sp. NPDC002564. NCBI lineage: Bacteria > Bacillati > Actinomycetota > Actinomycetes > Kitasatosporales > Streptomycetaceae > Streptomyces > Streptomyces sp. NPDC002564. The sequence goes on along the minus strand of NZ_JBIARE010000007.1, from coordinate 254,739 downwards.
CGCCCGCGCGGACTCCCGCGCCAGGTCGACGACGTTGTCCCGCAGCAGGAGCCGGCCGCCCTCCGCCGCGCGGACGGAACCGACCAGGGTCACCCCCTTCGCGGCGAGCACGCCGACATTGAGGTCGCCGCTCTTGTCCTTCACGGCGGTGACCGGCAGCCCCGGCAGCACCGGTCCGCCCTCGCCGCCCATCGTGCCGAAGTCCCGGTACAGGTCGGGGAGCAGGCGGATCCACTCCTGGACACTACGGCCGCGGTACTGGCGGGGCCACGCGCGGTGGCGGCCGACGGCGAGGAAGGTGCGCCGCCCGGACTCCACCAGCTCGTCCGCGATCTGCTGGCCGCTGATGCCCGCGCCGACCACCAGGACGGCGCCGTCCGGCAGGGACCGGGGGTTGCGGTAGTCGCGGGAGTGGATCCGGTGGACGGCCGGATCGACGTCGGCGGCCAGGGAGGGGGTGCGCGGAGCCGCGTAACCGCCCACCGCCGCCACGAGGTTGCGGGACCCGATGACACCGCCGGAGGCCAGATGCGTCCGGAACCGGACGTCGTCACCGGCGCAGGCGTCCGGCGGGCACTCGACGGTACGGACCGCGGTGTGCCGGCGCACCCGCAGCCCCTGGTCCGTCACGTAACGGCGCAGACGGCGGGCCAGTTCGGGGCCGGAGGGGCAGCCGTAGGGGTCGTCGCCCTCGTAATCCCGGCCGGGGAAGCGGATCGAGTGGTTCCCGCTGCCGATGCGCAGGCTGTCCCAGCGTTCGTGGGCCCAGGCCTGGCCGATCTCCCCCCGCTCCAGGACGAGTGCGTCCCGGCCCCGCTCCCGGAGGGCCCCGGCCACTCCGCACCCCTGCTGCCCGGCGCCGATGACGACGGTCTCCGCGTACTCGTCGTACTCGTCTGCTGCCATGATGTGACCTCTCCGCCGCGCGGACGCAGCTACTTAGGTTTGCCTAAGTGAGACCTTGCCTCCTCATGTCGCCTTGATGTCAACTGGCCTCATGGCGCGACGAGATGCGGTCCTGATCGGTGACGCGGCGGCGCTGTACGGCCTGGCGCCGTCGGCGGTGCGGTGGTGGGAGCGGCAGGGCCTGCTCGGCCCGCCCGACCGGGTGGGCGGCAAGCGGCTCTACGACGACATCGGCCTGCGCCGCGTCGGGCTGGCCTATCTGTGCCGCGTGGTCGGGCGGATGCCGCTGGACCAGGCGGCCGTGGTCACCTCGGGGCAGGCCACGCGGGACACCTGGCGGCACGCCGTCGACGCCCGGCTCGCCTAAGTGGAGCGGCAGATAGCCCAGTTGGAGGCGGCCCGCGGGTACCTCCGCCATGCGCTGGCCTGCACGGACGACGACATCGCGGGGGAGTGCCCCGTCCTGGACGCCGAACTGTCCGCGCACACCCCGCGCGGGCGCTTCCCGGACGTCGGCCTCGTGGCGGCCGCCCGGGCGGCACGCGGCGGCGCCGGGAGCGGGCCGCCGCGTGACGAAAACGCGGCGGCCCACCCTCCGTGTGACGAAAGTCCGGTGTTCTGCCCCGGCTGCCGGGGGCCGGTCGCGCGTGCGTCGCGCGGACGCCCCCGGACGTACTGCTCACCCGCCTGCCGGCAACGCGCCTACCGCGCGCGTCACCGCGAGTGAGGTCTCCTGGAGCGCGGAGCGCGGAGGGCGAAGAGCGAACGGCGAAGAGCGCCGGAGGTGCGGACTAGGCCTGCGGCCGGCCGCCGTAGGGAACCGTGAGCAGTTCCATCGGGTGGCCCGCCGGGTCGAGGAAGTACACGCCCCGGCCGCCGTCGTGGGTGTTGAACTCGCCCGGCCGCTTCTGTTGCGGATCGGCCCAGTGGGCCAGGCCCCGGGCCCGGATCTTCTCGTACGCCGCGTCGAACTCCGGCTCGGAGACGAGGAAGGCGTAGTGCTGCGGCGTGATGGAACCGGCGGGGATCGTGGCGAAGTCCAGCGTGACGCCGTTGCTCAGGGCCACCGCGATGAACGGGCCCCATTCCTGGGTGATGTCGAGTCCCAGCAGGTCCGCGAAGAACTCGGCGGACTCCCGGTTGTCCCGGGCGTGGACGATCGTGTGGTTCAGCTCGATCGGCAAGGAATGCCTCCAGCAGGCATCTCCTGACACCTCCATGCCTCACCCGGTCGGTGACCGGCACGCGATGTCGCCGGGGATCTTAGGCAGAGCCGCGGCGCGTTGTCGAGCGGAACGGCCGAGATGCGCCCACGGGCCCTGGACTTGTCCGCGCGGCCTCTCTACGCTCGGCCGCACCCCCCACAGAGAGCGCTCTCAGAGAATCAACTCCGCTCCACCATCCCCCTGTTGGAACGACGAGAGGTCCCCTTGTGAGACGCAAGACAACCGCACGCCTCGGCCTGCCCGCCCTGCTGCTCGCCGCCGCCTGCGCAGGAACCGGTCTCGCCTCCACCGCTTCCGCCGCCCCCGCCGCCCCCCGGGGCGAGTCCCAGCCACTCGCCTCCGCCGGCCTCCTGAAGGCGATGCAGCGCGACCTCGGCCTGACCCCCGCCGCCGCCCGCGAGCGGCTCGCCGACGAGCGGCAGGCCGTCCGGACCGAGCGTGCGGCGAAGAAGGCCGCCGGCGCGGCGTACGGCGGGTCCTGGTTCGACGCCGACCGCGGCAGGCTCACCGTCGCCGTGACCGGGCGGAAGGCGGCCGCGGACGTCCGCGGGACCGGCGCCGACGTCCGCGTCGTCCGGCGCGGCGCCGCACAGCTCGACGCGGCGAAGGCGCGCGTCGACAAGCTCAAGGCGCCCAAGGGCGTGGCCAGTTGGCGGGTCGACCCGAAGGCGAACAGTGTCGTCGTGGACGTCGTCGAAGGCCACCGTGCCGACAACGATGTCAGTGCCTTCCTGCGGCGCGCCCGCGCCACCGCCCCGGTCCGCGTGGGCACCGTCCCCGAGGTCCCGAGCACCTTCGCGGCCGGAACGGTCGGCGGCGACCCCTACTACACCGGCAACGTCCGCTGTTCCATCGGCTTCTCGGTGCACGGCGGCTTCGTCACGGCCGGGCACTGCGGCCAGGCGGGCGCGGGCGTGCGGGGCTGGGACGGCTCCACCATCGGTTCGTTCCAGGGCTCCTCGTTCCCGGACAACGACTACGCGTGGGTGTCCGTGGGCAACGGCTGGTGGACCGTGCCGGTCGTCCTCGGCTGGGGCGCCATCCCCGACCGGCTCGTCAAGGGCTCGGCGGAGGCCCCGGTCGGCTCGTCGATCTGCCGCTCCGGCTCCACCACGAAGTGGCACTGCGGCAATCTCCTCGCCAAGAACGAGACCGTCAACTACTCGGGCGGCGCCGTCGTGCACCAACTGACCAAGACCAGCGTCTGCGCCGAGGGCGGTGACTCCGGCGGCTCGTTCATCAGCGGCGACCAGGCCCAGGGCGTGACGTCCGGCGGCTGGGGCAACTGCAGCAGCGGCGGCGAGACCTGGTACCAGCCGGTCAACGAGATCCTCCAGCGGTACGGGCTGACCCTGCACACCGCCTGATCCCGCAGGGCAGAGCGCACTCGTCCCCGCGCCCGCGAGGGCGCGGGGACATCCGCGTACCGGCCGTGGCGGGCCCGGCCGCCTCTGTTGGGGTCAGCCGGTGAACGCCTCGACGAGCGTCCAGACGGCCAGGCCCGCCATGCAGACGGCGCCGATGCGCTGCACCGTCTTCAGCGGCACGCGCTGGGCGATGAAGCGCCCCACCAGCAGGGCGAGGGCGGAGACGGACATCAGGGCGAGGGCCGAGCCGATCGCCGTGGGCAGCCAGCCGTTGCTGGCGGCCAGGTTGGCGGTGGTGATCTGGGTGAGGTCGCCCCACTCGCTGATGAAGACCGCCATGAACGCCGTGGTGTAGACGGGCCAGAAGCCGGTGACCGTCCTGGCGCCGCCCTCCTCGTCGTCATCGTCCCCGCCGCGCAGCAGCACGAAGGCGCCGAAGGCGAAGAGGGCGGCGGAGACCAGCTTGACCGCCAGGTCGGGGAGCAGGCCGAGCAGGCTGCCGGCGCCGACGGCGAGGGCGACGTGCACGATGAAGGCGGTGGACGTGCCGAACCACACGTACAGCGGCCGCATCCGGGTGCCCATCGCCAGCGAGGCGAACATGGTCTTGTCGGGGAGTTCCGCGAGGAAGATCAGCCCGAAGGCGGTGAGGATCGCCAGGGGGTCGAGAGTCATTCCCTTGCTTTCTGCTGGGGCCGGGCCGTCGGCTCGTACGGCACCCAGCGGGCGACGGGAGGAACCACTCGGCCCGGCACGACGGAGCGGCCCGCACACGGGTGCGGACCTGATCATGCCTTGGCCGAAGGTCTCGTCCGCCCCGCACGCCGTGCGGAAGCCCGGTGGCCGGGGCGCCCTGGGGCGTCCAGTGTGTCGACCAGCGGTTCTCGGGACTACTCCCCTTCGCTGACATCCAGCCTAACAGGCCGGAAAGGGGGCGGCCGGTCCGGCCGGACGGGCGTATGGGGCGGGACCGGGCGGGCGCGCCGGTCAGGACCGGGTCAGCGTCCGCTCGGCCCGGCTGCCCTGGTCCTCGCTGGTCACCGTGACGGTGCCCGCGCCCGCGTCGCCGTCCCACCACCGGACGAAGGCGTCGCCGAGGGCGTCGACGTGCCGCGGGGTCCCGGGGTCCTCGCGCGTGCGGTAGTCGGTCGAGACGGTGACGGCTCCGGCGCCCTTGGCCCCGTACCCGATGCTGAGCCCGGTCAGGTGCGGGGCGAGCCGGTCGCCGTCGGGGGAGTGGGCGGCGGTCCAGGAGCGGAACCGCGCCAGGAGGTTCGACGGCTCGTCCCCCTCGTACAGCGCGGCCTTCCCGGCGGTCTTGCCGCCCTGGCCCAGGAAGCGCGCGTCGGCCGCCGCCGGGTCCCCGTCCCACCACTGCGTGAACGCCTTCGCCAGCGGGCCGACCTGCGCCTCCGCCCGGCCCCAGGGGCCGTAGTCCGTGAGCACCTCGACGACACCGGCGCGGCTGCCGGAGCGGTAGTCGAGCCGGACGTTCAGGGCGTGGCGCGCCAGCGCGTCGTCGTGCTCCGCGTCGTGCGAGGCGAGCCAGGACCGGAACCCGCGCAGGAGGTTGGGGTCGTCCCCCCGCGCCACCTTGCCGTCCTTGCGCGGGCCGTCACTCCGGGACGACGGCTTCGGCGACGCCGGCGCCTCGCGCGCGGACCCGCCGCCGTCGCCGTCGCCCCCGGCGCACCCGGCCACCAGGAGCAGCGCCCCCGCCGCAAGTGCCCCCGCCCTTGCCCCGGTTCGGGTGAATCGCCGCTTGTTCCCCACTGCTGTCTCCGTTTCAACCCGCGGATGCGATAAATCACTTACGGGGCAAGTGGTCAACTATGCCCCAATCGACACATCGTTCGATGTGTGCGTAACGTACCTTCTCGATTGATCTGTACCAATCGGACCCTGTTGACCCGGGGTCCGTTTTTTGTGGGGGAACATCACAGTGAGAATGAGACGCAGCCTGCCTGCGATCGCCGCCGCGGCCGCCCTGCTGGCCGGGGCGGGACCGGCCTGGTCCGCGCCGGAGCCGGTGTCCGGCGCGGCCACGCCGACGCCCGGCACGCCGGGGAAGACCTCCGGGCCGGCCTCGACCCCGTCGGCCCCGGCCCCGAAGCCGCCGAACGCCCCGGAGTCCTCGACATCCCCGAAGACCCCGGAGTCCTCGGCATCCCCGAAGTCCCCGAAGGCGTCGGAGCCTTCGACGTCCTCGGCCCCGTCCGCGTCCCCGGCCCCCTCCGCGTCGCCGTCCCAGGATCCTGACCAGAACCTGGCCCGCGCACTGGAGAAGTTCTGGACGCCGGAGCGCATGGCCCGCGCCGAACCGGTCGAGGAGCAGCAGGTCCGCGAGGCCGCCGCGGTCAGGGCGGCCGAGAAGGCGGGGAAGGGTGCCGACCAGGGCACCGGGACCGACGACCGGGGGAACGACGAGGGGGCGGCGCCGCGCGACGGCATGCTCCGCTCGCCCTCGCACACCTTCAAGGGCATCAAGGAAGTCGGCACCTTCTACTGGGCGCAGAAGGCGGGCAACGACTACCCGGACCGCTACGACTACCGCTTCTGCGGCGGCACCGTCGTCCCGTCCCCGGGCAAGAACCTGGTCGCCACCGCGGCGCACTGCTTCGACAGCAACGACCAGAAGACGAACCTGATCTTCGTGCCGCAGCACAGCGCGCAGAGCCCCATGCCGCACGGCATGTACCCCATCAAGCAGGGCCACATCTTCAAGGACCCGGGCTACACCGGGACCAGGAAGAGCGAGGAGGACTACACCGACGTCGACGTCGCGTTCCTCGCCACCGAGCCCCGCAGCGACGGCAAGGAGCTGGAGAACGTCGTCGGGTCGATCCCGATGGGCTTCAACACCGGCTTCCAGCACACCGCGCACGCCATCGGCTACCCGTACCTGTACGGCGGCGGCAAGTACAAGCCGAAGCAGGACCCGCTCAGCTGCACCACGCCGACGAAGAAGTACACCACCGGCAACGCGAAGGACAAGGACGGCCGGCTCTGGCGCGGCGGCACCTTCACCGAGATCAACTGCGACGGCTACGTCGGCGGCACCTCGGGCGGCCCCTTCATCACCGCGGGCGGCGAGTCGCCCAAGCTGATCGGCGTCACCGGCGGCTGGCTGACCGGCGGTCACAGCGCCAACACCTCGTACTCGTCGTACTTCGACGGGGAGGTCAAGCGGATCTACGACGCGGCGAAGGCGAACAAGCAGCCCGCGAGCATCAATCCGCCGCCGATGGCCGACCCGGTCCTGCCCGGCGCGGGCACCTGGAAGCACGCGAAGTCCATCGCCAACGGCTACTTCGCCCTGGACGGCCCGGTCTCCGAGGACCGGATGGACATGTTCGTCAGGTGGTCCGACGGCGAGCTCAGCATCTACCGCGGCGCGGGCAAGGCCAAGAACCACTTCGACAAGGAGTTCCGCGTCCAGGGCCCCAACGACCTGTGGCGCAACCACGCCCAGCAGGTCGTCGCGGGCGACTTCACCGGTGACAACGGCTCCGACCTGATCGTCCGCTGGTCGGACGGCGAGGTGACGCTCTACCCGTCGGTCGACGAGAAGGGCTTCCACGGCGAGCACCAGCTGGTCGCCCCGAACAGCACCTGGAAGCACGCCGAGGCGATCACCGCGGGCCGCTTCGGCGGCAACACGTGGCAGGACGACCTCGTCGTGCGCTGGTCGGACGGCGAAGTCTCGCTGTACCAGAATACCGGCGACAACAAGAAGCTCGGCAGGGAGATCAAGGTCGTCCCGCCGGGCACCGCGGAGGCCGGCACCTGGAAGCACGCCACGCAGATCACCGCGGGCGACTACGCGGGCGACGACACCTGGGACCTGGTCGTGCGCTGGTCCGACGGCGAGCTGACCCACTACCAGGACTTCACCGGCGAAGGGTCCTCCTGGGGCGAGCACAAGTGGCAGGCCCCGAACGACCTGTGGAAGCACGCGCTGATCGTCAGCGGCGGCGACTTCTCCGACAACCCCTGGGCCGATGACACCGTCGTGCGCTGGTCGGACGGCGAGCTGACCCTCTACGCCGACGGCAACGCCTCCGGCATCGGCACGGAGAACCAACTGGTGGCACCCGCCTGACCACGGGCGGCGCTCGCCCGCGGCAAGGGGCGCGAGGGGCGGCGGCAACCTCAGGGTGCCGCCGCCCCTCTTCCCTGTCGCGGACCGTACGACCCCTCGTACACCTCAGCCGTACGACCCCCCTCGTACACCCCAGCCGTACGACCACCTCGTACGTCCATCCCGACGCGCACCACCGGACGGAGACCCGACGACCATGCACCACGCGTACGCGAGGAGCCGCCGCGGCCCGCTCCCGCGCCGTCCCGCCGTGCTCGTCTCCGCGGCGGCGGCCCTCTGCCTCGCCCTGCCGGCGTGCGACGACCAGGGCCCGCAGGACGCGGACCGCACGGACGCCGCCGTACGGGAGTCCCACCCCCGCCTCCTCGACGAGTTCCGCGCCTGGGCCCGCGACGGCGACGCGTCCCGCACCGCACGCCACGCCCGGGCCCTGGCCACGGTCGAACTCACCGAAGCCGACGCCGACTACGACGTAGAGCTGAAGACCGACCTCACCGCCGAGTCGGCCACTGCCAAGAAGCTCGCCGGACTCGTCCGCACCTGGTGGGACGGCGACGACGGAGATGCCGTCGCCCGCGACCTCGTCCTGCTCGACGCCCGCGGCGAGCGCCTCACCCGCACCCGCCTGTGACCCGACCCGTGAACCCGCCCGTGACCGTGCCCGCCCGCCCCCGTCAGGAGCCCGCCATCCGCCCCCGCCGCTCCGTCCTCCTGCTCGCCCTGCTCCTCACCGCGACGGCCGCCTGCACCTCCTCGTCGCCGCGCGGCTCCGCGGGCGCCACCGGCGTCGACGACCACCTGTTCCCGTCGCTCGGCAACGGCGGCTACGACGTCTCGCACTACACCCTGACCCTCGACTACACCCCCGAGGGAAACCGCCTCAAGGGCACTGCCGTGGTCACCGCGCGGGCGACCCAGGACCTCTCCCGCCTGAGCCTCGACTTCGCGGGCCTGCACGTGCGCCACGCCGACATCGACGGCTCCGCGGCACGCGTCGGCCGGAAGAAGAACAAGCTGACGCTCACGCCCGCCGAGACCGTGGCGCGGGGGGAGACCTTCCGGGCCACCGTGCGGTACGACGGGGTGCCCGAGGTGTTCACGGCGGCCGACGGCGGCGAGGAGGGCTGGATCGAGACGGACGACGGCGTCGCGGCGCTCGGCGAGCCCACCGGGTCCATGACCTGGTTCCCCGGCAACCACCACCCGTCCGACAAGGCGACGTACGACATCGACGTCACCGTCCCCTCCGACTACACCGCCGTCAGCAACGGAACGCTGCGCGAGACCCGGAAGCGGGGCAGGCGCACCACCTTCCGCTGGCACAACGCCGAGCCCATGGCGAGCTACGTGGCGACCGTCGTCACCGGCGTCTTCGACGTCACCACCGGCAGGACGGACGGCGGCCTGCCCGTCTATACGGCCGTCGACCCCGACGAGGCGGACGGACCCGTCGACGTCGCCGAGCTGGTGCCCGAGGTCGTCGACTGGGCCGGGAAGCGCTTCGGCCGCTACCCCTTCTCCTCGGCCGGCGCCGTCGTCGACCACCTGCCCGACCTCGGCTACGCCCTGGAGACCCAGACCAAGCCGTACTTCGAGGAGGCGCCGGACACCCGCCTGGTCGTCCACGAGCTGGCCCACCAGTGGTTCGGCAACTCCGTCACGCCCCGCGCCTGGCAGGACATGTGGCTGAACGAGGGCTTCGCGACCTACGCCGAGTGGCTGTGGGACGAGGAGCACGGACACCGCAGCGCCCAGCGGACCTTCGAGGCCTTCTACGACGGCACGCACCCGGAGAGCGAGGGCATCTGGGACTTCCCGCCCGCCGACCCGCCGGACGCCACCCGGGTCTCCGACTCCCCGGTGTACGGCAGGGGCGCCATGACCCTGCACCGGCTGCGCAGGACGGTGGGCGACCGCACCTTCTTCGCGATCGTGCGCGCCTGGACGAGCGAGCACCGGCACGGGAACGCCGACACCGAGCAGTTCATCGCGCTGTGCGAGAAGACGTCGAAGAAGGACCTGTCGGACCTGTTCCAGACGTGGCTCTTCTCCCCGGACAAGCCCGACGCGGACTGACCCCGACACGGACCGACCCCTGACGCGGACCGACCCCTGACGCGGACCGACCCCCGGGGCCGGTCGGCCGCGGGGGTCGGTGCTGGTCGGGGGTCGGCGCTCAGCTCAGGAGCTCGATCTCCGCGAGTGTCGCAGGACCGTCCGGCACGAGCCGGTAGTGCGTGTACGCACCGGGCCGGTCGACCGTGAAGACCCGGGTCTGCCGGTCCCAGGCGAAGGACTCACCGGACCGCTTGTCCAGCTGCTTCCACCGCTCGCCGTCCTTCGACCCCTGCAGCGTCCAGCCGCGCGGCGCCTTCGTCCGGTCGGCGGACGACGTCAGCGTGTACTGCACGGCCTTCGTCCTGCCGGTGACCGGCAGGGTCACCGCGGCGTCCGCCGAGGCGGTGGTCGCCGAGGAGTCGTCGAAGAGCGCGCCCGCTCCCTTGAGGGCGTCCTTCCTGGGCGAGGGCACCTTGTCGTCGCGGGTGACCGACGTCGGCTGGGCGTTCTTGCCGGAGCCCCACGCCGACGGCTCGGCACCCATGTCGAACTCCAGGACGCCGCCGTTCGCCACGAGCTTGTGCGGGAGCGCCGTCGAGGTCCACTTCTTGCCGTTGACCTTCAGGCCCTGCACGTACACGTTCTTCGCGCTGTTCTTCGGCGCCTTGACGACGAGGTCGCGGCCGTTGTCCAGGTGGACGGTCATCTTGGTGAACTGCGGCGAGCCGATCGCGTACTCGCCGCTGCCCATCACCAGCGGGTAGAAGCCGAGCGAGGAGAAGAGGTACCAGGCCGACTGCTCGCCGTTGTCCTCGTCGCCGTGGTAGCCCTGGCCGATCTCGCTGCCGGTGTAGAGGCGGGAGAGGACCTCGCGGACCTTCTCCTGTGTCTTCCACGGCTGCCCGGCCGCGTCGTACATGTACGCGGCGTGGTGGGCGACCTGGTTGGAGTGGCCGTACATGCCCATGCGGACGTCGCGGGCCTCGGTCATCTCGTGGATGACGCCTCCGTAGGAGCCCGCGAACTCGGCGGAGCCGGTCTCGGGGGTCGCGAAGTACGTGTCGAGCTTGTCGCCGAGCCCCTTGCGCCCGCCGTACAGGTTGGCCAGGCCCCGGGAGTCCTGCGGGGCCGTGAAGGCGTAGCCCCAGGCGTTGGTCTCCGTGTAGTCGTGGCCCCACACGCGCGGGTCGAACTTGTCCGAGGGCACCCGCCAGCCGCCCTTGGCGTCCTTGCCCTGGAAGAAGCCGGGGTCGGTGCCCGCGCCCGCCGCCTTGTCGTCGAAGAGGTTCACGTAGTCACGGGCGCGGTTGAGGAAGTACGCGGACTCCTCCCGGTAGCGCTTCTTGCCCGTCTTCTTGAACAGGGCCTCGCCCATGCGGGAGATGCCGTAGTCGTTGAGGTAGCCCTCCAGGGCCCAGGACAGGCCCTCGTGGGTCTCGCTCGGCGTGTAGCCGAGGAACGGCGACCTCTCCATGCCCTTGCGGCCGACGCCCGAACTCGGCGGCACCACCGTGGCGTTCTTCACCGCCGCGTCGTACGCGGCCTCGGCGTCGAACTTCACGCCCTTGACGTACGCGTCGGCGAACGCGACGTCCGAGGAGGTGCCCGTCATCAGGTCCGCGTAGCCGGGCGAGGACCAGCGCGAGGTCCAGCCGCCGTCCTTGTACTGCTGCACGAAGCCGTCGACCAGCTCGCCCGCCTTCTTCGGGGTGAGCAGCGAGTAGGCGGGCCAGGTGGTGCGGTAGGTGTCCCAGAAGCCGTTGTTGACGTACGGCTTGCCCTCGACGATCTTCGCGCCGGTGTGCGTCGGGGTGTCGGGGCCGGTCTGCGGCGAGAACGGGGACGCGTACTTGTACGTCGCCCTGCCGCCCGCGGAACGCACCTTCTCGAAGCCCGAGTTGGGGTACAGGTACAGCCGGTAGAGCGAGGAGTACAGCGAGGTGCGCTGGCCCTCGCTCGCGCCCTCGACCTCCACCTTGCCGAGGAGGTCGTCCCACTGCCGCTGGGCGCGGTCCTTGACCCGGTCGAAGGAGGTGCCCGCCGGGATCTCCTGGGCGAGGTTCTCCTTGGCCTGGTCCAGGCTGATCAGCGAGGTCGCCAGGCGCAGGCCGACCGTGCGGTCCTTGCCGGGCTGGAAGCGGAGGTAGCCGGTGACGTCCCCGCCGCCACCGCCCTCCAGCTTGCCGCCCGCGGTGACCGGCGCGTCGAAGGTGCCGTACACGAACAGGCGGGTGGCGCCCGTGGAGAGCCCCGACTTCACGTCGGAGAAGCCGCTGACGACGCCGCTCTCCTTGTCGAGGGTCAGGCCGCCCTTCTCCGAGACGTTGTCGAAGATGACGCTCGCGTCGTCACCGGGATAGGTGAACCTCATCATCGCCGCGTGGTCGGTCGGCGCCATCTCGGCCTTCAGGCCGTTCTCGAACGTCACGCCGTAGTAGTGCGGGCGTGCCGTCTCCTTCTCGTGCTTGAAGGGCAGCGCGCGCTGGGTGCGGGACGCGGACGGGGTGTCCCGGTCGACCGACGGCATCATCTGGAACGTCTGCCGGTCGCCCATCCACGGGCTCGGCTCGTGGCTCGCGCTGAACGCCTGGATCGTCGGCAGGTTGTCCTCGTTGTTGCCGCGCGCGTAGTCGTACAGCCAGCTCAGGGAGCCCGCGTTGGTCACCGGCGTCCAGAAGTTGAAGCCGTGCGGGACGGCCGTGGCCGGGAAGGTGTTGCCGCGCGAGAAGCCGCCGCTGGAGTTGGTGCCGCGCGTGGTGTCCGCGTAGTCGGAGGGGTGCGCCTTCGGCTTCGGCGGGGCCTTCCGGGTCAGCGACACGTCGTCGAGCCAGCCGCGGAACTTCGCCGGGCCCTTGGGGGAGTCGTACGCGAGGAGCACCCGGTCGACGGTCTTGCCGGCCGCGACCCGGCCGAGGCGGGCGGTGACGTCGTTCCACTGGTTGACGTAGAGCGCCTTGGCCGCGCCCTGGCCCCGCGGGGTCAGCGGGAAGCCGTGCTGGTCGACGGCCTTCAGGTCGCTGAGGTAGGTGCCGTCGGTGAAGGCCAGGTCGACCGAGACGTTCGTCGCCGCGTAGTCGAGGTCGCCCTCGGCCATCGACGGGAAGAGGCGGTACCCGAGCTCGGTGTCCCGCGCCACCTTCACGTCGACGTCGAAGACCTTGTTGTACGAGTAGCCGCGGCCGTCCGCCGTGTGGCTGCCCGCGTAGCGCAGCGCGTGCGTGCCGGTGAACCCGGCGCGGGACTTGGCGGTCGGGGAGCCGCTGGGGCCGCGGTCCACCAGGCTCAGCATGTCCTCGGGCACGGGCGCCTGCGAGCCGCCCACCGACAGCTGCACGTCGGCGAGTTGCAGGGCGTCGGACGCGCCGTTGTTCGCGGTGACGTCGAGACGGTAGTGCGCGTACGCCGTGGAGTTCTCGGGGTTGTCGATGGCGTACGTCTTCGTCTTGTGGCGGCCGTCGAAGCTCTCGCCCTTGCGCTCGTCGAGGACCTTCCAGTCCTTGCCGTCCACGGAGGCCCGGAGCGTCCAGTCCTTCGGGTCGCGCTCGGCGTGGTCGTTGGCCGAAGTGAGGGCGTACGTGACGACCTTCGCCGGTTCGTCCAGGTCGAACTCGGCCCAGCCGTCCTTCGCGAAGGTCAGCCACTTGCTGGTGGCCTCGCCGTCGACGAGGTTCGCCGCGACCTCGCCCGCGCCGGTGTTCTCCCCGCTCGCCCGGACCTCGGTCACGTGGTCGTTCACGCTGCCCGGAAGCCCGGAGCTGAACGCGCCGTTGACGCCCGACGCCTTCTTGCCGCCGTCGGGCGTCCGCTCCACGGTGTTCAGCCAGTCGGGTGCGGCCTGGTCCTCCTCGAACGACGAGGAGAACTCCCGGTCCGCGCGGGGCGGTCGCTCGGGCCCGGCGACGGCGGCCCCCTGTGCCGCCACGACGAGCGCGAGCGCCAGCGTCCCGACGGCCGTGGCCGAACGGGTTCCCGGACCGGCCGGGCGGTGGTGTCTGTAACGAGGTCTGCGTGCCGAGTGCGGCATCCCCGAGCCCCTCCTTGCGAGTTGGACAACGTTGTCACGGTCGCTGCGCAAGGTCTAGTAGGGCGTCAAGTGTCGAGTGGTGTCAAGGCTGTTGACGGGGCTCTTGTTGGTGTAGGGGCGGCGGTCCGGGGAGGTCGGTGCCGGGGTGGCGGGAACCGGCCACGGGGGCCTGGGTGGCGCGGCGGCGCGTCCGTGCGGGCCCGGTGAGCGGCGGCGGGTCCCTCGCCGCGCGGCGCGCACTGGACCACTGTCCGCGCCGCCCGCGTGGGAAAGTCCATGGAAACCGGCACGAAAGTCCTCGCCGTCCCGCCGGGAGGTGCGAGAGGTTTCGAGGGGAACGTCGCAGGTCTCGCCGAGGAGAACGGCACAGGTCTCAACTCGGAAAAGCCTACGGAGCAAACGTGTATTCGATCTTGCCCACCCGGCCGCAAGTGGACTATACCTGTCGGCGTCCGGGCGGGCGTCCGCCGGCCACGGGCCCGGCGGTGGCGGGACGGGGAAAACGAAAACATGGCGACATGGCGATACGGAGAGCCGCGAAACGTCAACTGCCTTTTCCGCCCGTCGCATTCCGCCGCTCCACCGCAATAACGCACGACCCCAGCTTCACACCACCGCGGTGCCGGTCAGGGTCCGGTTCACCGCCTGAGTCCTGGAGAAGGCGAGGACTTGAGCATGGGATCCACCAGCGTCAACCGTCGTGATGTCATGAAGAGGGCGGCCGCCGCGTCTCTGCTCGCGGTGCCGGCCGTCGGGGCGCTGAGCTCCTGCGCCAGCGGAGGCGGCGACGAGAACGAGGCCCAGAAGGGCAAGAAGTCCAAGAAGAACCCGCTGGGCGTCAAGGAGGACGCGGGCCTGACGGTCTACATCTTCAACGGCGGGTACGGCGACAAGTACGCCCAGTTCGTCACGGACATGTACGCCAAGAAGTACCCGAAGGCCAAGCCCGAGCAGAAGCCCACCGAGAAGATCGCCACCCAGGTCCAGCCGAAGATCGTCCGCGGCAAGCCCACCGCCGACGTCGTCAACAACTCCGGCGCCGACCAGATGAACCCGGGCAAGCTGGTCCACAACAAGCAGGTCGCCGACCTCAGCGAGGTCCTCGACGCCCCCTCGTGGGACGACCCGGACGTCACCGTGCGCGAGACGCTGGTGCCGGTCGTCGAGCAGATGGGCCGCTTCGGCGGCAAGGAGTGCTACCAGCTGAACATCGCACTGACGGTGTACGGCAACTGGTACTCGCAGAAGCTCCTCGAGGACGGCCTGGACGCCGAGTACCCCAAGACCTGGGACGAGATGCTCGCGGTCTGCAAGAAGGCCAAGGCCAAGGGCATCCACGGCTGGAGCTACCCCGGCGGTCACCCGCGGTACATGTTCTTCAGCATGTACGCGATGTTCGCCCAGCGCGGCGGGCGCGACGTCACCACGGCGATGGACTACCTGGAGCCCAACGCCTGGAAGCACGACGCGGTCAAGGACGTCTTCGAGGCCTGGGAGGAGCTGGTCGCCAAGAAGTACGTGCTGACCGGCTTCGACGGCACCGAGGCGCACACCGAGATGCAGACCGCGTGGACGAAGGAGGGCAAGTGCCTCTTCGTGCCCAACGGTTCCTGGGTGGAGAACGAGGCCAAGGACACCACGCCCAAGGACTTCCGGATGGCGGTCGGCGCGACCCCGTCCCTGGACTCCTCGGACAAGCTGCCGTTCGGCACCCTCTACGCCCCGGCCGGTGAGCCCTTCATCGTCCCGGCCAAGGCCGAGAACCGCCAGGGCGGCCTGGAGTGGCTGCGGATGATGTACAGCAAGGAAGCCGCCGTCAACCTCTTCAACGAGATCGGCTCCATGCCCGTCGTCAAGGGGGCCATCGACGGCCTGAAGCTGCCCTCGGGCGCGGCGAGCGCGCAGGCGGCGATCAAGGCGGCCGGCGAGAACGTCGTCATCCCCCAGTTCATGGACTGGTACAACGAGCTGTTCCGCGAGGACTTCAACAACATGATCCACAAGTTCATGCAGGGCCAGATCGGCGCCAAGCAGGCCATGGACACCATGCAGAAGGCCGCGGACCGGATCAAGCAGGACCCCGACATCACCAAGGTCAAGAAGGCCTGATCCTCCAGTGGGTCCGGGGCCCCGCGCCCCGGACCCGGGCACGCGACCGAGCACGTAGGCATGGAATGAGCGGGCGGGGCTGAGCAGTGTGAAGACCGACACCCGGGTGGACAACCCACCACCTTCGAAGAAGCAGCCGGCCGCGAGGCCCGCGCCAGGCGCACCGAGCCTGCTGTTGTTCGTCCTTGCGGTGGTGCTGCCACCCCGCTTCACCCCCGAGCGCGTCCGCTACGACCGGCGCTACCGCACGCTCGACAAGTACCGCTTCATCGTGGGCTTCCTCGCCGTGCCGCTCGCGTTCTACGCGCTGTTCGTCGTCTCGCCCTTCCTCCAGGCGATCTACTACTCGTTCACCGACTGGTCCGGCGGCCCCGTCGCCCACTTCGTCGGGTTCGACAACTACCAGAAGATGTGGAACGACGACCGCTTCTGGGACTCGCTGCAGATCAGCACCCTGCTGCTGCTGATCGCCCCGGCCCTGACGCTGATCCTCGGCATGTTCTTCGCCTACATGATCACCTCGGGCGGGCGGCACCGCAGGGGACAGGCCATCGCGGGCGTCGCGGGCTCCTCGATCTACAAGGTCGTCTACTTCTTCCCGCAGGTCCTGTCCGTCGCGATCATCGCGGTGGTGTGGGGACGGGTCTTCAACACCAACAGCGGCCTGATCAACGGCGGCCTCGACAAGGTCGGCATCGACGGCCCGGCGTGGCTCGGCGGCGACCAGAACCTCGCCCTCATCGCGCTGCTCACCGTGATCAGCTGGAGCTTCGTCGGCTTCTACGTGGTGCTCTTCTCCGCCGCGATGGGCTCGATCCCCAAGGAGATCTACGAGGCGTCGCTGCTCGACGGCGCGGGCCGCGCCCGCACCTTCTTCAGCGTCACGCTCCCGCTGATCTGGGACACGGTGCGCACCGGCTGGATCTACATGGGCATCCAGGCCCTGGACACCTTCGCGATCTGCCTGGTCATGGTCCCGCCGCACGTCCTGAAGGTCACCCCGGTCTTCCTCTACGAACGGTTCCGAGATGGCCAGTACGGCTACGCCACGTCCATCGGTGTCGTCCTTCTCCTCCTGAGCATGGCGTTCTCCCTGATCGTCATGCGGGTGGGGAACCGCGACCGGATCGAATACTGAGACCGCGGGAGCCACTGCATCATGACCACGACCACCACCACCGCGCCCGGCCCCGAGAAGAGCGCCGCGGCCCGCCGCGAGAAGGCCACCGGCGGCACGCTCAACGTCTTCTCGCACGCCTTCCTCGTCCTGTGGGTCGTCCTCGCGGCGGGACCCCTGATCTGGGTCGCGCTCACCGCGTTCCGTCCCTCGGCGGAGATCCTCAGCGACCCGATGGGCTGGCCCGCCTCCTTCCACTGGGAGAACTTCAGCAACGCGTGGAGCAAGGCCAGCATCGGCCAGTACACCCTCAACTCGCTGATCATCCTGGCGGGTTCGCTGACCGGCACCATGCTGCTCGGCTCGATGGCCGCCTACGTCATCGCGCGCTTCACCTTCCCCGGCAACCGGTTCATCTTCATGCTGTTCGCGGGCGGCATGATGTTCCCCGTCATCCTCGCCCTGGTGCCGCTGTTCGCGGTCATGGAGAACTTCGGTCTCCTCGACACCCGGCCCGGCCTGATGATCGCCTACATCGCGTACTCGCTGCCCTTCACCACCTTCTTCCTGACCTCCTTCTTCCGCACGCTGCCGACCGGCGTGCAGGAGGCGGCGATGGTCGACGGCGCCTCGCACACCCGCACCTTCTTCCAGATCATGCTGCCGATGGCCAAGCCCGGCCTGGTCAGCATCGGCATCTTCAACTTCCTCGGCCAGTGGAACCAGTACCTGCTCCCGCTCCTGCTCAACAACGAGGACGAGCAGAGCTACGTGCTGCCGCAGGGCCTGGCCTCGCTGGCCGTGTCGCAGGGCTACCGCGGCGACTGGGGCGCGCTCTTCGCGGGCCTGACCATCGCCATGCTGCCGGTGCTCGTCGTCTACGCCGTCTTCCAGCGCCAGGTGCAGGCCGGTCTGACCGCGGGAGCACTCAAGTGACCTGGTGAGGCCGGTGATTTCAGGTTGGCCACGAAAGAGGTCTAGGCCTGTTGAGGCCAATCGGGCCGTGAGTAGTGTCGGCGCCACGGCGCCGCGGGGTGCGGTTGGACGCGCTCAAGTCGACACCGATGTCGAAGGGTTGAACAGCATGAGGAATCGAATAGTCGCCACCGGTGCGGCAACGCTCGCCATGGCACTGGGACTCACCGCCTGCGGTGGTGACAGCGACAGCGGTGACGGCAAGACGATCAAGCTCGTCGCCGCCGACTACGGCGACAAGGCGTCCAACGCATCCAAGGTGTACTGGGCCGAGGTCAAGAAGGAATTCGAGAAGGCCAACAAGGGCTACAAGGTCGACGTCCAGGTCATCAACTGGAACGAGATCGACAAGTCCGTCAAGAACATGATCCAGGCGGGCAACGAGCCCGACCTGCTGCAGACCGGCGGCTACGCGGACAAGGTCGCCGACGACCTGCTCTACAAGGCCGACGAGGTGATGTCCGCGAAGACCCGCGACAACCTCATTCCCACCTTCGCCAAGGCCGGTGAGGTCGACGGCACCCAGTACGGCATTCCGTGGGTGTCCTCCAGCCGCGTGATGTTCTACAACAAGGACGTCTTCAAGAAGGCCGGCATCAAGAGCGCGCCGAAGACCTGGGACGAGCTCGCGGCCGACGCCGAGAAGATCAAGGCCAAGAAGGCCGCCGACACCCCCTACGCCCTGCCGCTCGGCCCCGAGGAGACCCAGGGCGAGTCGCTGATGTGGGAGCTCGGCAACGGCGGCGGCTACACCGACGCCGACGGCAAGTACACCCTCGACAGCGCGCAGAACGTCGAGACCTTCGACTGGCTCAAGACCAACCTGGTCAAGCCCGGCCTCACCTACGCCAACCCGGCCTCCACCGACCGCAAGACGGCCTTCGCCGACTTCGCGGCCGGCAAGGTCGGCATGCTCAACGGCCACCCGAGCCTGATCCAGATGGCCAAGGAGGGCAAGGTCGACTACGGCGTCGCGCCCATCCCCGGCAAGGAGGGCCCGCTGCAGAGCACCCTCGGCGTGGCCGACTGGATGATGGCGTTCAAGGACGGCGGCGCGGAGAAGGAGGGCGTGAAGAAGTTCCTGGACTTCACGTACTCCAAGAAGATGCTCGCGTTCGACGAGATGTACAACCTGATGCCGGTCACCCAGGACACCCTCAAGACCATGCAGGGCAACGGCAAGCACAAGGACCTGGAGCCGTTCTTCCAGGTGCTGCCCAACGCCAAGTTCTATCCGCTGGGCGACACGTCCTGGGACGTCGTCTCCGCCGAGATCAAGAAGACCGGCGGCAAGGCCGTGGCGGACGACGCCAAGCAGGTGCTCGGCGACCTCCAGAAGAAGGCGGAGTCGGCGGCGGCCGACGCCAAGTAGCCGACGCCGCACCGCGGTTCGCCGGGCCCCGACGGGGCCCGGCGCGACCCGTTCCCCACGTCATCCCCTTCGCAAGGAGTCCTTGTGTCGCTGAAGGCCCCTCCGTCCCCGGCCGAGTCCGGCCGGGGACGGAGCGGGCGCGCACCCGGGCCGGTGAGCCGCCGCAGCGGCATCGCCAGGCTTGGCCCGCTGCCCTGGATCGCGCCCGTCATCCTGCTGATCCTCGCCGTGGTCGTCTGGCCCGTCGTCGAGCTGATCCGCACCTCGTTCCTCAACATCTCCATCGCCGGCAAGGTGCGCGGGAGCGCCGGGACCGACAAGTTCAAGAAGCTCTTCGAGGAGAGCGACTTCACGGCCGTGCTGCTGTGGACGGTGGTGTGGACGGTCGTCGTCGTCACCGTCACCATGCTGCTCTCGCTGGCCCTGGCCCAGCTGTTCAACCAGAAGTTCCCCGGCCGGCGGATCACCCGCTGGGCGCTCATCGCCCCCTGGGCGGCCTCCGTCCTGATGACCGCCATCGGCTTCAAGTGGATGCTCAACCAGACCGCGGGCGTGCTCAACACCCTCATGCTCGACCTCGGCCTGATCGACAGCTCCAAGGACTGGCTGGGCAAGCCCGAGACGGCCTGGCCGTGGATGATGGCGGTCGCCGTCTTCGTCTCGCTGCCCTTCACCACGTACACGCTCCTGGCCGGTCTGCAGACCATCCCGCAGGACGTCTACGAGGCCTCGCGGATCGACGGGGCGGGCCCCTGGCAGACCTACCGGCACATCACGCTGCCGATGCTGCGGCCCGCCTTCCTCGTCGGCGTGGTCATCAACCTCATCAACGTCTTCAACTCCTTCCCGATCATCTGGGCCATGACCCAGGGCGGTCCGGGCTACGACACCTCCACGTCGATGGTGTTCATGTACAAGCTGAAGGAGACCGACATCGGCGAGTCCGCGGCCATGTCGGTCGTCAACTTCCTGATGGTCGTGGTGCTCGTGCTGATCTTCCTGAAGGTCAGCCGGTGGAACGAGGAGGACTGATGGCCACCGCGACGGCGACCCGGCCCGCGCCCCACAAGGACGGCGGCCCCGCCCGGAAGACCCGGCGGACCTTCCGGCCCCGCACCCTGGTCATCACGGCCTGCGCGTGGCTCCTGGCCGCGATCTTCCTCGCGCCGTACCTGGAGATGATCGTCACCGCGCTGCGCCCCAAGGAGGAGCTGCGCGACCGCACGTACCTGCCCCAGAACCTGGAGTGGGCGAACTTCGTCGACGTGTGGAAGGAGTCCGAGCTCGGCCAGAACCTCCAGGTCACCCTGCTGGTGGCGGGCGGCGCCACGCTGCTGGTGCTCCTCGTGTCGCTGCCGGCCGCGTACTACACGGCCCGCATGCGCTACCGGGGCCGCAAGCTCTTCCTGCTGCTCGTCCTGGTCACCCAGATGTTCCAGCCCACGGCCCTCCTGGTCGGCCTCTACCGCGAGTTCCACCAGCTGGACATGCTCAACTCCGTCTGGACGCTGATCCTCACCAACGCGGCGTTCAACCTCGCCTTCGCGGTGTGGATCCTGACGGCCTACATCTCCTCCATCCCGCCGGAGCTCGAAGAGGCGGCCATGGTCGACGGCACGAGCCGCTTCGGCGCGATGATCAAGGTCACCCTGCCGCTGGCCCTGCCGGGCGTGGTGACGGCCGTGATCTTCACCTTCATCACGTCCTGGAACGAGTTCGTGATGGGCCTGACCCTGACCACGGAGCCGGAGAAGCAGCCGCTGACGGTCGGCATCAACAACTTCATCGGCAACTACACGGTCCAGTGGAACTACCTGTTCGCCGCGTCCGTCGTCGCTATCGTTCCGGTCATCGTGCTGTTCGCCTTCATCGAGCGGCACGTGGTGTCGGGGCTCACGGCAGGGTCGGTGAAGTAACGCGGGACGGGACGGGACCAGTTGGACCAGAACCGATTGGCACGGGACATCGAGGCGCTGCCGGACGAGGCCGCCGTCCGGGCGCTCGCGGCCGTCGTCGAGGAGCAGGGTCTCCTCGACGCGGCCCGTCAGCACGACTGGGACCGCGCGGAGTTGGCCGGGATGCTCGACGCCGCCGACGTCGCGGCCTACGCGCAGCCCGGACACGGGACCGCGTCGGAGGGTGATCTGGCGCGCGCCGTGCTGGTGTACGCGGCCTCCCGGGACGCGGACCTGGCGCGGACGGTCGACGAGGCCGTCGACTACGCACGGTCCCCGTCGGAGCGATTCGACCCCGTGTCGCTCCTGGTTCCCGTCCTCGTCATCGTGCTCCTGCAGACCGAGGTGGTCGTGAAGCGGGACACCCGGGGGAAGTGGAGCCTGACCATCCGCAAGGCGGCCATGAAGGACGCGGCCCTCGGCCGGGTCTTCACGGCGCTGCTCTCGCGGATCAACGGCGGCCAGTAGCGGGCGGGCGGCGGACGGCCGGCGCGGTCGCGGGACGACGGAGGCGGCATGGCGGTCTCGGCCAGGGCGTCCTTCGCCTGGCACTGCGCGGGATGCGACCAGGAGCGCTCGGCGGTCGTGTGGCGCGTCGTCGACGCCCGCGAGCGCGCCGACGTCCTGGCGGCGCCGGGGCCGGGCCTCGCCTGGGCCGACTGCCCGCAATGCGGGGCGCGCGCCGACATCGACGTACCGCTGCTGGTGCTGCGGCCGGGCCGGCCGGCCCCGCTGCTGCTCGGGCTGTCCCTGGCCGAACTGCGCGACGACCCCGGGCCGTCCGCCCTCGCCCTGCTGGGGGAGGCCGAGCGGGCCGGGGCCTTCGACGGCGACACCTTCGACGGACAGCTGATCCCGCTGCCCCGCACCCTGCTCGCGGTCGTCCTGACCCGCGACCCCGCCCGGGACCTGGCCGATCCCGCGACGGCCCGCACCGAGGTCGAGCCGCACGGGCAGGCCGCGGCCGACCACTACGCCCTCTTCCTCCGGTACTTCGCGGAGGAACGCGCGGACACCGAAGTGAACGGGCTGCTGTACGCCCTGCTGACGAGCATGCCGGACGAACTCGACGCGCTCCTGCGGACGCGGCCCGAGCTGACCCGCGACACGCGGGTGCGGGACGCCGGCCGCGCCGAGGTCCGCGCGGCCGAGGCCGCGGGCAGACCCGACGCGGCGGCCCTGAGGCGCCGCCAGCGGTTCCTGGAGGACCTGAGCGACGGGCGTACCCCGCGGAACGAGGCACTGCGCCGCTACCTCGCCTCCCTGAGCGACTTCGGCGGCGGACTGTACGAGCGACTGCGCGAGCTGTGCGAGACGGCCTTCGCCGCCGAGGGGACCACGGGCATCGCACCGGCCCGCGAGGCCCTCGAACTCGCCGCCCACCTCGGCGAGGAGGACACACGGACCGAGCTGTCCGCGCTGCTCGGCGACCTCCTCCTGCGCGCGCTGCACGCCGGGCTCGACGCCGAGCTGTCCGAGGTGCTCGGGCTGCTCGAACACGCGCTGACGAGACTGCCCGAGGGCAGCCTGGAGTGGGTGCGCACGGCCAACCACCTGGCCGCCGCCCATTACTTGCGCGACGACGGCGACCGCCTGGAGGTCTGGGAGGCGGGCCGTGGGCTGATGGCCCGGGCGAGCAGGATCGACCGGGAAGAACACCCCGAGTTCTGGGCGCTGATCCAGACCAACTACGGACTGCTCCTCGCCGAGCGCCCCGGCGGCGGCCCCGCCGACCTGAGCCTCGGCATCGACCGCATCAGGGCCGCACTGGAGGAGCGCTCCCCGGCACGTTCCCCCGTCGACTGGGCCTACTCCCTGGTCAACCTCGGCCTGCTCCTGCAGCGCCGCGGGGAGCCCGACGACCTGCGCGAGGCGGAGCGCTGCCACCGGGACGCGCTCGACCACCTCGGGCCCGACGACGACCGCGCGCTCTGGATGCGGGCCCAGTGCAATCTCGCCGAACTGCTGCTGCGGCGCGATCCACCGGACGCCCACGCCGCGCGCACCGCGGCGCGCGCGGCGTCCGAGCTGTCCGTGACGGGCCCCGGGCCGCTCAACACCGCCCGCGTCACCTGGCTGTCGGCCCGGGCGAGCGATCTGATCGAGGGAGCCGGCAGCGCCGAGAGCGTCCGGCTGCGCAGCGCGGCCCTGGCCGCCGCCCCACCCGCGGACGCCCCCTCGCTGCACCTTGACATCGCCGGAGAGCTCCTCGACATCCACGCCGGGGCGGAACGGTGGGACGACGCGGCCGACGTGGCGTCCGGCATGCTCACCGCGGTCAGCGCGCTCCACGACGCCCAGATGACCGTGGCGAGCCGCCGCGACGTGGTCGTGCGGGTAGACAGGATCGCCCGCTGGACCGCCTTCCTGCTGGCGCGGGCCGGCCGCTGCGAGCACGCGGTGCGGGCCATCGAGCGCGGCCTCGCCCGCGAACTCTCCACGACCGTCGGGCGCGGCGCCGCGGACCTGGCGGAGCTGGCGGCCGTCGACTCCTTCCTGGCCCGCCGCTACCGCGAGGCCCAGGTCCGCTACGACGCCTCGGTCACCGGGCCCGTCGCGCCGGCGCCCGCAGGCCTCGCCCCCGCGGCACGCGAACAGGCCGACGCGGAACGCGCCCTGCGCGCGGTCGTCGAGGAGATCCGGACCGTCCCCGGCCTCGAGGACTTCCTGCGCACCACCGAACTGCCGGACATCGCCAGGGCGGCGGCCGGCCTCCCGCTGGCGTACCTGGTCAACGCGCCCTGGGGCAGCTACGTCCTGGTGGTCGGCGGCCCGGGGCAGGGCGTACGGGCCGTGCACGTGCCCGAGGTCACCAGCGTCACCCTGCTGCGGCTGCTGGTCATCGACCCCGAGGACGGCACCGCCGGCCTCTGGCTCGTCCAGCAGGCGACCAGGCTCAGACGGCGGCGGGAGCTCCCCGGCACCCTGGAACGCCTCACCGCCCTCGCCCCCCTGGTGCGCCCGCTCGCCGCGCTCCTCGCGGACGGGCCGCACGACGCGGCCGTCGTCGTCCCGACCGGCCTGCTGGGCCTCGTCCCGCTGCACGCGGTGCCGCTCGACCCGGGCCGGGACCGCGTCCTCGACGACATCGGAACGCTGTACGTCGCCCCGTCCGCCGCCGTCCACGCCGCGTCCCGCGCCAGGGCGGCCCGCCCGCCCGCGGCCCGTCCGCACCTGGTGGCCGTCACCGACCCCGACGGTTCGCTGCCCGGCAGCCGCGGCGAACTGGGCGAGATCCGCGACCTGTTCGGGCCGCGCGGCACCTTCGACAGCGCGGTCGGGGCCGAGGCCACGGTCGGCTGGGTGCTCGACCACCTGGCCGACGCCACACATCTGCACCTGAGTTGTCACGGCGGCGCGGAGTCCGACAGCCAGGGCGGCTCACTCGTGCTCGCCGACGGCCGGCTGGACATGGACACCCTCGTACGCCACCGGCTCCCGCACTGCAGGGTGGCGGTGGCGGGCGCCTGCCAGTCCGGGCACTACGGCATCGTCGAGGCCCCCGACGAGTTCCTCGGCCTGCCCGCCGCCTTCCTCCAGGCCGGCTCGGCCTGCGCGGTGACCAGCCTGTGGCAGGTGGACGACCTGGCGACCGCGTTCCTGATGACGCGCTTCTACGAACTCCTGCGCGACGGCCGGGACCCGGTACCGGCGCTGCGCCGGGCGCGCGGCTGGCTGCGGCGTCTCACGTGGGAGGAACTCGCGCGCTGCACGGAGTCGCACCGGCACCTGGCGGAACTGGCCGCGCGGTACGCCGCCCACGCGAAACCGCCGAAGGAGCGTCCCTTCGCCTCACCGGTCCATTGGGCGGCGTTCACGGCGTGGGGTGCGTGAGGGGTCGGACGAGGAGACGGTGGGGGGAGCGTCAGCCAGCCGAGAAGGAACCGCCTGCCTTCGGGAAGCAACCGCCGGCCCGTCGGGAAGGAACCGCCTGCCTTCGGGAAGGGACCGATCGCCGGCCGTCGGGCAGGAACCGTCAGTCCTTCGCCCAGGGACCGTCCTCCTTGAGCCAGTAGTCGGCGACGGGCCCCATCGGCGAGTGCGGTGCGGTGATCCGCAGGCTCGTGTAGCGCCCGCCCTTCAGGCCGCCCACGGTCACGGTCACCGAGAACCTGTCCTGCCCGCCCTCCGCGCAGTTGGGCCGGCAGATCTGCTGCCAGCCGCGCCCGGTGGCGGTGGCGACGGGCTCGCCCCAGTTCCTCCACCGCAGCTCCTTGAGGCCCGCGCCACCGTCTCCGCAGGCGAGAAAGATGACCGCGGGGCGGTCCCGGGCCGTTCCCCCGCAGTCGGCGACGGCCGCCGGGCGGATGCGCGGATCCGCCCCGGTCCGCCGCCCGGCCAGGGGGGACGGCTCGCCGCCGGCCGAGGGCCCGGTGCCGGGTGCGGCCGCCACGTCGGCGCCCGCCCCGGCCGCCGGTGCGAGGACCGGCGGCCCCGGGGCGAGCGAGACGACCGCCGTGGCCAGGAACGCGGCGACCGCGACCACCGCTCGCACCGGACCCGCGCATCCGGGCCGGCGCACGGCGGCGACGGGCGGCGGGTCCGCACCCGGCTTCGGATCCGCGGCCAAGTGGGGCCGCCCGCCCGTGGCGTGGCCGTTCTCCGTCAGGAGCTCCGTCAGTAGCGCCACCGCGTGCCCCCGGGTCGGACGAGCCTCAGGACCAGCCTCGGAAAGAGGGCCACCAGCGTCTCGCGGCGGCGCGCACCCGGACAAGAGGGCCGCACGCGATGCCGACACCTCTTACACGCAGCCGCGCCCCGTCCGCCGCGCGGGCGAGGGCGGCCGGGGGGCCGGCGCGGGGGACGGGGGTGCGCGGGAGCGGCGATGCGGAGCTGGTCCGTCCCGTGTGGGGTCCGCGGGGGAGGCGTGTGCACGCAGGCTGGATCTCCGTCAAGGACTTGACTGTGGCATCTCCTTCGGCAGAGTTTGGAGTTCACAACTTGTACATGGCCCGGTACTGCTTCCGGAGCCGGCGTCACGGGGGGCCTCATAGCCGCCCGAAAGAGGGCAAAGGGTGAGAGTCAATGGAGACTCCGGGGTCGCAGTCGTCGCTGCACCGGGCCAATCTCGAGCGGGTCGTACGTGCCGTGCGCCTCGCCGGGTCGCTCACGCAGGCGGAGATCGCGAGGACGACGGGCCTGTCGGCCGCGACGGTCTCCAACATCGTCCGGGAGCTCAAGGAAGGCGGGACGGTCGAGGTCACGCCCACCTCGGCGGGCGGCAGGCGGGCCCGCAGCGTCTCGCTGAGCGGTGACGCCGGCATCGTCATCGGCGTCGACTTCGGCCACACCCACCTGCGCGTGGCCGTGGGGAACCTCGCCCACCAGGTGCTCGCCGAGGAGTCCGAGCCGCTGGACGTCGACGCGTCCGCCGCGCAGGGCTTCGACCGGGCCGAGCAGCTGGTCAGCCGGCTGATCGCGGCCACCGGAGTGGACCGTACGAAGATCGCGGGTGTCGGCCTCGGCGTGCCGGGCCCCATCGACGTGGAGTCCGGCACGCTCGGCTCGACGTCGATCCTGCCGGGCTGGGCCGGCACCAAGCCCGCCGAGGAGCTGCAGGGGCGCCTGGGCGTGCCCGTGCACGTCGACAACGACGCCAACCTCGGCGCGCTCGGCGAGCTGGTCTGGGGCAGCGGCCGGGGGGTCAGGGACCTCGCGTACATCAAGGTGGCGAGCGGTGTGGGCGCCGGGCTCGTGATCAGCGGGCGGATCTACCGGGGCCCCGGCGGCACGGCGGGGGAGATCGGGCACATCACGCTCGACGAGTCGGGCCCGGTCTGCCGCTGCGGCAACCGCGGCTGCCTGGAGACCTTCACCGCCGCCCGGTACGTGCTGCCCCTGCTCCAGTCGAGCCACGGCACCGACCTGACCATGGAGCGCGTCGTGGGCCTCGCGCGGGACGGCGACCCGGGCTGCCGGCGCGTGATCGCGGACGTCGGGCGGCACATCGGCAGCGGCGTCGCGAATCTCTGCAACCTCCTCAACCCTTCCCGTGTCGTGCTCGGGGGTGACCTCGCGGAGGCCGGTGAGCTGGTCCTCGGGCCGATCAGGGAGTCCGTGGGGCGGTACGCGATCCCGAGTGCGGCGCGTCAACTGAGCGTACTTCCGGGGGCACTTGGCGGCCGGGCCGAAGTCCTGGGCGCACTGGCCCTCGCGCTGAGCGAGATGGGCGATTCGACCCTTTTGGACGGAACGCTGCCTGCGGGCGCACCTGCCTTCACTTAGATAACGCATGGCACCGTTGTCATCTCGTTAAGGATTTACTCCTTGACGCTGGTGTGGCGGCCGAGTTGACTTCGAGCCACCTCGGCCGCAACGACGCGGCCTCGTCAGGGAGGCACCCACCATGAACGCAATGACGCGTCGCGTCGTCATAGGCACGGCCGCGGTTTCGATGGCACTCGCCATGACCGCATGCGGCAAGGCAGGCGACGGAGACGACAAGGGCAGCGGCGGCGACAACAAGACCATCGGTCTGCTGCTCCCCGAGAACAAGACCACGCGTTACGAGACCTTCGACCGTCCCTTCATGCAGAACAAGATCAAGGAACTCTGCTCGGACTGCAAGGTCAAGTACAACAACGCCGCGCAGGACATCGAGACCCAGAAGAAGCAGTTCGACGCCCTCGTCACCCAGGGCGTCAAGGTGATCATCCTGGACTCGGTCGACTACAAGTCGACCAAGTCGTGGGTCAAGCAGGCCGACAAGCAGGGCGTGAAGGTCGTCGCCTACGACCGCCTCGCCGAGGGCCCGCTCGCCGCCTACGTCTCGTACGACAACGAGAAGATCGGCCGCCTCCAGGGCGGGGCCATGGTCAAGGCCCTCGGCTCGAAGGCCAAGGACGCCAACGTTGTCATGATCAACGGCTCGCCGACCGACCCGAACGCCCCCTTCTTCAAGAAGGGCGCCCACTCGGTGCTCGACGCGAAGGTCAAGAAGATCGCGTACGAGCAGGACATCCCGGACTGGTCGCCGGACGAGGCGAACCGCAAGATGGCCTCCGCGATCGACAAGCTCGGCAAGGACGGCATCCAGGGCGTCTACGCCGCCAACGACGGCATGGCGGGCGGCGTCATCACCGCCCTCAAGCAGCGCGGCATCAAGGTCCCCGTCGGTGGCCAGGACGCCGAACTCGCGGGCGTGCAGCGCCTGCTGAGCGGCGACCAGGACTACACGATCTACAAGCAGATCAAGCCGGAGGCCGAGACCACCGCCGAGATCGCCGTCCGCCTGCTCCAGGGCAAGGACATCGGCGACCTGACCGACCAGAAGGTCGACTCGCTGAGCGGCGACTTCAAGGGCATCCCGGCCAAGCTGTACGACGCGCAGGCGATCACCAAGGACGAGGTCGCCGACACGCTGGTCAAGGACAAGGTGTACAAGGTCAGCGAGATCTGCACGGCCCAGTACAAGAAGGCGTGCGACGCCGCGGGTATCAAGTAGCCCCCACGTGCGGTAAATCCGTTCGTACGAGCCGTGGCCCGCGGGCGCGAGAGCGCTCCCGGGCCCCTGTACGGGACGGACTCCAGAACCGGTCCGGTGCCCGCCCCATCACACCGCCCCGCAAACGGGGGGCGGGTACCGGACCCGCCATGCGGGAGCGCCGCTCTCTTCGGTGAGCGGTGCTCTCCCGGCACGGCACTGTCCTTCTGCACCACCATCCCCGCCGGTCAGGCGGCGAAGGAGATGATTCACGTGTCCGCTACGCCCGTGCTGGCGTTGCGCGGGGTCTCCAAGCGGTTCGGCGCCGTCCAGGCGCTCACGGACGTAGACCTCGAAATCAACACCGGCGAGGTGGTCGCCCTGGTCGGCGACAACGGCGCCGGCAAGTCCACCCTCGTCAAGACGATCTCGGGCGTCCACCCGATCGACGACGGCGCCATCGAGTGGGAGGGCAGGCAGGTCCGCATCGGCCGCCCGCACGACGCCCAGAACCTCGGCGTCGCCACCGTCTACCAGGACCTCGCGCTCTGCGACAACCTCGACGTCGTCGCCAACCTCTTCCTCGGCAGCGAGCTGAAGACGGCCTCCGTCCTCGACGAGATCAAGATGGAGAAGCGGGCCAAGGAGCTCCTGGACACCCTCTCCATCCGCATCCCCAGCGTCCGCATCCCGGTCGCGGCGCTCTCCGGCGGTCAGCGCCAGGTCGTCGCCATCGCCCGCGCCCTGGTCGGCGACCCCAAGGTCGTCATCCTGGACGAGCCCACCGCGGCCCTCGGCGTCGAGCAGACCGCCCAGGTCCTCGACCTGGTGGAGCGGCTGCGCGAGCGCGGTCACGGAGTGATCCTCATCAGCCACAACATGGCCGACGTGAAGGCCGTGGCCGACCGGGTCGCGGTGCTGCGCCTCGGCCGCAACAACGGCACCTTCCCGGTCGCCGACACCAGCAACGAAGAGATCATCGCCGCCATCACCGGCGCCACGGACAACGCCGTGACCCGCCGCAGGGCGCGCACGGCCACGGCAACGAAGGAGGACGCGAAGTGAGCGACCTCGCCAAGGACCCGAAGCCGGTGTCCCAGACGCCCGCCGATGTCACCGTGCCCGGCCAGGCCGGCGGATCGGCCGCGCCGATCCCCGTCGTCGACCCCCGCCTGCTCGTCCGCGAACAGGGCCTGACCGGCTACTGGACCGAGTTCAAGCGCAAGATGCGCGGCGGCGAGCTCGGCTCGCTGCCCGTCGTCGTGGGCCTGATCGCCATCGCGATCATCTTCCAGCTGAAGAACGAACACTTCCTGGACGCGAGCAGCCTCGCGAACATCGCGGTGTTCACCTCCGGCCTCGGCATCATGGCCGTCGGCATCGTCTTCGTCCTGCTGCTCGGCGAGATCGACCTCTCGGTCGGCTCGGTGGCCGGCATGGGCGCGGCCGTCTGGGCCGTGCTGAGCGTCACCCACGAGCTGAACGACTGGCTCTCGGTGCTCATCGCCATCCTGGCCGGCCTGGTCATCGGCGCCCTGCACGGCTTCTTCTTCGCCAAGATCGGCGTGCCCGCCTTCGTGGTCACCCTCGCGGGCTTCCTCGGCTGGAGCGGTCTGCAGATCTGGCTGATGGGCGGCGAGGGCAGCATCAACACGCCCGAGGGCAGTGTCGTCGAGGACCTCACCGGACACTTCTTCGCCCAGAAGGGCGCGGCCTACGGCCTCGCGGCCGTCGCGATCATCGCCTACGCGGCGTCCCTGCTGCTCGACAGCAAGCGCCGCAGGGCCGCCGGGCTGCCGTCCCGGCCGGTCAGCGAGATCGTCCTGCGCACGGTCGTCGTGGCCGTCCTCGCGGGCGGTGCCGCCTACGAGCTGAACGAGCCGGAGGGCGCCCGCGGCCTGCCGCTCGCCCTGGTCCTCTTCCTCGCCGTCCTGGTGATCGCGGACTTCGTGGCCCGCCGCACCACCTTCGGCCGCCAGGTCTTCGCGGTCGGCGGCAACGCCGAGGCCGCCCGCCGGGCCGGCATCAACGTCGACCGGATCCGGATCACCGTCTTCGCGATCTCCGGCATGCTCGCCGCGTTCGGCGGCCTCTTCATCGCCAGCCTCTCGGGCGGCGCCACGAAGAGCCTCGGCGGCGGCAACACCCTGATGATGGTGATCGCGGCCGCGGTCATCGGCGGCACCAGCCTCTTCGGCGGGCGCGGCAAGGTGTGGTCGGCGCTCCTGGGCATGCTGGTCATCCAGTCGATCCAGCAGGGCCTGAACATGCTCGGCATGGCGAGCGAGATCCAGTTCATGATCACCGGCGCGGTGCTGCTGGCCGCGGTGGTCATCGACTCGGTGTCCCGGCGTACCCAGAAGTCCGCGGGGCGCGCGTAGCGTTCCCCGTGCCCCGCACGGGGCGCGGGACCACGGCCGTACCCCCCGGGGGATCACCTGATCCCCGGGGGGTACGGCTGTTCGTGTGACCGGGAACGCACCTCCCGGGCGCGCCCGCCGACGCCGGAACATTAGACTCGACAGACCCGGCAACGCTCGAACAGCACATCTCAGCTCTACTGCAAGGAGGCACGGGTGCCGCTGCTGACCCGCATCACGGGACCGCGCGATCTTGACCGGCTCAGCCCCGAGGAGCTGAACCAGCTGGCCGGAGAGATCCGCGGCTTCCTCGTCGACGCAGTCTCCAAGACCGGCGGCCACCTCGGCCCCAATCTCGGCGTGGTCGAGCTCACCATCGCCCTGCACCGCGTCTTCGAGTCCCCCAGGGACAAGGTCCTCTTCGACACCGGCCACCAGAGCTACGTGCACAAGCTGCTCACCGGCCGCCAGGACTTCGACAAGCTGCGCAGCAAGGGCGGCCTCTCCGGCTACCCCTCGCGCGCCGAGTCCGAGCACGACGTGATCGAGAACAGCCACGCCTCCACGGTCCTCGGCTGGGCCGACGGCCTCGCCAAGGCCAACCAGGTGCGCGGCAAGGACGACCACGTCGTCGCCGTCATCGGCGACGGCGCGCTCACCGGCGGCATGGCCTGGGAGGCGCTGAACAACATCGCCGCCGCCAAGGACCGGCCCCTGGTCATCGTCGTCAACGACAACGAGCGGTCCTACGCCCCCACGATCGGCGGCCTCGCCGACCACCTGGCGACCCTGCGCACGACCGACGGCTACGAGCGGTTCCTGGCCCGCGGGAAGGACCTCCTGGAGCGCACGCCGGTCGTCGGCAAGCCGCTCTACGAGACCCTGCACGGCGCCAAGAAGGGCCTCAAGGACTTCATCGCCCCCCAGGGCATGTTCGAGGACCTCGGCCTGAAGTACGTCGGCCCCATCGACGGCCACGACGTCGAGGCCCTGGAGTCCGCCCTGCAGCGCGCCAAGCGCTTCGGCGGCCCGGTCATCGTGCACTGCATCACCGAGAAGGGCCGCGGCTACAAGCCCGCCTTGGAGGACGAGGCCGACCACTTCCACGCCGTCGGCGTCATCCACCCCGACACGGGCCTGCCCATCGCCGCCTCCGGCATGGACTGGACGTCCGTCTTCGGCGAGGAGATGGTCGAGCTCGGCCGGGAGCGCGAGGACATCGTCGCCATCACGGCCGCCATGCTCCAGCCGGTCGGCCTGAAGAAGTTCGCCGAGGAGTTCCCCGACCGGGTCTACGACGTCGGCATCGCCGAGCAGCACGCGGCGGTCTCCGCGGCGGGCCTGGCCAGCGGCGGACTGCACCCCGTCTTCGCGGTCTACGCGACCTTCCTCAACCGCGCCTTCGACCAGCTCCTGATGGACGTGGCGCTGCACAAGTGCGGCGTCACCTTCGTCCTGGACCGCGCCGGCGTCACCGGCACGGACGGCGCCTCGCACAACGGCATGTGGGACATGTCGATCCTGCAGTGCGTGCCGACCCTCCGGATCGCCGCGCCGCGCGACGCCGACCAGGTCCGCCTGCAGCTGCGCGAGGCCGTCGAGGTCGACGACGCCCCGACCGTCGTGCGCTACTCCAAGGGCGCGGTCGGCCCGGCGGTCAAGGCCGTCGGCACGGTCGGCGGCATGGACGTGCTGCGCACGGGCGGCACCGACAAGCCGGACGTGCTCCTGGTCTCCGTGGGCGCGCTCGCGCCGATGTGCCTGGAGATCGCCGACCTCCTCGACAAGCAGGGCATCACCACCACCGTGGTCGACCCGCGCTGGGTCAAGCCGGTCGACGAGGCCATGGCGCCGCTCGCCGAGCAGCACCGCGTCGTCGTCACCGTCGAGGACAACTCCCGCGCCGGCGGCGTCGGTTCGGCGATCGCCCAGGCCCTGCGCGACGCAGGCGTCGACGTCCCGCTGCGCGACTTCGGCATCCCGCCGCGCTTCCTCGACCACGCCTCCCGCAAGGAGATCATGGCCGAGATCGGCCTCACCGCGCCGGACATCGCCCGGCAGGTCACCGGCCTGGTCGCCAAGCTCGACGGCAGGTACGAGCGCGGCACCGCCGCCGTGGACTCCGTGGAGCCCGCCCGCGACTGACGTCAACGCGCACCGCCGACGGGCCGGTCCCAGCACCCTGTACGGGTGGTGGAACCGGCCCATTCGCGTGAATGGGCCCGTCCCGGGGCGTACGGGGTACCCGGTCTCTCGATCATGTCGGGGACGACAACGTGGGAGGTACCCGTGAGCAGCACCCTCTTCAGGACGAAGAGCGTCGAGCAGTCCATCAAGGACACCGAGGAACCGGAGCACGCGCTCAAGAAGTCGCTGTCCGCCCTCGACCTCACGGTCTTCGGGGTCGGCGTCATCATCGGCACCGGCATCTTCGTGCTGACCGGAAAGATCGCCAAGGAGACGGCCGGCCCCTCGGTGGCCCTGG
Source organism: Streptomyces sp. NPDC002564 (assembly GCF_042889645.1). Taxonomy (NCBI): domain Bacteria; kingdom Bacillati; phylum Actinomycetota; class Actinomycetes; order Kitasatosporales; family Streptomycetaceae; genus Streptomyces; species Streptomyces sp. NPDC002564. The sequence goes on along the minus strand of NZ_JBIARE010000007.1, from coordinate 221,260 downwards.
CCTTCGTCGTCGCCGGACTCGTCTGCGGGCTCGCCGCCCTGTGCTACGCCGAGTTCGCCTCGACCGTGCCGGTCGCCGGGTCGGCGTACACCTTCTCGTACGCCTCACTCGGCGAGTTCCCGGCCTGGATCATCGGCTGGGACCTGATCCTGGAGCTGGCGCTCGGCTGCGCGGTGGTCGCGGTCGGCTGGTCGGGCTATCTGCGCTCGCTCCTGGACACCGCGGGGATGCACCTGCCGCAGGCGCTGAGCGGCACCCACGAGGGGAAGTTCGGCTTCGACCTGCTGGCCTGCGTGCTGGTGCTCGTGCTGACCGCGATCCTGGTCGCCGGGATGAAGCTGTCCTCGCGGGTCACCAACGTCATCGTCGCGGTCAAGGTCACCGTGGTGCTCCTGGTCATCGTCGTGGGCGCCTTCCTGATCACCGGCGCCAACTACGACCCGTTCGTCCCGCCCACCGAGCACGTCGAGGGCGGCGGCGGCATCACCGCACCGCTGGTCCAGCTGATCTTCGGCTTCACCCCGTCGAACTTCGGCGTGATGGGCATCTTCACCGCCGCGGCCGTCGTCTTCTTCGCGTTCATCGGCTTCGACATCGTCGCCACCGCCGCCGAGGAGACCCACAACCCGCAGCGCGACGTGCCGCGCGGCATCCTCGGCTCGCTGCTCATCTGCACGCTCCTGTACGTGGCCGTCTCCGTCGTCGTCACCGGCATGCAGAAGTACAGCGAGCTCTCCACCGACGCCCCGCTCGCGGACGCGTTCAAGGCCGTCGGGCACCCCTTCTGGGCGGGCCTGATCAGCTTCGGGGCGGCCGTCGGCCTCACCTCGGTCTGCATGATCCTGCTGCTCGGCCAGACCCGCGTGTTCTTCGCGATGAGCCGGGACGGGCTGCTGCCGCAGACCTTCTCCAAGGTCCACCCGAAGTTCGGCACGCCCTACCGCTCGACGATCCTGCTCGGCCTGATCGTGGCCGTCGTGGCCGGCTTCACCTCCATCGACGAGCTCGCCGAACTGGTCAACATCGGCACGCTGTTCGCCTTCGTCGTGGTCGCCCTCGGCGTCGTCCTGCTCCGCAGGCAGCGCCCCGACCTGCCGCGCGCCTTCCGCACCCCGCTGGTGCCCTTCGTGCCGATCCTGTCGGTGCTCGCCTCGCTCTGGCTGATGCTGAACCTGCCGGGGGAGACCTGGCTGCGGTTCGGCGTGTGGATGGTGCTCGGCGTCGTCATCTACTTCGCGTACGGGCGGACGCACAGCAGGCTGCACCGCCGCGACCCGCAGAACGGCGACGCTCAGTAGTCACCGCCCTTTCGGTACGGCTTCTTCACCGGCCCCGTATGTCCCGATCCGATGGGGACTGCGGGGCCGGATAGCGTGCACCGTATGCTCGCCGAGCCCACCGCCTCACTACGCTCCGTACGCGACCCCCGGGTGCCGGGCCCGCGTGGGGAGTACGCCCCCGACGCGGGCCCGGGGCGCCCGTACTGGGCCCGCCTGCTCCCGCTGCTCACCGCCCTGGCCTGCGTGACCCGGCTGCCCTCGCTGTGCCGGCCGCTGTGGAGCCCCGACGAGGGCTATCTCGCCGTCCAGGCCCGGATGTTGGCGCACGGCGGCACGCTCTACGACACGGTCGTCGACCGCAAGCCGCCGCTCGTCCCCTGGCTGTACGAGGGTGCCTTCGCGCTCTTCGGCGACGGCTCGCTGCTCCCGCTCAAGGTCCTCGCGGTCCTCGCGCAGCTCCTGACGGCGGTGCTCCTGGTCTCGGTGGCCCGGCGCCGCTGGGGCGACGGCGCGGGCCGCACCGCGGGCGTCCTGTACCTGCTGATCTCCATCGGCCTGAACCCGGAGGACGCGCAGGCGGCCGCCTTCGAGGTCTTCATGCTGCCGTGCACGGCCGCCGCCATGTGGTGCGCGGACCGGCGCCGCTGGGGCGCCGCGGGTGCCGCGGTGGCCTGCGCCTTCCTGGCCAAGCAGACCGGCGGAGCGGTCCTGCTGCCGGTCGGCTGGCTGCTGTGGAAGGGCGGCGCGCCGCGCCGGGACGTGCTGCGGCTCGCGGCCGGGCTCGGCGGCCCCGTCCTCGCCGCGGCCCTGCTGACCTCGCCTTCCGGTTTCCTGTTCTGGACGGTGACGGGATCGGGCGCCTACGCCTCGTTCACCGGCTCCGAACTCCACGTCCTGGGACGCGGTTTGGTGAACTCGGCGATCCTCGCGGCGGCCTGCGCGGGGATCCTCCCGCCGGTCGTCCGGGTGCTGCGCATCGCCCGCACCGGGGCGGGCGAGCTGTGGCTGTGGCTCGCCGCGTCGGTGGCCGCGGTCCTGCTCGGCTTCCACTTCTTCGGCCACTACTACCTGCAACTCATGCCGCCGCTGGCCCTGTTGGGCGCGGCGGCCCTGCAGATCCTGCCGCGCGAGCGGACCGTGCGGGCGATCCTCGTCTCCGGGGGCGCCTGCGCGGTCTTCCTCGCCTGGGGCCTGCTCGCCCCGCGCCCCGAACTGGCCCACGCCACCCGCCTGGCCGAGACGGTGCGGGCGCACACCGGACCCGAGGACCGGGTCCTGTTCTGGGGCATGCACCCGGAGGCCTACTGGCTGGCCGACCGGACCCCCGCCAGCCGTTTCCTGACGGCCGGCCTGCTCACCAACTACAGCGGCGGCAGGAACGGCCCGCAGGTGGGCGAGAAGTACGCGGTCGCGGGCGCCTGGCCGGTCTTCCGCCGCGAACTGCGCGCGGCCCCGCCCGCCCTGGTGATCGACGACTCCCGCGGCAAACCCTTCGCCCCCCACCGCGTCCCGGCCCTGCACCGCATCCTCACGGCCGACTACGAGCCGGTGCTGTGGGTGGAGGGGGCGGTGGTGTGGGGGAGAGTGGAGCGGTGAGCGGTGAGCGGTGAGCGGTGAGCGGCGCGCGGCCGGGGCGGGTGCTACGCGGCCCGGCGCCAGGTGCGGGTCAGGTGGGTCAGGGCCGTCACCGCCGCGCGGGCGTCGTCGTCGTGCTCGCGGATGCGGGGGCCGAACTCGACGTGCAGGAACGGGACGTCGTGGGAGGCGGCGGCGCGGCCCTGGAGGTTGGAGCGGCCGGCCAGCGGGCAGGACCGCGCCCAGGCGCGGCAGACGTCGTAGCCGCGCTCGCGCAGGGCGTCCGCGAGGTCGCGGCCCTCGTCGACGGCCTCCCTGCCCCGCCCGGTGGAGGCGACGACGTCGTGGTCGGGCGCCGAGTCGTCGGCCATGCCGTGCAGCTGGACGCCGGGCAGGCCGCGCCGCACCAGCTCGTCGCAGACGGCGTCGAAGACGGTGTCCCCGCGGTGCGCGACGTCCGCCTCGTCGCCGCGTCCGGCGTCGCGGTGCGCGCCGGCCAGGACCAGGACGCCGCCGGGGGAGCGGCGCATCAGCTCCGCGCCGAGCCGCTCGGTGTTCCGGTCGGCCACCGGGTGCGGCACCTGCACGGACCAGCGGGCCGGGGCGTCCAGGTCGATGTAGACGCGGCCCCAGCCGCGGGGTGCCGCGGCGTTCTCGGAGCGGTCGGCGATCTCCGCGTACCGGCGTCCCGCGGCCTTGTCGGTGACCGTGTGGACCGCGAGGTCCACGTCGGCCAGACGCCGTTCGGCCTGGGGGCGCCGGCCGTCGAGGAGCAGGGCGACGCCCGCGGCGACCGCGCGCCGGTCGGTGCGCGAGGGGCGGCGGTACCCGCTGTCCTCGTGGAAGCCCTCGGTGTACGTGGTGACCAGGGCCGTCAGACCCTCGTCCGGCCGGGGCCCGCGCGGGCTCCCGCCGCCGGGCGTCGTGGCCGAGGGGCCCTTGTCCGACCTGCGCTTTTCGCGGTCGTCGGAGGAGCCCGACGTGCACTGCGCGAGGCTGAGGACGGCGGCGGTGACGAGGCCGAGGACCCCGAGTCGCCGGGTGATCGCCGACGACCGGGTACGGAAGATCTTCATGGTTGTATAAAGATAGCCCTGTGATGACACGTCCCTTCCGCAGGCTTTTCCTGACCTGTGCAGCCTCCTCGCTCCTGCTGGCCGGCACCGCCTGCGGTCCTTCCGGCGGCGACGACAAGCCCGCCGCCGACGGCGGCCCCTCGTTCACCGTCGCCGCCGCGGGCGACATCCTGATCCACCCGCAGCTCACCGACCAGGCCCGCAAGGACGCCAAGGCCACGGGCAAGGGCGAGCAGGGTCTCGACTTCCGCCCGATGATGGCGGGCATCAAGCCGGTGATCAGCAAGGCCGACCTCGGCATCTGCCACTTCGAGCCGGTGGTGGGCAAGCCCGGCGGCCCCTTCCAGAGCTACCCGGACTTCCTCGTGCCGCCGCAGATCGCCACGGCGGTCAAGGACGTCGGCTACGACCAGTGCTCGACCGCGTCCAACCACACGCTCGACCACGGCCCCGCCGGCGTCACCCGCACCCTGAACACGCTCGACAAGGCGGGCCTGCGGCACACCGGTTCGGCGCGCAGCGCCGCGGAGGCCGCCAAGCCGCTGATCACGGAGGTGAAGGGCGTCAAGGTGGCGCAGATAGCCTTCGCCTTCGGGTTCAACGGCCGTGAGGTCCCGAAGAACAAGCCCTGGATCGTCAACCAGAACGACTTCGACGCGATCGCCGCCGCCGAGAAGAAGGCCCGCGGCGCGGGTGCCGACGTCGTGATCCTCAGCATCCACTGGGGCCGCGAGAACCAGCCCAACGCCAGCGGCCCGCAGATCAGGCTCGCCCGCAAGATCGCCGAGGAGACCGGGATCAACCTGGTCATCGGCCACCACGCGCATGTCGTCCAGCCGATGGAGAAGGTCGACGGCACCTGGATCGCGTACGGGCTCGGCAACCAGATCGCCCGGCACGACGTGCCCAGCGGACTGACCGAGGAGGGCGTCGTCGGCTGGTTCGAGTTCGTCAAGCGCGGCGGTGCGTGGGACGTCGACGCCAAGTACGTGCCCACCTTCACCGAGATCCCGCCGGACCCCGACGAGACCGGCGCGCTGCCCAAGGACGCGGTCAAGGACCACCGGCTGCTCGACGTCGCGGCCACGCTGCGGGACGGCAAGGACCTCAGTGAGCAGCAGCGCGCCCGCTACCGCCTCGCCTTCGAGCGCACCCAGGGCACGCTCCTGAACCGGGGTGCCAGCAAGGACGGGCTGGAACCGCTGGAGGATCTGCCCGCCGACTGAGGCCGGGCGGGGACGGAGGAGCGGCGGGCCCGACGGCCCGTCCGTCCGGCCCGTCCCCACGGGACGGACGTCCGGGCCGAACGGCGGGGCCGCCGGGGCCGATGGCCGGGCGGCCCGGGGCGTCCGGCGCTTTGGGACGGTCCGGAATGCTCGTTCCGGTTAGGGCCTAAACGCACGTTCGACGCGATGTAGCTCACATTTTCCTTACTTCGTGCATCCCTCTCCCGGGTTGATGTGTCACACCTTTCCGGAGCGCATCACTGTGCGCATCCGTACCCGCGTCACTCCAGGAGAGGAGCCCCCCTTGGCCGCTTCGCGTTCGAAGCGGCGGCACAAGGTCCGCCGAAGGACCGACATGTCACTGCTGGGCGGCATACGTCCCCCCATCGCCGTGCTCTCGGTCCTGCTCCTCGCCCTCGCGGGCATCACCGCTCTCACACTCGGAAGGGCGGGACAGGAAGCCGTCCCCAAGGCGGTCAAGCTGTCCCAGCAGCACTTCGCCGAGGACGGCGCCATCGCGCTGCGCGCCTCCATCGACGAGTCCGTGACCGACCTGACCCGTACCGCCGAGCTGTTCAGCGCGGGCGACCCGGTGCCCGCCGACGCCGTCCTGGACAAGACCGGCAGCGTCTACCAGAAGTGGATGGGCACGGCGATCGTCGAGATCGCCTCCGGCAAGCTCCTCGCCGCCCGTGGCGAGAACCTGCCGCTCACCGCCATCGACCGCGGCGGCCTCGCCGCCAAGGACGGCCTCGCCCCGCGCATGGTGCGCCTGGAGAACGGCGAGACCCGCCTGCTCTCCTTCGCCCTGCTCACCTGGAAGGGACAGCCGCAGCAGCTCCTCGTTGCCTCCAGCAGCCTGCGCTTCCCCGGCATCAGCCTCGGCAAGTTCCGCTCCATCGCCGTCGTCGACCAGGACGCCCGAGTCCTGAGCACCGACGGCATCCCCGAGCCCGAGCAGGTCCTCACCGACCTCCAGCGGGACGAGGTCGCCCAGTCCAAGAAGCAGCTCAAGTCCTTCGCCGAGAGCGCCGCCAAGAAGGCACGCAAGCACCCGCTGATGTCCAAGGAGCCCGGCTCCGGCGGCTTCGCCGGCGTCAGCGGCCACCTCACCGGCGAGCGCTACCTCGGCGAGCGGGCCGTCGCCGGCTACGCGAACCTCGCGGCGCCCGAGGCGGGCGAGTCCACCGTCGCCACCCGGCTCGGCCTCACCGTCGTCGCGATGGTCCCGGTCGCCGAGGACCCGACGGCCAAGAGCGACTCGGCCTTCGGCCTCATCGCCGCGGGCGCCCTGCTGCTGATCGGCGGGCTCACCGTCCTCCTGCTCGTGCGCACCGTGCAGCGGCCGCTGATCCGGCTCTTCCTGGAGGGCCGCCGCCTCACCCGCGGCGACCTGGACCGGCCGGTCTCCGTGCCCCGGCACGGCGAGGCCGCCCGCATCGGCAGCGCCCTGGAACGCCTGCGCCGCCAGCTCACCGGCGAGCCCGCCACCCGGCAGGACAAGCCCGCCCGCCGCCGCAGGTTCGGCACCCGGACCCTCATCGCGGTCTGCGGAGTCATCCTGCTGGCCTGGTCCGCGCCGCTCCTGCTGCTGCTCAACCGCGCCGGCGACACCGTCGTCGTCCCGCAGCAGATGGTCAACGACCAGCGCGAGCGCACCGACACCCTCACCGACCGGGTCCGCCGCGCCCTCAACGAGGGCCAGGCCGACCTCACCTCGGTGGCCTCCCTCATGGGCGACCGCACCGAGCCCTCGGACATGACCAAGGTCCTCGAGAGCACCCTGAACCAGCACACCCGCTACGCGTCCCTGTACGTCCTGGACGCCGGGGGCAAGGTCCTCGCCAGGGCGGGCCACGACCCCCGCAGCCCCGCGGGCAAGGGCCCCTCGAACAAGCCCATCCGGGTCATCGACGAGGGCGGCAAGGAGCCGGTGATCATCGGCACCGCCGAGGTGCCGGGCCGCGAGCGGGCCGCCGTGGTCGGCGAGTTCCGCATCGACTTCCTCAACTCGCTGCTCAAGCGCCCCGGCCTCGGCGAGGTCCGCGTCGTCGACGCCGACCGGAAGATCATCGGCGCCAACACCGGCTACCGCGAGTTCCAGGACCTGCCGGGCGGCCGGCTCAACGCCCTCGCCCAGGGCACCGGCCAGAAGGTCGGGCTCAGCCCGCGCCCCAGCGGTGTCCTCTACCGCGACGGCGACGACATCCAGATCGCGGCCGCGGCCCCGTTCGTCGGCGGCGGCGCGGCCGGCACGCTGGGCTGGACCGTCGTCAGCTGGCAGCCCGCCTCCGGCCTCGCCATCCCCGAGTACAGCTACCAGAACCGCACGGTCCTCGCGGGCATGCTCGGCATCACCGCCGCCGCGGCCTGCCTCGGCTGGCTGCACATCGTCGTCGTACGACCGCTGCGGCACCTCGCGGACCAGGCGGAGGCGCTCGCCGACGGCGACCGCCGCACCGTCCTGTACCCGCGCCACCACGACGAGGTCGGCGCCGTCACCCGCAGCCTCGAACTCATCAGGCAGCAGCTGCCGACGGGCACACAGCGCAAGCGGGACGGCGTCACGGCCGGCCTCGCCGGAAGGAACTGAACCCACCGTGCTCTTCCTCTACACGGTCCTCGTGGTGTGCTGCGCCGTCCTGCTGGCCGCCGGTGTCGTCGAACAGCGGCGGCACTTCGCCAGCCTCGAACACATCCCCACCCGGGTCCTGGTCAACGGCATCCGCGGCAAGTCCTCCATCACCCGGCTGTGCGCGGGCGCGCTGCGCGGCGGCGGACTCACCACGGTCGCCAAGACCACCGGCACCGCGGCCCGGTTCATCCACCCGGACGCCACCGAGGAGCCGGTCTACCGCAAGTTCGGCATCGCCAACGTCGTCGAGCAGATCGGCATCGTGCGGCGGGCCGCCACCTACGACCCGGACGCCCTGGTCATCGAGTGCATGGCGGTCATGCCGGCACTCCAGGAGATCAACCAGTCCAAGCTGATCCGCTCCACGATCGGCGTGCTCTGCAACGTCCGCGAGGACCACCTCGCCGAGATGGGCCCCACCCTGGACGACGTGGCGCGCTCGCTCTCCCGCTCCATGCCGGAGGGCGGCATCTGCGTCACCGCGGAGAAGGACCGCTTCGACATCCTCCAGGAGGAGGCCGACGCGCGGAACTGCGAGCTGATCTACGCCGACCCCGAGACGGTGACCGACGAGGAGCTGCGCGGCTTCAGCTGGTTCACCTTCAAGGAGAACGTGTCGATCGCGCTCAAGGTCGCCGAACTCGTCGGCGTCGGCCGCGAGGTCGCCCTCCAGGGCATGTACGACGCGCCGCCGGACCCCGGTGTCCTCTCCGTGGAGCGCTACGCCACCGAGGACGGCAAGAAGCTCCGCTTCGCCAACGTCTTCGCGGCCAACGACCCCGAGTCGACGCTGATGAACATCAACCAGCTGCTCGACCTCGGCGCCATCCACCGCCCGCTCAACGTGGTCATCAACTGCCGTCCCGACCGCGTCGAGCGCAACGGCCAGATGGGCGAGATCATCCCCGACCTCCAGCCGGAGAAGGTCTTCGTCATCGGCCACCCGGCCAAGTCCGCCATCGACGCGATCCCCTCCGAGTGGCGCTCGCGCGCCGTCGACCTCGGCGGCGACCGGCGCGACCCCGAGGAGTTCATGGGCCAGATGCTCGCGCAGCTCGGCACCGACTCCTCGCTCGTGGCGATCGGCAACATCCACGGCCAGGGCGAGCTGCTCCTGGAACACCTCGCCGAACTGCCCGCCGACGAGAGCGAGGAGCCCGCCGAGGCCGTCGCGCCCGCCGGCGACCCGCTGGAGACGATGCAGCTGTACGTGCCCCGCATCGACCCCTACCAGCACTACCCGGAGGCGTACGAGACGCGGTACACCGCGCCGCTCCCCGCCCACCAGCAGTCGCACATCCCCGCGCAGCGGGGCACGGGACAGTCCTACGGCTCGCACGACGCCTACCCGCCCCAGCAGCAGTCCTACGGCTCGCACGACGCCTACCCGCCCCAGGACGCCCACCCGCTCCGGCACCAGGGCGGCCACCCGGCCCAGGACGCCTACGCGCGCCCGCAGGACAGCTACGCGCAGCCCCACGACGCCTACGCCCCCCAGGACGCCTACGCCCCCCAGGAGACGTACGCCCCCCAGGAGACCCGGGCGCTCCCGGCGCTCCCGCCGGGCCACGGCTCCGAGGAGACGTACGCCCAGCCTCCCCAGACCCCGAGGCCCCGCGGCCTGTTCGAGCCGCGCGTGCCCCCCGTACCGCCCGCCGCAGACGACAACCAGCAGTGGCACAGCCCAGGAGAGCCCCGTTGATTCCCTCCGTCCTCACCCCCGAGATCGCCGCGGTCGGCATCGCGCTCGGGCTGCTCTTCTCCCTGGTCTGCTATCTGACGACCAACCTCTCGCCCGGCGGCATGATCACCCCGGGCTGGCTCGCGCTGACCCTCGTCGAGGACCTGCAGCGCGCCGCGATGGTCGTCGGCGTCACCGTCCTCACCTACGTCTGCACGCTCCTCATGCAGCGCTTCGTGATCCTCTACGGCAAGCGCCTGTTCGCCGCCGTCGTGCTGACCGGCGTGGTGCTCCAGGCCACCGTGATGATCGTGCTCTCGCTCGAGTTCCCGCTGATGTACAGCAACCAGACCCTCGGCTTCATCGTGCCGGGCCTGATCGCCTACCAGCTCGTGCGCCAGCCCAAGGGCCCCACCCTGCTCGCCACGGGTTCGGTGACGCTCATGGCCTACGTCGTCCTCACCGCCGGGATCCTCCTCGGCTTCATGCCATCCGCCTGATTCCAGGAGTCATTCATGCCGCCCAAGAAGAAGCGTCCCGCCCTGCACGCGGTGACCGTGCTCGCTCTGCTCGCCGGCAGCACGTACCTGACCGTGGAGCTGCGCAAGGAGGAGGACGCCAAGGCGCCCAAGGTGCAGGCCGTCACCGACACCCCCGGCCTGCACAACAGCACCGGGCAGGTCAGCGACGGCAAGCAGAAGTGGGAGCGCCTGAAGAACCCCGACCGGTCCGTGCTGCGCACCGACGGCGGCAAGGTGCTCGCCACCTTCACCGACGGCGCCCGCACCGCCACGCTGACCGGCCCGAGCCGCACCTTCACCGAGCCCGCCAACACCAAGTCGCGGGTCGTCACCAACGACTGGGTGCGCCTGATGCCGGAGAACTGGCGCGAGGGCGCGGAGAAGGAGAAGTGGTTCAAGGACTGGTACAAGGAGTTCGCCGGCAGCGAGGAGGACGACATCTTCGCGATGGCCTTCCAGTACGTGGAGGGCGCCCCGGTCAAGAAGGACGACGAGGGCATCGCGTACGCCGGTGACGCCAACTTCGGTCCGCTGAACCCCGAGGGCAGCGCGGGCAACGACCTGCGCCTGGAGCAGTCCGACTTCTTCGACTACCTCGGCATCCCGTACACCTTCCGCGACGGCACCACCATCCAGCCGGAGAAGATCCGGGCCCGGTCCATGGACTGCTCCGGGTTCATCCGTACGGTGTTCGGCTACCGCGCCCGCTTCCCGCTGATGGCCAACGACCAGGCCGGGGACGGCCTGCCGCGCACCGCCAACGGCATGGCACGCGGCAAGGTCGGCACGGACGTCATCCCGCTCAAGGGCATCAGCGCCGCCGACCGCCCCAAGTCCATCGACGTGGTGCAGCCCGGCGACCTGGTCTTCTTCAAGCTGGACGCCCGCACCAAGCAGCGCCTCGACCACGTCGGGATCTTCCTCGGCCACGACGCCGACGGCCACAAGATCTTCATCTCCAGCCGTGAAGAGGTCAACGGCCCGACCATCGGCGACAAGGGCGGCACGTCCCGCCTGGACGGCAACGGCTACTACGCCTCCACGCTGCGCAGCGCGAAGCGGATCTGACGCCCCCGCGCCCCTGACCCGCGCCCCCGGCCACGGTGAGGGGCGCGGGTCAGGGGCGCGATCAGGGGCGCACGGTACGGGGCCCCGCGCACTCGGCCCCCACCTCGGCCACCCTGCGGCGCAGTTCACGGTCGGCGGTGACCACCAGACAGCGCCGCCCCGCGGCCCCGGCGGCCACCTCCACGATGTGGTCGTCGCCGCTGCCGGGCGCGGACTCCACCCGCACCCCGGGCACGGACGCGACACCGCGCGCCGCCCCCTCCACGACCAGGACCAGCTCGACCGGGCCCGGCAGGCCGGGCAGCCCCTCCTGCGCGTACCCGACGAGGGAGTCCCGCAGCCGCTCGGCGGCCCCGCGGCGGTCGCGCCACCAGCCGTCGGGCACGGAACCGACGACGTTCGCGGCATCGACGACGACGAGAGTGCTCATACGGCAAACGTAAACTAAGAGGCCAAGCGCTGTGCGTCCGTGATCGTGGAAGGAGTGGCGCCGAGCATGCCGTCGACGTCCACCAGCACCGGTGCCCCGGAGACCGCCCGCTGGCTGCTGCGCGGCCGCGACGGTCGCCTCACCGCCTACGCCCGCGCCGACGCGGGCCTCCTGCGCTGGACGGAGGCCCGGCCCGGCGGACCGCACTGGGAGGGCCCCGACTTCTTCGAGGCACCCGGCCTGACCCACCTCACGCTCGCCCAGGGCGCCGACGGGTACGTGCACTTCGTGGGCCGCAGGGAGCGCCCCGGGGACGACGGCAAGGCGGTCGTCGACCTCGTGCACACCGTGCAGTACCAGTCGGGCAGACCGCCGATGGACTGGCGCTCGCTCGGCAACCCGCACACCAAGCTCGTCGAGCGCGCCCCGCACCTGGGCGCGCCCGCCGTCGCGGTCGACGCGGCGGGCACCGTCCACGTCTTCGTGCGGGACGCGGTGGGCAGCGTCCGGATGCGCCGCGAGGGCAAGGGCGGCAAGTGGGAGGGGTGGAAGGACTTCAAGGTCCGCGACACCCTGGACGGCATCGCCGCGCTCGCCACGTCGGCCGGCCGCCTGGAGGTCCTCGCCCCCGCCGGCAAGGCCACCCTGCGCTGGGCCCAGGAGGAACAGGGCGGCGAGCTGCTGCGCGCCGACGACATCCCGCTCGCCCCCGCGCCGGGCTCCGGCACGGCCCTGGAGACCGCCCCCGACCGCCTCACGTACTACGCGGCGGACGCCCACGGCGACGGCGTCCTGGCCCGCCGCACGGACGGTGACGGCGCCGCGGTGGTCCCGCTCGGCGGCACCCCCGGCCCCGGCCCCACCGCGGCCGTGCGCACGCCGATAGACGGTCACGACTGCACGGTCCTCGCGCACCGCACGGCCGCCGGTCGTCCCGCGCTCGCCGCGTTCCCCACCGAGGACGAGGGCGCGGGCCTGTGGTGGGCCGAGACCGGCGAACCGTGCCTGGGCGCACCGGCGCTGGCGCTCGACGCCCACGGCCGGGTGGTCATCGCCGCGATCGGCCTCGACGGCACCCTGCGGCTCGCCCGCCAGAAGGCGGAGCCGGGTCTCGCCCTGGAGCCGTGGACCAGGATCTGAGCCAGGGGCCGCCGGCACGACAGCCGGCCCGCAGCGACGAAGAGGGGCCGTACGGAACAACTCCCGTACGGCCCACCGTCGTTACTGCTTACTGCTTACTGCTTACTGCGTTACGCCGGGACGCTCGCCACGCCCTGCGCGAGGAACCGCTTGCCGTTGACCCGCTCGCTGACGCCCTCACGGTCCAGGTACGGCGTGATGCCGCCCAGGTGGAAGGGCCAGCCCGCGCCGGTGATCAGGCAGAGGTCGATGTCCTGCGCCTCGGCGACGACACCCTCGTCGAGCATGAGCCCGATCTCCTGCGCCACCGCGTCGAGCACGCGGTCGCGGACCTGCTCCTCGGTCAGGACGGAGTCGCCCTGCTTCAGGAGCGCGGCGACCTCGGGGTCGAGCTCCGGCGCGCCGGAGTCGTACACGTAGAAGCCGCGCTTGCCCGCCTTGACGACGGCCGCGAGGTTCGGCGAGACCGTGAAGCGGTCCGGGAAGGACCGGTTGAGGGTCTCCGAGACGTGCAGGCCGATGGCCGGGCCGACCAGCTCCAGGAGCACCAGCGGCGACATCGGCAGACCGAGCGGCTCGACGGCCTTCTCGGCGACCGCGACCGGGGTGCCCTCGTCGATGACGTTCTGGATCTCGCCCATGAAGCGGGTCAGGATGCGGTTCACGACGAACGCCGGGGCATCCTTCACGAGCACCGCGGTCTTCTTCAGCTTCTTGGCGACACCGAAGGCCGTGGCCAGCGAGGCGTCGTCGGTCTGCTCGCCGCGCACGATCTCCAGGAGCGGCAGGATCGCGACCGGGTTGAAGAAGTGGAAGCCGACGACCCGCTCGGGGTGCTTCAGCTTCGACGCCATCTCCGAGACGGAGAGCGAGGAGGTGTTCGTGGCGAGGATCGCGTGCGCCGGGGCGACCGCCTCGACCTCGGCGAACACCTGCTGCTTGACGCCGATCTCCTCGAAGACGGCCTCGATGATGAAGTCGGCGTCGGAGAAGCCCTCGGCCTTGTCCAGGACACCGGAGACCAGGCCCTTGAGGCGGTTGGCCTTGTCCTGGTTGACACGGCCCTTGAGGAGCAGCTTGTCGATCTCCCCGTGGACGTACGAGACGCCCTTGTCGACCCGCTCCTGGTCGATGTCGGTCAGCACGACCGGCACCTCGAGGCGGCGCAGGAAGAGCAGCGCGAGCTGCGAGGCCATCAGACCGGCACCGACGACGCCGACCTTGGTGACCGGGCGCGCCAGGTTCTTGTCCGGGGCGCCCGCGGGGCGCTTGGCGCGCTTCTGCACGAGGTTGAACGAGTAGATGCCCGCGCGCAGTTCACCGCCCATGATGAGGTCGGCGAGCGCGGCGTCCTCGGAGTCGAAGCCCCGCTGCAGGTCGCCGTCCTTGGCGGCCTCGATGATCTCCAGGGCGCGGTAGGCGGCCGGAGCGGCGCCGTGCACCTTGGAGTCGGCGATGGCGCGGCCCCGCGCGACGGCGGCGTCCCAGCCCTCGCCGCGGTCGATCTCGGGGCGCACGACCTGGGTGGAGCCGTTGAGGACGGAGGCCGTCCAGATCAGCGACTGCTCCAGGAAGTCGGCGCCCTCGAAGAGCGCGTCGGCGATGCCGAGCTCGAAGACCTGCTTGCCCTTGAGCTGGCGGTTCTGGTTGAGCGAGTTCTCGATGATGACCGAGACGGCCTTGTCGGCACCGATCAGGTTCGGGAGCAGCGCGCAGCCGCCCCAGCCCGGGACCAGGCCGAGGAAGACCTCGGGCAGCGAGAAGGCGGGCAGCGCCTTGGAGACGGTGCGGTAGGAGCAGTGCAGACCGACCTCGACGCCACCGCCCATCGCGGCGCCGTTGTAGTACGCGAAGGTCGGCACGGCGAGGCCCGAGAGGCGCTTGAAGACCTCGTGGCCGCCCTTGCCGATGGCCAGCGCGTCGTCGTGCTTCTTCAGCAGCTCGACGCCCTTGAGGTCGGCGCCGACCGCGAAGATGAACGGCTTGCCGGTGATGCCGACGCCGACGACGGTGCCCTCGGACGCCTCCTTCTCGACCTGGTCGATCGCGGCGTCGAGGTTCGCCAGCGAGCCCGGGCCGAAGGTGGTCGGCTTGGTGTGGTCGAAGCCGTTGTCCAGGGTGATGAGCGCGAAGCGCCCGGCACCGTGGGGGAGGTCGAGGTGGCGTACGTGCGCCTGCGTGACGACCTCGTCGGGGAACAGCGCGGCCGCACCCTTCAGAAGCTCGGTGGTCGTGGTGCTCACTTCTCGCCTCCGGCGTCCTTGTGGTTCGGGTTCTCCCAGATGACCGTGGCGCCCATGCCGAAGCCGACGCACATGGTCGTGAGGCCGTAGCGGACCTCCGGCTGCTCCTCGAACTGGCGCGCCAGCTGCGTCATCAGACGGACGCCGGAGGAGGCGAGCGGGTGGCCGAACGCGATGGCGCCGCCGTACTGGTTGACGCGCGCGTCGTCGTCGGCGATGCCGTAGTGCTCCAGGAAGGCGAGCACCTGGACGGCGAAGGCCTCGTTGATCTCGAAGAGGCCGATGTCGGAGATGCTCAGGCCCGCCTGGGCGAGGGCCTTCTCGGTGGCCGGGATCGGGCCGTAGCCCATGACCTCCGGCTCGACGCCCGCGAAGGAGTACGCGACCAGACGCATCTTGACCGGCAGCCCGTTCTCGCGGGCGAACTCCTCGGACGCGATGAGGGAGGCGGTGGCGCCGTCGTTGAGGCCCGCGGCGTTGCCGGCCGTGACGCGGCCGTGCGTGCGGAAGGGCGTCTTGAGCCCGGCGAGGTTCTCCAGGGTGGTGCCCGGGCGCATCGGCTCGTCGGCGGTGGCGAGGCCCCAGCCGGTCTCACCGGCCTCCTCGTTGGTGCGGCGCACCGAGATCGGCACCAGGTCCGCCTGGATCTTGCCGTCGGCGTACGCCTTGGCGGCCTTCTCCTGCGAGCGCACGGCGTACTCGTCGGCACGCTGCTTGGTGATGCTCGGGTAGCGGTCGTGCAGGTTCTCGGCGGTCATGCCCATGAACAGGGCGGACTCGTCGACGAGCTTCTCGCTCACGAACCGCGGGTTCGGGTCGACGCCCTCGCCCATGGGGTGGCGGCCCATGTGCTCGACACCGCCGGCCACGGCGATGTCGTACGCACCGAAGGCGACGCTGCCCGCGACCGAGGTCACGGCGGTCAGGGCGCCGGCGCACATGCGGTCGATGGAGTAGCCGGGCACGGACTGCGGCAGCCCGGCGAGGATGCCGGCGGTGCGGCCGATCGTCAGGCCCTGGTCGCCGATCTGCGTGGTCGCGGCGATGGCGACCTCGTCGATCTTGGCGGGGTCGAGGTCCGGGTTGCGGCGCAGCAGCTCCCGGATGGCCTTCACGACGAGGTCATCGGCACGGGTCTCGTGGTAGATGCCCTTCGGACCCGCCTTGCCGAACGGGGTGCGGACGCCGTCCACGAAGACGACGTCCCTGACGGTACGAGGCACGATGGCTCTCCTCCAGGGTGCGGTGCGGCACGCCTGCGGCGCGCTTCCTCCGTCCACCCTACTTGCCGGTAACTATGCGGCCAAGGCCCGGCCTCGCGAGGCGAACGTCACACTTGCCTGCGGGGCGCGTGGGCGGTGTGTACGGGGCCTCTCCCCGTTCCGGGGCCCTCACCCGGGGCGGGGTGCCCCTCCCCCCCCGCCCGCCCGTTTGCCCGGCGCCCGTCCCGTTCCGTAGGGGCCTGTGCCGCCGCTTCGCGGCGGATGTTTTCCCACCCGCCCACCCGTTTGCCCGGCGCCGTCCAGTTCCGTAGGGGCTTTCATTGCCACTTTGCGGCGGGTGCGGAAACACCCACCCCCCTCGTCCACCCGGCGGTGCCGGGTAAACGGGTGGGTGGGTGGGAGGGGCATCCGTGGCGGGGCGGCGTCAGGACAGCGCTTCGACCAGGGCCGGGGTGACCTGCGTGATCTGCCACTGCCGGGCCCCGTGGCCCGCGAGCGCCGCGGCCATGGAGTCCCCGTCCACCTGGGCCGGAGGCTCCCAGCAGACCCGCCGGACCGTGTCCGGAGTGATCAGGTTCTCCTGCGGCATGTTCAGCTGCTCGGCGAGCGCCGAGACCGCGGCCCGGGCGGCGGAGAGCCGCGCCGCGGCGGCCGGGTCCCGGTCGGCCCAGGAGCGGGGCGGCGGCGGCCCGCTCACCGTCTGCCCGGGCTGCGGCAGCTCCGCGTCCGGCAGCGCCTTCGCGCGGTCGACCGCGGCCTGCCACTGGTCGAGCTGGCGCCGCCCCATCCGGTGCCCGAAGCCCGTGAGCCCGGCGAGCGCGTGCACGTTGGGCGGCAGGGAGAGCGCCGCCTCGACGATCGCGCCGTCGCTGAGCACCTTGCCCGGCGACACGTCGCGCCGCTGCGCGATGCGGTCGCGCGCGGTCCACAGCTCGCGTACGACCGCCATCTGACGGCGCCGCCGCACCTTGTGCATGCCGGACGTGCGGCGCCAGGGGTCCTTGCGGGGCGGCGCGGGCGGGGCCGAGGCGATGGCGTCGAACTCCTCGCGGGCCCACTCCAGCTTGCCCTGCCGGTCGAGCTCCTTCTCCAGGGCGTCACGCAGGTCGACGAGGAGCTCCACGTCCAGCGCCGCGTACCGCAGCCAGGGCTCGGGGAGCGGCCGGGTGGACCAGTCGACGGCGGAGTGCCCCTTCTCCAGGACGTAGCCGAGCACGCTCTCGACCATCGCGCCGAGGCCGACGCGCGGGAATCCGGCGAGCCGGCCCGCGAGCTCGGTGTCGAAGAGGCGGGCGGGCACCATGCCTATCTCGCGCAGGCACGGCAGGTCCTGGGTGGCGGCGTGCAGCACCCATTCCGTGTCGCCGATGGCCTCGCCGAGGCCGGACAGGTCGGGGCAGGCGACGGGGTCGACGAGCGCGGTGCCCGCGCCCTCGCGGCGGAGCTGGACGAGGTAGGCGCGCTGGCCGTACCGGTATCCGGAGGCGCGCTCGGCGTCGACGGCGACGGGTCCGGTCCCCGCGGCGAAGGCGGCCACGGTCGCGGCGAGCGCCTCCTCGTCCGCGATCACCGGCGGAATGCCGTCACGCGGCTCGAGCAGGGGGATCGGCAGCCCTTCGGGTGCGAGGCCGTCGTCGTCCGGAGGGCCGCCTCCGGTGGTTCGCAGTGAGCTGTCTGCTGCGGTCTCTTGGGCGTCGGTCACCTGTCAAGGGTATCTGTGTATGGACAGCGCCCGTCGACGGAACGTTCCGTCGACGGGCGCGCCAGGGGTGTAAATGAGTCAGTGGATGATTCCGGTGCGCAGCGCGACCGCGACCATCCCGGCCCGGTCACCCGTGCCGAGCTTGCGCGCGATCCGGGCGAGGTGGCTCTTCACGGTCAGTGCGGACAGGCCCATCGAGACGCCGATGGCCTTGTTGGACTGGCCCTCCGCGACCAGACGCAGTACCTCGACCTCACGGCCGGACAGCTCACGGTAGCCGCCGGGGTGGCTCGGGGTGCCCGGAGGGCGACGGTGCATGCGGGCGGCGGCCGAGCCGATCGGGGCCGCGCCGGGACGGGTGGGGAGTCCGACGTTCGTGCGGGTGCCGGTGACGACGTAGCCCTTGACGCCGCCCGCGAGGGCGTTGCGCACGGCACCGATGTCGTCGGCGGCGGAGAGGGCGAGGCCGTTGGGCCAGCCCGCGGCACGGGTTTCGGAGAGGAGCGTCAGGCCGGAGCCGTCGGGGAGGTGGACGTCTGCGACGCAGATGTCACGGGGGTTGCCGATGCGGGGACGAGCCTCCGCGATCGACGAGGCCTCGATGACGTCGCGTACACCGAGCGCCCACAGGTGGCGGGTGACGGTGGAACGGACGCGGGGGTCGGCCACGACGACCATGGCGGTCGGCTTGTTCGGGCGGTAGGCGACCAGGCTTGCGGGCTGCTCGAGGAGAACGGACACCAGGCCTCCTGGGTGGGGGGACGGGACCGGCTCGGGGGGGAAGCCGGGACGAACCGTGCTTTCAAGGTCACAAACCTCTTCGGCACCAATCCCGGCCGCCTTTAGGGAATGATCACGATTTGGTGAGCAATAATTGGGGCAATTCGGACACGCGCTCGATCATCCGAAGATCAAACCGAACACGCCCACGTCCGGGTGACCCCGCGGAGACAAACGTACGAAACCGGCCGACCCGGCCTCCCGCCCCCGCGACCCGCACGACGAACCCCGCGACCCGGAGGCCGCGGGGCAGGTGGACCGGCGCGTGATCAGGGGGAGAGCGGACCCCGCCGCTGGGGCAGCGACACCACGGACCCGTCGCCGGGCCCGGCCGGCGGCAGCCCCGCGACCTGACAGAGCAGATCGCACCACGCCGCCAGATGCGCCCCCGTGTCCGGCACCCCGCCCCGGTCCTCCCGGGGCGTCCAGGAGGCCCGGATCTCGATCTGGGAGGCCGCGGGCCGCTCCGAAAGGCCGCCGAAGTAGTGCGAGCTCGCCCGCGTCACCGTGCCGCTCGCCTCGCCCGCGGCGAGCCCGCGCGCGTGCAGCGCCCCGGTCAGCCACGACCAGCACACCTCCGGCAGCAGCGGATCCGCCGCCATCTCCGGCTCCAGCTCCGCCCGGACGAGCGTCACGAGCCGGAAGGTGCCCTTCCAGGCGTCGTGCCCGGACGGGTCGTGCAGCAGCACCAGCCGACCGTCCGCGAGGTCCTCGTCGTTCTCCACGACCGCCGCCTCCAGCGCGTACGCGTGCGGCGCGAGCCGCTGCGGCGGCCGCGTCGGATCGATCTCGATCTCCGGCCGCAGCCGTGCCCCCCGCAGCGCGTCGACCGCCGCGCGGAAGGGCAACGGAGCCGAATCCGCCACCTTCCCCTCCGAACTCTCCATCTCGCCAGCGCCGTCCGACCGTTGTCCCTGAGCCGCAGCCATGCGGGGAAGGTTAAGGGGAACGGCGCCTTCGCGCAGGGAGAGACACCCCTGAGGGGGTCTCGGGTCGTACCGGGAGCGCGCGGGAGCGCTCGCGGTGGACACCCGCGACGGGGACCGTGCGGCCCGTGCGAGACTTTCCGCGTGAGTGCCAATGACAGCCGTGGCCCCGAGGGCCGGCAGAACGCAGCGACGTACGACTCCCCGTTCATGAAGGCGTGCAGGCGCGAGGCCGTGCCGCACACGCCGGTCTGGTTCATGCGGCAGGCGGGGCGCTCACTTCCCGAGTACCGCAAGGTCCGTGAGGGCACCGCCATGCTGGAGTCCTGCATGCGCCCCGACCTCGTCACCGAGATCACGCTGCAGCCGGTGCGCCGCCACAACGTCGACGCGGCCATCTACTTCAGCGACATCGTCGTCCCGCTCAAGGCGATCGGCATCGACCTCGACATCAAGCCGGGCGTCGGGCCCGTCGTCGAGAAGCCCATCCGCTCGCGCGCCGACCTCGCGCAGCTGCGCGACCTCACGCCGGACGACGTCCGCTACGTGACCGAGGCGATCGGGATGCTGACCGGCGAGCTCGGCGCGACGCCGCTCATCGGCTTCGCGGGCGCGCCGTTCACCCTCGCGAGCTACCTCGTCGAGGGCGGCCCGAGCCGCAACCACGAGCACACCAAGGCGCTCATGTACGGCGACCCGCAGCTCTGGGCCGACCTGCTCGACCGGCTCTCGGAGATCACCGCCGCCTTCCTGAAGGTGCAGATCGAGGCGGGCGCCAGCGCCGTGCAGCTCTTCGACTCGTGGGTCGGCGCCCTGTCGCCCGCCGACTACCGCCGCTCGGTGATGCCCGCCTCCACGAAGGTCTTCGACGCCGTCGCCTCCTACGGCGTGCCGCGCATCCACTTCGGCGTGGGCACCGGCGAGCTGCTCGGCGCGATGGGCGAGGCGGGTGCCGATGTCGTGGGCGTCGACTGGCGGGTGCCGCTGGACGAGGCCGTGCGCCGCGTCGGTCCCGGCAAGGCGCTGCAGGGCAACCTCGACCCCGCGGTCCTCTTCTCCACCCGCGAGGCCGTCGAGGCGAAGACCGACGAGGTGCTCGCCGCGGCCGAGGGCCTGGAGGGCCACATCTTCAACCTCGGGCACGGCGTCCTGCCGACCACCGACCCCGAGGCGCTGACCCGCCTCGTGGACTACGTGCACACGCGCACGGCCGGCTGAACGGCGCACGTCCGGCAGATGTCGGTCTGAAAGATGTCCGAAAAGGGCCCCTGCCTCATGGGCGGAGGCCCTTTTCCGTGCCTCACGCCGTGTCCTCGGCGTCCGAGGCGTCCTCGGCACCGGGGGCCTACCCGGGCGCCGGGTGCGCGCCCGGGTTGAGCACCACCGTCCGCGCGCCGTGCCCCCGCGCCGAGCGCACCAGGCGGCGGCAGTGCCGCAGCGCGCGGCGGCCCGGCGCCACCCGGTCCAGGAAGCAGCCGTCCACGCCGTACCAGTCGCGGTGGCGGCGCAGGTCGTCGGCGACGTCGGCGGGCGACCGCTCGCCGTACGCCGTGTCGACGTACCCGAGGACCCGCACCCCCGCCCCGCGCAGGGTCCGCGCGGCGTCGGCGAAGGCCGGGTCGGGGGCCGCGCCGGGGCCGTCGGCGGCGTTCAGGACCACGCCGTGCAGGCGGGGCGCGGCCGCCAGGAGCTCCTGCCAGGCCGCCGGGTCGACGGCCGGGTGGACGTACAGCGGCACCAGCAGGGTCATCGCGGCTCCCCGCCGGTCCGCGCCGGGCGCGGCGCGCCGTCCGCCGCCCAGAGCGCGGCGAGCGACTCCTGGAGCGTGAACCGCGGCTGCCAGCCGAGCTCCCACTCCGCGGCGGTGATGTCGGCGCACTGCCACGGCACCGCCGCCGAGCGGCCCGCCGCACCGGCCGCCTCCTCGACGCGGCCGGTGAACCCCGCGGCGCCGACCAGGCCGTGCGCCAGGTCCCGGGCCGGCACCGCCCGCCCGCTGCCGATGTTGAGCAGCCGCGGCAGCTGCCCCGGCAGGGTCAGCGCCTGCGCCACGGCCTGCGCCACATCACGCACGTCGACGAAGTCCCGGTGCGCCGACAGGTCGCCGATGCGCACCGTGCCGTGCGGCGAGCGGACCACCGCCCGGCCCAGCTCGGCCGTCAGCCGGCCGGGCAGCCCGGCGGGCGAGGCCCCCGGCCCCACCGGGTTGGTCACCCGCAGCACGATCGCGTCGAGCGCCGAGCCGACGACGGCGAGGGTGCCCGCCAGTTTCGTCGCGCCGTAGGGGGCGACCGGGCGGGCGGGCGAGTCCTCCAGGGTCCGTTCCCCCATGCCGGTCGGCCCGTACTCGGCCGCCGAACCGAGATGGACCAGGCGCGCGGTCGGCGCGGCCGCGGTCATGGCCTCGCACAGGACCGCCGGGCCCCGGGCGTTGACCTCGGCGAGGGTCAGGCTGCTGCCGCCGACCGCGCCCGCGCAGTTGACCACGGCGTCGGGCGCCGTGCGGGCCAGCTGTTCGGCGAGGACGCCCCTGGTGACGGTGGCGAGATCGATGCGGAGGTCGTCCACGGGGGCGCGGCCGCCGCGGACCAGCCGCGCGCCCGGCAGGGCGCGCAGCCGCTCCGTGATGTGCCCGCCCAGGTATCCGGTGGCGCCCAGGACGAGAATGCGCACGGTCGTGTCACGCCCCCTTCAGCAGCAGCGAACGGTGCGTGGTGAACTCCGCGTTCGCCCGGTCGTAGTCGTCCGGGGCCGATGCGGGACCCTCGTCCGTCACCACGAGCACGTGCGGCTCGACGAGAGCGCGAGAAGCAGAGCGCCGGCGCCGAGAGCCGTCGCTCGTGCGGTGTGATTCATGCGGTGTGCGATCCCCTCCACGGTCGGGCGCAAGGGTGTCCCCCACCCCACGGCCCGCCCCCCAACGGCCCGTTCACACGTCGCAGTGTGTGTCCGTGCCGCTCTGACGCGTCACATAGTGCGGTCCACTTGTGGGGTCTGTGCCTGTTCTGTGAAAGGTGGCGAAAAAGAGATCCCGCGCGCTCGGGGGTGCGCACGGGGCGCGGGAGGGTGTGCGGCGCGCCCGCGGAAACGGGCCCTCCGCGAGAGCCTGGCCGATCAGAGGGGTCGTGACTCCTTTACCTGCCGTTGAATGTCGGCTCCATGTGTCGGCCGTGGGCGCGCTCCCGCGGCGCGGAAAATGTTGCACGGTCCACCACATCCGAATCAGCCAAGCGGAGGCGGTCGCCGCGCCTCCGCCCGTCGGCAGCAAGCGCGTTCTGACCTGCACGGAAAGCGCGTTCCGTGCCGATCGAGGGGGCGCGGAACAGGGCGCGTTCAGGGCGCGCGGGGGGCGCTCGGGCGAGGAGCGGCGGCGCCCGGCGTACGCGCTTTTCGCGTTCCGAACAAGTATCCGGTCGGACGTGTAAGGCGCGGTCTCCGGAAGAGAGGCGTACGCCCGCGCACGCGCCTCACCCGGTGGCCGTGTCCGCCCGCACCGCCGCGACCGCCTTGCGCGCCGCCACCAGGACCGGGTCCCACACCGGTGAGAACGGCGGCGCGTACCCCAGGTCGAGCGCCGTCATCTGTTCCACCGTCATCCGCGCGGTCAGCGCGACCGCCGCGATGTCGACCCGCTTGCCCGCGCCCTCGCGCCCGACGATCTGCACGCCCAGGAGGCGGCCCGTGCGCCGCTCGGCGAGCATCTTGACCGTCATCGGGGCCGCCCCCGGGTAGTACCCCGCCCGGCTCGTCGACTCGACGGTCACCGTCACGAACCGCAGCCCGGCCGCCCGCGCGTCCTTCTCGCGCAGCCCGGTGCGGGCGATCTCCAGGTCGCAGACCTTGCTGACGGCCGTGCCGACGACGCCCGGGAACGTCGCGTAACCCCCGCCCGCGTTCGACCCGATGACCTGCCCGTGCTTGTTGGCGTGGGTGCCGAGCGGGATGTGCCGCTCGCGCCCCGACACCAGGTCGAGGACCTCCACGCAGTCGCCGCCCGCCCACACGTCCGCGTGGCCGCGCACCCGCATCGCGAGGTCGGTGAGCAGGCCGCCGGACGCGCCGAGCGGCAGCCCCGCCGCGCGGGCCAGCGCGGTCTCGGGGCGCACGCCGATGCCGAGCACCACCACGTCCGCCGGGTACTCGGCGTCCTGCGTGGCCACCGCCCCGACCCGTCCGTCGTCGCCCGTGAGGATCTTGGTGACCTCGGCGTCGTTCACCATGTCGATGCCCATGCCGGTCATCGCGTCGTGCACCAGTCGCCCCATGTCCGGGTCGAGGGTCGACATCGGCTCCTTGCCGCGGTTGACCACCGTGACCGCGTAGCCGCGGTGGACCAGCGCCTCGGCCATCTCGACGCCGATGTAGCCCGCGCCGATCACCACGGCCCGCCGGCCCGGCGTCCGGGCCAGGGTGTCGAGGAGGGCCTGGCCGTCGTCGAGGGTCTGCACGCCGTGCACGCCGGGGGCGTCGATGCCGGGCAGCGGCGGGCGGACCGGCCGGGCGCCGGTCGCGACGACGAGCTTGTCGTACGGGGTCCAGTACTCCTCGCCCGCCGCCAGGTCGCGCGCCAGGACCCGGCGCCCCGCGACGTCGATCCGCACCACCTCCGTGCGCATCCGCAGGTCGATCGCGCGCTCCCGGTGCTGCTCGGGCGTGCGCGCGATCAGCTCGTCCCGCTCCCCGACGTCACCGCCCACCCAGTAGGGGATGCCGCAGGCGGAGTACGAGGTGAAGTGGCCGCGCTCGAACGCGACGATCTCCAGCTCGTCCGGGCCCTTGAGCCTGCGCGCCTGCGACGCGGCGGACATGCCGGCCGCGTCGCCCCCGATGATCACCAGTCGCTCCTGTGTGCTGCTCATGCGGACACGCTAGGCGCTGCGCCGCAGGGACGCGGTCCGCTCAGCCGCCGTCCTTCCCCGCCGGACCGGCCGCACCGCTCGGACCGGCCGCACCGCTCGGACCGGCCGCACCGCTCGGACCGGCCGCACCGCTCGGACCGGCCGAGCCAGTCGGACCGGCTGAACCGGCTGAACCTGTCGAACCGGCCGAAGCAGCCGGGGGAGTCAGGGGTACGGCGGACGGCGAGGCGGCACCCGCAGCTGCACCCGCACCGACACCCGCACCCGCACCGACACCCGCACCCGGACCGACACCCGCCCCCGCACCGACACCCGCCCCTGCACCGACACCCGCACCCGCCCCCGCACGCCCGCGCGCCACCCGCGGCCGCACCACCCGCACCCAGAGCAGGAGCAGCAGCGCCGCCACCGCCGCGAACGGCAGCACCGCGGCCAGCACGATCGCGATCCACCGCAGCGCCGCGACGAACGCGTCCCAGCCCCCCGCGAGCGCGCCCCCGAACGACGGGCCGTCGTCGTCCTTCGCCTCCGCGGGCGCCTCACTCCCGGTCAGCGAGAGGGTGATCGTCGCCAGGCTCGTGCGGTCCTTCAGCGAGGCCTGCTGGGCGAGCAGCGCCTCCAGGTCGGACTGACGGGTGCTCAACTCCCCTTCCAGGGCGACCACATCGCTCAGCTTCTCCGCCTTGTCCATCAGCTCCCGTACGCGCGCCACGCTCGCCCGCTGCGACCGGATCCGGCTCTCCACGTCGACGACCTGGTCGGTGACGTCCTGCGCCTTCGCCTCGCGCTCGACGAGTCTGCCGGTGCCCTCCAGGGCCTTGAGCACGTCCGCGTACGAGTCCTGCGGGACGCGCAGGACGATGCGGGAACGCTCGCGCCCCTCGTCGTCCCGCGAGGTGTTCTCGTCGCCCACGATGCCGCCCGCGTCCTCGGCGGCCGTGCGCGCCTCGTCGAGCGCCCCGGGCACGTCCTTGACCCGTACGGTGAGCTTCGCCGTGCGGATGACGTGCGTGGCGGCCGCCTTGGGCGGCTTGCGCTTGCCGGAGTCGTCCGCCGTCGACGCGGCCCCGCCGCCCGCGCCCTTCTCCCGCCCCTGGCTGAGGCCCGCCGCCTTCCCGTCGTCGCTGTCGCCGCCCGTGTCGTTGCCCGCGGAGCACCCCGTGAGGGCGAGCGCCACCGCCAGCAGGACGCCGGAGAGGGCCCGGACCGTGCCGTGCCGGGTGGTGCGGTGGGTGGATCTGCTGGACGCGCGCATCGGCGTACCCCCCGAGGGTCGTGGTGACTGCTTCCTTCGACGGCCCGCTCCCCGGCCGCCCCTTGCCCCTACGACGGCGGAGCGGGGCGGAACGGTGGTTGCCGGCCGGTCCCGATGCGGTCACGGTCGGGACTCGCCGGTCTGAGAGAGTGGGGGCATGCGCGAAACGGACACAGGTACGGGGAACAGGCACGCCGTCGTCATCGGGGGCGGGATCGCCGGACTGGCCGCCGCGCACCGCCTGCTCACCACTGACCCCGGCACCCGGGTCACCGTCCTGGAGGCCTCCGACCGGCTCGGCGGCAAGCTGCACGCCGCCGACATCGCCGGGGTCCGCGTCGACCTCGGCGCCGAGTCGCTGCTCGCCCGCCGCCCCGAGGCCGTCGCCCTCGCCCGCGAGGTCGGCCTCGCCGACCTGCTCCAGCCGCCCGCCACGGCGACCGCCGCCCTGTGGACCCGCGGCGCCCTGCGCCCCATGCCCAAGGGCCACGTGATGGGCGTGCCCGGCGCCGCCGACGCCCTCGCGGGCGTCCTCTCCGCCGAAGGGGTGCGCCGCATCGGGCAGGACGCCGAACTGCCGCCCACCGAGGTCGGCGACGACGTCGCCGTCGGCGAGTACGTCGCCGCGCGCCTGGGCCGCGAGGTCGTCGACCGGCTCGTGGAGCCGCTGCTCGGCGGGGTCTACGCCGGTGACGCGTACCGCATCTCGATGCGCTCGGCCGTCCCGCAGCTCTTCGAGGCGGCCCGCACCCACACCTCCCTCACCGAGGGCGTCCGCGAGATCCAGGCGCGCGCCGCACGCAGCCGGCAGACCGGCCCGGTCTTCATGGGCATCGACGGCGGCGTCGGCCGACTGCCCCTCGCCGTCGCGGAGTCGCTGCGCGCGCGGGGCGCCGAGATCCGCACGGGCACCCCGGTCACCGGGCTCCGCCGGACGGCCGACGGCTGGCAGGTCGCCGTCACGGGCGGGTCCCACGCGGCCGACGCCGTCGTCCTCGCGCTGCCCGCGCCCGCCGCGGCCCGGCTCCTGGACGCCGTCTCGCCCGCCGCCGCGGCCGAGCTGCGCACCGTCGAGTACGCCTCCATGGCGCTCACCAGCCTGGTCTACCGCCGCGCCGAGGCCGACCTCCCCGAGGGCAGCGGCTTCCTCGTGCCGCCGGTCGACGGGCACACCATCAAGGCGTCCACCTTCGCCAGCCGCAAGTGGGGCTGGATCGACCGGCAGGACCCCGACCTGCTGGTGCTGCGCACCTCCGTCGGGCGGTACGGCGAGACGGCGGTCCTGGAGCGGGACGACGCCGAACTCGTCGAGCTGTCCCGGCACGACCTGCGCGAGGCCACCGGCCTGACCGCCACCCCCGTCGCCACCCGTGTCACCCGCTGGGACGACGGCCTGCCGCAGTACCCGGTGGGCCACCACGCGCGCGTGGCCCGCGTCCGCGACCACGTCGCCGCGCTGCCGGGGCTCGCGGTGTGCGGCGCGGCCTACGACGGGGTGGGCATCCCGGCCTGCATCGCGAGCGCCGATGCCGCCGTCGACCAGCTGGCCGGCGACCTCTCCGGTGTGCAGGAGCTCACCCGCAACCCGGTGCAGAGCCTGCACGGCGGCGGAGGAGAATAGGGCCATGAGTGACGACGCCCCCGCCAAGACGCCCAACGCCGGCAAGAAGGCCAAGGACCTGAACGAGGTCATCCGCTACACGCTCTGGTCGGTCTTCAAGCTGCGTGACGTGCTGCCCGAGAACCGCGCGGGCTACGCCGAAGAGGTCCAGGACCTCTTCGACCAGCTCGCCGCCAAGGACATCACGGTCCGCGGCACCTACGACGTCTCGGGCCTGCGCGCCGACGCCGACGTCATGATCTGGTGGCACGCCGAGACCTCGGACGAGCTGCAGGAGGCCTACAACCTCTTCCGCCGCACCAAGCTCGGCCGTGCCCTCGAACCGGTCTGGTCGAACATGGCGCTGCACCGCCCCGCCGAGTTCAACAAGTCGCACATCCCGGCCTTCCTGGCCGACGAGACCCCGCGCGACTACGTCTCGGTCTACCCCTTCGTGCGCTCCTACGACTGGTACCTGCTGCCCGACGAGGACCGCCGCCGCATGCTCAAGGACCACGGCATGATGGCCCGCGGCTACCCCGACGTGCGCGCCAACACCGTCGCCTCCTTCTCGCTCGGCGACTACGAGTGGCTGCTCGCCTTCGAGGCCGACGAGCTCTACCGCATCGTCGACCTCATGCGTCACCTGCGCGCCTCCGAGGCCCGCATGCACGTGCGCGAAGAGGTGCCCTTCTACACCGGCCGCCGCAAGTCCGTGGCCGAACTCGTGGCGGGCCTGGCGTAACCCCCTCCGCGGCGCACCGCCGGCCGGGCGGGCGCGGTCAGCGCTCCCGGGGCAGCTCCGACGCCCGCACCCCGGTCGACGGCTTCGGCTCCTTGTGCGGCGCGCACGCCGCGCGCCGCACGGGGACCCTGCCGTCCAGCAGGTACGCGTCCAGGTGCTTGTTGACGCACGCGTTGGGCCCGCCCGCGATGCCGTGGGTGCCCGCGCCCTCCTCGGTCACCAGGACCGAGTCCGCCAGCCTGTGGTGCAGTTCCCGCGCGCCCTCGTAGGGCGTCGCCGCGTCCCGCTCGGCGGCCAGGATCAGCGTCGGGGGCAGCGTGCCGGGGCTCGTGCGCACGTCGAGCGGCTGTTGCCGGGGCGCCTGCCAGTAGGCGCACGGCAGGTTCATCCAGGCGTTGTCCCAGGTCTCGAAGGGCGCGACCCGGGCAAGGCGCGAGTTGTCCCGGTCCCAGGTGGCGAAGTCGGTGGGCCAGGACGCGTCGTTGCACTCGACGGCCGTGTAGACGGCGCTGCCGTTCTCCTCCTCGGCCGCCGCGCGCGGCTCCGGCGCGGCCTGCTCGACGAGCGGCTTCGGGTCGCCCTTCAGATACGCGGACAGCGCCGAGGCGCGCCGGGGCCAGTAGTCGTCGTAGTACCCGGCCCGCAGGAACGCGGCCTGCAGCTGGCCGGGCCCGACCTTGCCGCCCGCGGGCTTGTGCGCCAGTTCGGCGCGCACCTTCTCGTAGCTGCGCAGCACCTCGTCGGGCGTGCCGCCCAGGTGGTACGTCTTGTCGTGCTTGGCCACCCAGGCGCGGAAGTCCGCCCACCGGTGCTCGAAGGCGGCCGACTGGTCGAGGTTGTTGGCGTACCAGATCTGCCGCGGGTCGGGGTTGACCGCCGAGTCGAAGACCATGCGGCGCACGTGCGAGGGGAAGAGCGTCGCGTACAGGGCGCCGAAGTACGTGCCGTACGAGGCGCCCATGAACGTCAGCTTCTTCTCGCCGAGCGCCGCCCGCAGCACCTCCAGGTCGCGCGCGTTGTTCAGCGACGTGTAGTGGCGCAGCCCCGGGTTGCGGGCCGCGCAGCCGCGCGCGTACGACTTCGCCTGCGCGATGCGCTCCTTCTTGTACGAGGCGTCGGGATGCGTCGGCGCCTGCGTGGGCGCCTTGCCGAACTTCTTCGGGTCCTGGCAGGACAGCGGCGCCGAGCGGCCGACCCCGCGCGGCGCGTAGCCGACCAGGTCGTACGCCGCGGCGATGCGCTTCCACTCCGGCAGGACGCCCACCAGCGGGAAGTACGTGCCGGACGCGCCGGGGCCGCCCGGGTTGAAGACCAGCGCGCCCTGGCGCGGCACCGCCTTGTCGGCCGACTTCTTCGTGGCCTTCGTGCGGCTGACGGTCAGTTTGATCCGCTTGCCGTCGGGGTGGGCGTAGTCGAGCGGCACGGCGACCGTGCCGCACCGGACGGACGGCGGGAGGCCCTCGGCCTCGGGGCAGGTGCCCCAGCGGATCCCGGCGGTCGCCGCGCGCTGGGCGGCGACGGCGGTGCCGTGTGCCTCGGGGGAGGGCGGGGCGCCGCTCGCGGTTCCCGCGGGGGCGGCGACGAGGGCGGTCAGGACCAGGGATCCGGCGGTTCCATAGCGGGCGGCTGCAGCTCTCATCGCGCTTGTCTACCCCTTTTGTCAGCCATGCGGCGTTTGTTCGGCCGTGTGTTCCGGGTGATGCTCGAACAAAAGGGATGATTCGTGTGGTATTTGGCGAAGTAAAGCACCGGCCCGCCGGTGTCGGACCCAATGGCCTAACGGTCCCGCTGCGCGCCCTCCCCGCGGGCCCGGTCCGCGAAGGCCGCACGCAGCTCGGGGTCGCCCGTAGCGCGCACCCCGCGCACGGCCACCGCCGTGAGGTCCGCGCCGCGTCCGGGCAGCGCGCCGAGCAGCCGCTGGCCCGCGGGGGAGGCCCACCGCGTGTACGGGTGCACCTCGACGCGGGCGATGAGCAGGCAGCCCACGCACAGCAGCAGCGGCAGCGCGAACCAGATCGCGATCGGCACCTGCCCGGCCGCCCCCGCCTCCTGAGCGGGCATCAGGACCGCGACGGTGCCGAGCACGAGGACCGCCGCGGTCGCCGCCCGCACCTGGCGCACCGCGGCCGCGACGCCCGAGCCCACGCCCTCCGGCACGGCGAGCCCGGCCGCGACGAGCCGGTCCGCGAGCGCCCGCACCGGGTCGGCGGCGGCCGCGCCCAGGCGTATCGGCGCGATCCGCGACTGTCCCGCGGGGCCGATCGCGCCGAGCACCGAGCGCTCCATGTCGTCGCGGCCCACCGGGTCCACGACGGTGGCCCAGCCCGTGTGCGCGATCAGGAGCCGGCGGGCCCTGGCCATGGCGACGAGCGTCACGTCGGCGACCCGGGAGGGGCCGCCGGACAGGAACGCCGCCTCGTACAGGGTGAGTTCGTGCCCGGGTGCCGGGGGTCTCTCCTGATGGGCGGCACGGCTCGTGGCCAGGCAGAGACGACCGCAGGACAGGCCGGTGGCGGCCCAGGCGAGGAGGAGCAGGGGGACCCAGAACATGGCGGTTTTCTATGCGAACGCGCCGCGGAGCGCCATGGCTTATTCACTATGCGGACACGGGGTGACGGGTAGGTAACGTTCCGTTTGGCGCGGCTGGTCACCGGGTCACCGGGTCACCGGTTCACCGGCTCACTTGGACTTCCCGGGCTTCGGGCGGGAGGCCGCCGGGGGCAGCGGGAAGGTGGCGGACGGGGTGACCGGCGTGGCCGAGCCGGGGGAGTCCGTGGGGCCCGGCGGGGCCGGCGACCGGGTGGCGGGTGGCGGGGGGCCGGCCGTCGCCGCGTCCCGGGCGAGCCCGTCGAAGTCGACGAGCCCGGTGTCCTCCAGGACCGTGATGTGGTCCAGGACGGTCGTGTTGGCGTCGTCGGCCAGGGCACGCACCAGCGAGTTGCGGGTGTTCGCGCGCACCTCGGCCACCACGGCGAACACCTTGCCGTGCGCGCGGCGCAGGATGTTCGCGAACTTCTGGTCGTACGCCTCCCCGCGGGCGCCGCTCAGCTCCCCGAGCCAGCCGCGCTGCTGCGGGTTGGGCTGGCTCGGGAGTTCGAGGCCGAGCCGGGTGGCCACCTCGCGGACGCGCGCGTCCAGGAAGGTGTGGCCCTCGACGAGGTGCTTGCCCGCCGTCCGTACCGCCTTGGTGGTGCCCCGCTCCTCGGCCTGCTGCCCGGCGGGCAGCTCCCACAGGCCCGCGAGCCGCACCTTGGTGACGAAGTCCCGGTCCAGGGCGGACAGCGGCCCGAAGTCGGTCGACACGGTGTCGGCGTCGAGCCGGTCGAGCGCGGTGCCCGAGCGGTCCTCGTAGGACCACAGGGGGAAGAGCAGCGCGGCCAGGGTCGTGACGAGACCCGCGACGATGAGGCCGGTGCCGTTGATGGTTCGTGCTCGCATGGCGCCTCCTGGTGCGGCACCGCACGCTAGTGCGCCCCGGGAGGGGTGCGGCCCGTTATGGCGGGGAGTACGCCAACCGCCGTACCGGGGGCCTCGGCCGACCGTCCCGGCGTGCGCGCGGGCCGGGGGAGCGCGGGCCGCCCGGAGTGACCCGCCGCCCCCGCCGCCGTGTACTAGGAGC
The DNA here is from genome assembly GCF_042889645.1 of Streptomyces sp. NPDC002564. Taxonomy (NCBI): domain Bacteria; kingdom Bacillati; phylum Actinomycetota; class Actinomycetes; order Kitasatosporales; family Streptomycetaceae; genus Streptomyces; species Streptomyces sp. NPDC002564. The sequence continues at coordinate 189,676 of NZ_JBIARE010000007.1, read as the reverse complement.
TGCCACCGCCCCCGCACGAGGAACCCCCGCCACCGCAGGACGAGCCGCCCCCGCAGGAGGAACCGCCCCCGCACGACGAGCCCCCTCCGCAGGAGGAACCGCCCCCGCCGCCCGAGCACGACGACCCGCCGCCCCCGGAGCACGACGACCCGCCGCTCCCGCCGCCCGAGCAGCCGAACCCGCCGCCCCCACCGGCACCGCCCGACCCGCACCACACGCTCGTCCCGCCCGTCCCGTTCCACACGCCGGGATCCTGGCCCGGGACCGGGTGCGAGCCGGCCGGGACGGTCACCGGACGGACGTGGACGCGGGCGGCGGCGACCAACTGGGACCGCAGGTCGGGGTGGGCCGCCGCGAGGCCACGGGTGGCCACCAGGTGGGCCGCGCCGGTGAGGTGGCCCGACGAGGAGACGTACGTGCGCAGCGCGTACCGCCCGGCGACGGTGAGCTGCTTCGCGGTGACCGCGAGGCAGACCAGGCCGCTCACGAGGCCGAAGGCGGCGCCGGGCAGCAGCATCAGGATGTCGTCGGACAGGCCGTCGCCGCCGTCGAACGCGGCGGCGTGGGTGGCCACGGTCAGCATCGCGGCCGCGATGAACCCGAAGAGGCTCAGGAAGGTCTGCAGCCCCGCCCAGATCCGCCACTTGCGCTGGCGTCCGGGCCGGACCAGCAGGCCGCGCCCGGCGAGCGCCTCGCCGGTCTCCTGCACCGGCACGCTGCGCATCACGGCCACCCGCAGCCGGTGCAGCGCGCCGCTGGGCGCCGCGGCGTGCGCGTCGATGACCGCCTGCTCGCCCGCGTTCCGCGCCGTGGGGCGGGGGATGCCGACCACGCCGGGGCCCGCGACGACCAGCCTGCCGTCCGCGTGCAGGCCCGCGATCAGTGCGTCGGCGGTCCGGGCGGGCCCGCCGGAGAGGAAGGCGGCCTCCAGCGTGCCCCGCACGTACACGCCGTGTTCGGCGTCGAGGGGCTGCCGGGGTGCGTGCGGGGAGCGGGTGCGGCGGGCCGCCGTCACCCCGCGGATCAGCTCGGCGGAGGAGAGCGAGACGAGGAGCGTGTAGACGATTCCCACGGCGTTCACGGCGTCACCGCCTCGCCAGGACGCGGCGGGTGGCCTGCAGCAGCCGGGCGGCGGGCCGCCGCGACAGCGGTGCCGGGCCCGAGCGCTCCAGCCACCAGTCGCTCAGCCGCCGCCGGGCGTCCGGGTCCGCGGGCAGCCCGGCGAGCAGCAGGTGTTCGGCGAAGCCCAGCGCGTCGTGCCGGTAGCCGCCGGTCATGGGCCGGGTCCGCGCGTACGCGAGGAAGGCGGCGCGGTATCCGGCGCCGAGGAGGTCCGGCAGCTCGGGCGCGACCTTCGCGACGACGTCGGCCCGCTTGGCGGCCAGGGCGTGGCTCTGCACCTTCAGGCGCGCGTGGTCGAAGCCCTCGGGCGCCGGGGTGCCCGCGACGAGCGCGGAGAGCAGGGCGGCCTGGGCGACGGCGGTGCGCTGCCGGGCGGCGGCGGAGGCGGGCGGCACCTCGCGCCGCCCGGCCCCGGTGTCCCCGGCCGGTTCCCCGGACGTCTTCACCGTCATCCGGATGGCGTCCAGCTCCCGTTCGAGCTCGGCCGGCTCGGGGAAGTTCTCGTCGCGCTCCAGGAGGACGCCGGGCGGCGACACCCGGGAGGCGAGGTCGGCGAGGATCGCGAGGACGGGCTCGGGCACCGGGTGCGCGTGGCTGTCGTGCCAGACGCCGTCCCGCTCGAAACCGCCCGCCACGTGCACGTACGCGATGGCCTCGACCGGCAGTTCGGCCAGCGCCGCGGCCGGGTCCTCGCCGCGGTTGACGTGGTTGGTGTGGAGGTTGGCGACGTCGATGAGCAGCCGCACGCCGGTCCGCTCGACGAGGTCGTACAGGAACTGGCCCTCCGTCATCTCCTCGCCGGGCCAGGCGACCAGCGCCGCGATGTTCTCGACGGCGAGCGGCACGGGCAGCGCGTCCTGCGCGATGCGGACGTTCTCGCAGAGCACGTCGAGCGCGTCCCGGGTGCGGGGCACCGGCAGCAGGTGCCCGGCCTCCAGCGGCTGCGTCGCGGTGAGGGCGCCGCCCGCGCGCACGTAGGCGATGTGCTCGGTGACCAGCGGCGAGCCGAGGGCCTGCGCCCGCTCGGCGAGCGCGGTCAGCCGCCCCTCGTCGGGGCGGTCCGCGCCGCCGAGGCCGAGCGAGACGCCGTGTGGCACGACGGTGACGCCGCGCTCGCGCAGCCGCAGCAGCGAGTCGGGCAGGTGACCCGGGCAGAGGTTCTCCGCGACCGCCTCGACCCAGTCGATGCCGGACATCGCCTCGACGGCCTCCGCGATCTCGGGCCGCCAGCCGATGCCGGTCCCCAGCCGCGCCTGCGAGCGCTGCATGTCGCTCCCCCTTCGTCCCCCCGGCCCCCGGTCCCCCCGGGCCCCCGTCCCCAGGTCATCACCGGGGCGGGTGCGGGCGAACCCTCGGGTGGAGACGTTCAGAGCTACATTTGAGGTTCCGGCCGATCGGTGGCGACCCGGCCGGGCGGCGCGGGCGAGGGCCGGGACGTGGTGGACACCTCACCGCTGGGCCCTGCGGGCGACGGCTCGGGGGGTGTGCCGCCGGACGGCGCGGGCGGCCCGGTCGGGCTGGCGGTCGCGGTCGACGCGGAGCCGTTCGCGATGCCGTCGAAGTCGACGAGCCCGGTGGCCTCCAGCATCGTGATGTGGTCGAGGACGGTCTGGTTGGCGTCCGTGGCGAGCTGCCGGATCAGGGAGTTGCGGGTGCTGTCGCGGATCTGGGCGACCACCGCGAAGACCTTGCCGTGCGCGGCGCGCAGCAGGTTCGCGAACTTCCGCTGGTACGTCTCGCCGCTCGCCTCCGTCAGCTCCTTCAGCCAGCCCTGCTGCTGCGCGGTGGGCTGGTTGGGCAGTTCCACGCCGAGCTGCGCGGCGACCGTGCGGGCCCGCTGGTCGAGGTCGGTGTGGCCGACGATGAGATGGTCGCCGGCCTCCTTGACCGCCTCGGTGGGCGCCCGCTCGACGGCCTGCTGCCCCGCGGGTATCTCCCACAGCCCGGCGAGCCGCACCTTCACCAGCAGATCGCGGTCGGCCGCCGACAGCGGCCCCCAGCGGGTGGCCACCGAACCGGCGGCCAGATTGGCCTGCCCGGTCCCGGAGCGGTCGGCGTAGGACCACACGGGGAACGCGATCGCCCCCAGCGTGGCGACGAGTGCCGCGATGATCAGAGCCGTGCCGTTGACGCGCCGCAAGGTGCCTCCCGTGGTGCTCCCGTGTCGCCGGTGGTACCGGGGAGTACGGAAGATACGGGCGGGGTGTTCAGACGCGCGAGAGGTCGGACGCCGCGGGCGCGGGCGCACGCCCCGGGAGCCGCAGCGTCTCGTCCAGCGGCGAGGCACCCGCCGCCGCGGGCAGCGGGGGCGCGAACGCGGCGCCGGGGCCCCGCAGTCCGGGATCGGTGGGCACCCGCCCGTCCAGCCGTTCGGCGCCGCCGCTCACGGCCGGTGCCGGCGCAGGGCCGGATGGTCGGCGACCACCGTGCAGGAGCCGGGGGCGATCTCGGTGAAGCCCGCGTCGCGGACCACCGGCAGGCCGCTCGCGGCCAGGTCCTGCCAGCGGGACGCCTCGGCGGTGCGCACGGAGAGCGGGAAACCGGCGTCGCGCCAGGCGGCGCGGTCCTCGTCCGCCAGCTCCCACCAGGCCAGCTGGGCGCCGTGGCCCGCCTGCGCCATCGCCTTGCCCGCCGACATGTCGACCTCGGGGCTCATCCACAGCACGCAGTGCGTCGGGTCGGCCCCGGCCGGGGGCTCGGGGTCGTCCAGGTCGGTGCCCGAGACCTGCAGCCGCGCCAGGTCCTTGGGCCAGCCGTCCAGCGGGACCGGCGGGAAGACGCGGACCTCCGCCGACTTGCCGGTGACGGTGATGCCCGGCAGCGCCTCGGCCCTGCGCCACTCGGCGCCGCGGGCCCGGCGCACCACCTTGCGGATGCGGGCGTCCTGCCAGTCGCGCATCGCCTGCGCCCACGCGCCGTCGCCCGCCGACCGCTCGTCGCTCAGCATCACCAGGACGGCGCGGGCCGCGGTCTCCAGGGCGTCGGTGCGGGCCGGGGGAGCGGCGCGTTCGATCCGGGCGACGAGCGGCAGCACGAACTGCGGGGCCTCGTCGCGCGAGGTGTTCTCCTGCCGGAACGGGCTGTCCTGCGCGTCCGGCACGTCGGGGGTGGTGGTCTCGTCGCTGCTCACGCCGCCAGTCTGCCAGCCCGCCGCTCACCCCGGACACGCCGAGCGCTGCGCCTCCTGCCACTCGCACACCGGGCACAGCGTGATCCCTCTGCGGGACTCCGGGTACTCGGTGGGGGCGCGGCACAGCACGCACTCGGCGAACGGCCCGCCGTCCGGTGCGGAGTCCGTCGCCGAGCCGTCGTTCGCCGGTACGGGAGAACCCGTACCGGCCGCCTCGCAGGAGGTGTCGTCCGCCATGCGGCCAGCCTAGCTCCGCCCTCCGGCCGCTCCGGAGGCCGCCGACGCCCTGATCTGCTCCGACACGCGGACGAACCGGAACCCGCGCTCGCGCAGCTCGGGGACGATCGTGCGCAGGGCGCGCTCGGTGGCGGGCGCCGCGCTGCGCGTGCAGTGCATGACGACGACCGAGCCGGGCTTCACCCCGTCGAGCACCTGGCGGGCCACCGCCGCGGAGTCCGTCGCGAAGGCGTCGCCGCTGACCACGTCCCACTGCACGGCGGTGACGCCGCCGGGCGCCAGCGCGCGCAGGGACCGCTGGTCGTAACAGCCGCCGGGGAAGCGGAAGTAGGGCACCGTGTGCTCGACGCCCGCCGAGCGGAACGCGGCGAAGGCGCGCTCCATGTCGGCGTGCATACGGGCGGCGGGCACGGCGGGCAGCCCGTAGCAGCGGCCGGTGAAGGCGTGGTGGCTGTACGAGTGGTTGGCGACCTCGAAGAGCGGGTCGCGCCCGATGTCCTTGGCCTGCGCCGGGTACTGCTCGGCCCACCGTCCCGTCATGAAGAACGTCGCGGGCACCTTGAGGCGGCGCAGGGTGGCGACGAGCGCCGGGTTGTCGAACCGCTCGCCGGCCGCCGCGCGCGGCCCCTGATTCGCCGTCATGTCGGCGTCGAAGGTGAGGGCGACGGTGCGGCCCCGGGTGCGGGGCCCGTTGCTGAACACGGGCGTCAGCCCGGCCGGGCCCGGCGCCAGGGTGGGCGGCGCGGCCGGGGAGGGGGCGGTGGTCGCCGGGGGACGGGCGGGGCGGTCGGGGTGACCGGGCGGGGCGGCCTCGCCGGCGCACCCGGCGAGGACGGCGGTCAGGGTGCCGAGGGCGCAGAGCGCGGCGCATCTCCGTACGAGAGTGATCACCTCGCGACGATATATACATCAATCCGGCAAATCGGATGAATGCCCGCGCGTCGGCGCCCGTGCCGCCGCTAAAGCCACCCGTCCAGCGAGGCCATGAACGCGTCGAAGTCGTCGCGGTGGATGGTGTGCCCGGCGCCCCGGACGGTCCGCACCTCGAAGCCGCGCCGGGCCAGCTCCTCCTTGAGCGGCTCGCGGACCACCAGGCTCGGGTCCGCGACCTGGACGAGCGAGGGCACCACGGGCGCCGCCGGGGTGCGGTCGCCCACGTCGGAGAGCGACAGGGCGGTGTCCGGGTCCCAGGCGGCCAGCGTGGCGACCTCGATGTCGACGTCGGCCTCCTCCCAGCGCGGGTTGAACTTCGCGATGACCGTGCGCGGCACCCGCCGGAACTCCACGAACGCGGCGGGGTCGACGTACCCCTGGGTGCCGAGGACCCACGCCGGGTCGGAGTACACGGCCCGCGCGGGCCGCAGCCGTTCGGCCGCGAGCGCGAGGGCGAGGCCGCCGAGCGAGTGCCCGAGCGCCAGCTCGGCGCCGGCCGGCAGGGTGTCGACGAGGTCGTCCGCGAAGACCTCCGCGCCGTAGGTGCCGCGCCCGCTCGCGCCGTGTCCGCGCAGGTCGACGCCGATCACGCGGTAGCCCCGCGCGGCCAGCGCGGGCCCCACGCGCCGCCAGGTGCGGTGGTCCGACATGATCCCGTGGACCAGGAGGGCGACGCGGTCGCCGGTTCCCCACTCGTGGGTGTGCAGCTGCATGGTGGTGCCTTTCTGGGACGCGGGCCGGGCGGCGCCCCCTGATCCTCTCCGCGGACCGGTCCCGCCCCGGGCGCGGCCCCGGTGATGTGACGTACGCAACGAGCCCCGCCCGGCGGCGCGATGGCCGGCGCGGTCCAACCCGGACGTCGTTTTGGAGCAAGCGCTCCACAATGTGTTAGCGTCCCCACTCGTCAGTTCTGAAGCGGTCGCTCCAAAAGCGGGGAGGCCGTTCGCGTGCGATCGGGGAGGACCGCTTCCATGCCGCTTGCGGTGTACATAGTCGGGCTCGGCATCTTCACCCAGGGAACATCGGAGTTCATGCTGTCCGGCCTGCTGCCGGGCATGGCCGACGACCTCGGGGTGTCCGTCCCCGACGCCGGCCTGCTCATCTCGGCGTTCGCGATCGGCATGGTCGTCGGCGCGCCGCTGCTCGCCGTCGCCACCCTGAGCTGGCCGCGGCGCACCGCGCTCGTCTCGCTCCAGGCGGCCTTCGTCGCGGCCCACGTCGTCGGCGCCCTCGCGCCCGGCTACGCCCTGCTGTTCGTCACCCGCGTGGTCGGCGCCCTCGCGTACGCGGGCTACTGGGGCGTCGCCGTGGCCACCGCGGTGGCGCTCGTCCCCGCCGACGCCAAGGCGCGGGCGGTCGCCGTGGTGGCCGGCGGACTCACCCTCGCCACCGTCGTCGGCGTCCCCGCGGGCACCCTGCTCGGCCAGCACTCCAGCTGGCGCGCCGCGTTCTGGGCGGTCGCCGCGGCCACCGCGGTCAGCCTCCTGTGCACGCTGCTCGTGGTGCCGAGCGGCCGCGCCGCGGGCGAACGCCCCTCCGTCCGCGCCGAGCTGCGCGCCATGGCACGGCCGCAGCTCTGGCTCTCGTACGCCGTCACCGCCTTCGCCTTCGGGGCGGTCATCGTCACCTTCAGCTATCTGGCCGCGCTGCTCACCGACGTCAGCGGAGTGCCCGAGGGGTGGGTGCCCGCGATCCTCGCCCTGTTCGGCGTCGGCGGTCTCGTGGGCATCACGATCGGCGGGCGCACCGGGCAGACCCGCCCCCTCGGCACGCTCGGCCTGGGGCTGGGCGCCCTCGCCCTGTGCTCCGCGCTGCTCGCCCTCGCGGCGCACGTGACGGCCGCGGTGGTCGTGCTGGTCTTCCTGCTCGGCCTCGCCGGATACGTCACCAACCCCGCCCTGCAGTCCCGGGTGTTCACCCTCGCGCCGGGCGCGCCGACGCTGGTCGGCGCGGTCAACACCGCCGCCTTCAACGTCGGCAACACCGTCGCCCCGCTGCTCGGCGGCCTGGCCATCGACGCCGGTCACGGCTACGCCTCGGTGGCCTGGGTCGGTGCCGGGCTGGCGGCGGCGGGGGCGGCGGGCGTGCTGTGGGCGGCCCGGCTGCGGCGTCCGGCAGGGCGCCGGGAGCCGGCGGTGCACGGGGACCGCCTCGTTTTGTAGAGAGATTCCAAAACCCGTACGCTGGCCGCATGGCCAGACCACGAGAGTTCGACGAGGACCGCGTCGTCACCGCGGCCATGGACACCTTCTGGCGTCACGGGTACGAGGGCACCTCGACACGCGACCTGTGCGACAGCACCGGGCTCGGCCCCTCCAGCCTCTACAACACCTTCGGCGGCAAGCGGCAGCTCTACCTCCGTGCCCTGCGGCGCTACCACGACACCGCCACCGCGGAGCAGGTCGGGATCCTGCGGGGCCCGGGCCCCGCGAAGGACCGGCTGCGCGCCATGATGACCCACGCGGTCGACGCGGACCTCGGGGGCACCGGCGCCCGCGGCTGCTTCGCCGTCAACGCCGCCGTCGAGGCCGCCGGGCTCGACCCGGAGGTCAAGGCGGCCGTGCGGCGCAGCTTCGACCGGGTCGAGGACGAGCTGTGCGCCGTCGTGGAGGAGGGGCGCCGCGCGGGCGAGATCCGGGCCACGGGCGACGCACGGACCGTGGCCCGCCGGGTGCAGAGCACGTACTACGGCCTGCGCGTGCTCAGCAGCGTGCAGGACGACCGCGCCGTCCTGCTCGCCACCGTCGAGGGCACGCTCGCCGACCTCTGAGCACGCGCGGGACCGGCGGGCTAGCGGACCCGACGGGCCTCGACGGCCGGGGCGTCGCGGCGGAACAGGGCCGTCCACAGGAACGGCTCGCCGAACAGGTCCGCATCGGACGGCTCGTCCCGCATCCGGCGCACCTCGACCTCCGTCAGACCGGCGAAGACGTGGCGCAGCGACCCGGCGGAGTAGGCGAGGCCGCCGTGCAGGCCCGCCTGCCGGTAGAAGTCCGCGTCGGCCAGCTCGGACCCCATGCCCCCCTCGCCGGCCGCGAAGGCGGTGAGGGACAGATGGCCGCCGGGTGCCAGGCAGCGGTCGACCAGGTCCAGATAGCTGATCCGGCGGTGCGGCGGGAGATGGTGGAAGCACCCCGAGTCGTGGATCAGGTCGTACGGCCCGGCCAGCACGGTGCGCGCGAGCGTGAAGGCGTCGCCGAGGTGGAAGCGGATGTCGGCGCCCGCCGCGCGGGCCCGCTCCGCGGCCCAGTCGAGGGCGGCCGGCGACAGGTCGACGGCGTCCACCTCGTACCCCAGGGCGGCCAGATGGAGGGCGTTGCGCCCGGGACCGCAGCCGAGGTCGAGGGCGCGGCCCGGGGTGAGCAGGCCGCGCTCCCCGTACGAGACGAGGTTCTCGTCCGGCTTCGCGGCGAAGAACGGCACGGGCCTGGTCCGGTCCGCGTAGAAGCCGTCCCACCACGCGGCGCCCTCCGTCGTCCAGCGGTCGGCCTCCGGCGCGAACAGGCCGTCCAAGAGCTTCATCACGTCGTCCACCGTGCGGATGCTGCGGTCCATCAAGTCCCCTTTCCGAGGGGGCAATTCTCGCCCGCATCGGGGTGAATGACCAGGTCAGAGGCGTCGCGCGAGGCTCGCGCCGAGGGTGTCGGCGAGCTTGTACGGGCCGGGTGCGCGACCCCCGGACCCGGCACCCCCACCGCGCCCCAAGTGGCCCCCGTGCGCCCCCGGAAGGCCGCCAGGGGCCCGCGCGGCGGCCCGCCCGGAACCCTTTCTCGCGGGGGTCCGACCACGTGTTCACGCGAAGTATCCCCAGAAGTAATCGCAGCTGGTTGGATGTCCGAGCGTTCGGACAAGAGCCGCTTCCGCACCCGCAGGAACAGCGGTATCCATCCCCACCACCAGGAGTCTCCGTGCCGCACTCGGCGCTGCGCAGGACCCACACGGCCGCGATCACCTCGGTGCTCGCCGCCGCCACGCTCGCCGCGGTCGCCCCGTCGGCGACCGCCGCTGACCCCTCCGCGGCCCCGCCCTCCCTCAAGGTGCTGACGTACAACACCTTCCTGTTCAGCAAGACGCTCTACCCGAACTGGGGCCAGGACCACCGGGCCAGGGCCATCCCGGCCGCCGACTTCTTCCGGGGCCAGGACGTCGTGGTGCTTCAGGAGGCGTTCGACAACTCCTCGTCCGACGCGCTGAAGGCCGACGCCGCGGGCCGCTACCCGCACCAGACGCCCGTGCTGGGCCGCAGCAGGAGCGGCTGGGACGCGACGGGCGGCGCGTACTCCTCGGTCACCCCGGAGGACGGCGGCGTCACGGTCCTGAGCGCGTGGCCGATCGTGCGCAAGGAGCAGTACGTCTACAAGGAGGCGTGCGGCTCCGACGCGTACTCCAACAAGGGCTTCGTCTACGCCGTCCTCGACGTGCGCGGCGTCAGGACGCACGTCGTCGGCACGCACGCCCAGTCCACCGACCCCGGCTGCGGCACCGGCGAGGCCGCGTCGACCCGCGCCGCGCAGTTCAAGGAGCTCGACGCCTTCCTGGACGCCCAGCGCATCCCGGCGGACGAACAGGTCATCGTGGCGGGCGACTTCAACGTCGACTCACACAGCTCCGAATACCCCGCGCTGCTCGCGAACGCCGGTCTCGCCCCCGCCGACAGCCGCACCGGCCACCCGTACTCCTTCGACACCCGGGACAACTCGATCGCCGCCGAGCGCTACCCGGACGACCCCCGCGAGGACCTCGACCACGTCCTGCACCGCACCGGTCACGCCCGCCCGGCCACCTGGCGCAACGACGTGATCAAGGAGCAGAGCGCGCCCTGGACGGTCTCCAGCTGGGGCAAGAAGTACACGTACACGAACCTGTCGGACCACTACCCGGTGGTCGCGCGCTGACAACGGCGCGCGTGCGGACAGCACTTGGGGGGCCGGACGTGAGTCCGGCCCCCCAAGTGGGCACAGGTGCGCGACAACCCGTTCAGAATCGGCCGCCGGTGGCACGGGTGATCGGGCCCTGGCCGCGGCGGGCGGCTGTTCTGCCGAGCGCGAAGGCGCCGGCCAGCGCCGCGACGGCGCCACCGCCCACGCCCGCCGCGATCGCCTTGCGGTTCTGCACGAGGGTCCAGGTGGTCGTGGCCAGCTGCACCGACTTGCCCGGTACGGCCGCCAGCTTCTCACCGCCCGCCTTGGCCTTGGAGCCGAGCGTCGCCACGTGCCCGGCCATCTTCTCGCTCGCACCGCTGACGGCCGACTTGGCCCCGGCGGCGGCCGACTTGGCACCGGTGGCGGCGGACTTGGCACCGTCCGTCGCGGACGTCGCCTTGTCCGTTCCGGCGCGTGCGGCCCGTCCGGCGGACGTGCTCGCGGCCTTGGAAGCGGTGCTCTTCGATGTCTCGTTCTTCTTGACGGTTTCAGCCATGGCCCTCTAGTTGCCGCAGAGTCACCATCGAAACAGGTCCGGCCGGAATCATCTGCGCCGACCGGCACCGCGCGGCGTTCAGCCGCCGTTGTCCGGGGTCGTGGAACGGGCCGCCGCGCCCTCGGTCGTGACCGCCCCGACCACCGGCGCCCCCGTGAGGTAGTCGCCGGTTCCGGTGATGTCCAGGAGCCGGTCCAGGTTCGCCGGGCGGTCGTCCAGGTGGAGGCGGACGTGCGCGGCGGTGGTGCGGCGGCCGATCATCAGCAGGACGGACAGACCCATGGAGTCGATCGAGCCGAGCCCGGCGAAGTGCAGGTGCAGGTGGGCGAGTTCCGGCCGCTCGGCGAGCTGCGCGGTGACCGCCTGCAGGAGCAGGTCCGCGGTGTCGTAGTCGAGATCGCCCTCGATCTTTATGCGGACGGTGTCCTCGGCATCGACCGTGGTCAGACACAGGTGTGAGTTCGGCGTCGTCATGCGAAGGTCCCGTTGGCGGTGTGGTGAGTGGTGGTGAGGGCCGCCGCGCCGGCGGCCAGGGCGCGGGCGGCCCGCGGGAAGTCCTTGAGCTCGTCGGCCAGCAGACCCAGCGCGGGCGGCAGGCTCTGGGCGGGCACGCCCCGGGCGACCAGGACCTGCGCGGTCCAGGTGAGGAATTGGACGAAGAGCTCCTCGTCGCCCAGGTACAGGGTGACGGCGAGGAACTCCACGATGTGCGCGAGGTCCTCGGCCGTCCGCTCGCGCTGCAGCGCGCCGTAGTCGCGCATGGCCGGGAAGGCGTCCTCCAGGCCGGTGAAGACGGTCCGCACCAGGGTGGCGCTGTTCCGGGTGACCAGGGTGTACTCCTGGTCGGCCAGGTGAGGCAGGTCGTCGATCTGCTGGTGCGCGGCCCGCGGCCGGGGCAGCGGCGCCCGGGCGAGCAGGTCGGCGGCGGCGCGCGCGTCGGGCGCCCAGGCCTCGGCGCCGAGCAGTTCGGCGTACCGCCCGTCGGGGCCGAAGGCGGCGCCCCCGGCCAGCACGGGCACCCCGACGGCCTGGCAGGCGGTGATCGCCGCGTGCGCGGTGGGCAGCCGGGTCGCGATCGAGCCGGAGAGGGCGACCGCGTCCGCGCGCGTCTGGTGCAGGTGGGAGATCAGGTGCGGGGCCGGCACCTGGGCGCCGAGGTAGTCGACCTGCCAGCCGCGCAGCTTCAGCACCTCGGCCACCAGACGGGCGGGCAGCGCGTGCCACTCGCCGTCCACGCAGGCCACCGTGATCCTGCCCCGGGTCGGGGTGACCCGGGCCGCGGGGTGCAGGGTGAGGGCGGCCACGGTCCGTTCGTTGATGGCGGTCGCCGCGTGCTCCTGGGCGATGGTGATGCGGTTGGCGGCCCACTCCTCGCCGACCTTGCGCTGCACCGCGCCGATCACGTCGAGCAGCACGCTCTCCGCGTCGAAGCCCTCGTCCAGGGCGTCCAGCACCCGCGCGGTGGCCGTCCGCTCGTCGCCCACGGAGACCGCCTCCCACAGGTGGTCGGCGAGCCGTTCGACGTCGGCGGCGTGCGGGAGGAGGTGCGGGGTACGGGTGCTCATGCGGTGAACCTGCCCCGGGTGTGGCCGTTCACCGCGCTCAAATGGTGGGTGTGCGGTGCCGAGATGACCACGACGGCCATGTCGTCGTGCCGGCGCCCGCCCAGCCACTGGGCCGCCAGCATCTGGACGTGCTCGACGATGCCCTCCGCGGGTACGCCCGCGCACCCGGCGAGCGCGCGCTTGAGGCGGTCCGCGCCGAACAGCGCGTCGCCCATCGGGCCGCCCTGGGCCTCGGTGATGCCGTCGGTGTACAGGACGCAGGACTCGCCCGGCGCCAGCGTCAGCGCGGTGGTGCGCGCCCGTACGTCGGGCAGGGCGCCGACGAGGGTGCCGCGGGTGTCGGCCTCCTGCACCGTGCCGTCGGCCCGGACGATCAGGGGGGTGGGGTGGCCCGCGCTGGTGAGCCTGAGGTCGACCTCGTTGCCCCGGCGTTGGGCGGAGGCCAGGACCAGGGTGGCGAAGCGGGTGTGGTGCGAGGTCAGCAGCGCGGTGTTGAGCAGGCCGAGCATCCGCTCGTGGTCGTCGGCCAGCGGCAGCAGCGCGTGCAGGGTGTTGCGGATCTTGCCGGTCAGGACGGCGGCCTCCAGGCCCTTGCCGCACACGTCGCCCAGCGTGATCAGGGACGCCTCGCCCTCGACGGCGGCGGGGTGCACGTCGTAGAAGTCGCCGCCGATCCGCTCGTGGTCGCCCGAGGGCCGGTAGCCGCCCGCGAAGTCCACGCCCGAGACCTGGTGCAGCGCCGGGGGCAGCAGCTCCCGCATCAGCACCTCGGTGATCGCGCTCTGCTCCGCGTACAGCCGGGCCGCGGACAGCGCCGCCCCCGACCGTGCGGCGAAGAGGCGCGCGAAGACCTCTTCGTCCTCGGTGAAGGCGGCCGTGTCCGCCTTGCGCAACAGGACCAGCGCGCCGGCCGGGACGCCGTGCCCGGGCAGCGGCGTGATCACCATCGAGCCGACCGGCCCGAATCCCTCGGGCACCATCCACGCGGGCGCCGACGCAGGATCGATCCAGCGCGAGGGCACCGGCGGGAACCCGCGCAGCGCCTCGTCGAGACCCGGCACGTCGTCCAGCTCGGCCGGCTGCCGGGACGCGGTGGGGGCGCCGCCGCGCAGGCAGCTCACCACCGGCAGGGTCCGGCCCCGGGCGGGCGCTATGGCCAGCGCCGCGTCCGCGAGGCTCTCGGCGGCCATCTGGGCGGTGACGTCCATGCAGTGCGCCAGGTTCAGCGAGGAGAGCAGCGCGCTGGACGCCCGGGAGAGCGCGGCCGTCTGCTCGCGCTCGACGCGCAGTGCCTCCCGCGCCAGCTGGTGATCGGTGTCGTCGACCAGCCACCACGCCACCGTGCCGTCCTCGTGCACGGTGGGGTGGGCCTCGAACCGGCGCTCGCCGATCGGACCCGCGGGCGCCGCCTGCGGGGCGCGGTCCGCGGGGCGGCCGGGACGGTGCAGTGCGTGGTGTGCGAGGGCCAGCCAGGCAGGGACCACGTCCGCGAAGCGGCCGCCGGGGCGGGCCGCGGGCAGCAGTGCCGCCGCGGCGTCGTTGCGCGCCACGAGGAAGCCCGGGCCGTCGGCGACCAGGACGGGATAGGGAGCACTGCCCCACGGAAAGTCCGGCTCCGTGGGGGTGCGGACCTGTACGGGGTTGGGGGCCATGCTCAAGGACTCGCCGAGCGAATCCCTCACCTCTATCTGCTCGCGAGAAAACGTTGCCTACGGGCAACTTTCCCTCACGGGGCCCACGCGTGGCAACCACGCGGCCGGGGACAGGGGGGCACGGCCGTTCGACCTGCGGTCAGGCGAAGAGGCGACTGCCGTGGGAGGCGCGGCGGGCCGCGGCGAGCAGCGCGTGCATCTGGGGTCCGGCCTGGTCGATGGCGCTGACCGGGGTGGCGAACGGGAGCCGCACGTCGTGGTGCGCGGTGGCGTACTCCAGGCGCAGTGTCACGCCGTAGCGGTCCATGGCCAGCGGCACGGCGCGCTGCATGCCCTTCGCGGGGTGCGGCCGCACCAGGCGCACCAGGAGCGGGACGAGCTCGGGGTGGCAGTCCACGAGGTGGGTGAGCATGTCCGCCTCGTCGCCCGCCATCGGGTCCGGGGTGACCGCGCAGAGTTCGTCGAGGGTGACGAAGTGGCGCCCGCCGCCGTCCTCCAGGAGCGCCTGGCCGAACTCCATGCACGAGCTGTCCGGCGCCTCGTCGCTGTAGGGGGCCGCGAGCAGGCCGGTGAGGGTGAGCCGGGCGCGCAGCCGGTCGCGTACGGCGGTGGGCGCGATGTCGGTGAACTCCAGGCGCACCGGCACGCGTTCGCGCGAGGCGGGGAGGGCGCCCTCCTCGGGGGCGTGCAGGTGGACGTGGCCCAGGGCGCCCTCGGCGTCGAGCCGGTGCACCTCCGTGTGGCACCCGTCGCTGATCACGGTCATCGACTGCGCCGCGTGCAGGATCGCGTGCACGCGCTCGGCGGGGGACGGCTGTGTGCGGGGGGTGCGGTGGGGTCGGCGCATCCGAGTGCTCCAGGGCGGTCGAAGAGGACCCAAGCGGTGAACTTAGGTATGCCTAACCTAACCTACGGCGACGTCGCCCTGCCTTGTGGGCGGGTAACGCTGTGGGCAAGTTTTCGCTACGAAGGGCGCCATGAAGGTAAGGCTCAGCTAATTTAGGCCTGCCTAACTCTGGCTGAACTTCGATCCTGCCCTCGGGAGTCCCCATGCGTTCCGTCCGTCTCCATGCCGTGTCGGGCGTCTGTGCGGCCGTCGTCCTGGCCGCCGTCGCGGGGTGTGCCGACAAGGCCGACTCCGGCGGGGGCGGCGGGGTGCGGGTCGCGGCCTCCGACACGGCGTGCGACGTGTCGAAGAAGGACCTGGCGGCCGGCCACCTGCGCCTGGACATCGAGAACAAGGGCTCCAAGGTCACCGAGGTCTACGTCCTGTACCCGGACGACCGCATCGTCACCGAGCGGGAGAACATCGGCCCCGGGACCAAGGCGAAGCTGACCGCCGAGATCAAACCGGGCCGCTACGAGATCGTGTGCAAGCCCGGCATGAAGGGCGACGGCATCCGCCAGAAGGTCACCGTCTCCGGCGGCAAGGCCGCCAAGCGCGACCCCGAACTGGACGCGGCGGTGGCCGCCTACCGCGCCTACGCGCAGAAGCAGGCCGACGAGACGCTCCCAAGGGCGAAGGCCTTCGCCGACGCGGTCAAGGCGGGCGACCTCGGCGCGGCGCGCAAGGCGTACGCCGACTCCCGCCTCGGCTGGGAGCGCACCGAGCCGGTCGCCGAGTCGTTCGGCGACATCGACCCGAAGGTCGACGTCCGCGAGGACGGTCTGGAGGAGGGCCAGGACCCGGAGAAGGACTGGACGGGATGGCACCGCCTGGAGCGGTCGCTGTGGCAGGACAAGAAGATCACGGCACGGGACAAGGAACTCGCCGGACTCCTCGTCAAGGACCTCACGGTCTGGCAGAAGAAGGTCGGGCAGGCCGAGATCACCCCGACCTCGATGGCCAACGGCGCCAAGGAACTGCTCGACGAGGTCGCCACCGGCAAGGTCACCGGCGAGGAGGAGCGCTACAGCCACACCGACCTGGTCGACTTCAAGGCCAACCTGGAGGGCGCGCGCCAGGCGTACGACCTGCTGAGGCCGGTCGCGGTCAAGAAGGACGCCGCGCTGGTCAAGGAACTCGACACCCGGTTCCCCGCCCTGGACGAGCTCCTCGACACCTACCGCAAGGACAAGACGTCGTACGTGTACGCCTCCTACGACACGGTGGGCAAGGCCGACCGCAAGGAACTGCAGGACGGCGTGAACGCGCTGGCGGAGCCGCTGTCCAAGCTGGCCGCCGCGGTGGCCGGGTGACCCGCGCGAAGCGGCCGTCCGGTGCGGGCGACGGCCGGAGTGACGAGAACGGTCCCGCGACGACGGAGCACGGGGCGGCACGGGCGGCGGGCGCCGGGCCCCCGGAGCGCGCCGGGCAGCCGGTCGCGTCCCGGCGCCGTGTGCTGGCCTGGGGCGGCGCGGGGCTCGCCCTGGGCGCGGGCGCGGCGGGCGCCGTCACCGCCGCCGTCGCCGGTGAGGGACAAGCCCCGCCGGCGGAACCGGCGGGCGGTTCCGTGCCGTTCCACGGGCCGCACCAGGCCGGGATCGCCACGGCGGTGCCGGACCGGCTGCACTTCGCCGCCTTCGACGTGACCACGAAGGACCGGGCGGCCCTGGTCGCGCTCCTCAAGGAGTGGACGGCGGCCGCCGCTCTGCTGACCCGGGGCCGCCCGGTCGGCGAGGGCGCGTTCGGCCCGTCGCCGCAGGCGCCACCGGACGACACCGGCGAGGCGTCCGGACTCCGCCCCGCCCGGCTGACGCTGACCTTCGGGGTGGGACCCGGGCTGTTCGCCGAGGACCGGTTCGGCCTGCACGGGCGCAGGCCCGACGCGCTGGCCGACCTGCCGAAGTTCCCCGGCGACAACCTGGACCCGGCCCGCAGCGGGGGAGACCTGTGCGTGCAGGCCTGCTCGGACGATCCGCAGGTCGCGGTGCACGCGATCCGCAACCTGGCCCGGATCGGGTTCGGGAAGGTCTCCGTGCGCTGGTCCCAGCTCGGCTTCGGCAAGACCTCCTCCACGACGCCGCAGGCGCAGACCCCGCGCAACCTCTTCGGCTTCAAGGACGGCACCCGCAACATCTCCGGCACGGACACCGCGGCCCTGGACCGGCACGTGTGGGTGCCCGCGGGCGAGGGCCCGGACTGGATGACGGCGGGCTCGTACCTGGTGGCCCGCCGGATCCGCATGCACATCGAGACCTGGGACCGCACCTCGCTGCAGGAGCAGGAGGACATCTTCGGCCGCGACAAGGGCGCGGGCGCACCCGTCGGCAAGGCGCACGAGCACGACGCGCCCTTCCTGAAGGCGATGCTCCCCACCGCGCACGTGCGCCTCGCCCACCCCGACAGCAACGGGGGCGCGCGGATGCTGCGGCGCGGCTACTCCTTCACGGACGGCACCGACGGCCTCGGCCGCCTGGACGCGGGACTCTTCTTCCTCGCCTACCAGCGCGACCCCCGCGACGCGTTCGTCCCGGTGCAGCGGCGGCTCGCGCGCCAGGACGCGCTCAACGAATACATCCAGCACGTGGGTTCGGCCCTCTTCGCCGTCCCGCCCGGCGTCCGCGACCAGGACGACTGGTGGGGCCGGGAGCTGCTGTCGTGAAGAACACCGTGGAAGGACCGGCATGTTCGGCAACTACCTGATCGGCCTGCGCGAGGGCCTGGAAGCCAGTCTGGTCGTCTGCATCCTCGTCGCCTACCTGGTCAAGACCGGCAACCGCGCCGCGCTGCGCCCGGTGTGGCTGGGGATCGCGGCCGCCTGCACGGTCTCCCTGGCCTTCGGGGCGCTGCTCGAATTCGGCTCCCAGGAGCTGACGTTCGAGGCCCAGGAGCTGCTCGGCGGCTCGCTGTCCATCCTCTCCGTCGGCCTGGTGACGTGGATGGTCTTCTGGATGCGGCGCACCGCCCGGCACCTGAGGAGCGATCTGCACGGCAGGCTGGACGCGGCCCTGCGGATGGGCACCGGGGCGCTGGTCGCCACCGCCCTGCTGGCGGTCGGCCGGGAGGGCCTGGAGACGGCGCTGTTCGTCTGGGCGTCGGTGCGGGCCGGCGGCGAGGGCACCACCGCCCCGCTCACGGGCGCCCTGCTCGGCATCGCCACGGCGATCGTGCTCGGCCACCTCTTCTACCGCGGCGCCCTCAAGATCGACCTGGCGAGGTTCTTCACCTGGACCGGCGGCATGCTCGTCGTGGTGGCCGCCGGTGTCCTCGCCTACGGCGTGCACGACCTCCAGGAGGCCGACCTCCTGGGCGGGCTGCACGACCTCGCGTTCGACGTCAGTGCCACGATCCCGCCGGACAGCTGGTACGGCACCGTGCTGAAGGGCGTCCTCAACTTCCAGCCCGACCCGACCGTCCTGCAGGCCGTGGTGTGGGTGCTCTACCTGGTGCCGACGCTGTTCTTCTTCCTCGCCCCGCAGCGGCCTTCCCTGCGCGGCCCCTCGGCGGGCGCCGCACCGGCCGCGGGCGGCACCGAGGCGTGAGCGTCCCGCCGCCCGCGCGGGTCACCCCTGGGCGAGCAGCCGGCGGCGGCTCTCCGCCACGTCGAAGTCCGCCTTCGGGAACGCCGGGTCCAGCTCCTCCAGGTGTTCCAGGAGGAGCTTGCTGATGGCCCAGTTGCGGTACCACTTGCGGTCCGCGGGGATCACGTACCAGGGCGCCGCCTGCGTCGAGCAGCGCTCCAGGGCGATCTCGTACGCCTCCTGGTAGGCGGGCCACAGCGCCCGCTCGTCGATGTCGCCCGGGTTGAACTTCCAGTGCTTGTCGGGGTTGTCGAGGCGCTCCAGGAGGCGGCGGCGCTGCTGGTCGTAGGAGATGTGCAGGAAGCACTTGACGACGGTGACGCCGTCGTCGGCCAGTGACTTCTCGAAGCGGTTGATCTGGCCGTAGCGGCGGCCCAGCTGGCTGCGCGGGACCAGTTCGCGCACCCGGGCGATGAGGACGTCCTCGTAGTGCGAGCGGTCGAAGATGCCGATCTCGCCCGCCTGCGGCAGGGCCTTCATGATGCGCCAGAGGAAGGGGTGGTTCTGCTCCTCGGCGGTCGGTGCCTTGAAGGCCTTGATGCGGCAGCCCGACGGGTTGAACAGGCCGATCACGTGCTTGACCGTGCCGCCCTTGCCGCTGGTGTCCATGCCCTGGAGGACGAGCAGGAGGCGGCGGCGGTCGCCCTGCGTGCTCGCCGCGTAGAGCCGCTCCTGGAGGTCGGCCAGGCGTTCACCCATCCGGGCGGTGTCCGCGAGCCCCGCCGGTTTGTCGGCGGGGCCCGCGGGGGTCGCGTCGGCCGGGTACGCGGCCAGGTCGACGCGCTCGCCCTCCGGGACGCGCAGCAGCTCACGCAGCGGGGCGGCGGCCTTGCCGGACTTCTTGCCGGGCTTCTTGCCGGGCTTCTTGTCGGAGGGGCCGTCGGCCTTCCCGGCGTCCCCGGCGTGCCGGTCCCGCTTCTTCGCGTCCTTGTGCCGCTTCTTCGCGTCCTTGGCCACCGCGCACCCCTTCCGGTCGTGTCCCTCGATCGTGCGCCGGGGGCCGAGGGGGCGCTACTTGTGCCAGGGCCCCGTCACCGCGAACGTCGTGCCGGGCGTGTAGCAGTTCACGTACATCGTGTCGTGGTCGGGCGAGAAGGTGACGCCCGCGAACTCGCCCCACTCGGGCTCCTCGGGCGTGCCGATGTTCTGCCGCCCGCGCGCCATCGGGTAGACCTCGCCGCCCCGGGTGAGGCCGTACACGTGCTGGGCGCCGCCGCCGTCCTCGCACACCATCAGGCCGCCGCTGGGCGCGAGGCAGATGTTGTCGGGGGACTCGCCGGGCAGCTGGATGTCGGTGCTCGGGCCGAACACGATCACGAGGGTGAGGCGGCGCCGGTCCGGTTCGTAGCGCCAGATCTGGCCGAAGTGGTCCGCCGCCGAGCCCTCCGCGCTGTGGGCGAAGGACGAGACGAAGTACACGGACGAGCCGCCCCAGTAGCAGCCCTCCAGCTTCTGGGCGTGGGTGATGCCCTTCTTGCCGAAGTCCTGGTGGCGGATGGGGGTCTGCGCGGCCAGCGGGTCCGGTACGTCGACCCATTCGATGCCGTCGAAGCGCGTGCCCGTCTTCTGGACGGACGACAGGTCGGGCACCCCCGGCACGCGCATCGCCTGCAGCCGGCCGCCCGCGCGCAGCGAACCGCGGCCGCCCTCGGGCTTCTTGGGCAGGAAGCGGTAGAAGAGGCCGAAGGGCTTCTCGAAGGCGTCCTCGGTCTCGTAGACCACGCCGCGCCGCGGGTCCACGGCGATCGCCTCGTGCTGGAAGCGGCCCATCGCGGTGAGCGGCACCGCGCCGGTGCGGTGCGGGTCCACCGGGTCGACCTCGAAGATGAAGCCGTGGTCCTTGGTGTAGCCGTTCGTGCCGGCCTTGTCCTCGGTCTCCTCGCAGGTGAGCCAGGTGCCCCACGGGGTCGGCCCGCCCGCGCAGTTGACGGCGGTCCCGGCGATCGCGACGCGCTCGCTCACGACGTCGTTCCTCCGGTCGAGCGCGAGGGCCGTACAGCCGCCCTTGCCCGCCGGGTCGTACGTGAGGCCCTCGACCGTCGGTACGCCGATCCGGCCCGTGACGCGGTTCTCGTGGTTGCGCACGAGGTGGACACCGCCGCCCCGGCCGCGGAAGGCGGCCATGCCGTCGTGGTTGCTGGGCACCTTGCCCTCACCGGACCGCAGGTCGTCGCCCTCGCGCGAGAGGACCTTGTAGCGGAATCCCCTGGGCAGGTCCAGCAGGCCCTTGGGATCGGGGACGAGGGGGCCGTAACCGGCCTTCCCGTGTGCGGCCGCGGTGCCCGCGAAGAGTTCCGACAGAGCGCCGGTGAAGGCGATTCCGGCACCGAACGCGCCGGAACGGGCAAGAACCTGCCGTCGAGTGGCAGACATGATGGGCAACCTCCTGTTGGCGGACAGGAATGTGACCGGATGTGTGTACCACGCGCTTAGGTGCACGGGAACCACGCGCGTAGCTTCCGTTTCGCGTGCCGTCCCGGGCCCCGCATGGCCTCGGCCGCTTACGCGGCAGGCCCTCGGCCGCTTACGCGTCCACGAGCCCCTTGGCGTCCCGTGCGAGCGCCGTGAGCCGCGAGATGGCCCGGAAGTACTTCTTCCGGTATCCGCCGTTCAGCATCTCCTCGCTGAACAGCCGGTCGAAGGGCACGCCGGAGGCGAGGACCGGTACCTCTCGGTCGTACAACCGGTCGGCGAGCACCACAAGGCGCAGCGCGGTCGACTGGTCCGGCACCGGCGTCACGTCGGTCAGGCAGACCGCGGCGAGCTCGTCGGTCAGCGCGCCGTACCGGCTGGGGTGGACCCTGGCCAGGTGGTCGAGCAGGTGCGGGAAGTCGTCGAGCGAGGCGCCCGCGGTGGCGTACGCCGCCTTGGTGACCTGCTCCTCCGTGTACGGGGCCGGGGCCTCGGGCAGGCCGCGGTGGCGGTAGTCCTCGCCGTCGATGCGCAGCGCCTTGAAGTGGGCGGACAGGCCCTGGATCTCGCGCATGAAGTCGGTGGCCGCGAACCGGCCCTCGCCGAGCTTGCCCGGCAGCGTGTTCGAGGTGGCGGCGAGCGCCACGCCCCGCTCGACGAGCTGGGAGAGCAGCGAGGAGACCAGGACGGTGTCGCCCGGGTCGTCGAGCTCGAACTCGTCGATGCACAGCAGCCGGTGCTCGCCGAGGGTGCGCACGGTCTGCTGGAAGCCGAGCGCACCGACCAGGTTGGTGAGCTCGACGAAGGTGCCGAAGGCCTTCTGCTCGGGCGCGGCGGGCGTCGCGTGCCACAGGGAGGCCAGCAGGTGGGTCTTGCCGACGCCGTACCCGCCGTCGAGGTAGATGCCGCGCGGACCGCTCGGCGCGGCCGGTTTGGACCGCCCGAACCACCGCTTCTTGCCGGCCCCGGAGGCGTGCGCCCCGCCGAGGCCCGACGCGAAACCGCCGAGGACGAGGACGGCCTCGGTCTGGCTCGGCTGGTTCGGGTCCGGGATGTACGTGTCGAAGCGGACCGAGTCGAAGCGCGGCGGCGGCACCATCTCGGCGACCAGACGGTCGGCGGGGACGTGGGGCTCGCGGGCGCACAGGGACTGCGGGGCCGGTTCGGCTATGGGGCTCTGCCCGGCGGAGGCGGTGGAGGACGACACGGTTCCCCAGCTTAAGGGGCGTGCAAGACTGCGGATATGCGACGCCTGTTCCCTGTGACCGACCAGACATCCGACCGGACGGCCCCCCGCACGGAGGAGGCCGCCGACCGGGACCGGGCGGGCGGGACCGGCCGGGAGTGGACCCTCGACGAGCTCGCCGACGCCTACGCCTACCCGCCGGACGAGGCCACCTGGCTGCGCGCCAACATGGTCTCCACCCTGGACGGCGCGGCCCACCACGAGGGCCGCACCCAGCCCATCTCCGACGCCACCGACATGCGGATCTTCGGCACCCTGCGGGGTCTGGCGGACGCCGTCGTCGTGGGCGCGGAGACCGTCCGCAAGGAGGGCTACCGCCCGGCGCGCGACCGGGAGGCCTTCGCGGCGCGCCGGGCCGCCGCCGGGCAGACGCCGGTGCCCGCCATCGCGGTGGTGAGCGCGGGCCTCGACCTGGACTTCTCGCTTCCGCTTTTTGCCGGGCCGGTGACGCCGACGCTCGTGGTGACCGGCGCCGCCGCGCCCGCCGAGCGGATCGACGCGGCGGAGAAGGCGGGCGCCGTCGTGGTGATCGCCGGGGAGGGCGCGGCCGTGGAGCCCGCCCGGGTGGCCCCCGCCCTGGCCGGGCGCGGCCTCACCCGGCTGCTCACGGAGGGCGGCCCCCGCCTGCTGGGCCAGTTCGTGGCCGCGGGGGCGCTGGACGAGCTCTGTCTGACGGTGGCGCCGATGCTCGCGGCCGGGGACGCGCAGCGGATCGCCGGCGGGCCCGCGCTCGCGGTGCCGGAACGATTCGCCCTGGCATCCGTACTGGAGGAGGCCGGGTTCCTCTTCACCCGTTACCGTCGTACCTGACAATCGGCGGAATCAGCCGTTCCGTTTGGCTTCGGCTGGGCACACTAGATCTCGCTGACCCCGTGCGGCCACGGGGCAGGATGGTTTCCGCAAGGGCCTCAGCACGGCCCACGGATGAGAAGGGCGCCTGGCGTGTTCACAAGCGTATTGATGATCGAGAAGGCCCTGACGTCCGCCGACGTGGAGTTCGTCACCACCTTGCACGGGGACGAGCCGGTCGCCTTCCACGTACTGCTCCAGCCCAGGGGCGACCAGGCGGACCGGCTGCTGCGTGCCATCGACGACGTCGCCCTGGGCGAACTGGACGAGGCGGCGCGCGAGGGCGAGACCCCCGAGGGGGACGAGGCGACCGGACCCGCCGAGCAGGCCCTGCAGGTCTCGCTGCTCGCCCTGCACGCGGCGGGCTGCGCGGCCCAGGGGCGGCTCATCGAGGACCATCCGCTGGACGCCCTCAAGACCCTGGTCGACGAGGCCGACGCCGACGAGGTGATCGTGCTGACCGACCCGCACTACGTGGAGGAGTTCTTCCACCGGGACTGGGCCTCGCGGGCCCGCCACAAGGTGGGCGTGCCGGTCCTCAAGCTCTTCTCGCACAGCGCGGCCGAGGAGGCGTAGGGCCGGTCCGGCGGATCGTGTCGCGGGCCGCGGGGCCGGGCCCGGCGGCCCGGCCCCGCGGAGGCAATAGGCTGGGGCCTGCCCGGACGCCGTGCGACACCGCTCGGACGGCGCGCGGCGCACGGACACATCCGACGCAGACCCAGCAGACCCAGGGGAGACACACGCATGGCACCCGGCCTTCCTTCCGCCATGGACCGACCGCACTTCATCGGCATCGGCGGCGCCGGAATGTCGGGCATCGCGAAGATCCTGGCCCAGCGCGGCGCCAAGGTCGCGGGCAGCGACGCCCGGGACTCCGCCACCGCGGAGGCGCTGCGCACGCTCGGCGCGACGGTGCACATCGGGCACGACGCGGCCCACCTGGCGTCCGACGCGACCTGTGTCGTCGTCTCCTCCGCGATCCGCGCCGACAACCCGGAGCTGGCCCGCGCCACCGAGCTCGGCATCCCCGTCGTGCACCGCTCGGACGCGCTCGCCGCCCTGATGGAGGGCCTGCGCCCGATCGCCGTCGCGGGCACCCACGGCAAGACCACGACCACGTCGATGCTCGCCGTCACCCTGTCCAGCCTCGGCCTCGACCCGTCGTACGCCATCGGCGGCGACCTGGACGCCCCCGGCACGAACGCGCTGCACGGCGAGGGCGACATCTTCGTCGCCGAGGCCGACGAGAGCGACCGCAGCTTCCACACGTACGTGCCCGAGGTCGCCATCGTCCTGAACGTGGAGCTCGACCACCACGCGAACTACGCGTCGATGGACGAGATCTACGAGTCCTTCGAGATCTTCGCGGGCAAGATCGTCCCCGGCGGCACCCTGGTGATCTCGGCGGACCAGCCGGGCGCGGTCGAGCTGACCCGCCGCCTGCGCGACGTCTCCAGCCTGAAGGTCGTCACCTACGGCGAGTCCGAGACGGCCGACCTGCGCATCCACAAGATCACCGCGCGGGGCCTGACCAGCGAGGTCACCGTCATGCTCGACGGCAAGCTGCTCACCTTCACGGTCTCGGTGCCCGGCCGCCACTACGCCGCCAACGCGGTCGCGGCCCTCGCGGCGGGCGTCGCCCTCGGCATCCCCTCGCGGAACATGGCCGCCGCCCTGAAGTCGTACACGGGCGTCAAGCGCCGCCTGCAGCTCAAGGGCGAGGCGGCGGGCGCGCAGGTCATCGACTCCTACGCGCACCACCCCACCGAGATGACCGCCGACCTGGAGGCGATGCGCTCCGCCGCGGGCGACGCGCGCATCCTCGTCCTCTTCCAGCCGCACCTCTTCTCGCGCACCCAGGAGCTGGGCACCGAGATGGGCCAGGCCCTGGCCCTCGCCGACGCCTCGGTGGTCCTCGACATCTACCCGGCCCGCGAGGACCCGATCCCCGGCATCACCAGCGCCGTGATCGTCGACGCCGCCCGGGAGGCCGGTGCCGAGGTGACGGCCGCGCAGGACAAGGCGGAGGCCGTGCGCACGATCGCGGGAATGGCGAAGCCCGGCGATCTCGTTCTCACCATGGGAGCGGGCGACGTCACG
The DNA here is from genome assembly GCF_042889645.1 of Streptomyces sp. NPDC002564. Lineage (NCBI taxonomy): Bacteria > Bacillati > Actinomycetota > Actinomycetes > Kitasatosporales > Streptomycetaceae > Streptomyces > Streptomyces sp. NPDC002564. The sequence continues at coordinate 164,548 of NZ_JBIARE010000007.1, read as the reverse complement.
GACCTCGGCCCGCAGATCCTGGCCCACCTGTCGAAGTAAGGGGATCCCACCCATGTCGTACGACGTCGAGAAGCCGGACGAGCAGTGGCGCGCGGAGCTGAGCCCCGCGGAGTACCAGGTCCTGCGCCGGGCCGGCACCGAACCGGCCTTCGTGGGTGAGTACACGGACACCACGACGAAGGGCGTCTACTCCTGCCGGGCCTGCGGCGCGGAGCTCTTCACCTCCGGCGAGAAGTTCCCGTCGCACTGCGGCTGGCCGAGCTTCTACGACCCGAAGGACACCGACGCGGTCGAGCTGATCCAGGACACCTCGCACGGCATGGTGCGCACGGAGGTCCGCTGCGCCCGCTGCGGCTCACACCTCGGTCACGTGTTCGAGGGTGAGGGGTATCCGACCCCCACCGACCAGCGGTACTGCATCAACAGCATCTCCCTGCGGCTGGCCGCGGACGAGGGCTGAGACGACGGTCCGGCGGGGGGGGGGGGGCCCCGGGGGGGCCCCCCCCCCCCGGGGGGGGGGGGGGGGGGGCCGCCCCCGGGGTGTTTTTGCCCGGGTGCAGGGCGGGCCCCTCCCGCACCCCCCCCCTACAAGCCCCCGTGGGGGGCACCCCC
>NZ_JBIARE010000007.1:0-163926 GCF_042889645.1 Streptomyces sp. NPDC002564 | reverse complement strand
GGCGGGGGCCCGCGGCGGTGGGCTCCGACGCCGGGGCGGGGGGGGGGGGCCCCCCGGGGGGCCCCCCCCGCCGCCGTGTGCGCGCTAGAAGGTCAGCTTCCAGCTGTTGATGTACCCGGTGTCCTGCGCGGCCACGTCCTGCACCCGCAGCTTCCAGGCGCCGTTGGCGGCCTCGCTCGACGCGTTGACCGTGTACGTCGCGATCACGTTGTCCGCCGAGTCGCTGCTGCTGGAGTTCTTCAGGCGGTACGCCGTGCCGTCCGGCGCGAGCAGGTCGACGACCACGTCACCGCGCCAGGTGTGCCGGATGTCGACGTCCACCTTGAGGGCGGCCGGTGCGTTGCCCGTACGGCCGGAGACGTCGATGGTCGAGGTCACCGCCGCGCCGTTGTCCGGGATGCTGACGTCCGTGGTGTTCTCGTACGCGTCGCCGGGCGGGACGGGGGTGTCCGTGCCGAGCGTCCAGATCGCGTGCGCGATGGCGTCGCTGTTGCGGTCGAGCGCGGTGTCGTTGATGTTCGACGTCGAGTCGCACGACGAGTGGTAGCAGCGGTCGAAGGCCTGCCCCGACGTGCCGCCCCACTTCTGGGCCTGCGCGCTGGACTTGGCGCGCTCGGCGCCGGAGAACAGGCCGCCGACCGGGATGCCCGCGCTCTTGAACGGGGCGTGGTCGGAGCGGCCGTCGCCCTCGGTCTCGATCTCGGTGGGGACGTTCAGGCCCGCGTAGTAGTCCTTGAACGTCTTCTCGATCGTGGGGTCGTCGTCGTAGACGAAGTAGCCCGCGTTCGGTGAGCCGATCATGTCGAAGTTCAGATAGCCGCTGACCTTCGAACGCTCCGCCGTCGGCAGGTTGTTGACGTAGTACCGCGAGCCGACCATGCCCAGCTCCTCGGCGCCCCACCAGGCGAACCGCAGGTGCTTGGCCGGCTTCAACTGCGCGCGGGAGACGGCGAGCGCGGTCTCCAGGATGCCGGCCGAGCCCGAGCCGTTGTCGTTGATGCCCGGGCCCGCGGAGACGCTGTCGAGGTGGGCGCCGGCCATCAGGACCTTGTTCGGGTCGCCGCCGGGCCAGTCGGCGACCAGGTTGTAGCCGGTGGCGCCGCTCGAGGTGAACTGCTGGATGCTGGTGGTGAATCCGGCCGCGTCCAGCTTGCTCTTCACGTAGTCCAGCGAGGCCTTGTAGCCCGGCCGCCCGTGGGCGCGGTTGCCGCCGTTGGCCGTGGCGATGGACTGGAGCTGGGTCAGGTGCGCCTTGACGTTGGCCACGGGTATGTCGGGCGCCGCGAGCGTGGTCGAGGGGGCCGCGACGGGGGAGGCGAGCGCCGTGGGCGCGGCGGTGGCGAGCAGTCCGGCCGCGGCGAGGACGGCGAGTCCTGCGGTGGTGCGTCCGAGGGCCCGGGGCATGCCGGGTCGGGCGGGTCTGGAGAGCTTCATGTGGGGCTCCGTATTCCGAACGGCGAGAGGGACGGAACGTGCGAGGCGCCCTGCGACGCGGGAGCCGCGGGGCGCCTTTGGAGCTGTGCGTTGCCTGATGTTGAACGCGGGCCGATCCGGCGTCAAGAGCGGAATCCGGTCACAATGCGGTCAGCCACGTTCGTATTTCGGACATGGCGGGTGCGGGAGTGTCGCGTGGGGCTCCGCGCCGTCCCGTGGACGGGCCGGCCGAACGCCCGCCCGTGCGCCCCGCGCTCCGCCCCGACCTCGCCCCGGCCCCGGCCCGTTCAGAAGAAGACGCCGCACCTCAGCAGCACATTGGCGTACGGCCGTGCCTCGCCCGTGCGGACGACCAGGCGGGCCCCGGCCGAGCGGGCCTTGACGTCCTCGTGCGGGACGAGGTCGAGCGCGGGAAGGCGCTCCCGCAGCAGCCGCGCCGCCGCCGGATTCGCCTCCCGCACCTCCTGCGCCGCCGTCCCGCCCTCCACCACCAGCTCGGCGAGGAGCCCGTCGAGGACCTCCGCGAAGGAGGGCACCCCGGCCCGGAAGGCCAGGTCCACCACGCGCGGTCCCGACGGGATCGGCATGCCCGCGTCGCACACGAGCACGGTGTCCCCGTGCCCCAACTCGGCCAGCGCGCCCGCGAGATGGCGGTTCAGGATCCCGGACCGCTTCACCGGGAGGGGACCTCGGGCGCGCGCGAGGCCAGCTCCGCCCCGGTGGGGTAGGAGTCCTGCGCGCCCTTGCGGGTGACCGCGGCCGAGCCGACCCGCACCGCGTAGGCCGCCGCCGCCGCCAGGTCCTCGCCGAGGCCCAGGCGCCAGCCGAGCGCCGCGGTGAAGGCGTCGCCCGCGCCCGTCGTGTCCACCGCCTCGACCCGCGGGCTCGGGACCCGCACGACGCCGTCGGACGAGCCGTCCGCGGTGAGCGCGCCCTCCGCGCCCAGCGTGATCACCACCGAGCGGGGGCCGAGCGCGAGCAGCCCGCGCGCCCACTCCTCGGGCGTGTCGCCCGCGTCCCCGCCGAGGATCACCCGGGCCTCGTGCTCGTTGACCACCAGCGGGTCGCAGGCCGCGAGGACCTCGTCGGGCAGCGGGGCCGGCGGCGAGGGGTTCAGCACGAAACGGGACCCGGGCCGCAGCCCGCGGACGACCTCGGCGACCGTCTCCAGGGGGATCTCCAGCTGGCTGGAGACCACCCGCGCCGCCGCGAGCAGGCTGCCCGCCGCGCGGATGTCCGCCGGGGTCAGCCGGGCGTTAGCGCCGGGCGACACCACGATGCTGTTGTCGCCCGACGGGTCGACGGTGATCAGCGCGACGCCGGTCGGCGCGCCGCCCACCAGCACCCCGACGGTGTCCACGCCCGCCGCGCGCTGCGCGTCGAGCAGCAGCTCGCCGTGGGCGTCGTCGCCGACCCGGGCGAGCAGCGCGGTACGGGCGCCGAGCCGGGCGGCGGCCACCGCCTGGTTGCCGCCCTTGCCGCCGGGGTGGGTGGCGAGGTCGGAGCCCAGGACCGTCTCGCCGGCCGCCGGACGGCGCTCCACGCCCACCACCAGGTCGGCGTTGGCGGAGCCCACGACCAGCAGCTCGTAGTCGTCGTTCATGTGCTGTTCCCTGCTTTCGTACGGTGCTGACGCGGCGCGGCGGCCGGGCGGGCCCCGCGTCGGCGGATCGGTGGACCAGGAGACCGCAAGACCGGCCGGCCAGGCGACCTGGGGGTCACGAGTCCGTGGGGTGACGAGTCCGTGGGGTTGCGAGTCCACGGGGTCGCGAGTCCGTGGGGTCGCGAGTCCACGGGGTCAGGAGAAATCCTTCACGTTCTTCGACGTGACGACCTTCACCGGGACCTTCACCGTCTCCTCGACCTTCTTGCCGTCGGCCGCCCGCACCGCGTTGCGCACGGCGATCCTGCCGAGCTGGTCGGGCTGCTGCGCCACGGATGCGTACAGTGTGCCCGCCGCGACCGCCTTGAGGCCGTCGGGGGTGCCGTCGAAGCCGACCACGGGGACGGACCTGCCGGCCTTGTCGCCGAGCGCCTTGACCGCGCCGAGCGCCATCTCGTCGTTCTCGGCGAAGACGCCGCTCACGCCCTTGTTGGACTGCAGGAGGTTGGTCATGACGTCCAGGCCCTTGGTGCGGTCGAAGTCCGCGGGCTGCCGGGCGACGACGTCGATGCCGGGGTAGGCCTTGATGCCCTCGGCGAAGCCCTGTCCGCGCTCGCGGCTCGCGGAGGTGCCGGGCGTGCCCTGGAGGACGACGACCTTGCCCTTGCCGCCCAGCTTCTCGGCGAGGGTCTTCGCGGCCAGCTTGCCGCCCGCCACGTTGTCGGAGGCGACCAGCGTGGCCGTCCTCGCCTTGTTCACGCCGCGGTCCGCGGCGACCACCGGGATGTCCTGCTTGTTGGCGCCGCGCACGGCGGGGCCCGCCGCGTCGGAGTCCACCGGGTTCACGATGATCGACTTCACGCCCTCGCCGGTGAAGTTCTGCAGCTGGTTGGTCTGCTGGGACGCGTCGTTCTGGGCGTCGGTGACCGTCAGGTCGACGCCCGCCTTCTTCGCCTCGGCCTGCGCGCCCTCCTTCATCTGCACGAAGAAGGGGTTGTTGAGGGTCGAGAGGGACATGCCGATCTTCGTGGACGTGCCGGACGAGCCGGAGTTGACCAGGGAGACCGCGCCGATCACGGCTGCCGTGACGACGGCGGCGAGCAGGTACTTGAGCGCCTGCGGCCCCTTGCGCCCGCCCGCTCCCGAGGCCCCCGACGAGGCGCCCGGCGTGGCGCCGGCCCGCCGCCGCAGCGTGTCCAGGAGGACCGCGAGGGCGATGACGACACCGATGACGACCTGCTGCCAGAAGGCGGACACGGACAGCAGGTTGAGGCCGTTGCGCAGCACCGCGAGGATCAGCGCGCCGACCAGCGTGCCGGACGCCTTGCCGACGCCGCCCGCCAGGCTCGCGCCGCCGATGACGACGGCGGCGATCGCGTCCAGCTCGTAGCCCTGGGCGGCCTGCGGCTGCGCGGAGACGAGGCGGGAGGCGAGCACGACGCCCGCGACGGCCGCGAACAGCCCGGAGAGCGCGTAGATGACGAGCTTCTGGCGCTTCACGCGCAGGCCGGAGAGGCGCGCGGCCTCTTCGTTGCCGCCGATCGCGTACATGGAGCGGCCGATGAACGTGCGCCCGAGGACGAGCGCTGTGACCAGGCCCATCGCGACCATCACGAGCACCGGGACCGGCAGCCAGCCGCCGATGGTGTCACCCAGGTGCGAGACCGAGTCGGGGAAGGCGATCGGGCTGCCCTGCGATATCACCAGGGAGAGACCGCGGGCCACCGACAGCATGGCGAGCGTCGCGATGAACGGCGGGAGCTTCCCGTACGAGACGAGCAGGCCGTTGACGAACCCGCAGGCCATGCCGGTCGCGACGGCCAGCACCAGCGCCAGCCAGACCGGCAGGCCCTGGGACGTCGCCGTCCAGGCGAGGACGGTGGCCGACAGCGCGGCGACCGAGCCGACCGACAGGTCGATGCCCGCCGAGACGATCACGAAGGTGACGCCGAACGCGAGGATCGCGGTCACCGCCGCCTGCACGCCCACATTGAGCAGGTTCTGCGTGGTGAGGAAGTCGCCGGAGAGCAGCGACATCGCCACCACCAGCACGATCAGGGCGCTCAGCGCGCCGTTGTCGAGCAGGACGCGGCGCAGCGTCGGTGCGCCACCCGCGTCGCGCTTCAGGGATTCAGTGGCCACGGGTGCTGCCCTCCGCTGTGTCGTCCTGCGCCGGGTCGTCCTGCGCCGAGTCGTGCTGCGCCGGGCCGTCCAGGGCCGGGTCGTCCTGTGCTTGCCGTACGGCCGGTTGCCGTACGGCCGGTTCCGGCTGCCCCGCGTCCGCGCGCGGTGCCGCCGGATCGGGTCGCTGTGCGGGCGCGGTGGTGACGGCGAGCGCCATCACCGCGTCCTGGGTGGCCTCGTCGGCCGTGAGTTCGCCCGCGATCCGGCCCTGCGCCATGACGAGGACCCGGTCGCTCATGCCGAGCACCTCGGGCAGGTCGCTGGAGATCATCAGGACCGCGTGCCCGGAGGCCGTCAGCTCGTTGATCAGCTGGTAGATCTCGACCTTGGCGCCCACGTCGATGCCGCGCGTCGGCTCGTCGAGGATGAGGACCTTGATGTCGGCGAGCAGCCACTTGCCGATGACGACCTTCTGCTGGTTGCCGCCGGACAGGGTGCGCACGTGCTGGCCGAGCCCGGCCATCCGCACCCCCAGCTGCTCGGCGATCCGCGCGGCCGCCCGCTGCTGCCCCTTGAGGTCCACGAGCCCGGCCCGGGTCGCCGAACGCAGCGTCACCAGGCCGAGGTTCTCCCGCACGGAGGCGTCCAGGAGGAGCCCCTGCCCCTTGCGGTCCTCGGGGACCAGGCCGATGCCCGCGCCCATCGCCGCGTTCACGTCGTGCCGGGGCAGCCGCTCGCCGTGCACGTCCACGGTGCCCCGGTCGTACGGATCGGCGCCGAAGACGGCCCGCGCCACCTCGGTGCGGCCCGCGCCGACCAGGCCCGCGAGGCCGACGACCTCGCCGGCCCGCACCTCGAAGCCGACGTCGTGGAAGACGCCGTCGCGGGTGAGGCCCTCGACGCGGAGCAACGGCGGCCCGATGTCCGGGCGTTCGCGCGGGTACTGCTGCTCGATGCTGCGCCCCACCATCAGGCGGACGAGCTCGTCCTCGGGCGTCGCTGCGGGCACCTGGTCGATGCTGCGGCCGTCGCGCAGGACGGTGACGCGGTCGCCGAGGGCCGCGATCTCCTCCAGGTGGTGGGTGATGAAGACGATGCCGACGCCGTCCGCGCGCAGGGCGCGCACGATCCCGAAGAGCCTGTCGACCTCCTCGGAGGTCAGCACGGCGGTGGGCTCGTCCATGATCAGCACGCGCGCGTCCAGGCTGAGCGCCTTGGCGATCTCGACCATCTGCAGCCGGGCGATGCCCAGTTCGCGCACCTTGGCGCGCGGCGACACCCGGACGCCGACCCGTCGCAGCAGCTCCTCCGCGTCGGCCTCCATCTTCCTGCGGTCGACCAGGCCGAAGCGGCGCGGCTGGCGGCCCAGGAAGATGTTCTCGGCGACGGTCAGGTCGGGGACGAGGTTGAACTCCTGGTAGATGGTGGCGATGCCGAGCCGCTCGGCGTCCTGCGCGCCGTTGATGCGGACCTCGCGGCCCTCGGCGAAGATCCGTCCGCTGTCGGGGCGGTAGGCGCCGGAGAGCATCTTGATGAGGGTGCTCTTGCCCGCGCCGTTCTCGCCGAGCAGCACGTGCACCTCGCCGCGGCGCAGGTCGAAGTCGACGGAGTCGAGGGCGACGACGCCGGGGAACGTCTTGCGGACCGACTCGATGCGCAGCAACTCGTCCTGGTTGCTCACGGGTTGCTCCTTCGTACGGAGGTGTCGTCGCCTGGCGCGAGCGGCGAGGCGTCCTCGCCGCAGGAACGCCGGGCGACGAGGCGGGCGGGCAGGGTCACGGACCGCGGGCTCCGGCCCTCGATCCGGTCGATCAGCGCCTGCACGGCGGCCCGGCCGAGGTCGGCGGTCGGCTGGGCGATCGCGGTGACCGGCGGGTCGGTGTGCACGAACCAGGGGATGTCGTCGAAGGCCGCGAGCCCGATGTCGTGCGGGACGCGCAGGCCGTGCGCGCGGATCGCGTCGAGCGCGCCGAGCGCCATCAGGTTGTCGGCGGCGAAGACGACCTCGGGCGGCTCGGGCAGCGCGAGGAAGCGCTCGGTGGCCCGCCGCCCGCTGTCGGCCTGGAAGTCGCCCTGCCCGATGTAGGCCCCGGGCAGCGCGATGCCGTGCTCGCGCAGCGCGTCCCGGAAGGCCTCGACGCGTTCGCTGCCGGTGGTCGTGGCGGCCGGGCCCGCGATGATCGCGAGCCTGCGGTGGCCGAGCCCGTGCAGGTGGGCCACCAGGTCGCGCACGGCCCGGCGCCCGTCGGAGCGGACGACGGGGACGTCGACGCCGGGGATCCACCGGTCCACGAAGACCACCGGGGTGCCGGCCCGCACGGCGTCGAGCATCAGCGGCGAGCCGCCGTCGGTGGGGGAGACGAGCAGGCCGTCGATCCGCCGGTCGAGCAGGGTCCGCACGTGGTGGTCCTGCAGCTCGGGGCGCTCGTCGGCGTTGCCGATGATCACGCTGTAGCCGAGCGCGCGGGCGGCCTCCTCCACGGAGCGGGCCAGCTCCGTGAAGTACGGGTTCAGCACGTCGCTGATGACCAGGCCCAGGGTGCGCGTCTGGTCGGTGCGCAGGGACCGCGCGACCGCGTTGGGCCGGTAGCCGAGCGCCTCGACGGCGGCGAGGACGCGGGTGCGGGAGGCGGGGCTGACGGAGGGGTGACTGTTCAGGACGCGCGACACGGTGGCAACGGACACGCCGGCCTCGGCCGCGACGTCCTTGATGCTCGCCGGACTCGGGCTCATCGTCGGTCCACCTCCTTGTGGAATCGATTACACGGAGGATTGGAAACGATTACACGGGGGTGTGGCAAGGGGGTGGAGGCCGCGGGCCGGGGAGTGAGATCCGATCGTGATGTGGTGGGAGGTCCGCTCGAACGAGCGGGCGGCGGGGTGTCCGGGCGCCGGTCGTAGGCTGTCCTACGGATCCACGACACGGCACGGGGCACCGGTACGGCAGGGACACGGGAGAGCGTGGGGGCCATGCGGGAGGACGACCTTCGGTACGCACTGCTGGGGCCGGTCAAGGTGTACGCGGCCGACGGGCGGGCCGTCGGCCTGGCACCCCAGCAGCGCGCGATCCTGGCCATGCTGCTCGCCCGCGGCGGCCGGGCCGTCACCGCAGGCGAGCTCGTCGACGGCGTCTGGGGCGCCCCTGCGCCCGAGCGCGCCCTGCCCACCCTGCGCACCCAGATCGGGCAGCTGCGCCGGCGGCTCGAACCGGGCCGCCCCTCCCGCGCGCCCGCGGGCGTCCTGCTCTCCGTGTCCGGCGGCTACCGGCTGCGGGTCGCCGACGGAGCCTGCGACCTCGACCTCTTCCAGGGCTACGTCGCACAGGCCGAGCGGGCGGTCCTGGCCGGTGACCCGCACGGCGCGCGCCGCCTGTTCGGCCGGGCCCTCGACCTCTGGCGCGGCGAGCCGCTCGCCGGAGTGCCGGGCCCGCACGCCGACATGCTGCGCGCCGCCCTCACCGAGAGCCGTCTGACCGCCCTGGAGACCCGCGTCCGCCTCGACCTGGAGCTGGGCGCGCAGGCCGAGAGCATCCCCGAACTGACCCTGCTCGTCGCCGAACACCCGCTGCGCGAGGGCCTGCGCGCCCAACTGATGCTCGCCCTGTACCGCGGTGGCCGGCAGGGCGAGGCGCTGGCCGCGTACGCCGACGCGCGCCGCCTGCTCGACGAGGAGCTCGGCGTCGAGCCCGGCCCCGAACTGCGCGAGCTGCACCGGCGCGTGCTGAACGCCGACCCGGCCCTGGGCGCCGCCGCCTACGGCCCGCTGCGCCCGGGCCCGGTCGCCGGATCCGGTCCGGCCGCCGGACCCGGCGCGGCCACCGAGCAGGACCCGGCCGCCTACCACGTGCCCACCCCCGCCCAACTCCCCGCGCCGCCCGCCGACTTCACCGGCCGCGCCGACGCCGCCGACCGGCTCGTCGCGGCCCTGGACACCGCGGCGCCGCAGGTCGTCGTCTCCGCGGTGGCCGGGCTCGGCGGGGTCGGCAAGACCGCGCTCGCCCTGCACGTCGCGCACCGGATCAGGGACCGCTACCCCGACGGCCAGCTGTACGTCGACCTCGGCGGCGCCTCGGCCGTGCCGGTCGAACCCGCCGAGGTGCTCGCCCGGTTCCTGCGCGCCCTCGGCATCGCCGCCGTGCCGGACGGGCCGGACGAACGGGCCGCCCTCTACCGCTCCGTGCTCGCCGGGCGCCGCGTCCTCGCCGTCCTCGACAACGCCGCGAGTGCTCGCCAGGTGGCCCCGCTGCTGCCCGGCATGCCCGGCTGCGCGGTCCTGGTGACCAGCAGGGCCCGGCTCCCCCTGCCGGCGGCCGAGGCGTTCGAACTCGACGTCTTCACCGAGGACGAGGCCCTCGCCCTGCTCGCCGGGACCGTGGGCGCCGACCGGGTCGCGGCGGAGCCGGAGGCCGCCGCCGAGCTGGTCGCCGCCTGCGGCCTGCTGCCCCTCGCGGTCCGCATCGTGGGCGCCCGGCTCGGCCGCCGCCCGTCCTGGTCGATCGCCTCCCTCGCGGACCGGCTCGCCGACACCCGGCGCAGGATGGCCGAGCTGAAGGCCGGCGGCATGGCGGTCGAGGCGAGCTTCCGGCTCAGCTACGACCAGTTGTCGCCGCCCCTGGCCCGCGCCTTCCGGCTCACCGCGCTCGTCGAGGGGCCGGTGTTCGCGCTGCCGACGGCGGCCGCCGTGCTCGACCGGTCCGACCGGGAGACCGAGTCGCTGCTCGAAGAGCTGGTCGACGCGGGTCTGTTGGAAGCCGTGCCCGAGGGCGGCTACCGCTACCACGACCTGCTGCGGCTGTTCGCGCGGGCCCGTGCGGAGGAGGCGGGGGGCGACGACGGCGAGGCCGACCGGGCCCTCGGGCGGCTCGTCGACCACGCACTCGCCGCGGTCCGCGACGCCCACCGGCTCGCCAGGCCCGGCAGCACGGTCCCCGACGAGCTGGCCCGCACCCGCGCCCCCGGCATCCGCTTCGCCGGGGCCAACGCGGGCCAGGAGTGGGTGCGCCGCGAGCTCGACACCCTGATCGCGGTGCTGCGCGAGGCCGCGGCCCGCCCCGGCGTACCGCTCGCGCCCGCCGCGGACCTGCTGCTCGCCCTCGACCCGTTCGGCGAGGCCGACTTCCTGTGGCCCCGCCTGAACGGTCCCGCCGCCGCGCTCGCCGAGGCCGCCGCCGACCGCGGGGAGACGGCCGCCGAGATCCGCGCCCGGTACATGCTGGGCGGCGGCCTCTGGCAGGTCGGCGAGGGGAAGGGGGGCCTCGCCGAGGTGAACCGCGCCCTGGAGCTCAGCCGGGCCACCGGCGACGAGGTGCTCCTGGGCCAGCTCCTCAACGTCGCGGGTCTGGTGAGCGAACGGGACGAGGCCGGGCTCGCCCTCTTCCTGGACAGCGCCGCCGTGCACATCCGGCGCGGCAACCTCTGGGGCGAACTGGAGACCTCGGCCAACACCGCGTCGGTGCTGCGGGCGCTGGGACGGCCCGCCGAGGCGCTGGACCGCCTCACCGCGGCGCTGGCCCGGGCCAGGCCGCTGGGCTGGACCGTCGTCCGCGTCTACCTGCAGGGCAGCCACGCCCGCACACTGGCCCGGCTGGGCCGCCACGCCGAAGCCGTGGACAGCTTCACCGAGGCGCTGACGGGCTGCCGCAGGACCGGCTCCGGATATCTGGAACTGCTCGTGGAACAGGGCATCGCCGAGGCCGAGCAGGCGCTCGGGCGCCCCGGCCGGGCCGCCGCCCACCTGGAGGGCGCGCTGGCCGCCGCCCGGCGGCTCGGCAGCGAACGGCTGCAGGCCGACGCGCTGCTCGGCCTCGGCCGCGCCCTGGCCCTCGCCGGCCACGCCGAGCGCGCCCAGGCCTGTCTGCGGGCCGCGCGCGACCTGCGCGAACGCCTCGGCGTCGAGCCGCCCGAGCAGGACGGCTGACGGCCCGGCGGGACGGCCTGCCCCCCGCACGGCCCCGGGGCGCGGGTCAGCCGGGCGCCTCCAGGCGCAGCGACTTGAGCCCGTTGATGAAGTGCGACACCAGCCGCCGGGGCGGCGCCGCGAGCCGCAGCGCGGGCAGGGCCCGCACCGACTCCTCGTAGAACACCTGGAGTTGGAGCCGCGCGAAGTGGGCGCCCAGGCAGACGTGCGGGCCGTCCCCGAACGCCACGTGCGGGTTGGGGGAGCGGCTCAGGTCCAGGCGGTGCGGGTCGGTGAAGACGCGCTCGTCGTGGTGGGCGGAGGCGTGGAAGACGACGACCTTGTCCCCGGCCGCGATACGGGTGCCCGCCAGCTCGGTGTCGCGGGCGGCCGTCCGCCGGAAGCTGAGCACCGGCGGGTGGCTGCGCAGCAGTTCGTCGACCGCGTCCGCGGCGGTGACCGTCCCGGCGCGCAGCCGTGCGTACTCGCCGGGGCCGTGCGCGAGCTGGAGCAGTCCGCCCGGCGCCGCGCTGCGCACGGTGTCGTTGCCCGCGACGGTGAGCAGGAAGAAGAACATCTCCAGCTCCGGGCCGGTGAGTTCGGGGTCGGTGGCGAGGGTCGTCAGGACGTCGTCGGCCGGGTGCGTCCGCTTGTGCGCGGCCAGCGACCCGGCGTACGCGAACATGTCGCCCAGCATCGCGGGCGAGCGCGGATCCAGCGGCGCGCCGTCCGGGCCCGGCACCCGCGGCGCCGCCTCGTCCGGGTCCTGATAGCCGATGACGCGCCGGGTCCAGTGCAGCAGCAGACCGCGGTCGGCGGGCGGAACGCCCAGCAGGTCGGCGAGGTTGAGCAGCGCGTAGTCGTCGGTGACGGCGGTCACCAGGTCGAAGGTGCCGTCGCCCGCGCGGGCCCCCGCCACGGCGTCCGCGAGCAGCGTCCGGGCGCGCTCGCGCACCCGCGCCTCGAACCGCTCGATCCGGCGCGGCGTGAACGCGCGGCTGACCAGCCTGCGCAGCCTCCCGTGGTCGGCGGGACCGGCGCCGCCGGGGCGGGCCGGGTCCTGGTTGAGCATCATCCGCCGGATGAACGGCAGGTCGTCCGGCGCGGGGTCGCGGATCTGCGTGGCGCCCAGGTACGAGGAGTACGTCGCCGCGTCCTTGAGGACACGCACCACGTCCGCGTGCCGGGTCACCGCCCAGAAGCCGGGACCCGCGGGCCAGCCGAGCACGGCGGGCTCCTCCTGCCAGGCCACCGGATGGTGGTCGCGCAGCACGCGGTAGCGGTCGTACGGCACGCCCTGCGCGTACCGGCGCGGGTCGAACACGTCGGGGACGGGCACCGCAGTCACCGGCGGCGTGTGCGGGGGCGTGTCGCGCAGGCTCACGCGGCGCCGCTCCGGGAGCCGCCCCGGGGCTCGCCGCCCCCGGGACCGCCGGTCCGGTCCGTGGCGTCGGCGGCGTGGGTGTTGTGGGTGGCGTGGGTGTTGTGGGTGTCGTCGGTGATGCCCACGCTGTCCGCGCGCAGGAAGTCCTCGACCGTGCGGATCAGTTCGAGGGGCGCCTCGTCCATCGCGTAGTGCCCGGCCCCCGGCAGCTCGGCGAGCTCGCCCTGCGGGAACCAGCGCAGCCACGTGCCGCGCATGACGTCCGCCGACAGGGCGGGGTCCAGCGCCCCGGTGACGGCGAGGGCGGCCACCGGCGAGCCGTCGATCTCGGTGTGGAAGTCCTCGCCCGACCACGAGTCCAGCCACGCGCGGAACGCCTTGTCGTCGCTGACCGCCAGGGAGCGGCGCACCATCCGGTCCAGCCAGGCCCGGGGGCGTACGCCGCCGGTGGTGAAGTCGATGATCGCGCGCCGGTTCTCCGGGGTGTGCGCGGCCGAGGCGAACAGCTCCCACTGCTCGGGCGGCAGCGGCAGCCCGGACGCGGGCACCGGCGAGACGCCCGCGAGGCGCCGCACCCGGTGCGGAGCCGCCGCCAGGACGCGCTGGGCGACGGCGGCGCCCATGGAGTGCCCGACCAGCGAGAACCGCTCCCAGCCCAGCCGGTCGGCCAGGTCGAGCACGTCGGCCGCGCCCTCACTGGTGGTGTACGCGCCGACGGCGTCCCGCGCCGCGCCGTACCCGCGCAGATCCACCAGCGCGTACTGGAACGCGCCGACGTCGAGGTCCGCGAGCAACGGCGCGAACGCCGTCCGGTCCGCGAACCAGCCGTGGACCGCGATGACCTTGTGGGGGCCTTCGCCGAGCAGGGTGTGGGGGAGCAGGAAGGGGGTCATCGTCGACTCCGATCGCCGGCCGGACCGGGGCGGCACCGCTGGGTGTGCGGCCCCGCTGTGCGGGACGGTGACCACCGTGTCCCCAACCGGGGGGCGGCGCAAGGGCGCGCGACCGGCGCTCCGCGTGCGACCAGGGACGCGGGAGGTACCCCGGGGCGGGGGTGAACTTGGCGGACGGCCTGCGGCCGGGCGCCGCGGTTGGTCAGAATGTGGCATGGCCATCCGACGCCTCAGCTACCGGCTCGGCCAGGAGCCGGACACCGGACCCCTCCGTGCGATCCTCCCGGACACGGACGCGCCCGGCGAACAACACCGCGACGACACCCGCGCGTTCGGTGCCGTCGTCGCACGCGCCCTGGGCGCGGGGACCGAGCTGAGCTACAGCCTGCTCCCGGACGGCGGCAGACTGCTGTGCGCCGCCCTGCCCGGACGGCGCGTGGAGGCACTGCACCTGAGCGCCGACACCCCCGGCCCCGGACCCGTGTGGCCGATCGACACCTGGCGCTCCGCCGACTGGGAGCCGGACGCCGGGGAGGCCCTCCAGGCGGGCTTCGTCGAGTCCGAACTGCCGGTGCCCGACGCGCACGTCGACCGTGAGGTGCTCGTCGAGTTCGCGCGGGCGCGCGCCGACCGCGTCGCGCCCTTCCTCGCCGACGTACGACGGCTCTTCGAGGACCCCGCCGGACGCCAGATCGTCCTGGTCGAGGAGGACTCCGAGACCGTCGCCCGCTGGGTCGCGCTCGCCTGCGCCTCGCTGCCCGAGGCGTACGTGCCCGCCCTGACCTTCACCACCTGGAGCACCGACCCGCGCCGCGCCGCCCAGCAGATCGTCGGCATCGGCCCGGACGCGGAGTTCGACCGCTCCGACGACGCCACCCTCGAATACCTGTACCGCGTGCACGACGGCACGGGCGGCCCCGAGAGCCCGCCCGCCGAGCCCGACGCCTGGGCCCGGCTGACCGCGGAGCGCTGGCTCGCCGGGAACCCGCCGCGCCCCGCGCCCGGCGCCGCGGCCCGTCCCGAGGGCCCCTTCGCGCTCCTCCCGCTGATCTCCGGCGACTCCGCCGACACCGGATCCGGCACGCTGTCCGGCGCCGAACTCGCGGGCCTCGGCGGGGAGTCCCTGCGCGCCGTCTTCGACGCCTTCGCCGCCACCGTGCGCAGGGGCGAGGCCGACGCCCGCACCCGCGACGAGCTGGACCGCCTGTGCCGCGGCCTCGACGGCGACCACGCCCTCGCCGCCCGGCCGCTGGCCCTCGCCCTGGTCAAGCACCGGCTCGACGCGAGCCGCGGCCGCGGCACGCTGCCCGACCTCGCCGCGTTCGAGGGCCTCCCGCTCGGCCAGGAGGCCTGGCGGGAACTGCGCGAGGAGTACGGCGGCCGCGCCGACGACGCGCTGCTCGCCCGGCTCCGCGACCCCATGGACACCTGGACCGAACCGCTGCGCCTCGCGCTCGCCGTGGGAGCCGACGGCGGCCCCGGGCTCGCCGAGGCCATGGACCGTCTCGCGGAGGCCCTGCTCCGCCCCGAGCGGCAGCGCGAGTGCGCGCGGGCCGTCAAGGTCCTCACCGGGCTCGACCACCTCGGCTTCACCCGCCGCGTGCTGCGGCTGCTCATCGTCGACTTCACCGAGCGCAAGCTCGACCGGCTGCGGGCCCTCGCCGTCTCCCCGCAGGGCGACTGGCTGCGCGCCCACATCGACGAGGCGCCGCTCACCGTGCGCCTCGCCGCGGCCGCCGCCCACTGGAGCGGCCCCCCGGACCACCTGCGGGGCGCCGAGCTCTTCCGGCGGCTCACCGAACTCCTCGCCGGCCGGCGGGTCGAGGACGTCAAGACGCTGAGGCTGCTGTGGCGCATCGTATGGCGCAACGACCCGCCCGCCCGCGCCGACCAGCCCTGGGTGGCCCGCACCTGCACCCCCCGCCTCATCATCGAGGCGGACCTCGGCCGCCGCGTCACGGGCTGGCTCAAGGAGCCGGACCACTGCGACCTCGAACTGGTCGAGTTCGCCCGCGCGATGCGCGAGGACGGCAAGCTGGGCGCCCAGGATCGCGACACCGCCGAACTCCTCGTGATCGCCCAGGACCTGGCCGACGGCCGGATCGCCGTGAGCCGCTCCTCCATCGACCGCCTCAGGGGGCTGCGCCGCAAGGTCTCCCCGCTCGGGGCGGTCCTGCGCCGGGGCGTCGACGAGCGGGTGGGCCGCGCCCTCGCCGGGGCCAACCCGCTCGACCTGTGCGAGTCGCACGGCGTGCAGATCCTCTTCGCCGCCGGACCCGACCTGCTCGGCACCTACCGCGCGCAGGCGCTCGACCCCGGCCAGTGCGACCGGATGCTCCGCGAACTACCGGGGAAACCCGCCGAGTTGGCCGCCTACTACCACATCTGGCGGCCGCGCAAGCGGCACGGCGTCAGCACGCACTGGCGCGACGTCGCCGAAGAACTCCTCGACCACGCCCTCGCGCCCGTCCTCGCGAACCTCGACCACCACCACCTCGGCCAGGTGGCCACCGTCCTCCAGCGGGAGGGCCAGGACGTGCAGGAATGGACCGCATGGCGACACCGGGTGGCCGAGCGGGGGATCCACTGACCTCCGTCCGGCACCGCAGACCACCGGGACGGGCGCACGGCATCTGTGCCCCGCCGACCCTCCCCACGAAAGGACCAGCGTGAGCGACACCAGCGAGACCGTCGTCGACAACTTCCCCGGCGGCAGCATGGCGAGCCGCCCCGTGCACTTCATCTGGATGCTCGACTGCTCGGGGTCCATGGGCGTCAACGGCAAGATCGGCGAGCTGAACTTCGCCATCCGCGAGGCCATCCCCGAAATGCAGCAGGCCGCCCAGTCCAATCCCGCCGCCTCCCTGCTGGTGCGCGCCATCACCTTCGCCAGCGGGGCGAGCTGGCACGTCAGCGACCCCACTCCGGTCGACCAGTTCTCCTGGGAGGACGTGCACATCTACGGCGGCACCGACATGGGTGCCGCGTTCAAGCTGGCGGCGGGCGCACTGCAGACCCCGCCGATGCCGCAGCGCGCCCTGCCGCCCGTGCTCGCCCTCGCCTCCGACGGCCAGCCCACCGACGACTGGCGGGCCGGGCTGCGCGCCATCGACGGCACGCCGTGGGGCAAGCGCGCCGTGCGCGTCGCGGTCGCCATCGGCGACGACGCGGACAAGAGCATGCTCAAGGAGTTCCTCGGCAACCCCGAACTGGAGCCCCTGCAGGCGAAGAACCCCCGCCAGCTCGCCGCCGCCATCCGCTGGATGTCCACCGCGGTCGTCAAGGACGCCTCCACCCCCAAGGTCGACGACGGCGCCAAGCCCGCGACGCCGATCGACGTGCCGTCGATGACCAAGGGCGAAGACGACATCTGGTGACCGGTCCTGAGACGACGACCAGACCGGGTCCCGCGGCGGCAGCGCCCTGGGAACTGCTCAGCGGCGCGGTCAAAGGAGTGGCCAAGCGGTACAGCCAGGACCGCAGCGCGGCCCTGTCCGTGGCCGACGGACGCGCGATCGTCCTCGCCGTCGCCGACGGGCACGGCAGCGCCGCGCACTTCCGCAGCGACCTCGGGGCGGACTGGGCGGTCGAGGAGTTCGCGGCGTACGCCACGGCCTTCGCGCACGAGGCCGCACGGGTGGGCGACGACGTGGCGGGCTGGCCCGCGCTCCGCGAGGAGGCGCGCAGGCTGCCGCAGCAGGTGGGCCACCGCTGGCACGAGCGCGCCCTGATGCACGAGGCCAGCTCCCCGGCGCACGGCGCCCGGCCCCTGCCGGTCCCGGCCCGCACCGGACCCCGCGAGGCCCCGCGCGCCCCGGACCTCGCCGCGTACGGCAGCACCCTCATCGGCGCGGTGCTGACCGAACACACCTTGTTCTGCTGGCAGTTGGGCGACGGCGACATCGTGCTCGTCGACGCGGCCGGCACCCCGCACACCCCGCTCTCCACGGGACCCGACATGGGCGACGAGACCGACTCGCTCTGCGAACCGGAACCCTGGCGCAAGATGCGCGCCCACTGGCAGCCCTTCACCGCGGGGGCGCCGCCGTGCGTGCTGCTGTCCACCGACGGGCTCTCCAAGAGCTTCGCCGACCACCAGGGCTTCCTGGACTTCGCGACCGGCCTCGGCGACCGCGCCACCGACCAGGGCGTGGCCGTCGTACAGGCGCAGCTCCCGGACTGGCTGGGGCGGGCCGCCAAGTTCTCCGGGGACGACACCACCCTCGTGGGCGCCATAGCGGTGCGTCCACCGAGCAGCGACGAACTTTGAGGGCAGAGAGGAACAGCATGGTGAACGGCATGCTCGCCGCCGGAACGACCCTGGTGGCCGAGTCGGGGGAGAAGCTCAAGGTCGCCGAACTCTTCGGCTCCGGCGGCCAGGGCGAGGTCTACCGCGTCCAGACACCCACCGGGGACCGCGCGGTCAAGTGGTACTACCCCCAGCTCGCGGACGCCCGCCAGCGGGAGATCCTCGAGGGGCTGATCGCCAAGGGCTGGGACGACCCCCGCTTCCTGTGGCCGCGCTCCATCGTGATGGACCCCGAGGGCAAACAGCCCGGCTTCGGCTACCTGATGGACGTACGGCCCGCGCGCTTCTGCGACCTGCCCGCGCTCTTCCGCCGCGACCCCTCGGTGGCGTCCGCGACGATGCGCACCCTGGTGACCGTCGCGCTGCACACCGTCGAGGCGTACCGCGCCCTGCACTCCCGGGGCATCGCCTACCGGGACATCAACTGGGGCAACATCTTCTTCGACCCGCGCACCGGCGACGTCCTGGTCTGCGACAACGACAACGCGGTCGTCGAGGGCGCCGAGGCCGCCGTCGCGGGCACCATGGACTTCATGGCGCCCGAGCTGGTGCGCGGCGACCGGGGCAAGGAGCCCGGCACCCAGAGCGACCTGCACTCCCTGGCCGTGCTGCTCTTCCTGCTCCTGATGAACGACCACCCGTTCAACGGCGCCCTCGCCTTCCACATCCGCTGCATGGACGAGGCCGCCAAGCGCCGGCTGTACGGCACCGACCCGGTCTTCGTCTACGACCCGTCCGACACCCGCAACCGCCCGGTGCCCGGCGAGCAGCCGACCGTCGAGGCGACTTGGGGCGCGCTGCCGCAGATCCTGCGCGACCTGTTCGTGCGGACGTTCACCGACGGACTGCGCACCCCCTCGCTGCGGGTCCGCGAGACGCAGTGGCGCGACGCGCTCAGCCAGGTCCTCGACGCCATCACCCAGTGCGGCGCCTGCGGCAAGCAGAACCTGACCCAGCCCGACGGCGCGCCCCCCAACTGCTGGAAGTGCCGCACCCTCCTGACCCTGCCGCCCCGCCTCGAACTCATCACCGGTACCGGCACGCTCCGCACCCGGCGCGGCATCCGCCTCGCCCCGAGCGCCCGCGTCTACGCCCACCACCTGCGGGACGACCCCGACCGGCACGACTTCACGGCCGTGGTCGGCGAGGTGACCGAACACCCGCAGCAGCGCGGCCGGTTCGGCCTCACCAACCGCACCGGATCGGTGTGGACGGCCCGCAAGGACGACGGGACCGTGCGCGACGTGGACCCCGGCAAGACCATCGCGCTCCGCTCCGGGCTGCTGATCGAGTTCGGGGGCGGCACGGAGGCCGTGGTCAAGGAGTGAGCCGGGCGGCCCGGGCCCGCGGGCCCGGGCGCCGGTTCAGGACCGCCAGCGCCGCCAGCGCCGCCACCACGTGCCCCAGCGGGTCGGCACGGGCGGCGCGGGGGGCGGCGGCGGGGGCGCCGCGGGCAGCACGGCGCGGGCCGGCGCCGTGTCGATGGCCACCGCGTCGGGCCGCGGCAGCGGCGTCGCGGTGATCACGCACTCCTCCGCGGAGACCGCGAGCTCCACCGGTCCCGCGCGGTGCGTGCTGCGCGCCACCCGCTGCTCCCCGCCCCGCTGCCCGTCGGTCCACGCCAGCCGCACCAGGACCGCGGGCTCCGGCCAGGCGAAGCGCAGCACGGCGCGGTCCGCGCCGGTCCTCGCCGCCTCCAACGGCCCTATGGCGGCCGGGCGTTCGACGACCACGCTGGGGCCGGACACCGCCCGGTCGCCGAGCACGCTCACCGCCGTGAGCCGCAGCCGCTGCTCGGGCCGCGGGGTCAGCTCGGCCGACGACTCGGTGCCGTTCACCGTCGCCGGGATCCGGTCCGCGTCCCCCACCAGGGCGGAGACGTCCGTGCCCGGCTCGACCGGGCCCGCCGTCCACGGCAGCAGTAGCCCGTCGCCGAGCGCGGGCGGCCGCCACACGATGGTCACCCGCTCCCCGTCCGTGTGCCGCCGCACGGTGAGCTCCTCCACCGGGGAGGGCCACCGCTCGGCGTGCGCGGTGACGGTGACCCCGCGGGACCACACCAGGTCGCCGTCCGGGTCCCGGTAGCCGCACCGCACCTCGTAGCTGTACGCGCCCGGGGCGAGCGGCACGTCGACGACCCGGTCGTGTGCGCACGGCACCCGCACCAGGGACGATCCTCCCCAGCCCGTGGCGTCGGCGGCGGCCCCGGACCGGGTCACCCGCACCTCGGCCGCCGCCGGGTCGGGCCGCCAGTCGAGCCGCACCCCGCCGGGCACGACGGCGGCCGTCAACTCCGTCACCACCGGGGTGAGCAGCACCGGGGCGGTCACCCGCGGCACCCCGGCGATACGGTCCCGGCGCAGCGGCACGACGGCGTAGCGCAGCGCACGGCCCACGGGCGCGGCCGTGTCGACGGACGCGGGTCCGCGCTCGCCCGCCGCCGTCTCGACCGCCAGGTGCGGGGCGCCGTCGGGGAAGCGCAGCACGCGGTACGTCACGTCCCGGCCGCCGCCCGGGGGAGCGCACCAGGACAGGCGCACGTCCCGGTCGTCGGTCACGGCGGTCACCCGCGCGTCGGTCGGGACGAACGGGTCGTCCGCGAGGAGCGCGGTCACCCGCAGCAGGCCCGTCTGGGCGTCCGCGTCGTCCCTGGCGAGCCGCAGCGCGCCGAGCCAGGCGACGGCGGCGGTGCGCAGCGCGCCGGTGGCCTCTGCCGCCGCGCCCTCGCCGGCCAGCCGGGCCACCTCGGCGGAGCGCGCCCGGACGGCGTCGACGAGCGCGGCGAGCCGGTGGTCGGCGGGGCCGTCGGCGTACGCGGAGGCGCGCGGGAGCCGTGCCACGACCCGCTCCGCCTCGCGCAGCCGCACGCCGGGCCAGACGTCGTTGAGGGTCTCGGCGGCGTGCCGGGCCGGGCCGGTGGCGGGGAAGCCGGCGGAGACCGCGGCGGCGAGCAGTCCCGCCTCGCCGCGGTGCACGCCGAGGGCGGCGGCCTCGGCCTCGCCGGGCCGCTCGCCGCCGTCCCTGAGCAGGCAGCACAGCTCCCACAGGACGAGCTGCCGCAGCCCCATCGCGTCGTCCCTGATCAATGTCTCCAGGGTGTCGACCAGGGCCGCGGCGGTGTCGGCGCGCGGGTCCGACGAGGACAGCCAGCGGCCCCGCGCCTGCCGCACGAACGCGAGGTCGACGCGCTGCCAGATGCCGCCTCGGCCGGGGAACCAGAGGCCGTCGAGCACCCGGAAGCCGTCGTCGGTGACGGCTCTGGGCAGGGTGCCGAAGACGGAGTCGTGGGCGGGCGCGGGGGCCGGGGCGCGCAGGACGTCCGCCGCGTGCCGGAAGGACAGCTGCCGGACGGCCTCGTGCAGCGGGACGTAGCCGCGCAGGCCGGGGCAGTGCGGCAGGGTGGGCAGCGGCGGCCGGCCGCCGCTCGCCTTCGGGTGCTCGCCCGGACGCAGGACCGCCACGGCTCAGCCGCCCGGCGCCGTGTAGAAGTAGACGCGCACCACCGCGGTCTCCACGGGACTGCCCAGGCTGTGGTAGTCGTCCGTGGCCGTCTTCTTGGTGAACATCCGCGGACGGGCCTTGCCGAGCAGGCCGTTGACGCGGTGGGCGTAGACCGTGCCGTTCGAGCCGCCGCCGAAGGTGAGCACGAGCGCGGCCTCGCGCCCCGACCACTTGCGGGTGTCCTTCGCGATCTCCTCGACGAGGTCGCCCTTGTCCGTGCCCGCCACCTCGAACTCCTCGGGGTGCCGGTTCACCGAGCGGGGGCCCGTCGGGGTGGGGCTCGGCTTCGTCCTGGACGGGGTGGGCTCGGGCCGGTCGTTGGCCTGGGGGTCGGGGCGGTCGGCCATCGACACCAGGGCGAGCACGAGCAGCAGGTCGGCGAAGAGCCAGCCCGCGAGCACGACCACCCCGAGCCGCCCGCCGCGCCGCCGCAGCGATCGGGCTCGGCTCATCTGCCGCCCCCGTCCCGTGGGGCGGGCGGCGGCATGCGGGTCGTCGGCGCGTCCAGCGGGGCGTCCAGCGACGCGTCGACGGACCGGCCGGGCCCGGGCACCGAACTCTCCCCGGCCGGGCGGCCGTTCACGGCATCCGGGTCGTCCGGCCGGGCGCCGCCGTTCACCGCGCCGCCGGTGGCGGCCTGCGTCCCCCCGCTCGCCCGGGACGTGTCGCCCGCCCCGTGGGCCCCGCCGGTCCCGCCCGTCGCCCCGTACGCGCCGGTCCCGTAGGCCGCACTGCTCCCGTAGGCCCCGCCCGCGCCTGCGGTGCCGTAGGCCCCGGTGCCGTACGGGCCACTGCCGTACGGACCGCCGCCTGCCCCGTACGGGGTGCTCGCCCCGTATCCCGCGCCGTACGCGGCGCTCGTGCCGCCGTTCGGGTCCGGCGCCGGGGCGAGCGGCGCCGAGGCCGCCGACAGGGCGGGCAGCGCGCCCGCCAGCGTGTCCATGCGGGCGTCCAGACGGGCCGCCGCGTCCTGCCAGTGGGCCGCCGCCGCGTCCCAGCGCTCGGTGGCCTCGCGCATGCCGTCCACCGCCTCGCCGGTGCGGCCGGTGCTCGACACCAGTGCCTGCGAGGCGAGTTCGGTCGCCTTCGCCACCGACTCGGACTTCGTGACGAGCGACTGCTGGGCCGCGACCAGTGCCTTCAGGGAGGCCTCGACGGTGTCGCCCGCCGACTTGACGTGGTCGGCGATCCCGCGGGCCGCGAGCGCGTTGGCGTGGCCCGCCTTGGCGGTCTCCGCCGTGCCGTTGCGCAGGGTGGCGTCGATGCGGTCCGCCGCGTCGCCCAGCTTGGGCACCTCCTTGGACAGGGAGTACGCGGCCTGCTTGAGCGCGTCGGTGGCCTGGCCGACCGAGGTCGTGGCGCCCGTGAGCGCCTTGTGGCTCTGCTCCGCCTTGTGGGTGAGGAGCTGCATCTTCTGGGCGGCCTTGGTGAGCTCCGCGGTGAACTGCTGCGGTGACGCGCTGCGGTGGGCCGCGAGCAGCATCTGGGTGCGGGTGAGCACCGAGGCCAGCTCCGCCAGGAGCTTGTCCTGCTCCGCCTCCTGGGTGTCCTCGTGGCGCTCGGTGCGCACCCGCACGCGCGCGTGCCACACCGAGAGGGCGACGAGCAGAGCGATCAGGAGGACCGCCATCAGGGCCACGTTCTCGAAGCGGGCCGCCGAGGACAGATGGCCCCCGAAGCCGGACTGCCACAGCTGCAGGAAGGGGCGGGTGGCCTGGTCGGGATCCTCCTCGGCGAGCTTCCCGTACGCGCGCACGGCCTCCCGCAGGCCGAACCAGGTGATCAGCAGCGGCACGAAGACGAGCACCCCGAGCGCGGCCTCCAGGAGCCGGTCGCGCCGTCCCGAGGTCCGGCCCGCCACGGGCCGGACGCTCTCGGGGCGGACGTAGGCCTGGACGAGGTCGATCTCCGCCCACCGGTCCAGCTGGTTGTTGGCGGCCACGTCCTGGTGGAGGACCGTCAGTTCGGCGGAGCGCGGCCCGAGCGCGGGCAGGAGTGCCAGCCGCCGCAACTCCTTGACGATCAAGGCTTTGTCGAGCAGTTGTGCGGGCGTCAAGCGTTTCCTCCCTGGCTTGCGGGGTGCTTCACGGGGGCGGATCGAGAGGCCTCTGTCCGAGGACGTCCCCCCGGCCGCGCCGGTTCCTGCCGTCACGGTTCAACCGCCGTGACAGCGCCTGCGCGTCGACGTGTTCAGGGTCCCACGTCAGGCACTTCCCCAGGGCCTCAATCGCCTCATCCCGCTCCCCGCGCCGGTCCAGCTCCACCGCGTGCCGGTACGTGCGCTCGGCGAGCAGCCCGCGCACCCGGACGTTCGTCGGATCGTGGTTGTACGCGCAGTTGAGCCACCGCTCCGCGTCCGCGAAGTGCTCGGGCGCCATGTCGGCCATCGCGGCGGCGCAGTGCACGTCGATCATCGCGTCCAGCATGTCCGCGCCGGTCGGCCTGGTCGCCGCGTCCTGCCAGGCGATGTGCGCGGCCTGCACGGCGTGGTCGTACCGGCCCAGCGACAAGAGGGCCTGCGCGCGCGCCAGTTGGCGGCGGGAGGCGTAGTCGAGGACGGGCGTCGTCGCGGTCTCGGCCGGCTCCGGCGCGGTCGCCGCCGGGTCGGACCGCGCGGCGGCGGCGGGCGGCGGCGCGGGGCGGCGGTCCAGGCCGTCGAGCAGCTCCTGCGCGTCGGCGATGATCTCGCGCAGCAGCGCGGCGGCCTCCGCCTCCCTGCCCTGCCGTACGAGCAGCCGCGCCTGGGCCACGTCACGCGGCCCCCGCACATCGCCCACGGCCTCCCGGCCACGCCCGGCGGCCGGGACCGGCGCGGCGCCCGGACCGGGCACGGCGTGCCGGTCGCGCGCGTCACCCGTATCGCGTACGGCACGTGGGTCACCCGCCGTACGGGGGTCCGGCGCGGCGTCGGTCTCCCGCAGGTCCCGCACGTCCCGCACGTCCCGCACGTCCCGTACGTCCCGCCCTTCTGCGCCGACCAGCGTCGCGGTGAGCGGCGGCGCGTCGGAGAGGGTGTCCTGGGCGGCGCCGGACGGTTCCAGCGGGCCCTCCTCCAGGGCGGCGGGGCCCGCGGACGCCGCGCCGCCCGCCAGCCGCACCGCGTGCTTCAGGGCGCCCCGCGCCAGCAGCTCAGGCGGCGCCTGCACGCTCTGCCCGCCGAGCCCCGCCACCCGCGAACGCACCTGCTCCATCCGGGTGTTGCCGCCCACGAGCAGCACGGTGTCCACGTCCGCCGGAGTCATCCCCGACTGGTCGAGCAGCGCCCGCGCCCGGTCCAGGGTCCGCCCCACGTGCCGCTCCAGATACGCGTCGAGGTCGGGCCGCGCGAAGCGCACCCACAGCGCGGGGCCGTCGCCCAGCTCCAGGTCGAGCACCGCGGCCTGCGGCCCGTCCGGCGCGCCGAGCGCCTCCCGCGCCTCCTGGCTCCGCGCCCGCAGGCCCTGCCACACGGCCGCGTCGACCCCGGTGACCGAGCCCGCGCCCCGGTGCCTGCGCAGCAGCCGGACCGCCGACGACAGCGCCTCCGCGTCGAACGCCCGGCCGCCCGACGTCGCCCCGCCCTCGTAGCCCAGCGACCGGAAGTGGCCGCGCACGCTGCGGATCAGCCCGAGCTCGAACCCCTCGTACCCCATGCCGTACACCAGGCAGGTGCCGCTGTCCCGGTCCGTCATGTGGCCGATGACCGCGGCCATCGAGTCGCTGACGAGCCGGGTGGGCTCCAGGCCCGCCTCGCGCGCCGCGTCCCGCAGCGCCGCCCGCTGCGCCGAGCCGAAGCGCGCGGGCACGCTGATCACGGTCTGCGTCACCCGCCCCGGCGCCGCCGCCTCCACCCGCTCGCGCACCGACCGCAGGAGCCGCACCACGATCCGGTCCGCGTCGAACGGCTTGCCCCCGATGTGCACCGGACGGCCGCTGCCAAGACGGCTCTTGAGGCTGGGGAAGGTCACCGGCAGCTCGCCCACCTCGGACGGCTCGCACAGCAGCCACGGCCCGTCGCCCCACTCCGCGTCAAGGCGCCGGCCCGCCTGGTCCGGCAGCGCGTAGAGCGCGCGGATGCCCGTGGCGCCGAAGTCGATGCCGAGGCTGACGGGGGCCGCCGCCCCACCGGTCCGGCCCGCCGGCCGCCCCTGCGTCATCCGCCCGCCGTCTCTTCGGCGAACCGCAGGATGCCCTCGTAGTCCGGCTTGTCGGGGAGCTGCGGCACGGCGCGTTCGGACTGGGCGACCGCCACCAGGTTCACGAGGTTGCGGGCCTGCTGCGCGGTCTGGACGCGGTTGCCCTGCCGGTGGGCCTGCTTGACGTGCTCCACCGCGTCGTTGATCTGGCGGACCGTGTCCTGCGGCGCGCCCTCCGAGGCGAGCTCGGCCTGCCGGAACTGGCTCGCCAGACCGCACTGCCGGTACATGTCGTCGAGCAGCAGCTCGGTCAGCCGCTTGTACTCGCCGCTGTCGCCCATCGCGACGGCCCGCTGCGCCTGCTCGATGTCCCGGCGCACCTTCATCGCCTGCACCGGCTCGATGTAGGGCCCGTACCGCTTCAGGAAGTGCTCGGCCTCCCGCTCGGCGAAGCCCAGCTGCTCGCGCAGTACCGCGCTGTCCAGCACCTCGACGGGCTCCGGCGGCGGGGTGCGCGGCTTCTCCCGGTTGGGCGTGGCCTCCAGCGTCATGTCGGTGCCGCGCACGGAGATCTTCACCGTGATGATGCGGTCCGCCGAGTAGTTGAAGGAGACGTCCACCTGGCGGTTGATCTCGATCTCCTGCGGCAGCTCGAACTCGACCACGCCCTGCTCGTGGTTCTCGCTCGCCACCTTGCTGTCGCCCTCGTACACCGGCACCCGGATGCGGCGGCTGTCGGTCGCGTGGAACGTCCGCTGGCGCGGCTCGGAGAGCGGATAGGGCGAGCCCGCCTCGATGATCTCGACGAACACGTCGCGCTGGCTGCCCTTGATCGCGGCGATGCCCATCGCCATCGGTGTCGACTCGTACAGCCCCGTGTCGCCCTTGGAGCGCCCGTCGGCCAGGCTGCGGCCGCAGGCCGTGCAGGCGTCCGCCCCGTACTCGTTGACCTTGGCGCACTCCGGGTCCGAGCACTCCACGCCGCGCAGCGTCTCGGCGAGCACGCCCGCGCCGAACGCCACGCACTCCATGGGGTTGATGTTCCTGCGGACCTTGTCCGCGCCGAAGAACGCCTCGACGGCCTCGTACACCGGCCGGGTGAGCGTGCCGCCGCCCACAAGGAGCACGTCGGTGATGTCGTCGGTGGAGAGCTCGTAGCGGCCGAGCGACTCCTGCACCAGGTCCATCGTGCGGGTCACCAGCGGCGCGATCATCGACTGGAACTCGCCGCGCGTCAGCTTCATCTCGACGTCCAGGACGCCGTTCTCGCTGCGGTACGCCGCCGGGATGACGATGTACGTCTCCTGGAGGTCGTTCAGCTCCCGCTTGGCGCGCTCGGCGGCCTTCTTGGCCTGGAACAGGAACGCCTTGTCGCCGGACGGGTCCACGTGGTGCTCCTCGCGCATCCACGCGATGATCCGCTCCACGATCGCCAGGTCGAAGTCGTCGCCGCCCAGCCAGATGTCCCCGGCCGCCCGCAGCACCTGGAACTGGCTCCTGCCCTCCTGGTCCTTGACCGTGTTCAGGACGGAGATGTCGAAGGTGCCGCCGCCCAGGTCGTAGACGAGCACCCGGCTGCGCCCGCCGCCCGGCTTGTGCAGGCCGAAGGCGACCGCGGCGGCCGTCGGCTCGTCGACGATCTTCTTCACCACCAGGCCGGCCTTCTCCGCGGCCTCGCGGGTGGCGGCGCGCTGCGCGTCCCTGAAGTAGGCGGGCACGGTGATCACGGCGTGCGTCACCGGCTCGCCGAGGACCCGCGAGGCGTCCCTGACCAGCTTGTCCAGGATCACGCTGGAGATCTCCGCCGGGGTGCGCCCGCGCCCGCCGAGCAGCACGTACGCCCGCGGGTCCTCGTCCGGCCCCTCGACGATGTCGTAGCTCATCCGCTCGCGGGCCTTGACCACCGAGGTGTCGGCGAAGTCCCGTCCCATCAGGCGCTTCACGGAGACGACGGTCTCCTTGGGCTGCCGGATGGCCCAGTTCAGCGCGTCCTCGCCGACCAGTGTCTGGTCCTTGCCGTCGCGGTGGACGACGCCGACGACGGACGGCGTCAGCCGCTCGCCCTTGCTGTTGGTCAGCACCGCGATGCCCGCGCGATGCGGATCGTGGGCGGCGACCGCGCTGTTGGTGGTGCCGAGGTCGATGCCGATGGCCTTCATTCCCGCTCCGTCCCTTGCTCCGTGCCGCCCTCGACGGCGACGACCACCCGGGCGGCGCGCAGCACTTGCCCCCGGTATCGATACCCGCGCTGCAGAATCTCAAGGACCGCGTCGCCGTCCGTGCCGGGCGGCGCGGCGCGCACGTCGGCGATGTGGTGCGTGGCCGGTTCGGCCCGCTCGCCGACCCGCCCGACGCGCTCCAGTCCCTCCTCGGCCAGGTCCCGCTCCAGCTGCCCCGCGATCAGCGCGAGGCTCCTGCGGTACGTCTCCGTGTCGGGCGCCGCCCCCTCGGCGAGGAGCCGGTCGAAGGCGTCCAGGGCGTCGGCGCAGCGCAGCAGGAGCCGCTCGGTCAGGGCCCGGTGGGCGGCGTCACGTGCGGTCAGCGCGCGGGCGTGCTCGTAGGCGAGCCGGGCCGTCGGGTCAGACATCGAACCGGATCAGGTCGTCCAGGAGGCGCACGGTGGCGTCCGGGAGCGCGCCCGGCGCCTCGCGCGCCTCCCGCTGCGCCGACGGCGCCCGCGGGGCGGACCCGGCGGCCAGCTCGCGGTCGATGTCCGCGACGGCCAGGGGCAGTTCCGCGGCCAGGTCCACGTCGTACAGGAGCAGGTCGACGAGCAGCCTGCGGCGCACCCCGCGCAGCTCGTCCCACGCCTGCTGGGTGACCGGTGTCATCAGGTGCCGGGCCAGGAGCTCGAAGGAGACCTCCCGCATGTCCTCGTGGGACGTCCAGGGCGTCACGCCCGCCGGGGCGAGCACGTCGTAGGGGAGCGGTCCGTCCCCGTCGGCGTCAGGGTCCTTGATCACGCGAGGCTGCCTCCTTGTTCCTTCTGCAGCGCCTTGGTCCCGGGATTGAGCTCGGCGAGCCAGCGGTGCACCGCGCCCAGCAGGGCCTGTCTGATCCGGCTGTCGGTGGGCTCGGCGCGGGTGGCGCGGATCAGGTGGTGCAGCGCCCACAGGATGTCGCCGGTGCGCAGCGCCCGCTCCGCGCGGTCGGTCAACTCGGCGGCCCAGGTGGGCAGATCGTCGTCGTCGGGCGGGGTCTCCTGGCCGTCGCTGCGGATCAGGTCGCCCATGCCCGCGACGCCGAGGCTCCGCGTGAGCAGCTTCTCCATCTCGTCCAGGGCCTCGCCGAGCGTCTCGCGGTACCGGTGCGTCAGGGCCTGTCCCAGGCCCACGTCGAGCAGGCCCAGCGCCTCGTGCAGCAGCTTCAGGCGCGCGGGCACCTCGAACGTCCGCTCGTCGAGCGTGAAGACCAGCGCCCGCGCGAGGTTGTCGCGGGCGTGGCTCGACTCCGGGTTCAGGGCGAGCGCCCGGCGCAGGTCGGCCTCCGCGCCCCGCATGTCGGAGCCCATGCCGTGCTTGGTGCGGGTGTAGCCGCGCCACACACCGCGCATCGAGAGCAGCGCCGAGAGCTTCGCGTGCAGCTGGCCGAGCAGATCGCGGTCCAGCGGGTGCAGCACGGCGAGCGCCGACTCGACCAGCGTGACGGCCTCGTCCAGGCAGTCGCCGAGCTGCACGCCCTCCTCGTCGGTCAGCGCCTCGACCCGGCCGAGCACGGTGCGGATCACCGCCTTCTTGGAGCGCGCCTGCATCCCGGCGTTCCGGGAGACCTTCACCAGCTCGCCCCACTGGTCGAGCGCCTCGTCGAGCCCGCCGTCGCCGCGCGTCAGCGCCGTCCTGGCCAGCGCGAGCCGGATGTGCACGGCGAGTTCGACGCCGTCCTGGAGCAGCCGGGCGTGCCGCCGCGGGAGCCGGACGTAGGCGGGGTTGCGCGCCAGGAAGTCCTGGCAGTGCGGGCACTGCCCGGCGTGCCCGGACTCCGTCGCCGGACCCGCGCAGTCGTCCGGCAGCGTGGTCAGGGTGCGAAAGACCGGCAGTGCCCGCAGCGCCGTCTCGAACTTGCGCACCTCCGAGAGGGCGAACCCCTGCGCCAGCTCCGAGAAGGCCCAGCGCAGCTCGCGCACCGCGTACTCGCCGGGGTCCTTGCCCTGCTGGGCGGCCGCGTCGAGCCCGGCGGCGAGCTCGGCGAGCGGCTCCTGCAGCCGCAGCAGCCGCAGATAGCGCGGCCCGCACGCCAGGGTGGCGCCCGCGCCCGGCACGGACGGCAGGCCGCCCACGTCCTTGAGGACCCGCGCGCCGCCGAGCTCGGACTCCAGGAGCGCCGCCAGCGCCTGGTAGGCGGCGGCCTGCTCGGGCCGGTCCTGCTCGGTGTGCCGCTGCTCGTAGGCGGACAGCTGCCCGAAGAGGTGCTGACTGAGCTCCCAGCGCAGCGACGCCATGTCGTCGTGGGTCAGGTCGCGTTCGTAGGCGGCGGCGCGCTCGGCCCGCCAGCCGTCCCAGTACTCGTCGTCGCTGAGCAGCGTCGCCCAGTACGCGAGCGCCGACTCCCAGGCCTGCACGGCGTGCTCCCACGCCCCGCTCTGCTCCAGCTCCTGCGCCTGCCAGAGCCGGGCCGCGGCCAGACCGTGCAGCACGGCCATGTCCCCGGGCGCGGCCCGCAGCCGCCGCTCCCACTCGGCGACGGCCGCCTCCCGGTCCCGGGCGAGCAGGAGCAGCAGCGGCGCGTCCTGCGGGGAGCGCTCGCACAGCGCGTCGAGGAGACCGGGGCCGTCGTCCGGCGAGAGCCCGGCGAGGGCGGTGCGCAGGGTGGCGGGGGAGTGCCAGCGGTAGAGCAGCGCGTCCAGTTGCAGCCGCCGGCCGGGCAGCCGCAGCCGCTCCAGCGCGACCCGCTCGTGCCACGACATGGTGCCGCGCTCCAGCAGCGTGTACGAGGCGTTCTTGACCACGTCCATGGACGCGCCGGGGTCCACTCCGGCGTCCCTGAGGGCGAGGTAGGGGAAGGCCTGGTCGCGGACGGCGAAGGGGTCGGCGACCAGCGGAGCGCTGGTCAGCCCGTCCGCCCAGGGCAGCAGCCCGACCAGCCGCCGCAGCCTGCGGCAGCGCACGTCGGCCCGGTCGAGCGCGCCGCCCGCCCGCTCGTACGCGGCCACGGCGGCGCTCCACCGCCCCGCGACCTCCAGCAACCTGCCCTCCGCGTACGCCAGATGGGCGTCGGCGTCCCGGTGCCCCGGGCACTGCCGGAAGGCGTCGGCGGCCCGCTGCCACTCCTGGTGGGCGTCGGCGAGGCGACCCCGGGCGTAGGCGGCGACGGCGGGCGCGTCGCGGTGCGTGCCCAGGGCGTCGGCCTCGACGGCCGCGGCGCCCCAGTCGCCCTCCGCCTCGGCGGCCCGCACGCGCGCGTACCGCCCCCGCTCGGCGGCGTCCACGCCCGGCACGCCGTCCCGTTCCAGCTCCACGTACGCCTCGACGACGCAGGTCCAGGCCGCGGTGCCGTCGGCGGTCGCCTCGGCGATCCGCGCCCGCACGTAGCGCATCCGCACGCCGACGTCGGCCCAGGTGTCGTCCATCAGCAGGTAGACGCCGAGCGCCTCCTCCCACAGCTCGCCCTGCTCGTGGGTGCGGGCCAGGGCGTAGTGGTAGAGGTGGGCGGCTTCGTGGTCGGAGGTGTCCGCGGGGGAGCCGTCCGGGGAGGGGGCGCCTTCGGCGCCGGTGCCGGTGCCGTTGCCGGCGTCGGCGTCGGCGTCGGCTTCCGCGGCGGGCCGGGGCGGGGCACCGGAGGGGAATGCTCCGCCGTGGATCGCGCAGGCCGCGGCCCAGTCGTCGTTCTCCTCCGCCCTGCGGCCCTCGGCCTTGCGGCGCAGGGCCGCCACCGCGCCCTCGCGGGCCTCGCCCGGCACACCGGTGAGCAGGCTCAGGACCGCCGCCCAGTCGCCGCGCAGGTCCGCGGCGACCCGTGCGCGCGCGTACAGCCGGCGGACGCCCACCTCGCCGTCCGCGTAGCCGTCGGGGAGCCGGCCGAACCCGTCGATGACGCCGTTCCACTCGCCCCGGTCGTCGGCGGCCCGGCCGCGCGAGTACAGCACCCGGTCGGGCACGTCGGACAGTTCGGACGGCAGACCGCCGAAGAGCGTGAGCGCGTCGTCCCACCGGCCCTGTGCCTGGCACACCCGCCCGCGCGCGTACGCGCCGAGGTCCCGCGCGTCGGCGGGCGTGTCCGGGCGCCGCCCCTGCGCCGCCCCTTCCGCCCCGCCCCCGTCGGCCGCGCCCGCGCAGGCGGCGAACGCGTCCGCCGCCCCGCTCCAGTCGCCCGCCGTCGCCGCCAACTGGCCCTGTGCGTAGTACGTGAGGGCGAGCGCGGCACGGAAGTCGTCCGGGACCGGCGCGAGATGGGTGAGCGCGGCGGGCCAGTCGCCGGACTCCGTGGCCGTCAGCGCCGCCTCGTACACGCGGCGGCGCAGGTCGCCGAGGAACGGCTCGGTGTCCCAGCCCCGCGCGTCCGCCGCCGCCAGGTCCGTCAGCGCCTCGGCGAACCGCCCGCCGTCCGCCGCGTCCCGGCCCCGCGCGTACAGCAGACGGACCGCGCTGTCCCGGAAGCCGTCCGCCGCCGCGTAGCCCCGCACCGCCGTGTCCCAGGCGCCCTCGGCGTCGGCGGCCCGGCCCACGCAGTACGCGCTCCAGGACCGGCAGTCCGCGCAGTCGGCGCCGCCCTGCGCGAAGGCGTCCCTGGCCGCGGCCCAGTTCCCGGCGTCCGCCGCCGCCCGCCCGCGCGCGTAGGCGGCGCGCCCCGCCGCGTCGTCGAGGCCGGGGCACGCGGCGTACGCGGTCTCCGCGGCGAGCCAGTCCTGGTCCGCCTCGGCGGCCCGCCCCGCCACGTAGGAGGACCACGCCGCGGCCGTCGTGTGGCCCGGGCGCAGCGCGAGGACGGTGGTGTACGCGCGGGTCGCCGAGGTCCAGTCGCCCTCCCTGCGGGCCCGCTCGGCGGCCTCGCAGGTCCGTGCCACGTGCAGCTCGTCGCGCGCCGCGGCCAGCCGCTCGGCCACGTCCCGCGGTCCGTCGGGCCGGACCGCGAGCACCTCCTCGTAGCGGCCGATGGCCGTGAGCCAGTCCGCCGCAGCCTCCGCGTCCCGCGCCTGGCCGATCAGCAGGGCGAGCCTCTGCAGCGAGGCGACCTCCGTCTCCAGCGGCACCGGCACCCGCCCGGGCAGCAGCTGCCGCACCACGTCGAGCTGCGCCTCGGCGCCCCGCGCGTCCCGCTCCGCGGCGAGCAGCGCGCACAGCTTCTCCAGCTCGGGCCAGGCCAGTTCGAAGGCGGCCTCGGCGCGCATGCGGCGCTGCTCGTCGGCGTAGTTCTGGGTCGGGGTCCGCAGGATGCGCTGCACCTGCGACCAGTGCCCGAGGTCGCGCTGGTAGCGCGCCGCGCTGATCAGGACCGTCGAACCGACGTGTCCGGTGGGGCTCTGCAGGGTCCGCATGGCGTCCGCGCCCTCGCGCAGCGGATCGGTCACCGCCCCGCCGTCGAGGTCGTCGTCGCGCACCTCGCGCGCCTTGAACAGCCACCCCTGCCGGCAGCCCTCGTGCAGGAACAGCGCGGGGGTCGCCCACTCCACGGCCGTGTGCCGCGGCTGGTGGGAGATGCGCAGCCGCGCCGCGGCCATCGCCTCGTCGACGGTCTTGTTGGCCGCGACGCCCTTGAGGAGCTCGGGGCTGAACGCACCGGCCGTCACGTCGCTGACCCGCCCGCGCATCGCCACCACGGCGGGCACCCCGCCGCCGATCAGGGCCTGCGCGAGCCCGGAGAAGGGTTCGAGGTGCGAACTGTCGGCGCCCGAGCAGAGGTTGAGGGTGACGAGGCGCAGCCGCTGCGCCTTCAGGAGCATCCCGCCGAGCACGTCCGCGGGCACCCGGTCCTCGTCGCCGCTCGCCGTCTCCAGGGCCACCACGCCCTTGCCGATCTCCTGGTCGTACGTGCCGTGCGCGATCAGCAGGACGGCGGTGGGCAGCTCGCTGTGGTGGGCGAGCGCCGCTTCCAGGCCCGCGCGGGTGGCCCGTTCCAGGACGGTGGTCTGGACGGCCACTTCGGGCAGCTCGTGGCGGAGCGCGGCCACTTCCTCCGCGGCCTGCAGCGGCTCCAGGCCGCGGGGCGAGGCGCAGGCCACCAGGAGCCGGATCAGGCTGGGCTCGGCCGTCGGTTCGGGCAGCCGCTGCCCCAGGGGGCCGCCCGCCAGCGAACGCACCAGGGAGTAGCCGTGGTTGAGGGCGAGCGACTGCTGGGGGCTGCCGGGCGGCGCGCACAGCGACTCCAGGGGGAGGTCGCGCAGCTCGGGCGGCAGATCGAAGCGGAGCCGGAGCCCGCGCGCCGGACGCATCCGCTGGGCCCGGTCCAGCGCGGCGTCGACGCACGCCCCGACCCGGTCGCCGACCGCCTCCCCGGCCTCCTCGCCGCCGCCCTCGTCGGCCGGGCCCGCGTCGCCGAACAGCAGCCGGAACACGCCGCGCCCGAGCGTCCGCAGCTGCGTCACGGTGTGCTGGTCGCCCATCGGCGCGAAGCCGAGCTCCGCCTTGATGAGGCGGTCCCACTGCTCCCGGAACGCGGCGGGCTCCCCGGCCACGGCGATGATCTCGGCCGCGCACGCCGGGCCGTTGGCGGTCACCAGATAGCGGCCCGCGCCGACACGGCGGACCCGGATGCGCAGTTCCTCGTAGGCGAGCACGGGCGTCACTGCTCACTCTCGTCGGGCTGCCACATGACGTGGTTCAGGTCGGCCACCGCGGACTCCCGCAGCTCCACGAGGTCGGGGTCGTCGGGGAAGTGTTCGAGGGCCGCGGTGAGCTGGTCGATGGCCTCGCGCAGGGTGGCCCGCGCGCCCGCCAGGCTGCCCGAGCTCCAGCGGGCCAGCGCCAGGCCGCGCAGCACGATGCCGAGGCTGACCTGGGCCCGCAGCAGGTGCGGGTTGAAGGAGACGGAACGGCGCAGGTCGGCGGCGGGCTGGTCGAGCAGCTCCTCCCCGTCGTTGGCCACGGAGATCCCGCGGTCGGCGAGCACCCGCGCCAACTGTCCTTCGAGGCGCGCGCGTTCGTTGGCGCCGATCACCGAGCGGGTGGCGTCGAGGGTGTCCACGGCGAGGCTCAGCCGCCCCTCGCGGTGCGCGGCACGGGCCGCGCCGAGCGCCATGTCGACGATGGCGGTCTGCGTCTCGCGGTACCGGTCGATCTCCCGGCTGTGCACCAGCGCGCGCCGCCAGTACGCGGCGGCGGCGTCGAAGTCGGGGCGGGTCGCGGTCAGCGCCGCGCATCCCATGGTGAGCCGCGCCTCCAGGGCGAGGCCGCGCGCGTCGAGGGAGAGCCTGCGGTGCTTGTCGGGGAGCCCGGCATAGCCGGGGTTCAGCTCGTCGAACCGCGCGCACCCCGGCTCGCACACCGCCGCGGCTCCCGGGCCGCCGCGCGCCCGGCAGTCCGTGCAGCGCAGCTCGGTGAGGGCGGCCAGCGCGTCGGCAGCCTTGTCCTGACCCAACAGAAGCTGGGCGAAACCGAGTTCGGAGAACGCGTAGGTGAGCGAGGCGTACAGGGCGGTCGCCTCCTGTGCGGCGGCGAAGGCACCGAACTCCGCCGTCCTGCCGAGCTCCGCGACGCGCAGCGGCCCGCAGAACAGGGGCACCCCGCCGCCCCCCGCCGACGGGAAACCGCCGACGGCCGCGAGCAGTTTCGCGGCGCCGGCCTCCCGCTGGAGCAGCGGCCCCGGCGCGACGCGCGCTCCGGCGCCGTCGGCCGGCATGCGGCGCTCCAGTGCCTCGCGCAGCCCCGAGCGCAGGGCGGGGACGAGGGAGTGCGCGACCGGGGTCGCGTACCGCCGGGACGCCGTGCTCAGGACGTGCTCCCAGAACCCGGCGTCGTGCAGCAGCGCCGCCCAGGCGGCGACACACCGCTCCCACACCGAACCTGCCGCGTCGGAAGGGGAGTTGAGCAGGGCCAGCGCGAGCGTGTGGGTGACGCGGTGGTCGGCGGGGTCGTGCCGTACGGCGTCCCCGAGGAGCGCGACGGCGGCGTCGCGCCGCCCGCTCCGCACCAGCGCCACGGCGTGCAGCGGCACCCGGGTCCAGGCCTGGGCGTCGAGCCCGCGCGCGGCGTCGATCAGCGCCCCGGCCCGCTCCCACCGCGCGGCGTCCGGCTGCCCGTGCCGCGGCCCCTCCTGCCGCGGCTCCCGCTGCCCGGCCCGCTCGCCGGGGTCCGTCAGCGTGGTGGCGGCCGCCCTGCGCAGCCGCAGCGCCACCTCGCGCGCGGAGCGCCCGGACAGGGCCGCCACGACCCAGCGGGCCTCGTCGTCCAGCGGTCCGGCCAGCGCGGCGCCGCGCAGATCCGCCAGCGCCCCGGCCGGATCGCCCGCGCGGGCCCGCACGTACGCGCGCTGGACGAGGCTGCGGCCGTGCGGGACGGCACAGGCCAAGGAGGCGGTGAAGTGCCGCTCGGCCGCCGCCAGGTCGCCGCGGTGGGCCGCGGCGCAGCCCAGCCAGTGCAACGGGCCCGCGGCGGCGGGGCGCAGGGCGCGGGCCCGCTCGAACTCGGCCTCGGCGGCCTCGAGCTCGCCGCGCGCGAGCCGTACCCGTCCGGCGCCGGTCCAGGCCCGCGCGGCGAGCCGGGCGACGCCTTGCGCCCCCGGGCCGTTCACGGCGACCGAGGTGGCCGTGCCGTTCGCGGCGGGGTGGGTGTGGGTGTTGATGGGGGTGTTGATG
Organism: Streptomyces sp. NPDC002564; assembly: GCF_042889645.1. NCBI lineage: Bacteria > Bacillati > Actinomycetota > Actinomycetes > Kitasatosporales > Streptomycetaceae > Streptomyces > Streptomyces sp. NPDC002564. The sequence goes on along the minus strand of NZ_JBIARE010000007.1, from coordinate 127,942 downwards.
GGGGTGTGGGTGTCGACGTCGAGGCCGTCGCCGTTGCGTGCGGCACCGTCTCGTAAGGCGCCGTCACGCACGTCGTGGCCGGGGTCGTCGCCCGGGCCGTCGGGGCCGTCGGGGCCGCCGCGCAAGTCGGGGCCGTCGCCGACGGGTTGGAGGCCCGCCAGCTCCAGCGCCCGCCCGAAGTGGCCCTCGGCGGACGCCGTGTCGCCCCGTGTCAGCGCCGACTCGCCGTCGGCGCACGCCTGTTCGGCGCCGGTCAGGTCCGTTCCCGTGGTCTGCGCAGTCACAGTCAGCCCCGATCCGCGGCGGCGGGTCCGCCACGTCCTCCGGCCGGCGAATCAGCCGGCGGCCTCGTCAAGGACCGAACGCCAGCGACTCTGGGCGCGGTCGTAGTGCAGCGGCCCCACCGCGAACACGGTCAGGTCCAGTGCGGTGAGCTGTTCGTACGCCTCGGCCGGGAGGCCGGGCTCCAGCACCACGTCGAGCCCCGTGGCCACGTCGCGCAGCACCATCGGCCGGGCCTGCCTGGCCTCGCCCAGGGTGCCGGGGGCGGGCGACGCGGGACGCGTGATCCGCCGTACGACACCCTTGAACGTCTCGTACGCGTCCTTGACCGCCTCCGCGCCCAGGCCGCTGAGGAAGGCCTGCAGGGGCAGCGACGCCAGGACGATCCACGGGATGTCGGCCGGGCCGCGGTGGTCCATGGTGCGGCGGACCCGGACCGGTGGGGCGCCGAGTCCCTCGAACGCGGCGACCAGCTCCCGGCAGAGGTCGTCGGGAACCTCTCGGTCCAGGAGCAGCTCCGCGGGCAGCGGCGCATCGGTCATGGAGGTGCTTCCTTCCGGGGGCGTGGACGGCAGCCTAGAGGCGTGAGCCGTGCGCGGGCGGGGAAACCGATGATTCGGTGGGACCGATCCCGGGCGCGGGCGGGGACGGCGACGAGGGGGCCGACCTGGGCGGGCGCCCCTTCCCCCGGCGTGCTCGCGGCACGCTTCGGCGCGCCCCGATTCACGCGATGGTGCGATCATCGGCCCCCGCGTGGATGGCTGCCGGGAGCCCCGGGTAGTGCCGGGGCCATGACGCAGCCGTTCGAACTGCCGCACTTCTACATGCCGTACCGCGCCCGCCTCAACCCGCACCTGGAGGAGGCCCGCGCGCACTCCGCGCGGTGGGCGCGCGACATGGGCATGCTGGAAGGGTCCGGCATCTGGGAGCAGAGCGACCTCGACGCGCACGACTACGGCCTGTTGTGCGCGTACACCCACCCCGACTGCGACGGCCCCGCGCTGTCGCTGATCACCGACTGGTACGTGTGGGTCTTCTTCTTCGACGACCACTTCCTGGACATGTACAAACGCACCCAGGACCGGGCGGCGGGCAAGGCCCACCTGGAGCGCCTGCCCCTGTTCATGCCGATGGACGTCTTCGCCCCGGTGCCCGAGCCGCGCAACCCCGTGGAGGCGGGTCTCGCCGACCTCTGGGCCCGGACGGTGCCCGCGATGTCCGTGGACTGGCGGCGCCGGTTCGCGGAGTCGACCGAGCACCTGCTCAACGAGTCGATGTGGGAGCTGTCCAACATCAACGAAGGGCGGGTCGCCAACCCCGTCGAGTACATCGAGATGCGCCGCAAGGTGGGGGGCGCCCCCTGGTCCGCGGGCCTGATCGAGTACGCGACCGCCGAGGTGCCCGCGTCCGTCGCCGGTTCCAGACCGCTCCGGGTGCTCATGGAGACCTTCTCCGACGCCGTCCACCTGCGGAACGACCTGTTCTCGTACCAGCGCGAGGTCCAGGAGGAGGGCGAGCTCAGCAACGGGGTGCTGGTCCTGGAGACCTTCTTCGGCTGCGGCACCCAGCAGGCGGCCGACCTCGTCAACGACGTGCTGACCTCACGGCTGCACCAGTTCGAGCACACGGCGGCCACCGAAGTGCCCGCCCTCGCGCTGGAGAAAGGTCTCGCCCCGCCCGAACTCGCGGCGATCGCGGCCTACGCGCGGGGCCTGGAGGACTGGCAGTCCGGCGGCCACGAGTGGCACCTGCGCTCCAGCCGGTACATGAACGCGGGCGCGCTCGACGCCGCACCGCTCGCCGGGCCCACCGGCCTCGGCACCGCGGGTGCCGACGTGCGCGCCCTGCTCGCGTCGGCGGGGCCGGAGCGCATGCGGGCCTTCACCCACGTGCCCTTCCAGAAGGTCGGCCCCTCCCGGGTGCCGGACCTGCGCATGCCGTTCGAACTCAGGCTCAACCCGGGCCTGGACGTGGCCCGGCAGCGGCTCGCCGGCTGGGCGCACGCGACGGGCATCCTGGCGGAGGGCGTCTGGGACGAGGACAAGCTCGACGCGTACGACCTCCCGCTGTGCTCGGCGGGCATCGACCCGGACGGCACGCAGGAGTCCCTCGACCTGAGCGCGCAGTGGCTGGCCTGGGGCACCTACGGCGACGACTACTACCCGCTCGTCTTCGGACAGCGCCGCGATCTCGCCGCCGCCCGCCTGTGCACGGAGCGGCTCTCGGCGTGCATGCCGCTGGAGGGCGAGGCGCCCCCGGCGCCGGCGAACGCCATGGAGCGCGGCCTCGTCGACCTGTGGAACCGCACCTCCCGCGAGATGACCGCCGAGCAGCGCCGGACCCTGCGGCAGTCCGTGGACGTCATGACGGAGAGCTGGGTGTGGGAGATCCTCAACCAGCTGCACCACCGCATCCCCGACCCGGTCGACTACCTGGAGATGCGCCGGGCCACCTTCGGCGCCGACCTCACGATGAGCCTGTGCCGGATGGGGCACGGCCCCGCGGTGCCGCCCGAGATCTACCGCAGCGGCCCGGTCCGCTCCCTGGAGAACGCGGCCGTCGACTACGGCATGCTCGTCAACGACATCTTCTCGTACCAGAAGGAGATCGAGTACGAGGGCGAGATCCACAACGGCATCCTGGTCGTGCAGAACTTCTTCGGCTGCGACTACCCGGCGGCCCTGCGTGTCGTCCACGACCTGACGACGCAGCGCATGGAGCAGTTCGAGCACGTCGCCGCCCACGAGTTCCCCGTCCTGTACGACGACTTCGCGCTGTCGCGGGAGGGGCGCGCGGCGCTGGACGGCTACGTCGCCGACCTGCGGAACTGGATGGCGGGCATCGTGAACTGGCACCGGGGCTGCCGCCGTTACGGCGCACACGACCTGGCCAGGCGCGCCCACGGTTTCCTGCCGGACCGGGCGCCGGGGACGGTATCCGGAGGGCCCCGTTCGGGGGGTTTCATCCGGAATGCTGGATTCGTGGAACTCCGCGGGGACGCCGGGAGTCTTCTGAAGTGAAGGCGGCCGCGACCGGCCGCGCCACGGGGGATGAACACGGGGGTGTTCGATCTTGACCGACATCATTGAGGCCCATTCCGGAACCACTGACACTGATAGCGCCGAGCCCGCGGGGCCCGCCGGGGAGGCGGGGACGGCGGGCGCCGCGGCGGCGGCGAGGGCGGCACATAAGGCGGGTTTCGACGGTGAACTGACGCCGTTCCTCGCCCCGTTGACCGTCCCGCCCGTCCTGCGGCCCTACTCCGCGGACGTGCGCGAGGAGACCGAGATCGCGCTGCGGCCGACCTGGGTGCGGCTGCACCCGCAGCTGCCGCCGACCCTGATGTGGGGGTACGACGGCTCGGTGCCCGGCCCCACCATCGAGGTGCGGCGCGGGCAGCGGGTCCGCATCGCCTGGACCAACCGCATCCCGGACGGCGAGTATCCCGTCACGGCCGTCGAGGTCCCGCTCGGCGACCCGCGCAAGGACCCGCCGCCCAGCACCGAGCCCGGCCGCGCCGGCGTCGAGCCGAACAAGGACGTGGCGGCCCTGCCCGCCTGGTCGGTGACGCACCTGCACGGCGCGCAGACCGGCGGCGGCAACGACGGCTGGGCGGACAACGCCGTGGGGTACGGCGACGCCCAGCTCTCCGAGTATCCGAACGACCACCAGGCGGTCCAGTGGTGGTACCACGACCACGCCATGAACATCACCCGGTGGAACGTGATGGCGGGCCTCTACGGCACCTACCTGGTCCGGGACGACGAGGAGGACGCCCTCCAACTGCCCTGCGGCGAGCGGGAGATCCCGCTGCTCATCGCCGACCGCAATCTGGACACGGACGAGGGCGACGACCGGCTGAACGGACGCCTGCTGCACAAGACCACCGTCGTCGACCCGGAGAACGCGGAGACGGGCAAGCCCGTGTCCCTGCCCTTCACCGGCCCGTACACCACGGTCAACGGCCGCATCTGGCCCTACGCCGAAGTGGCCGCGGCCTGGTACCGCTTCCGCCTGGTCAACGCGTCGAACGCGCGCATCTACGACCTGGTCCTGCTGGACGAGGACGACCACCCCGTGCGCGGCGTGCTGCACCAGATCGGCAGCGACGGCGGCCTCCTGCCCCGCCCCGTGCCGGTCGACTTCGAGGGTGCCCTGCCGACCCTCACCGTCGCGCCCGCCGAGCGCATGGACCTGCTGCTCGACTTCCGGGGGCTGGCCGGGCAGCGGCTGCGCCTGGTCAACAAGGGGCGTGCCCAGGCCCCCGGCGTGCCCGACGTGCCGAACGACGTGCGCTATCCGCAGGTCATGGAGTTCCGGGTGGGCGAGTGCGCCGAGCCGGACACCTTCGAACTGCCCGAGGTCCTCTCGGGTTCGTTCCGCCCGCTCACGCACGACGTCGAGCACGGCCACCGGCTGATCGTGCTCACCCCGCCCGCCACCAAGGGCGGTGGCGGACACCCCGAGATCTGGGAGATGGCCGCGGTGGACGAGCCCGGTGACCTCCGGGTCCCGGCCGAGGGCATCATCCAGCTGCGCGGCGCGGACGGCAAGGTCACCACGTACCGCAGGACCGCCCGCACGTTCAACGACGGCCTGGGCATCACCATCGCCGAGGGCAGCCACGAACAGTGGAGCTTCCTGAACCTCGCGGTGAACCCGCCGGTGACCCACCCCATGCACATCCACCTGGCGGACTTCCAGCTCCTGGGCCGGGACGCGTACGACGTCTCGGGCTTCGACACCGCGATCGGCGGCACCCGGGCCCCGATCACCGCCGACCCGACGCGCCCGATACCCCTGGCGCCGAACGAGCGCGGCTGGAAGGACGTCTTCCGGGTGCCCGGCGGCCAACTGCTGCGCGTCATGGGCCGGTTCGACGGGGCGTACGGCCGCTTCATGTACCACTGCCACTTCCTTGAGCACGAGGACATGGGCATGATGCGGCCCTTCGTCGTCCTGCCGAAGGAGGCCCTCGCGTTCGACCACGGCGCCGGGCACGGCGGCCACGGGGGGCACGACGGACGGATCGCCGGGTAGGGCGCCGGGTCAGGCCGACGGTCGGGCGGACGTCTGCGCGTGCTCCACGGCGGCTCGGGCCAGGGCCCGCACGATGGGGTGCGGCCGCGTGCCGTCGCCGGCGAGTTCGGGCTGGAAGAGGGTGGCCAGGAAGAAGGGGTGGCCGGGCAATTCGGCGATCCGGGCCTGGCCCTCCTCGTCCTCGCCCGTGAGGCGGAGCCCGTGGGCGCGCAGCGTGTCGAGGTGGGCGGCTGGCCCGTAGGAGCAGTGGTAGCGCTCGATGGACCTGCGCGCGCCGACCACCGACTCGGCGAGCGAGCCGGGGGCGATGGTCACCGCTCCCTCGTGCCCGACCAGGGAGCAGGCGAGCGGCGCGATGAGCAGGTCGTCGGCGTCGGGGTCGTTCTCGGCGTGCGCGACATGGGTCAGGCCGCAGACGTGCCGGGCGAACTCCAGGAGCGTGTGCTGGAAGCCGCCGCAGGTGCCGAGGAAGGGCACGCCGTCCTCGCGCGCGGTGCGGATCGCGGCGAGCGCGCCCGCCTCGCTGCGGTAGGGGCTGCCCGGCAGCACCCACACGGCGTCGAAGCCACGCACCGCGTCCGGCTCCGCGGCGTCCTCGGTCGGGATCCAGTACGCGTCGAGGACGAGGTGGTCCTGGGTGGCGAGGGCGTCCAGGAGGAGCGGGACGCGGGTGTGGGAGGTGACGTTCGGGGAGCGGTCGCCGACGAGGGCGATGCGGGCCACGGGGGAAGAGGACGAGCCGGAAGCAGGCAGGACGGAAGGAGGCAAGGGGGAAAGGGGCGAGGGGGAGAGAAGGGAGGGGGAGAGGGGGGACGGGGAGAGGGGCGGGGAGGAGAGGGGCTTGGTGGGCACGGTGGCGGGGGTCTTCGGGCGTGCGGGGGAGTCCGCCGTGCCGCTGGAGGAGTCCGCCGTGCCGCCGGGGGAGTCTGCCGTGCGCCGGGGGGAGTCCGCCCGGTCCCGGGCGGTGCGGGCTTCGGGGGCGGGCGGGTGCTGCGTCGTCTCGGTCATGTCGATCATCCTGGGCGCGCACCGTGGTTCACGTCCAACGATGAAATCTGCACCCTCCATCAGCATTCCTGATGTCGTGCGGGATGCTGATGGACATGGATCCGCACCTCCTGCGCACGTTCGTGACGGTGGCCCGTCTCGCCTCGTTCTCCGCGGCCGCCCGCGAGCTCGGCTACACCCAGTCCGCCGTCTCCCAGCACATCGCCGCCCTGGAGCAGGACCTCGGCGCCGCCCTGCTCACCCGCCGCCCCGTCGCGCCCACCCCGGCGGGCACGCGCCTCCTGGAACACGCGGGCCCGCTGCTCCTGCGCCTGGACGCGGCCCGCGCCGAGGTCGTCCGCATGGCCGCCGCCCCCGAGCAGGGCCTGACGCTCGCGGCCACCCCGACCGCCCTCACCCGCCGTACGGTCGACGCGCTGCCCCCGGCGGGCGTCACCCTGACCGTGCTGCCCCGCGACGAGATCCCCGCGGCCGTCGCGACCGGCACCGCCGAGCTGGGCCTGGTGGACGGGCTCGCGGCCCCGAGCGACCCGCTGCCGCTGCCCGACGTCGCGCCGCTGACCGCCCGCGGCATCGCGGAGGACCCCGTCGCCGTCCTGCTGCCCGAGCGGCATCCGCTGGCCCGCCGCACGGGGCTGCGCCTGGGCGACCTCGTGGACGCCCGCTGGCTGGACGCCCCGGGCGCCGGGCTGCCGCTGGCCCAACTCCGGTCGGCGAGCGGCACGTCGGGCTTCCGGCCCGCCCTGCGCTACGACGGCACGGACCTGCGGACCCTCATGATGCTGGCCGCCGCGGGCCACGGCCTGGCGCTGCTGCCGCGCGCGGTCGCCGAGCAGGCACCGGGGGCGGTGGCGGTACCGCTGACGGAGCCCCGCGTCGTGCACCGCACGGAGCTGCTCCACGCGGGCACCCTGCGCGGGCCCGCGGCGACGCTGACCGCACAGCTGGACGTCACCCGTTCGTGAGGCGTCGGCGCGGGGTCACTCCGGGTAGAGCTGTGGCCGGAGGCGAGCCATGGATCAGACCACGTTGCGTCCCAAGCCGATGCCGGGCCGGCACGGCGGCCGGAGCACGGGCCCGGCCCCCCGAGGGGGACTCGGCCGGCGCACGGCACAGCGCGTCGGACAGCTCTTCGCCCTCCTCGGCGGAGCCCGTGCGGGACGGCGCCCCGGGAAGCGGCCCGGAGGGCCTTCGCCGGGCGGGAGCCACCGCCCGCACGCCGCGCGGCGCCGCGGCAGACGCCCGACGACCCTGCTGCTCGGACTGCTGGGCGCCGCGCTCCTGCTGTTGTCGGGCGTCGGCCTCGGCACGGTGAGCGCCACCGTCATCGGCATGAGCAAGCTCGCCGAGCTGCGGCAGGACGCCCCGCGGGGCGGGACGGCCGCCCCCGCCCCGCAGCCCTCCGCGCCCGGGCAACCGGCCCCAAGCCGGCCGATCGCCCCGGACCCGGCCACCGGCACGGGCACAGGCACAGGCGCGGGCAGAGGTGTGGGCACGGAAGCGCACCCGGCCCCGCTCCCGCCCCCGACCCGCACCGCGACCCTCGGCGTCGAGGCCGTGGACGCCCCCGGGGACGCGGGCGCCCTGCTGACCGGCGTGCACATCCCGGGCCCCGGCCACACCGCAGGCCTCGTCCGCGGCGACACCCTCCTCCGGTTCGGCGGGACACGAGTCGCCTCGGCGACCGGCCTCGCCTCGGCGGTCGGCGCCGCACGCCCCGGCAAGGAGGTCACCCTGACGGTGCGCCACGAGGGCGGCGGCCGGCAGCTCCTGACGGTCCGGCCCGGTGTGGTGACCTGACCCGCGCCGCACGCCCCGGCGGGGCCGGGTTCGCGGGCGGGCACCGGTGCGGGCAGGATGCTGGCGTAGACACCAGGAGGTCCTCATGAGCAGCGCGCCCGCGCCCTTCACCGCCGACGACTACAAGGCCCGCATGGAGCGCGCCGCCGCCACGGCCGCGGACGCGGGCCTGGCGGGCGTCCTCGTCGCCCCGGGCCCCGACCTCGTGTGGCTCACCGGCTACCGGCCGACCGCGATCACCGAGCGCCTGACCGTCCTCGTGCTGGCCGCGGGCCGCGAGCCCGTCCTGGTCGTGCCCACCCTGGAGGCCCCGGACGCCGCGCGGGCCGCGGGCGCGCCCGCGCTGACCCTGCGCGACTGGACCGACGGCAAGGACCCCTACGCGGTCACCGCCCCGCTGCTGGACGCCACGGGCCGCTTCGGCGTGAGCGACAACGCCTGGGCGATGCACCTGCTCGGCTTCCAGCAGGCACTGCCCGACACCTCCTACGTCTCGCTGACCCGGGCGCTGCCGATGCTCCGCGCCGTCAAGGACCACGCCGAGCTGGAGCGCCTCGCGGCGGCGGGCGCGGCGGCCGACGCGGCGTACGAGGAGATCCAGCAGGTGCCCTTCGCGGGCCGCAAGGAGACGGACGTCGCCGGTGATCTGGCGGACCTGCTGCGGCGGTTCGGGCACGAGCAGGTGGACTTCACCGTCGTCGGCTCGGGTCCCAACGGCGCCAACCCCCACCACGAGGCGGGCGAGCGCGTCATCGAGCACGGCGACATGGTCGTCCTCGACTTCGGCGGCCTGCTGCACGGCTACGGCTCGGACACCTCCCGCACGGTCCACGTCGGCGAGCCGACCGCCGAGGAGCAGCGCGTGCACGACGTGGTGCGCGAGGCCCAGGCGGCGGGCTGCGCCGCGGTGCGGCCCGGCGCGGCCTGCCAGGACATCGACCGCGCGGCCCGCGAGGTGATCACCGAGTTCGGCTACGGCGAGCGGTTCATCCACCGCACCGGCCACGGCATCGGCGTCACCACCCACGAACCGCCCTACATGATCGAGGGCGAGGAGCAGCCGCTCGTGCCGGGCATGTGCTTCTCCGTGGAGCCCGGCATCTATCTGCCGGGACGCTTCGGCGTGCGCATCGAGGACATCGTGACGGTCACCGACGAGGGCGGGCGGCGGCTCAACGCCACCGCCCGCGAGATGGCGATCGTCGGCTGAGACCAAGGCGTTCCCCCCCCCGGCGCGCAGGCCCATGACGGGATGACGCCGACCCCTCCAGGCCGACACCGCCCAGGGGTCTCCTTGCGATGCCCCTCCTAGGCGGTGGCCAGGATTGTCTCCGCGATCCCCTAGGCGGTCGCCAGGATCACGCACGACTCCGCGGGCAGCCGCACCACCCCGTCCGCGCCGGGCGCGGTGACCGGCTCCCACGCGGCGAGCACGCGCGCGTGGCGGCCGTCCAGCGCCACGGAGACGGCCTCCTTGCCGAAGTTCACGGCGATCCGCAGGTCCCCGCGCCGGAACGCGAACCAGCGGGCCCCCTCGTCGAAGGCGACCCGCACCGCCGCCAGGTCGGGGTCGGTGAGGTCGCCGCGGGAGCGCCGCAGGGCGATCAGCTCGCGGTGCCAGGCGAGCAGCCGCGCGTGGTGGCCGCCGCCGGGCTCGGACCAGTCCAGGCAGGACCGTTCGCGGGTGCCGTGGTCCTGCGGATCGGGGATGTCCTCCTCGGCCCACCCGTGCGCCGCGAACTCCCGCCGCCTGCCCCGGCGCACGGCGTCCGCGAGCCCGGCGTCGGTGTGGTCGGTGAAGAACTGCCAGGGCGTGCGGGCGCCCCACTCCTCGCCCATGAACAGCATCGGCGTGAACGGGCCGGTCAGCGTCAGCACGGCGGCGCAGGCGAGCAGCCCGGGGGAGAGGGACGCCGCGAGCCGGTCGCCCTGCGCGCGGTTGCCGATCTGGTCGTGCGTCTGCGCGTACCCCAGGAAGCGGTACGCGGACGTCCGCGCCCGGTCCACCGGCCGGCCGTGGGCGCGCCCGCGGAACGACGAGTACGTCCCGTCGTGGAAGAACCCGCGCGTCAGCGTCTTGGCGAGAGCGGCCAGCGGGGCCCGCGCGAAGTCCGCGTAATAGCCCTGGGACTCGCCGGTGAGCGCGGTGTGCAGCGCATGGTGGAAGTCGTCGTTCCACTGCGCCTGCAGCCCCAGGCCGCCGTGCGCGCGGGGGGTGACCAGCCGCGGATCGCCGAGGTCCGACTCGGCGATCAGGGACAGCGGCCTGCCGAGCTCGGCGGCCAGCGCGTCGACGGCCGTGGAGAGTTCCTCCAGGAAGTGGCACGCGCGCGTGTCCCGCAGCGCGTGCACCGCGTCGAGCCGCAGGCCGTCGATGCGGTAGTCGCGCAGCCAGGCGAGCGCGCTGCCGATCAGGTACGCGCGCACCTCGTCCGAGCCGGGCGCGTCCAGGTTGACCGCGGACCCCCAGGGCGTCTGGTGGGTGTCCGTGAAGTACGGGCCGAACGCGGGCAGATGGTTGCCGGACGGGCCGAGATGGTTGTGCACGACGTCCAGAAGGACCCCGAGCCCGTGCGCGTGCGCCGCGTCGACGAAGCGCTTCAGCGCCTCGGGCCCGCCGTACGGCTCGTGCACCGCCCACAGCGACACCCCCTCGTAACCCCAGCCCCACTGCCCGGGAAAGGGGCAGAGCGGCATCAGCTCGACGTGGGTGACGCCCAGCTCCGCGAGGTGCCCGAGCCGGTCGGCCGCCGCGTCCAGGGTGCCCTCGCGGGTGTACGTCCCCACGTGCAGCTCGTACAGGACGGCGTCCCGCACGCCGCGCCCCGCCCAGGGCGTGCGCCACGCGTACCGCTCGTGGTCGACGACGGCGCTGCGCCCGTCGGGCCCTTCGGGCTGGCGTCGCGAGCGCGGGTCGGGCAGGACCGGGCCGCCGTCCACCGAGAAGCCGTACCGCGTCCCGTCCTCGGCCGGGGCCTCGGCCGTCCACCACCCCGCGCGGTCCCTGTCGCGCCGCAACGCGTGCGCGGAGCCCGCGCACTCCAGCTCGACCCGCTCGGCCTCCGGCGCCCACACTTCGAACCTCACCGACGCTTCCCCCTCGTCCGCCGTCCGCCCGACCGCCCGTCATCCCTGCGTCCCATGGTGCGTCAGAAGCCGTTGCCGCGTAGGGGGAAGCCGACGATCGGCCGCCGAACCGCCCGATCTGGACACCCGGGGCGAGGGTGCCCGACAATCGCCTGGTGACATCCTCTTTCGAGTTCTCCACCCACCCCGCGCGGGTGACGGACGCCGAGCGCGACCGGGCGCTGGACGCACTCAGGGAGGGCGCGGCCGTCGGCAGGCTCTCGCACGACACGTTCCTGGTGCGCATGGAACTCGTGCTCGCCGCCAGGGAACCCGACGAACTGGCCGCTCTCACCGCCGACCTGCGGACCGAGGGCCGTTGGTCGCGCCGGGTGCTCGACGGTGTCGGCGCGGTCTCCGGATTCACCATGAAGCTGCGCAGGGCCTGGCAGGCCGAGCGGCTCCCCAAGCTGTTGCTGCCCTCGCCGGACAGCCCCTACCCGCTGCGGATCGGCCGCGACCCCGCGAGCGGCCTGCGCCTCAGCCACGACACCGTCTCGCGGGTGCACGCCGAGCTGCGGCGCCAGGGCGGCCTGTGGGTGCTGCGCGACCTCGGCTCGACCAACGGCACGTCCGTGAACGGCCGCCGCGTCATCGGCGCCGCACTCGTCCGGGACGGCGACCTGGTGAGCTTCGGCCGGATGGCGTTCCGCCTCGCCGTGCACTGACCCTCCGAGGCGGCGGACCGCCGCGCCGGGTCCGCTCACCCGAGGCCGCGGCCGCGGTCCAGATCGGCCTGCACGCGCGCGTGCACCGCGGCCGCGACCGTCGTGCGCGACTGGTGCTCCACCTGGTCCTCCAACGGCACCCAGCGCGCCCTGAACCGCTCGGCGAACGCCTCGCTCCACTGCGTCACCAGCCGGTCCAGGCGCGGCGCCGCCCGGTCGCCCGCCTCGTCCAGGACCCGCAGCAGCATCGCGGCGGCCCGCAGCGGCAGCCGCCTGCCGAACGCGTCGACGCTGCCGATGTACGCCATCGACGTGCCCGCGGGCGGCAGCCTGCGCCAGTCGTCGGCGAGGCCGGGCACCAGCGCGAGCGCCCAGCGCGCCGCCCGCAACAGCGGCCCCTCCGGACCGGAGAGGCGCGGCAGCGCCTCGCCCAGGATCTCCTCCACGAGCCGCGCGTCGTGCCGCAGCCGCCCCGCGAGCGCCCGCATGGCCCGCACCGGCGCCGGATGCGTCGCCGGATCGTCGACCAGGTCGCTCGCCCACATCGGCACCTCGACGATCGCGGTGCGCCCGCCGTAGCGGTGGGCGTGGTGCCAGGTGGTGAGCCGGGCGTCCTCGGGCAGGCTCGGGTAGGCCGCCTCGACGCCGGGGCCCGGCAGCACGTGCACGCCGGGGCCGGAGACCGGCCAGCCCGCGGCGTCCGACGCGCCCGTCTCCACCGGGATGTGCAGCTCGGCCGCCGACTTGGCGAAGGGCTCCGCGAGCCCGGGGATGTCCTTCGTCAGCTGGACCCAGCTGCCGCCCAGGTCCGTGCCGTGCAGGGACACCTGGAGGTAGGGCCGCAGCTCGTCGATGACGCCGGTCAGCGCGCGCGTCTCCGGCGGCAGCCGGTCGGGCGGCAGCACGGAGGGCGACCACTCGGGCTGCTCGGGGCCCGCCGGGCGGAAGAAGTTGCGGTGGTAGTCCAGGAGCGTGCGGGGCGCGGGCGTGCGGTGCAGGCTCGCGCCGTCCGGGTCCGCGCACAGCAGGAAGTGCCAGGAGGCGTCGCTGCGCAGGCGCGCGTCGCGCAGGGTCAGCTCGGCGAGGTGCAGCAGCGTCGAGCCGCCGGCCGGCTCGTTGGCGTGCGCGCCGGCGACGACCAGGACCGCGTGCGGGGAGCGCCCCACCGACAGCAGGTGCAACGGCCGCCCCGCGCGCGAGGAGCCCACCTCGCGAAGAGTGCCGAGATCGGGCCGGTGGGCGGCCAGTTGACGTGCGGAGAAGACCAATTCAGGAACACTGGGATAGTGCTGCACCGCCAGTTGGCCCCCCGTCCGGTCCGCCACCGAGGCAATCGCAGTACGCCACGCGTGGGGAGAGGTGTCAAGGACGCGAACGCCGGGCCGCCCTCACTCGAACGGCCGTACGCGGCCTGCGGTGCGGCCCGCGCGGTGGTCGGCTTGGACACACCCGCGCGGCCGCTCGCCGCGCCCGACGCACAGGTGGGAGCCCCGCGGTGCGCTGCGTCCCCGTCCCGCCCGACGGTCCGATATCCGTCACGACGACGTACCCCCTGACTGGCACAGCTGGCACAGCCGTCCCGGAACGCGCTGCGGAGCGCCGCTCCGCCACCCCGGGCGCCCCCGCCGAGGCCGTGCGCGCCGCGGCGGCGGCGCCGACGGGTCCCGCGCCCGAGCCCCCCGCGCGGGTCGCGCCCCCGCCGGGCCCGGCCCGGTGGGCGCCGCCCCGCCCCGCACCCCCCAGCCTCTTCTCGCCCGGCGCCGCCCGGGACCCCTACCCCGCCTTCCGGGCGCTCCGGGAGAGACATCCGCTGGTGCGCGACGACCTGCTCGGGGCATGGCTGGTGAGCCGGTACGGGGACGTGCGCGCCGCCCTCGCCCGGCCCGCGCTGCACGCGGTGCCGCCCGGGCGGACCCTCGCGCACCTGGAGGGCGCCACCCACCGCGCCCACCGCGACCTGGTCGACCCCGGCCTGCGCGGGCGGGCCGTCGCCGCCCTGGCCGCGGGCGCCTCCCGCACCGCCCACGTCCTCGCCCACCGGCTCGCCGCCCGCCGGGAGGCCGACCTCGTCGCCGAGTTCTGCCAGTGGCTGCCGACCGCCGCGGTCGTGGCCGCGCTCGGACTGCCCTACGAGGACACCGCCCGCGTCCAGCAGTGGTGCCGCGACGGGCTCACCCACCTCGGCGGCCACCACCACGAGCTGGACGCCCGGCTCCGCCCCCACCTGGCCCGGCGGCGGGCCCGCCCCGGCGACGACCTGCTGTCGGTGCTGTGCACGGCCGAGGTCGCGGGGCGGCCCCTGTCCGACGAGGCCGTGACCGGTCTCGTGGGGTCGCTGCTCGGCGGCGGCGGCGAGACCACCGCGCTCGCCCTCGCCTCGTTCCTCGCGAACCTCCTCGACCACCCGGACCAACTGGAGCTGGTCCGGGCGCGGCCCGGCCTGGTGCCCGCGGCGTGGGCGGAGTCGCTGCGCCGCGATCCGCCCGCGCCCGTCGTGCTGCGCCGCGCGGTCCGCCCGGTCGTCGTGGCGGGCACCTCACTGCCCGCGGGCGCGGTCGTGGCGTGCCTCGTCGGTGCCGCGGGCCGGGACCCCGCGCGCTTCCCCGACCCCGACCGCTACGACGTCCTGCGCGGGGGCCCGGGACACCTCGCGTTCGGCGCGGGCCGCCACTCCTGCCTGGGCGCCGAGCTCGCGGGGCGCGTGGCCGCGTACGGCCTGCACGCGCTGCTCGACGCCCTGCCGGGGCTGCGCTGGGCGCCCGGCTTCAGACCGGCTCCCCAGGGGCTGCTGACCCGGGGGCCGCGGGTGCTGCTCGTCCGTCCCCGGTGAGCGGCGCGCCGTCGGGCGCCGCGACCCGTGCCAGGAGGGCCACCGGGACGGCGCCGAAGAGCTCCGCCACGCGCGTGTGGCCCGTGAACTCCCGCTCCGGAGCGAGCAGGTCGGCCCACCGGCCCGGCGGCAGCGTCAGCGCCGTCTCCCGCCAGCCGCCCGCGTCGGCCAGCCGCAGCGACAGCCGGGTCGCCGCCGCCACCACCTCGCCGGAGCGGGCGAACGCCACGCAGTGCGCGGCGCCGGGCCCTTCGGCGGTCAGCGGCTCGTAGGTCGCCGTGCCCCCGAACAGCTCGGGGCGCCGCCCGCGCAGCCGCAGCGCCGCCGCGGTCAGCGCCAGCTTCTCCTCCGAGAGGTCCCAGCGTTCGCGCTGCGTGTCGAGCCGCTCCAGGACGTGCGGCTGGAAGCGCACGGGCCGCCGGTTGTCCGGGTCGACCAGCGCCCGGTACTCGCCCTCCGTGCCCTGGTAGAGGTCCGGCACCCCGGGCATCGTCAGCTGCAGCAGCGCCGCCCCCAGGACGTTCGCCCGCACGTGCTCCGCCAGGTCCCGCACGAAGGACGCCACCGCGTACAGCGGCGGCCCGCACGGGCCCGCGTCCACGAACGCGGCGACCGCCTTCTCGTACGCCTCGTCGGGCTCGGTCCAGCTCGTGTGCAGACCCGCCTCGCGCACATGCTTGAGGAGCGCGTTCTGCAGCCGTGTGTCGTAGGGGAAGCCGAAGCCGACCGACGTCTGCCAGGCGGCCCAGGCCAGTTGGGGGTCGGGCGCGCAGGTGCCCCCCGCGCGCGTGGTCTGCTCGGTGAGCTCCACCAGGAGGTCCGCCCACCGCCCGGGGCACTGCGTCAGGACGGAGATCCCGGCCCGCACGTCGGCGCTGCGCTTGGTGTCGTGGGTCGTCAGGACGGTCCCCGAGTACGGCCAGTCGCGCTGCACGCGCGCGCAGTACGCGTGGAAGTCCGCCACGGTCACCGCGGGCCGCTCCGGCGCGCCGCCCACCTCCGCCGCCGACAGGAGCGGCGCGTGCCGGTAGAACGCGGTGTCCTCGACGGCCTTGGCGCGCAGCGCGGACGAGGTCTGCGCGAACCGCGCCCGGAACTCCGCCACGGCCCGCGAGGTCCGCGGCGCCTCCCCGGAGTACTCCCCGGGGCCCTCCGCGGGGTCCTGGGCGCCCGCGTACCGCCCGAGCGCCAAGTCCCGTACGACATCCACCGCCTCGGCCTCCTCGGGCACCCCGAAGGCCGCTCGGGCCTCGTCGGCCGCGCGGGCGGTGAGCACCGTCTCGGGGGCGTCGCCGCCGGAGACGTAGGGCCGGTAGACGGGCAGCCGCACGAGCAGTTCCCGCAGCGCGGTGCGCAGCGCCCACGGCGCGTGGTCGCGCAGGTCGGGGTCGGCCGCGCAGATCGCGGTCGCCGCGCGCGTGAGCCGCTCGACCTCGGCGGCCAGCTCGCGGGTGACGACCTTGTACGCGGCCCGGCGCACCGTCGCGTCCCAGTCGCCGCCCCGGTCCGACGGCGGCGCGGCGAAGCGCCGGTACTGGCCGAGCAGTTCCCCCGCGCCCGCGGGGTCGGTGAGGACGCCGTCGACGTGGCGCAGCGCGTCGTACCCGGTGGTGCCCGCCACCGGCCAGGCCGCGGGCAGCCGCTCGCCGTCGGCGAGGATCTTCTCGACGACCGTCCAGCGCCCGCCCGTCGCCTCGTGCAGCCGCCGCAGATAGGCGCCCGGGTCCGCGAGGCCGTCGGGATGGTCGATGCGCAGGCCCTCGACGACGCCGTCGCGCAGCAGTTCGAGGATCTTCCCGTGGGTCGCGGCGAAGACGTCCGGGTCCTCGACACGCACCCCGATGAGGTCCGAGATGGTGAAGAACCGCCGGTAGTTGAGCTCGGTGCGGGCGAGCCGCCACCACGACAGGCGGTACCACTGGGCGTCCAGGAGCTCGGGGAGCGGCAGCCCCGCGGTGCCGTCCCGCAACGGGAACGCGTGCTCGTGATAGCGCAGGGTGTCGCCGTCGACCCGTAACTGCCCGGTCTGGTCCCCGATCCTGCCGCCGAGGAAGGGCAGCAGGACGCGCCCGCCGCCCGCCGCCCAGTCGATGTCGAACCAGCGCGCGTACGGCGACCGCGGGCCCTCGCGCAGCACCTCCCACAGCGCGTGGTTGTACCGGGGCACGGCCGCCATGTGGTTGGGCACGATGTCCACCACCAGGCCGAGCCCCGCGGCGCGGGCGGCGCGGGACAGGGACCGCAGCCCCTCCTCGCCGCCCAGCTCGCCCCGCACGCGCGCGTGGTCCACCACGTCGTAGCCGTGCGTGGACCCGGGCACCGCCTCGAGGACCGGGGACAGGTGCAGGTGGGAGACGCCGAGCGAGGCCAGGTAGGGGACGGCCGCCTCGGCGGCAACGAAGGGGAAGTCCGGCTGCAGTTGGAGCCGGTAGGTCGCCGTGGGGGGCGGGGGGACCGCGGGCCCGGGGCGCTCCGGCGTCATGCGCGTCATGCGAACGTACGTACCCGCCTGGGCGGCTTTCGTGCCATCGACTCATGCGTGTCCGCTCTACGACGTCGTTAGCGTCGGACGATGGCTGAGAACACGCGGGACGCGTACCGCAGGGTGATCCGGATGACGGGGGCGCCGCTGCCCGTCGTGTCGTTCTTCGGCAGACTCCCCGTGGCCATGATCCAGTTCGGCAGCGTGCTGCTGGTGACCGAGACGAGCGGGTCCCTGGCCACCGGCGGGATCGTCGCCTGCGCGCTCGCGCTCGGCCAGGTGACGGCCGGCCCCTTCGTCGGCCGGCTGGCCGACCGGCACGGCCAGCGCCGGGTGGTCCTCGCCTTCTCGCTCGCCAACGCCGTGGCGATCACGGCGTACACCCTGGGGGCCCTCGCGGACCTGCCCACGCCCGCGCTCCTGGCGCTCGGCGCCCTCGCGGGCGCGACGATCCCCGGCATCGGCCCGCTGGCCAGGGCCCGGGTCGTCCCGCTGGTGCGCGCCCGGGGCGGCGACGACCGGCTGGTGGGGACCGTGCTCTCCCTGGAGAGCACCATGGACGAGCTGTCCTTCGTGCTCGGCCCCGCCCTGGTCGGCCTCGCGGCGGTCGCGGTCCACCCGGCGTACGCCTTCCTGACGGCCGCGCTCCTGGTCGCCTGCTGCGGCACGGCCTTCGCGCTGCACCCGACGGGACGCACCCCCAGGGCCGCCCCCGCCGCCGGGCCGCGCGCGCGGGAGGAGCGTCCGCGCCTGCCGCGCTCGGTGTACGTGGTGCGCGTCGGCCTGCTCTTCCTCGGTGTGCTGCTCGGCGCCTGCGGGGCGGGCATCACCGCGCTGACCGACGAGCTGGGGCAGCCGGGGCAGGCCGGGCTCGTGTACGCGGCGATGGGCGTGATGAGCGCCGTGGTGGGGCTCTCCATGGCCGCGCTGCCCGAGCGCTTCGGGCTGCTCGCGCGCTGGCGCGTGGCGACGGCGGCCGCGGCGCTCCTCTCGCTGCCCCTGGTGTGGACCGACAGCCTGGTGGGTCTCTACGTAGTGGTCACGTTCTTCGGCGCGATCTACGCCCCGAACCTCATCACCGGCTTCGCGCTGACCGAGCGTGCCGTGCCGCCGCAGCGGCTCGCCGAGGGCATGACGTTCGCCGCGAGCGCCTTCGTCGGCGGGCAGGCGGTGACGCTCGCGGTGGCGGGGCGGCTCGCGGAGTCGCACGGCGCGGGGGCGGCGTTCGCCCTCGGCAGCGCGGCCGCGGCGGTGGCGTTCGTGATCGCCCTGATCGCCCGCCACCAGCCGCCCCGCGCCGAACCCCGCGGCCCGGCCCGCGGGGCCGGGCCGACCCGCCCCGCCGTCACGCCGGACGCTGCAGCACCGCAAGGCTCCGGTCGGTCAGCGTGATCCGGTCGCCGGCCCGCACCTTGGGGCCCGGCTCCGGCGGCACCCCGTCCTCGTGCGCCGTGTCGACCACGAGCTGCCACTGGCGGCCGTGGTTGACCGGCACCACGAACTCCAGGGGCTCCGGCGACGCGTTGAACATCAGCAGGAACGAGTCGTCCGAGATGCGCTCGCCGCGCGGACTCGGCTCCGAGATGGCGTTGCCGTTCAGGAACACGCTCAGCGCCCGCGCCTGCGCGGCGCCCCAGTCGCGCGGCTCCATCTCCTCGCCCTCCGGGGTGAACCACGCGATGTCCGACAGCTCGTCGTGCGTGCCCTGGACCGGCCGGCCGTGGAAGAAGCGGCGCCTGCGGAAGACCGGGTGGTCGCGCCGCAGCATCGCCATCGTGCGGGTGAAGGCCAGCAGCGCGTTCTCACCGTCCGGCCAGTGCACCCACGCCAGTTCGTTGTCCTGGCAGTAGGCGTTGTTGTTGCCGCCCTGGGTGCGCGCGAACTCGTCCCCGTGGCTGAGCATCGGCACGCCCTGGGAGAGCATCAGGGTGGCGGTGAAGTTCCGCATCTGCCGGGCCCGCAGGGCCAGGACGTCCGGATCGTCCGTCTCGCCCTCGGCGCCGCAGTTCCAGGAGCGGTTGTGGCTCTCGCCGTCCTGGTTGTCCTCTCCGTTGTCCTCGTTGTGCTTCTCGTTGTACGAGACGAGGTCGTGCAGGGTGAAGCCGTCGTGGCAGGTCGTGAAGTTGATCGAGGCGAGCGGGCGCCGCCCGTCGTCCTGGTAGAGGTCGGACGAGCCGGTGAGGCGGGAGGCGAACTCCGCGAGGGTGCGCTGCTCGCCGCGCCACAGGTCGCGCACCGTGTCGCGGTACATGCCGTTCCACTCGGTCCACAGCGGCGGGAAGTTGCCCACCTGATAGCCGCCCTCGCCCACGTCCCAGGGCTCGGCGATCAGCTTCACCTGGCTGACGACCGGGTCCTGCTGCACCAGGTCGAAGAAGGAGGAGAGCCGGTCGACCTCGTGGAACTGCCGGGCCAGCGTCGCCGCGAGATCGAAGCGGAAGCCGTCCACGTGCATGTCCGTGACCCAGTGCCGCAGCGAATCCATGATCATTTGGAGGACGTGCGGCGAGCGCATCAGCAGCGAGTTGCCGGTGCCCGTGGTGTCCATGTAGTAGCGGGGATCGTCCGTGAGGCGGTAGTACGAGGCGTTGTCGAGGCCCTTGTAGGAGAGGGTCGGGCCCAAGTGGTTGCCCTCGGCCGTGTGGTTGTAGACCACGTCGAGGATCACCTCGATGTTCGCCTCGTGCAGCGCCTTGACGGCCTGCTTGAACTCCAGGACCTGCTCGCCCCGGTCGCCCCAGGAGGCGTACGCGTTGTGCGGGGCGAAGAAACCGATGGTGTTGTAGCCCCAGTAGTTGTTGAGCCCCATGTCCACCAGGCGGTGGTCGTTGACGAACTGGTGGACGGGCATCAGCTCCAGCGCGGTGACGCCCAGCTCCGTCAGGTGCTCGATGACCGCCGGATGGCCGAGCGCCGCGTACGACCCGCGCAGCTCCTCCGGCAGGTCCGGGTGCAGCATGGTCAGGCCCTTCACATGGGCCTCGTAGAGCACCGTCTCGTGGTACGGGGTGCGCGGCGGCCGGTCGTCGCCCCAGTCGAAGTACGGGTTGACCACGACCGACGTCATCATCCGCGGCGCCGAGTCCAGGTCGTTGCGCTCGTCCGGCTCGTCGAAGTGGTAGCCGTACACATCCTCCCCCCAGTCGATGCGCCCGCTGACCGCGCGCGCGTAGGGGTCGAGCAGCAGCTTCGCGGAGTTGCAGCGGTGGCCCTGCTCCGGGGCGTAGGGGCCGTGCACCCGGAAGCCGTAGCGCTGCCCCGGCATGATCCCGGGCAGGTACGCGTGCCGCACGAAGGCGTCGGACTCGCGCAGCTCGATGGCCGTCTCCGAGCCGTCGTCGTGCAGCAGACACAGCTCCACACGCTCTGCGGCCTCGGAGAAGACCGCGAAGTTCGTACCGGCTCCGTCGTACGAGGCACCTAAGGGGTACGCCTGTCCAGGCCAGACCTGCATGAAGAAGAACCCTTCACTCACGCCCCCTCGGCTCGGGGCCACATTGGCCAGAGTCTGCCCGAAAGTGGGGCAACCACTACGGAGTTGAGCCCGTCTAACCGTCTGACCACATACTCGGTATGCCCACCAATGGGGCGCCAGGGGAGTAGGGGGAGTAAGTGCGAGAAATAGTCAGACGCCACCTCGGGAAGGTGGTGGCGGGCGCGGCGGTCGCGGCCGCGGCCACCGCCGTGCTGGTCGGCGTCAGCCTGCCGGGCGGGGAGCCGGGCGGGTCGGGGGACCGCCAGGCCAACGCGGCAGCGGCGAAGCAGGACGCCATCGCGAAGGACGGCGTCGTGGAGGCCGCGCCCGAGGAGGGCGCGAAGGGCATCGGCAGCGACCCGCTGACCGACGAGGAGATCGAGCGCGCCGAGAAGGCGTCCGTCTCCGGCCAGCTGCGCTCCAGCGCGCGTGACGTCGAGGGGGACCGCGGCCCGCAGCTGCTGTCCACGAACCTCAGCGAGCCGGAGCCGGCCGACGACGGTGCGGCGGCGCCGCGCCGGGCCGAAGTCGTCTACTACGACTACAAGAAGGACACCGTCATCACCAAGACGGTCGATCTGGAGACCGGCAAGGTGGATGACACGGTCACCACCCAGAACGTGCAGCCGCCGCCCAGCCAGGAGGAGCTCGCCGAGGGCGCCAGGCTGCTGATCGCCGACCCGCTCGGCAAGGGCCTGAAGAAGGACTTCAAGCACGCCACGGGCAAGGCACTGACCGGACCGCAGCAGCTGCAGCTGAGCGGCATGGTCTTCCGCAAGGAGACGGTCGAGCGCGTGCCGTCCGGTCTCACCGAGTGCGGCAAGAACCGGTGCCTGCAGGTCGTCACCAAGGTCAAGAACGGTCCGTGGATCGACACCCGGGCCCTCGTCGTCGACCTGAGCACCCGCACCGTGGGCCGCCTCGGCTGATCCGGGCCGCCCGCGCACGCCACCACACGTCACCTTCTCCTCGTTCGAGGGAGTCCACTCAGCAATGCACGTCAACAGAGCTTCGCGCGCCCGCAAACGGGCCACCCTGGCCCTCGCGGTCACCGCGCTCCTCGGCGGCGCCTTCACCGCCGCATCACCCGCCTCGGCCGCCCCGCCGGCCGCGCCCACCGCCGCAGCCGACTGCAGCGACGCCTACAAGATCGAGCAGACCGTCGACGGCGGCACGACCTGGCGGATGTGCTGGCACTACAACACGCTCTCCGGCCTGATCCTCGACAAGATCAGCTACCAGCCGAAGGGCGAGCCCAAGCCCATACCCGTCCTCACCAGCGCCCGGCTCGCCCAGGTGCACGTGCCCTACGACGACGGCCAGGCCGAGTACGACGACGTCACCGGCACCGACTTCGGCCAGGCCCTGCAGAACCTGAACGCCGGCGAGTGTCCCGGCGGCACCATCAAGACCGTCAAGGTCCCGCACCGGGGCAACGTGAAGGGCCTGTGCGCCACCACGCGCGCGCGGGGCCACGCGTACCGCCTCAACGACGACGCCTCCACCGGCGGAAACGGCAAGCTGTACACGGGCCAGGGCAAGGACCTGCTGGTCTACACGGTGAACAAGGCCTCCTGGTACGAGTACATCACCGAGTGGCGGTTCTCCTCGGACGGCACCATCACGTCCAATGTCGGCGCCACCGGCAGCCTCTCGCCGTTCGACTACGACGGCGGCGACGACCGCGGCTGGCCGATCGGCAAGGGCCAGCAGGCCAAGGCCGAGAGCCACGCCCACAATGTCTTCTGGCGGCTCAACTTCGGCCTGGACGGCTCGCCCAAGGCCAAGGTCGAGCAGTACGACTCCAAGGTCACCCCGCCCACCGGCGACGGCAGCCCCACCACCAAGACCACCCGCACCAAGGTCACCAAGGAGCTCGCCGGCGACCGCAAGGACATGCGCTGGTGGCGCGTGGTCAGCGCGGCGGGCAAGAACAAGGACGGCCACCCCAGGTCGTACGAGATCGTGCCCGGTCCCAGCAACAAGCACGCCGGACGGCCCTTCACCAAGCACGACGTGTACTTCACCCAGTACAAGGCGTGCGAGCAGTACGCGAGCAACAACCCCGGCTGCCCCAACGGGACGCCGAAGAGTGTCGACAAGTGGGTGAACGGCCAGACCCTCGACCACCCGGTCACCTGGGTGCACATCGGCTTCCACCACATCGCGCGCGACGAGGACCAGCAGCCGATGCCGGTCCACTGGCAGGGCTTCTCGCTGGCCGCGCGCGACGTCACCGCTATGAGCCCGCTCACTCCGCAGGACCTGGCCGACCAGAACGGCCAGCCCCCGATGGGCGGTTGAGAAACCACCCTGCCCATCGGGCTGCACCGCCCGCCGCTCCCGGAGTACCCTTCCTTGATCGTTGACCGGGGGAGTGTCCGGGGGATTTCCCGGGGGAGCGGAAGGCGGTGCGCGGGTGAGCTCGGGTGGTCGGGAGCTGCCCCCTGGTGACGAGGGTCACGAGGGGAGCTCCGCGGACGTACCCTCCGGAGCGGTGTCCTTGGCGCGGCCGATGGAGATGGGATCTCAGATCGGACCCGAACTGGACTGGGACGCCGACGCCTGGCGCGAGGTCCGTACGCGCGCCCAGCGGGCCGGGCGGGCCTACATCTGGCTGAATCTGGTGGAACAGCGGCTGCGCGCGGTCGTGGCCGCTGTTCTGCGTCCCGTCTACGAACCGGTCCACGCCGACGACTGGGTCGTCGCCGCGGCGGGCCCCGCCGGACAGGAGTGGGTCCAGCGGGCGGTCGCCGTGCGCGAGGTGAGCCGCCGCAAGGGCTATCTGCTGGACCCGGCCGACGACAACATCCTCAGTTTCCTCACGCTCCCGCAGCTGCGCGAGCTGATGGTGCAGCACTGGCCGTGCTTCGAGCCCTATCTGGACGACCGGCGCGACGTCGAGCTGGCCCTCGACGAGCTGGAGGTCACCCGCAACGTCGTCTCGCGCAACCGCGCCCTGTCCGAGGTGGTCCTCGCCCAGGCCGAGCGGGCCTCGGCCCGGCTCCTGGACATCCTCGGCGCGGGCACCGACACCCCCTCCGCGCGACGGCTGCCCGTCGACGCCGTCGAGGACCTCGTCGGCGACCGGTACGCGGACGTGGTGGGGGTGCACTCGGACCGGGTGCGGCTGCTGCGCCAGTTCCCCGCCGAGGACATCTTCGGCGGCGCCCGCCGCCTCGACGCCATCGGGATAGGCCTCAACCTCCTCGTGCAGAACTTCTCCGGGCGCCGCCTGGTCCGGCTCGCCGAGTCCGGCTGCCGGGTGCGGCTGCTCTTCATCAACCCGGCGAGCAGCGCGGTCAAGCGCCGGGAGCGGGAACTGGGCATAAAAAAGGGCGAGTTGAGCCGCTCGGTCGAGATGAACATCCTGCACATGCGCCGGGTCAGGGCCCGGCTGCGCGATCCCGGGGCCTTCGAGATCCAGGTCTTCGACGAGACCCCGCGCTTCACCGCGTACCTGGTGGACGGGGACGGCGCGGACGGCATCGCCGTCGTCCAGTCCTATCTGCGCAGGACGCGCGGCATGGAGGCGCCGGTCCTGGTGCTGCGCGGCGGCAGCAGGGTGGTGAAGTCCGGCGATCCGGGCGAGGGGGGCCTTTTCGTGACATACCGCGAGGAGTTCGAGCTGGCGTGGGCGGACTCCCGGCCGGTGTCGTGAGTTGCGGGCGAAGGGAAGACGAAGGGGAGACGAGGGGAAGGCGAAGGGAAGACGAGGGGGAGGCGAAGGGAAGACGAGGGGGAGGGCGAGGGGAAACGGAATGCGCCCCTCGGATTGTCAGTGGCCCATGGGATCGTGGTGGTCACTGGGGGAAAGCACCACGAGGAAGGGGGCGGCCATGGGCTGGCACCAGGAGCTGCTGATCGGTTTCGACCTGGAGACGACGGGGACGGAGCCGAGCGAGGCACGCATCGTCACCGGGGCGGTGATCGAGGTCAAGGCCGGTGAGACGCTGGGCCGCCGCACCTGGCTGGCGGACCCGGGCGTGCCGATCCCGGCCGAGGCGGTGGCCGTGCACGGCATCACGGACGAGCGGGCCGCCGCCGAGGGCCGGCCCGCCCCCGAGGTGGCCGACGCCCTCGCCGAGGTCCTCACCTCGTACTGGCAGGCGGGCGTCCCGGTCGTCGCGTACAACGCGGTCTTCGACCTGAGTCTGCTCTCCGCCGAGCTCCGCAGGCACGGGCTGCCGTCCCTGCGCGAGCGGCTGGGCGGCGCCGAGCCGGGACCGGTGATCGATCCGTACACGATCGACCGCTCGGTGGACCGCTACCGCCGGGGCAAGCGGAATCTGGAGGCGGTCTGCACGGAGTACGGCGTGACCCTGGAGTCCGCCCACGACGCCGCCGCCGACGCGCAGGCCGCGGCCCGGCTCGCGTGCGCGATAGCCGACCGCCACCCGAAGGTCGCGGCCCTCGGCCCGGCGGAGCTCCACCGCCGTCAGATCGAGTGGTACGCGGACTGGGCGGCGGACTTCCAGAACTTCCTGCGCAAGAAGGGCAAGGCGGACGCGGTGGTCGACGGCGAGTGGCCGCTGCGCCTGCGCTAGCCGCAGGGGCCGCTCAGCAGGGGCCGTTCAGACGGGGCCGCTCAGAAGGGGTACCAGCGCACTGCCGGGTCCCCGTCCCGCAGCGACGCCACCCGGCGGCGGAATTCGGCGAGCGCCCGGGGATTGGTCGGCGCGTGCTGCGCGACCCACGCGCAGCTTGCCGTCTCCCGGGCGCCCCGCAGCACCCCGCACCCCTCCCACTCCCGCACGTCCCACCCGTACGCCGACACGAACCCGTCGTACGCCTCGGGGCCGAGTCCGTACCGGTCGCGGGAGAGCGCCATGACCACGAGGTCGTGCTCACGCAGGTCGAAGGAGAAGGTCTCCAGGTCCACGAGCACGGGCCCGTCCGGTCCGACCAGGACGTTGCGCGGCAGCGCGTCGCCGTGGATGGGCCCGGGGGTCAGACGGGGCGTCAGGGCGGCTGCGGCCGCCGCGAAGCCGTCCCTGCGTTCGCGCAGGTAGTCGGCGTCGGCCGGGTCGATCGCGGCGCCCGCGAGGCGCAGCCACCGCTCGACGCCGCCGAGCAGCTCCCGGCGCGGGAGCTCGACGGAGGGGGCCTCCAGCGCGTGCACCCGGCGGATCAGCGCGCCGAGGTCGCGCGGCTCGGCCGGGCGCACGGCCTCGGGGAGCCGGTGCCAGACCGTCACCGGATGTCCGTCCACCAGGCGGGCCTCGGACTCGGCGGCCCGCACGGCGGGGATCCCGGCCCGCTCCAGCCAGGCGGCGACGGCCAGCTCGCGCCGGGCCCTGGCGAGCAGTTCGGGGGCGGCCCGGCCGACCTTGACGACCCGTCCTGCGACGGCGAACACCGCGTTCTCGCCGAGCGCGAGCAGCTCGGCCCCGCTCACCGGAACCGTCAGGTCCGCCGCGTCCAGGACGTCCCGCGCCCGTGCCTCGTCCATTCCGTGCCTCCCGCACCCGTTGCCCCGTTCGCCCGACAGTCTCGCATTCGCACAGGCCAACCGGTGTGCGAGGGCGCGCAGCTGCTTGACGTACGCGGACCGCGTCAGCACGATGACGGGGGCCGCCGGGGCGGCCAGACCCGCACGAGCCGCCCGAAGGAGCCGATTCCGTGACATTGGCGACCGCGCCGAAGCGGTCAGCGCGAGGCACGCAGGCGCACGGATCCACGGACCACGGCGCGTGGTTCCTCGTGCTGCCCGCGCTCATCCCGATCCTGGTCCTCAGCGTCGGCCCGCTCCTCTACGGCATCGCGCTGGCGTTCACCGACTCCCAGTCGGGCCGCACCGAGCCCACCCAGTGGGTCGGCGCCCTCAACTTCCAGGACCTGCTGCACGACACGCTGTTCTGGGACTCGTTCCGGATCGGTCTGCTGTGGGCCTTCGGCGTGACCGTGCCGCAGTTCTTCCTCGCCCTCGGCCTCGCCCTGCTGCTCAACCAGCCGCTGCGGATGCGCTGGCTGGCCCGGGCCCTCGCGATCATCCCGTGGGCGATGCCCGAGGTCGTCGTCGGCATCATGTGGCGGCTCGTCTACCACCCGGACGCGGGCGTCCTGAACGAGACGCTCTCCACCCTCGGCCTCGGCGACGGCAAGGACTGGCTCACCGGGACCGCCACCGCGCTGTTCGCCGTCATCGTCGTCGGCATCTGGGCCGGCATGCCGCAGACCACCGTGGCGCTCCTGGCCGGACTGCAGAACACCCCGCGCGAGCTGCACGAGGCCGCCGCGATGGACGGCGCGGGCGCCTGGCGCCGCTTCCGCGCCGTCACCTGGCCCGCGATCAAGCCGGTCGCCCTCGCCATCACCGCGCTCAACTTCATCTGGAACTTCAACTCCTTCGCCCTGGTCTACGTCCTCACCCAGGGCGGCCCCGGCGGCCGCACCCGCCTGCCCATGCTGTTCGCCTACGAAGAGGCCTTCCGCTACGGCCAGTTCGGCTACGCGGCGGCCATGGGCTGCGTGATGGTCGCGGTGATCTCCGTGATCCTCGCCTGCTACCTCGTGGGCCGCCTGAAGGGAGGCGACGAGGCATGACACGTACGAACAAGCCGGCCCGCGCCGCGCAGTACCTGGCGCTCGCCGCCTATCTCGTCTTCCTCGCCTTCCCGTTCCTGTGGCTGATCTCCACGGCCTTCAAGCCCGCACGGGAACTGGGCAGCCTGCACCCCACCTGGATCCCCCGGGACCCGACGTTCGACAACTTCCGGCAGGCCTTCGACGAGCAGCCGCTCCTGCGGGCCGCGGGCAACTCCCTGGTCGCGGCGCTCAGCGCGGCCCTGATCGCGGTGGTCATCGCGACCCCCATGGCGTACGTCATGGCCAGGCACCGCAACCGCGTCTCCACGGCGGCGACCGGCTGGGTGGTCATCAGCCAGGCGTTCCCGTTCGTCCTGGTCATCATCCCGCTCTTCCTGATCCTGAAGAACCTGCACCTGATCAACTCGCTGCTCGGCCTGATCCTGGTCTACGTGGTGTGGTCGCTGCCCTTCGCCCTGTGGATGCTCGTCGGATACGTCCGCGCGGTCCCCGCGGAGCTGGAGGAGGCCGCGGCGGTCGACGGCGCCAGCAAGGTGCGCACGTTCGTCTCGGTCGTCGCGCCGCTGCTCGCGCCCGGCATCGTCGCCACCGCGCTGTTCGCCTTCATCACCGCGTGGAACGAGTTCTTCTTCGCGCTCGTCCTGCTCAAGACCCCGGAGAAGCAGACGTTGCCGGTCATCCTCAACCGCTTCATCGGCAGCGAGGGCGTCGCCGACCTCGGGCCGCTCGCCGCGGCCGCGTTCCTCGCGACCCTCCCGTCGCTGGTCGTCTTCGCCCTCATCCAGAAGCGGATCACGGGCGGCATGCTGGCGGGGGCGGTGAAGGCCTGATGCGCACGACGCCTCGCCCGGCCCGCACCACGCCCCGCCTGCTGACCGCGACCGCCGCGGCCCTCGCGCTGCTGCTCTCCGGCTGCAGCGGCGACTCCGGCGACGACGACGGGAAGATCACGCTCCGGTTCCAGTCGCTGGCCTGGCAGAAGGAGTCCGTCGACGCCAACAAGGCGCTCGTCGAGAAGTGGAACGCCACCCACCCCGACATCGAGGTCGAGTACGTCCAGGGCAGCTGGGACAGCGTCCACGACCAGCTGCTCACCTCCTTCGAGGGCGGTGAGGCGCCGGACATCATCCACGACGCCTCCGACGACCTCGCCGACTTCGCGTACGGCGGGTACCTGGCGGACATCGGCGACCTGCTGCCCGGCCGCCTGAAGTCCGACATCCCGGAGCGCAGCTGGCAGACGTCGACCTTCGGCGGCAAGGTCTACGGCGTGCCGTTCCTCCAGGAGCCGCGCGTCCTGATCGCCAACGCCACCTGGCTCAAGAAGTCGGGCGTACGGATCCCCACGCCGGACAAGCCCTGGAGCTGGGCGGAGTTCCGGTCGGTCACCAAGGAGCTCGGCGACGGGACGGACGGCAAGTACGGCGTGGCCTGGCCGCTCAAGGAGCCGGTCTCCGCGACGCTCAACCTCTCGCTGTCGACCGGCGGCCGGATCTTCCACCGCGGCGCCGACGGCAAGGTCGACGTCCGCTTCGACGCGGCCGACGAGGTCGTGCCGCGCACGGTGAACGAGCAGGTCAACGACGACGGGAGCGCCTCGGACTCGACCCTCGGCATGGGCGGCTCCGACACGCTGCCCGGCTTCTTCGGCGGCAAGTACGCGATGGTCCCGCTCGGCTTCTCCTACCGCCAGCAGATCGTCCAGCAGGCGCCCGAGGGCTTCGACTGGCAGGTGCTGCCCGCCCCCGCGGGCAAGGAGGGGCTCGCCCAGGGCGTCAGCCCGCAGACCCTGTCCGTCGCCGAGGACAGCCCGCACAAGAAGGCGGCCGTCGCGTTCATCGACTTCTTCCTCCGGCCGGAGAACATGGTCGAGCTGGCGCGCGGCGACTGGATGCTGCCGACCGGCACGCAGGCGTTGAAGGATCCCGCGCTGCGTACCGAGAAGGACGACTGGGCCGCGGGCACCGCCCTGGCCGAGCACCTGCGCCCGGCCCCCGCGCAGTCCGTGCGCGGCTATCCGGAGTGGAAGGACAAGGTCGCCACCCCGGCGCTCCAGGAGTACTACAGCGGGGCGATCGACCTCGGCGAGCTGCGCAAACGGCTCGTGAAGGACGGCAATCGGGTGCTGGCGCGGTACCAGCGCTAGGCCGTGTCCGCTCCCGTGCCGAAGCGCTGCCGGAACACCGCCGCTTCCGCGCTGCCCTCGGGGGCCGTCATGACGACCAGCTCCACCTGGTCGGGGCCCGGCAGCAGATAGCCGGTGTACGCGAGCGTGAGGGGGCCCGCCTCGGGGTGGTTGAGCCGCTTGTGGCCGGTGTTCGGGCCGCGCACCTCGTGCTCGTTCCAGGCGTCGGTGAACAACGCGCCGCCGTGGGACGCGAGTTCGGCGAGCAGGGGCTGCTGGTCGGTGCGTCCGGCGACGGCGTTGCGCAGCCGGTGGACGTTGCCGCGCGCCACGGCCTCCCAGTCCGCGTACAGGTCGCGGGCCCGTGGGTCGCAGAGGGCGAACCAGGCGAGGTTGCGCCGGTGCGGCGGCAGCGCGCCGAAGTCGGTCACGAGCCAGGCCGCCGCCTCGTTCCAGGCGAGGACGGTCCGCATCGGGCTGACCAGATAGGCGGGCCACACCGTCAGCGCGCGCAGCAGGTCGAGCGCCGCCTGCGGGGCCCCGGGCTCGGCGGGCGGCACGGGAGGCGCGGGCCGGGAGGCGATCCGGTGCAGATGCCGGTGGCCGTCCGGGTCCAGGCGCAGCGCGGTCGCCAGCGCGTCGAGGACCTCCGGCGACGGGCGTCGCTGGCGCCCCTGTTCGAGCCGGGTGTAGTACTCCGGGCTGATCCCGGCGAGCGCCGCGACCTCGGCCCGGCGCAGCCCCGCGATGCGCCGGCCCGCCGTCCGGGGCAGCCCGACGCACTCCGGGGTGAGCCGGGCCCGGCGGGTGCGCAGGAACCGGGCGAGCTCGGTCGGCGGCCGGTGCGGGGTCACGCGACGGCCGCGGCGTGCGGTGCGTTCATGGCACCAGTGTCCGGCCCGGCGCGGACAGGGGGCCAGCCCCGGGGGTGGCCCTGCGGGGGCCACCCCCGCGGGGGAGCTCCCCCACCGGTGTCTGGTGGCCCGCCCCACCCGCGCGAAGGCTGCCGTCCATGAACGACTCCGCAGCCGAGAACACGACCTCGGCGGATACGAGCCCGGCGACCGCGAGCACGGCAGCCACGAGTACGAGCCCGGCGACCGCGAGCACGGCAGCCACGAGTACGAGCCCGGCGACCGCGAGTGCGGCAGCCACGAATACGAGCCCGGCGACCGCGAGTGCGGCAACCGCGAGTGTGGCGGCCACGAGCGAGGCGATCGCGAGCCCGGCGACCGCGAGTGCACCGGCCGCGAGCGAGACCACCACGGGTGCGGCAGCCAGAGGTGCGGCGACCACGAGCGCCGCAGCCACGGGTGTGGCGACCACGAATACGAGCCCGGCAGGTACACCCTCGGCCCGCCAGGCGCCGGGGCCGGGCCCCGCCCGGACGCACCCGCACCCGCCCACCCGCACCCGCAGCCTCCTCCCCGCCCTCCCCGCCCTCCCCGCCCTCCTCGTCCTCAGTGTCGCCGCCGGGCTCGATGCCGGGAGTGTCGCCGTGCTCAACAGCGCGCTCCCGGTGCTCGGCGCCGAGTTCGGGGCGGGGCCGCGGGCCCTGTCCTGGGCCGTCGGCGGGTACGCGGTCGCCTTCGCCGGGCTGCTGCTCGCCGGAGGAGCACTCGCCGACCGGTTTCCGCGTCGGCGGGTGCTGACCGGAGGGCTGCTCCTGCTCGCCGCGGGCGCCGTCCCCGCCCTCGCGGCCACCGACTTCTGGCTGGTCGCGGCGGGCCGGGCGGTCCAGGGGGCGGGCGCCGCGATCACCGTCCCCGCGGCCACCGCGCTGGTCGCGGACCTCTTTCCGGCGGGCCCGGCCCGTTCCCGCGCCCTCGGCGTCTTCGCCTCCGCGCAGGCGGGCGGCTACGGCGCGGGCCTGGTCCTCGGCGGGGTGCTCACGGGTGCGGTGGGCTGGCGCCTCGTCTTCGGCGTGCAGGGCGCGGTGGCCCTGCTGACCGCCTTCGCCGCGGTGCGCCGGCTGCCGGCCGGCACACCGGACCGCGCCCGCCGGGTCGACCCCGTCGGCGGTACGGCACTGGTGGCGGCCGTCGTCCTCGTCGTGCTCGGGGTCGATCTGCTGTCCCACGGCGGCCCGGCACGGTGCGTCGGGGCGGGCCTGCTGGCCGGGGCGGCCGTCGCGGGGACGTGGTGGTGGCGGTGCGGCGGCGACGCGCTGCTGGACCGGGCGCTGCTGCGGCTCGGCACGGTACGGACGGCGGCGGTCACGGCGGTGGCGTTCTACTTCTGCGTCAACGGCGCGCTCTTCTTCGTACCGCTGTATCTGCAGGACGTGCGCGGGATGTCACCGGCCGGGTCCGGGCTCGCCGTGCTGCCGGTGAGCGCCGCGGTGACGGGTGCGGCGCTGTGCGCGGGGCGGCTTGTGGAGCGGTGCGGCGTGCGGGCGGTCCTCGCGGCGGGGCTGCTGCTGACCGGGGCAGGGGTCCTGCTCTGGTGCCTGACGGGGGAGCGGAGCACGTACTGGTGGCCGGTGTTCGCGGGACTCGTGGTGACCGGGGTGGGGCAGGGACTCGCCTTCCCCGCGCTCACCGCCCTCGGCCTGCACGGCGTCCCGCGGGACCGGCAGGGCGCGGCCTCCGCGGTGACCGCGACCGCGCTGCAGATCGGCAGCGGGCTCGGCCCCGCGGTCCTCGCCTCGGTGGCGGCCTCGGCCGGATCGGTGGCGGCCGGGCAGCACCTCGCCTTCGCGCTCGCGGCGGCCGCCGTGGCCGTGGCCGGGGCGGCGGTCGCCGTGCGAGGGCGTCAGACGGCGACCGACTCCTCCATCTCCTCCTCCTGAGCCTCGTGTTCGGGGGCGTCCGCGCCGGGTCCCGCGGTCACCGCGGTCCGGTGCCGCCGCTCCCACAGGGCCGCGGCACCGGTGACCAGCAGGCCGAGCACCAGCCAGCCGGCCAGCGTCCAGACGTGCTGCGGCAGACCGTGGCCGCCGAAGTAGAGGTGGCTGCGGATGCCCTCGACGAAGCCCGCGCCGTTCCAGAAGGCGTGCAGGGAGCCGAAGAAGCCGTTCTGCAGCTCGGGCCGGAACAGCCCGCCGGACGTGGTGAAGTTGAGCATCACGAAGAGGACCATCATCGCCAGCGTCGTCCAGCGCTTGAGGAACGTGTGCAGGCCGATGCCGATGAACAGGATCCCGGCCGCGTACAGCCACGCCATCGCCCAGACGCCCCACAGCCCCTGGTGCACGAGGTGGAAGATCGGCCCCGCGAGCGCCGCGCCGATCGCGCTGACGGCGAGGGAGACGCCCACGACGAGACCCGCCCTGGCCCGCATGCGCAGCCCCGCGCCCGCCGCGCCGAGCACCGCGACCGACGCGTACGAGCCGATGCTCACGGCGACGAGCAGGAAGAACAGGCCCTGGCCCGTCGGGTCGTCGCCGACCGGCGGTGCCACGTCGGTGACCTCGAGCGGCGCGCCGCGCTCCGCCGCGAGGGGCGTGAAGATCTTCTGCGCCGCCGTCGCGCTCATGTCGGACCCGGCGGTGGCCACGATCAGCTCGGGCGCCCCGGCGCCGGGGACGTACGCGCCCGCGATGTCCAGGGACTTGAGCGCGTCGACCGCCTGGTCGCGGGAGGCGAGGGTCCGCACGTCCAGGGCGTCGCCCGCCTCGTCCTGGACGGCGTGCGCGAGGGACCGGGCCTGCGGGTCCGCGCCGACGACGGCGACCGGCAGGTGGTTCGGCTCGGGCGTCACGAAGGCGCCCATGTAGGCGAGGCCCATTCCGAGGCACATGAGCAGGGGCGTGACCAGGTGCAGCAGCACGTGCCGCAGGACGTCGCGCAGTCGGGTGGCGGGTTCCGCGGTGGCGGACATGGATCTCTCCGGTTCCCAGATGGTTGGCATATGCAACTCTTCTTTGTGTTGTACTCTACAACCATTCGTGGAGAGGGAGAAACCGTGACCGGACGAGACGGATCCCCGGGTGGGTCCGCGGAGGCCTCCCCGGGTGCGTCCCGGGACGAGTCCATCGAGGTCATCCAGCGGGAGATGACCGCGTTCGCCCGGCGGGCGCGGGCCACCGCGGCGCGGATGCACCCCGAGCTCTCGCTCGTGTCGTTCACCCTGCTCAGCCATCTCGAGTACCAGGGAGGCTGCCGGGCCACGGATCTCGCCGCGCACTACACCCTCGACAAGTCGACGATCAGCCGGCAGGTGGGGGCGCTGGAGAAGGCGGGCCTCGTGGAGCGGCGGCTCGACCCGACCGACCACCGGGTGCACGTCCTGCATCTCACCGAGCGGGGCGTCGACGTGCTGGCCCAGGTCGGCAACGCCCGGCGGGTGGCGTTCCGGGAGCGGCTCACGGACTGGGAGGGGCCGGACCTGGCCCGGTTCGCCGCGTACTTGCTGCGCTACAACGAGGCCGCCGCGGCCGACGACGGAGGGCCGGCCTGAGGTTGCACGAGACGTTTCGTCTCGTCTATGGTCGGGGCATGACCACGCCCCGACCCGCCCACGTCGCCATGTTCTCGATCGCCGCGCACGGACACGTCAACCCGAGCCTGGAGATCATCCGCGAGCTCGTCCGGCGCGGCCACCGCGTCACGTACGCCATTCCGCACGCCTTCGCGGACAAGGTCGCCGAGACCGGCGCCGAGCCCCGGCCCTACACCACGACGCTGCCCTCGCCCGACGACGACCCGGCGGCCTGGGGCACCGAACTGATCGACAACCTGGAGCCGTTCCTGCGCGACGCCGTCCAGGTCCTGCCCGAGCTGGCCGCCGCGTACGAGGGCGACGAGCCGGACCTCGTCCTGCACGACATCACCTCCTACCCGGCGCGCGTCCTGGCCCGCCGCTGGGGCGTCCCCGAGATCTCCCTCTCGCCCAACCTCGTGGCCTGGGAGGGGTACGAGGAGGAGGTCGCCGGGCCGATGTACGCGGAGCTGAAGGAGTCCGAGCGCGGCCGGGCCTACTACAAGCGGTTCGCCGCCTGGCTCGCCGGGAACGGCATCACCCAGCACCCCGACCCCTTCGTCGGGCGTCCGCCGCGCTCGCTGGTGCTGATCCCCCGGGCCCTGCAGCCGCACGCCGACCGGGTCGACCCGTCCGTGCACACCTTCGTCGGCGCCTGTCAGGGCGACCGCGCGGCCCAGGGCGACTGGGAGCGGCCCGCGGGCGCCGAGAGGGTGCTGCTCGTCTCGCTCGGCTCGGCCTTCACCAAGCAGCCCGCCTTCTACCGCACGTGCGTCGAGGCGTTCGGCGGTCTCCCCGGCTGGCACGTGGTGCTCCAGGTGGGCAAGCACGTGGACGCGGACGAGCTCGGGCCGGTGCCGGCGAACGTCGAGGTGCGCTCCTGGGTGCCGCAGCTCGCCGTCCTCAGGAAGGCCGACGCCTTCGTCACGCACGCCGGCGCGGGCGGCAGCCAGGAGGGGCTCGCCACCGCGACGCCGATGGTCGCCGTGCCGCAGGCCGTGGACCAGTTCGGCAACGCCGACATGCTCCAGGCGCTGGGCGTGGCCCGGCATCTGCCGCTGGCGGACGTCACCGCAGAGGCGCTGCGCGAGGCCGTGCTCGCGCTGACCGAGGACCCCGAAGTGGCGCGCAGGCTGGGGGAGATCCAGGCGTCGATGGCGGCGGAGGGCGGCACCCGGCAGGCGGCCGATCTCATCGAGGCCGAACTGGCGAAGGGGCGAGCGGTTCCCGGTCAGGGGTAACGCTCCGTGATGCGTTTCGGTAACGCTCAGATAACGCGCCCCGGTGCTGGCAGGGCTATCGACTCGCCCCGAAGGGTTGACCGTTACCCCCTGTCAAAGGTTGCACGCCGGAGATCTTGTTCCTTGAGGCAACTACTTCCTAGCGTGAGGTGAACGCGAGTCGAACAGCAGGAAGTTGACCCCATGCGCCGAGACATACCGCCCCTCGCCGAGGTGCGCCGCATCACCCAGAAGAAGCGCGACGCGTGGTGGACCGTGTTGCTCGTCGACCCGGTCGCCACCCCGCTCGTGCGCTTCACGGCCAGGCGTACGAACATCACCCCCAACCAGATCACCTGGGGCGCGTTCCTGCTCGGCCTCGGCTCGGCCGCCTGTTTCGCGCTCGGCGACTGGAAGTGGCTCGCGCTCGGCGCGGTCGTCTACCACCTCAGCTTCATCCTCGACTGCATGGACGGGAAGGTCGCCCGGCTCACCGGCCAGGGCTCCGTCTTCGGCGCCTGGCTGGACTTCGTCTTCGACCGGATCCGCGTCATGGTGTGCGGCGTCGCGCTCATGGGCGGGCAGTACGACCGCACCGGGGACACCCTCTACATCTGGCTCGCGCTGGCCGTCGTCGCCCTCGACACCCTGCGGTACATCAACTCGCTGGAGATCTTCAAGATCCGGCACACCATGCGCAAGCAGATCAAGACGCGCATGCGGGCCGCGCGCCGCGCCCAGAACGAGGCGGAGCTCGCCTTCATGGAGGACCTGCTGCGGGAGAACCCCTCGGCGGACATCGAGCAGGACCTGCAGCGGGCCGCGGGCGAGGCCGCCCCGTACGCGATGGCCCAGGGCGAGGGGGCGGGTGCCGACGGGGAGGCGGCACCGGCTCCCCGGCCCCAGGTGATCGACCTGCACCAGGAGTTCCGCCGGAAGTTCCCCGCGTACCTGCGGGTCCGCTCCTTCCTGCTCCGCCACCGCATCCGTGCGCACCTGGTCAGCGGAATCGAGTTCCAGATGGGCGTCTTCATGATCGGCCCGCTCTTCGACGTGGTGATGCCCGCGACGATCGTCTCCGGGGTCCTCCTGCTCGTCTTCGAACTCGCCATCATTTACAAGCTGCTGCTCTCGACCCGCGACTTCACGCGGACGATCGACTCCTTCGAGGAGGAGAAAGTGATGACCGCCGCATAACGCGTGCCGCGGTGCGCGGCCCTGCCGCGACCACCTTTCCCGGACGCCGGACCCACGGATTCCTCCGTGTGTCCGGCGTTGCCCATGTGGCGCAAAGTGCCTTCTGTTACCCGGAGTTGGGGGGAATGCGGCCCGGGATGTCCGATCCGCAAGGACAGATCCGGTTTGTTATTACGGAACCTTGTTGAACAAGTCACAGCTGCATGTAGGTATTGATCTGCGCGCGTCAATCCGACAGGGTTTCGTCCCAACACCCGGAGATCTTCCGGGCCGCACGGGCTGTCGCAGCGAAGTTGTCGCCGCGAAGGGCCCTGCGGAACACAGCTGAATACCCCCCCCCACATCCCCCCACACAGCACTGAGGAGATCCCTCTTCATGGCAACTCACAAGCGTGCCCGCACGATGAAGCTCACCGCCGCGATAGCCACCGCCGCCACCGCGGTGGGTGTGACCGTCTTCGCGACCTCCTTCGCCGGTGCGGCCACCCCCGCCGAGGGCAAGGTGTACGGCGCGAACGCCGAGGGCGCCGTGGCCGGCAGCTACATCGTGATGCTCGACGAGAAGGCCGACAAGGGAGCCAAGTCGGACCTCGCCAAGGAGTACGGCGGCGAGCTCAGGCGCAACTACTCCTCCGCGATCAACGGCTTCTCGGCCAAGGGCCTGACCGCGACCGAGGCCAGGCGCCTGGCCGCCGACCCCACCGTCGGCAAGGTCGTCCAGTCGAAGAAGTTCTCCATCGACGCCACCCAGGACAACCCGCCGTCGTGGGGCCTCGACCGCATCGACCAGGCGGACACCGCGGCCGACAAGAAGTACACCTACCCCGACAGCGCGGGTGAGGGCGCCACCGCGTACGTCATCGACACCGGTGTCCGCGTCAGCCACAAGGACTTCGGCGGCCGTGCCACCTCCGGCTTCGACGCCGTGGACAACGACGACGACGCGGACGACGGCAACGGCCACGGCACGCACGTCGCCGGCACCATCGCCGGCGAGGCCCACGGCGTCGCCAAGAAGGCGAAGATCGTCGCGGTCCGCGTCCTGGACGACCAGGGCTCCGGCACCACCGAGCAGGTCGTCGCGGGCATCGACTGGGTCACCAAGAACCACGAGGGCCCCTCGGTCGCCAACATGAGCCTCGGCGGCGGCGCCGACGAGGCCCTCGACGCGGCCGTCCAGAAGTCGATCGACTCCGGCGTCACCTTCGCGGTCGCGGCGGGCAACGAGTCGACCGACGCCTCCCAGGGTTCCCCGGCCCGGGTGAAGGACGCCATCACGGTCGCCTCCTCCACCAAGGACGACGAGCAGTCGGACTTCTCCAACTACGGCTCCGTCGTGGACATCTACGCCCCGGGCTCGGACATCACGTCCGACTGGAACACCGGTGACGACGCCACCAACACCATCTCCGGCACGTCGATGGCCACCCCGCACGTCGTCGGCGCCGCCGCCGTCTACGTCGCCGGGCACAAGGACGCCAAGCCCGCGGACGTCGCCAAGGCGCTGACCGACGGCGCGACCCCGGACAAGATCTCCAACCCGAGCGAGGGCACGCCCAACAAGCTCCTGAAGGTCGTCGAGTAAGGACCCGTACGGCCCGCTGAGCCGCGGCCGTCGTGCCCACCCCCACGGGGCACGACGGCCGCTCTATCGTGTCCGCATGGCGATCACGACATACGCGGCGCTGCTGCGCGGCATCAACGTCGGCGGGCACAGGAAGGTGCCGATGGCACGGCTGCGCCCGCTCCTCGAAGGGCTGGGCCACGGCGACGTGCGCACCCACCTGCAGAGCGGCAACGCGGTCTTCACGGCGGACGGCGGCGACGAGGAGACGCTCGCCGCGGGCATCGGCCGGGCCCTGGAAGAGGAGTTCGGCTTCGCCGTCGACGTCCTGGTGCGCGACGGGGCGTACCTGAAGGCGGTGGTCGATGCCTGCCCGTTCCCCGCCGCCGACCTGGAGCCCAAGCAGCTCCACGTCACCTACTTCTCCGCGCCGGTCTCCGAGGACCGCTTCGCCTCCGTCGCCCCCGGGGACTTCCTGCCCGAGGAGTTCCGCATCGGCGACCGCGTCCTCTACCTCTACGCCCCCGACGGGCTCGGCCGCTCCAAGCTCGCCGAAAAGCTGTCGAAACCCGAGCTCACCCGGGGCATCATCGCCACCAGCCGCAACTGGAACACCGTGACCCGGCTCGTGGAGATGACCCGTGACTGACCGCACCCCCGCCGTCGAGGCCGCCATCGAGGCCGAACTGCGCCTGCTCGACCCCGAGGTGCGCGCCTCGCCCGCGCTGTTCGGGGCGCTGCTGCACCCGGAGTTCACCGAGTTCGGCGCGTCCGGGACGCGCTGGGACCGCGCGTCCATCGTCCGGGTGCTCACGGGCCGCCCCGACCCCGGCGGCCGCCCCACCACGACCTCGGGGATGCGGGGCGTGCAGCTCGCCGAGGACCTGGTGCACCTGACCTTCGACACCGACAGCAACGGCCGCCGGGCGCACCGCAGCTCGCTCTGGCGGCGCACCGAGGACGGCTGGCGGCTCTGGTTCCACCAGGGCACCCCCTACGTCGCCGACTAGCCCGTCCGGCGGGCCGACGTCAGGCCGTGGCGGGTGTTCCGGGGAGCCGGGAGGTGAGCTGCAGGGTGATCCGGCCGTTCTCCTCGGGCACCTCACGGGTCTGCGTGTAGCCGAGGCGCTTGAGGACGGACAGGGACGGGGCGTTCTCCGCGTCGACGGTGGCGTGCACCTCGTCGAGCCCCAGCGTCTCGTGCCCGTACGTGGTCAGCAGCTGCGCCAGTTCCGTGCCGAGCCCGAGGCCCCAGCTCTCCCTGGTCAGGCCGTAGACGATCTCGGTGCCGTCCAGCCAGGTCTCCGGCGACGGCTTGACCTCGGCATGGCCGACGTACCGCCCCTCGTGCCGGACCGCCCACACCGGGAAGCGCTCCTCCGCGTAGACGAGGCTGAATATCCGCCCGAACAGCGCGCGGTCCTCCGCCGCGCTCTGCAGGCCGTCCCCGAACCACCGGCCCACCGCCTCGTCCTGGAAGAGCGCGACGAAGTCCGCCTCGTCCGTGGCGACATAGGGGGAGAGGGAGAGGCGTTCGGACCGCAGTTCGGGTGTCATCCGCGTGACGCTAAGGGGGCGGGCGCGGGGGTGCAAGTGGAGAGGGGGCACCTGCCCCGGCGCGGGCCGCCGCGCACCGTGCCGCCGCGTGCGCGGGGACCCTTCCGCCGCCCCTCAGCCGACCGCGCGCGGCAGGCCGATCGGGTTCGGGAACGGCAGCACGTCCGAGTCGAGGATGTGGCGGGCCGCCGGCTCCAGCGCCGCGAGCAGCGTGTCCGCCTCCGTCCTGGCCAGCGGCCGCAGCAGCCGGGCCGCGAGACGGTCCGTGTCGTCCTCGATCAACTCGCGCTCGGTGAGGCCGCGTTCCGTGATCCGGCCCGCCGTGTCCAGCAGGCCGCGGGCGCGCATGCGGTCCATGGACGACGTCCACTCCTCCTCGCTCCAGCCGCGGTCCTGCCGGATGCCCGAGGGGTCGACGCGGTCGGTCGCCGCCGCGAGGACGAGACTCTCACGGGCGTCCAGGTCGTGGTCGGCGAGCACCGCCACATGCGCGTCGCCCCGGAACTCCCTGATGCAGGTGGCCAGTTGCCAGAGCCGCTCGACCGGGTCCGCGCGGTGCGCGAGGTCGCGGTTGGCGGCGAACAGCGGGCGCGCCAGCGAGGGGGCGTCCTCGACCATGGCCCACAGCGGGGTGTTGGCGGCCGCCGCCAGCGCGTCAACGGAAGGGACGAGCCTGCGCAGCGCGGCGGCCGTGAGGCGGGCGCGCTCCTCGACGACCCGGTCCGGCGACGCGTACTCCCAGGCGGAGGGGAGCGAGCGGGCCACCATGCCCGGCGCGAAGACACCGAGTGCCGCGGCGGCCACCCCGGGGCCCACCCGGCCCATCGGCGCGGTCCTGGCCGCGAAGTACCCCATCCAGAAGCCCTTGAGGCCCACGGCGCGGCCGAGGCCCCGGCAGCGCTCGTCGAAGTAGACCACCGCGTGCAGGGGTTCGGTCCGCAGCCACAGTGTGCGGGATCGGCTCGGGGTCATGAACCCACAAGCTAGGCCAGCGCGGGTATCCGCACCAGGGGAGCGACGGGGCAGGTGCCA
Organism: Streptomyces sp. NPDC002564; assembly: GCF_042889645.1. Lineage (NCBI taxonomy): Bacteria > Bacillati > Actinomycetota > Actinomycetes > Kitasatosporales > Streptomycetaceae > Streptomyces > Streptomyces sp. NPDC002564. Next base: position 87,565 of record NZ_JBIARE010000007.1, on the reverse strand, counting down.
GGCGCATAGGCCGCGCTAAGCGGCGTACGTGGGGGCGGGCAGGGGCGCGCGCACCGCCGCGTCATGGCGGTGGAGCATCAGCCGGGCCATTTCCGGACAGTCGCTCAGCGGTTCCGCGCGGAAGTCCGCACCTCCCTCGCGTGCGTCGGCCGCGATGCGGTCCGGCAGGAATCCGGGCGCGATGACGTACGGCGCGACGGCGATCCGCTCGACGCCGGCCGCCCGCAACTCCCGTATCGCGTCACCGGTGCGGGGCAGGGATGCGGAGGCGAACGCAGGCCGCACGGCGCACCAACCGGTGTGCCGCCACTCCCGCGCGATGTCAGCGATCACTGCGATCGCCTCCGGGTCGGAGGACCCCGCCGAGGCCAGCACGACCCCGGTCGAGGACTTGTCGGCGGGCGTCAGGCCCGCCTCGTACAGCCGCCGCTCCAGCGCGTCGAGGAGCAGCGGCGAGGGGCCGAGCACCCCGGCCTGCCGGATCCGCAGCCGGGGCAGCCGGGCGCCCGCCTCGTGCAGGACGGCGGGGATGTCGGCCTTGGCGTGGAAGGCCCGGGTCAGCAGGAGCGGCAGGGCGACCACGTCCCGCACGCCGTCCGCCGCCAGGCTTTCGAGGGCCCGCGGTACGGACGGCGTGTTGAAGTCGAGGAAGCCCGTCTCCACCCGCAGCCCGGGGCGCAGCGAGCGCACCCGCCGCACCAGGGCGCGGACCGTCGCGGCGTGCCGCGGGTCGCGGCTGCCGTGGGCGATGACCAGAAGGGCGGAGTGGCGCATGACGTGCTCAGTTCTTGACGAGGAGACCGCGGTTGCGCAGCACCCAGCGCTCCAGCGGACTGAAGACGAGGAGCTCGACGGCGATTCCGACGATCAGGATGAGGAGGATGGCGGCGAGCACCCAGGCCATGTCCTGCAGCTCGCGGCCCTGTTCGAGGAGCTGGCCGAGCCCGACGCCCAGGTCGCCGGACTTCACGATCAGCTCGGCGGCCATCAGGGAGCGCCAGGAGAAGGCCCAGCCCTGCTTGAGGCCCGCGATGTAGCCGGGCAGGGCCGCGGGCAGCAGGATGTGGCGCACGGCGTTCAGGCCCTGTGCCCCGACGACCCGGCCCGCCCGCAGGTACAGCGGCGGGATCTGGTCGACCCCGGCCACCAGACCGTTGGCGATGGACGGCACGGCGCCGAGCAGCACCACCGCGTAGATGGTGGCGTCGGAGAGCCCGAACCAGATGATGGCCGCGGGGACCCACGCCACGGACGGCAGGGACTGCAGGCCCGACATGATCGGGCCGATCGCGGCACGCACCACCTTGACCCGCGCGATGATCAGTCCGAGCGGGGTGCCGATGGCCACCGAGACGAGGAAGCCGAGCGCGCCGCGGGACAGGCTCGTCCACACGAATTCGAGGAGGGTGCCCTCCAGCCACTTGTCCCGCACCACCCGCGCCACGTCCACCGGACTGGGCAGGAGGTAGTGCTCCTTGACCTTGAAGTGGTAGGCGAGCTGCCACACCACCAGGACGATGGCGATCGCCACGACCGGCGGCACCGCCTTGGCGAGCAGGGTCCGGCCGAGCGGGGTGCGCTCGGAGGTCCGGGTGTCCAGGGCGTCGAGCCCGGCCTCCAGGCCCGCCAGCTGGTCGGACGCGCTGTCGGCGCCCGGCCCCCGCGACGTGTCCCGCGAGTCCTGCGGCTTGCTGTCAGTGCTGGCCATGTCGGCGGATCTCCCCCCGCAGCTGTTCGGTGATGTCGACGGACAGGTCGGCGACCGCGGGATCCTCGATCCGGCGCGGCTGCGGGATGTCGACCTCCCACTCACGGGCGATGCGGCCGGGGCGGGACGAGAGCAGGACGACCCGCTGGGCGAGGCGGACGGCCTCGCGGACGTTGTGGGTGACGAAGAGGACCGAGAGGTTCGTCTCCCGCCAGATGCGGGTCAGCTCGTCGTGCAGGACGTCCCGGGTGATGGCGTCGAGGGCTGCGAACGGCTCGTCCATCAGCAGGAGCTGACTGTCCTGGGCGAGCGCGCGGGCCATCGCCACGCGCTGGCGCATGCCGCCGGACAGCTCGTGCACCCGCTTGCCGTGCGCGCCCTTGAGACGGACGAGTTCGAGCAGCCGCTCGGCCTCGTCGCGCCGCTCGTTCTTCGGCAGGCCGCGCATCTTCAGGGCGAGCTCGACGTTCTTGCCCGCGGTCAGCCACGGGAAGAGCGCGTGCTCCTGGAACATCAGCGAGGGCCGCCCGCCCGGCACGGTGATCTCGCCCGCGGACGGGGCGTCGAGCCCCGCCACGAGGTTGAGCAGGGTGGACTTTCCGCAGCCCGAGGCTCCCAGGAGGGTGACGAACTCTCCCGGTGCGACGTCGAGCGTGATGTCGTCGAGGACGAGCTGCCGGGCGGCAGGCCCGCCGAAGGACTTCGACACGTGCTCGATACGGGCCGCGTACGGCGCCGCTCCGACGCCGTCCGCGGCCTCGGCGTCCTTGGTGAGGGTGCTGGTCATGGTCGTCACCTCCTGGGAACTGATGGGACGCGGGGGCTACTTGACGCCGAGTCCGGCGTCGTCGACGGGCTTCTGCGACGCGGCCTCGAGGACCTTGTTCAGGGGCCGCAGGTCGTAGATGCCGGCGAGGTTCGGCTTCTCCAGGAGACCCACCTTGACCGCGTGGTCGGCCTCGGCGTCGAGGGTCGACGCCAGCGGGTCGTCGGTGAAGTCGATGGACTTCCAGGCCGGGTCGATGACCTCGGCGGGCAGCGGCTTACCGGTCAGCTTCTCCAGCTGGGAGTTGGCCGCGGCCTTCGCCTTGTCCGGGTTGTCGTGGATCCACTGGTTGGTCTTCACCGAACCGCGCAGCACGGCCTCGACGACCTTCGGGTGCTTCTCCAGGAAGCTCTGCTTCACGATGATGTTCGTGATGACGAACTTCTTGTCCGGCCACAGGTCCTTCTCGTCGATGAGGACCTTGCCGCCGTCCGCGACCAGCTTCGAGGCGGTCGGCTCGGGCACCCAGGCGCCGTCGATGTCGCCGTTCTTGAAGGCGATCGGCGTGACCTTGTTGTCCGTGCGGGCCACCGAGACGTCGCCCTTGCCGGAGTTGGCGTCGACCTTCAGGCCCTTCTCGGCGAGGTAGTTCAGGAGCGCGACGTCCTGGGTGTTGCCGAGCTGCGGCGTGGCGATCCGCTTGCCCTTGAGGTCGTCCACCGACTTGATCTTCTTCGGGTTCACGACGAGGGACACGCCGCCGGAGGCCGAGCCGGAGATGATGCGCAGGCTCTTGCCCTTGGACTTCGCGTACCCGTTGATCGAGGGGGAGGGGCCGATCCAGCCGATGTCGATGGCGCCGGAGTTGAGCGCCTCGATCTCGGCGGGGCCCGCGTTGAAGTCCTGCGGCTTGATCTTCGTGCCGCCGAGCTCCTTCTGGAACAGGCCTTCCTCCAGGCCGACCAGGGCGGTGCCGTGCGTCAGGTTCGGGAAGTAGCCGAGCTTGACCTCCGAGAGGCCGTCGACGGTCTTGCCCTTCGCGGCGACCTTCGTCGTCTCGTCCTTGGAGTCCGACCCGTAGCCGCAGGCGCCGAGCCCGCCGGCCAGCAGGGGCAGGAGCGCGAGGGCGGCCAGGCGGCGGTGCGCCGGGCGGAAGGTGCTTGGGGTGCTGGCAGGCACGGGAGGTGGTCCTCTCGTTGGCCCGGTCTCACGCCGTCAGGTCGTGGCCGGGAGGTCGGCAGGTCTTCGTCTTCGTGCGGAAGTTCGTACGGAAGGACCCCTGAGACAGGGGCCGGTGAGGGCGCGCATGCGGTGCGCGTACGTCATCGCGCACATCGCGCAACACCGCCCTGACCGCTGCCGAGGGCGCCGCTGCCGATGCGGCCGCCCTCCTTCGCGAACGTCGCGAACACGTCGGTGTAGGTCATGTCAGAAGTCCCAGCCCTCGTCGTCGGGTGCGGCCGGGGCCTCGGCCGCCGCGGGACCGGGCGCGGCGAACGCGTCGCCCGCCATGCCCGCCGCCAGCGTCGTGCCGTCCGCCGGGTCGATCAGCAGGAAGGATCCGGTGCGGCGCGAGTCGGCGTACGCGTCGAGCGCCACGGGCTCGGCGGTACGGACCTTCACGCGGCCGATGTCGTTGGCGACGAGCTGCCCGGGTTCCGGGTGCTGGGAGAGGTCGTCGAGCGTGAGGCGCGACGGGATCTCCTTCACGATCGCCTTGACCGTACGGGTGGTGTGCTTGAGCAGCACGCGCTGGCCGACGGCGAGCGCGGTGTCCGCGACGTGGCACACCGTCGCCTCGATGTCCTGGGTGGCCCGGGGGACGTCGCCGCTCGGCACGATCAGGTCGCCGCGCGAGATGTCGATGTCGTCCTCCAGGAGGAGCGTGACGGACTGCGGCGTCCACGCCACGTCCACCGGCGTCCCCAGCAGGTCGATCCCGGAGACCCGCGAGGTGCGCCCGGACGGCAGGACGGTCACGGACTCGCCGACCCGGAAGGTGCCGGCCGCGATCTGGCCCGCGTAGCCGCGGTAGTCGGGGTGCTCGGCGGTCTGCGGGCGGATCACGTACTGCACGGGCAGGCGCGCGTGGCAGGTGGCGAGGTCGTGGCTGACCGGCACCGTCTCCAGGTGTTCCAGGACGGTGGGGCCGCCGTACCAGTCCATGTTGGAGGAGGCTTCGACCACGTTGTCGCCGGCCAGTGCGGAGATGGGGATGGCGGTGATCTCGGGGACGCCGAGTTCTCCGGCGTAGGCGGTGAACTCCTCGGCGATCTCCGCGAAGACGCTCTCCTGGTAGGCGACGAGGTCCATCTTGTTGACGGCGAGGACGACGTGCGGGACGCGCAGCAGGGCGGCGACGGCGGCGTGGCGGCGGGTCTGTTCGATGACGCCGTTGCGGGCGTCGACGAGGACGACGGCGAGGTCGGCGGTGGAGGCGCCGGTGACCATGTTGCGGGTGTACTGCACGTGTCCGGGGGTGTCGGCGAGGATGAACCGGCGCCGGGCGGTGGCGAAGTAGCGGTAGGCGACGTCGATGGTGATGCCCTGTTCGCGTTCGGCGCGCAGGCCGTCGGTGAGCAGGGCGAGGTCGGGTGCCTCGGCGCCGCGGCTGGCCGAGACCCGCTCGACGGCCTCCAGCTGGTCGGTGAGGACCGACTTGGAGTCGTGGAGCAGGCGGCCCACCAGGGTGGACTTGCCGTCGTCGACGGAGCCCGCGGTGGCGAACCGCAGCAGGGTGGTGGCCGAGAGCTGCTCGGTGGAGAGCGGCTGCACGGGCTCGGTGGTGCTCTTGCTCATGGTTAGAAGTACCCCTCGCGCTTGCGGTCTTCCATCGCGGCTTCGGAGAGCTTGTCGTCGGCCCGGGTCGCGCCGCGCTCGGTGAGGCGGGAGGCGGCGATCTCGGTGATGACGGCGTCCAGCGTCGTCGCGTCGGAGTCGACGGCGCCGGTGCAGGACATGTCGCCGACCGTGCGGTAGCGGATCAGCCGCTTCTCGACCGTCTCGCCCTCCTTGGGGCCGCCCCAGTCGCCCGCGGTCAGCCACATGCCCGAGCGCAGGAAGACGTCCCGCTCGTGCGCGAAGTAGATCTCCGGGAGTTCGATCCGCTCGCGGGCGATGTACTGCCACACGTCCAGCTCGGTCCAGTTGGAGAGCGGGAAGACGCGGACGTGCTCGCCGGGGGCGTGCCGGCCGTTGTAGAGCTGCCACAGCTCGGGGCGCTGGCGGCGCGGGTCCCACTGGGAGAACTCGTCGCGCAGCGAGAACACCCGCTCCTTGGCGCGGGCCTTCTCCTCGTCGCGGCGGCCGCCGCCGAAGACCGCGTCGAACTTCTCGCTCTGGATCTTCTCGGTGAGCGGCACGGTCTGCAGGGGGTTGCGGGTGCCGTCGGGGCGTTCGCGCAGTGTGCCGGCGTCGATGTAGTCCTGCACGGAGGCCACGTGCAGGCGCAGTCCGTGCTCGGCGACCACGCGGTCGCGGTAGGCGATGACCTCGGGGAAGTTGTGTCCGGTGTCGACGTGCAGCAGGGAGAAGGGGACCGCCGCGGGGGCGAACGCCTTCAGCGCCAGGTGCAGCATGACGATGGAGTCCTTGCCGCCGGAGAAGAGGATCACCGGCCGCTCGAACTCCCCCGCGACCTCGCGGAAGATGTGCACCGCCTCGGACTCCAGGGCGTCCAGATGGCTGAGCGCGTACGGGCTGTCGGTGCCCTCGCCGGTCACGGTGGCGACGGTCGTCATGCGAGACCCCTCTCGGTGAGCAGCGCGTCCAGAGCCGCCGCTGACTCCTGCACGGTCTGGTCCTGCGACGCGATGCGCAGGTCGGGCGAGTCGGGAGCCTCGTAGGGGTCGTCGACCCCGGTGAGCCCGGATATCTCGCCCGCCGCCTGCTTGGCGTACAGGCCCTTCACATCGCGTACGGAGCACACTTCGACCGGCGTGGCGACGTGCACCTCCACATACGCCGTGCCGCCCGCCTGGTGGCGCTTGCGCACGGCCTCACGGCTGTCCGCGAACGGCGCGATCACCGGCACCAGGGCCAGCACGCCGTTGCGGGCGAGGAGTTCGGCGACGAAGCCGATGCGCTGCACGTTGGTGTGCCGGTCCTCGCGGCTGAAGCCGAGGCCCGCGGAGAGGAACTCGCGGATCTCGTCGCCGTCGAGGACCTCGACGCGGCGGCCCCGGGCGCGCAGCAGTCCCGCCAGTTCGTACGCGATGGTGGTCTTGCCGGCGCTGGGCAGGCCGGTGAGCCAGACGGTGGCTCCGGTCGTCACGTGGTTCTCCCGGGTGTGGTGCGGCTGGGGCGGCGGCTGCTGGGTCCGCGGGGCGGTCATCCGTGGATCCCGCACTCGGTCTTGGCGTTGCCGGACCAGCGGCCGGCCCGTGCGTCCTCGCCCGCCAGCAGGCGGCGGGTGCAGGGGGCGCAGCCCACCGAGCCGTAGCCGTCCATGAGGAGCGGGTTGGTGAGGATGCCGTGCTCGGTGACGTAGGCGTCGACGTCGTCCTGCGTCCAGCGGGCGATCGGTGAGATCTTGATCTTCCGGCGCTTCTCGTCCCAGCCGACGACCGGGGTGTTCGCCCGGGTCGGCGACTCGTCGCGGCGCAGTCCGGTCGCCCAGGCGGCGTACCCGGCGAGGCCGTCCTCCAGGGGCGCCACCTTGCGCAGCGCGCAGCACAGGTCGGGATTGCGGTCGTGCAGCTTCGGGCCGTGCTCGGCGTCCTGCTCGGCGACCGTCTGACGGGGCGTCAAGGTGATGACGTTGACGTCGAGCACGGCCTCGACGGCGTCACGGGTGCCGATGGTCTCCGGGAAGTGGTAGCCGGTGTCGAGGAAGACGACGTCGACGCCGGGCAGGGCCCGGGAGGCCAGGTGGGCGACGACCGCGTCCTCCATCGAGGAGGTCACGCAGAACCGCGGGCCGAAGGTGTCGGCCGCCCACTGGAGGATCTCCAGGGCGGTGGCGTCCTCGAGTTCGCGCCCGGCCTCCTCGGCGAGCGCCTTCGACTGGTCGTCGGTCAACCGCTGTTGTTCCTGAGCCGTCGTCATATCTCGTTCCCTTTACCGCTGGTCTGCTGAACACCCCGGGCGAGCAGCCCGAGGAACTTCAGCTGAAAGGCCCGATTGCACGCCGCGCATTCCCAGGCGCCGTGCCCGGTCTCGTTCGGCCGCAGGTCCTCGTCGCCGCAGTAGGGGCAGTAGAACGGTGCCGCGCGCTCGCTCACTTGAGGGCCTCCTCGGAGGCGCGCGCGGCCCAGGTGGCGAACCGCTCGTCGCCCTCGCGCTCCGCCTGGAAGCGGGTGAGGACCCGCTCGACGTAGTCGGGCAGCTCGGTGGCGGTGACCTTCAGGCCGCGCACCTTGCGGCCGAAGCCGGCCTCCAGGCCGAGCGCGCCGCCCAGGTGCACCTGGTAGCCCTCCACCTGGTTGCCGTCGCCGTCGAGCATCAGCTGGCCCTTGAGGCCGATGTCGGCGACCTGGATGCGGGCGCAGGCGTTCGGGCAGCCGTTGATGTTGATGGTGATCGGCTGGTCGAACTCCGGGATGCGGCGCTCCAGTTCGTCGATCAGCGAGGCGCCGCGCGCCTTGGTCTCGACGATGGCGAGCTTGCAGAACTCGATGCCGGTGCAGGCCATCGTGCCGCGCCGGAACGGCGAGGCGTTGACCCGCAGGTCCAGGGCCTCCAGGGCGGAGACGAGCGAGTCGACCTGGTCCTGCTCGACGTCGAGCACGATCATCTTCTGCTCGGCGGTGGTGCGCAGCCGGCCCGAGCCGTGCGCGTCGGCGACCTCGGCGATCTTCGTCAGGGTGGCGCCGTCCACGCGGCCGACGCGGGCGGCGAAGCCGACGTAGAAGCGGCCGTCCTTCTGGCGGTGGACGCCGAGGTGGTCGCGCCAGGTGCCCGGGGGCTGCTCCGGCGCGGGGCCGTCGACCAGCTTGCGGTGCAGGTACTCGTCCTCCAGGATCTGCCGGAACTTCTCCGGGCCCCAGTCGGCGACGAGGAACTTCAGCCGCGCGCGGGTGCGCAGGCGGCGGTAGCCGTAGTCGCGGAAGATGCCGATGACGCCGCCGTACACGTCGGGCACCTCGTCGAGCGGCACCCAAGCACCCAGGCGTACGCCCAGCTTGGGGTTGGTGGACAGGCCGCCGCCGACCCACAGGTCGAAGCCGGGGCCGTGCTCGGGGTGGTGCACGCCGACGAAGGCCACGTCGTTGATCTCGTGCGCGACGTCGAGCTGCGGCGAACCGGAGATGGCGGTCTTGAACTTGCGCGGCAGGTTCGAGAAGTCGGGGTTGCCGATGAAGCGGCGCTGGATCTCGTCGATGGCGGGGGAGCCGTCGATGATCTCGTTCTCGGCGACGCCCGCCACCGGGGAACCGAGGATGACGCGGGGCGTGTCACCGCAGGCCTCGGTCGTGGAGAGGCCGACGGCCTCCAGGCGGCGCCAGATCTCGGGGACGTCCTCGATCCGGATCCAGTGGTACTGGATGTTCTGCCGGTCGGTCAGGTCGGCGGTGCCGCGCGCGAATTCCTGCGAGATCTCGCCGATGACGCGCAGCTGCTCGGTGGTCAGCCGGCCGCCGTCGATGCGGACGCGGAGCATGAAGTACTCGTCGTCCAGCTCCTCCGGCTCCAGGACCGCGGTCTTGCCGCCGTCGATGCCGGGCTTGCGCTGGGTGTAGAGACCCCACCAGCGCATCCGTCCGCGCAGGTCGTTCGGGTCGATGGAGTCGAATCCACGCTTCGAATAGATCGTCTCAATGCGTGTCCGCACATTGAGACCGTCGTCGTCCTTCTTGAACTGCTCGTTCCCGTTGAGCGGGGTGAAGTGACCGGCGGCCCACTGGCCCTCGCCGCGGTGACGGCTCGCCTTGCGGCGGGGCGTGGCTGGGGCGGGCTTTTCTGGCGTGGCGGCCATGGTGGTACGTCCTTCGGGGCAGCGGAAGAGCGGCTCTGACCTGCGGGTATGACACATAGCCGCGGGCGTTTCGCACATGCGGAAAGGCGCGCGCGGCGCTGCGCAGGGAGGTGATCAGGGGAGGAAGTGCGGCTGCGCTGAGTCGATCAGCAGGCCGGACACATGGCGCTGGACATGCGGCCGAGGTCGACGTGACGTCGACTCACCAAGGCGTTTCCAGTGCGATCCATGCCGGAAGCGTGTCACGGGAGTTTCGGCGCAGTCCAGCATTATCCAAAATGCGGACACCCTTGTCCCGCATCGTGGACAAGGGTGTCGCCGGTCACAGCCGGCCGGAGGGGCGGGCGCGCGGCCCGGCGCGCCGGGGTCAGTCGCGGGCCGCGCCCGGCCACGGGCCCGGGGTCGGCACGTCGGCCTCCTCCTCGACCTCGGTGTCGAAGAGCGTGAAGCCGCGCCGCCGGTAGTTGTCCATGGCGTGCTCCCCGTCCTTGGAGCAGGTGTGCAGCCAGACCCGCTCGGTCGGCGCGAGCCCCGGCCACCGCCCCGCCAGGTCCCAGGCGCGCGCGACGGCGTACGACAGGAGATGGCCGCCGATGCGCCGCCCCCGGAAGGCGGGCAGCAGCCCGAAGTAGACGATCTCGACGACGCCCTCGGCCGCGTCCCCGTTCTCGCCGCGCGCCGCGAGCTCCACGTACCCGGCCGGCGTCCCCCGGTCGTATGCGACCCAGGTCTCCACGCCCGGCCGGTCGAGCAGCTTCTGCCACTGCGCGTAGGTGAGGGACAGCCGGTCGGTCCAGCGGATGTCCCCGCCGACGGACGCGTACAGGAACCGGCTGAGTTCGGGCGAGGGGACCTCGGCGCGCACGATCCGTACGTCGCCCTCCGGGGCCGCGGCCGGCAGCAGGTCCCGCGGAGACGTCTGCTCCAGGGACCACGTGGTGACAGTGAGACTCATGAGGTCAGCGAATCATGGGCCGGGGCCGCCGTTCGGCGCGGGTCGGGCCCACCGGTGCCCCCGGCTCCGCCGCGCGCACCGGCTCAAGGCTCCGCGCTGCGCGCCTCGCGCACCGCGGGGGCCGTCGAGTGGGGCAGCAGGTCCACCGGGTGCTCCGGCGTGATCACGTCGACGTCGACGTCCTCGTGGAAGCGGTAGGGGCGGTGGGCGAGCAGCCCGCCCAGATAGCGGCGCACCCGGGAGAGCTCGGCGCGCACGGTGACTGTGCGCGCCGGGTCGCCGAACATGTCCTCGGCGAGCCCCGACGCGGTGCGTCCGGCGCGGGACGTGCACAGCAGATAGAGCAGCTCGGCGTGGCGCGGACTGAGCTCGTGGGTCCAGTCGTGGGCGCCGCCGAGCACCGAGAGCGTCCAGCGGCGCGGGCTGCTCACGTCCAGGACGAGCCGGGTCGCGGCGACCGCCCGCGGGGTGTCGCCCGGGCTCTCCACGCGCAGCAGCCAGCCGCCGGGCAGCGGCTCCACCAGGCACGCGCCGAGCGAGGGCAGCCAGACCCGGCCCGCCCCGAGGGCCTTGGGCAGGGCGATCCGGTCCGCCGGGGGCATCCCCGTCACCGCGGCCGTCCACCCGTGCGCGTCCACCGCGACCGCGCGCCCCCCGAGCCGGGCGAGCACCGGCGCCGCCACCGCGCGCAGCCGGTCCAGGTCCCGCGCGTGCCGCTCCCGCAGCCGGGCCTCGGCCAGCTTGGCGACCGAGTCGACCAGGGCGAGCGTCGCGGGATGGATGGTCCGCAGCGGGCCGCTGACGTCCACCACGCCGAGCAGCCGGCCGTCGCGCGGATCGGTCACCGGGGCGCCCGTGCACGTCCAGGGGTGATGGGTCTGCACGAAGTGCTCGGCCGAGAAGACCTGCACCGGGCGGCGCACGACCAGCGGCGTGCCGATGCCGTTCGTGCCGACGACGCCCTCGCCCCAGTCCGCGCCCGGCTCGAAGCCGAGGGCGTCCGCCGCGCGCAGCACCCCCGCGCTGCCCTCGCGCCACAGCACCCGGCCGTCCGCGTCGCTGACGACCATGATGTGCTCCGCGGCGTCCGCCACCGCGACCAGGGCGTTGCGCACCACGGGCAGGACGTCCCGCAGCGGCGAGGCGCGGCGGCGCTCCTCCAGCTCCTCCTCGTCGAGCAGCCGGGAGCGGTGGTCGTGGTCGGGGTCGACCCCGCCGAGCAGCATCCGCCCCCACGAGTCGCCGATCACCGGGCGCGGCAGGACCCGCGGCCGGCGCCCGGAGAGCGTGGCGTCGCGCACGTCCTTCAGGAGGTGCGCGGCGTGCGCGAGGTCCATGGCGGATATCCGCGCGAGGTCTATCGTCGAGGGGGCGTTCATGGCCACGGGGTCCTTTCCGGCCAGACCGGTGGGCAGGGGCAGGCCTTCATCGTGCCCCCTGGACCCGCCCCCGGGTGCCGCATCGACGACCAAACCCGCTGAGGTCAGGGCCCGTTGCAACCTCCTGCAACTCTGGTCAACGCCCGGACGGTGGCCGAGTCTGGACGCACCGCCGCCCGTGCGGCGTTCACGCTCCCCAGGGGGCCTGAGACACGGGGGTGGTGCCGTGTCGGCGCAGCACCACCCCCGTGTCGGTCAGGGGGACGGCCGTCGGCCGTCCCCCGTCGCCGTTCCCCGCCGTTCAGGGCGCGGGCGGGACCGCGGGCGCGGACCGCTCCACCACCGCCGCCAGATCGAGGCTGTGCGGCAGCGTGCCGAAGGCCGCGCCCCAGTCCCCGCCGAGCCGTGAGGCGCAGAACGCGTCGGCGACCTCGGGCGGCGCGTACCGCACGAGCAGCGACCCCTGGAGCACCAGCGCCATCCGCTCCACGAGCCGCCGGGCCCGCCCCTCGATGCCGTCCAGGTCGGCCAGTTCGGTCAGCAGGTCCTTGATCGCGCCGTCCAGGCGGTGGTCGGCGCCGCGGGTCGTGCCGACCTCCCGCAGGAACGCGTCGAGGGCCTGCGGCTCCCGCTGCAGCGCCCGCAGGACGTCCAGCGCCTGGACGTTGCCCGAGCCCTCCCAGATCGAGTTGAGCGGCGCCTCGCGCAGCAGCCGCGGCATGCCCGACTCCTCCACGTAGCCGTTGCCGCCCAGGCACTCCAGGGCCTCGGCGGCGACCGGCGTGCACCGCTTGGTCACCCAGTACTTCGCGGCCGGCACCGCGAGCCGCAGGAACGCCTGCTCCTGCTCGCTCCCGTCGTCGTACGCCGCCGCGAGCCGCAGCGCCAGCGTGGTGGCCGCCTCGGACTCCAGGGCCAGATCGGCCAGGACGTTGCGCATGAGCGGCTTGTCGACGAGCCGGCCGCCGAACGCCTCCCGGTACGTGGCGTGGTGCACCGCCTGCGCCACGGCCTGCCGCATCAGGGCCGCCGACCCGATCACGCAGTCGAGCCGGGTGGCCGCGACCATCTCGATGATGGTGCGCACCCCGCGCCCCTCGTCGCCGACCCGGCGCGCCCACGTCCCGTCGAACTCCACCTCGCTGGAGGCGTTGGACTTGTTGCCCAGTTTGTCCTTGAGCCGCTGGATGGCGAAGGGGTTGCGGGTGCCGTCCGCGAGGACCCGCGGCACCAGGAAGCAGGTCAGCCCCTGCTCGGCCTGCGCGAGCACCAGGAAGCCGTCCGACATGGGCGCGGAGCAGAACCACTTGTGGCCGGTGAGGGCGTACGTCCCGTCCTCGGCGAGGGCCTGCGCGCGCGTCGTGTTGGCCCGGACGTCGCTGCCGCCCTGCTTCTCCGTCATGCCCATCCCGAAGAGCACGCCCGCCTTCCGGGCGGCCGGGCGCAGGCCCTCGTCGTACACGGTCGAGGTGAGCCGCGGCTCCCACTCGGCGGCCAGCGCCGGATCGGCGCGCAGCGCGGGCACCGCGGCGTGCGTCATCGAGACGGGGCAGCCGTGGCCGCCCTCGGCCTGCGTCCACACCAGGAATCCCGCGGCCCGCCGGACGTGCCCACCGGGCCGTGACCAGGCCGTGGTCAGGCCCGCGGAGACGGCCTTGCCGAGCAGCCGGTGCCACGCCGGGTGGAACTCGACCTCGTCGATCCGGTTCCCGTAGCGGTCGTGCGTGTGCAGCACGGGCGGGTTCTCGTTCGCCTGCACCCCCCACCGCTGGGCCTGCGCGGACCCCGCCGCCCGGCCCAGCGAGGAGAGTTCGTCACGGGCCGTGTCGAGGAGCGCGGGATCCAGATGCCGCTCGACCGCTTCCACGAGGGCCCGGTCGGACGTGAATACGTCATATCCCACCAGGGGCGGAGCCTGGTTGGTCACTGTGTGGGTGCTGGCTGCCATGCCGCTACGGTAAGGAGGTGCACCAGGCAAAAGAAACACCCGGGCGGCCGTCGGGCCGCTGGAAACGGGCCCGCGCTCTCTACCGGAACGTCTCGAAGCGCAGGACCGCCTGGCTGCTGCTCAAGGACACCGTCAACTCATGCGTCGAGTACCGCATCCTGGGGCTTGCGGCCGAGGCGGCGTTCTTCACGCTGCTCTCCGTCCCGCCGCTGCTCCTGAGCCTGATCGGGCTGCTCGCGTACGTGGACCGGTGGACCGGGGCGGACACCATCGCCAGCGTGCAGAACAACATCCTGGAGGCGTCCCGCACGGTCCTGTCCGACCGGGGCGTCCACCAGATCGCGGAGCCGATACTGGACGACGTGCTGCGGGTCAGCAGGCCCGACGTCATCTCCATCGGCTTCCTCTTCGCCCTGTGGTCCGGCTCCCGCGCGGTGAACGTCTTCATCGACACCATCACCGTGATGTACGGCCTCGACGGCGTGCGCGGCATCGTCAAGACCCGGATCCTCGCCTTCGGCCTGTTCATCGTGGCGCTGCTCATCGGGTCGGTGGCGCTGCCGCTGATGGTGGCGGGCCCGGACGCGGTGGTGAACCTGCTGCCGGGCTCCACGACGGTGGTCCAGGTCCTGTACTGGCCGGTCGTCGTCATCCTGTCCGTGGTCTTCCTGACGACGCTCTACCACGTGTCCGTGCCGGTGCGTTCGCCGTGGGTGGAGGACATGCCCGGCGCGCTGATCGCGCTCGCCATGTGGGTGCTCGGCAGTTTCCTGCTGCGGATCTACCTCACCAGCACCGTGGAGGGCCCCACGATCTACGGCTCGCTGGCGGCGCCGGTCGCGGTGCTGCTGTGGATCGGCGTCTCGGCGTTCGCGGTGCTGGTCGGCGCCGCGGTCAACGCGGCGATCGACCGGGTCTGGCCGTCCGTCGCCACGGCCGCGGCCCGTGCCGCCAACGACCGGATACGGGAGGCACAGGCCGCCGAGGTGGTGGCCCGCGCGGCCGCCGCGCGCGAGGCGGAGACGTACCCCTATGACCCCGACGACCCCGACGACCCCGAGATGCCGTCGGAGTTCCCCGAGCGCTGGTCCCGCTTCCTGCCGCCGGACGACGTCACGTCCAGGCTGCGCACGCCCGCGAAGCCGACCCGGCAGCCGAAGCACGCCAAGCGCAACGGCACGGGCACCGGGGAGAACGGCCCCACCGACGAGTGAGCCGCGGGGGCCGGCCCGCCCCGGCCCCCGCCCCGGCGCCCCCGGGGCGCCTCACGCCTTCCAGGTGCCCGCCTCCGCCTGCTCCGCGACGAAGTCCGCGAAGTCCCTCGGCTCCCGGCCCAGCACCTCCCGTACACCCCCGGACAGGTGCGCGTTGCGCCCGTCCAGGTTGGTCTCGAACAGCTCGGTCAGGAACGCCGCCTCCTCGGCCGGCACCCCGAACTCCGCGAGCGCGGCGCCGTAGTCGCGGGCCGACACCGGGACGTACGCGATCCGGCGCCCGGCCGCCGCCGCGACCTCGGCGACCGCCTGCCGGAACGACAGCAGCCGCGGCCCGGTGAGGTCGAGGGTCCGGTCCGCGAGGCGGTCGCCGCCGGTCAGCGCCGCCACCACCACGTCCGCGATGTCCCGTACGTCGATGAACGGTTCGAGGACCTCGCCGCCGGGGAAGACCAGCTCCCCGCCCCGCATCCCGTCCAGGAGCGGCCCCTCGCTGAGATTCTGCGCGAACCAGCTCGCCCGCACCACCGTCCACCGGGCGCCCGCCGCGCGCACCGCCGCCTCCGTCGCGTGCGCCTGGTCCTCGCCCCGCGCGGACAGCAGCGTCAGCCGCCCCACGCCCAGCTCGACCGCGAGCCGCGCGAACGCGCCGACCGCCTCGGCCGCGCCGGGCGCCCCCACGTCCGGCAGATACGCGAGGTGGGCCGCGTCCGCGCCCCGCAGGGCGTCCGCCCAGGTCGACCGGTCCGCCCAGTCGAAGCGCACCGCCCCGGACCGGGAGGCCGCCCGCACCGTGAGCCCGGCCGCCTCGGCGGACTCCACCACCCGGCGCCCCACCCGCCCGGTCGCCCCGGTGACCAGCACGGTCCCGGTCACGGCGGGGTCGGTGTCCGTCGCGTGCTCCGTGTTCGTCGCGTTCGTCGCGTTCGTCGCGTTCGTCGCGTTCGTCGCGTTCATCGTGTTCGCTGTGTGTGCCGTGTTCGTCGCGTTCATCGTCATGCGTCCCAGTCAACTGCCGGGCCGGGCACGGAACCATCGCCGAGGAGCTCACCGCCATACGCGTGCGTCTACGCTGCCGCCATGGACGTACTCGCCGGACTGCTGGAGGGGCCGCGTGCCCGGGGCGCCTTCATGATCCGCGCGCTGTTCGACCCGCCCTGGTCCGTCCGCATCGCCGACGAGGCGCCCCTGTCGGTCATGGTCATGGTGCGCGGCACCGCCTGGATCGCCCCCGCGGGCGGCGGGCCCGCCCAGTGCATCCGCCCCGGCGACCTCGCCATCGCCCGCGGCCCCGACCCCTACACGTGCGCCGACGAGGCCACCACCGCGCCCTTCGCCGAGATCGGCCCCGGCCAGCGCTGCAGGCCCCTGGACGGCGCCCCCGTCGCCCGCTACCAGGACCTCGGCCCGCGCGCCTGGGGCGAGTCGCCCGACGCCGCCGTGGAGATGCTGATCGGCACCTATCCGCTGCAGGGCGAGATCACCGGGCGGCTCCTGGACGCGCTGCCGCCGCTGCTCGTGCTGCCCGGCGAGGTGTGGGAGTGCCCGCTCACGCCCCTGGTCGCCGAGGAGATCGGCAAGGACGAGCCGGGCCAGGCCGTCGTCCTGGACCGGCTCCTCGACCTGCTCCTGATCGCCGCGCTGCGCGCCTGGTTCTCCCGCCCCGAGGCGGCCGCCCCCGCCTGGTACCGCGCACTGGGCGACCCGGTCGTCGGCCGCGCCCTGCGCCTGCTCCAGGACGACCCGGCGCACCCCTGGACGATCGCCGGGCTCGCCGCGAAGACGGGCGTCTCGCGGGCCGCGCTGGCCCGCCGGTTCGCCGGCCTGGTGGGGGAGCCCCCGATGACGTACCTGACGAACTGGCGGCTCGCGCTCGCCGCCGACCTGCTGCGCGACAGCGAACTGACCATTGCCGCGATCGCCCGCCGCGTCGGCTACGGCAGCGCGTTCGCGCTCTCCGGCGCCTTCAAGCGGGTGTACGGCGTCAGCCCGCAGGAGCACCGCGGACGGGCGGCCTGAGGGCGCCGCGGCGTAGCCTTTCTTCATGCCCCACGAGTCCGGCGCGCCCGTCGACTACCGGGAGCGGCCCGCCCGGCTGACCGGCGCGGTCGTGTGGACCCGCACGGCCGCGGACGGGCCGGGCACCGTCCGTCCGGTGCTGCCGGACGGCTGCATGGACCTGCTGTGGACCGAGGGCCGGCTGTTCGTCGCGGGCCCCGACACCCGCGCCTACCTCCCGGAAGCGGCCGCCGCGGGCCGCCACGTGGGCGTGCGCTTCTACCCCGGCACCGCCCCCGCCCTGCTCGGCGTGCCCGCCCACGAGCTGCGCGACCGGCGCGTGGAGCTCGCCGACCTGTGGGGCGCGGCCCGGGTCCGCCGACTGCTCGCGCGGGTGGACGGCGCGGCCGACCCGGTGGCCGCCCTGGAGGCCGTCGCGCTGGAGCGCGCCGCCGCGGCCGGGCCGCCCGACCCGCTGCTCGGGCACGTCGTCCGGTCCCTGGACGCGGGCCGGTCGGTGGCGCGCACCGCGGCGGACGCGGGCGTCAACGCCCGGCTGCTGCACCGCCGTTCGCTCGCCGCGTTCGGCTACGGCCCGAAGACGCTCGCACGGGTGCTGCGCCTGCAGCGCGCGCTCGCGCTGGCCCGCGCCGGGCTGTCGTACGCGGACACGGCGGCCGTCGCGGGCTTCGCCGACCAGGCCCATCTCGCCCGGGACGTGAAGGAGTTCACCGGGCTGCCGCTGGGCGAGCTACTGGCCGGCCGACGGGGCGAAGAGGTCGACGCCGTTGCCGTCCGGGTCGAGCACGACGGCGTACCGCTGGCCCCAGGGCGCGTCGAACGGCGCTAGCTCGCTCTCGTGTCCCGCGCCCGTCATGGCCTCGTGCACGGCGTCGACCCCGGCGGGCGTGCCGCAGTGGAAGGCGAGCCCGATCCGGCCCGCGTCCGCGGGCGGCCGCCAGTCCGGCGAGAAGGAGCGGATGGTCTCCTCCGTGTCGAAGGCGATGCGCAGGCCGCCGGGGAGCGCGGCCTCCACGTGCGGCCGGTCCTCGGCGCCCGCGGGGAACTCCAGGCCGAGCCCGCGGTAGAAGGCCAGCGAGGCCGCCATGTCGGAGACGACCAGGCCGATCAGGTCGAAGCGGGGCGTGGGCGGGGTGGGTGTGCTGTTCATGCCGGAAGCGTAGGCAACGGGCCGCCGCGCGGTCTTGAAGGAAACGGACACGTGCCCGCGCCCGGCGGCCTGCGGGGGTGGTCTACGACAGGATGCCGACGGACGTCTACCTTCCGGCCGGACGCGACCAGGGAGAACACCGGCCGGCGGCCGTGCCGACTGTCACGGGCCCGCGATCCCCGCTACGTTGGAGGACATGGACTATCCCGGTGACAACCGGCTCGCGGCGGCCGCCGTGGTGTTCGACGGCCGTGTGCTGCTCGTACGACGCAGCACGACCGAGCGGTTCCTGCCCGGTGTGTGGGGCGTGCCGTGCGGCAAGCTGGACGCCGACGAGAGCCCGCGTGACGGTGTCCTCAGAGAGCTCAAGGAGGAGACGGGACTGCTCGGCCAGGTCCTGCGCAAGGTGGGCGAGTCCTCGTTCGTCAGCACCTACCGCGGGCACGAGGTGAAGAACTGGCAGGACAACTTCCTGGTCCGCCCGCTCACCCTCGACGTGGTCCTGCCGCTGCCCGACCAGGAGCACCGCTGGCTCGCCCCCGCCGAGCTCGGCACGGTCGAGGTCGACCCGTACAACCGCGAGATCGTCCGCCAGGCCTTCGCCTGAGCCGTCAGCCGTCAGCCGTCAGCCGTCAGCCGTCAGCCGTCAGCCGAGCAGCTCGGCCAGCGTCGACAGCTCCGCCAGGTAGTCGTTGACCTCCAGGGGCTTCTTCGTCACCGCCCGCCCGGACAGGTCCGCGGGGGAGTGCTCCCCGCCGGGACCCGTGAACACGTCCGTGTAGCGCAGCCGCCCGGCCCCCGTCTCCAGGAACAGCGTGACCGCGGGCCCGGCCGACGCGCACCACGCGCGGTGCAGGACGTGCGGCGGCAGCGCGTAGCCACTGCCCGCCGCGTACTGCGCGCTCTGCGTCAGGCGCAGCCGCGCCCCGCCCGCGGGCTCCAGGAGCCAGTCGCCCTCGGCGCCCGCCAGCGACTCGCGGAACCAGGCGGCGTCGACCCCCGGACCGGCGCCGGGCGGCGCGGCGGGGGCCGCGGGCGCGACGGGTTCGTACAGCTCCATGCCGAGCGCGCCCCGCACCACGAAGGAGGCGAGCGGGGAGCGGTGGTTGTGGATGTCCTCGCGGGTGTCCCGGCCCGGATGCCACACGTGGGCGCGCAGCATGTGGCGCGGTCCGCCGTCGATCAGGAGCAGCTTGTCGAAGCCGAGCACGTGCCGGTACGACAGGAGCGCGCACCCCGCGGGGTCCCCGGCGCCGTCGGCCAGCTCGCGGACCAGCGGCGCGAGGCGGCGCGGGTCGCCCAGGCCGGCGACGACGGCGCGGGCGGCCCGCACCAGACCGTCGCCCGTCTCCCCGTCCAGGGACCGTGCCAGGAATCGCCGGACGTCGTGGACGTGCCGACCAGCCACCGCGCTCGCCCCCTCTCCGTCCACCCGGATGTCCGCCCGGACCGCGCACGCCCCGCGCCGGGGTTCACCGACCCGGCTGATACATCCATACGGCATGTGCCCGCAGCGCCGAAAGGCCTTGGTAGGTCATCCACAGCGGGTAGGCGAGATCGACCCCGTCCCACGTCCAGATCCCGTTGTCCTGCCGGCGCCAGACGCACGCGGCGGCGCCGGACAGCATCTCCTGCCATGCCGCGGGGCCGTTCTCGTCGGCGGCGATCGCCGGGGCGTCCGCGGTGAGCAGCGCCCGCACCAGCCAGGCCGCCGCGAAGTGCCGCACGGAGAGCACCTCGTGGCGGGAGGCGTCGACGGGGTGCGGGCGGCGCACCGTCTCGTGCACGCTCTCCAGGTCCTCGCAGCCGTCGTGCGCGGGGCCGGGGCAGGACAGCAGCCAGCGGATGCCCTCCTCACGGGTGGCGCGGGCGTTCGCGTCCTCGCCGAGCACCCGGGCCGCCCGGTCCAGGGCGACCACGGCCTGCGCCGTGTGGACGGCCGACGGCGTCACCGTCCGGCCGCGCGGGGGCGTCAGCCGGGAGCCCCAGCAGCGCCGGTGGCCGCGCGTCGGGTCGGTCACGGCGCCGTCGACGAGCGCGTCCCGCAGCACCGGCAGGGCGGGCGAGCCGGGCGCGGCCCGCAAGAGCCCGCGCAGCACGGTCGTCACGACGTGGGTCATCTCCGCGCCCGCGGGCTCCAGTTCGCGGCTGAAGCGGTCCGTGCAGCGCTCCGCCTCGGTGGCCAGGAGCCGTGGGTCGGCGCCGGCCCTGGCGAGCGCGCCGAGCACCAGCGCGGTCACCTCGGGGCGGCCCACCGCCCCTTGCGAGCGGGCCGCCCAGCCGCCCTCGGGAAGCCGCAGCCGCCACAGCGTCTCCACCAGCTCCGCGGCCCGCAACCGCCCGTCGGGCATGCCCAGTTCGAGCACGATGTGCAGCCCGTATGCGGTGCCCGTGGGCGTCGGCCGCACCGGTTCCGCCTGCTCGTCCAGGGCGTGCGGCCAGCCGGTGAGGCGGCCGCGCAGCGGGTCGTCGAAGACCGTCAGGCGGTCGCTGAGCGTGGTGTAGGTGGCGGCCGAGAGCCCCGGCAGCGGTCCCGGCGCGTCCGGGTCCCCCGCACCCGGCGTGCCGCTGCCCGCCAGGGGGCGGCGCGGGGACGGCACCCCGTCCAGACCGCCGCCCGTGCCGCCGCCGTCCGCCGCCCTGGCCCGCAGCAGCGCGCCCGCGAGCCAGGCGCACAGCCCGGTCCCGACGCCGCTGACCACGGCGAGCGTGTAGCGGGCGGTGTCCGCGAAGAGCGCGACGGGCAGCAGGCTCACCAGTGCCTGGAAGACGGCGTAGCCCCCGGCGACGGGGCCGAACGCGGCGAACCACGTCACGAGCCGCCCGGGCGGCGGGTCGGGCGGCGGCTCGGGCGGTACGGGGTGCCGGGCGGGGTCTGTGCTTCCGCGCAGGGGTGCTGTAGGCATGGACTTCACTTACCCCTCGGACACGTGTGACGAAAGGGAGTGGGCGGTGTGCCCGGTTCGGAACCGACGGCGGACCTCACCGGCTGGAGCAGGGCCTCGTTCACCGGGGCCGGTCTCACGCATGATGTCTATGAGAAGGGGACAGGGCCGGGCGTCGTGCTGGTTCCCGAAATCCCCGGTGTCCACCCGGGTGTGCTGGGCCTCGGCGACCATCTGGTGCAGCAGGGGTTCACCGTCGCGATCCCGTCCCCCTTCGGCGAGCCGGGCAGGCCGGTCTCCGGACCGTACGTGCTCCAGGTCTTCCCCCGGGTGTGCGTCTCCGCGGAGTTCCGCGCCTTCGCCACCAACGCCCGGCGGCCCTTCGCGGACCATCTCCGCGCACTGGCCCGCGATCTGACGGCCCGTACGCCGGGCCCGGGGGTCGGCGTCATCGGCATGTGCTTCACCGGCGGCTTCGCGCTGGCGGCCGCCACGGACGACGCGGTCCTCGCGCCGGTGCTCAGCCAGCCCTCGCTGCCGCTGCCCGTCAGCGCGGCCCGCCGGGGGGACCCCGGCCTGTCCCGCGCCGAGTTCGACACGGTCGTGGCCCGCACGAGGAACGAGGGGCTGTGCGCGCTCGGTCTGCGCTTCAGCGAGGACAAGCTCGTGCCGCGCGACCGCTTCGCCACGCTCCGCCGCCACTTGGGCGACGCGTTCGAGGTGATCGAGCTCGACTCGTCGCCGGGCAACGCGGCGGGGTTCGCCAGGTCCGCGCACTCCGTGCTCACCGAGGAGGTCCGTGCGGAGCCGGGCCATCCCGCGTACGCCGCGCGCGAGCGGGTCGTCGCGTTCCTGCGGGAGCGGCTGACCGCCGCGGGGTGAGCCGCGGCGGCCCGCCGGATCAGCCGCCGGCGGGGGCGAACACGCAGCGCAGCGTGGTCGGCCGGGGGTGGAGGGCGTACTGCGGCAGGACGCCGGGGCCGCACGAGTTCGTGCCGATGCCGTGCTGGCCGGCGTCCAGGGTCACCCAGACGGTGTCGCCCGGCGTCAGGTCGGTGCGGTGCGCGGCCGCGTCGAGCTGGTGCGTGGTCCACCGGCGCGCGGTGAGCCAGGGCCGGTCCGCGCTCTCGATGCGCAGACCGCCGAGTTCGGCCCAGCGGATGCCGGGGCGGGCGCCGTTCTCCTGCGGGCGCACGTACGGTGTCTGCAGCGCGTCGACGTCCGACTCCCAGACGCCGAGCAGCGAGGCCGTCGCGGTGTCGGGGTAGGCCTCGCCGGGGCCGCCGCCGAACCACCGCACCCGGTCCGCCCCGCCCGGCAGCCCGAAGCTGATGCCGAGGCGCGGCAGCGGCTGCGTCCAGTCGCCCTCGGGGGTCACGGAGAGCCGCAGCGTCAGGCGGTCCCCGTCGGAGGTCCAGCGGTACTCCGTGCGCAGCGCCAGGTCGCTCGCGGCGGGCGCCACCCGGGTGCGGACGGTCAGCCCGTCGGCGGTCGGCTCGACGGCGTCGACGCGGTGCCGCATCCGGTGCAGGCCGAGCGCGCGCCAGCGGGCGGCGACGGACGGCTCGGGGCGCCAGGGCATGCCGTTGTCGTTGTCGGTGGGGGCCCGCCACACGTCCAGGCGCAGGCCGGTGATCGCGCGGTCGCCGAGGGCCAGCAGGTCGCCGGTGCGGGCGTCGAAGGCGGCGGGGCCCAGCGTGAGGCGGTGGCCGTCCGCCGTCCGCGGGGCCGCCGCGCCGTCCGGCACCGGACGCGTCCTGCCGTCCCCGGCGGGCAGTTGGGCCCAGGCCACCACGTGTCCCCGCGGCGCCCAGGCGGTGGCGTCGGCGAGCACGGCCCGTACCGTCCACTGCGTCTCGGTGTCCGGGCCGTGCGGCGGCGGGGGCGGCAGCTTCACCTCCGCGCGCCCGCCAGGACCGACCGGCGGCACCGCGAGGACGCCGTCGGCGACGGGCACGCCGTCCTGGTCGTACGACCAGGTGAAGGCGAGGTGGGCGAGGCCGGCGAAGTCGTGCAGGTTGGTGACGGCGACGGTCCCCGCCCGCCCGTCGCCCTCGATCCGGACCGGCTCGATCACCTTCTTGTACTCGACCAGTCCGGGGGACGGCGTCCGGTCGGGGAAGAGCAGGCCGTCGCAGACGAAGTTCCCGTCGTGCGGTTCCTCGCCGAAGTCGCCGCCGTAGGCGTACCCGTACGCGGGGTGCGCGATGCCGTGGTCGATCCACTCCCAGACGAAGCCGCCCTGCAGCCGCTCGTACGTCTCGAAGAGGCGCTGGTAGGCGCCGAGTCCGCCGGGGCCGTTGCCCATGGCGTGCGCGTACTCGCACAGGAGGAAGGGGAGTCCGGCACGCCGCCGAGGGCCCTCGTCCTCGCCCCGCCCGATGCGCTCGACCTCGGCGTGGTCGGCGTACATCCGGGAGTAGACGTCGGTGTCGGCGCAGGACCGGTCGCCCTCGTAGTGCAGCAGGCGGCCGGCGTCGCGGGCCCGGATCCAGTCGGCCATGGCGGTCAGGCCGCGGCCCGTCCCGCACTCGTTGCCCAGCGACCACATGATCACCGAGGCGTGGTTCTTGTCGCGTTCGACCATGCGGGCCGCGCGGTCCAGGAGGGCGGGCGTCCAGCGGTCGTCGTCGACCGGGTTGCCGCGCCAGCCGACCGCCTGGAAGCCGTGGGTCTCCAGGTCGCACTCGTCGATCACCCACAGGCCCAGCTCGTCGCAGAGGTCGAGGAAGGCGGGGTGGGGCGGGTAGTGGCTGGTGCGGACGGCGTTGATGTTGTGACGCTTCATCAGCAGGACGTCGGCGCGCATCGTGTCGGGGGCGAGGGCGCGGCCCGTCTCCGGGTGGAACTCGTGGCGGTTCACGCCCCGGAAGAGGACCGGGCGGCCGTTGACCGTGATGACGCCGTCCTCGACGGCGACCGTGCGGAAGCCGACGCGCAGCGGGATCCGCTCGCCGGGCGTCGCCAGGACCGCGTCGTACAGGCGCGGTGTCTCGGCCGTCCACGGCTCCACGGGCACGGTGACGCTCCGGCTGGTGGGCACGTCGATGCCCAGGGCGGGTACGGTGACGCGCCCTGCGGTCCCGGCGTCGACGCGCAGGGTGCCCGTCCCGGCGCGGTGGTCGTACGCGGCGTGCACGAAGAAGTCGCCCGCGCTGCCCGCGGGCCGGTGCAGCAGGGTCACGTCGCGGAAGATGCCCGGCAGCCACCACTGGTCCTGGTCCTCCAGGTACGACCCGGCGGACCACTGGTGGACGCGGACCGCCAGGACGTTGCCGGTGGGCCGCAGCAGCTCGCCGACGGCGAACTCGTGGGCGAGCCGGGAGCCCTTGAAGTCGCCCAGCTCCGTGCCGTTGAGCCAGACGCGGGCGCACGAGTCGACGCCGTCGAAGCGCAGTACGGCGGCGCCCTCGCGCGGCCAGGCGGCGGGCAGGTCGAAGGTGTGCAGGTGGTCGCCGGTGGGGTTCTCCGTCGGCACCCGGGGCGCGTCGAGCGGGAAGGGGTAGAGCTGGTTGGTGTAGTGGGGGGCGCCGTGGCCCTGCAGCACCCAGTGGCCGGGGACCGTGATGTCGTCCCAGGCGGTGCTGTCGTACCCGTCGGCGGCGAAGGCCTCGTCCTCGGCGTCGGGGGTGGGGGAGAGGCGGAAGCGCCAGGGTCCGTTGAGGGAGAAGGCGGCGGCGTCCGACGTCGCGTACCACGCGCGGGGCGGGAGGCTGCCGGTGCCGGGGGACACGTCCTCGTGGTGGGGGAGCTCCATGGCTCCATCAGACCGCGCCGGGGTGCCTGCACACCATTGGTCCGGAGCGGGAGTTGTTGGACTTTTCGGGCGCGTCTTGGACGGGCCGCTCGTCGAGTGCGGATATCGCAGCCCGACGGGCCTTGCTTGACGTTTTTCGTCGATCTGTGGCATCCGGGGCGCGTTATCGGTACCTTCCGGCGTGTGAACCAGTCAGCCAAGCCGTCGCCGCTGCCCGCGTCCCTGCCCGTGAACGACCGCACCCGCCACCGTCGCCTGCGCGAGCAGGGCCGTCTCGGGCGCGCCGAGCTCGAAGCCGTCCTCGACGCGGGCTTCGTCTGCCACCTCGGTGTCGTCGTCGACGGCCACCCGATGGTCGTGCCCACCGTCTACGGCCGTGACGACACCCAGCTCTACCTGCACGGATCCGTCGCGAGCCGCAGCCTGGCCGCCGACCCGCAGGCGTCCGTCTGCGTCACCGTCACCCACGTCGACGGGCTGATCCTGGCCCGCTCGGTCTTCGAGCACGGCGTCACCTACCGCAGCGCGATGATCCACGGCGTGCCGCGCACGGTGACGGACCCGGACGAGAAGCTGCGCGGCCTGCGCCTGCTCACCGAGCACGCGGCGCCGGGCCAGTGGGACTACGCGCGCCGCCCCAGCCGCAAGGAGCTGGCCGCCACCACCCTGCTCGCGCTCTCCCTCGCGGAGGCCTCGGTCAAGGTCGCCGAAGGTCCGCCGGAGGACGGCACGGGGCCCGACGCCGAGCTCGGCGTCTGGGCCGGGAACCTGCCGCTGACCACGACCTGGGGCGCGCCCGTCGCCGACCCGCTGCTGCCCGCGGGGATCGCGCCGCCGCCGCACATCGCGCGGCGCGACGGGACCCGGCAGGGCTGAGCCCCGGCCGCTCCGGGACCGCGTGCCGGCCACGAGCCGTCGCGTGGGTGCCTCGGGCGCCTCGCGGGGTCGCCGGGGACGTTGTCGACCGGGCGGGCGTGTCCCGGCCGTGGACCCTTGTCGCGGGTGGGGCCGTCTGCTTGACTCCGCTCGCCGCACGCTCCCGGAACGCCCGCGAACGCCCCGGAACATCCGCGGAGATCACCCCCGGAAACACCCGCAGGAACGCCCGCGAACGCCCCCGCACGTCACCGTTGGAGGCCGCCATGGAGATCACCCGCAGACGCCTGCTGTCCGCCCTGTCGGCCGCCGGACTCCTGGCCGCCGTCCCGGCGCTGCCCGCCGCCGCGGCGGCCGGCGCCGAGGGCCGGGCCCGGCTGCTCGCCAACACCACCGCGGTGTTCGCCGGGACCGCCGGGTCCAACGCCCGCCCCGAGACCGCCGCGAAGCTCGCCGCCGTCGAGCGGACCGCGCGCGCCGACCTCGCGGCGATGGACGACGCGGGCGAGGGCGAGCTCTTCGCCGGCCTGGCGCTCGGCACCGACGAGGCCAACCTGAACACCGCCTACCGCAAGCTGTACGAGATCGCCCTCGCCACCCGCACGCCGGGCGTCCCCGCCGACCTGTACGGCAGCACGGCCGTCCGGCGCCGGGTGATCGACGGCCTGGTGTGGCTGCACGAGCGCTACTACGGCGACCAGTCCCGGGGCTACTACGGCAACTGGTTCCAGTGGGAGATCGGGATCTCCCAGCACGTCAGCAGGGCCCTCGTCCTGCTCGCCGACGAGGTGGCCGCGTACCGGCCGGAACTCGTGGCCACCTACGTCGCCGCCATGGACGCCTACCTGCGCAACGGCACCGACGGCGACGTCGACCTCGACTCGCGCTTCCACACCGGCGCCAACCTCGCCGACATCACCACCAACCGGATCCTGCAGGGCGCCCTCCTCGGCGAGCCGGGCGAGGCCCGTATCCGCAAGGCCCTCGTCGACCAGCTGACGGTGTTCGTCACCATCGACCCGTACCACCTCAACCACCGGGTGACGGACGGCCATTACGCGGACGGCTCCTTCATCCAGCACGCCTCCGTCGCCTACACCGGCTCGTACGGCAAAGGGCTCCTCACCCGGGTCGTGCAGACGCTCAAGATCCTGGAGGGCACGGGGTTCGCGCACGGCGAGGAGCTCGTGCCGACCGTGCACGGCTGGGTGCGGAACGGCTTCGCGCCGCTCATCTTCGAGGGCTGGATGATGGAGATCGTCAAGGGCCGCGCGGTGTCCCGGCCGGAGACCGGGTACGCCGACGTGGCGGCGGTCGTCGAGGCCGTCGTCGACCTGTCCTCGCTCGCGTCGGGCGCCGCGGCCACCGCCCTGAAGGGCTACGTCAAGCACGTCAGGGACACCTCGCTCGGCCCCCTGGACCCGTCCCGTTTCGTCTCGCCGGTGAGCATCGTGCGCTACGCCGACCTGGTCGCCGACCCCGCCGTCCCGTCCGCCGACCTCAACCCCGCCGCCCGCAGCGTCGCGTTCAACGCCATGGACCGGACCGTGCACCGCAGGCCGGGCTACGCCTTCGCGCTCGCCCGCAGCTCGGACCGGATCAGCAAGTACGAGTACATGAGCGGCGAGAACCTCATGCCGTGGTTCCAGGGCGACGGCGCGCACCACCTGTACCTGTCCGGCCAGGACCAGACCCAGGCGTACGGCGTCGACTACTACACCACCGTCGACCCCTACGGCCTCGCGGGCGTCACCGCGCCGGTCGAACGGCGGCGCACCGTACCGGAGGCGTACGGCACGCCCTACTACGACAACCCGGACCACCCGCTCCACTTCACCGCGTCGTCCGAGTCGCAGAACACCTACGTCTACTTCCCGCGCGGCACCGCCCGCTGGTCGGGCGGCGCGGTCCTCGGGGCGTACGGGGTGGCCGGGATGGTGCAGTCGAGCGACGTGGCGTACCGCGACCGGGCGCTGCTGCCCGAGGACTTCGTGGTGTACCGCAACGCGACGGCGACGAAGTCGTGGTTCCTGCTGGACGACGAGATCGTGGTGCTCGCCGCCGACGTCGGGGATCCGGCGGGCCGGGCCGTCACCACGACCGTCGACGCGCGCACGGCCCTCCCGGGCGACCGGATCGTGCTCACCGGGGAGCGCGCGGACGGGCGCCCGTGGACCGGCCCCGGCACGGCCGACCTGCGCTGGCTGCGCTACGCCGATGCCACGCGGTCCACCGCCGTCGGCTACCTCTTCCTGGACGCGCCGCGGGTGCGGGTCACCCTGGAGAAGGTGACCCGCAGCCGCCGGGTCGTGCGCACCGCCAACCCCGACACGGCGGTGACCCGTTCGGTCCTCGGGGTCACCTTCGACGGCGCGGCGGGCGCCGCGCCCGCCCGCCTCGCCTACGCGCTGGTGCCGAACGCCGACGAGGACCGGCTGCGGGCCCACCGCCACGGGCCGCTGAAGGTCCTCGCCAACTCCCGCCGCCTGCAGGCCCTGTCCCACTCGGGGCTCGGCCTGACGGCGGCCAACTCCTTCACGCCGGGGCGGCACGACGCCGGAGCCCTGCGCGTGGAGGGCCCTGCCTCGGTCGTCGTGCGCCGCCGCGAGAGCCGCCGCGGCGCGACCGTCTCCGTCGCGGTGTCCGACCCGACGATGGACCGGGACACCGTGACGGTCCTGCTGCGCGGCCGCCCGCTGCGCGAGGTCACCGCCGACCCGCGGGTCCGGGTGGGCCGGGCGCCGGGCGGCACCCGCGTCGAGGTCGACACCCACCACGCGTACGGGAAGAGCTTCACGGTCACGCTCAGCGGATGAAATCGTCCTGCACGCACGGTGAGTGACGGAGGGTCAGCCCTTGGCCCCGACGCTGATCGCCTGGACCGGGCAGACCCGCGCCGCCTCCCGCACCAGGGGGTCGCCGCCGCCGTCCGTGCGGCCGGGCAGCACCTCGCTGAGGCCGTCGTCGTCCTGCGTGAAGACGCCGGGCGCGGTGAGCGCGCACATGCCCGCGCCCACGCACCGGTCCTTCTCGACGTGAATGATCGTCTGTTCCATGACCGGCTCCTACCAGGTGACGGGGAGTTCGAGCATTCCCTGGAGCGTGTCCCCCGGCTTGAACGGGATGTCCCGCGCCGGTGCCGCCAGCCGCAGCCCCGGCAGGCGCTCGAAGAGGGTGCCCAGCGCGATCTCCATCTCGGCGCGGGCGAGGTTCTGGCCCAGGCACTGGTGGATGCCGAAGCCGAAGGCGAGGTGGTGGCGGTCCGTGCGGTGCCAGTCCAGCTCCTCGGGGCCCTGGTAGGCCGTCCCGTCCCGGTTGATGAGGGAGGTGGCGAAGACGACGCCGTCGTCGGCTCGGATGGTGCCCGCCGAGGTCTCGATGTCCTCCTTGGCCACCCGCAGCAGCCCTTCCGCGATGGACAGGAAGCGCAGCAGTTCCTCGACGGCGGCCGGCATGATGGGCGGGTCGGCGTGCAGCCCGGCCCGCAGTTCGGCGAGCCGCTCGGGGTGCTGGAGCAGCGTGAACGTCCCCAGGGAGATCATGTTCGCCGTGGTCTCGTGCCCGGCGATCAGCAGGATCGTGGCGAGTCTGACCAGCTCCTCCCGGTCCACGGCGCCCGTCTCCAACCGGCGGCCTATCAGCTCGTCCAGCAGGCCGTCGCCCGGCTCGGCCCGCTTGGCGTCGATCAACGCGTAGAAGTAGGCGTCCAGTTCGTCCCGCGCCTTCTGGGTGTCCTCGGCGGTCGGGCCGCGCAGCAGCCGCCGCGACTGCTCCTCGAAGAACTCGTGGTCGGCGTAGGGCACGCCGAGCAGCGCGCAGATCACCATGGAGGGCACCGGCAGCGCGAAGGCGCTGACCAGCTCCGCGGTCGGCCCGCGCTCGACCATGGCGTCCAGGAGCCGGTCGACCGTCTCCTGGATCCGGGGGCGCAGGGCGGCGATGCGCTTGACGGAGAAGCTGGGGATCAGCATCCTTCGCTGCGTGTTGTGCTCCGGGTCGTCGACGCCGAGCAGGGCGACGCGGCGGTCACGGAGCCGGGCGAAGCGTTCGGTCGGCGACGGGAAGGCCTCGTTCTGGCGGTCCGCGGACAGCCGGGGGTCGACGAGCAGCTCACGCGCCGCCCGCTGGCCGGTGACCAGCCACACGGAGCGGCCGTCGAAGAGCGTGACGCGCGAGAACGGCCGGTCCTCGCGCAGGGGTGCGTAGCCGGTGGGCGGGTGGTACGGGCACGTGCGGTCCTGGGGGAAGGAGATGGATTCGATCGGCTTCGTTGTCTCCGGCATGAAGTACCTCGCAAGCGCAGTTCGTCCCTGATCCGTCCCCATTGGATGGCTGAGGCAACTAATTCGTCAGCGACAAGACCGGCCAGATCGTCCGCGTCGCGGAACTGTCCGGAACAGTGCCCTCCGCTCAACCTGCCTGCGTCGATGGCCCGGCGGGACGTGCGGGGGCCCGCGCGGGCAGCGGGGACGGGCCCGGCGCGGGCTCCGGGCGGCGGCACCGCGGAGGGTGTCGTTCCGTCATTTCGCCCACGACGGGGCGCCGTTGAGGCCCGTGACGGAGCGGAATCCGGCCGACCACGGAGAGTGGCGAAGAGCGGTCGGCGTGCGCGCCGTGGGGCGCCGCAGCGGACCGCCCGGCGTCGCGCCGTGCGAGGATCCAGCGAACGGCGTGGCCACTGTGGAGGATGAGAATGTTCGCGATACCCCTGGGTGACGGAGCCGCACTGTGCCCCCTGGAGCCGTCCCACGCCGAGGAGTTCCTCGCCCACATGGACCGGGGCCGCGACTACATCGGCCGCTACGTCGGGCTCCCCGACATCACCGCCGACCTCGACTCCGCCCGCGCCTGGCTCCAGGTGTACGCGGACAAGACCGCGGCCGACACCGGCCGCCTGTACGCCATCCGGCTCGACGGACGCCTGGTCGGCGGCGTCCTCCTGCGGGCCTTCGACGCGGCGGCCGGCACCTGCGAGGCGGGCTGCTGGCTGGAACCGGACGCCTCCGGGCGCGGCCTGGTGACCCGGGCGGTCCGTGTCGTCGTCGACTGGGCGGTGGAGACGCGCGGCATCCACCGGGTGGAGTGGCTGGTGGCCCCCGAGAACACGCCGAGCGTCAACGTGGCCAAGCGGCTCGGCATGACCCGCGAAGGCCTCCTGCGCGAGGACGACCCCTACCGGGGCGTACGGCAGGACACCGAGGTCTGGTCGATCCTCGCCCCCGACTGGCGCGCGCCCCATGCCCCCCACTGACCCCACGGACGCCACCCCCGGCCCACCCCCACACAACACCCACCCCCCGACGAACCCCGCTTCCGTCCCCCACGGCACCGAAGGGGCTACGGGAGACCACGCCGGTGAGGTGGCGTCCGGCGACTGCGCCTCCGTCGTCGACGAGGCCTTCGGCAATCCCCGCCTCGCCGTCCTCTACGACGTCCTGGACCCCGACCGCGGTGACCTGGACGCCTACCTCGCCATGGCGGAGGAGTTCGGCGCGCGCCGGGTTCTCGACATCGGCTGCGGCACCGGGGTGTTCGCCCTGCTGCTCGCCGCCCGGGGCTGCGACGTCGTCGGTGTCGACCCTGCCGCCGCGTCCCTCGACGTGGCCCGCGCCAAACCGGGCGCCGGACGGGTCCGCTGGCTGCACGGCGACGCGACACGGCTGCCGCCCCTGGCCGTCGACCTCGCGACCATGACGGCCAACGTCGCCCAGCAGATCACCGAGCCCGACGCGTGGCGGAACACCTTGCGCGGGGCGCACACGGCCCTGCGTACCGGCGGGCGCCTGGTCTTCGAGACGCGGGACCCGGCCCGGCGCGCCTGGCAGGAGTGGAACCGCGCGGCCACGCACACGGTGACGGACGTCCCCGGCACGGGACCGGTGGAGAGCTGGGTCGAGGTCACGGAGGTCGAAGGGCCCCTGGTCACGTTCCGCTGGACCTACGCCTTCACCGCGGACGGCCGGGTCCTGACCTCCGACTCGACCCTGCGCTTCCGCGGCCGTGAGGAAGTCGAGGCGGACCTGGCCGCCCAGGGATACGTCGTGGAACCCCTGCGCGACGCCCCGGACCGACCCGGCCGCGAGCTGGTGTTCGTGGCGCGGCGGCGGGGCCCGTGGGAGCGGTGAGCGGCCGGGCGGGCGCGAGTGCCGCCCACCGCTCCTGAGGCGCGGCGCACCCCGGCGCCGGCCCGCCCCCCGCACCCCACCCCCGGAAAAACCCGTGGCGCCCGGTTCCCGGCGCTCGTTACGCTCGGCGGAGTTGGCAGGTGGCCGTCCGGTCCCTGTCCCGATGATCGCGCAAGGTTCTCTGGAGGTGTTGACCGATGGCTCTCCCCGCCACGGGCGCTGCCGCTGCCCGCACCCGGAAGTGCATCAAGTCCACCTCCGTGGCCTCCGGCTGACACATCTCACCGCGCGCGGACCTGCGCGCCGTGCCGGGGCCACCCCTGTGAAGGGTCCCCCTTGTCTTCCTCGTCGTCTTCGTTCTCTTCCTCGTCATCCTCCGCCCTCCCGCACCCCCTCGCCGCGTACGGCTGGGACACCGGCTGGGAGGACGAGTTCGCGCCGTTCGCCGCCCGGGGCCTGGTGCCCGGACGCGTCGTCCGTGTCGACCGCGGTCAGTGCGACGTCGTCACCCCCGAGGGGACGGTGCGCGCCGACACCGAGTTCGTCACCCCGCGCGACCCGCTGAAGGTCGTGTGCACCGGCGACTGGGTGGCGGTCGACCCGCCCAGTGCCGATCCCCGCTACGTGCAGGCGTACCTGCCGCGCCGCACGTCCTTCGTACGGTCCACCTCGTCCAAGCGGTCCGAGGGGCAGATCCTCGCGGCCAACGTCGACCACTCGATCATCGCCGTGTCCCTCGCCGCCGAGCTCGACCTCGCGCGCATCGAGCGGTTCCTCGCGCTCGGCTGGGAGTCGGGCGGGCAGCCCGTCGTCGTGCTCACCAAGTCCGACCTCGTCCCGGACGCCACCACGCTCGGCCACCTCGTCGAGGACGTCGAGACCGCGGCGCCCGGCGTCACGGTGCTCCCCGTCAGCTCCGCCGCCGGGGACGGCGTCGACGTCCTGGCCGCGGTCGTCTCCGGCGGTACGTCGGTGCTGCTCGGCCAGTCCGGCGCGGGCAAGTCGACCCTCGCCAACGCGCTGGCCGGTGCCGACATCATGGCGGTGCAGACCATCCGTGACGTCGACGGCAAGGGCCGGCACACCACGACGACCCGCAACCTCATCCCGCTGCCCGGCGGCGGCGTCCTCATCGACACCCCCGGGCTGCGCGGGGTGGGCCTGTGGGACGCCGGGACCGGCGTCGGCCAGGTCTTCGCCGAGATCTCGGAACTGGCCGAGCGGTGCCGCTTCCACGACTGCGCCCATGCGGCGGAGCCCGGCTGCGCGGTGCTCGCCGCCGTCGAGGACGGCACGCTGCCCGAGCGCCGGCTCGACAGCTACCGCAAGCTGATCCGCGAGAACCAGCGCATCGTCGCCAAGACGGACGCCCGCGCGCGGGCCGAGATGCGGCGCGAGTGGCGGCTGCGGAGCGGGGAGGCCCGCACGGCCGTCGAGATCAAGCGGGGCCGCATGCGCTGAGCCGGTGCGGTGCGGTGCGCCGCCGCGGGGGCGCGGGTGCCGGGGGTGCCGGGGGTGGGGAGTCGGGAGTGGGTCGCCGCGGGCGGGCCGCCGGAGACCGGGCCCACGGTTCCCCGCGCCCCCGCGGCGGCACACCGCACCCCCGCCCCAGCACCGCGTCCGAATTCCGCCAGCCCGGAGCCCCGCGCGGCCACACAATGGCCTATGTGATCGATGAAGAGACCAGGTACGAGGCCGTGCGCAGCAGGGACGCCCGCTTCGACGGGGAGTTCTTCTTCGCCGTCGAGACGACCGGCATCTACTGCCGGCCCAGCTGCCCCGCCGTCACCCCCAAACGGAAGAACGTCCGCTACTACACCACCGCGGCCGCCGCCCAGACCTCCGGCTTCCGGGCCTGCCGCCGCTGCCGGCCCGACGCCGTCCCCGGCTCCGCCGACTGGAACGTGCGCGCCGACGTGGTGGGCCGCGCCATGCGCATGATCGGCGACGGCGTCGTCGACCGCGAGGGCGTCCCGGGGCTCGCCGTGCGCCTCGGCTACAGCGCCCGGCAGGTGCAGCGCCAGCTCACCGCCGAGCTCGGGGCGGGTCCCGTCGCCCTGGCGCGGGCCCAGCGCGCGCACACCGCCCGGGTCCTGCTGCAGACCACCGACCTGCCGGTCACCGAGATCGCCTTCGCCGCCGGGTTCGCCAGCGTCCGGCAGTTCAACGACACCATCAGGGCGGTGTACGCCCTCACCCCGACCGCCCTGCGCGCCGCCGCCCCACGCCGTGGCACCGCCCGCGCCACCCCCGCCGCGGGCATCCCGCTGCGCCTGGCCCACCGCGGCCCGTACCGCGCCGACGCCGTCTTCGACCTGCTCGCCGCCGAGGCGGTCACCGGCGTCGAGGAGGTCACCGGGGAACGCGGCGCCCGCACCTTCCGGCGCACCCTGCGCCTGCCGTACGGCACGGGCATCGTCGCGGTCGCGGAGACGCACCACGACACCGGCGTCGGCACCGGGTCCGCCGGCGAGGCCCTGCACCGCGGCGGCTGGCTCGACGCCCGGCTGCACCTGGGCGACCTGCGCGACCTCACCACGGCCGTGCAGCGCCTGCGCCGCCTCTTCGACCTGGACGCCGACCCGTACGCCGTCGACGAGCGGCTCGGCGCCGACCCCCGGCTCGCCCCGCTCGTCGCCGCCCGGCCGGGACTGCGCTCGCCCGGCGCCGCCGACCCCGAGGAGTTCGCGGTGCGCGCGCTGGTCGGACGTCGGGGTGCCGAACGGCTCGTGGCCCGCTACGGCACGCCGCTCGACGCGGCCTGCGGCGGCCTCACCCACCTCTTTCCCGCCCCGGCCGACCTGACCGCCGAGCCCGGCGCGCCGGGCGCCCTCGCCACGGCCCTGGCCGACGGTTCGCTGCGGCTGGACGCGGGCGCCGACCGCGACGACGCCGAGGCCGCGCTCCGCGCGCTGCCCGGCCTGGACGCCCGGACCGCCGCGCTCGTGCGGATGCGGGCGCTCGGCGACCCCGACGTGGCGCCGCCCGGCGGCCCGGGACCGGTGCCGGACGCCTGGCGCCCCTGGCGCTCGTACGCCGTGCGTCATCTGGCGGGCGAGCACCCGGACGCCGCCGGTGAGGGGCGCGACGCCTAGGGCCCGCGGGGGACGTCCCGCCGTCCGCCACAGGCCCCGGTACCGGCCCCGATCCTGGTCCCGGTCCTAGTCCGGCACCGCGCTGTCCGCGGGCGCGTCGCTGCGCCCGTAGTGCCGCGTCGTGACCATGTACACCAGCCCCGCCGCCACCACGACACCGCCGCTGAGCAGCACGATCCAGTTGTCGTACCAGGGGTCCTCCGGGGTGCGTGGCCAGGCGATGTTGACGATGGCGAAGATCCCGTAGGCCAGCGCCCCCACGTTCACCGCCAGGCCCCAGCGGCCGAGCCGGTACTCGCCGCTCGGCCTCCAGCCCTTGAGCCGGGCCCGCAGCGCCGCCAGGACGACCATCTGGAAGGCGGCGTAGATGCCGAGGATCGCGAAGGACACGATCTTGGTGAGGGCGTCCGCGGAGATCAGCGA
This sequence comes from Streptomyces sp. NPDC002564, assembly GCF_042889645.1. NCBI lineage: Bacteria > Bacillati > Actinomycetota > Actinomycetes > Kitasatosporales > Streptomycetaceae > Streptomyces > Streptomyces sp. NPDC002564. Next base: position 52,349 of record NZ_JBIARE010000007.1, on the reverse strand, counting down.
GCCGAAGGCGATCAGCGTCGGGACGACCGCGGCGACCAGCAGTGCGTACGGCGGCACCGCGCGCGCCTCCGAGAACTTCCGCAGCACCCGGTGCCCGACGATCATCTCGTCCCTGGCGTACGAGTAGATCAGCCGGCCCGCGGCGGCCTGCAGGCTGATCGTGCAGGACAGGAAGGAGATGAGGACGACGGCCATCACGGTCCGCGCGCCCGCCTCGCCGAGGGCGTCGAAGAGCACCCTGACCACCGGGTCGGTGTCCTTCCCCGAGATCACCGCGCGGTAGTCGACGACGGCGAGGAGCAGCGTCAGACAGGTGAACGTCGCCGCGGCCCCGCCGACGTAGATGGTCCTGCGCATCGCCTTGGGGATCACCTTGCCGGGGTGCTTGACCTCCTCGGCGACGTCCCCGCACGCCTCGAAGCCGTAGTACTGGTAGAAGCCGATGATCGCCGCGCCCAGGAAGACGGGCAGGTAGGAGCCGTCACCGGACGCGCCGTAGTCGTCGAAGAGGACGCCGAGGCCGTGGAAGCGGTGCGTGGTCAGCAGGATGATGCCGACCACGAGCGCGCCGAGCAGCTCCGCGCCGAAGCCGATGAGCGCCGCCCACGAAAGGGCCTTCGTGCCCGCGTAGTTGATGAGTACGGCGATGACGATCAGCGCGACCGTGCACAGCACCGTGGTGTGCACGGTGGGCCGGAAGCCGAACAGGATCGCGATGTAGGGGCCCGCGCCGTACGCGACGCTGGTGATCGTGACGAGCAGCGCCCACATGTAGACCCAGCCGGTCATCCACGCCCAGCGCACGCCCCACAGCCGCCGCGCCCACGGGTAGACCCCGCCCGCGACCGGGTACTGCGCGACGACCTCGCCGAAGACCAGGGCGACCAGGAACTGCCCGCAGCCCGCCATGACGAAGGCCCAGATCATCGGCGGGCCGCCGTCGGCGAGCGCCGTGCCGAAGAGGGTGTACGTACTGACCACGGGGGAGAGGTAGGTGAAGCCGAGGGCGAAGTTCGCCCAGGGGCTCATGTCCTTGCGGAACTCGGACTTCTCCTCGCCGGGCGCGGCCTCGCCCGCGGCGCCGTCCGGGGTGCCGGGAACGGTGGTCACCGGGTCACCCCTTCCGGACCCGGCTCGGGGGCCGGGCGGGCGCTGATGAGGTCCGCCGCGCGCTCGGCGGTGAGCAGCACGGTGACCATCGGGTTGACCGTCGGCATGGTCGGGAAGACGGACGCGTCGACGATGCGCAGACCGTCGTGCCCGCGCAGCCGCAGCTGCGGGTCGACCACCGCCGTCGGGTCGTCCTCGGCGCCCATCTTGCAGGTGCCCGCCGGGTGGTAGACGGTGTGCGCGGCGCGGCGTCCGTACTCGGACAGGTCGGCGTCCGACGTCACGCCGGGGCCCGGGGCGACCTCGCGCAGCAGCCAGTCGCTGAACGGGGCGGTGGCCGCCACCTCGCGCGCGATCTTCAAGCCGTCGACGATGGCGCGCTCGTCGTAGCCCTCCGGATCGGTGAAGTAGCGGAAGTCCAGGGCGGGTTTGACCGTCGGGTCGGCGCTGCGCAGCCACATGCGGCCCACGGACCGGGCGCGCGGCACGTTCGGCGTCATGCAGACGCCGTGCTCGGGCACCGGATAGCCGAGCCGCTCCGTGTTGGTGGTGAACGGCACTTGGTAGAAGTGGAACATCAGGTCGGGGCGCGGGCCGCCCGCCGCGTCACGGCGCAGGAAGAGACCGGCGTCGGAGTCCATCGCCGAGTTGGGCGGCAGCGGCCCCTTGGTCTCCCACACCATCACCGACTCGGGGTGGTCCAGGAGGTTCTCGCCGACCCCCGGCAGGTCCTCGCGGACCTCGATGCCCAGGTCGCGCAGCTGCTGCGCGGGTCCGATGCCGGAGAGCATCAGCAGGCGCGGCGTGTCGATCGCGCCCGCGCACAGCAGCACCTCGGCCTCGGCCTCCAGGGTGCTGTGCGAGCCGTCGGGGTTGCGCACCTGGACGCGGGTGAAGCGCCCCTCGCTGTCCTGCAGAAGGCGGTACGCCCACGTCTCCAGACGGAGCGTCAGGTTCGGCCGGTCGAGGATCGGGTGGAGGTAGGCGACCGACGCGGAGGACCGGGTGTTGGTCGCCGGGTCGTAGGCGAGGGAGAAGAACCCGGTGCCGTCGGTGAAGGGCCGGGCGTTGAAGTCGTCGACGACCGGCACGCCGAGACCGGCGGACGCCGCGGTGATGAAGTCCTCGGCGATCGCGTTCCGGTCGGCGGCGCCGACGGGCACGATGGTGTTCTGCAGCCGGCTCCGGTACGGCAGGATCGTCTCGGGTCCCCAGCCGTCGCAGCCCGCCCGCACCCACTCGTCCAGGTCGTCGGGGAACGGCAGGAAGCTGATCAGCGTGTTGTGCGAGGAACAGCCGCCGAGCACCCGGGCCCGGGAGTGCAGGATGTGGGAGTTGCCGTGCGGCTGCTCCTCGGTGGTGTAGCCGTAGTCGAACTCCGAGCCCAGCAGGTTGATCCAGTTGCGCAGCCGCAGGATGCGGTCGTCGCCGACATCACTGGGCCCGCCCTCCACCACGCAGACCCGGCAGGCCGGGTCCTCGCTCAGCCGGGCCGCGAGGACCGACCCCGCCGTACCGCCGCCGATGACCACGTAGTCGTAAGTCGTCGTCTCGTCGTGCATGCCGTCGCCTTCTCTCTCGCCTGCCTCGTGCTGCCCGGTCAGCCCTTGAACCAGCCGGAGGGCCCCGGCCTGAGGTTCTGGTAGATGTGCTTGGCCTCCTGGTACTCGCGCAGCCCGGTCGGGCCGAGCTCCCTGCCGACGCCGGAGAGCCCGAAGCCGCCCCACTCGGCCTGCGGCACGTAGGGGTGGAAGTCGTTGATCCAGACGGTGCCGTGGCGCAGCCGGGCCGCGACGCGCTGGGCGCGGCTCGCGTCGTTCGTCCAGATGCCGCCCGCCAGGCCGTACTCGGTGTCGTTGGCCAGCTCGACGGCCTCGTCCTCGGTGCGGAACCGCTCCACCGTGACCACCGGACCGAAGACCTCCTCGCGCACGATGCGCATGGAGCGGTCGCAGTCGGCGTACACGGTCGGCAGCAGGAAGAAGCCGCCCGCCAGCTCGGGGTCGTCCGGGCGGCGGCCGCCGCAGACCAGGCGCGCGCCGTCCTCCTTGGCGATCTCCAGATAGGCCTCGACCTTCGCCCGGTGCTCCGCGGAGCTGAGCGGTCCGCTCTCGGTGCGCGGGTCCAGGCCGCTGCCCAGCCGGATGGCGCTCGCGCGGGCCGCGAGCCGCTCCACGAACCGGTCGTGCAGGGAGTCCTCGACCAGCAGCCGGGAGCCCGCCGAGCAGACCTGCCCGGAGTGCAGGAACGATGCCTCCAGGGCGTGGTCGACGGCGGTCTCCAGGTCGCAGTCCGCGAAGACCACGTTGGGGTTCTTGCCGCCGAGCTCCAGCGCGATGTTCTTCACGCCGGGCGCGCAGGCCGCCATGATCCGGCGGCCGGTGGCCAGGCCGCCGGTGAAGGAGACCAGGTCGACGTCGGCGTGCGCGGACATCGCCGCGCCGACCGTGGTGCCGGGGCCGAGCAGGAGGTTCGCGACACCGGCCGGCGCGCCCGCCTCGGCGATCAGCCGGATCATGTGGATCGTGGAGAGCGGGGTCGTCTCGCTCGGCTTGAGTACGAAGGTGTTGCCCGCGGCCAGCGCGGGGGCGACCTTCCAGGAGGCCTGGAGCAGCGGGTAGTTCCACGGCGCGATGAGCGCGCAGACCCCGACCGGGTGGTAGGTGACCCGGCTGAGCACGTCGGGGCCGACGTCCACGACGCGCCCGCCGTCCTTGTCGGCGATCTCCCCGAAGTAGCGGAACGCGTTCGAGACGTCCTCGACGTCGATCCGGGCCTCGGCGAGGGTCTTGCCGGTGTCCAGGGACTCGACGTGGGCGATCTCCTCCTGGTCGCGCAGCAGGAACCGGGCCACCCTGAGCAGCACGTCGGCGCGCTCCCGGGTGGGCAGCGACGGCCACGCGCCGTGGTCGAAGGCGCGCCGCGCGGCTCCCACGGCGAGGTCGACGTCGGCCGCGTCGGCGTCGTCGACCTGCTGGACGACGGACGCGTCGAACGGATTGACCACGTCCCGCCGGGCGCCGTGGACGGCCGCCGTCCACTCCCCGTCGACGAACAGTTCCGGCATCGCGCTCTCCCTCGCTCTCGTGCCTGTCGGGTGCCGGCACGGACCGCAGGACCGGGGCACCGGATCCAACATCGGCCGCCCGCCGGGCCCGGACCGTGCGGACGCACCGGGCAGGGGAGGGCCCGGCGACAGATGTGACCTGGTTGGGCTAGACCCGCACGGCTCCCGCGGCCGGGAACCCCCACCCCCGGGGAGTCCGGCGCGCCGCCCGTCGCGGCCCCCGCCCTACCCCCAGACGACCGCCCCGAGCCACGCACCCAGGATCAGCAGGCACGCGAAGAGTTCCGTCAGGACGCTGCTGCCGCCCAGCCGCATGGCCGCACGGGTCGCCGCCACCGCCTCGCCGTGGCCGCCGAGCCGCAGCCGCTCCTCGGCGTAGATCCCGGCGAGGAAGCCGGGGATCGCCCCGATCACCGGCACGACACAGAAGCCGACCAGCGCCCCCGCCCCGGCGAAGACCGCCATCCGGCGCGAGGCACCGCTCTCGCGCAGCCGTCGCGGCGGCAGCCACCAGCGCACGGCCTGTGCCGCCAGCAGCACGGCCGTCGCGCCGACGAGGATGCTCCAGGCGAGGCCGTTCGGGTCCTGCAACGTCCACCACAGGACCGCGGCCCACACCAGCCACGACCCCGGTACGCCGGGCACCAGCACTCCGCACAGGCCGAGCAGCATGACGACGCCGACCAGCAGGAGTTCCCACGCTCCCATCTGCCCAGCGTGCCCGAGTCCCGGCGAAACCGCAGGTCAGGTTAGCCCTGGAGGGGCTGTCACGCTCCGTGGTCCAGGCGCCGTCGGGCCACCCAGTCCCGCTCGTAGGCGTGCCAGCCGAGCTGCAGCCGCGTCGTCACACCCGTCAGCTCCATCAGCCGCTTCACCCGCCGCTGCACCGTCCGCAGCCCCAGGTCGAGCTGCTTGGCGACGCTCGCGTCCGTCAGGCCCGCCAGGAGCAGCGAGAGGATCTCCAGGTCGGTGCCGTCCGGGCCCTCGGGCGCCGCCTCGGTGACCGTCCGCCCGTCCTCGCCCAGGCGCAGCGGCAGCGCCTCGCGCCACACCGCCTCGAAGAGGCCCGTCAGCGATTCGAGCAGCCCGCTCGCGTGCACGACGAGGGCCGCGGGCTCCGCCGTGCGCGAGGTCAGCGGGACCATCGCGAGCGAGCCGTCGGCGATGACCAGCTTCGTCGGGACGCGGTCCACCACCCGCACCTGCTCGTCGCGGCCGATCGCCGCCGCCAGCTCGACCAGGCCGGTCGGCAGGTCGAGGACGGTGCGCTCGACCACCACGCGGTAGCGCACGCCCCGGTCCGCGGCCTGCTCCTCGGCGCTGTTCTCCATGCCGGTGATCGCGACGGGGCTGCCGGTGACCAGCGCGCACACCTCCTCGCTCGCGCCCAGCTGCAGCTGCAGGAAGCGCTGCGAGACGGCCGCCGCCCCGGTCACCACCTCGACCAGGTCGTGCACGGTCGGCTCGGCGGCCTGCGCGCGGTACTCCTCGGCGAGCAGCGTCGCCGCGAGCTCGGCCTTCTCCAGCTCGTGCCGCTGCTGGGTGAGGAGCGCGCCGAGCGCCACCCCGGGCGGCGCCGCCACCCAGCGCCCCGCCCGGCCGGACGCCTGCGCGGCAAGACCGTGCCGTTCCAGGCGCCGCAGCGTCCGCTCGGTCTCCGGCTCGCCCAGGGTGAGCCTGCGGGCCAGGTCGGCGACGTCGGCCGCGCCCACCGACACCAGCGCCCGGTACGCCGACTCGTGCGTCTCGTCCAGACCGATCGCTGCCAGCATGCGGCGACGCCCCTCCCCAATCGCTCCGTTCCGGCGACGCCGTGGCGGGAAAGAGCCACGGCGTAAACCCGCCCCGGGACATCATCCCCGCACCACCCGGCTCTCTGCCAAGGTGACGCCACCGCAGCACCAACCGCGGCCGGATATGCGGCCTTTGGGCCATCTCGGCCTGCGGTCCCGCATGCCCGACGAACCCTGGGGAGAGCGATGCGCCCGATAGCGCGTACGGCACTGGGGGCGGCGTCCGCCGCCGTCCTCGCCGTCACCGCGGCCGTCCCGTCCGCGGCGGAACCACGCCCGTCGACGGAGCGCCCGCCGATCACGGGAAGCACCCCACCGGGCGCATCGAGGGACGGGGGCGGCTCCGTCGTCACCCTGGTCACCGGCGACCGGATCCTGGTGACGTCCGACGGCAGGGGCGGCTCGGGCGCCGCCGCGCTGCCCCGCGAGGACGGCAGCGTGCCGCTCGTCCAGACCCGGCAGTCGGGCAAGGACCTCTACGTCTACCCCGAGGGGTCCGAGCACGCCCTCGCCCGGGGCCTGGTCGACGAGGAACTGTTCAACGTCACCGGGCTCGTCCGGCAGGGCTACGACGACGCGCACAGCAAGAAGCTGCCGCTCATCGCCGTCTACGACCGGTCCGTCGACGTGGCCCGCACGGTGCCCGTCACCCCGCGCGGCGCCGAGCGCGGCCCCGTCCTCGAACCGGTCGGCGGCGTCGCCCTGAAGGCCGACAAGAAGCGGGCCGCCGCCTTCTGGGCGCAGATCACCGACTCCCGGTCCCGCGCCGCCTCCGACCTGACGAAGCTCTGGCTCGACGCCAAGGTCGAGGCGACGCTCGACCGGTCGACCCAGCAGGTGCACGCCCCCGAGGCGTGGGCCGCCGGGTACGACGGCAAGGGCACCAAGGTCGCCGTCCTGGACACCGGGGTCGACGCCGAGCACCCCGACCTCAAGGGCCGCGTCGGCGCGACGAAGAACTTCACCGGGTCCCCGGACACCGAGGACCGACAAGGCCACGGCACCCACACCACCTCCACCGTCGGCGGCACCGGCGCGGCGAGCGGCGGCAGGAAGAAGGGCGTCGCGCCCGGCACCGAACTGCTGCACGGCAAGGTCCTCGACGACACCGGATCCGGCGCCACCTCCTGGATCATCGCGGGCATGCAGTGGGCCGTCGACCAGAAGGCCGACGTCGTCTCCATGAGCCTCGGCAACCCCGCGCGGACCGACTGCACCGACCCCATGAGCACCGCGACCGAGGAACTCGCGCGGTCCGCGAAGGACACCCTCTTCGTCGTCGCCGCGGGCAACACCGGCCCGACCCTCAACTCCGTCTCCTCGCCCGGCTGCGCGCCGGGCGTCCTGACCGTCGGCGCCGTCGACCGCGACGACACCACCGCACCCTTCTCCAGCCGCGGCCCCGCCTACGGCTCGCACACCCTCAAGCCGGAGATCGCCGCGCCCGGCGTCGCCATCTCCGCGGCGGCGGCCGGCGGCCGCGGCCCGTACGCCTACCGGTCGATGAGCGGTACGTCGATGGCGACCCCGCACGTCGCGGGCGCCGCCGCCCTCGTCAAGCAGCGCCACCCCGACTGGAGCGCCCGGCAGATCAAGGCGGCCCTCGTGTCGTCCGCCGACAGCCGCGTGCCCGGCGACGCCCGCGAGACCGGCGGCGGACGCCTCGACGCCAAGGCCGCGATCGACCAGCGGGTGCTCGGCGCGCCCGCCGTGCAGGGCGGCGCCTTCGGCTGGCCGCAGGACGCCTCGGACCGCACCACGGCCGACGTGCCCTACACCAACACCACCGGCAAGAAAGTCACGTTGAAGCTGTCGGTGGCGGGCGTCACCGGCAACGACGGCTCCGCGGTGCGCTCCGGCGTCGCCCGCCTCACCCGGACCTCCGTGACCGTCCCCGCCGGGGCCACCGTCAAGGTGCCGCTGAAGCTCACCCCCGACGCCGCCCTCACCCGCGCCCAGTACGGCGACATCACCGGACGCGTCCTGGCCACCGCGGCCGGTGGCACCCGCGTCTCCACCCCCTTCTCCCTCCACGTCCAGCCGGAGACCGTGAGCCTCCGCGTCAAGCTCGTCGACCGGAACGGCAGGCCCGCCGACGGGGCGTCGTCCGTGGACCTCATCGGCACGGACACCGCGAGCGGCGAGCGGCGCTTCAACGAGGGCGCGCACGACCAGACGTACCAAGTGCGCCCGGGCGCCTACTTCCTGACGGGCTTCGTCGCCACCCCGGACGCCTCCGGCGACGGGCGGCTCACCGACTCCCTCACCCACCTCGCCCGCCCGCAGGTCGAGGTGACGAAGGACATGACCGTCACCCTCGACGCCCGCCGCGCCCACCGGCTCGCGGTCCGCACCGACAAGCCCTCCGAAGTGCGCGGCGCCACCCTCGCGTTCGCCCGCACCTGGGGCAAGGACCACTGGGTGCACGCGGGCACCGCCGCGGGCCCCCGGACGATCCGCGGCTACTACCAGTCCGTCGAGGGCAAGGCCTCCGCGGGGACCTTCGAGTCGGGCAGCTACTGGCGCACCGCGGCCCCGCAGATCTCCGAACTCGCCGTGGCGGGCGGCAAGAAGCTGCACCCCCTGACCGCGTCGACCGGCTCGGCCAACCTGGACGGCACCGGCCGCGCGGCCGTCGTCGACGCCGGGACCGGCACCCCGCAGGAGCTCGCGGCCGCCGCGGTCGAGGGCAGGATCGCCCTGGTCGAGGTCGCGGACAGCGGCAACGCGGCCACCGTCGCCGCCGACGCACACAAGGCCGGCGCCCTCGCGGTCCTCGCCCACCGCGCGGCCCCCGGCCGCTGGTACCCCTCGGCCGGCTTCGCCGGATCCCCGCTGCCGGTCCTCGGCATCCCGACGGAGGAGGCGAGCGCCCTGCTGGCCCGACTGGACGAGGGGCAGGCCGAGTTGACATGGCGCGCCACGGCCAAGAGCCCCTACGTCTACAACCTGGCCTTCCCCGGGACCGGGCAGATCCGGGACGACCGCACCTACCGGGTACGGGACAAGGACCTGGCCGCGAACGAGGCGACCTACCGGGCGATGGGCCGGGCCACCGACTACGTGGACCTGCCGTCGGCGGCCCGGCCCAGCGGCCTGGAGGTCTACTTCGCCGACATCGCGTCCGTCCCGGCCCCCGGCCGGCGCACCGAGTACTACTCGCCGGGCAGCACCGGCTGGGGCCACCAGGTGTCCAGCAGCTTCCCGTTCGGCGAATTCATGATCGACCCGGTGCGCACGTACACCAAGGGCCAGCGGCGCACCGAGACCTGGTACGACGGGGTGCTCACACCGGGCGCGCCGCGCGACGCGGCCGGCGAGGAGGCGCTCGCCGGTGAGCGCCAGGGCAACCTGATCGGGGTGGCCCCCGGTTTCTGGGCCGACGGCGAGCACGGCGGGATCCAGGGCAGCTTCGGCGACATCGGCTCCGTGCGGCTCAAGCGGAACGGTGAGACCGTGGGCGAGTCGGGCTGGCCGTCCGGGGTGTTCGACGTCCCGGCCGAGGACTCCGCGTACGAACTCACCCTCGCCACCCAGAAGATCGGCTCGCGCGTGTGGGAGCGGTCGACGGGCACGGAGACGACCTGGTCCTTCCGCTCCCACCTCGACGAGAACGTCTACTCCCAGGGCATCCCGATGCTCTTCCCGCGCTACGTGCTCCCGGAGGACGGGCTCAAGACGCTGGCCGCGAAGAACGGACAGCGGATTGAACTCGGTGTGACGGGGCACGCGGGCTACCAGCCGGGGAAGATTACGAAGGCGAAGCTTTCGTACTCCTACGACGAGGGCCAGACGTGGACGGCGGCCACCACCGCACGCCACGGCGGCGACTGGAGCGCGACCGTGGACCACGCGGGTGCTTCCGGCAAGCAGGTCTGGCTCAGGACCCAGCTGACGGACGCCCACGGCAACTCCGTCACACAGACCGTGGCCCGCGCCTACGACGTGCGCTAGCCACACCGGCCCCGCCGGGCGGTCCTCCTGTGGGGGGTGGGCCCGCCCGGCGGCCCCTGTCGTCACCGCTGGGGCCGGATTTTCCCGATGCACCGTTTTCGTACGGCCCCAGCGGTGGAAAATAGGGGCATGAGCCAGCAGGGGGAGAGGTCCACCGGCCGCGAAGACGACTGGTGGGGACAGCTGTACGACGACGCGGCGCCGGACACGGGCCCGGCGCCCGCATCGGACACGCTCGACGACAGGTTCGCCTCGGCGTCGGTCACGGTGCGGGAAGGACTCCCCGCGGCACGCGAGCCGCATCCCGCGCCACCCGACGCCACCCCTCCCGCGCCACCCCCGCCACGAGCCGCGCCCGATCCCGCCCCCACGGCCGCCCCCACGGACGGCAAAATCCCGCCCGAACGGGCCCCCGGGGCGGAGAACTTTGCGGGTGCGGACGGTACGGACCCGACGGACCGGCCCCCGGCGGACCCGCCCGACATCCCCGCGGCACCGCCCGGCGCCCCGCCGGAACGCCGCACCCCCGCCCCTCACCCGCCCACCTTCACCGCCCCGCCGCCCTGGGCACCGCCCCCCGCCGCACCCCGCCCGGTGACCTCCCCGGCCGGGGAGGCCACCGGGCCCGGCGCCGCGGGCCCGGCCGGGAAACGGGACGCCTACTCGCCCCCCTCCACGGAGGAACCACGGCCCGCGGCGCCCGCATCGCACGTCCCCGGCCCGACCGCCGCCCCCCGTCCCGCCGCCCCGCCCCCGCCGGAACCGGAACGCGCCCCGTGGAGCCAGGCACCGCCCGCCTTCGTGGGCGACGGCCCGCCGACCTACGAGGCCGAGCCCACCGTGCTGCCCCCCGCCGACCCGGACGACCTCGGCGACCTCGTCGCCGACACCGTCCTCGACGGCGCCCGGTACGGGGCGAGCACGCTGCGCGCCGCCTCCGTGCGCGGGGACTCCGCCCGCTACCGGGGCGAGCCGCGCCGCGACGCCCTGCTCACCGCCCGCTTCGGCACCGGACAGGACGCCCTGGTGCTCGTCGCCATGGCCACCGGCGCCCGCGCCACCCCGGGCGCGCACCGGGCCGCCGCCGAGGCGTGCGGGTGGATCGGCCGGGCCGTGGGCCGCAGCCACCGGCGGCTCGCCGAGGACATCAGGGCCGCCCGGCGCGGCGACCTGAAGTCGGGGCTGCACCGCCTCACCGACCGCAGCCTCGGCAAGCTCCGCGCCCGCGCCGCCGACCTGGGCCTCGAACCCGACGAGTACGCCGCGTCGCTGCGCTGCCTGCTGCTGCCCGCCGACCCGCAGTGCCGCACCCGCGTCTTCTTCGGCGTCGGCGGCGGCGGCCTCTTCCGCCTGCGGGACGGGGCGTGGCAGGACATCGAGCCCCGCATCGCCGACACCACCGGGGAGGCCGTCGTCGGCTTCGGCTCGCTGCCGCAGCCCCAGGACGCCGACCGGCTCACCATGGACCTGGGCATCACCACGCCCCCGAGCCCCTACGAGCCCGCCCCCGAGCCGCCCCGCGACCCCTTCCGTTTCCGTGCCTCGGTCGCCCGCCCGGGTGACACGCTCGTGCTGTGCAGCGGGGGCCTGGCCGAGCCGCTGCGCGGCGAGCCGGAGCTGGCCGAACACCTCACCCGCAGGTGGGAGAAGACCGCTCCGCCCGGGCTCGCCGCCTTCCTGGCCGACATCCAGGTACGGGTCAAGGGGTACGCCGACGACCGGACGGCGGCGGCCGTCTGGGAGGCATGACCGCCGCACCTGTGACTTCATGGACCCGAGGAACGACCGGACGAAAGCACGAGTGAAGACCGGGTCCAGGGGTCACACGGGGTGAGCCACGGTTCACCAGCGTCGAGAGGTGCGTACAGCATGGCCAAGCAGAACGTCGCCGAACAGTTCGTCGACATCCTCGTCCGCGCGGGCGTCAAGCGCCTGTACGGAGTCGTGGGCGACAGCCTCAACCCGGTCGTGGACGCCATCCGCCGCACCAAGGAGATCGACTGGGTCCAGGTGCGGCACGAGGAGACCGCCGCCTTCGCGGCCGGCGCCGAGGCCCAGATCACCGGCAGCCTGGCCGCCTGCGCGGGCTCCTGCGGCCCCGGCAACCTGCACCTGATCAACGGCCTCTACGACGCGCACCGCTCCATGGCGCCGGTGCTGGCCCTGGCCTCGCAGATCCCGTCCAGCGAGATCGGCCTCGGCTACTTCCAGGAGACGCACCCCGACCAGCTGTTCCGCGAGTGCAGTCACTACAGCGAGCTGATCTCCACGCCGAAGCAGATGCCCCGGCTGCTGCAGACCGCCATCCAGCACGCCGTCGGACAGAGCGGCGTCGCCGTCGTCTCGCTGCCCGGCGACGTCGCCTCCGAGGCCGCGCCGGACAAGGCCGCGGAGACGGCCCTGGTCACCTCGCGGCCCTCGGTGCGGCCCGGCGACGCCGAGATCGAGAAGCTCGCCGAGATGATCGACGCGGCGGACCGGGTCACCCTGTTCTGCGGCAGCGGCACGGCGGGCGCGCACGCCGAGGTGATGGAGTTCGCCGAGAAGATCAAGTCCCCGGTGGGCCACGCGCTGCGCGGCAAGGAGTGGATCCAGTACGACAACCCGTACGACGTGGGCATGAGCGGTCTGCTCGGCTACGGCGCCGCCTACGAAGCCACCCATGAGTGCGACCTGCTCATCCTGCTCGGCACGGACTTCCCCTACAACGCCTTTCTGCCCGACGACGTGAAGATCGCCCAGGTCGACGTGCGCCCCGAGCACCTGGGCCGGCGCTCCAAGCTGGACCTCGCGGTCTGGGGCGACGTGCGCGAGACGCTGCGCTGTCTGACCCCGCGCGTCTCGCCGAAGTCCAACCGCAAGTTCCTCGACAAGATGCTCAAGAAGCACGCGGACGCCTTGGAGGGCGTCGTCAAGGCGTACACCCGCAAGGTCGAGAAGCACGTCCCCATCCACCCCGAGTACGTCGCCTCGGTCCTGGACGAGCTCGCCGCCGACGACGCGGTGTTCACCGTCGACACCGGCATGTGCAACGTCTGGGCGGCCCGCTACATCAGCCCCAACGGCAAGCGCCGCATCATCGGTTCGTTCAGCCACGGCTCGATGGCGAACGCGCTGCCGCAGGCGATCGGCGCCCAGTTCGTCGACCGCAAGCGGCAGGTCGTCTCGATGTCGGGCGACGGCGGCTTCTCGATGCTGATGGGCGACTTCCTCACCCTCGTCCAGCACGACCTGCCGGTGAAGGTCGTACTGTTCAACAACTCCTCGCTGGGCATGGTCGAGCTGGAGATGCTGGTGGCGGGCCTGCCCTCCTTCGGCACCACGAACCACAACCCGGACTTCGCCGCGGTCGCCCGCGCCGCCGGGGCCTACGGCGTGCGGGTGGAGAAGCCCAAGCAGCTCGCGGGCGCCCTCAAGGACGCCTTCGCGCACAAGGGCCCGGCCCTCGTCGACATCGTGACCGACCCGAACGCCCTCTCCATCCCGCCCAAGATCAGCTCGGAGATGGTGACCGGCTTCGCCCTCTCCGCCAGCAAGATCGTCCTGGACGGCGGCGTCGGCCGGATGCTGCAGATGGCCCGCTCCAACCTGCGGAACGTGCCGAGGCCGTGACACCGGCCCCGGCACCCGCACCCGCCCGGGTCAGGCGGGCCGCAGCCGCAGCGTGAGGATCTGGAACGGCCGCAGCGCGAGGTCCAGTCCGGCCTCGCCGGTGCTCGCCTCGTGCAGCGGGCGCTCCAGCAGGTCCGTCACCTCGGCCCGGGCCACCGGGAACGACGTGGCGAGGGTCGCCGCGGCCCGGCCGCCCCGCGATTCGTAGAGTCGTACGACGACGTCGCCGCTGCGGTCGTCGGCGAGCTTGACCGACTCGACGGTGACCGCCGGATGGTCGACGCCCACCAGCGGCGCCAGGACCGGCGCGTCGGCGACCCGCAGCGGCAGATTGAGGGCGAGCCCCTCCGCCACCGCGTCGCCGACCCCCGCGCCGGGCAGCAGCGCGTACGTGAACCGGTGCGTGCCCTGGTCCGTCTCGGGGTCGGGGCTGTGCGGGGCCCGCAGCAGCGTCAGCCGCACGGTGGTGCCCAGGATGCCGTCGTGCCCGGTGCGGGTCACCTCGTGGCCGTAGGTGGCGTCGTTGAGCACCGCGACGCCGTACCCCTCCTCGGCCACCCGCAGCCAGCGGTGCGCGCAGATCTCGTAACGCGCCGCGTCCCATCCGGTGTTGGCGTGCGTGGGCCGGTGCACGTGGCCGAACTGGATCTCGGCGGCGGACCGTTCGGCGTGCACGTCCAGCGGGAACGCGGCCTTGAGGACCTTCTCCGACTCGCGCCAGTCGACGTCCGTGACGACGTCCACGCGCCGGCTGCCCGCCGCGAGCCGGATCTCCTGGGTGATCCGGGAGGCGCCGAAGGCCCGCACCACCCGCACCGCGACCCGCAGCGGCCCGTCCTCGACCAGCTCGACGGACTCCGCCTGCGTGAGGTCGGTGTGCCGGCGCCGGTAGTGCCGGTCCAGGTCCCAGGCGTCGTAGTGCGTGGGGTGGTCGGGGTGCAGCTGGAGGAGGTTGGCGGGGGCGGCCAGCACTTCGCGGCCCGCGTCCAGGTCCCGGACCGAGGTCAGCAGGCCCGCCGCGTCGACGCTCACGCTCAGGTGCTCGTTGGTCAGCAGGATCGTGTCGCCGGTGGTGTGCGCGAGCGCGCCGGGGCCGGCGGCGGGGGCGGCGTCGAGGCTCTGCGTGCCGAGCGCGGGGACGTCGACGCGCGCCAGGGTGCCGTCCCCCCGGTCGACGACCTCGCTGCGCGGGTAGGGCGAGGCGTTGAGCACCGCGGGCCCGCCCGGACCCAGCGAGCGGGCCGCCGCCGCGGTGAGCCCGTCGAGCTCGGCGAGCACCCGCTCGTACGTCTCGCGGGCCTCCCGGTGCACCCAGGCGATCGAGGAGCCCGGCAGGATGTCGTGGAACTGGTGCAGCAGCACCGTCTTCCACAGCCGGTCGAGCGTGTCGTAGGGGTAGACGTACGCCGGGTCGCGCACCGCCGCCGCCGTGCACCACAACTCCGCCTCGCGCAGCGCGTGTTCCCCGCGCCGGTTGCCGCGCTTGGTGGCCGCCTGGGTGGTGTACGTGGCCCGGTGCAGCTCCAGGTACAGCTCGCCGGACCAGACCGGGGCCTGTGCGCCGTACTCCTCCTCGGCCGCAGCGAAGAACGCCGAGGGCTTCTCGATCTCGACGCGCGGCGAGCCCTCCAGGGAGCGCAGCCGCCGGGCCCGCTCCATCATCTCGCGGGTGGGCCCGCCCCCGCCGTCGCCCCAGCCGAACGGCACCAGGGAGCGGGACGCCCGCCCCTTGTCCGCGAAGTTCCGCTCGGCGTGGGCGAGTTCGGCGCCGTGGAACTGGGAGTTGTAGGTGTCCACGGGCGGGAAGTGGGTGAAGACGCGGGTGCCGTCGATGCCCTCCCACCAGAACGTGTGGTGCGGCATCTTGTTGCTCTGGTTCCAGCTCAGCTTCTGGGTGAGGAACCAGCGCACGCCCGCCAGCTTCGCCAGCTGCGGGAAGGCGGCCGTGTAGCCGAAGGAGTCCGGCAGCCAGATCTCCTCGGTCTCGACGCCGAGCTCCTCGCGGAAGAACCGCATGCCGTGCGTGATCTGGCGCGCGAGCGCCTCGCCGCCGGGCATGTTGGCGTCCGACTCGACCCACATCGAGCCCACCGGGGCCCAGGTGCCGTCGGCCACGGCCTTCTTGATGCGCTCCCAGATGTGCGGCTGGTGCTCCTTGACCCAGGCGTACTGCTGGGCCTGCGAGCAGGCGAAGACCAGCTCCGGGTACTCCTCGGCCAGCGCCGTCACGTTGGCGAAGGTCCGCGAGGCCTTGCGCACCGTCTCGCGCAGGGGCCACAGCCACGCCGAGTCGATGTGCGCGTGACCGGTCGCCGACACGCGGTGGGCGCTGGCGTGCGCGGGCCGCGCGAGGACCTCGGCGAGCGCGGCGCGGGCCGCTGCCGCCGTGCCGGAGACGTCGTGCAGATCGAGCGCGTCGAGCATGTCCTCCAGGGCCCGCAGGATCTCGTGCCGGCGCGGACGGTCGGCGTCCAGTTCGTTCATCAGCTCGGAGAGGACCTCGATGTCCAGCGTCAGCCGCCACACGTCCTCGTCCAGTACGGCGACATCGGCAGACGCGAATCGGTAGATCGGGGTAGAGCCTGCGGTCAGGACGTCGCCGAGGGGCGTCGGCACGAAGTCGTGCAGAACGGCGGGATTGGCCGCCGCTTCCAGGAGTAGGTGCACCGGCTCGCCGCCCCGCGCCGGGGAGGCCACCGGAATATGCCGATTGCGCGGGTGAATGCCCTTGAGCGGCACGCCGTGCGCGTCGTACACCAGGCCCTCCGCCTGGAAACCGGGACCCTCGCCGGTGAACCCCGGATCGATCACCACCTCGACCCGGCTGCCGCGCCACTCCTCGGGCACCTGTCCTTGAATCCGGAACCAACTGGTGGACCAGGGGTTTCCCCACTCCGTGCCGGCCTCGAAGGGCTCGTACACCGCGTCGAGGGCGGTCCCGACGGGCACCGGCTCGCCCGGCGCGTGCCAGACGGAGAGGGCGAGCGGCGCGCGCCGCGCGTACTGGGCGGGGCGGATGAACTGGCGCAGCGCCCGTTCCAGGCGGCCTTCCACCAGCAGTCTGTCGTCGTGCACGCGGGCTCCTCGGAAACGCTCGGCGGTGGGGTCCACCGCTTCACTTCCCCCCATCCCCGCGGCGCACCCCCGCCGGTGGTTGACGATTCGACAGGCGTGCCGCCATGGGCCCTGGGCATGCATTCCGTGAAGTTGTTCGAGCAGGGAGGCAGAGACATCGCTCTGTGGGCGGGGGTCATGACGAGGCAGTCACGCAGGGGCGGCCCCGGGGGAATCGGGGCCTCTCCACCGGACGTACAGGAGAAGAGAGCCGGTGAGGCGCGGGGCGGACCCGACCGGGGTCAGCTCACGCGCAGGCTGGGCAGAGCGGATCTGCGCGCGGTCCCCGAGGTCAGGAGGGCCCTGCGGGAGCTCCTGGGGCACTGGGGGAAGCCCGGACGGGCCGAGACGGCGGAGCTGCTCACCAGCGAACTGGTCACCAACGCACTGGTGCACACCGATCACGAGGCGTTCGTCACCGCGACCCTGGGCCCGCACGGCCTGCGCGTCGAGGTGCGGGACTTCGTGGGGCACCACCCCGAGCCGCGCGTACCGAACGCCGACGACGGTACGAACGGCCGTGGCCTGATCCTCGTGCAGTCCCTCGCGGACGCATGGGGCGTGCGGGCGCACGGGGTGGGCAAGGCGGTCTGGTTCGAGCTGGACGGCGGCGGCACGGCGTGTGCCCTGCCGCCGCCGCCCGACGTTTGACGACGCATCACCTCATCTGCGGGTCGGGCCCGGCGGCGCGTCCGGCCTCAGCCGAACTGCTGCTCCAGGTCCTTGAGCTTCTGCTCCAGCGAGTCGAGCCGGGGCAGGGCCTGCGTGTCGTCCTCGGCCGTCAGGTCGACCGGGACGGGAGCGACGGGCGCGGAGCCGTCAGGGCCGTTCTTCACGGCCTGGAGGGAGGGACGGGAGCGTACCGGCAGCTGTTCCTGCGCCGCTATGGCAGGGTCCGCGCCGACTTGCGCGGACCCGGCGGCCGGAGCGACGGCCTGCACATCCACCTGACGGCCGCCGCCCCGGCCCTGCCAGTTCCTGTGTCCTCTGCTGAGCGCCTTGAGCTGGGCACGCTCCAGCTTCTCCTGGTCGCGCCTGCGCAGCCGCGTGGCCTCCTTCTCCCGGCGGTCCTCGCGGACCTCCTCGACGGCCTCGTCCAGGGTGCGGACGCCCTCCAGGAGCATCAGCGACCAGGCGCCGAAGGTCTCCCGGGGGGCCCGCAGCCACCGCACGATGCGGATCTGCGGCAGCGGCCTGGGCACCAGGCCCTGCTCGCGCAGCGCCGCCCGGCGGGTCTGCTTCAGCGCGCGGTCGAACAGCACCGCCGCCGAGAGCGACATCCCGGCGAAGAAGTGCGGGGCACCGGCATGGCCCAACCCCCGGGGCGCGTGCACCCAGTTGAACCAGGCGGCCGCGCCGGCGAACGTCCACACGAGCAGGCGCGAACCGAGGGCCGCGTCGCCGTGGCTCGCCTCGCGCACGGCGAGGACGGAACAGAACATCGCGGCGCCGTCGAGGCCGAACGGGACCAGGTACTCCCAGCCCCCGGAGAGGCTGAGGTTCTGCTGCCCGAAGCCGACCAGGCCGTGGAAGGAGAGCGCGGCGGCGACCGCCGCACAGCAGAACAGCAGCACGTAGGAGGCGGTGCCGTAGACGGCCTCCTTGCGCCTGCGGCGTTCCTCGCTGCGTTCCCAGGAGTCGTCGCCGTCGCCTCCCTTGGCCTTGCCGTGGCCTCGCTTGCCGCGCGCGAGCACCGCCACCGCCACCAGCATGCCCAGGAGCAGGACGCCGCCGGGGAGCAGCCAGTCCAGCGATATGTCGGTCAGTCTCATCTGGGGTCCCTTGCATCGCGGTAGGGCGTATCGGGCGCCATATTGACCCAATCCCGAAGGCCCTCAAGGGGATTCGGGGCAAGAAGAACGCCAAGGAGGTGCAAGGGGGCACGCACGGCGTAGTTTTGCTCGAACTCGCGGCGGGGGACCGGCTGTTGAGTTCGATTAAACGTGCGCGAAGGGGTGGTTCAGACGGCGGGGTGTGCGGATGGCCCCGCGGTCAGCCCGCCGCGGCCGTCTCGGTCAGCCGCGCGACGCGCTCCGCGTCGCAGGTGCGCGGGCAGGTGACGCACGGGTCGTCGGGGCGCAGCGTGTAGAACATGCAGCAGCTCGCCCGGTCGCGGGTCGGCAGCTTCTCGCCGTTCGGTCCGGTCAGTTCGCGGAATCCGGCCGTGCCCACGTACGGCTTGGTGGCGCCCGGCAGCAGCCGCTCCAGCTCCGTCATCGCGCGCTGCTCCTCGCCGAGCAGGTGTGCCACGTACCAGAGACCCTCGACGATCTCGTCCGTGGCCAGGCTCCACAGGAAGCGCGAGCGGCGGCGCATCCGGGGGCCGAAGCCGTCCAGGAGCGGGCCGAGGTGGTGGGCGACCGAGGCCCGCACCTCCGCGCGCAGGGCCTCCTCGTCCGGGACGACGCGGGCGCCGGGCAGGCTCGCCGCCGGGTCGCCGGGCAGACAGGCGAAACCGTCCGTCCGTACGGCCAGACGGCCCAGCGTGCGCTGGAAGGAGACGTCGGCGACCGGGAAGCGCGGGACGCGGCGGTGCAGGAACCAGGGGACCGTGATCAGCAGCGTGGCCGGCCAGGCGTAGCGGTGCAGGCCGAAGCTGGCCACGACGTCGGGGCGCGCCTGGACGCCGTAGTCCTTCAGGACCTGCGCGTTGTCCCAGGCGAGAAATGCTTCGAGGTCGGCCCCGCCCTCCGCGAGCCGGGCGGCGGTGACCCAGCCGCCGCCCTGTGGGGCCTTCTCCTCGGGACCGAGCTCGGTGACGCGCAGTCCTGTGTACACCTCGTGGAGGCGGGCATAGGAGTCCGCTACGGCACTGGGGGCGCCCTGGGAGGGGGCGGCCAAGGTGGGGACGGACATGCGGGGGACCACCGAATCGCGATCGATAGCAGGTTAGCCTTACCTTACCCGACGTGATCGAGGTTTCAACTCCTGTCGCGTCCGCCTAGGGTGCCTCTCGTACCTTTCACAGAAGTCACAGGCAGGGCGGGCGTACGTCGTGGAGCAGACCGGAGCGCGCGAGGAGGATCCCCTCGCCGGGGCGCCGCGCGTCCGGGTGCCGCAGCAGGCCGACGCGCGCGGGCGCAGGACCGTCCGGCGCAGCTCCGTGCGCGGGCAGATCCTCGACGCGCTGCGGGCCGCCCTCGTCGGCGGCGATCTCGCGCCCGGCGAGGTGTACTCCGCGCCGGCCCTGGGGGAGCGCTTCGGGGTCTCCGCGACCCCCGTGCGCGAGGCGATGCAGCAGCTGGCCGTCGAGGGGGCCGTCGAGGTCGTCCCCAACCGCGGCTTCCGGGTCACCGAGCGGAGCTCCCGCGAGCTGGCCGAGCTCGCCGAGGTGCGGGCGCTGATCGAGGTGCCGGTGATGCTGCGGCTCGCCCGCACGGTGCCGGCGGCGCGCTGGGCCGAGCTGCGGCCGCTGGCCGAGGCGACCGCGAGGGAGGCGGCGAGCGGTGACCTGGCCCGCTACGCCGAGTCGGACCGCGCCTTCCACGGCGCGGTGCTCGCCCTGTCCGGCAATCAGCAGCTCGTCCAGGTGGCGGGCGACCTGCACCGGCGCTCGCAGTGGCCCCTGGTGAGCGGCCCCGTCGCGGGGCGCAGGGCCGACCTGGTGGCGGACGCGGCCGAGCACATGGCCCTGCTCGACGCGCTGGCCGCCCGGGACCTGGCGGTGGTCTCGGCGCTGGTGGGGGAGCACTTCACCGGCTCCGGGGGCTGAGTGCCCCGGCCGTACGGACGTCGGGCCCGCGGACCGTGCGGTCCGCGGGCCCGACGGGGTGCCCGGTGCGTTACGCGGCCGCGGGCGGCGGCGTCAGGTGCTGGGCCAGCCAGGACGGCACGCCGCCCAGCAGGCGGAAGAGGCGGGTGGCCTCGGCGCGCAGCCGGGTGGCCTCCGGCTCCGGTTCCGCCTCCGCGAGCGCGGCGAGCGCGGGAGCCGTGCCGACCAGGTAGCCGAGCTCCTCACGGATGCGCAGCGACTCGGCGAAGCCGTGCCGGGCCTCCGCCAACTCGCCGTCCCGCAGGGCGAGTCCGGCCAGATGGCGCCAGGTGAAGGAGAGCAGCAGGGAGTCGGAGTGCACCGTCGCCCCCGCGTGCGCCCTGCGGTAGGCCGCCTTCGCGGACTGCGGGGAGTCCGCGATGTGCTCGGCTATCAGCCCCCTGCGGAAGTCCAGGAGCGGCCGGCCCGGTGCGTTCGGGGCGAGCAGCGCGGCCGCCCTGCCGAGCGCCGTACGCGCTTCGTCGGCCCGGTCGCGTACCCCGAGGACCGTGGAGGCGTACGCCAGTTGACCCCGCTCGCAGGCCGCCGCGCCCCGGTCGTCGTCGTCCTCGGCGAGCGCCTCCGCGGTCCGCAGGCCGTCCTCGGCCTCGCCCCAGCCGTCCCCGGTGAACAGGCACCGCTCGACGAGGAGCGCCGTCCGCTGGAGCGCGGCCGCGGCCCCGGCCCGCGAGGCGAGCAGCGCCGCAGCGTCGGTCCAGCAGCCGCGCGAGCGCAGCCGCCATACCGCGGTCTGGAGTGGATCGTGCTCTGCAGTCGTTCCGGTACCAGACATGGCGGTATGCGCCACGTTGCCCTCCCCGAGCACACCATTGAGCTGTTGAGTCGTGGGCGAATCTCAGCATGGATCCCGGCGTCCGGCCAAGAGGCTGGGTGAAAGAATTCACAAAGGGCGGGCAAGGAAAACCGTTCGAGCCGACCGGCGCCCCGCGCCGCCGGTCGGCCCCCCGGCGGATTCCCTCAGCTCATCCGCAGCGCGAGGAAGAAATCGAGCTTGTCCTCCAGGCGCGAGAGGTCACGGCCCGTCAACTGCTCGATCCGGCCCACCCGGTAGCGCAGCGTGTTGACGTGCAGGTGCAGCCGGGAGGCGCACCGGGTCCACGAGCCGTCGCAGTCGAGGAACGCCTCCAGGGTCGGGATGAGCTCCGCGCGGTGGCGCTGGTCGTACTCCCGCAGCGGGTCCAGGAGCCGCGCGGTGAACGCCCGGCGCACGTCGTCCGGCACGAATGGCAGCAGCAGGACGTGCGAGGCCAGCTCCTGGTGTCCGGCGGCGCAGACCCGGCCCGGGCGGGCTGCGGCGACCCGGCGGGCGTGCCGGGCCTCCTCCAGGGCGCCGCGCAGTCCCTCCGCCGAGTGCACGGACGCGCTGACGCCCAGCGTCAGGCGGCCGTCGTCGGCGAGGCCCGCCGACAGCGGGTCGTGCACGGAGGCCAGCAGCGAGTCGGCGAGCAGGCCCGTCTCGGAGCCGTCCTGCTCGTTGGAGACCGCGGGCAGCGGGACCAGCGCGATCGCCTCGTCACCGGTGTGCGCGACCGCGATCCGGTCGGACGGCTCGGGGCCCGCCGACAGCGGGTCGACGAGGATCTCCTCCAGGAGCGACTGGGCGACCGGGCCGCCGTCGATGTCACCGCCCTCCCACTCCACCCGGGCCACCACGACCTGCCAGTGCGGGGCCGAGCCGAGCCCCGGGAGCAGCACCGGGGCGGCGACGCGCAGCCGGGCCGCGATCTCGGCGGGCGCGGCGCCCGTCTGGACCAGTTCGAGGACCTCCTGGGCCAGCCTGCGCCGCACCGTGCGGGCCGCGTCGCGCCGGTCCCGCTCGACGGCGATGAGCTGGGTCACGCCCTGGAGCAGATCCAGCCGCTCCTCGGGCCAGTCGCCCGCGTCGGCCTCGACGGCGAGCACCCAGTCGGACAGCACCGACTCGCGCACGTCGCGGGAGGCGCCGGCCGTGCCGCGGCCACTGGTCCGAACGGGGAACAGCGAGTACGTGAGCGAGTCCACCGTCACCCGGTGCGGCCCGCGCCGGCCGGTGCGGACGGCCGCCAGGTGCTCCCCGGCGAGCCGGGCGCACAGGGCCGCGGGCAGGGCGGTGCCCGCCGCGCCCGACCCGGCGATCACCCGTCCGGCCGGGGAGAGTACCCAGGCCCGCAGGTCCAGGTCGGTGCCGAGCAGGTCGAGGACGACGTCGGGGCCGCCGCCCGCCGGGCCGGAGGTCATCAGGCGCCGGTGCCGGTCGACCACGGCCGCCAGGTCCCCCGCGCGCTCGCCGGAGACCTGGCGCACGACGTGCTCGGTGATCGTGGCGAAGGCGACGGATTCGTTGACCGCGAAGAGCGGCAGCCGGTGCCGGGCGCAGGCCTCGACGATGTCGTCGGGGATGTCGCCGAGCTCGGCCTCGCCGGCCGCCAGGGCCGCCACCCCGGCGCCGGCGAGGATCCGTACGAAGGGCTCGGTGTCCGCGGCGTCGCGGCGCCAGGCGAGGCCGGTCAGGACCAGCTCGCCGCCCGCCAGGTAGCGGCTGGGGTCCCGCAGGTCCGTGGTCATCACACCGCGCACGGTGCGGTCCAGCTCGTCCTCGCCGCCGAGCAGCCGCAGGCCCAGCGCGTCGGTGTCAAGGAGTGCGCGCAGCCGCATGGTGTCGTCGCCGCCGATCTGTCTCGAATGGTGTGTACAAACATGTGCGCTCTGTAGCGCCGGGGCCCTGTGTCGCAGAGCAGCGCCGGTTTCCGGGGGGAATCCGCGAGGTTACTGGGGCCCGTTCTTCATACGAATCTACAAGACGCGCGGCTTGGCCAGCCAACTCCTTCATGGTTTCGGTGACTGACCCCATCGGACGACCGGGCGGTGTACTTGGCCCACTCCGCGTTAACAGCACATGAACGAGCAGTCGAGGGACCAAAGGCCCGAGTGGCCTGAACGGAATCCCCTGGTCCCTCGAAGCGAACGACCCTCGATACGAAGAAGAGAGCCTCATGGACTTCCTTCGCCCCGCCAGCTGGGAGGAGGCGCTCGCCGCCAAGGCCGAGCACCCCACGGCTGTGCCGATTGCGGGTGGCACCGACGTGATGGTCGAGATCAACTTCGACCACCGTCGTCCCGAGTACCTGCTTGACCTCAACCGCATCGTCGAGCTGCGCGAGTGGGAGGTGGGCGAGGAGACGGTCCGGCTGGGTGCCTCCGTCCCGTACACCCAGATCATGGAGGAGCTGCGCACCGAGCTCCCCGGTCTGGCGCTCGCCTCGCACACGGTCGCCTCCCCGCAGATCCGTAACCGCGGCGGCGTCGGCGGCAACCTCGGCACGGCCTCCCCGGCGGGTGACGCCCACCCGGCGCTGCTGGCCGCCGACTGCGAGGTCGAGGTGGAGTCCGTGCGGGGATCCCGCCTCATCCCGATCGACGACTTCTACACCGGCGTGAAGCGCAACGCCCTCGCGGCGGACGAGCTGATCAAGTCCGTGCACATCAAGAAGGCGGACGGACCGCAGCAGTACTCCAAGGTCGGCACCCGCAACGCCATGGTCATCGCGGTCTGCGCCTTCGGCATCGCGCTGCACCCCGGGACCCGGACCGTGCGGACCGGCATCGGCTCCGCCGCCCCCACCCCCATCCGGGC
Organism: Streptomyces sp. NPDC002564; assembly: GCF_042889645.1. Taxonomy (NCBI): domain Bacteria; kingdom Bacillati; phylum Actinomycetota; class Actinomycetes; order Kitasatosporales; family Streptomycetaceae; genus Streptomyces; species Streptomyces sp. NPDC002564. The sequence continues at coordinate 28,314 of NZ_JBIARE010000007.1, read as the reverse complement.
GAAGGCGGCCGAGGAATTCCTGAACGCGGCGCTCGACGAGGGCGGCTTCTGGGACAGCAAGAAGATCATCACCCCCTCGATCGCCAAGCAGTTCGCGGAGCTCGCCTCGGGCGCCGCCAACCCGATCGACGACGTGCGCGGCACGGCGAGCTACCGCCGCCACGCCGTCGGGATCATGGCCCGCCGCACGCTCGGCTGGACCTGGGAGTCGTACCGCGGCAAGGGCCGCAGCACTGAGGGAGTCGCATAATGCGCGTGAACTTCACGGTCAACGGCCGTCAGCAGGAAGCGGACGACGTGTGGGAGGGCGAGTCCCTGCTCTACGTCCTGCGCGAGCGCATGGGGCTCCCGGGCTCCAAGAACGCCTGCGAGCAGGGCGAGTGCGGTTCCTGCACCGTCCGCCTCGACGGCGTGCCGGTCTGTTCGTGTCTGGTCGCGGCCGGTCAGGTGGAGGGCCGCGAGGTCACCACCGTCGAGGGCCTGGCCGACTACGCCAAGCACCGCGAGCAGGCCCACCCGGGCGGCGCCTGCGGCACCGGCGGCTGCGGCACCTCCCTCCAGGACGCCCAGCAGTGGCAGGCCCGTCCGGCCGGCGCGGCCACGGACTCGCAGACCGGTGAGGGCGGCGAGCTCTCCCCGATCCAGCAGGCGTTCATCGACGCAGGCGCCGTCCAGTGCGGCTTCTGCACCCCCGGCCTGCTCGTCGCGGCCGACGAGATGCTGGAGCGCAACCCCCAGCCGACCGACGCCGACATCCGCGAGGCGCTCTCCGGCAACCTCTGCCGCTGCACCGGCTACGAGAAGATCCTGGACGCGGTCCGCCTCGCGGCCGCGCGCCAGGACCGTCACGGACTTCAGGAAGGGGCGGTCTGACCATGGGATCCACCCGTACGACCGGCGCACCCACCAAGATCACCCAGGGGTCGCAGACCAAGGGCGGCATCGGCGAGTCGACGCTGCGCCCGGACGGCACCCTCAAGGTCACCGGCGAGTTCGCGTACTCCTCGGACATGTGGCACGAGGACATGCTGTGGGGCCAGACGCTGCGCTCCACCGTCGCGCACGCCGAGATCGTGTCCATCGACACCTCCGAGGCCCTGGCCATGGACGGCGTCTACGCGGTCCTGACCTACGACGACCTGCCGGCCGCGATGAAGAACTACGGCCTGGAGATCCAGGACACCCCGGTCCTCGCGCACAAGAAGGTCCGCCACCACGGCGAGCCGGTGGCCATCGTGGCCGCCGACCACCCGGAGACCGCCCGGCGCGCCGCCGCCAAGATCCACATCGAGTACAAGGAGCTGCCCCTCATCACCGATGAGGCCTCGGCGACCGCTCCCGACGCCGTACTCGTGCACGAGGGCCGCGACGACCACCACATCGGTCACGTCCCGCACCCGAACATCGTGCACCGCCAGCCGATCATCCGCGGCAACGCCGAGGAGGCCGCCAAGAAGGCCGACTTCGTCGTCACGGGCGAGTACACCTTCGGCATGCAGGACCAGGCCTTCCTCGGCCCGGAGTCCGGCCTCGCCGTGCCCTCCGAGGACGGCGGCGTCGAGCTGTACGTCGCCACCCAGTGGCTGCACTCGGACCTCGGCCAGATCGCCCCCGTCCTCGGCCTGCCCGAGGAGAAGGTGCGCATGACGCTGTCCGGCGTCGGCGGTGCCTTCGGCGGCCGCGAGGACATCTCGATGCAGATCCACGCCTGCCTCCTGGCGCTGCGCACCGGCAAGCCGGTCAAGATCGTCTACAACCGGTTCGAGTCCTTCTTCGGCCACGTCCACCGCCACCCGGCGAAGCTCTACTACGAGCACGGCGCCACCAAGGACGGCAAGCTCACGCACATGAAGTGCAAGATCGTCCTGGACGGCGGCGCCTACGCGTCGGCCTCCCCGGCGGTCGTGGGCAACGCCTCGTCCCTCTCGGTCGGCCCGTACGTGGTCGAGGACGTCGACATCGAGGCGATCGCCCTCTACACCAACAACCCCCCGTGCGGCGCGATGCGCGGCTTCGGCGCCGTCCAGGCCTGCTTCGCCTACGAGGCCCAGATGGACAAGCTCGCCGACAAGGTGGGCATGGACCGGGTCGAGTTCCGCCGGCTCAACGCGATGGAGCAGGGCACGCTGCTGCCGACCGGCCAGCCGGTCGACTCGCCGGCCCCCGTCGCCGAGATCCTGCGCCGCATCAAGGCCCGCCCGCTGCCGCCCGAGCGCCAGTGGGAGTCCAGCGAGGGCGCCGACGTGCGCCAGCTGCCGGGCGGCCTGTCCAACACCACGCACGGCGAGGGCGTCGTCCGCGGTGTGGGCTACGCGGTCGGCATCAAGAACGTCGGCTTCTCCGAGGGCTTCGACGACTACTCCACCGCCAAGGTGCGCATGGAGGTCATCAACGGCGAGCCGGTCGCGACCGTGCACACCGCGATGGCCGAGGTCGGCCAGGGCGGTGTGACGGTGCACGCGCAGATCGCCCGCACCGAGCTGGGCGTCACGCAGGTGACCATCCACCCCGCCGACACCCAGGTGGGCAGCGCGGGCTCGACGTCGGCGTCGCGCCAGACGTACGTCACCGGCGGCGCCGTCAAGAACTCCTGCGAGCTCGTCCGCGAGAAGGTGCTGGAGCTCGGCCGCCGCAAGTTCGGCAGCTACCACCCCGCGTGGGCCACCGCCGAACTGCTCCTGGAGGGCGGCAAGGTCGTCACCGACGGCGGCGAGGTCCTCGGTGACCTGGTCGACGTCCTGGAGAACGAGGCCGTCGAGATCGAGGCCGAGTGGCGCCACCGCCCCACCGTCGCCTTCGACCTGGTGACCGGACAGGGCAACGGCCACGTCCAGTACTCCTTCGCCGCGCACCGCGCGGTCGTCGAGGTCGACACCGAGCTCGGCCTGGTCAAGGTCATCGAACTGGCCTGCGCCCAGGACGTCGGCAAGGCGCTCAACCCGCTGTCCGTGATCGGCCAGATCCAGGGTGGCACCACCCAGGGCCTGGGCGTCGCGGTCATGGAGGAGATCATCGTCGACCCGAAGACCGCGAAGGTCAGGAACCCCTCCTTCACGGACTACCTGATCCCCACCATCCTCGACACCCCGACCATCCCGGTCGACGTGCTCGAACTCGCCGACGAGCACGCCCCGTACGGGCTGCGCGGCATCGGTGAGGCCCCCACCCTGTCGTCCACCCCGGCGGTCCTCGCGGCCATCCGGAACGCGACGGGCCTGCAGCTCGACAAGACGCCGGTCCGCCCGGAGCACCTGACCGGTACGTGATCCGCGCCGAGGGTCCGGTCCCCCCGCTCGGGGCCCGGTCCCGGCACAGCTCTCCGAGCGGTGCGCGCCGCACCGGAACGTCACACTTCCCGCCGCGCGCGCCGCTCGGAGCCCCCCACCTCCCCCTCCCGACGAGGGAGATGTCGTTCGTCTCGGGCCGTCCCCCGGGTCGTGCAGCCAACGCACCATCCCAAATCCCGCAACTCCGCGGGTGCCCCTGTGAACCTTGGGAGTAGGCACCATGACCCAATCGTCTGTGGAGCCGAAGACCACCGCTGAGGACGCGGGCCCCGGCTCGCGTCCCCCGGCCGGCAGGTCTTGGCTCGATCGGTACTTCCACATATCCCTGCGGGGATCCACGGTCGCGCGTGAGGTGCGCGGCGGCGTCACCACCTTCATGGCGATGGCGTACATCCTTCTGCTCAACCCCCTGATCCTGTCCGGCAAGGACGCGGCGGGGGACACCATGGCCACCAAGGCCGTGATCACCGCGACGGCGTTCGCGGCGGCCTTCACCACGCTCCTGATGGGCTTCGTCGGCAAGGTGCCGCTGGCCCTGGCCGCCGGACTCTCCGTGTCCGGTGTGATCTCCTCGCAGGTCGCGCCCGAGATGACCTGGCCGCAGGCCATGGGCATGTGCGTGATGTACGGCGTGGTGATCATGCTCCTGGTCGTCACCGGGCTGCGCGAGATGATCATGAACGCCATCCCGCTCGCCCTCAAGCACGGCATCACCATGGGCATCGGCCTCTTCATCGCCATCATCGGCCTGGTCAAGGGCGGCTTCGTCCACCAGGGCAAGGCGACCGTGCTCACCCTCGGCCCGGCCGGTGAGCTCCAGGGCTGGCCCGTCCTGATCTTCGCGGGCACCCTGCTCCTCATCTTCATGCTGCAGGCGCGCAACATCCCCGGCGCGATCCTGATCGGCATCATCACCGGCACCATCGTCGCCGTCGTCCTCAACGCCCTGGACGTCGTCGACCCCAAGCAGTGGGCCAACGGCACGCCGGAACTGCACGGCAGCGCCGTCTCCAGCCCGGACTTCTCGCTCTTCGGCGACGTCGAGTTCGGCGGCTGGGGCGAGGTCGGCGCGATGACCGTCGGCATGATCGTCTTCACCCTCGTGCTCGCCGGCTTCTTCGACGCGATGGCCACCATCATCGGCGTCGGCACCGAGGCCAACCTGGCCGACGACAAGGGCCGGATGCCCGGCCTGTCCAAGGCGCTGTTCATCGACGGTGCCGGCGGCGCCATCGGCGGTGTCGCGGGCGGCTCCGGCCAGACCGTGTTCGTCGAGTCGGCGACCGGCGTCGGCGAGGGGGCCCGCACGGGTCTCGCCTCGGTCGTCACCGGCCTGTTCTTCGCGGCCTGCCTCTTCTTCACCCCGCTCACCGCGATCGTGCCGCAGGAGGTCGCCTCCGCCGCGCTCGTCGTCATCGGCGCCATGATGATGATGAACGCCCGGCACGTCGACTGGGCCGACCGCGCCACCGCCATCCCGGTCTTCCTGACCGTGGTGCTCATGCCCTTCACGTACACCATCACCACCGGTGTCGCGGCGGGTGTCATCTCCTGGGTCGCCATCAAGATCGCCCAGGGCAAGGCCCGCGAGATCGGGGCCTTCATGTGGGGCCTGACGGTGATCTTCATCGTCTACTTCGCCCTCAACCCCATCGAAGGATGGCTGGGCGTCCACTGACGCCCGGGCCCTCCGCACACCCCGAGACCTTTCAGGAGGCCGACATGCTGGACATCGCCGACGAGCTGCACCGGTGGGTCGAGCAAGGACGTGACTTCGCCGTCGCCACCGTGGTGGCGGTCGGCGGGAGCGCGCCCCGGCAGCCGGGCGCCGCGCTCGCCGTCGACAGCGAGGGCACGGCGATCGGCTCGGTCTCCGGCGGATGTGTGGAGGGCGCCGTCTACGAGCTGTGCCAGCAGGCGCTCCAGGACGGCGAGACCGTCCTCGAACGCTTCGGGTACAGCGACGACGACGCGTTCGCCGTGGGTCTGACCTGCGGCGGCATCATCGACATCCTCGTCACCCCGGTCCGCGCGGACGCCGCGGCACGGCCGGTGCTCGCCGCCGCCCTCGCCGCCGCCTCGCAGGGGGAGGCGGCGGCGGTCGCCCGGGTCACCTCCGGCCCCGCCGAGCTCCTCGGCCGCGCGCTCCTGGTCCGTGCCTCGGACGAGGCGGGCGCGTACGAGGGCGAGCTCGGCGGCCACCCGGAGCTGGACCGCACGGTGGCGGGGGAGGCCAGGGCGCTGCTCGACGCCGGCCGCACCGCGACCGCGGAGATCGGCGAGGACGGCTCGCGCTGCGGCCGTCCGATCGAGGTCCTCGTGGAGTCGAGCGTCCCGCCGCCCCGCATGATCGTGTTCGGCGCCATCGACTTCGCCTCCGCGCTGGTGCGGATGGGCAAGTTCCTCGGCTACCACGTCACGGTGTGCGACGCGCGGCCCGTCTTCGCCACGGCCGTGCGCTTCCCGGACGCCGACGAGATCGTCGTCGAGTGGCCGCACCGCTACCTGGAGCGCACCGAGGTCGACGCCCGCACCGTGCTGTGCGTCCTGACCCACGACGCCAAGTTCGACGTGCCGCTGCTGCACCTGGCGCTGCGGCTGCCCGTCGCCTACGTCGGCGCGATGGGTTCGCGCCGCACCCACAACGACCGCAACGCCCGGCTGCGCGAGGTCGGCGTCACCGAGCTCGAGCTGGCCCGGCTGCGCTCGCCCATCGGCCTGGACCTCGGCGCGCGCACGCCCGAGGAGACGGCCCTCTCGATCGCCGCGGAGATCGTCGCCCATCGGCGCGGCGGCAGCGGGGTCTCCCTCACCGGGGCGCACACCCCGATCCACCACGACGGATCCCGGCGGCCCGCGGGCCGGATCGGGTCGGTGGCCTGACCGGCGTGCCGGTCAGTGCGGACGGTCCTCGTCCGGCACCGGTCCCGCCGCGATGAGCAGGTCGGCCGCCCGGCCGAACATCCGCCGGGCCACGGCCGCCAGCGGGCCGTCGCACAGCGCGGGCAGCCACCGCACCCGCAGGTCCTCGCGCCACACGAGGTGACAGCCGGTCCGGCCGGGGAACACCTCGATCTCCGCCCAGCCGGTCACGAACGTCCCCCGCTTCCGCAGCCGGCACCGGCCCGGTGCCGTGCCGTCGGGCGGTGACCAGGCGACGACCTCCATCACGTCGTCGAAGCCGAGCGGCCCGAGCGCGCTGCGGGCCACGAAGACCGTGCCCGTCCCGGTGGGCGGGGGCGTGCGGACGGTGATGCGGGTGAGGGGGACGACCTCGCCGTGCCGCCGCCAGGCGGTCAGGCGCCGCCAGGCCTCGTCGGCGGGCAGGGGGACGTCTCGGGTGATCTGGAAGAGGGCCACGCCCCGAGCCTGCCACGCCCGGGGGTGGGCCACCCCTCAGCGGTAGACCTTGCCCGGCTCGGCCTTGCCGGGCGCGAGCAGCTGGGACACCGTCACGAAGACGTAGCCGCGCTTCTTGAGGCCGTCGATGACGCCGGGAACGGCGGGCACGGTGCCCTTGTAGATGTCGTGCAGCAGGATGATGCCGTCCCGCTTCGTCTGGTCGAGGACCCGCTTCGTGATCAGCGCGGAGTCGTTCGTCGTGTAGTCCTTGGCGGTGACGGTCCACAGGACCTCCGCCAGGCCGAGCTCCTTGGAGAGCTCGTTGACGTCGTCGTCGGTGCGGCCCTGCGGCGGGCGCATCAGCGTCGGCTTCTTGCCTATGAGCTTCTCTATCGCCTTGTTGGGGCGCTCCAGCTCCGCGCGCGCCTCGTCGGCGTCGATCTTCGTCAGGATCTTGTGCGACCAGGTGTGGCTGGCCACCTCGTGCCCCTCGCGGTCCATCTGCCGCACGAGCTGGGGGTACTTCTCGATGTGGTTCTTGCCGAGCGTGAAGAAGGTGGCGGGGACCTTCTCCCGTCTGAGGATGTCGAGCAGTCTCGGCGTGTTCTCGCTGGGCCCGGCGTCGAAGGTGAGGGCCACGCACTTGGCGGTGCGGCAGTCGACGGTGCCGAACGTCCCGTGGTCCGCGGCCCCGGCGTCCGCGGCGCCCTTGCGGACCGAGCTGGGCGAGGTGGTGTCGAGCCGGGTGCAGCCCGTCACCGCGAGGGCGAGGGCGGCTCCGGCGGCCAGGACGGGGACGGTGCGACGCAACCTCGCGGCCGAGGACGTCGTCTTGCAGACGGAAAACATGTTCGAGACGGGCATGCGACCACTATACATAGCGCGTATACACGCTGTGCATAGTGGCCGCTCGTCACTGAAACCCCAGGTGGGAAGGTGCCTGTCAGGGCTGAGGGCTCAGTGCGCCCGGGACGTGCGTCAGACGACCGGGATCACCCTGATCGACGGGTGGATCGCCGTGTTCAGGTACAGCTTCTCCTTCTTGTTCTCCTGCTCCAGCTCCAGGACGAGCCGGTAGCGGTACAGGCCCGGCTTCGCCGTGCTCATGACCGTGCCGGCCCAGTAGTAGTAGACCGGCGTGTACTTGTCGCGCATGCGGTCCGGCATCCCGTAGATCTTCAGCTCGTTGAAGATGCGGCGCTCCGCCACGTCCTCCTCGTCGCCCAGCTCGGTGTCGAGGAACACGATGTTGTTGATCTTCGGCATGGGGGGCCAGGTGCCGTCGAGGCGCTTCTCCATGTCGATGGGCCGCACGATCCAGTTCAGGACCTGACCCTGCTTGCACACCGTCTCCAGCGACGCCGTGCCCTGGCCCTTGCCGCCGATGCTGTTGTCCATCATGTACATCGCGTCGCTCAGCGAGCCCGTCTCCGTCGCCCGCTCCATGTTGATGAGCGTGACGATGTTGAGCTGGACCGAGTTCAGCTGACCGGGGTTCTGCTTCTCCACGCCACTGCGCGTAGTGGTGCTCACCCGTTCCTCCTTCGCGTACGCCGTCATGACTGCCCGGTCCCTAGCCGACGAAGGTCGACTGCAGGGTGGTGGTGATCGGCTCGTCCCGCGTGCCGAGCTTGAACTTGATCTGGTACGGGACGGGTTCGCCGTTGGTCCGCTTGACCGTCGCGGTCCAGTACGCGACGTCGGTGCCCGGGTACACCTTCCGCTCCGGCTCGCAGAACTCGCTGTCGATCACGATGTCCTCGATGCTGACGAACGCCTCGCACTCCAGCGCGAGGCAGTTCCAGAGGAGCTGGTCCCCGCGCATGGCCTTCGTCCGCAGCTCCTCGCTGCCGAACCCCGCGGACCCGCCGGCCTTGTTCGTGTCGTACATGTACAGGTGGCCCTGCAGGTTGCCGGCCGCCAGCGCGCCCACGCAGTCCACGACGGCGGTGATGGAGATCGGCCGCTTCACGGCGGTCTCCCGCCTCGGTTTGGCTGTCATCTGTTCCTCCTCGTCCGGGGTGGCTCAGGCGCCGGAGCGCGCGGCCGGAGGGATGGGCAACGGGCCGACGCCCGCCTTGGTGAAGGCGTTGCGCCGCGGCTCCGAGGAGACCTTCAGGGCCGACGCACAGGTCAGGTTCACCGGGTCCCAGCGCAGCTCGCCGTCCGTCTGCACCAGCTTGTGCAGCTGGATGCGCATCATGTACGAGTACGTGCCGGGCCGTGACGTGTCGATCGTCGCCGACCAGTACCAGCCGTCGGTCACCATGTCCGGGGAGCCGTACTCCGCCGGGTACATGATCTTCGCATCCACCGCCTCGCCGTAGATGTCGGTGATCACCGGGGCCGGGTAGCTGGCCGAGGCGGTGGCGTCCTCGGTGACGATCCGCCCGGTGATGTCGACGATCTTCTGCCCGGACATCCGCCCGCGGGTGCGCCGGGTGGTCTTCACCCGGGTGCCCACGCTGCGCCGGATGCGGTTGAGCTCGGCCGCCGCGTCGGCGCTCTGCACCGTGGACTTGGCCGCCAGCTCCTGCAGTTCGGTCAGGGCCTGCTCGTCGGACTGCCGGGCCCGCTCGGACTCGTAGCCGCGCGGGACGGTCGGCGGGATGGAACCCAGGCTGTACGGAAGCCAGTTGAGCACCTGCTCGCTGGCCTGCGAGCCGTCGCGCCAGTAGGAACCGTGGATCGCGGTCACCAGCTCGCCGGTGCCCTGGTTCTCGGAGCCGTGCAGCTTCATGTTGTCGAACAGGTAGGTGTTGCCCTCCAGGGTGCTGGACGCCAGCGCGTTGCCGACGTCCACGAGCACGATGATCGCCAACTGTTGGGGCATGATTCCGCCTTCGTCGTCGTTCCCGGCTTTGCCGTCGTCGTGCCGGCCGTCACTGACACATCAGCGCGGGTGATTCGATGGACATGACGCTGTTGTCGCCCTCGTACATCTGGAGTTCCAGGCGGTACTGGTAGGGGACGCCCGGCGTCATCCAGTGCGGCACCACACCGGTCCACACGTCGAGGTCGAGCTTCGCGCTGTCCTTGTCCTCCTCCTCGTGCTTGTCGTGCTGTTGCCCGTACGCCTGCTGGCCCGCCTGCTGGTGGCCGTATCCCCGGGCGCCGGGCTGCTGTTGCCCGTACGCCTGCTGACCGGCGCCCTGGGCCTGGCCCTGGGCCTGCCCGCCCGTGCCGTACGCGGCCTGCGGCGCCGTGCCCTGCTGCGGGCCGGACGCCTCGCCCCGGCGGGACGCGCCGTTGCCGGACGCGGTCGCGCCGTTGGTGCCGCCCGCGGGCACGAAGGAGATGCTCCTGATCTCGACGGGCGTCTGCAGGTCCACGGCGAGCGCGGTCCAGGACACGACCTGGCCCGGCTTGACGACCGTGACGAGGTTCGGCGTGCCCTGGTGGGCACTGTCGTAGGACCCGTCGTCGACCATGCAGAGGTTGCCGTCGTGCAGCGACTTGATCGACAGCGCTCCGATGACGTCCACGACGGCGATGATGTTCACCTGGGATTTCATACCGCTCCTGTTCATTCCACTCCCTGTGGCTAGCCGCGGTCCCTGACCAGCGGGACCTTTCCGACGGCGGTCCGCTCGATCTCCGCGGACAGCCGGGGCACGAACTTGAGCTGGAGGGTGTAGCCGGTCCGCTCGATCGAGGCGGCGTTCGCCTCGCCGTGGTTGAACAGCGAAAGGGCGCGCGGCAGGGCGTTCACGAACACCTGCTGCAGGCCGTACGGGCCGAGCATCGTGTCGGCGCGGTAGGTCAGACCGAGCACGTCGTCGACCGCCGCGTACAGCGTGATCGTGCGGCCCTCGCGGTGGTTGACGAACTGGACGTCGTGCGCCACCGCGTCCAGGTCCACCACCTCGGCCGCCTTCAGCTCCTCGCGCAGCGCGTCGTAGGCCCGCGCCGCCGAGTACTGGCTGTCGTTGAGGTGCAGTACGTCGCCGGTGCGGCCCGCGAACTCGAACTGGCGGGTCTTGAGGCCGGGCCCGTCCGTGCGCGGCCGGTGGATCATCCGGTCGCCCAGCTTCAGGCGCAGCAGCGGCGTCTCGTGGGCGTGCAGCCGGGTGACGACGAGCTCGCCCTCCTCGCCCTCGGGGACCTGCCGGCCGTCCTCGTCGACGATCTCGACGAAGTGCAGGCCCGGCACCGCGGACAAGTGCGGCGACGCCGCGTCCAGTTGGAGCCCGATCGTCTCCGCCTGGGTCGCGGCGAAGTAGCTGAGGATCGCCAGGTTGGGGAACAGCGCCTGGAGCTCCACCCGCTTGCGCTGCGGCAGCACCCCGCTGCCGTACAGCGCGACGCGGAAGCTGTCGCGGTACTCCTGGCGCATGCCCGCGGCGAGGTCGGCGAGGATCGCGATGCCCGCCGAGATGCCCATCAGCGCCTTGGGCCCCCGGTAGGAGAACATGTGCTCCAGGACGGGGGCGGTGACCGGGCCCGCACCGACGTAGTTGACGCCCGGCACGTGCTGCAGCACACCGCCGACCATCGTGCCGCTGCTCCACATCTGGTAGTCGGCCAGCGTGGTGAACAGCCACTTGGGGTCGCTGCCCGCCAGGTGGCGGGCGAGCTGGTAGGTCCCCATGAAGCGGCCCGCGAGCTCGTAGGTGTCCTTCAACTCCCGCAGGGAGTAGACGACTTCCAGCGGCCGGCCGCCGCTGGTGCCGCCACTGGCGACGATCTCGAACTCGCCGCGGGTGAGCGGGACGACCATGCCGGGCCGGGAGTCCATGAAGAAGTCGCGCTGGACGTCCTTGTCCGACAGCGGGATGCGCTGCCACTCCTCGTACGTCCGGGGGGCCTGGGTGAAGCCGGCGCCGTGCAGGCGTTCGCGCCACAGCGGGTTGAGCAGCGCGGTGTGCACCATCTGCTGCAGTCGGCGCAGCACCAGCGCGTCCTGGATCTCGTGCGGGATCTCGCTGTACAGGGTCTGGCAGACCCGCTCGCACTCGCGCAGCTTGCTCGCGAACGAGGGGAGCACGGTGACGGCTTCGACGGACTCCGGCTTCAGCTCCCAGTCGGGGATGAGCCAGTGGGCGAGCTCGCGGGCGCCGCCGGGAGCCGGCGCGGGCGGTGGAACATGACGCGTTGCCTGTGGAGCGTGAGATGTACTCAACATCCGTCCCCTCTACGCTTTTGCTGTTCCCTCTTCGCTGCTGAGCAGATCCTGCGCCGTTCTTCTGATTTCGGAGAGCAGCATCCTGAAGTGCTCACCGGTGATCCGGTGGTTCATCATGACCACCCGCAGTGCGGCCACCCCGTCGACGTCGACCTTCGAGATGAAGAAATTGCCCTCGAATTTGATGCGGTTCCGGATGTCGATCTGCAGTTGGTGCACGTCCTTCTTCTCGACCCTCCTTCCGAGTTTCTTCGCGAGATCGGCCGGATGGTAGCGGAAGCACAGGATGTTGGCTTCCGGGCGGTGCAGGGTCTCGAATTCGGGATCGGCCCGCACGGCGTCGTGGGCCTCCTGGGTCAACTGGCAGAGATAGTCGATCTTCTCCGCGAACAGGGCCCGCCCGTAAATGGCCCACAGGGTCCACAGCGTCATGATCATCGGGCGCTTCGTGCACTCGAAGTTCTTTCCGCCGCTGTCGAATGCGGTGTAGATGTCCTGCTCCTCGTCGAACACATAGCTGGCCTTCTGCCGGAATGCCGAGAGGGCGTTCTCCTTGTTCCGGTAGAAGAGCAGCGTGCAGGGCGCGGGCACGAACATCATCTTGTGCGCGTCCCAGGTCAGGGAGTCCGCCTTCTCGATGCCGCGCAGCTTGTGCCGCAGCGCGTCCGAGACGAGCAGGCTCGCGCCGTGCGCGCCGTCGACGTGCAGCCACAGGTTCTTCTCCCTGGCCACCTCGGCGAGTTCGTCGATCGGGTCGAAGGCGCCCACCGACGTGCTGCCCGCCGACGCGACGATGCAGAACACCTCCAGGTTCTGCCGCTCGGCCGCGGCGAGCGTGGCGCGCACCTCGCTCGCGTTGATCTGCTGCTGCCGGTTGAGCGGCAGGCGGACCAGCTGGGCGTCGCCGATGCCCAGCACCCCGGCGGCCCGCGCCACGCTGTAGTGCACGTCCGCCCCGACTGCGATGGCCGGGCGGGGCCGCCCGCGCACCGCGGAACCCCCCTGTGACCAGTACCCGGGCAGTTTCTCGTTCCTGGCGGCGAGCAGCGCGGTCAGGTTGGCGAGCGAGCCGCCCGAGGTGGTCAGCATGGTGAAGCGGTCCGGGTCCCACCCGATGAAGCGGTTCAGCTCGTCGGCCATGATCCGCTCCACGGCGCTGGGCAACTGGCCCGCCTCGTAGAACGAGGACGGCTGGTTGACCACGGAGCTGACGAAGTCGATGACGCCGGCGAGCGGTACGACACCGGAGAACTGCCGGCCCATGTAGCCGGGGGAGTGCACCTGGATCCCGGTCCTGACGTACAGGTCGATGATGCCCGCGAGCCGCTCCTCGTCGAAGGCGGCGACGCTCTGCCGCTCGGTCGTCATCAGGGCCCTTGCGGCCTGCGACAACGTCGCGGGTTCGATGAGTTCGAGCCCTCTGATGGAGAGGTCCGACAGGTGTTTCTCCAGCTTCGCGAGAGCTGTTTCCGAGTTCGCCCGGAAGTGCTGCGGATCAAACGCGTCGAGCAGTAAGCCGCTCCGTTCCGATCCGGGATCGCTCGATCGAGATTGCGTCACTAGGGTCCCCCCTTGGAAATCCCCGTGTAACCCGACATGGATGTTCCGGCGCGCGCCGAACCGCACAGGGGCAGGCCGCGTCCGAGCGCCAAAGCAAAGGGCTGCCGCCCGGCTGGTCAAACTGGACGGCAACGCCCTACCGGCGGCGCGCGTTCGGCGCAGGCCGCACGGATTCCCCCTCGAATACTTTTGCCCAGCAGTCAACTCCCGGCATGGTCAGTGCCTGCCCCCACAGCGACAACCGTAGGCGGTCGAGTTTCAGCGATAAATCGAAACTCCGGGGTCTGTCCGAAAGACGGCGCGGACCATCTGATGGTTCGTCATTCACCATGCGGCACACCCGTAACCGGAGGTGCCGCAGGTTCCAGATCGGCTCCGCCCTTTTCGGACACCATGCCGTCGGCATGTGCACGGCAGAATGCCGGAGAGCGCAGCACCGGCGGCGCTCTCCGGTCGGCGCAAGGCGTTTCCTGCCAATTCTCGGGCCCGGTCGGGGCGCACCGGCGCCGGGTCCGCAAGGGGCGTCCAGCGGGGCGGGTACTCCGCGTGGCGTCACGGCGATCCGGCCACCGCGGCCCGGTCGCGGGGGCCCGGAGAGTGCCGTACATATCGAACGAACATCGGGCCCGCCGGTCCGTGTGGGCCGGTCACGCGCGTGCGCCGGGGGTGCGGTGACCGTGCCGGCAGGCGTTCGCCGGTACGGCCACCGCTCCTCTCCCGGTCGGTCGGCGCACTGTTCACGGGCGTGCCGCGTGGTGGTCGGTTCGTGTTCAGGTGGTGGTGGTGGTGCCCTCGCCACGGATGTTCGGGGCCGCGGCCTCCCGGGTCGCGGTGGGGAAGGATCCCCACCCCGTGCCGCCGTGCTCGTCGTCGTATCCGCTGCTCAATGCGTGCGCACCCACCAGCCCATGAGGACGAGCAGGAGGGGCCCGGCTGCGTCGGCCGTGCTGAGGGCGGCGCGGTGGCCCGCCTCCCGCCACCGGGAGGGCCGGGGGCTCGCCGCCCGCTCCTCCTCCGCGTTGCCCTCGCCGCTCTCCGCGCTGCTGCCACGACTCATCGCGAACCTCCCCTGCTCCAGGGCTCCGTGCCCGTCGACCGCACCCGTCGTGCGATCCGTGACACCACCCTGCGGCCGAGTCCCGCCCCGTCCCGGCAGTCCCGGGCGAACCGGGCGGCCGGGCGAACTATCCTGCTGGTCAGCTGCCTCGCGGGCAGGCGCCCGCACCGCCCGCTCCGGGGGAAACGGGCGGCACGGCGGCACACGTGAGGGAGAGGGCAGGGGCGATGGGGGCGGCGCGGCGACGGCTGTGGGAGCACCTGCACGGACTGCGCGAGCGTGCCGTGGCGGCCAGGGCCGCGCACGGGCGGTCCGCCACCCAGGCAGCGGCGGCCCGGGAGCTCAGGAAGTCGGGCGGGCCGGGCCTGCGGACGTTCTCCGGGCAGCGGATCAGCGACTGGGTGCCCGCGCAGGCCGCGGATGTGGTGGTGCCGCAGGCCCGCAGCGACGACCAGGTCGTCGCGCTCGCCGAGCTCTGGGCCGCGTGGGCGTGCGAGCCCGCCCGGGGCCGGGTGTTGCGCGGCCTGCTGGACGCCGCCCGGGATGAGCAGGCGCGCGAACGTGCGACCGGTACCCCGGCCCGGACGCCCGCCGCGCACCGGTCGATCCGCACCTTCACCCCCTGGCAGCTGGAGGTGCGCGCGGCGGCGCTGCCGGGCCCCGCCACGGCCCCCGCCCTCACCCCGTATCTGATCCGGAGCCACGACCACGCCCTGCGGGAATACCTCAAGTCCGCGGCCACGGGCGGACCTTCCGCCCTCGGGGTGCTGACGGGCGACTCGTCGACGGGCAAGACCAGAGCCCTGTACGAGGCGGTCCTCGCGGTGGCGCCGGACCACCGGCTGCTGTGCCCGCCGACCGCCCGCGCCCTGCTGGCCCTGCTCGCGGACGGCGAGGTGGCCGAGGGAAGCGTGTTGTGGCTGAACGAACTCCAGCGGCTGCTGCACGACAGCGAAGGGGACGAGGCGGCGGTCCAGCTGACCGCCGTCCTGCGGGAGACGCCCGGCGTCGTCGCCGTCGCCGCGCTCTGGGAAGTCCCGTACTGGAGCGAACTCACCGCACAGGGGCTGCCCGGCGACCCCGCGCGGCACACCCGGCCCTTGCTCGTCGGCGGTCACGTTCAGCGCTTCAGGGTGCCGCGTCGGCTGTCCGCGACGGAGCTCGGCCGCTGGCGCGACCTCGCGGCCGAGCACGAGGACCCGCGCCTGCGCTCCGCCGGGCGCGCGGGCTCGGCGGACGGCGAGGTGGTCCAGCACCTCAGCGGCGGCCCCGCGCTGCTCGACGCCTATCTGAGCGGCCCCGGCGGCCACTTCACGCCGCGCGAGCACGCCCTGGTCACCGCGGCCGTCGGGGCCCGCAGGCTCGGCCACCAGGCGCCGCTGCCCGGCCCCTTGCTCGCCGCGGCGGCCGATGGCGCGCTCGCCCCGCACGACCGCGCGCCCCGCGCCGACTGGGCCGGTCCCGAGCTGACGGCGCTGAGCGACGGCATACGATCCGACGGCTCCCGCGCCGACGCCCTGTGCGCCCTCACACCGCTGCGGGCGGTCCGGGCATCCGCCGGTGCGCCTCCCGGCCACGACCCGTCGGACTACCTCCTCCAGCACGCCGCGCCCCTGCCCGGCACCGGGACGGCCGCCGTAGCCCTGTGGGAGGCGCTGGTGCGGCACACGGAGGGCGTCGAAGACCTCTACCGGCTCCAGGACACCGCCTGGAAGCATGCCCTGTGCGCGCTCGCCCTCCGCCTCGACCGGCGCGCCGCGCTGGCCGGCAGCACCGACGCGTGCGTGCGCATCGCCGGACGCACCGCGCGCCACCCCGATGCCGCGCGGGCCGCCGCCTGGGCCGTGGCGCACGCGGACCCGGCCGACCACGCCGCCCTGGACCGGCTCTTCGCCGCGCTGCGCGCGTCCGGGACGCGGGAATCCGTGGACGCGCTCGGCCGCCGCCTCGTCGCCGCCGCCGACCCGTCGGACATCCGGGCCGCCGGTGAGCTCGCCGTGCGGCTGTCCCGCGAGGGTGTCTCCCCCGGGGTGACCGCCGCCCTCGACGACGTTCTGGCAGGTCGCATCGGGGAGGCCGACCCCGCGGACATCGTGCGGGCGCTGCCCGGGCTCTTCGAGGCGGGCGTGCCGCGGTGCGTCGGTCCGCTGGCGCACCGGGCGGCCGCGCATGTCGATCTCGGCAGCCGCTGGTGCGTCACCCGGCTCGTCCACGTCCTGCGGACGGTCGGTGCGACGGATGCCGCCGCGGTCCTCGCCGCCCGCATCGAGCGCGGTGCGGCGGAACTCGACCCGGACGAACTCCCCTGGCTCATGGCCGCGTTGTGGGACACCGGGGCGGAGCCGACCGTCCGCGCCCTGCTCGCCCTCGACCCGGCTGCCCGGATCCGGCCGACCCGGGCCGATGCCGTCCTGGAACTGCTCCGGGTCCTGCGGGCCACCGGGGACGACGACGGCGTCCGTGCCCTGCTCGCCCGCTCGCCGGCCCGACACGTCGATGTGAGCGGTGAGCCGGACCTGTTCGACATCGCGTCGCTCCTGTGCCTGCTCCTCGTGGAACTGTCGGGCCTGGGGGCGGACGAGGAGGTCGCCGTGCTGGCCGACCGGGTGGCGGCGGAGGCCGTGGCGGAGTGCGCGGAGGGCGTGGCCGGGTACCTCGACTGGTTCCATGCCACCGGCAGGACGGACCACGCGCGGCTGCTGCTGCGACGGGTGCCCCTGTCCGGCCTCGACTACTACGACCCGGAGGAGTTGCGCTCGCTGCTCCTCGTGCTCAAGTCCCACGAGGAGGCCGCGTTCGATGCGCTGGCGGCGAGCATCGCGGCGGACGTGCAGCTCACTTCGCCGGAGTTCGTCGGCGAGGTGGTCCGGGTCCTGTGGGAGACGGGCGGCGAGCGCGGCATCGCCCCCCTGGTGGACCGGGCGCTGACCCACCGGCCGGTGCGCGATGTGGTGTTCGTCCCCGGCGAGTTGGCCGGAGCCGGTCTCGAGCGGGCCGCGGCGCGGGTGGCAGAACATGTCGCCTCGCACATCGAGACCCCGGACATGGACCTGGACCTCTTGGATGTGGTCCTCGCGCAGTTCGTCGACGTGGGCGCGACCGACGCCGTGCGGATCGTGTGCGAACGCGGACTCCTCGACGACATCTCCCGCTACCAGATGCGGGAAACGCCGTCCTACCTGGTGGACACCCTGTCCCGGGCGGGAGCCGGTGAGGCGGCCCACGCCTTCGCCCACCGGGTCGTCACCACGCTGAGGCTCGACGACACGTACGCCATCGGGTCCCTGCTGGCGGCCCTGCGGGCCCACGACCTGTCCGCGCCGCGCGATCTCCTCGTACGGCGGGCCGCGGCGGGCGCGCGCCTGACCCATATGAACAGCGTCGCCCGGCTGATCGAGGAGTTCCTGGCGGCCGGCGACACCGACGCCGTCGCCGAGCTCCTGCGCCGCGACCCGCTCGCGACGGTCGACGAGGATCAGGCCACCGACACCTGCCACGCCGCGCTGGTCGCCGCCCTGCGCGCGGCCGGGGACCCGGGTGTCGACGAGTTCGCCCGGCGGGCAAGGGCCTCCGGGCGGCTGCCCGTCGAACCCCGCCCGCCGTACGGGGTGACGCTCGACGGCGTCCCCGCCGCTCCCTGGACCTGGGACGACCTGGCCGTCGGTGAGGAGCCCGCGGAGCCCGGGGGAGTGGCCCGGCTCCCCTGACCGGCCGACCGGTATCCCCCTGGGGCGGGCGAGTTCCGTACCGCGCCCCCTTCCCCGGGCTTCCGCCCGGCCGCGGCGGGGAAGCACCACGCCAGCACGCCGCCCGCTCCAGGAGGAGGAAGATGTCACCGTCCCGCAGGCCCCGGGCCGCACTCGCCATGTCGCGGCGCGCGGCCGAAGCCGTCATCGATCCGGAGACGCTCGCCGCCCTCGCCGAGGTGACGACGCTCCGGCCGCCGCCCGTGCTCGACGACCTGACCACCGACCGCGCGCGGGCGGTCCTCGCCGACACCGAACTCCTGGTCACGGGCTGGGACTGCCCGCCCCTCACCGCCGAGGTGCTCGCGGCCGCGCCGCAGCTGCGCGCCGTGGTCCACACGGCGGGCTCCGTCCGCGGCCACGTCACCGACGCCTGCTGGGAGCGCGGCATCGACGTCTCGTCGGCCGCCGCCGCCAACGCGCTGCCCGTCGCCGAGTACACCGTCGCGATGATCCTGCTCACCGGCAAACGCGTGCTGGAGAGCGCCCGTGCCTTCCGGGCCGCCCGTGCGGCGGCGGACTGGCCGCGCACACCGCGCGAGGTGGGCAACCACGGGCGCACGGTGGGCATCGTGTCGGCGTCGATGACCGGCCGCCGCGTCATGGAACTGCTGCGCCCCTACGACCTGCGGGTCCTGCTGCACGACCCGTACGTGTCACCGGAGGAGGCCGCCGCGCTGGGCGCGGAGCTCGTCCCGCTGCCCGAACTCTTCGCGCGCGGCGACACCGTGAGCGTCCACACCCCGCTGCTGCCCGCCACCCGCGGGCTGATCGGCCGCGAGCTGATCGCGGCGCTGCGGCCCGGCGCCGTGCTCATCAACACCGCGCGCGGCGCCGTCGTCGACCAGGCCGCGCTCACCGAAGCGGTCACCGCGGGCCGGGTGCGCGCGGTGCTCGACGTCACCGACCCCGACGTACTGCCGCCGGAGCACCCCTTGTGGGACGCGGAGGGCGCCCTGCTCACCCCGCACGTGGCGGGGTCGCTGGGCAACGAGTGGCGGCGGCTCGCGGACTGCGCGGTGGGCGAGGTGCGGCGCTGGGCGGCGGGCGAGGGGTTCGCGCACCCCGTCCGCCGCGACCGGCTGCCGTATCTGGCGTGAGGCGTCCCGGACGGAGTCCGCGCACGGCGTCCCGACCGCCCGGTGAAGCTGGCCGAAATTCCCCTTGTGTCTCTTACTTGGGGGTCTGTTTCGCCCGCCGGTAAGGTTAGGCTAACCTCTGCGACGTGCATGAAGGTGAAGAGACCGCCGCGGCCACGCGCCCCCGAGGTCATGAACTGTCGGCCACGGGTGTCACCGTGGCGTACGAAGGCGTCGACGTCGTCCACGACGCCTCGATGACCCTGAAGCCGGGCGAGGTGACGGTCCTCGTCGGTCCGAACGGCAGCGGCAAGTCGACGCTGCTGCGCACCCTCGCCCGCCTGCAGCGGGCCCGCACCGCCACCCTCCTCATCGACGGCGACACCGACGGCCTCGCCCTCGGCCCCCGGGAGTTCTCCCGGCACGTCGCCCTGCTCACCCAGGGCCGGCCCACGCCCAGCGGGCTCACCGTGCGGGACGTGGTCGAATTCGGCCGCTACCCGCACCGCGGCCGCTGGGGCAAGGCCGACCCGGGCGGCCGGGCCGCGGTGGACCGCGCGCTCGCCATGACCGGCGTCGGGGAACTCGCCGAGCGCGGCGCCGAGCACCTCTCCGGAGGACAGCTCCAGCGCGTGTGGCTGGCCGGCTGCCTCGCCCAGGAGACGGGCGTCCTCCTCCTCGACGAACCCACCAACCACCTCGACCTGCGCTACCAGGTCGAACTCCTCGACCTCATGCGGGACCTGGCCGACGACCACGGCATCGCCGTCGGAGCCGTCCTGCACGACCTCGACCAGGCCGCGGCCGTCGCCGACCGGATCCTCCTGCTGGACACGGGCCGGATCGCCGCCGACGGCGCGCCCGACGACGTACTGACCCCGGAGCGGCTCACCGACACGTACGGCATCCGTATCGAAGTCGACTCCGACCCCACCACCGGCCGCCTGCGCACCCGCGCCATCGGCCGCCACCACTCGCGAAGCGAAAGGCTCAGCACCACCTCATGAGACGCCTCCTGTTCACCGCGGCGGCCGCCACCGCCGCGGCCCTCACCCTGACCTCCTGCGGCACCACCGAGCCGGCCGCCGACGACGCGAAGAAGAAGGCCGAGTCCTTCACCCTCACCGACGGCACCGGCACCGAGGTGAAGCTGAACGGCCCCGCCAAGAAGGTCGTCGGCACCGAGTGGAACGCGGTCGAGAGCCTGATATCCCTCGGCGTGGACCCGACCGGCGTCGCCGACGTCAAGGGCTACAAGACGTGGGACACCGCCGCCCCGCTGAAGAACGACCCCAAGGACATCGGCACCCGCGGCGAGCCGAGCATGGACGCCCTCGCGTCCCTGAAGCCCGACCTCATCATCGCCACGACCGACCTGCCGGCCGCCGCCGTCAAGCAGATGCGGGACATCGCCCCGGTCCTGAACCTGCGCCCCGCCGACGCGTCGGACCCCATCGGCCAGATGACCGAGAACCTCGACCTCCTCGCCAAGGCCACCGGCACCACGGACCGCGCCGCCGAGCTCAAGAAGGACTTCGAGGCGAAGCTCGCCGACGGCAAGAAGAAGATCGCCGCCGCCGGGCACGGCGGCGCCAAGTACGCCTTCGCCGACGGCTACGTCACCGGCAACCAGACCTCGATCCGGCCGTACACCGACGGCTCGCTGATCGGCGCCGTCAACGAGAAGCTCGGCCTGAAGAACGACTGGTCGGTCAAGGGCGACAAGGCGTACGGCCTCGGCACCACCGACGTCGAGGGCCTCACCGAGCTCGACGACGACGTGCAGTTCGCCTACATCGGCAACGACGGCGACAAGGGCAGCAACCCGTTCTCCGGCGTCCTGAAGAAGGACAAGGTCTGGACGTCGCTGCCGTTCGTCGAGAAGGGCAACGTGCACCGGCTGCCCGACGGCATCTGGATGTTCGGCGGCACCGAGTCGATGAATCAGTACGTCGACTCCGTCGTCGAGGCGCTGAAGAAGTAACACCATGGCCGTCACCGCAACCACCCCCGCACCCCGTCCGTCGGCAGCCGCCTCCCGCACGGGCGCGGCCGCGGTGACGGCCGCACTGGTCCTCCTCGTCGCCGTCCTCGCCGTCGTGGACATCACCCAGGGCACGGCGTCCGTCGGCCCCGCCGAGGTGGCGAAGGCGCTCACCGGCCGGGCCGAGGCCGGCGACGCGTCCGTCGTCATCGCCTCCCGGCTGCCGCGCATGACCGCCGGGCTCCTCGTCGGCGTGGTGCTCGGCATGGCGGGCGCCGCCCTCCAGGCCGTCAGCCGCAACGTCCTCGCCTCGCCCGACACCCTCGCCGTCAACGCCGGCTCCTACCTCGCCCTCGGCCTCGCGGCCGCCACCGGCATCTCGCTGCCGCTCCTCGCCTCGTCCGGCATCGCCTTCCTCGGCGGCCTCGCGGCGGCGGCCGTCGTCCTCGGCCTCTCCGGCCTCGGCGCCGGCACCGTCCGGCTGGTCCTCGCCGGCAGCGCCCTCACCTTCGGCCTCACCGCCGTCACCGAGGGCCTGCTCCTGCTGTTCCCGCAGCAGACCGAGGGCCTCTACAAGTGGAACCAGGGCAGCATCGCGCAGAACGGTTTCGACGGCGTGCTGCAGATGCTGCCGATCGCCGTCGCCGGCCTCGTCGGCCTCCTCCTCGTCGCCCGCCGGGTCGACGCCCTGGCACTCGGCGACGACGCCGCGCACGGCGTCGGCGTGCCCGTCCGCTCCACCCGCGTGACCGCCGTCGTCTTCGCGGCGCTGCTCTCCACGGCCGCCGTCACCCTCGCCGGCCCCGTCGGCTTCGTCGGCCTGTGCGCGCCCGCCCTCGTACGCCCCCTCGCCCGCAGGTTCCGCGCGTTCACCAGATCCCGCGCGCGGCTGCCGTTCGCGGGCCTCACCGGCGCGGCCCTGGTGCTCGGCTCCGACGTGCTGCTGCGCGCCGTCGTCCCCGACGACACCGCCGTCGCCGTGCCGACCGGCGTCGTCACCAGCCTCGTCGGCGCCGTCTTCCTCATCGGCATGGCCGCCAAGGCCCGGGACACCGCGGGCGCCGCCCCGGCCGACCGGCTGCGCATCCGCAGCAGGACCGTCTTCGTCGTCACGACCGTCACCCTGGTGGCCGTCGCGATCGGCCTCGCGATCGCCGCCGTCCTCATCGGGGACACCAAGCTGCTCCTGGGCGACGTCGTCAACTGGTCGCAGGGCCGGGCGGGCCAGGCCGTCTCCTTCGTCCTCGACACCCGGGTGCCGCGGGTGCTCGCCGCGCTGCTCGCGGGCGCGGCCCTCGCCCTGTCCGGGACCCTCATCCAGGCCGTCACGCGCAACCCGCTGGCCGAACCGGGCGTCCTCGGCGTGACGAACGGTGCCGCGGTGGGCGCCGTCGTGCTCGTGACGACGGTGCCCGCGGCCGGGTCCTGGACGATCGCGGGCGGTGCCTTCGCGGGCGCCGCGATCAGCGCGGCCCTCGTCTTCGGCCTCGCGGCGCGCGGCGGCTTCCGGCAGAACCGCCTCGTCCTCGTCGGATTCGGCGTGGCCACCGGGTCGGCGGCCGTCATCAGCATGCTGATCATCCTCACCGACCCGTTCAACGCGACGAAGGCGCTGACCTGGCTCGCAGGCTCCACCTACGGGCGGACGATGCCCGACGTCGTCCCCCTCGCCCTCGTCCTCGCGGCCGGCCTGGTCTGCGCCGTCGCCCGGCGCACCGACCTCGACCTGGTGTCGCTCGACGAGGACACCCCGCGCCTGCTCGGCCTCGACCTGAGCCGCGCCCGCCTCGGCTTCCTCGTCCTCGGCGTCCTGCTGAGCGCGACCGCCGTGGCCGCGGCGGGCACCATCGGCTTCGTCGGGCTCGTCGCCCCGCACGCGGCCCGTGCCCTGGTGGGCCGCAGGCACGTCCGGGTGGTCCCGGTCGCCGTGCTCCTCGGCGCCGTCCTGGTGTGCGCGGCCGACCTGGTCGGCCGCACGGTGATCGCCCCGGCCCAGCTCGGCGCGGGCCTCATGACGGCCGTCATCGGCACGCCGTACTTCCTGTATCTGCTGGTACGCAGCCGCCGGGCGACCTAGGGCGGACTGGGGACCGTGCGCGCCTCCGGTCCGGGCCCCGCATCCGGCTCCGGCTCCGGTGCGCGCGCCTCGGCCCGCATGCCCGTGACGGCCACCGTCACCAGGCAGAACGCGATGATCGTCTCCGCCCAGAGGAAGGCGATGTAGTCGAGCAGGGAGCCGATGGGCGGCGCGCCCGGGGCGGTGTTGCGGAAGGCGGCCAGGGCAAACAGCGTGGCCGCCATCCAGCCGAGCGCGGGCCAGGTCAGGCCCTTGCGCCGGCTGACGAGGAACCAGGCGCCGATGAGCACGGCGATCGCCAGCGCCCACATCGCGGCCATCATGAAGACCGCGAAGATCAGCACGCTGGTCGAGCGCGCCAGGTCGACGGAGAACACCGCGACGCCGTCCGCCTCCGAGGCGTCGACCACGGCCGAGAACAGCGCGTCGTTGTTCGACAGCGTCATCCGTACCGGCACCGGCTCGCCCCCCTGCACGGCACCGAACTCCAGGGCCGCGTCGTAGGCGTCGAACGGATAGTCCGTGACCGACCCCGCCGTCAGGGTGACGGGCACGTCCACGGTGGCGATCCGCCCGTGCGCCGGATACGTGAGGTCGCGGCGGATCGAGGACGACGTCTGCAGCGTCAGCGTCCGCGCGGGGGAGACCCCGCCCGCCTCCGCAAGGCCGCCGCGCGGGGTGACCAGGACGCGCAGGACCAGCTCCCCGGCCGCCGCGTCGACCCGCTGGACCGACGCAGTGATGTCCACCCGGTCGGGCGCCGCCGACCCGGCCCGGTAGCGGGTGTCGAGGTCCTGGCGTTCGCCGAACTGGAGCCACACCCCGACGGCGGCGGCCGCCGCCACGGCGAGCAGGACGAGCCCCGCGGGCAGCAGCCTGCCGCGCGGGCGGGGGAGATGTCGCGAGGTGGCCACTGCCGCTCCGTGGGTCGGGTCCTGGTCGGGTCCTCGACCGGCTCAGTCGACCGGCTTGCCCGGCTGGTCGTGCGTGGAGCAGTGGATGCCACCGCCGCCGGACGCGATGGTGTCGATCGGGATCTGCACCACGTCCCGCTTGGGGAAGTGCTCCTGCAGGATGCTCTTGGCCCGCTTGTCGGCCTTGCGGTCGCCGAACTTCGGCAGGAACACCGAGTCGTTGGCGACGTAGAAGTTGGCGTACGTCGACACGAAGTCGTCGCCCTCGCCGGTGATCTCGTACAGGTCGGGCTGCGGCAGGTCGATGACCTCGAAGGGCCTGCCCTCGGCGTCCGTCGCCCTGCTCAGCACGGCCTTCGCCTGGTCGGCCGCGCGCGACCAGGAGTCGGCGGGCGTGTCGGGGTGCGCCCGGTCGAGGAGCACCACGCCGGGTGCGGTGAACCGCACGAGGCTGTCGACGTGCGCGTCGGTGATGTCCTGCCCGCGCACCCCGGCCAGCCAGATGACCTTCTTGATCCCGAGCGTCCGCTTGAGCTCGGCCTCGATCCGGTCCCGGCTCTTCCCGGGGTTGCGGTTGTCGTTGACGATCGAGCTCTCGGTGATGAGCAGCGTCCCCTCGCCGTCGGTCTCGAACGAGCCGCCCTCGGCGACCAGCGGCGCCTTCTCGCGGGGGATGTCGTACTCGGCCAGGAGCTTGCGGCCCACCTGGCCGTCGTTGGGGTGCTCCTGCTTGTCGCCCCACCCGTTGAAGTTGAAGTCGACGCCGGTGACCTTGCCGCCGTCCTCCACGAACACCGGCACCGTGTCACGGGCCCACAGGTCGTCCACGGCCAGCGGGATGACCTCGACGTCGCGCCCGCACGCCTTCTGTGCGGCCTTCTGCTGGTCGGGCCTCGCCATCATCACCACGTACTCGTACGCGCCGATCGCGCGGGCGATGCGGGCGATGTCCTCGCGTACGTAGGGGAGGTCCTCCGCCCACACCGACTCCAGGGCGGGCCAGGACATGAAGGTGCGCGCGTGGCTCTCCCACTCGGCTCCCATCCGCAGCCCTTCCCGTGCCGTGTCGCGGTCGCCGGCGGTACCGGCCGCCCGGGTCTGCTGGCCACCGGGCCCGCACGCCGAGGCGCCGAGGACGGCGGCGCCGATTCCGGTGAGGGCGCGCAGCGCCGAGCGGCGGGAGGGGAGGAGGTACGACACGGTGAACTCCGATCATCGTGATGCGGACAAGCTATCCGGCGCCCCGGGAGGGCGCTCGACGAGCGGGCGAGCGCGGGGGCGGGAGAGGGGCGGACGGACCCGCCCGCTGCCCCCGACTCTGACACGGACTGAAAATTCAGTCAAAAATGTGGGTGGAGCCCCGGGTGCGGGCGGCGTGCCGCAGGTGCGCCAGCTCCACCGCGACGGCCTCACGCATGAGCTCACGGGCGTGGGTCAGCGGCAGGACCTCGCTGAGCCAGCGCGTACTGAGGCCCTCCAGGGTGGCGGTCAGGCGCTCCGCGGCGGCGGCGAGGGCGGTGGCCGGCGCGGTCCGGTCGACGCGTCCGAGCAGCTCGACGAGTTCGCCGGTCCAGACCCGGCGGGCGTCGGCCAGCGCCTCCCGCAGCCCGGGGTCGAACACGGCGGTGGCGCGCAGCTCGCCCCAGGCCGTGCTGTTCTCGCGGACCTCCGGAGTGTCCTGCAGCTCGAGGAGGAGGGCGTTCTCCAGCTCGGCGCGGGGCGGGAGCGGTGCGGCGGCCGTGCCGCGGCCTGTGGTGTAGCGCTCCGCCCGGTCGCTGATGAACTCCATCGTGCGCCGCAGCACGCCCGCGCGGTCCGTGAAGTGGTAGTAGACGAGCGCCGTGGACACGTCCGCCTCGGCGGCGACGGCCGTGACGCGCAGGCCGCGGACGCCGTGCCGGGCGATGACACGGGCGGCGGCCGCGAGGATCACCGCCCGGCGGTCGCCTTGTGCCGGGTGTCTTCTGGGTTGGTCTTCGTGGACATACATTGACTGAAACTTTAATCAGGGTGGTGCGACGGGGTGGAGCGGGGGCGAGGCGGGGGCGGGGTGGTGCTGTCGGGGGTGGTCGCCCGGACCGTGGTCGCCTGCCGTCGCCCCTTGTCGCTTGCGTCGTCGGGTCGGGTGCCGAGGCCCCGCGGGCTGTCGGCGGTCGCCCGAGATCACCGGGCGGCGGGCGGGCCGGTAGGGTTCCGGTCCATGGCGCCCCGCACTACTCAGATCCTCGAAGCGGCCGCACGGCTCATCGCCCGACGCGGTGTCCGCGGCCTGCGCGTCGAAGAGCTCGCCGCCGAGGCGGGTGTCTCGACCGGGCTGATCTACTACCACTTCAAGGACCGCACCGGGATCCTGCGCCACACGCTGGAGTTCATCAACAACCGCGCGGAGCGGTACACCACCAGCCGTGACGAGGACGCCGAGCCGCTTCCGCCGCGCGCTGAGCTGGAGGAGATCCTCCTCCTGGAGCTGCAGGACACCCCGGAGGTCCGCGAGAACAGCTCCGCCTGGGGCGAGCTGCGGGCGAGCGCCGTCTTCGACGAGGTGCTGCGGGAGGATTTGGCGCGGGCCACGCTGATCTGGGTGCAGGAGGTGGCGGCCCTGCTCGGCCAGGTGCTGCCGATGACGCCGGCGCCCGCCCTCGCCGCGGCGGGGGAGCGGCTCACCGCCCTCCTGGAGGGGCTCAGCATGCGCTGGCTCAGCGGCGGGCTGCAGCTCGACCACGCCCGTGACCTGGTACGCGGCGCGATCGACGCGGAGCTGGCGTTGCTGCGGGAGCAGCGGGGGGAGTAGGGCCCGTATCCCCGGGGGCCCGGGGTCCGGCGCGCGCCCCCGCCCTTTCCCGGCCCGAAAAGCGTCCGCCCCGCCTCCCCGCCGCCTCCCCGCCCTTCCCGGCCCTGGAAGCGTCGGCCCACCTCCCCGTCCGCCCAGGGCCGCCGGGCACCCCGTCCGCCCAGGGCCGCCAGGCACCCCGTATCTCCCGTCTCTTGCTCTCTTGACGCCTCAACCATTGACTGAAAATTCAGTCAGTGCCACAGTGATGCCGCTGCCCGCCGCCGAGTGCGCCGGGCCCCGCCGCACTTCCCGGAGCGAGGACTGTCCCATGCCGCTGACCCCCACCGAACGTGACCGGCTGCTGCTGTTCACCGCCGCCGAGCTCGCACGGTCCCGGCGTGCGCGCGGGCTGAAGCTCAATGTCCCGGAGGCGACCGCGCTGATCGCGGACACGGTCTGCGAGGCGGCCCGGGACGGCGCCCGGCTCGCCGAGGCCGTCGAGCGGGGCCGTACCGTCCTGCGGTCCGACGACCTCCTGTCCGGCGTCGGCGACGTGATCACCGAGATCCAGGTCGAGGCCGTCTTCGACGACGGCACGCGGCTGGCCGTCGTGAGCGACCCGTTCGGCGCGTGGCCCCGCGACCCGGCCGCCCCCGGCGCCGTGCTCCCGGCCTCGCCGGTCGCCGACGGCCCCGAGCCGGTCGTGACGCTGACGGTGCGCAACACCGCGGCCGTGCCGGTCAGCGTCACGTCCCACTTCCATTTCTTCGAGGCCAACCCGCGGCTCGACTTCGACCGCGCCGCCGCCTACGGCATGCGGCTCGCGGCGCCCGCCGGTTCGTCCACCCGCTTCGACCCGGGGGCGGCCGTCGAGGTCGGGCTCGTGCCGATCGGCGGCGCCCGCGTCGCGATCGGCTTCGCGGGCCTGGTGGACGGCCCGCTGGACGCGCCGGGCGCGCGCCGGGCCGCGCTGCGCAAGGCGGCGGCCTGCGGCTACTTGGGCGCGTCCCCCGTAACACCGGACGCCAACTCAGAGGAAGCGGACGCCATTTCCGAAGACGCGGAAGCCGTTCCCGACGACGCCGAAGTTGTTCCCGAAGGAGTCGACGCATGAGCAGGCCGACCAGACACAGCGACCACTGCGCTCCCGCCAGTCGGCACATCGACGGCCACGAGTACGCCGCCGTGCACGGCCCCCGCGCCGGTGACCATGTCCGGCTCGGTGATTCGGGTCTGACGGTTCGGGTGGAGTCGGATGCGCAGCGGTTCGGGGATGAGTTCTTGGCCGGGTTCGGGAAGACGGCGCGGGACGGGCTGCATCTGAAGGCGGCGGCGGTGCGTGAGACGTGTGATGTCGTGATCAGCAATGT
>NZ_JBIARE010000006.1:316833-594936 GCF_042889645.1 Streptomyces sp. NPDC002564 | reverse complement strand
CGACGGGCTCGGCGCGGGCTGCGGATTCGGCGGGCATCGCAGGAAACTACCGCCCCCCCC
The DNA here is from genome assembly GCF_042889645.1 of Streptomyces sp. NPDC002564. NCBI lineage: Bacteria > Bacillati > Actinomycetota > Actinomycetes > Kitasatosporales > Streptomycetaceae > Streptomyces > Streptomyces sp. NPDC002564. The sequence continues at coordinate 594,876 of NZ_JBIARE010000006.1, read as the reverse complement.
CCCCCCCCCCCCCCCCCCCCCCGCCCCCCCCCCCCCCCCCCCCCCCCCGCCCCCCCCCCCCCGCCCCCCCCCCCCCACCCCCCCCCCCCCCCCCCCCCCCCCCCCGGGGGGCCCCCCCCCCGGGGGGGGGCCCCCCCCCCACGCCGTTGCCGTACAGGGCGGGGCGCACTCACCCGAGGCCGCGGGAGTCCTGCTTCAGCGCCGTGTCCACCGTCAGGGCCGTCGCGACGACGAGGCTCAGGAGGGGCTCGGGCAGCTGGTAGTGGATCTGCAGGACGTAGTTGTCCGCGGTGGTGAACATGGTCTTGGCGAGGCCTTCCCAGGTCTTCGTGATCCGGGCGACCTCATTGTCCGCGTGGTCGACGATCGAGAAGTTCCAGGCGCGCCAGTTCTCCGCCTTGATCGCGCCGACCTGCTGGCCGTTCACCATCATCCCGAAGTTGATCTTGCCGATCATGTTCTGCTGGACGATCTCGCCGACCTGCTGGCCGTCCGGACGCTCGACGATCACCCGGGACTTCATGACCTTCCGCGGCCGGGTCAGCAGCATCTGCGGCTGGCCGTACGCGTCCCGGATCTCCAGCTTGTGCGTCATGAACTGGTCGACGCTGGAGACGAAGCGGGCGACCTTCTTGAGCGTGCTCTGGCCGACCTGCACCACCGTGCCGAGCGTGTTGCCCGCCTGGTCCATGACGCTGTACTCGTTGGTCAGCTCGATGAGCTTGGCCTTCTGGTTCACGACCAGGACCGGCTCGGTGAACAGCGTGCCGCCGCCCTGCGCGGACGGTGCGACGCCGGCCTGCTGCTGCACCTGGCGCTGCACCTTGGCCGGGTCGCCCACCGGGGCCTGCGGGTGGGCCTGCTGCGGCTGCCCGAACTGGCCCGGCTGCGCCTGCGGCTGACCGAACTGCCCCTGCGGCGTGCCGAAATGGCCCTGCTGCGGGGCGGCCTGGGCCTGCGCGGGCTGCTGCTGCGCGGGCTGCGCCTGCTGCGGGACCTGCTGGGCCGGGGCCTGGGCGGCCTGACCCTGCGGGGCCGGGCTGGTGTGCTCCGTCCACTGGGAGCCGTCCCACCAGCGGAGCAGCTGGGCCGCGCCGTGGGGGTCCGGGTACCAACCTGCAGGAGTGTTCGAATGCGTGGTCACGCCGGAGACCCTACCCCGCGGATACCGGCCGTCCGCCAGTCCTTTGCGGGGGTGTGACCTCCGACTCACCCCACCCCGCACACCGGCTCTACCACGTCACCTCGACCCGCAGCGACTCCTCTTCGGCGGCCTCCGCCACCTCGACCGAGGCGATCCGCCCCGCCGCCCGCACGTCGCCCTGCGCCGCCGCGAAACGGTCGAGGACGGCACGGGGCGCCGTGACGCGGGCGGCCGCGACCTCCGCCCGCATCGAGAGCCGCGCCCGTGACTTGGCCCCGCGGACCGCGGCGATGGCCTCCGACGCCGTGGCGAGGACCGCGGGGTCGCCCGCCCGCGCCCACAGCTCGGCCGCGTCCGGCCAGGCCGCCCGGTGCACCGAGCCCTCGCGCGACCACGACCACACCTCCTCCGTGACGAACGGCAGGACCGGCGCGAACAAACGCAGCAGCACGTCGAGCGCGGTGCGCAGCGCGGCCCGTGCCGAGCCGGTGGCGCCCGGCCCGCCGTGGTCGCCGTAGGCGCGGGCCTTGACCAGTTCGACGTAGTCGTCGCAGAAGCGCCAGAAGAACTGTTCGGTGCGCTCCAGGGCGCGGGCGTAGTCGAAGGCGTCGAAGGCGGCGGTGGCCTCCTCGACGGCCGACGCCAGGTCGGCGAGCAGCGCCCGGTCCAGCGGTTCGGTGACCGGCGCTCCGCCGTCGCCGAGGCGGAGCACGAACGTGCCGACGTTCAGGAGCTTGGTGGCGAGCCTGCGGCCGATCTTCATCTGGCCGACGTCGAACGCCGTGTCCGTGCCCGGGCGGCCGCTCGCCGCCCAGTAGCGGACGGCGTCCGAGCCGTACCGGTCGAGCAGGTCGCCGGGCGTGACGGCGTTCCCCTTGGTCTTCGCCATCTTCTTGCGGTCGGGGTCCAGGATCCAGCCGGAGATCGCCGCGTGCCGCCAGGGCAGCGCGCCGTGCTCGCCGTGGGCGCGGACGACGGTGGCGAACAGCCAGGTGCGGATGATCTCGTGGGCCTGCGGACGCAGGTCCATCGGGAAGACCCGCGCGAACAGGTCCGGGTCCGTCAGCCACTTGCCCGCGATCTGCGGGGTGAGGGAGGACGTCGCCCAGGTGTCCATGACGTCCGGGTCGCCGGCGAATCCGTGCGGCGCGCCCCGCTGGTCGGCCGTGTAGCCGGGCGGGGTCTGCGCGCTCGGGTCGACGGGCAGGTCGGCCCGGTCCGGGACGATGGGGTGGTCGTGGTCGGGCCGGCCCGTGCCGTCCAGCGGGTACCAGACGGGGACCGGGACGCCGAAGAACCGCTGACGGCTGATCAGCCAGTCGCCGTTGAGGCCGCCGACCCAGTTCTCGTAGCGGGTCCGCATGTGCGGCGGGTGCCAGGCCAGTTCCGCGCCGCGGGCGAGCAGCCGGTCGCGCAGCCCGGCGTCCCTGCCGCCGTTGCGGATGTACCACTGGCGGGTGGTGACGATCTCCAGGGGCTTGTCGCCCTTCTCGAAGAACTTCACCGCGTGGGTGACGGCGCGCGGCTCGCCGCGCAGGCCGCCGCTCTCGCGCAGCATCCCGACGATGCGTTCGCGCGCGGTGTGGGCGGTGGCTCCGGACAGCCGCGCGTACGCGGCGACGGCGTCCGGTGCCTCGATCCCTGTCGGCGGCTCGGTGCGGAAGCGGCCGTCCCAGTCGATCACCGGTCGGGTGGCGAGCCGCAGTTCGCGCCACCAGGTGACGTCGGTGGTGTCGCCGAACGTGCAGACCATCGCGATACCGGTGCCCTTGTCGGGCGCGGCGAGGCGGTGCGCGACGACGGGGACCTCGACGTCGAAGAGCGGGGTGCGGACCGTGCCGCCGATCAGGTGCCGGTGGCGCTCGTCGTCCGGGTGGGCGACGACGGCGACGCAGGCGGGGAGCAGTTCGGGCCGGGTCGTCTCGATCAGGACGTCGCCGCCGTCGGCGGCGCGGAACGCGAGCCGGTGGTGGGCGGCGGGCCGCTCCCGGTCCTCCAGCTCCGCCTGGGCGACCGCCGTGCGGAACGTGACGTCCCACAGGGTGGGCGCCTCGGCGACGTAGGCCTCGCCGCGCGCGAGGTTGTTCAGGAACGCGAGCTGCGAGGTGGCGCGCGCCTCGGAGCCGATGGTCCGGTAGGTGCGGGACCAGTCGACGGAGAGGCCGAGGCGCCGCCACAGGTCCTCGAAGGCCCGCTCGTCCTCGGCGGTGAGCCGTTCGCACAGCTCGATGAAGTTCCGCCGCGAGACGGGCAGTTGCCGCTTGCCGGGCCGCTCGGGCGGGACGAAGTCGGGGTCGTGGGGCAGGGCGGGGTCGCAGCGGACGCCGAAGTTGTGCTGGACGCGCCGCTCGGTCGGCAGGCCGTTGTCGTCCCACCCCATGGGATAGAAGACTTCCTTGCCGCGCATGCGCTGGTAGCGGGCGACGGCGTCGGTGTGCGTGTACGAGAAGACGTGCCCGACATGCAGCGAGCCGCTGACGGTGGGCGGCGGGGTGTCGACGGAGAAGATCTCCTCGCGTGTCCGCGACCGGTCGAAGGTGTGTACGCCCGACGCGTCCCAGCGCTGCGACCACTTCGCCTCGAGCCCGTCGAGGGCAGGCTTGTCGGGGATCCCGGAGGGGCCGGGGGACGCGTTCGTCATGCCCCCGGATGCTATCCGGGGGCCGCCGGTCGCGGCCTCTCCTTTTCCCGCCCCCGCCGGGCCCGGCGGGGGCGGGGGCCCGGGAAAGGCCCCCGGCCCCCGGTGACCCCTCAGGCGGTGATGATCGCCGGGTCGCTGACGCCGGCCGCGCCCGTCTCCACGTGGCCCGCGAGGCGGCGCAGGAAGCCGGTGTCGCCGTCCGACTTCACCGTCAGGTCGTACCAGCGCTTGGTCGACCGCAGGTCGACGGTGTGCTGCACGGAGGCGCCCGCCTTGACCTTGAAGGTCTGGCCGCCACCGCCGTAGGCGTTGGTGACCGTGAGGTTGACGTCGGTGCTGCCCGCGTTCTTCAGGGTCAGCTTGAGGTTGCCGGTCTTGGCGTCGTGCCGGGCGACGACCTCGGGACCCGCCTTCTTGCCGGGCCCCCGGAAGGTGCGCAGGAAGCCGTTGGGGCCGAACACCGAGAGGTCGTACGCGTCCTTGGAGTACGCCGAGTTCCAGGTGTCGGAGACGGTCTTGCCGGCCTCCGCGGTGTACGTCCAGGGGCCGTCGGTGCGGTTGCCGGACCGGACGTGGAAGCAGACGCCCGCCTTGGCGCCGCCGCCGAAGGTGAGCGTGAACTTCCCGGCCGCGGCGTCCGCGGCGCCGTCGACCACCGGGGTGTACGGCAGCGGACGGGCGGGACGGGAGCCGCGCTCCTGCTTGGGCAGCGCCGGGTTCGCGGGCGCCTTGGGCACGTAGTCGGGGTGGCGCTTGTTGTCCGGCGGCTCGTAGGCGTCGGTGTCGGGCAGCCGCGCCGGGTCGGTGTCCTTGCCGCCGAAGTCGAAGGCGGAGGTGAGGTCGCCGCAGATCGCGCGGCGCCACGGCGAGATGTTCGGCTCGCGGACGCCGAAGCGCGTCTCCATGAACCGGATGATCGACGTGTGGTCGAAGACCTCGGAGTTCACGAAGCCGCCGGTGCTCCACGGCGAGACGACGATCATCGGGACGCGCTGGCCCAGACCGTAGTGCCCGGCCGCGTAGGAGGCGTTGCCGGGGAAGTGGTCGAGCTTGGTGTCGACCGTGGACTTGCCCTGGCCGGCGTCCTTGGGGACGTACGGCGGCACGACGTGGTCGAAGTAGCCGTCGTTCTCGTCGTACGTGATGAACAGCGCCGTCTTGGCCCACACCTCGGGGTTGGAGGTGAGCGCGTCCAGGACCTGCGCGATGTACCAGGCGCCGTAGTTCACCGGCCAGTTGGGGTGTTCGCAGAACGCCTCGGGGGCGGCGATGTAGGACACCTGCGGGAGCTTGTCCGCCTTGACGTCGGCCTTCAGGATGTCGAAGTAGCCGTCGCCCGCCTTGGCGTTGGTGCCGGTGCGGGCCTTGTCGAAGAGCGGGTCGCCCGGCTTGGCGTTGCGGTACTTGTTGAAGTAGAGCAGCGAGTTGTCACCGTAGTTGCCGCGGTAGGCGTCGTCGATCCAGCCCCAGTGCCCGGCCGCGTCCAGGCCGTCGCCGATGTCCTGGTAGACCTTCCAGGAGACGCCCGCCTGCTCCAGGCGCTCGGCGTACGTCGTCCAGTCGTAGCCCGCCTCCTGGTTGCCGAGGACGGGGCCGCCGCCCTTGCCGTCGTTGCCGACGTGGCCGGAGAGCATGTAGTAGCGGTTGGGGTCGGTGGCCCCCATGAACGAACAGTGGTAGTCGTCGCAGACCGTGAACGCGTCGGCGAGCGCGTAGTGGAACGGGATGTCGTCGCGCTCCAGGTACGCCATGGTCCGCTCGGACTTCGCGGGGATCCACTGGTCGTACGCGCCGTTGTTGAACGCCTTGTGGCCGCCGGCCCAGTCGTGGTCGAGGCCGGCGATGAACTGCATGCCGAGGTTCTCGGCGTCCGGGTGGAAGGGCAGCACCTCCTTGGCGCCGCTCTTCTGGTGCCACACCGGCTTGCCGCTGGGCAGGGTCACGGGGCGCGGGTCGCCGAATCCGCGTACGCCCTTCAGCGTCCCGAAGTAGTGGTCGAAGGAGCGGTTCTCCTGCATCAGCACGACGACGTGCTCGACGTCCTTGATGGTGCCGGACGCGCGCCGCGCGGGCAGGGACGCGGCGCGGGCGATGCTCTGGTTGAGCATGGCGAACGTCGCGGTGCCGCCGGCCAGCTGCATGAAGCGGCGCCGATTGAGTTCAGGCATGTGTATTCCGACCTCGTGTTTTGTGGGGGACGCGAGCGGGTGAAGTGTGCCAAGGGGAGCAAGCCATACGGAAGGGTCTGTGACGGCCGTGTGAAGAGAAGTCCAACCTCTGGTGGGCAGGACACAAGTCCCGGTCATTTGGGACTTAGGTCCCACATTTGACATAGCGGAACAGGCGTGTCTGACTTGGCCGTGCACCGTTGTGCGGTGCGTTCTTCTCCGTCCCGCGACCGCAAGGAGGTGTTCGGGATGAGTCCCGGAGGAAGTCCTTGCGTCAGCGGTGACCTTTTCCCAGGCCGCTTTCCGCGCGCCTGATCAGGCCGCTTTCCGCCGCCGTTCCGCTTTCTGCGCCGCGCTCGTGACGCGGCACCGAGCCCTGCCCTTTTGACGGCATTGCGCCGTTTCCGGCACCGGGTTTCTTTCACACCACATTCACACCGTCATGTCCTCGTGCACGGGCCTGCTTCGCCATGCCCGGGCACGGAGGGAGGTTTGCCATGAACAAGCTGATTCCCCAGGTGCGCCTGGCCCCGCCAGGCGAGAACCCCGAGACCCACCGCACGGGCGACAAGAGCCCCAGGACCCCGCGCCGCGAGCGCAAGGCCGCCGAGCTGGACGCCCGCACCCGCGAAGTCGGCGCCCTGCTCGCCGAGTTCAGCTCCCGGCCCGCCCGCGACGTCCTGCGCGCCCTCGGCGCGACCACCCGCGGCCTGCGCCAGGACCAGGTCCTGGAGCGCATGGAGCGGTTCGGCGCCAACACCGTCGCCCACGAGCGCGCGCCGCACTGGAGCACGCAGCTCGCCCTGTCCTTCTGGAACCCGTTCATCGGCGTGCTCGTCGTGCTCGCCGCCGTCATGTACTGGCAGGACCCGGCCGACCCCGGCGTCTACATCCTCACCTCGATGGTGCTGATCAGCGCCCTGCTGCGGTTCTGGCAGGAGTTCCGCTCCACCCGCTCGGCCGAGGCGCTCAAGGCGCTGGTCACCACCTCCTGCGCGGTCCAGCGGCGCTGGAGCGAGACCGCGGGCACCGAGGAGATCCCGATGGAGCAGGTCGTCCCCGGCGACCTGGTGAAGCTGGCGGCCGGCGACCTCGTCCCCGCCGACCTGCGGCTGCTCACCGCCAAGGACCTGATGGTCGGTCAGGCCGCGCTGTCCGGCGAGTCGCTGCCGGTCGCCAAGGCCGACACCCGCGCCCACGACCTGGGCCAGCAGGACACCACGGACCCGGTCGAGGCCGACAACCTCTGCCTGATGGGGACGACGGTGACCTCCGGCACGGCGACCGGCGTGGTCGTCGCGACCGGCGCCGGGACGTACTTCGGCTCGATGGCGAGCGCGCTGACCGGCGACCGCCCGCAGACCGCCTTCGACCTCGGCGTGCGCCGGGTGAGCTTCCTGCTGATCCGCTTCATGCTGGTGATGGTCCCGGTCGTCTTCGCGATCAACGGCTTCACCAAGGGCGACTGGGACCAGGCGCTGCTGTTCTCGCTGTCCGTGGCGGTCGGGCTCACCCCCGAGATGCTGCCGATGGTGGTCTCGGCGAACCTGGCCCGCGGCGCCGTCGCCATGTCCCGGCACCAGGTCGTCGTCAAGCGGCTCAACGCAATCCAGAACCTCGGCGCGATGGACGTGCTGTGCACCGACAAGACGGGCACGCTGACCGAGGACCGCGTCGTCCTCGACCGCTACCTGGGCACGCGGGGCGAGGAGGACCGGGAGGTGCTGGAGTACGCGTACCTGAACTCCCACTTCCAGACGGGCCTGCGCAACCTCATGGACCAGGCGGTCGTCGACCGCGTGGACGAGGCCGAAGAGGTTGTCGTCGACCACCTGTTCACGATGGTCGACGAGATCCCCTTCGACTTCGCCCGCCGCAGGATGTCCGTCGTGCTGCGCCGCAACGAACTCGCCGGTCCCGCCGCCGAGCACACGCTCATCACCAAGGGCGCGGTCGAGGAGGTCCTCGACCGGTGCGGCCACCTGATGGACCGCGGCGAGCGCGTGGAGCTCACCGCCACGCTGCGCGCGCACGCCGTCCAGCTCGCCGAGCGGCACAACCGGGAGGGCCTGCGCGTCCTCGCGGTCGCCACCCGCGCCTTCCCCGTGGACCCCGACACCGCGGAGCGCACGACCTACTCCGTGGCGGACGAGACGGAGCTGACCCTGATCGGCTTCCTCGCCTTCCTCGACCCGCCGAAGAAGGACGCGGCCGAGGCCCTGCGCGCGCTCGCCGACAACGGCGTCGCCGTGAAGGTCGTCACCGGCGACAACGAACTGGTCGCCGCCCGCGTCTGCGCCGATGTCGGCCTGGACGTCAGGGAGCTGGTCACCGGCGCCGAGATCGACGGGATCGACGACGTCGAGCTGATCGGACTGGCCCGTACGACCACGGTGTTCGCCAAGGTCAACCCCGTGCAGAAGGCGCGGATCGTGCGCGCCCTGAAGGCCGACGGGCACACGGTCGGCTTCCTCGGGGACGGCATCAACGACGCGGCGGCGCTGCGCGAGGCGGACGTGGGCGTGTCCGTCGACACGGCCGTGGACATCGCCAAGGAGTCCGCGGACATCATCCTGCTGAAGAAGGACCTGATGGTCCTGGAACAGGGCGTCCTGATGGGGCGTCAGACCTTCGGCAACACCATCAAGTACATCAAGATGACCGCGTCGTCGAACTTCGGCAACGTCTTCTCCGTCCTGGTGGCCTCGGCCTTCATCCCCTTCCAGCCGATGCTCGCCATCCACCTGCTGGTGCAGAACCTCTGCTACGACGTCAGCCAGCTGGCGATCCCCTGGGACCGGATGGACAAGGAGTACCTGCGCAAGCCGCGCACCTGGGACGCGAAGGGCATCGGCCGGTTCATGATCCGGATCGGCCCGATCAGCTCGCTCTTCGACATCTCGACGTTCCTGGTCATGTGGTACGTCTTCCGGGCCAACACCCCCGAGCAGCAGACGCTGTTCCAGACGGGCTGGTTCGTCGAGGGGCTGCTGTCCCAGACCCTCATCGTCCACATGATCCGCACGCGGAAGATCCCGTTCCTCCAGTCCCGCGCCTCGCTGCCGGTCCTGGTGACGACGGGTGCGGTGATGGTCCTCGGCCTGTGGCTGCCGTTCTCCCCGCTGGCCGCCGCGCTGTCGATGCAGCCGCTGCCGATGAGCTACTTCCCGTGGCTGGTCGGGACGCTGGTCGCGTACTGCGTGCTCACGCAGGTCGTGAAGGGCTGGTACATCCGGCGCTACCACGCCTGGCTGTGACGGACCCCTTGCAAAGGTAGGTGCCGTGGGCAACCATGCGCGGACGGCCCGCGGCACCCGCCCCTGCCCCCTCCGCCGCCGAGGAGAGTCATGACCGAGCGCGTCCACGGCACCTGCGCCCCCGGATTCGAGGGGGTGCGCGAGGAGTTCGAGCGGAGCTTCGCCGAACGGGACGAACTCGGCGCGGCCGTCGCGGCCACCGTCGGCGGCGAGCTCGTCGTCGACCTGTGGGGCGGTGACGCGGACCGCTCGGGCACCCGCCCCTGGGAGCGGGACACGCTGGTCAACGTCTACTCCACCACCAAGGGCATGACCGCGCTCTGCGCCCATCTGCTCGTGGACCGCGGCGCGCTGGACCTGGACGCGCCCGTCGCGCACTACTGGCCCGAGTTCGCGCAGGCGGGAAAGGACGACATCCCGGTGCGCTGGCTGCTGAGCCACCGGGCCGGGCTGATCGCGCCGGACGAGCCGCTGGAGCGGGGCGCGGCCTACGACTGGGAGAAGGTCACCGCCGCGCTGGCGGCCTCGCGGCCGTGGTGGCGGCCCGGCACCGCACAGGGCTACCACGCGGTGACGTTCGGCTTCCTGGTCGGTGAGGTGGTGCGCCGGGTCAGCGGGGTCTCCCTCGGCACGTTCCTGCGCACCGAGGTGACCGGGCCGCTGGGCGCCGACGTCCATGTCGGCACACCGCCGAGCGAGCACGGGCGGTGCGCGGACATGGCGCCGCCGGTCCGCCGCGCCGGTTCGCCGCCGTCGCGCGGCGCGTTCGGCGACGCCCCGGAGCCGCCGGTCGCCGGGCTGACGGACCATCCGATGGCGCCGGCCACCCTGGCCCTGCAGTACGTGCCGCTCGGCGACGTGAACGGCGCGGCCTACCGCGGCGCGGAGATACCCGCCGCCAACGGCCATGCCACCGCGCGCGGCCTCGCCGCCGTCTACGCGGAGCTGGCGTGCGGCAGGCTGCTGTCCGCCGGGGCACTGGAGCGGCTGCGCACCCCGCAGGGCGAGGGCGACGAGCCGGACCTGGTGCTGCGCACGGCGACCCCGCTCGCCGACACCTGGCCGTGGGGCCTCGGTTACATGCTCAACCAGTACGGGCAGGCGGGCCCCAACCCCCGGGCGTTCGGGCACGGCGGCATGGGCGGGTCGTACGCCTTCGCCGACCCGGAGAACGGCGTCTCGTACGCGTACACGATGAACCGCATGGGTGCCGGGACCTCCGGCGAGGACCTGCGCAGCATCCACCTGGTCGGGGCGCTGTACCGGGGGCTGGGGCTCCAGGGCTGAGCGCGGTGTGCCGAGGTGGCGTCCGCCGTCGGGCTGTGACGGCGGGTGGGCGCGGCGGGGTCATCCGCGGGGGTGCCGGCCGGGTCCCTTCGTGTGGTCGGCGAGCTTGCTGGGCGAGAGGTCCGTGGCGTCCTCGCCCGGCTCGAGGAGGGTGTTGGCGGGCCCGATGATCAGCGGATCGGCCTTCCCCACCGCCTCGGTGTCCTTCGCCTCGTAGTCGACCTGCAGGAGGAGGTGGCGCATCGCCTCAAGACGGCCGCGCCGCTTGTCGTTGGTCTTCACCACCGTCCACGGCGCGTGCGGGGTGTCGGTGGCGCGGAACATCTCCACCTTCGCGTAGGTGTAGGCGTCCCACAGGTCCAGGGAGGCGACGTCGGTCGAGGACAGCTTCCACTGGCGGACCGGGTCGACCTGCCGGATCGCGAAGCGGGTGCGCTGTTCGGCCCGGGAGACGGAGAACCAGAACTTGATGAGGATGATGCCGTCATCGGTGATCATCTTCTCGAACAGCGGGGCCTGCCGCAGGAAGTGCAGGTGCTCCTGGGGCGTGCAGAACCCCATCACCGGCTCGACGCCCGCGCGGTTGTACCAGGACCGGTCGAAGAAGACGATCTCGCCCGCCGACGGCAACTGGGCCACGTACCGCTGGAAATACCACTGGCCCGCCTCGTGTTCGTTCGGTTTGTCCAGGGCCACCGTGCGCGCGCCGCGCGGGTTCAGGCGCTCGGTGAACCGCTTGATCGTGCCGCCCTTCCCGGCCGCGTCGCGCCCCTCGCACACGACCACCACGCGCAGGCCGTGCTCCCGCACCGTCTTCTGCAGCTTCAGCAGCTCGATCTGAAGGATGCGCTTGTGCCGCTCGTAGGCCTTCCTGCGCAGTCTCGTCGCGTACGGGTAGTTCTCCCGCCAGGTCCGCAGGGGCCGCCCCTCCTCGTCGAGGAGCACCGGACGCTCCGGCCGGGCGTCGTCCACCGAAAGACCCGCGAGCAGGTCGTCGTCGCCCTCATGTGCCTCGGTCGCCGCCACCGCGTCCGCCTCTCCTCGAAGTCCTCGAAGACTTTTCTCCGCCTTCGCCAAAAGCTTGCCCGCACGAGGGACGTTCTGCCCGCAGCGCGGCCGGAGACCTGGTGGAGGCTCCTGTTGCGGCTTCGTGAACGCTGCGGCGGGCCGGGAATAGCCGGCCGATCTTGCTGGTCGTCCTCTACGGATGTCGCAGGCCTCGCAGGCCGTCGCACGCCGTCGCACGACATCGACAGACAGACAGCCGGACGGACGGACGGCCGATCGAAGTGAGGGAGTTCCGATGCCCAAGGCGTACGCATTCACCGAGCACGGTGGTCCGGAGGTGGAGGCCTTCCTCGACCTCGCGACACCGGAGCCCGGACCCGGCCAGCTGCTCGTCGCGGTGCGCGCGGCCGGGGTCAATCCGGTCGACTGGAAGCTGCGGGCGGGCAAGCGCCGCCCCGGCCAGGGGCCGCTGACGGGCCCGGAGGTCCTCGGCAGCGAGGTCGCGGGCGTGGTGGAGCGGGTCGGGCCCGGCGTCACGGGGTTCGCACCCGGCGACCGGGTCTTCGGCAACCCGGTCACCGGCGGGTTCGCGCAGTACACGCTGGTCCCCGCCGACATCGCCGCGCACCAGCCGGACACCCTCTCCTTCCCGGAGGCGGCGGTGCTGCCGGTCGCCGCGGCCACCGCGTACGACGGGCTGCGCCAGCTCGACCTGCCCGCGGGCGCGACCCTGCTGATCACCGGGGCCGGCGGCGGCGTCGGGGTGGCGGCCACGCAGATAGCCCGGCACTTCGGGCTGCGCGTGGTGGGCACGGCGAGCGCCGGCAAGAAGGAGTTCGTCGAGTCCCTCGGCGCGGTGCACGTGCCGCGCGGGCCGCGGCTCGCCGAACGGATCCGCGAGGCGGTGCCCGGTGGCCGCGTCGACGCGGTCTTCGACCTGGTGGGCGGCGCGGACCTGGCGGAGGTCGCGCAGCTCCTGACCGACCGCAAGAAGCTGATCACGGCGGCGGCCAAGGAGACGGTGGCCGAGCTGGGCGGCGCCCCGGTGGAGCGGGCCCGCACCGCGGCCGTCCTCGACGAGATCGCGCTCCTGGCCGTGGCGGGCGTGCTGCGCCCGCACGTGACGGCGACGTACCCCCTGGAGCGCGCGGACGAGGCGCTGCGGGCCGTCGAGAGCGGGCACACCCGCGGCAAGGTCGTGATCGAGGTGACCGCGTGACGGCGACCACCGGGCCGGCGGCCTCGGCCACCGACACGCTGCCGCGCACATCGGCGGGGGCCGGCCCCGCCGCGCCGCCGCACCCCCTCGACCATCCCGCCCTCGCCTCGCTCACCGGCCCGCACGCGCACTTCGCCGAGCGGCGCGGCCGGGTGCTGCGCTATCCGCTCGACGTGTCGCCGTGGCTGGCCCTGCCCGCCGAGATGACGGCCGCCGACTGGGCGGACCTGGCGGAGCTCGCCGGACCGGGCGCGGAGGTCCCGCTGCCCGGGGTGACGGTGGGCCTGCCCGACGGGTGGCAGGAGACGTTCACCATGCCCGGCGTGCAGCTCGTCGACGACGGGGTGGCGGCCGCACCGGACCCCGAGGCCGTGCGGCTCGGTGCCGACGACGTGCCGGAGATGCTGGACCTGGTGGCGCGGACGCGGCCCGGCCCGTTCCTGCCGCGCACCGTGGAACTCGGCACGTATCTGGGCATCCGCCGGGGCGGCGCCCTGGTCGCGATGGCCGGTGAACGGCTGCACCCGCCGGGCCACACGGAGATCAGCGCGGTCTGCACCGACCCCGCCCACCGGGGCCACGGGCTCGCGACCCGGCTCATCCTGGCCGTCGCGCACGGCATCAGGGAGCGCGGCGAGACCCCGTTCCTGCACACGTCGGCGCGGAACACCTCCGCGATCCGCCTCTACGAGTCGCTGGGCTTCCGGCTGCGGCGCACCACCGAGTTCCGGGCGGCGCGGGTGCCGGGCGGGGAAGGGGCCGTCCCCGGTGCCGGTGCCGGGGACGGTGCCGGGGACGGTGCCGGGGACGGTGCCGGGGACGGTGCCGGGGACGGGGGGAAATGACAGGACGGTCCCGCCGGGCGTTGATACCTTCCGGATCATGCAGCACGTCAGTGAGAACGAGATCCGCGCGTCCTTTGTGAACTGTTCGAAGGGCGAGGCCCGCAGGCTCACCCTCCCGGCGGGCTTCGCCTCCACCCCCTGGTCCGACCTGGACTTCCTCGGCTGGCGCGACCCCAAGGCGCCGGACCGCGGCTATGTGGTGGCGTGGCGGGAGGGCGAGCCCGTGGGCATCGCCCTGCGCGCCTCGACGGGCGCGCGCAAGAGCCTGCTGAAGTCCAGCATCTGCTCGGTCTGCGTGACACCGCAGTCCGGTTCCGGCATCACGCTGCTGGTGGCCCCCAAGGCGGGCGCGGCGGGCCGGCAGGGCAATTCGGTGGGGCTCTACATCTGCGCTGACCTGGCCTGTTCCCTCTACGTACGGGGGAAGAAGACCACGGCGCTGGCCCGCCGCTTCGAGGAGAGCCTGACGCCGGACGAACAGAACGCGCGCACCCTGCGGAACCTGCACGGCTTCCTGGACCAGGTCATCGGCCGGTCGGAGCACGTCATCGGCCGGCCGGACGACGCCATCAGCTAGCCGGACGACGTCATCGGCCGGTCGGGTCGGGTCGGGTCATCGGCCGGTCGAGGCTACGGGCGCGCCGCGTCGAGCGCGCTCAGGCCGTCCTCCCAGCGGCGGCGCCGCTGCGCCTCGCTCTGTTCCCACCACGGGGTGCCGCGCTCCCCCAGGGCGACCTTCGCGTGCTGCACGCGGTCCCGGGCCGCCCGTTCCGCCGTCTCGTCCCCGTCGGCGAGGGCGGAGCGCACCGCGCGCCGGGCCGCCATCAGATGGGAGCGCAGCCGGGCCGCGACCTCGTCCGGGAGCATCGGGTCGGTCGCCCGCCACTTCCGTCCCTTGATGAGGACGAAGTGCCCGTCCGGGGTGTGCTCGGGCCGCGGGTTCGGGGACATGCGCCGATTCTGCCCGGACCGCCCGGGTCCGGCAGGACAGCGCGCGGCGAAGGGCCCACGAGCTCTGTCGTCCCCCGCCCCGTGGGCGCGATACTCGGGCCATGAGCGATGCGGCGTTATGGGTCGGGCTCGCCGGGGCCCTGGGCGGAGCGGCGATCACCGCGGTCGGCGGGGTCGCCGTGGCGAACCGGCAGCGGCGGGCCGCGCGCGAGAGCGAGGCCGCGGCCCTGGCCCGGCAGCACGCCGAGCGGGACGTGGCGCGGCACCAGCAGGACGTGCGGGCGGAGGTGGACCGGCTGACGGGGCTGCGGGTCGGCGGCCGGTTGTGGATGGACGTGCTGCTGCGTTTCCAGCAGACGATGCGGGCGGGGCACCCCGCCGACCTGGCGGTGTTCGACGCGGCCGTCGCGGACGCGGGCGGCCAGGTCGTCCAGCTGGGATACGCGCCCCTCTACCACCGGGAGCACGAAGTGGAGCGCTGCTCGGCGCGGGTGCACGATCATCTGGTCGCGCTGACGACCGCCACGCGGCAGCTCGTCCTCGACTTCGACCTGGGGATCCCCGACGAGGTCTGGGACCGTCTCGACGAGCAGATGGCCGGACTGGCGCAGACGCGCCTGGAACTGGTCCGCGCGATGGACGCGCACGCGATCAGGCTGCTGCACGGGGAGGACCCGGCCGGGAACGCCACCGCCCCGCCCGGCGGCGCGGCGCCCCCGCCGCCGTGGCCCCCGCGCGGGGGCGGCGGCTGAGGCGGGGGCCGACCGCACGGCCGGCCGACGCCCGGGCCGCTGGCCGGACCGCACGGGGGCGACTGGCACCTGAACCGCCGGACCGCACAGGGGCGGCTGATGCCTGACCCCCTAGACCGCACGGCGGCGGCCGACGCCTCACCCCCTAGACCGCGCGAGGGTCCACGAGCTGGAGTGCGAGCGTCGCCGACGGCTGCGCGATGCCCGGGCCGCCCGCCTCGGCCCAGGCGAGTATCCCGTCGAGCGACTCGTCGTCGGTGACGAAGCCGACCCAGGCGGCACGGCCGCCCCGCCTGCGCCCCTCCGGCGAGGGCTGCACGACCACGATGTTGGCCTGCCCGCACGGCCCCAGGCAGTCGCTCGTACGCACCGCGAACCGGCCGCGCGAGGCCGCCGCCGCGGACCGCAGCCGCTCCAACTGCCAGGCGTGGTCGATGCCGGGGTTCTTGCGGGCGTCGCCGCAGCAGCAGCCCCGGCACACGACGAGCGTGCAGGGGCGGCGGGCTGCGGCACCGATGGAGACGACGGGACTCATCCCGTGATCATGTCAGGCCCTTGTGGCCGCCCGCGGCCCAGGTAGCCGAGGCCGGGGTGCGCCTGCCGGTAACCGTCCACGAGCCGCCGGGCGACGGCCACCGAGTCGACCAGCGGGTGCAGCGCGAACGCCTTCACGGCGGTCGCGGCCGAGCCGTTCTCCGCCGCGGCGAGCACCTCGCGCTCGACGGCCTTGACCGCGCAGACCAGGCCGGTGGCGTGGCCGGGCAGCGGGGCCACCGCCATGGGGTGGGCGCCATTGGCGTCGACGGAGCACGGGACTTCGATGACGGCGTCCGCGTCCAGCGCCGCAAGGGTCGTGCCGTTGCGGACGTTGAGGATCAGCGTGGCCCGTTCGTTCCGTGCGACGGCCCGCATCAGGGCGAGGGCGACCTGCTCGTAGCCGCCGGACTCCAGGTCCTGCTCGGCCCGCTCCCCCGCGCCGGCCGCCTCCCTGTTCTCCGCCATGTACGTCGCCTCGCGCTCGGCGCGGGTGGTGTCCCAGGTCTTCAGCGCGGGGGCGTCGGGTTGCCGCATCCGGGCGTAGAAGCGGGCCTGTTGGTCGCGCAGGAAGGCGCCGCGGGTCTGCTCGGCCTCCTGGTAGGCGCGTACGGCCTCGCGGTTGAAGTAGTAGTAGTGCAGGTACTCGTTGGGGACGGCGCCGAGGGACTGGAGCCAGTCGGCGCCGAAGAGCCTGCCCTCCTCGAAGGAGCCGAGCAGCGCCGGGTCGGCGAGCAGCCGCGGCAGCTCGTCGCGGCCCTCGATGCGCAGCCCGCGCAGCCAGCCGAGGTGGTTGAGGCCGACGTAGTCGATGAACGCCTCGTCCGGATCGCCGCCCAGCACGCGCGCGACCCGGCGGCCCAGGCCCACCGGCGAGTCGCAGATGCCGATGACGCGGTCGCCCAGGTGGCGGGCCATGGCCTCGGTGACCAGGCCCGCGGGGTTGGTGAAGTTGATGACCCAGGCGTCGGGGGCGAGCCGGGCGACGCGGCGCGCGATGTCGACGGCGACGGGCACGGTGCGCAGGCCGTACGCGATGCCGCCCGCGCCGACCGTCTCCTGGCCCAGGACGCCCTCGGCCAGCGCGACGCGTTCGTCGGCGGCGCGGCCCTCCAGGCCGCCGACGCGGATCGCGGAGAAGACGAAGTCGGCGCCGCGCAGCGCCTCGTCGAGGTCGGTGGTGACGGTGACCGCGGGCGCGTCGGGGATCCCGGTGGCCTGCTCCGCCAGGACGCGGGCGACGGCGCCGAGCCGGGCGGCGTCCACGTCGTGCAGCACGACGTCGGTGACGCGCCCCTCGGCGTGGTCGCCGAGGAGGGCCCCGTACACGAGCGGCACGCGGAATCCGCCCCCGCCGAGAATTGCCAGCTTCACGTCTGAACCGCCTTCTGTCGTCCTGGTGTCGGGCCGGTACCGCCGGGGTTCACGTTACGTACCTCGCGGGGCCGCACGGGGTGTACCTGCCGGGGCGCGTGTTCCGTACGATGACGCCGCAGCGTTCCGACCCCCCACGGAGGTAGCGCCCCATGACCGTCTGGAAGGCATCAACCGCCCTGTTCGGCGCCGTCACCCTGGTGGTGATGACGGCCGGCGGCGCCTCCGCCGCGCCGGGCGGCTGGCAGGAGTCGGGCACCTCGTACGTCAACTCGCTCACCGGCAGCCAGGGTCTGGCCAGCCGCGCGGACGGCAGCCTGCTCCACCGCGGGCTCGGCTCGGTCCCGCTCGACCTGCGCGTCAAGGGCTGGGAGCACATAGGCGACCCGGACATCGCGCGCGGCCACACCTTCGACGCCTATCAGGGCGGCGACGCGGCGCGGTCGAAGATGTACGCGGTCACGACCCCGGCCGGGAAGCGCTACCTCTACGAGCACCGGCTGGACGCGGGCGAGAAGCTCAACAACTCCTTCGCGGCCGTCTCGCCGGACGACCAGTGGCTGGTGTCCGGCGAGTGGGGCGACCAGAACCGCCTCCAGGTCTTCCCCGCCCCGCTCCTCAACTCCTCGACGCCGCCCACCGGCGGCGCGCTCCCGCAGGCCGGGCAGATCTCGCTGGACAAGCCGGTGCGGGACATCCAGGGCTGCGACTTCGTCTCCGACACGCGTCTGGTGTGCGCCTCCAACGACGCGTCCAAGGAACTGTTCCCCGAGGACCGTCCCGTCCTCCAGGTCGACCTGGCGCGTCCGCTCGACGGCAAGGAGGTGACCGGGCACGTCTCCAGCCTCTTCGCGGCGCCGCAGCGCAGCATCTGCTCCGGCACGTTCGAGACGGAGGGCGTGGACTACGACGCGGCGCGCCGCACCCTGCGCGTCGAGGTGGTGCCGCCCGCGCCGTGCCTGGTGACGACGGCGGTGCACGCCTACCGGCCGACGTCCGGCTAAGCGCACGCCCCGTCCGTCTGCCGGACAGCACGTGTGGGGCGCCGCCGGACCGGGGAAGGTCGTGATCATGACACAGCACGACCCGCAGGTGACCGCCACCGTCCCCGCCCCCGAGCGGCGCCCGATCCGGCAGCTGCTCGCCGCCTCGGTCGGCAACGCCGTGGAGTGGTACGACTGGTACGCGTACACCTTCCTCGCCACGTACATCGCGGGCCAGGTCTTCCCCAAGGGTTCGGGGAACTCCCTGGTCCCGCTGCTCTCCACCTTCGCCGTCTTCGCGGTCGGCTTCTTCATGCGGCCCGTCGGCGGCCTGCTGATGGGCGCGGTCGCCGACCGGCGCGGCAGGCGCGCCGCGCTGACCGTCACCATCCTGCTCATGGGCGGCAGCAGCCTGCTGGTCGGGCTGACCCCGACCTACGCGGCGGTGGGGGTGTTCTCCCCCGTCGTCCTGGTGCTCGCGCGGCTGCTGCAGGGGCTGTCCGTGGGCGGCGAGTTCGCCGCGTCGACGACGTTCCTCGTGGAGTCGGCGGGGCCCGGGCGGCGCGGCCTCTTCTCCAGCTTCCAGTACGTCTCCACCAGCGCCGGCCAGCTCGCGGCGTCCGGCGTCGCGGCCCTGCTGGTCGCCACGCTCTCCGAGGGACAGATGGACGGCTGGGGGTGGCGACTGCCGTTCGTGCTCGGGGCGCTGCTCAGTCTGGTCGGCTTCTGGATCCGGCAGGGGGCGCACGAGACGCACCGGGCCCCCGCCGAACCGGCCGCGCGCCCGGGCCTGTTCGACGCGCTGCGCCAGTATCCCCGCCAGTCCCTGCTGATCTGCGGCATCACGGCGGGCGGCACCCTGGCCTACTACACGTGGACGTCGTACCTGCCGACGTACGCCGAGCTGAACACGGACATCAGCAAGGGCCAGGCGCTCCTCGCAGGCACCCTCTCGCTCGCCTTCTTCGCCCTGCTCCAGCCGGTCGGCGGGCTGCTGTCGGACCGGCTCGGACGCAGGCCGCTGCTGCTGTTCTTCGGCATCGGCTTCGCCGTCCTGAGCGTGCCGCTGCTCAAGTCCCTTTCGGGGTCGTTCGGTTCGCTGCTGTTCGTGCAGTGCGCGGGCATGGTGCTGCTGACCGGCTTCACGTCGATCTCGGCGGCGGTGAACGCCGAGGTGTTCCCCGCGCGGGTGCGGGCCGCCGGGATCGGCTTCCCGTACTCGCTGACCGTCGCGCTGTTCGGCGGCACGGCCCCGTACATGGGCACCTTGTTCAAGGAGATCGGCTCTCCCGGACTGTTCCCCGTGTACGTGGCCGTGCTGTGCGTGATCTCTTCGGTGGTCTACCTGCGGTTGCCGGAGACCGCGCGCGAGCCGCTCGACCGGTGAGCTCCTCGGCCGCGGGCCGTCGGGGCTCGCCGCGCGGTTCCCGGCGTCCCTAGGAAGCCTTCGGGACCTGCGCGATGGAGCGGCCCGCCCAGTCCGGGGCCGCCTCGGTCAGCGCCGTGAGGTGCGCGCGGATGTCGTCGGGGAACGCGGTGGTACGGCCCTGGTTCCGGTCGACGTGGAGCGCCAGGAGTTCCGTCGTCGCCACGGGGGCGGCGTCCGGCGCGGGCTCGGCCCGGTCGTCCTCGACCACGTACATCTCGTGCGTGAAGCGCGCCTTCTTCGCGTCCGCGCCGAGCACGCGGGTGCGGACGACGAGGTGGGCGCCCTCCGAGACGTCGTTCAGGTACCGCACGTGCGCCTCGACCGTGTAGAGGGAGCAGCCGGTCGACTCGCGGTACCCGGCGTGCAGGCCCGTCTCGATCATCATGGCGTCGGTGGCGTAGCCGAAGACGAGGACGTAGAAGGCCTCGCTCATGTGGCCGTTGTAGTCGATCCACTCGGGACGGACCTGGCGGCGGAGCGGGGGCAGCGGGTCGCTCATGCGGCGCCTCCGGGCAGCCGGCCGGTGGCGCGCAGGACGTCGATGACGCCCTGGTCGCGCTCGGCGACGAGGTCCGCGATGGTGCGGCCGTCCGCCGCCTCGTCGCACCCGGCGACCACGGCGTCGTACAGCTTCTTGTCGAGTTCGGGGGCTTCCAGGCGCGTCCACGGGGACTTCAGGGACGGGCCGAAGTGGTCGAGCATGTGGGCCATGCCGCCCTCGCCGCCCGCGAGCGCGAAGGTGAGCATGGGGCCCATGAACGCCCAGCGCAGGCCGGGGCCCTCGGTGATCGAGTCGTCGATCTCCCGCACCGTGGCCTCGCCGTTGGCGACCATGTGCAGGGCCTCGCGCCAGAGCGCCTCCTGGAGGCGGTTGGCGATGAAGCCGGGCACCTCGCTCTTCATGGTGATCACCGACTTGCCCGCGACCTCGTAGAAGCGGGACGACCAGGTCACGGCGTGGGCGGCGGTGCGCTCGCCGCCGACGACCTCGACGAGGGGTATCAGGTAGGGCGGGTTGAAGGGGTGCCCGACGACGAGGCGGCCCGGGTCGGCCGCCCCGGTCTGCATGTCGGTCATCGGGTAGCCGGAGGTGGAGGAGGCGATGACGACGCCGGCGGGCGTCGCGGCGTCGAGGCGCGTCAGCAGGTCGCGCTTGAGCTCCAGCTTCTCCGGGGCGCTCTCCTGCACGAACTGCGCGTCGGCGACGGCCTCTTCGAGGGTGGCGGTGACGGTGAGGCGGTCCTGCGAGGCGCCCTCGGCGAGGCCGAGCCGGGTGAGCGCGGGCCAGGCGGCCTCGACCAGGCGGCGCAGCCGCTGCTCGGCGTCGGGCGCGGGGTCCCAGGCGGTGACGTCGTAACCGCGGCCCAGGAAGTGGGCGACCCAGCCGCCGCCGATGACACCGGCGCCGACACAGGCGACGCGGCGCACGTCCTCGGGGGCGCAGGGGGCGGGCGGTGTGGTGATCTCGTTCATGGAGGGGTCCTCCTCGTCGTGGGGGGGGCGCGGAGGTCAGGAGCGGGGCTTGAGGCCCAGCTTCTGGCGGGCCTCGTCGGGGGTGGCCACGCGCGAACCGAGGTTCTCGGTGATCTGCACGGCACGCTCGACGAGCTGCGCGTTGCTGACCTTGTTGCCCTTGCCGAGGTAGAGGTTGTCCTCCAGGCCGACGCGGACCTGCCCGCCGAGCAGAATGGACTGGGCGACCCACGGCATCTGCATGCGGCCGAGCGCGAAGCTGGCCCACTGGGCGCCCTCGGGCAGCATGTTGACCATGGACTGCAGGACGCCCGGGTCGGCGGGGGCGCCCCACGGGATGCCCATGCACAGCTGGAAGACGGTGGGGTCGTCGAGCAGTCCCTCGGCGAGCAGCTGCTTGGCGAACCACAGCTGGCCGGTGTCGAAGATCTCCAGCTCGGGGCGTACGCCGAGCTCCTGGATGCGCCGGGCGCCCTGGCGGAGCATGTCGGGCGTGGAGATGTAGAGGTTGTCGCCGAAGTTGAGGGAGCCGCAGTCCAGGGTGCAGATGTCGGGCAGCAGGTCCTCGACGTGCGGGAGGCGCTCCAGGCCGCCGACGAGGTCGGTGCCGGGCAGCTCGCCGAGGTCCTTGAGGGGCTGGACGGGGTCGATGACGAGGTCGCCGCCCATGCCGGCCGTCAGGTTGATGACGACGTCGGTGCCGGTCTCCTTGATGCGCTCGACGACCTCGCGGTACAGCCGCGGGTCGCGCGAGGGGTCGCCGGTCTCGGGGTCGCGGACGTGGATGTGCACGACGGCGGCGCCCGCGTCGGCGGCCTCGACGGCCGAGGTGGCTATCTGCTCGGGCGTGACGGGTACGTGCGGGCTCTTGCGCACGGTGTCGCCCGCGCCGGTCAGGGCGCAGGTGATGATGACGTTGTCGTTCACGGGCATGCGGAACTCTCCCTCGGGGGGTGTGCGGGCGTACGGGGTCGGTGCGGGCGTACGGGTCAGTGCGCGGTCAGCGTCGCGTCGACGTAGGCGGTCAGGGCCTCGTGCATGTCGTCGGGTCCGGTGCCGGGGACCCCGGGCGCGTCCGGTGCCGAGGCGAGCACCTGGGTGGCGAGGCCGTCGATCAGCGCGGTGAGGCGCAGCGCCGCGGACTCGGGGTCGGCGAGCCGGAAGCAGCCCTCGGCCATCCCGCGGCGGACGACGTCGGCGACGGTGGTGCGCCACTGCCGGTAGTACTCGGCGTGCAGGCGGCCGACGGCGGTGGAGCGGGCGGCCTCGGCCCACAGGTCGAGCCAAACGCTCCACTGCCAGCGCTGCTGCGGGGTACGGGGGATCTGCAGCTCGATGAGCTGGCGCAGCTCGTCCGCGGTGTCGGCGGCGTCCGCGATCCGGGCGGCGCGGCGCGCGGTGTCCTCGTCCATGCACCAGCGCACGGCGGCTTCGAGGAGGTCGTCGCGGCCCGGGAAGTGGTAGTGGATGGCGGCGGTGCTGGTGTCGCAGGCCGCGGCGATGTCCTGGACGCGGACGGCGTGGAAGCCCCGCTCGGCGATGAGCCGGACCGTCTCGCGGACGATCTGCAGGGGCCGACCGCCCTCGGGGGCCACGGCGCGCTCACGTCGCGCCACGGCCGGCTCCGGGGGGCGGGCGGCGCCGAGCAGCCAGCCCGCGTCGACCCCGCCCGTGTCCGCGATCCGGGCGAGCTCGGCCGCCGTGAAGCGGCGGGTGCCGCCGAGCGAGCGGGAGAGCTTGGAGGGGTCCATGACGATGCGGCGCGCGAATTCGCGCTGGGTCACACCGGCGTCGGTGATCACCTTGCGGACGCGGTCCGCCACCTCGGGGTCGTGCTGCATGGTCGGCGACCCTACCCGCACGTTGCGACGAACACAACGCGACGACGGCGCGAGCTCGCCCGGAAACCCAATCTTCACCTGCATTCCGCACAGGATTGCGATTCTGACTGACGCATCAGTCACTCCTGTGCCGGAACCCCGCACGGGCCGGGGCGCGGGGTCGGGCCGGCGGACGCGGTCGCCGTCGCGGGTGTGCGCGTTCAGGTGGGCGCGTTCAGGTGTGCGCGTTCAGTCGCGGGTGTGCGCGCCGTACAGGTCGAGCGCGCCGTCGAGCTCCAGGGCGAGGACCGTGCACAGCGGGTCGAGGTGATCGTCGGTGAGGTGGACGTACTCCCAGCCCGGTACGTCACCGAGGCCGCCGACCCGTTCGTGGCGCACCTCGACGTCCGTGCCGAGCACGCGCGCCGAACGCACCGCGTTGCGCACCCCGCGCAGCACGACGTACTCGTTGGGCCGGTCGAAGAGGAAGAGGTAGAGGGTGCGGCGGTCGGCGGCGAGGGTGGAGGGTCCGTAGAAGTGGCCGTGCGGCAGGCCCCGCACCGTCCCGTACACGGCGTCGGTGTGCCGTCCGATCCACTCCCCGAGCGCTTCGAGCCGCTCGGCCTGCTCGGGCAGCAGCGTGCCGTCCTCCTTGGGGCCGACGTCCAGGAGGAGATTGCCGCCGCCCCCGATGGTCTCGGCGAAGATGCGGACCAGTCGGCGCGGGGACTTGTGGCGGGTGTCCTGCGGCTGGTAGCCCCAGGAGTCGTTGACGGTGAGGCACAACTCCCATTCCTGTGCGGGCGGTTGGACGGGCACGCCCTGCTCCGGTGTCGCGTAGTCGCCGTGGCCGGTGAGGCGGCCGTTGACCACGGTGTGCGGGCTCAGCTCGGCGATGTCCCGGGCGAGCTCCGCCGTGCGCCACTGCTCGGGGGCCCGCTCCCATTCGCCGTCGAACCACAGCAGATCGGGCCGGAAGCGTTCCAGGAGCTCCCTGACCTGAGCGCGGTGGAAGCCGAGGAAGTTCGCCCAGCGCTCCGACGACTCGTCCCCCGCGGCGGGCATGGAGTAGGGGTTGCCGCGCTCGGCCGGGTCCTGTCCCGGAGGGCGCACGGTGGCGTAATCGGGGTGCGACCAGTCCACGTGCGAGTAGTACAGGCCGACTTTGACGCCCCGGGCGCGCAGCGCGTCCACGTACGGGGCGACGAGGTCGCGGCCCGCGGGGGTGCGCCCGACCACCGAGAGGTCGTTCGCCGCGGTGTCCCACAGGGCGACGCCGTCGTGGTGCTTGGCGGTCAGCACGGCGTACCGCGCGCCGGCGCGGACGAACAGGTCCGCCCAGGCGGCGGGTTCGTACCGGGCGGCGGTGAAACCGTCGAGCTGGGCCATGTACCGGTCGTAGGGCACCGTGCCGTCGAAGAACGACCAGGACTCGGGCACTCCGTCCACGCTGTAGATGCCCCAGTGCACGAAGATCCCGAGCTTGGCCTCGCCGAACCAGGGCTGGATCACGCGCCGTTCCCCCTCACTGGTGGTGTGTCCGATCGCCGGCCGGAAGCGCGAACAGGCTAAGTCGGCCCGGATGACGGAGGCAATAGGTCGGAGGTTTCCGCTACGGCGTCCTCACCGCGGAGCGGCGTCCGGTGGGGTGCGCGGGGAACCGACCGCCCCCGTGCGGCACTCTTCTCCCTGTGTCGCACGCATCCTCCCTGCCCCCGCAGCGCCCGACGCCGGCCTCGCCCGGCCACATGGTGGTGTGCGGCGGCGACAACGTCCTGGCCCACCGGCTCGCCGCCGAACTCCGCGGTGTCTACGGCGAACAGGTCGTCCTCGTCGTGCCGCCCGCGGGACGCGGCGAGCCGAACCGGCTGACGGGACGGGCCCGTACGACGGCGCTGCTCGGACGGATCACCGCCGCCGTGTCCCGCACCACGGGGAACGGGACCGCGAACGGGACCGGGAACGGCAGCGGCCCCGACGCGGTCGGCGGCACCGGCGAGAGCGGCACCGCGGACCCGCCCCGGGTCCTCGAGGCCACCGACCTCACCGACGACGTCCTGACCGAGGCGGGCGTCGCCCGGGCCGCCGCGCTCGCGCTCATGCACGACGACGACGAGACCAACATCCGTACCGCGCTGGCCGCCCGGCGGCTCAACCCCCGTCTGCGCCTGGTGATCCGGCTGTACAACCGCAAGCTGGGCCAGCACCTGGAGGAACTGCTCGACCAGGCCGCGGCCGTGGCGGGCCTGGCCACCACGGACGCCAGCGTCACCGTGCTGTCCGACGCGGACACCGCGGCGCCCGCCCTCGCCGCCACGGCGGTCGCCGGGACCAGCAAGGTCGTGCACGCCGACGGGCTGCTGCTGCGCGCGGTGGAACGCACGCCCCCGGCGCCGGGCCAGGTGGCGCCCCGGGGCCTGGCGACCCTCGCGCTGCTCTCGGCCACCGCCAACGACCCCGCGGGCGCGGAGGGCCACGACGCGTCGGACACCGGCGCGGGGCCGCGGCTGCTGCCGGACGACGCGGCGGTGGCCGCCGCGCCCGGCCGGGGCGCGCTGGTCCTGGAGACCGTCTCGTACTCGGGGTCCGCGCCGCCGCCCGGGTTCCTCGCCGGACGGGGGGTGCCGCTGCGGCAGTTGTTCTCGCGGCGGCTGCGCTGGTCGGTGGCCGGATTCGCGGCGGCGGTCGTCGGCATGGCCATCGCCTCGATCATCACCACCGACGACACCACCCCGCTGCACGCCACCTACCTGACGCTGCTCGACCTGTTCTCCCTCAACGACCCGGCGACCGACGGGCCGACGAGCCGGCAGATCCTGCAGCTCCTGTCCGGCCTGGTCGGGCTGCTGCTCCTGCCGATCCTGTTCGCCGCCGTCCTGGAGGCGCTCGGCACCTTCCGCACCGCGTCCTCGCTGCGCCGCCCGCCGCGCGGCCTCTCCGGCCACGTCGTCCTGCTGGGCCTCGGCAAGATCGGCACCAGGGTGCTCGCCCGGCTGCGGGAGCTGGACATCCCCGTGGTGTGCGTGGAGGCCGACCCCGAGGCGCGCGGCATCTCGCTGGCCCGGCGCCTGCGCGTGCCGACCGTCGTCGGCGACGTGACGGAGGAGGGCGTCCTGGAGGCGGCCAAGGTGCACCGCGCGCACGCGCTGCTCGCCCTGACCAGCGCGGACACCATCAACCTCGAAGCGGCCCTGTACGCACGGTCGGTGAAGCCCGACCTGCGGGTGGCGCTGCGGCTGTACGACGACGAGTTCGCGACCGCCGTCTACCGCACCCTGCGTGCCGCGCACCCGGGCGCGCTCACCCGCAGCCGCAGCGTGTCCGCGCTGGCCGCACCCGCGTTCGCCGGGGCGATGATGGGCCGGCAGATCCTCGGCGCGCTGCCGGTCGAGCGGTCGGTGCTGCTCTTCGCCGCGCTCGACGTGTCGCTGCAGCCGCAGCTGACGGGCCGCACGATCGCCGAGGTGTTCCGCCCCGGGGCGTGGCGGGTCGTCGCCCTGGAACGCGCCTCGCGGCAGGCGTCCGGCCTCTCGTCGGGCCTGGAGTGGGAGCTCGACCCGCACTACACGCTGCGCCCCGAGGACCGGGTCGTCCTCGCCGCCACCCGGCAGGGCCTGGCCGAACTCCTGGCCCGCAGGCCGCTGCCCGGCAGGACCTGACGGGCCGGTCCCTCACGGCGTGGCGGGCGGTACCGGCAGGACCTGGCGCAGGTGCGGGTCGGGGTGGAAGTCCCTGCGCCACTCGCGCGGGTAGCCGACGGACGCCTCGATGTGCGGCACCCCGTCGTGCACGGTGGTGCGCGGGATGTGCAGGTGCCCGTAGACGACGGCCGCCGCCTCGTACTTCAGGTGCCAGTCGGCGGACTGCTCGGTGCCGCACCACAGGGCGAACTCGGGGTAGCGCAGGATCCGGGTGGGTTCGCGCAGCAGCGGCCAGTGGTTGACCAGCACGGTGGGCAGCCCCGCGGGGCGCTCGGCGAGCCGCTCCTCGGTGTGCTTGACGCGGGCGCGGGACCAGTCGTCGCGGGTGGCGTACGGGTCGGGGTGCAGGAAGTACTCGTCGGTGCAGACGACGCCCGCGTCGTGGGCGACCGCCAGCGCCTCCTCCCTGGTGTGCGTCCCCTCGGGGCGGAAGGTGTAGTCGTAGAGCAGGAAGAGCGGGGCGACGACGACGGGACCGCCCGCGCCCCGCCACACGGGATACGGGTCCTCGGGGGTGGCCACCCCCAACTCGCGGCAGAACGCGACGATGTGCCGGTAGCGCTCCTCGCCGCGCAGCTGGACCGGGTCGTCCTTGGGCGTCCACAGCTCGTGGTTGCCCGGCGACCACACCACCTTGGCGAAGCGGCCGGCGAGCGTGCGCAGCGCCCACTCGATGTCGGCCATCCGCTCGGCGACGTCACCGGCGACTATCAGCCAGTCCCCGTCCGTCCCGGGGCGGATGGTCTCGACGTACTTCCGGTTCTCCGCGTACGCCACGTGCAGGTCACTGATCGCGAGCAGCTTCGGGGTCTTCTCGGATGCCATCACGCTGTGAGGCTAACCGAGTCAGTGGTGATCGCCCTCCCCCTGCCGGACCGCGAGGTACTCCTCGGGCGTCGCCTTGGGCACCTGTGCCCGGGGGCCGTACATGGCGCGTGCCAGGCGGGCCCGCAGGCGGTCGGAACGGCTGACCTTGCGGGCCACGCCGTTGGCGTCGACCAGCGGGCCGATCTCGTAGGGCCGGGGCTGTTCGTGGGCGGTGAGCCGGTAGAGCTCGGACTGCGGCAGCGGTTCGTGGATCTCCACGTACTCGCCGTGCGGGAGGCGTTTGATGGTGCCGGTCTCCCGGCCGTGCAGCACTTTCTCCTGGTCCCGGCGCTGCAGACCGAGGCAGATGCGGTGCGTGACGACGAACGCGAGGACGGGGACGACGAAGAACCCGATCCGCACGAGCCAGGTGATGGCGTTGATGGAGAGGTGGAAGTGGGTGGCCCACAGGTCGTTGCCGCCGCCGACCATCAGGACGCCGAAGAGCGCGAGCCAGGCGACGCCGAGTCCGGTGCGCACCGGGGCGTTGCGCGGCCGGTCCGCGATGTGGTGCTCGCGCTTGTCGCCCTTGACCCAGGACTCGACGAACGGATAGATGCCGATGGCCAGGAGGATCAGCGGGAACATCGTGAAGGGGATGAAGACGCCCAGTTCCAGGGTGTGGCCCCAGGCGTTGATCTCCCAGCTGGGCATCACCCGGATCAGCCCCTCGGAGAACCCCAGGTACCAGTCGGGCTGGGCACCGGTGGACACCAGGTCGGGCCGGTAGGGGCCGATCGCCCAGACCGGGTTGATGGAGGCGACCGCACCCATGATCGCGAGCACGCCGAAGACGAGGAAGAAGAAGCCGCCCGCCTTGGCGATGTAGACGGGCAGGAGCGGCGCTCCGACCACGTTCTTCTCGGTTCTGCCGGGGCCGGAGAACTGGGTGTGCTTGTGGTAGAAGACGAGGATCAGGTGCGCGACGACGAGCCCGAGCATGATGCCCGGGAGCAGCAGCACGTGGATCGGGTAGAGCCGCGGGATGATGTCCTCGCCGGGGAACTCCCCGCCGAACAGGAAGAACGAGAGGTACGTCCCCACGACGGGGGTGGCGAGGATGGCGCCCTGCGCGAAGCGGATGCCGGTGCCGGACAGCATGTCGTCGGGTAGTGAGTAGCCGGTCAGGCCGGTGAGGATGCCGAGGAACAACAGGGTCCAGCCGAACAGCCAGTTGAGCTCGCGCGGCTTGCGGAACGCCCCGGTGAAGAACACCCGCATCATGTGCACGAGCATCCCGGCGACGAAGACGAGCGCGGCCCAGTGGTGGATCTGCCGGATCAGCAGGCCGCCGCGGACCTCCATGCTGAGGTCGACCGTGGACTCGTACGCCCGGGAGACCAGGACCCCCTTGAGCGGGGTGTACGGGCCGTCGTAGGCGACCTCGGACATGCTCGGGTCGAAGAAGAGGGTCAGATAGGTGCCGGTGAGGATCAGGATGATGAAGCTGTAGAGGCAGATCTCGCCGAACATGAACGACCAGTGGTCCGGAAAGATCTTCCGCATCTGGCTCTTGGCCAGCGTGTGGATGCCGAGCCGCCCGTCCGCCCAGTCGGCGACCCGCTCCCCCTTGCCGGGGTTGCCGGGCCGTTCAGGTCGTGCAGTCGTCCCGGTGCGCTCGATGCGTCCGCTCATGCGACTCCCTTTCAGGCGGTACCAGGGTAGGTCGCATGGGTGGCGGATCCAACAGGTGCGGACGTGACAACTCACTGCGGTGGCGTCAACCGGTGCAGTCTGAGGGCGAGTTGGATCTCCAGGGTGCGGGCGGGGGTGTTCCAGTCGTCGCCGAGGAGGCGGGCCACGCGCTCCAGGCGCTGCACGACGGTGTTGACGTGGACGTGCAGCGCGGCCTTGGCGCGGGTGAGGCTGCGGTCCCGGCCGAAGTACGCCTCCAGGGTGCGCACCAGCTCGGTGCCGCGTTCGGCGTCGTAGTCCAGGACGGGGCCCAGCGTGGCCCGCACGTAGCCGCCCAGGTCGGCCTGTTCGCCGATGAGCAGGCCGACGAAGCCGAGGTCCGCGAGGGCCGCGCCGTGCCCGGTGCGGCCGAGCGCCCGCAGCGCGGAGAGGCAGCGCAGCGCCTCGGCGTGCGCGGCGGGCAGTCCGGCGGGGCCGGCGGCCGGGCCCGCGGCGCCGACGGTGACCGGGGCGCCCACGGCCTGCCCGAGGGCGGCGGCGAGCGCGGCGGCGTCGGCGCCGGGCGCCGCGGCGGGGACCACGACGACCACGTCGTCGTGGTGCAGTCCGGCCAGGCCGCGGTGGGCGCGGGCGGTGCGGTGCGCCGCGGCGAGCAGCCGGGGGCGGGGCGCGCTCTCGCCGTGGGCGACGAACACGGCGTGCGGGCGGTCGAGGCGGACCCCGAGGCGGCGGGCGCGTCCGGCGAGGCCCGCCGGGTCGCCGCGGGGGGCGAGCAGGTCGCCGAGGAGCTCGCCGCGCACCCGGTCCTCGGTCTCGGCGACCGACCGGCGCAGCAGCAGGAGCAGCGCGGTCACGACGCCCGCCCGCTCGAACAACCTGCGGTCGGCGTCGGCGAGTTCGGCGCGTCCGGTCAGGGCGATGCTGCCGAGGAGTTCGGGCCCGGCGAGCACCGCGCACACCCAGGTGCCGTCCTGCGGGACGGCCCGGCCGCTGGCCCGCGAGGCGGCGACGGCGGGCGCGGGCGGCGCCAGCGGTCCGGCGCCGGTGCGGGCGAGCTCGACGCCGTCCGCGTCGTGGATGAGGACGCCGCCGTCGAGGAGGGCGGCGATTCCGTCGGCCACGTCGTCGGCGCCGCCGCCGCGCAGCACGAGGTCGGTGAGCTGGTCGTGGGCCTGCTCGGCGCGGCGCATGGCCCTGCTGTGCGCGCGGATGGTCTCGGTGGCGGCGTTGAGGTCGACGAGCGCGGCCCGGGTCTCCTCCAGCAGGCGGGCGCCGTCGATGGCGATGGCGGCGTGGTCGGCGAGGGAGGAGAGCAGCACGATCTCCTCGGTGGCGAACGCGCGGGCGGCGCGGTCGGCCGCGTACAGGACCCCGATGACGCGCGGGCCCAGGCGCAGCGGCACGCCGAGGATGGCCCGCAGCCCCTCCTGGTGGACCGCGCTGTCGATGGCGTCGGTGTGGTGGAAGCGGGGGTCCTGCTGGTAGTCGCCGGTCACGTAGGGCCGGGCGGTCTGCGCGACGAGGCCGCCGAGCCCCTCGCCCATGCCGAGCCGCAGTTGCTGGAAGGCGGCGGCCACGCTGCCGTCGGTGACCCGCATGTAGGTGTCGCCCGCCGCCTCGTCGTTGAGCGAGAGGTACGTGACGTCGGTGCCGAGGAGCAGTTTGGCGCGGCGCACGATGGCGCGCAGGACGGCGTCCGCGTCGCGCAGCGCGGCCAGGTCGCTCGCGGTGTCGAACAGGGCGGTCAGTTCGGCCTCGCGGCGGCGGTGCGCGCCCAGGGTGCGGTGGACGCGCAGCGCCACGTCGGTGGCCGCGTCGAGGGCCGCGAGGTCGCCGGGGGCGGCACCGGCCTCGCGGGCCCGGGCGGCGGGGCGCGCGAACTCCTCGGCGGGCGCGCCCCGGTCGAGCAGGTCGAGCAGGCTGCGCAGCGCCGACCGGGGATCGGCGTGGTCCGCGCCCTCGGTGGTGGGGAGCATGGAGCGATCGTCTCCCGGCGGGGTGGGTGCGGTCGATGGGCCGCCCCGGATCCGGCGCGGGGGCCGGGGCGCGGGGGTGTCAGCCGGGGTGCCGGCCGCCGAGCGGCAGGGAGCCTGCGGGGTCGGGGGCGGTCGCGCTGCCCGCGGCGCGGTCCGGGGCGGGCCCGGACGCCTCGTCGGCGGCGAGGTCGCGGCCCCGGGTCTCCCTGGCGACGTACACGGTCACGGCGGTGACGAGCGCGGCCAGGCACAGGTAGAGGGCGACGGGGAGCGCCGAGTCGTAGTCCCTGAGGAGTTCCACGGCGATGATCGGGGCGAGCGCCCCGCCGATGATGGAGGCGAGCTGGGAGCCCATGGACGCGCCCGAGTAGCGGACCTCGGTGTCGAACAGCTCGGAGATGAACGCCGCCTGCGGCCCGTACATCGCGCCGTGGAAGAGCAGTCCGACGGTGACCGCGCACGTGATGACCGGGAAGGACCGGGAGTCGACCAGCGCGAAGAACGCGAAGGCCCAGCCCGCCATGCCGAGGGCGCCGATCAGGGTGACCGGACGGCGCCCGACGCGGTCGGAGAGCGCGCCCCAGAGCGGGATGGTGACGAAGTGGAACGCGGAGCCGATGAGCACGGCGTTGAGCGCGTCGCTCTTGGGCAGCTCCAGGTGCACGGTGACGTAGACGAGGACGAACGCCGTGAGGATGTAGTAGGAGATGTTCTCGCCGAAGCGGGTGCCGATGGCGGTGAGCACCTCGCGCCGGCTCCTGCGGAAGACCTCGACCACGGGCGGCTTTCGCCCGGCGCCCGCCGCCGCGGCCTCGTCCGCCCGGCGCTGCGCCGCGAGGAAGACGGGCGACTCGCTGACCGAGATGCGGATCCACAGGCCGATCACCACGAGCACCCCGGAGAGCAGGAACGGCACGCGCCAGCCCCAGGCGAGGAAGGCTTCCTCGGACTGGACGGCGGCGAGCAGCGCGAGCACGCCGGTGGCCAGCAGGTTGCCGCCGGGAGCGCCGGCCTGCGGCCAGGACGCCCAGAAGCCGCGGTGCCGGTCGCCGCCGTGCTCGGAGACGAGCAGGACGGCGCCGCCCCACTCGCCGCCGAGGGCGAAGCCCTGCACCAGGCGCAGCACGGTGAGCAGGACGGGTGCGCCGACGCCGATGGTCGCGTGGGTGGGGAGGAGGCCCATCGCGAAGGTGGCGCCGCCCATCATCAGGAGGCTGACGACGAGCAGCTTCTTGCGGCCCATCCGGTCGCCGTAGTGCCCGAAGACGACTCCGCCGAGGGGGCGTGCGGCGAAGCCCACCGCGTAGGTCAGGAAGGAGAGGAGCGTGCCGACGAGAGGGTCGCTCGACGGGAAGAAGACGGTGTTGAAGACCAGCGCGGCGGCCGAGCCGTAGAGGAAGAAGTCGTACCACTCGACGGTCGTGCCGACGAGGCTCGCGGCCACGGTGCGGACCATGCCGGTACGGGCGGGCGGAGCGGTTCCTTGCGAGGCCATGTGCACCACTTCCAGTGTTCTGCGGGGACGCTTCCGTACCGGCACAAGGTAGGAAACCGCAGATCAGTGGCGTATATGGCGGAGCACCATGGTTCGTGGTCCGGCCGTGTGCCCGGCCGCCATGCCGGGCGGGCGCGAGGGGCGGCGGGCCGTCGCGGGGCATCTGCTTCCGGACACTTGTGACATCGCGTTATCACTTGATCCACATTCGTCTGGCACCTTCATGATCAAGAGGGCCGCCCGACCTGCGGCCCTGCCATGGAGGGGAATGTGAGCACGTCACCCATGAGCACAAAACCCAGATCCGTCAGGGGCGTTCGGAGACCCCGCATACCCGGCGCGGCCGGTGGCGCCGCCCTGCTCGGCGTGGCGGCACTGCTGGCCGCCGTGTCGGCGCCCGTCGCCCACGCCGCGGATCCCGAGCCGGGGCCGGAGCTGATACCCGGCCGGCGCACCGCGACTCCCGCCCTGGTGGACGGCATCGAGGAGCGCGTCCGCACCACGGGCAGCGCCGCCGAGGCCGCCAAGAGGCACCTGGCCCAGAAGAAGAGCCGTTACCGCATACCCGACCCGGCGCGGGATCTGACCGCGGGGCGGACGGTGCACGACCGCACGGGGGACACGGTCCGCTTCCAGCAGAAGCACCGGGGCATACCGGTGCTCGGCGGCCAGTACCTGGTGCGCCTGGCGGAGCAGGACGGCGACCGGATCGTCACCGGCACGTCCGGCAAGTACTTCACCGGCCTGGCGGTGGACACCGAGGCCAAGGTGTCGCGGGCCACGGCCGTCGAGCGGGCCACCGCGGCCGCCCTCGCCGGGCTCTCCGGCGACCGGGCCGGCAGCTGGACGAAGCTGCGCGGCCCCGCGGCGGGCAAAGGCCACGACGGCGCCAGGAAGTCGCTGGGCAAGGGGACTTCGGGGCGGCAGCCCGCCCTCACCGGCACCTCGCACGGCCTGGTCGTCCTGCCGCGGGGCACGGGCGTCCTGACCTACCACGTCACCGTCACGGGCCAGGACCCGGCGACGGGCGCGCCGGTCAAGCAGGAGATCTACGTCGACGCGGACGCGGGCTTCCCCGTCCTGAGCTACTCCGGCATCCAGGCCTTCGACGGCGCCCCGGCCGCCCGCCCCGGCAGCACGGGGTCGGGCGTCAAGCTGGACGGCACCGAGGTCGCCCTCGACATCACCAAGGACGCGCGGACCGGGGCGTACGCCTTGGTCGACCGGCGCCGGCAGTGGGGCGGCAGCAAGAACGCGATCACCACGTACGACGCCCGTGACGTGGACGCGGAGGACGCGTCCGGCACGTGGCCCGCGGGCCTCAAGGACGTCACGTCGCCGACGCCCGCGTTCGGTGCGGACGCCACCACCTCGGGCGCGGTCGACGCGCACTGGGCCGCCGGGAAGGTATACGACTACTACAAGTCCCGGCACGGCAGGGACAGCCTGGACGGCAAGGGCATGGCCATCAACTCCCTGGTGGGCGTGACGGATCGGGGCCTGCCGTTCGTCAACGCCTTCTGGGACGGCCAGAAGATGGTCTACGGGGGCGGCGACGAGGAGAACAAGGTGTTCTCCGCCGACCTGGACGTGGTCGGGCACGAGATGACGCACGGCGTCGTCGAGCACACCGCGGGCCTCGTCTACACGGGCCAGTCCGGCGCGCTGAACGAGGCCGTCGCCGACTACTTCGGCAACGCCATCGACGTCGACGCCACGGGCGACGCGCACTCCCCCGAGGCCTCGCTGATCGGCGAGGACCTCTGCCGCACGCGGGGGCCGAAGGACTGCGCGATGCGCGACCTGAACGACGGCCGCACCACCGCCAAGGACTTCCTGGGCGTCACCTACGCCACCGACAGCGGCGGCGTGCACCTCAACTCCACGATCTTCTCGGGTGCGTTGTGGGACATCCGCGAGGACCTCGGGGGCAAGCGCGCCGACCGGATCGTCTACCGCGCGCTCACCGCGTACCTCACGCCGCTCGACGGCTTCACCGAGGCGCGCGACGCGGTGGTCGCCGCCGCCGAGGATCTCGGCGTCAAGGGCGCCGACCTGCGCGCGGTCACCCGGGCGTTCGACGCGCACGGCATCGTCAGGGGCTGGGAGAAGGCCATCGGCGCCGACTCCGACAAGCTCCTCGGCGACCTGAACGTCAAGGGCACCGGTGCGGGCGCGGGCGGCGGCCGGTGGGCCGCCTCGAAGTCCGACGAGGAGGGCGGCGAGCCCTACTCGGTCCACGCGGGCCGCACGTCCGGAGCCGGCACACCCAAGCTGATCAGCCCCAACGACGGGCGGTTCCACGTCTACGCGGACACCGACGGCACGACAGTGGCCTGGGCGGCGTACGGCGCGGACGGCGTGGACGTGCTCAGCCGCAGGCTGAGCGGCGGGCCGGTGAAGAAGCTCTGGTCGGCGGGGACCACTGTCGGCAACGTCCGGGTGTCGGGCGGCACCGTCGCCTGGCAGGAGTCCAGCCCCCTCGGGCAGCAGCGCGTCGCGTACCTCAGGGCCGGCGAGCGCGAGCCGCGCTTCGTGGACGGCGGCCGCTACGACGTGGCCACGGCACTGCCCACGCTGCACGGCGACAAGCTGGGCTACGCCAAGCTGTACACCGACAAGGACGGCGTGGAGCAGATCTCGACCGAGATCACGGATGTGCGCAGCGGCCGGAGGACGCTGGTCCCGGCCAAGGAGAGCCGCCTGGGCATCTCCTCGCCCACGATCAACGGCACGTACCTGTACTGGCTGGTCGACGACATCGCCGACGACAACCGCCAGGGCCTGCGCCGCGCGAAGCTGGACGGCACCGGACGCACCGACGTCATTCCGGAGAACAGCGACAACGCCTACCTCTGGGGTGTGGACGCGTCCGACACGGCGCTGACGCTGACGCAGTGGAAGCCCGAGCGGGGCTGGAGCAACACCAACCTCACCAAGCTCGTGCAGACCGGCCTGGACGGCAAGGGCGCGCAGCGGGTGTCGTGCAACCGCGGTGAGCAGAGCCACGGCGTGGCCGACACGGGCCGGCGCGTGGTGTGGATCGACGGCACGACCGGTCACACCGATCTGGTCACCCGGGCCCGCCCGGCGGGCGCCTGCTCCTAGCGGGCCCGTACCGGCCGGTACAACCCGTCCCCCCTTGTACAGACCCCTTGCACCGATGCGCCCCGCTTCCTCCGCTCCTGGAGGGGCGGGGCGCTGTCGTCGGCCAGAAATTACCCACAAGTATGGCGTGACTTCGCACACGCCCCGCAGTAGAACTCGTTTCCGTTCACTCACAAGTGAGGTAGATCACATGAGTGTAAATCCTGTGTGTAGCACCGGTTCTGACGGTGTGTCACGTCGAAGATTCATAGCAGGAACGAGTTCTATTCTTGGCGCCGTGGCGCTGGCCGGACACACGACGTCGGCGGCCCGGGCGGACAGCGTCGCCGCCGCCCCGATCCCCGACGGCGCCAAGGTCCCCGTCCTCGTGATCGGCACCGGCTACGGCGGCTCGGTCGCCGCGCTGCGGCTCGCCGAGGCGGGCGTCGACGTCCAGATGGTCGAGATGGGCAAGGCCTGGGACACCCCGGGGGCGGACGGCAAGATCTTCGCCAACACCACCACGCCGGATCTGCGCTCCTTCTGGCTGCGCACCAGGACCAAGCAGCCCATCAGCAACTTCCTCGGCTTCCCGATCGACAAGGACGTCCCGCGGCACACCGGGATCCTGGACGCCGAGGAGTTCGGCGGGATCATCGTCTACCAGGGCCGCGGCGTCGGCGGCGGCTCGCTGGTCAACGGCGGCATGGCGGTCACCCCGAAACGGGAGAACTTCGCCGCGGTGCTCCCCACGGTCGACGCGGGCGAGATGTACGGCACGTACTACCCGCGCGCCAACGCGGGCCTCGGCGTGAACACCATCGACCCCAACTGGTTCGAGACGGCCGAGTGCTACCAGTACGCCCGCGTCGGCCGCAAGCACGCCCAGCGCTCCAACTTCGCCTTCACCTTCGTGCCCGACGTGTACGACTGGGACTACATGAAGAAGGAGCAGGCGGGCACCGTCCCCAAGTCGGCGCTCGCGGGCGAGATCCTCTACGGCAACAACTACGGCAAGAAGTCCCTGCAGCAGACCTACATCGCCCGCGCCAGGGCGACCGGCCGGGTCACCATCTCACCGCTGCACAAGGTCACTTCGGTCACACCGGCGGCCGGTGGCGGCTACACGGTCACCATCGACCAGATCAACACCACCGGGGACACCACCGCCACCAAGTCCGTGACGGCCGACAAGGTCTTCTTCGCCGCGGGCAGCGTCGGCACCAGCAAGCTCCTGGTCAAACTGAAGGCGACCGGCGCCCTGCCCCGGCTCAACGGCGAGATCGGCAAGGGCTGGGGCGACAACGGCAACGTCATGTGCGGCCGCGCCAACCACCTGTGGGACCCGACCGGCAAGCTCCAGTCGTCCATCCCCACGGCGGGCATCGACAACTGGGCCGCGGGCGGCGCCTTCGCCGAGGTCGCGCCGCTGCCCACCGGCATCGAGACGTACGCCTCGTTCTACCTGTCCATCACCAAGACCCCGCACCGCGCCGAGTTCACCTGGAACGCCGCGGCGAACCGGGCCGAGCTGAACTGGCAGACGGCCTGGAAGCAGACCTCCATCGACGCCGCCAAGACGATCTTCGACAAGATCAACTCGAAGGAGGGGACGATCTACCGGACCGATCTCTTCGGCACCTACAAGATCTGGGGCGACCACCTCACGTACCACCCGCTCGGCGGCGCGGTGCTCGGCAAGGCCACCGACAACTACGGTCGCCTGGCGGGCTATCCGGGGCTCTACGTCATCGACGGCGCCCTGATCCCCGGCAACACCAGCGTCAACCCGTTCGTCACCATCACGGCACTCGCCGAGCGGAACATCGACAAGGTCATCGCGACCGACCTGTGATCCGCGGGACCGACCGGGCCGAACGGCCCGCAAGGACCGGCCGGCCCGTCATCGGTCACGGCTTGGGCAGCACGCACACCGTGTCGAGGCCCAGCACGTGATTGAGCCTGCCGAAGGCGAGCCACGATCCGATGCTCATGCTCAACTCCACGATCTCGGCCTGGCTGTAGTGCGCGGTCATCCGCGTCCAGAACTCCTCGTCGAGATGGTGGTGGTCCAGGGCGTACCGCTCGGCGTACTCCGCGGCCAGCCGCGTGCGGTCGTCGAAGGCGCCTGTGGTACGCCACTGGGTCACCGCCTCGGCGAAGTCGTCGTCGACCTTCTCGCCGTCGCGCTCGGTGCGCCAGTCCAGGCAGAACACACAGCCGTTGATCTGGGCGACGCGCAGCCGGGCCGCCTCGAACTCGCGCAGACCGAGCGTCGTGTGGGCGTAGACCGCGAGGGAGAAGTTCGACGCGGCCGTCCCGATCTCGGGGACCATGTCGCCCCACACGTACGGAATCGCGTCCTGCCCCTCGGGGATGTCGATGCGCAGGGAACCACCCATGGGTTCACTTCCTTCCGAGTCGGCCCGCTGCCGGGCGCAGCGGGACGTCGAGCGCGTCGTAGAGGCCGGGTTCGGCGCTCACCAGCCAGTCGAGGGCGTTCACCAGGCGGCCCACCGCCGTCGCGTTGCCGCCCGCCGAGCGGTTCTCCCCCTCGTCGGTGGCCTCGACCGTGACCTCGATGCGCGGGCGGCCCTCGACGATCACCTTGTGCGCGCCGTCGCCCCCGTCGGGCGGCGTCGGCCAGTGCGGGGCGCAGGAGGGGTGGATGCGGGTGACGTGCTCGATGACGATCCGGGGTACGCCGTCGACGATGCCCTGCACCTCGAAGCGCACCGCGCCCTGCGTCCCCGCGGCGAACTCGCCCATCGTGCGCGTGTGCACGGTCTCGTCCAGCGGGTGCCGCGCCATCGTCTCGCGGATCTCGTCGATCCGGACGTCCAGGGCCCTGGCCATCAGGCGTATCTGCCCGCCCCACACCATGGTCGGCACCGAGGGCGCGAGCATCAGCGGCTCGTAGTCCATCGGGTGCCCCATGCCGATCAGATCGCGGACCGAGGCCTCCTGGTCGTACGTCGAGTAGTCGAAGATCTCCTGGCAGCGGACCGCCTCGATCGTGGAGCCGAGCCCGCTGACGAGGAGCGGCAGCACGTCGTTGCCCCAGCCCGGGTCCACCCCGGAGACGAACAGCGAACCGCCGCCCTCGGCCACCGCCGCGAGCACCGGGTCCCGGAACTCCGGCGGCGCGCCGCGCTGGTCGTAGAGCGGGTACAGGGCGGGCGTGACGACGGCGGCGCCGCCGCGCACCGCCCTGACGACGTCGTCGAGCGCCTCGTCGGGACGCAGGTCGCCGGAGGCCGCGTACACCACCGCGCGGGGCCGCGCGGCGAGGACCGCCGCCACGTCGTCGGTGGCGGCCACCCCCAACGCACGGTCCATGCCTGCGAGTTCACCCGCGTCGACGCCGACCTTGGCGGGGTCG
The DNA here is from genome assembly GCF_042889645.1 of Streptomyces sp. NPDC002564. Lineage (NCBI taxonomy): Bacteria > Bacillati > Actinomycetota > Actinomycetes > Kitasatosporales > Streptomycetaceae > Streptomyces > Streptomyces sp. NPDC002564. Next base: position 555,848 of record NZ_JBIARE010000006.1, on the reverse strand, counting down.
TGCACCAGCACGGCCGCGAGCGTGAGATCGGGATGGGCATCGACGGCACGCACGGCCGCACGGCCGACATTGCCGGTGCCCCAGACCACCGTGGGAATCATGCGCGGAGGGTAGCGAGGGGCGTCGACGGTTGACAGAGGCGTGACCCGACCAGAAGAGATACGTTCGCTTCCGCCTCTCCGCTTCGTCACCCGACGCCGGTACGCTGGACGCATGCTCCTGGGGCGTTCCGCGGAATGCGCTCGTCTTCTCGCCCTCATCGACAAGGCACGCGGGGGCGAGAGCGGTGCCCTGCTCGTCCGCGGCGAGGCCGGGATCGGCAAGACCAGCCTCGTCGGTCACGTCGCCGAGCAGGCCGGCGACCTGCTGCGGATCGGCACCCGCGGCGTCGAGGTCGAGTCCGACCTGCCCTATGTCGGCCTCGCCGACCTGCTGCGTCCCGTCCTGCACTTCCTGGACCGCATCCCCGAGCGGCAGGCCGCCGCGCTGACCGGCGCGCTCGCCCTCGGCCCCGCCGTCGCGCAGGACCGCTTCGCGGTGGCCGCGGGCACCCTCAGCCTGCTCGGCGCGCTCGCCGAGGAGGGCCCCGTCCTCGTCACCGTCGACGACGCGCACTGGCTCGACCCGTACTCCCTGGACGCGCTCGCCTTCGCCACCCGCAGACTGGGCCGCGAGGGCGTCGTCGTCCTGTTCACCGCGCGCGACGAGCTGGAGGAGGCCGCGTCCCGCCTCGCCTCCATCGAGACGCTCACCCTCACCGGCCTCGACCCCGAGTCCGCGCACCGGCTCATCGCCGAGAAGGGCACCGCCGACCTCACCGAGCGGGAGGCGGCCCGGCTCCTCGCGGAGGCCCGCGGCAATCCCCTCGCGCTGATCGAGCTGCCCGCTCTGCTGGCCGGCAGCGACGCCGACGACGACGGGGACGGCTCCCAGGCGCCGCTGCCCATCGGCGAGTTGCTGGCCCACACCTTCGGCAGCGCGGTGGCGCGGCTGCCCGCCCAGGCACAGGACGCGATGCTGCTGCTCGCGGTCCTCGGCACCCGGCCGCTGGCCGGCACCGAGGCGGCGCTGCGGGCGCACGGCCTCAGCTACGAATCGCTGGAGGCCGCCGAGGAGGCGGGTCTGGTGGTCGAGGAGCGCGACGGCTACGCCTTCCGGCACCCGCTGGTGCGCTCGGCGGTCTACCACGGCGCGACACCCGTGCGCAGACGGCGGGCCCACCACGCCATCGCCCGCTCCCTCCAGGGCGCGACCGCCCCCGCCCTGGAGCAGTACGCCTGGCACCTGGCCGCATCCGGCGCCGAGCCCGACGAACACGTGGCGTCCTTACTGGAGAACGCCGCGTCCGGCGCCCCCGACACCCTCGCCTACCCGCTGGCCTCCCGGCTGTACGAGCGGGCCGCCCGCTTCACCCCGGCGGGGCAGCACAAGGCGGAGCGGCTGCTGTGCGCGGCCCGCGCCTCCCAGGCCGCCGGATCGCTGAACGAGGCGGCGGCGATCCTGGACCGCGCCCTGGAGCACGCCGAACAGCTCGGCACCCGGCTCGACATCCGCCAACTGCGCTGCTACCTGGACGTGCAGCGCGGCCGGCCGACCCGCTCGCGCGAACTGCTCAGGTCGGCCGTGGACGAGGCGGAGAAGGTCGACCCGGCGCTCGCCGCGGTGATGCTCGGGGGCATCGCGCTCACCGAGCTGGCGATCGGCGACCTCACCGCGGCCCGTGCCACCTCGGCCGCGGCGATGGGGCTCGCCGACTCCGCGCACGAGACGCTGCTGCCGGTGCGGCTGCTGCACGCCCTGGTGCTGCTGCTCGGCGGCGACGCGGAGGCGGGCCGCGCGCTCCTGCGGGAGCTCGCCGAACCCCTCACCTCGCCCGACCCCGCCTTCCCCTACCCGCTCGCCGGGGTGGGCGGCCTGTGCTACCTGGCGGCCGAGGAACTGGACGCCTCGCACGGCCTGTTGGACCGCGCCGCCTACACGGCGCGGAGCTCCAGCGCGGTCGGGCTGCTCTCGCACCTGCTCGGCACCCTGGCCGTCGTCGACTTCTGGCGGGGCCGCTGGACGGCCTCGCTCGCGCACGCGGACGAGTCGGTGCGGCTCGCGGAGGCCAGCGGGCAGCTCATCGAGGTGTCGCGCGGGCTCGCCGCCCTGGTCAGGACCGAGGCCGCGCTCAGCCGCGAGGAGGACTGCAGGCGGCACGCGGCGCAGGCCATGGAGTGGGCCGCCTCCACCGAGCTGCAGCTCGACGCGGCGCGGGCGCTGGGCGGGCTCGGCCTCCTGGAGCTGGGGCTCGGCCGCTTCGAGGAGGCGGTGCGCCACCTGGAGGAGGTGCGGGCCTTCTCGCAGCGGCACGGCCGGGGCGACGGCCTGTACCTGACGTGGGCCGCCGACCTCGCCGACGCCTACGTCCACCTGCACCGCACCGAGGAGGCCCGCGAGGTCCTGGCCGTCCTGGAGTACGAGGCGGGCCGCGGCCACCGCCCGGTCACCGCCGGTGCGGCGGCCCGCTGCCGCGGTCTGCTCGAACCGGGCGACCCCGAGGCCGCGTCGCGGCACATGCGGCGCTCGCTCGCGCTGCTCTCCGAGCGTCCGGTGCCCTTCGAGCGGGGGCGCACCGAGTTCGCGTGGGGCGAGCAACTGCGCAGGCAGGGCAGGCGCAGCGAGGCCCGGCGGGTCCTCGAACGGGCGCTCGCGACCTTCGAGCGGCTGGGCGCGGCCGGGTGGGCGGCGCGGGTCGCGGCCGAACTGCGCGCGGCGGGCGGCACCGAGGTGCGCCCGGAGCGCGCCCCGCTGGAGCGGCTGACCCCGCAGGAGCTGCAGGTGGCCCTGGTGGTGGGCCGCGGTCTGACCAACCACGAGGTCGCCGAGCGGCTGTTCCTCAGCGTCAAGACCGTGGAGTTCCACCTGAGCAACATCTACCGCAAGCTCGACGGGGTGCACCGCAGGGCGCAGCTCGTGCGGCTGCTCGCTCAGGCCTCGGAGGTCCCGGAGATCTCCGGGGTCTGATCCCCGAGGGCGTGTTCGAGGACGGCCGTGGCGCTGCTGAGCTTCATCGCCGCCTGCGTCCAGGCCACGGACCGGGGGCCGTCGAGGACGGCGCCGGTCACCTCGTCGCCGCGGTGCGCGGGCAGGTCGTGCAGGAACAGCGCGCCGGGGCGCCGGGTCATGAACTCCTCGTCGATGTGGAAGGGCCGGAAGCGCTCGCGCCAGGCGGCGTCGGGCTTGCTGGTGCCGGTGGTCTGCCAGCGGGTGGTGTAGACGACGTCGACGCCGGTGGGCAGGGCGTGCGCCGTGTCGCGGTGGGTGAGCGTGGCGCCGCAGTGCGCGGCCCGTTTGCGCGCCGTGGTGAGGAGGTCGTCGGGCAGGCCGTAGCCGGGCGGGCAGGCGAAGGTGGCCTCGCAGCCGGGGATGCCGGACAGGGCGAGCGCGAGCGCCGTCGCCGTGTTGTTGCCCTCCCCCACGTAGAGCAGCCGCAGTCCGCCCAGGTCGCCGAGGACCAGGCGCAGCGTGGCGAGGTCGCACAGGCCCTGGGACGGGTGTTCCTCCGTGGCCATGGCGTTGACGACGGGCAGGTGCCCGTGCCGGGAGAGCGTGCGCAGGTCGGCGAGGGGTCCCGCGGTGCGGGCGACGAGTCCGTCCAGCATGCTGCCGAGGACCCGTCCGGTGTCCTCGACGGCCTCGCCGGTCGACAGCTGGAGGTCGCCGGGCCCGTAGGTGACGGGGGCGGCGCCGAGGCGGACGGCCGCGACGGTGAACGCGGTCCGGGTGCGGGTGGACGGCTCGGTGAACAGCACGCCGACGGTCCTCCCGGCCAGCGGGCGGGTGTGCGCGGCGGGGTCGTGGTGCAGTTCCACGGCCCGGTCCGCGAGCCGGGTGACGGTGTCCACGGGCAGGTCGGCCAGGGAGAACAGGCCGGTCTCGGGGACCTGGGGCGGGGCGCCGCGCGGTGCGGTGGTGCCGGGGGACGTCATCGTTCCTCCTCCACGGGTGGTGCCGGCAGGTCCGGTACGTCGGGGGCCGGCCGGTCGGGTACGTCGGTGAGCAGTCCTGCCGCCGCGAACGCGTCGGCGGCGCCGGGCAGTTCGAGGACTCCGGCGTCCCGGAACAGCCGGACGGTGTGCCGTGCGGTGGCCCGCAGCGCGCTCGCCCCGCGCGGGGTGCGGTAGCTGTCCGCGATGACGTCGCTCACCGCGTCGGGGCCGAGGCCCGCCACGGTCAGGGCGGCGCCGACGGGCCGCAGGTCGGGCGAGAGGCTGGAGACGATCAGCTCGGGCAGACAGTGGGCGGCGCGTCGGCGCAGCGGTGTCGGCAGGTCGGACCAGAGCCGTTCGAAGAACCGGGCGAAGTACACGTGGTGGTGGCCCTCGTCGCGGGCGTGGTCGCGGACGACGTCGCGGACCACGGGGAGCACCGCGCGGTCCTTGGGCACGTCGCCGAGGACGGAGGTGACGAGCGTCTCGAAGACGACGACCTGCAGCAGTTGGGCCAGGACCGGTTCCCCGGCGAGGAGTTCGGCGCCGATGCCGTCGAGCCGGTCCAGGAACGGGTCGAAGGCGTAGGGCAGCGGCGCGATGCCGGTGGCCGCGGCGATCTGCTCGACGACCTCCAGGCTGAACAGCGCGTGGTAGCCCTCGTCGCAGTAGATGCGGTAGGCGTCCAGGCGCACCCCGGCGGGCAGCGCGAGCCCGGTGCGGCCGTCCGCGATGCGCTCGGTGGCGCGGTTGACCACGCGGGTCTCGAAGTGCGCGGTGAACGTGAGGTAGTGGTAGAGGTGCCGGGCGAGGAGTTCGTGGCGGCGCCGCTCGGGGAGCGCGCGGACCAGCGGGTGGTTCCAGTACGGCACCAGGTGGGGCGGGAAGAACCGGGACGCGGGGTCGAGGGGGCCGGTCACGGTCCGGTGCGGGCCGCTGCGGACCCCCGACCGCTCGTACCAGTCGGGGCCGTCGTGGGACGCGTTGGTGGTCATCTCTCCTCTGATCCGGGGGGGCAGGTGGCGGGTCGGTGGGCGGTCGGCGGGTCACGGGGGCGGGGCCGCGGGGGCGGGTGCGGGGCGCAGGACCCGCGGCTGGCGGACCCCGGCGCCCGCCGCGGCCGCGCCGAGCAGGCCGACGGCGGCGAAGACGGGCCAGACGGCGGAGCCGACCCCCTGGAACAGCAGTGCGCCGAGGGCGGGTCCGGCGGCGTAGCCGATGCTCTGGCCGGCCGAGAGCGCGGCGATGTAGCGCCCGCGGGCGGGGCCGGGCGCGGTGAGCGCGGGGTAGGCGAGGGTGGAGGGGGCCGCGACCATCTCGCCGAGCGTCCACACGACGGTGGCGACCACGAGCAGCACGGCCCCGGCCCGCACCCCGTACAGGCCGATGCCGACGCCGATGAGCGCGATGCCGCCCGCGATGGAGACCCGCATCGGCCAGTGCTGCACATAGCGGGTCAGCGGGAGTTCGCCCGCGATGACGAGCAGGCCGTTGAGCGCGACGAGCGCGGTGTAGACGGCGGTCGGCACGCCCTGCTCGCGCAGGTCGAGCGGGAGGGCGGAGAGGTACTGCGACTCGACGAGGGCGATCAGGAACAGGGCGAGGACGACGAGCGCGAACCGCCGGTCGCGCAGCACGTCGGCGTAGCGCGCGCGGGCGGGGCCGCCGGGCGGGGCGGGGGCGGGCCGGCCGCGCGGCAGCACGGCGAGGGCGAGCAGCGCGAACAGCACCGACACGGCGGCGTTGACCTCGAACATCAGCGTGTACGAGCCGGTCAGGAGCGCCGCGCCGACGAGCGGTCCGAGGGCGGCGCCGACGTTCAGCGCGAGGCGGAACGCGGCGGAGGCCACCACCAGGCGGTGCGGGGGCAGGAGTTCGGCGAGGAGGGCGGCGGCCGCCGGCCGGTAGACCTGGGAGGCGGTGCCGATGGCGGTGACGGTCAGGAGCAGCGCAAGGTAGCCGGGGACGGCGGGCAGGACGGCGGTGAGCAGTCCGGTGACGAGCACGGATCCGGCGATGGCGAGGCGGTTGCCGACGCGTTCGGCGAGGGTGCCGCCGAGCAGGGTGCCGAGCACGGAACCCGCGCCGTAGCCGGTGAGGACCAGGCCCGCCTGTGCCGCGGTGTGGCCGAGGTGGGTGACGTACAGGACGACGAAGACCTGGACGTAGGAGCCCATGCGGTTCAGGGCGACGCCGGCCAGGAGCAGCCGGGCGGGTCCCGGCAGCTCGCGCAGGGCGGCGCGGATGCCGGGGTCGGGCTGCCGCCCGTCGGCGGCGCCGTGCCCGGAGCCGCGTGCGGGCGGGTCGGGTGCCGTCACGACGCGACCCGTTCGGCGCGGGCGAGGTCCAGCGGGGTCGCTTCCAGGCGTACCCGGGCCTCCGCGTCGGTCAGGCGCGCGGCGCACTCGGCGGCGGAGTCGGCCTCGCACAGGACGTACGCGTACCGCTGGAGGTAGTCCAGTGGCGGCAGCCGCAGTTCGTCGCCGGGTGCGGCGAGGGCCACGGACCGCAGCAGGCCCCGCGCGGGGTCGGCGGCGGGCACCGTGACGCGCTCGACCCGGCAGTGCCCGGGCGGGTAGAGGAACCGGATGCCGGTGCAGCGGGAGCGGTCGGGCGTGAGGTCGGGCGGGGTGCGCAGGGCGACGTCCACGGCGACCAGGCCGGGGTCGATGCCGGTGGCGAGCGAGCCGAGGTGGGGGATCAGGTCGCCGCCGAGTCGGCCGTTCACCTCGATGACGACGAATCCCCGTGCCGTCAGGCGGAGTTCGGTGTGGGTGAGGGCGTCGGTGACGCGCAGCGCGCGGTGGGTCTCGGCGAGCACCCAGCGCAGCGTCGGGTCGTCCAGGAGCGGGTCGCCGGCGCTGACGACGTGGGCGGTCTCCTCGAAGTACGGGGAGAGGCCGACCTCCTTGCGGGCCAGGAACATCGGCAGGTAGCGGCCGTCGTGGACGGCGCCGTCGACACTGATCTCGGGGCCGTCCAGGTACTCCTCGACGAGGATGCCCGCGCGGTACGTCGGGACGCCCGGGTAGTGGGCGGCCCGCGCGTCGGCGAACAGGTCGCGCAGGTCGGCGGCCGAGCGGACCAGGGCGACCCCGCGACTCGCGCCCAGGCCGCGGGGCTTGACCACCACGGGGTAGCCGATCCACTCGGCCGCGGCGGCCGCCTCGGCGAGGTCGGCGACCAGCGCGTGGCGGGGCTGCGGGAGCCCGGCGTCGCGCAGCAGGGCGCGGGTGCGGTGCTTGTCGCGGCAGTTGCGGACGGCGGAGACGGAGGGGCCCGGCAGGTCCAGGGCCTCGGCGACCTGCGCGGCGGGCAGGATCAGGGCCTCGTCGTAGCACAGGACGCCCCGTACCTTCCGGACCTCGGCGACCGCACGGGCCGCGCGGATCAGGGCGTGGGGGTCGGTCGGGTCGACGGTGGTGGCCCCGGTGAGGTGCGGCGCCTGCCAGGTGGGGGCGGCCGCGTCGAGCAGCCAGAGGTCGGCGCGGAGCGCGGCGGAGCGCAGCAGGTAGGCGCGGTACTCCTCGGTGCCGCTGCCGACCACCAGGACCGTTCCTGCCGTCGTGTCGGCGGTCTTCATCGGGTCTCCTTCGCCGGGAGGTCGCGCCGGGGCAGGGCCACGCACTCCGGCGCGGACTGGAAGCCCTGCTTGCGGTAGAAGTCCCCGGAGTGGTTGCCGGGGTGGACGACGAACTTGACGCCGGGGTGCGGTTCCGTGGCCCGGCGCAGGAGGTCGCTGCCGATGCCGCGGCGCTGCTGGTCGGGGTGGACGGCGAGGTCGGCGACGAACGCGTTGAACGACAGGTCGGTCAGCACCCGGATGAGCCCGACGAGGCGGCCTTTCACCCGGGCGGTGAGGATGTGCTGGGAGGTCTCCAGCATCCGGCGCATCCGGTCGGGGTCGTCGAGCGGCCCGTTCAGTCCGGCGGCGCGGAAGAGGTCCGCCACCTCCGCGGCGTCCGGGAGTTCGTCCGCGTAGGTGACGGGCGCCGGTGCCGTGAGCGTGATCCTGCGGTGCGCCGGGGTCCGGGTGCCGGGGGCGAGTGCGCCCTCCAGGCCGTCGAGGATGCGGTAGGTGTCCGCCTTGAGGGTGGCGGGGTCGGCGGCGGTCACGTAGGCGATGCCGCCGATGCTGAGGGCGGCGGCCGCGGCGTCGTAGCGGGGCATGACGGTGCCGTCGGGCACGGTGCTGCCACGGGCGACCTCGACCGTGGTGCCGGGCGAGACCAGGGAACTCCAGTCCAGGGTGCGCCAGGTGAGGCGGGGCCGGGTGCGCCACGGGGTGCCACGGGAGTCGGTGGCGATCAGGGCGAGCGAGGCCGCGGCGCGGCCCGTGCCGGTGACGAGCATCCGCTCGGGGTACTTCTGGGGTTCGCCGAGTGCCTCGTGGGCCTGGCAGGTGATCAGGTCGACGTCGAAGACCTCCGCCACCTCGCGGGTCACCATGGCGCCGCCCACGCGGGCCGCGGTCTCCAGGAGGCTGACGCGTTCGTCGGCCATCAGCTTGAGTTCGGTGTGGGTGGCGCAGGTGTCCAGGCCGAGGGCGTCGACGGCGCGGCGGGCGTGCGCCTCGACGATCCGCTGGAGCCGTTCGGGCAGGACGGAGGGCGCCTGGTTGCTCAGTTCGGTGAAGGGGGCGACGGTGGGCAGCCGCCCGGTGACGCAGACCGGGTGGTAGGTGCCGCCGGTGACCATGCCCTCGACGCTCACGTAGTCGCCGTAGCCGCGGGTGCCGTCGTCCTCGCCCGGGTACCAGGACGCGGTGGTGGCGGCGATGAGTTCCTCGGCGACGAACGACGGGGCGTGCTCACCCGCCGTGTAGTCGCCGAAGCCGTCGAGGCGGGCGGCCCGGTCGACCTCCAGGGAGCGGTGCCAGACGTCGGCGATGTCGGTGTCCTCGCCGATGAGGACGTGCCCGATGGACCCGGCGCCGTCGGCGCGCTTGAGCAGGAAGGGCGCGGCGAGCCGGTCCCTGGCCCGCTGCAGGTCGCCGAGGCTCGTGACCTGCCGGAAGCGTGGCACGGGCACCCCGGCCCGCTGCCAGCGCAGCCGCATCAGCCACTTGTCGCGGGCCCGGGCCGCGTTGACGCCGGGCCCGGGCAGGCCGAGCCGCAGGCAGGCCTCGGCGACGGGCCGTACCGCGTACTCCGAGAAGGTCAGCAGGCCCTGCGCGCCGGTCAGCGCGGCGTGTTCGGTGAGGGCGGCGACGGGGTCGGGCGCGTCGGCGCGGTCGGTGACGTCGGCGCAGTGCCGGGCGAGCTCTCCGCGCGCGAAGTCGTCGACGGGCGAGAGGAGCACGGCGTGCACGGACGCGACGGCGGCGAGCCGGGGCAGCGCGTAGTCGAGGGACGGGCCGCTGCGGCCCGCGACGAACAGCAGTCGTTTCACAGTCTTCTTCTCCGTGGCTACGGGTGGCGCGGTGGGCTGGGGCGGGGTGGGCGGACTCAGCGCGGGAGCGCGGTGCCCAGGCCCCGGTGGCGGGCGATGCGGTACACCCGGTGGGCCAGCGCGATGTCCTCGACGGCGAGGCCGAACGGGTTGACGACGATCAGCTCGTCGTCGGACTCCCGTCCGGGGCGGGTGCCGCCGAGCAGCTCGCCGAGGGTGGCGCCGTGCTCCTCGCGCACCCGCCCCGCGCGCAGCAGCCGGCCGAGCAGCCGGTGCGGGTCGTCGCGGATCAGGCCCCAGTCGTCGACGTAGAGCTTGTCGGCGCCGAGCAGCACGTCCTCGGTGAGGTCGTCGAGCGAGACGTTCACGGCGAGGGTGCCGGGGGCCAGCCAGGAGCGTTCGACGTAGCCGTGCCGGGCGCTGGTGCAGGCGATCACTACGTCGGCGCCGTACGCGGCGGTGCGGGCGTCCTCGGCCGCGGTGATCTTCACGCCGTAGGTGGCGAGGACCACGCCGGTGTCCTGCTCGAACTGCGCGACGCGGCCCGGCACGGCGTCGTACACCCGGATCTCCTCCAGTCCCGGCAGCCTGCGGGCGAGCATCAGGGCGTGCTCGCGGGCGATGACGCCCGCGCCGTAGAGGGCGGCGGCCCGGGCGCCGGGGCGCACCAGGCGGCGGACGGCGAGCACGGACACGGCGGCGGTGCGCAGGGCGCTGATGTGGGCGCCCTCCATGACGCACAGCGGCCGGGCGGTCCGCGGGTCGAAGAGCACGGTCAGGCCGCTGGCGCGGGGCAGGCCCTGCTCGACGTTGCCGGGACGGGCGTTGATGACCTTCGTCCCCGCGGCGGTGAGGCCGCCGTGCACGAGGCCGGGCATGGCGATGCTGCGGGCCTCGCCGCCGCCGGGCGACGCCCAGCCGAGGTAGGCCTCGGGCGGCAGGATCGTCCTGCCTTCGGCGTGCGCGACGAGCGTCTCGTGCATGCAGGCCAGCGGGTCGATCTCGGCGCAGGCCTGACGCACCTCCTCGCCGCAGAGGTAGGTGAGCGTGTCGGATCGATGGGTGATGGTGCCGTGAGCGGGCATGGTGACGGTTCCCCCGTTGTACTGCCGTTGTCCTGCGAAGTGCGGTCGTGCGCGGTGTTCTTGCGGTGGTCCTTGCGGTGGACCTGGTTCTGGTCCTGGTCGTGGTCTTGGTCGTGGTCGTGGTCCTGTGGTCGCGGAGCCGGCCGGTGCGTCCGGTGCCGCCGGGTCAGGCGAGGCGCGCGGCGTCGAAGGCGGGCCCGGTGGACGCGCCGGACGGTGCGGGCGTGAGCCCGTGCTCGCGCAGCCAGGCCGCGCCGTACACGGTGTCCTCGTAGCGGTCGGCGCCGTCCGCGCACAGGCACACGACCTCCCCGGCGTCCGGGTGCCGCGCGAGGTACCGGGCCGCCGCGGCGAGCACGGCCCCGGAGGAGCCGCCGACGCCCACGCCGGTCCCGGCCCGCAGCCGGTGGCAGGCGGCCACGGCCTCGGCGTCCGGCACGTGCCGCACCTCGTCGCAGTCGGCGGGGCGGGCGAACGCGGACGGGCGGCCCGCCCCGATCCCGGTCAGCCTGCGCCGCCCCGGCGGGCCGCCGAGCGCCACCGAGCCGCGCACGTCCACCCCGACGACCCGGCACTCGGGCGCGACCATCCGCAGGTACTGGGCGACTCCGGCCAGGGTGCCGCCGGTGGAGACGGCCACGAAGACGGCGTCGGGCCTGGCCTGTGCGTGCCGCAGGATCTCCGGGCCGGTCTGTTCGCGGTGGACGCGCGGGTTGGCCGGGTTGCGGTACTGGTCGGGCCAGACCAGCGAGGTGTCGCCGGCGAGCAGGTCACGGACCCGGTCGAGCCGGGCGTGCAGATAGCCGCCGTGCGCGTCGGGCCGGTCCACGCGTTCCACGTGGGCGGCGAGTGCGGTCATCTCGTCGAGGTTGCGGCGGGAGGTCTTGGGGTCGACGACGGCGACGAAGGGGTAGCCCCGGCTGTGGCACACATAGGCGAGCGCCGCGCCGAGGTTGCCCGACGTGGACTCCACGACGGTACGTCCCGGCCCGAGCAGCCCGCGGTCCTCCAGGTCCTCGACAAGGGCGTAGGCGGTCCGGTCCTTGACCGACCCGCCCGGGTTGAACTGCTCCAGTTTCAGGGCCACTTCCCGCTCGCGCCCGGCGACCTGGAGCCGCACGGGCAGGAGGGGGGTGCGGCCGATCCTGGAGACGTCCCGCACCCGAGCGGGGGTGCCGTGGGGCACCCCCGTCCCCCGCCCTCGCGACGGTCGCTCCCCCGGTCCCGGGCGGCCCGCCGGTGCGTACACCCCCGTAGTACGTCCGGTCACCGGTCCTTCTCCCCCGTATCGGTGTTTCCAGGTCCGCCGCGGCTCCGCGACCGTGGCTCCACCTTGGCCCCGCGGGTGAGCGGGGGCGACCGTGAAAACCCTGGACTCCGGGCCCGGGACCGGAGGTGGCCGGCCGGGCGCCGCGGGCCGGGAGGGGCAGGTGGGACGCAGGGCGTCGAACGCAGGAACGGTGAGCCGGTGGTTCCGCGGTTCAACCACCGGGCGCCAGGGCCGGACCCAGGGTTTTCCTCGGGTGGTCCGGGCCGCTCAGGCGGCGCCCCAGCCGCCGTCGACGGGGACCGAGGTCCCGGTGAGATAGCCGGTGTCCGGGCCGCAGAGCCAGCGGGCGACGGCGGCGACCTCCGCGGGCTCGATCAGCCGCTTGATCGCGGAGCGGCCGAGCAGGACGTCCCTGACGACGTCCTGCTCGGCGATGCCGTGCAGGGCGGCCTGGTCGGCGATCTGCCCTTCCACCAGGGGCGTACGCACATAGCCGGGGTTGACGCAGTTGCTGGTCACGCCGTGCGGGGCGCCTTCGAGGGCGGCGACCTTGCTGAGCCCCTCCAGGCCGTGCTTGGCGGCGACGTACGCGGACTTGAAGGGGCTGGCCCGCAGCCCGTGCATGCTGGAGATGTTCACCACCCGGCCCCAGCCGCGCCGGTACATGTGCGGCAGGCAGTGCCGCAGGAGCAGGAAGGGCGCGGTGACCATCAGGCGCTGGATCAGCTCGAAGCGGTCCGGGTCGAACTCCTCGATGGGCGCGACGTGCTGGGTGCCCGCGCTGTTGACCAGGATGTCGACGGCGGCGGGCAGCGCGGGGATCGCGGCCGCGTCGGTGAGGTCCACGGCGTGCGGGACGCCGCCGACCGCGCGGGCCACCGCCTTGGCCGACTCCGCGTCGACGTCGACGACGTGGACCAGGGCGCCCGCGGCGGCGAACGCCTCGGCGCAGGCCCGCCCGATGCCGCTCCCGCCGCCGGTCACCAGGGCGGTGCGGCCGGTGAAGTGTTCGCTCGTCATGCCCGGAACGCTAGGGAGGCGCGGGCGGGTCCTCCCATGGTCGCGGGCACCACAGTGCGGGGCGGCGGGGTGTGGGTGGCCACCGTGTGTCCCCCGGCCGCGCGGTGCGCCCGCCGCGGGGCGGGCGCACGGCCGACGGACGCCCTCGCATCGCGGACCGAGCGCCCTGATTCGTACCGGACTCGACGCGTTTTTGCCCCTTGACACCCCACGGGACTATGCAGTGGGCATGTTCGGCACGGGCCGTCCACCGCCGCGCCGACCAGGTGCGTACCGCCGCCCCGGCGGGGTGCGGCGCGCAGAGCCGCCCCGCCGGACGACGGGCCTCCGAGTACCACGCATGGCGTAGGCACGAACAGACCGGGAGCCCTGATTCCGCCATCAACTCCCGTGTTGTCTAGACCCATTGACAGCCCTTCACGGCCTGCCTAGTGTCCCCAACACCGCTCGGACAAGTCACCGCACATCGATCATGCGTGGGGGGTTCGTGAACATCACACCTGGTGCCGGCGATATTGGATTGGTAGCCCCCCAGAACCGAGAAGGCCTGCCAATCGTCAGCCTCGATCAGGCACATTCACCGCAGAAGGTCCTCGCCCACGGCGAATTGCTGCGCCGTTTCGTGGCGGGACAGGAAATCAAACCGGTCCACATGCGGATCGGCATCATGGGCGCCTGCAACATGCGCTGCAATTTCTGCAACTTCCACTCCCCCAACGAGGAGCAGTTCTACGACCTGTTCTCGTTCAAGGACTCGATCGCCACCGACAAGGCGGTCACCCTGCTGCGCGAGTTCGCCGCCAACGACGGTCGCGCCGTGACCTTCTGCGGCAGCGGCGAGTGCACCATCCACCCCGGGTACGCCGAGATCTGCCGGGCCGGTCACGAGGCCGGACTGCGCATCGGCCTGATCACCAACGGCTCGCGGCTCGGCAGGCCCAAGGTCGCCGAGGTCGTCGCCGCGACCCACACCTGGGTCCGTATCGGTCTGAACGCCGGCACGGAGACCACGTTCGACGACATCACCCGCGACCGCGAGCAGACGTTCTCGAAGTTCATCGGCTCGGTCGGCAAGCTGCGGGAGAACGCCGTCGACCCGGACTTCCGCATCGGCTTCAACTACGTGATCACCCTGCAGAACTACCGGGAGATCATCGAGGCGGCCCGTATCGCCCGCGAGTCCGGGGCGCATTACGTCCGCTTCGAGCCCGAGTTCTACAGCGCGATGGGCCACGAGACCATCGAATCGGTGATGTCGGAGATCTCCGAATCCCTCACCCGCGCCGCCGAGTTCTCCACGGACGCCTTCGAGGTGTCGGTGCCGAAGCTCGACCGCGGCCCGATGGACCAGGTCGAGGAGGTCGAGGGCGACTTCGAGCGCTGCCACTACAGCCGGTTCGTCACGGCCGTCGGCGCCGACGGCAACCTCTACCCCTGCCCGCAGGTCCACCTCAACAGCCGCTATCTGATCGGCAACGTCGTCGAGCAGGGCTACGCGGAGGTCCTCGACGGCGGCCCGCGCGCCGAGTGGGAGGAGTCCAACCCGCGCAGGACCGACCTGTGCAAGTCGTGCTTCTACCGCCCGCAGAACGAGCTCCTCGAACTCCTCAAGCGCGGCCAGATCAAGCTCGACGAGGCCCTGCACGACTACGCGCTGGAAGTGCCGAGCACCCTGCACGGCGACTTCGTCTGAGGCACGATGCAGCTACATCACGTGCGCAGGCTGCTGGCCGCCGAGCCGGCCCTGCGCCCCGGCAAGAGCACCGAGCACGCCGCCGGGGCCCGCCGGGTGCGGGCCCTGGTGGAGCGGCTGGCCCGCGTCGAGCGGGCCCCGCTCGACACCACCGGGTCCACCACCTCCCTGCGCGACGGACTGCACCACGAGCGGCTCCTGCTCACCTCCCCGGTACGCGGCTCCTTCCACGGCACCCTCCTCGCCCCGCCGGACGCCGCGCCGGGCCCCGCGGTCCTCGTGCTCGGCGGCAAGAACGCCCGCCTCGACCAGCTCACCGGTGACGTGCCGCCGGACCACCCCGACCGCAACGTCGCCGAGCAGCTGGCCAGGGCGGGCTTCGTCACCCTCTCCTTCGACCACGGCATCGGCGGTTCCCTGGACGCCGGACGCAGGGCCGGACGGGACGAGGGGACGCTGCTCGCGCACGCGTTCACCCTCACCGGCCGCTCCCTGCTCGGCGCCCTGACCGGCGACGCGCTGGGCGCCCTCGACCTGCTCGCCGCGCACCCGCTCGTCGACCCGGAGCGCGTCGGCCTGTTCGGCCACAGCCTGGGCGCAGCCGTCGCCCTGCACACCGCCCTGCTCTGCGGCCGCCGGGGCATCCCGCTCTGCGCGGCCAGCCACCTGGGCAGCTACCAGGCCCTGTTCGAAAGGCTGCTGACCGGCCACGAGGGCGCCGTGCTCCCCGGCATCCTGGAATACGCCGACCTGCCCGACCTGTACGGCACCCTCGCCCCGGCGCCGCTCCAGCTCCAGTACGGCACCGCCGACGCCTACCTGGAACCGGCCGACGCGCGCGCGGCGGCCGAGACGGTGCGGGACGCCTACGCGAGCGCCGGCGCCGACCCCGAGATCCACGAACTCGCCATGGGGCACGGCACCCACGTCGGCCACGCCGCGGACTTCTTCGCCCGCACCCTGGCCGCCCCCGCCGCGCCCGGCGGCGACGTGCCCGCCCAGCGCATCCACTTCGAGGTCGCCGAGCGGCGCGCCGTGCTCGACCGGGTCGACGCCGCGCTCGCCTCCGGCATCCTCACCCAGGGCCCGCAGGTGGCCCGCTTCGAGGAGCTGGCCCGGCCCTGGACCGGGACGGGCACGGCGGCGGTGGCATCCGGCTCGGCGGCCCTGGAGATCGCGCTGCGCATCATCGGCGTCACGGGCCGCACCGTCCTCGTACCGGTGAACACGTTCTTCGCGACGGCGGCCGCCGCCGTGCGGGCCGGGGCCGCCGTGCGCTTCGTCGACATCGAACTCGACGGCCTCGGCATGGCGCCGCGGTCACTGGCCGCCGCCCTCGACCGG
This sequence comes from Streptomyces sp. NPDC002564, assembly GCF_042889645.1. Lineage (NCBI taxonomy): Bacteria > Bacillati > Actinomycetota > Actinomycetes > Kitasatosporales > Streptomycetaceae > Streptomyces > Streptomyces sp. NPDC002564. The sequence goes on along the minus strand of NZ_JBIARE010000006.1, from coordinate 540,074 downwards.
CACCCGGACACCGCCGCCGTCCTGCCCGTGCACATCGGCGGCATCGTCTCGCCCGCCCTCGACCCCGTCCTCGCCCTCTGCCGGGAGCGGGACGTCCCCGTGGTCGAGGACGCCGCCCACGCCTTCGGCGCGACGCTCGCGGGACGCCCGGCCGGTGGCTTCGGCCGGTTCGGCGCCTTCTCCTTCTTCCCCACCAAGGTCGCCGTCAGCGGCGAGGGCGGGCTGCTGTCCGCGGGCTCCGCGGACGACCTGGAACAGGTGCGGCGCTGGCGCGACCACGGCAAGAGCGCGCAGGGCTCCACCCTGCACGACCGGCCCGGCGGCAACTGGCGGCTTAGCGAACTGCACGCCGCCGTCGGCACGGTCGACCTGGAGCGCTTCGCCGCCACGCTGGCCGCCCGGCGCACCCTCGCCGCCCGCTACGACGCGCTGCTCGCCGACGTGCCGGGACTGCGACCGCACGCCGTCCCGGCCACGGCGGGCAGCAACTACTACAAGTACCTCGCCTATCCGGACCCCGACGGGCCGCTGGACCGCGCGCTCCTGAAGAAGCGGCTGCGCGAGCGGCACGGGGTGTCCCTGGCCGGTGAGGTGTACGACCAGCTGCTCTGCGACCACCCGTTCTTCGCCGCACGGCGCGAACAGGACGCGGCGGACGGCGCGTTCGAGCGGGCCCGCTGGTTCGCCCGGCACCACGTCGCGCTGCCGCTGTACCCGTCCCTGACGGAGGCCGAGCAGATACGGGTGGTCGCCGCGCTCCGCAGCGAGCTGCCGTGACGGCCGTCCTTCCGGCGTTCCGCAGGGGTGCCTGGCGCGCCTCGTCCGACCGGGCGCCGCTGCCCGGCCCGGCCCGGGGCGAACTCGCGCTGGTGCCGGAGATCGTCGCCGACGCGGACCGGCGGTGGTGGGACGGCGCACGCCCCGGCCTGCCGCCGCTCACCGGACGCCGCGACCTGCTCCTGGCGGCCCTCGACCTCTTCGACCGCGGGACCGTCCACGTCGACGGCCTCGGTCCGCAGAGCGCCGAGGACTTCCGGGCCGTGCTGTGGGAGGGCGCGGGGCTGCCGGGACCGCTGGTCGACCGGTGGTGCGCGATGCTGCGGGACGGCCTGCTCAAGCGGGAGGACACGCCGGACCCCGACGACCGGCTGGCGCTCGTCGCGCTGCCCGGCAACACCTTCACCTGCCTGGAGTCCGCCTGCGACCAGGCCGCACGCTCGGCGGGGGTGTGGCTGCGGCCGAGCCGGCGCGAGCCGTTCTCCGCCGCCCGGTTCGTCGCCGCGCTGCTCGCGGCGGGCTGGCCCGCGGAGCGGATCGGCCTCTACCCCACCGAACAGCGCTTCCTCGGCGCCCTGGTGCGCCTCACCGACCGGCAGATCGTCTACGGCGGCGCCGGGCTCGCCGCGTCGGTGCGGGACTCCCCCGCGCTGACCGTGCACGGCCCGGGCCGCGGCTGCGCCCGGGTCCCCGCGCGGATGGCGGTCGACGAGGCCGTGGCCTGGCTGCTGCCGCTGGTCGCCGCGGACTCGGGCCGCTTCTGCAGCAACGTCCGTACGGTCGTCGTCGAACGGCCCGGCGCCGCCGAGCCCCTGGCCCGCGCGCTGGCCGCGGCTCTCGACGCGCTCGCCCCGGACGGTCCGCTCCCCCTGACCGCCTTCCGCGAGCCGGGCGCCGCCGAGCGCGCGGCCGCCGGCGTCACCGACCGGCTCCGCCCCGGCGACCGCGTCCTCACCCGCCGCCCGGCCGTCGTCCACGGCCCCGCCGGCGCCGCCCACGCGAGCCCCCGACTCGCCCTCCTGGAAGGGCACTTCACCGCCGCGTCCGCCCCGCACCCGCTCATCGGCCACGAGGCCCCCTTCCCTTTCTGCGCCGTCCTGAGCGCCTCCCCCGACGCGCTGCGCGCCATCACCGCCGAGTCCCTGTTCGTGTACCGCCCAGCGAAGTGAGGCACCCATGACCACCGCCTTCGACGCGCTGCCCGCCACCCTGCGCGAGCGCGTCCCGGAGCTGGGCGTCGACCTCGACACGTGGACACGCCGCATGATGCGCTGGCACTTCGCCCCGGAGACGGGCAGCCCCTTCTGGGTCACCCGCCGCGAGAAGCTCGGCTTCGACCCGCTCAGCGACATCACCGGCTTCGCCGACCTGGACCGCTTCGGCCTCTTCGACAAGGCCGAGCTGCGCGCGGCGAACGCCCGCGACCTGCGCCCGCGCGGCTACCGCGACCGGCCCTTCCGGGTCTTCGAGACCGGCGGCAGCACCGGCGTGCCCTGCCGGATCGTCAACGTCACGCGCCTCGCGTACGACGTGGAGATCTACCGCACGGTCCTGGAGGCACGCGGGGTCGCGGGCGGCGACGTCCTGGCGATGACACCGGGCGGCCCGCACGCCTACGGGCACTTCGTGGAGGGCCTCGCGGACAGCTGGCGCGGCGCCGTGCACGCCATCGACTTCGATCCGCGCTGGGTGAAGGCCGCGCTGCGCACCGGCGACCGGGCCGACACGTACACCGCGCACCTGATCGACCAGACGCTCGCCCTGCTCGCCGCCGAACGCCCGACACTGCTCTTCACCACCTCGCGGCTGCTCGTGGAGCTCGCGATGCGGCTGCCGCGGCCCCTGCATACGTACGGGATCCGGGCGGTCTGCACGGGCGGCACCTCCTGCACCGCCGCCGAGGCCGACTTCCTGCGGGAGGAACACCTGCCGGGCGTGCAGTGGATCGACACGTACGGCAACACCCTCGTCGGCCACGCCCTGCAGGCCGACGCGGTGCCGGGCTCGCCCGCCGTGCCCGGCGGCACCGGCCACTCCTACCACCTGCCCCCGCCCTTCGCGGTGCTCACGGTCGTCGACCCGGCCGACCCGTGGCACGAGGTCGGGATCGGACAGCGCGGCCGGGTACGGACCACGACACTCCTCGAAGACCTCTTCCTGCCGAACCTCCTGGAGCGGGACAGCGCGGTCAGGACAGGGCCGCACCCGTGGTTCCCCTGGGACGGGGTCGCCGCCGTGCGGCCCTTCCTGGACTCCGCGGACGCCGAGGAGGCGGTGGAAGGCGTCTACTGACCTAAGGACACTGATCGTGAACTTGACGTCGAACGGCGTACCGATCCCCTTCACCCCCGAGCTCTTCGGCCGCCTGCGCCCCAGCGCGGACCTGCTGGCGCCGAGGGACCCCGACGCGCTGCGGGAGCGGCTGGACGCGGACGGGTACCTGTACCTGCCGGGGCTGCTCGACCGTGCCGAAGTGCTGCGGCTGCGCGGCGAGTACTTCTCGCTGTTCCCGCCGGGCCTCCTCGCGGCGGGGAGCAGACCCGAGGACGGCGTGTTCTCCGGGAGGGTGCCCGCGGAGGTCCCGGAGTACGGGGTGGCCGGGCATCCCGCGTACACGTTCGTGCGCTCGGCGCCCTTCGACGACTTCGTCGGCAACCCCGTCCTCGCCGAACTCGCCGCCCAGCTCCTCGGCTTCAAGGCGGAGATGCTGCCCCGGCGGATACTGCGCCACTTCCACCGGGGCACGCTGCGCGCCTCGCGGGCCCATGTCGACCTCGACTACATGGACGAGGGTTCGCCGCGCGTGGTGACGCTGTGGATCCCGGTCGGGGACTGCCCGCCGCAGACGGGCGCCCTGGTGTACCTGGAGGGTTCCCACCGTCTCGCGCCCGAGGAGTACGCGCCGCTGCGCGACGTCACCGACCGGCCCGGCGACCGCCGCCAGATCTGCCACGACCTGGCGCTGACCGCGCGCACGCTCGGCCGCCGCTGGCTGTGCGCGGACTTCGCGGCGGGCGACGTGATGGTGCACCTGCCGCGCACCATCCACGCGTCCCTGGACACGACGACGGACGCCATGCGGCTCTCCGTCGACGCCCGCTTCATCCGGTCGGACGACACTCCCGACCCGCGCTGGCTGAAGCCGTGGTCGGCGGACGACGGGGCCTGACAGCGGTCCTGGCCCGCCGGCCGGGCCCCGGGGTCCCGTCAGCCCCAGGGCCGGACCGGGCGGCCGCCCGCCGCGTCCGAGCGGACGGCCGCGACGATCACGTCGTCGACGAGCGCCGCCTCGGCCACCGGGCAGACCGGGGCGGTGCCGGACGCGACGGCCACCGCGAAGTCGGCGAGCAGCGGCTGGTGGGGGTTGTCGGCGGGAGGCATGCGGAGCGGGTACGGCGTGCCCGCGAGGCCCTCCACGTGCCCCGAGTCGAGCGGGTCGAGCAGCACGGTCCGGCCACCGCCGCTGAGCCGGAACCGGTCGAGGGGCGGCCCTTCGCCCCACTCCAGGAGGCAGTGCGCGCGCAGCCCCGAGGCCCAGCGCAGGACGAGTTCGGCCTGTCGCTCGGCGCCCCGGGGAAAGCGCCGGCCGAGCCGTGCCGTCATCTCCCGGGGCCGCCCGAAGAGGTGGAGCAGCAGGTCCACGCGGTGGCTCCCGGCGTCCGCGAGGACGCCGCCGCCGGACAGGGCGGGGTCGGTGCGCCAGGCCATCGGGTCGCCGGGCGCGGGCGCGAAGGCGCACCGGAACCGCACGTCCACGCGGTCGGGCGTCCACCCGGCGAGTTCCTGGCGCAGGCGGCGTACGGCGGGGGCGAGCCGCCGGTAGTAAGCGACGCCCGCGCAGGGCCCGGCCCCGTCGACCGGGCCGCCGTCCGCGAGGGTGCCCGCGAGCGGCTTCTCGACCAGCACCGGCAGGCCGGCCGCCAGCACGGCGCGGGCGAAGGGGACGTGGTGCACCACGGGGGTGGCGACGTAGACGGCGTCGGCGCCGGACGACAGCAGGAGGCCGGGGTCGTCGCCGGACGCCGCGACGGCGTGCCGGCGGGCGGTGCGCGCCGCGCGGTCCGGGTCGCGGCCCCAGAGGGCCACGGGTTCCTCGCCGAGGGCGTGCAGGGCGGGCAGCACCCGGCGCGTCACGATGTCGCCGTATCCGGCGATGGCCCATTTCACGTGGTCCTCGCCCTCAGGGAACGATCGCCACCTTCAGGGTCCGGGGCGGCGGCCCCGCGTAGGGTGCCTGTTCGGCGTCGGGGTAGAGGGAGCGGCTCGCGGAGAGGTGCTCCATGGCCTTGGGGAGCTCGTCGAGGGGGTAGATGTGGGTGAGCAGGTCGGGCAGGCGCAGGGCGCCGGTGCGGCGGTGGGCGATGCGTTCGGCGACGGCGAGGGCCTCGGCGCGGGCGGTGTCCAGCGGTTCCGCGGAGCTGTGCACCCGCAGGCCCTTGCGCTCCCAGGTGACCAGGTCGAGGGTGACGTGCGTGTCGACGTGGTGCGTGCCGAGGAGGACCACCAGGCCGTTCTGGCGGACGAGGCGCACGCAGGCGTTGAGGGTGGTGGGGGTGCCGACGGCGTCGACGGCGACGTCGAAGTCGGCGCCCACGGCGGTCAGTTGCTCCGGGCTTCCGTCGACGCGGCGCACCGCGTCGGCGCCTGCCGCGGTGGACCGCTCCAGGCGCCAGTCGTCGAGGTCGACGGCGACGACCTCGGCGGCGCCGCGTGCCACCGCCATGCGCAGCGCCATCTGGCCGACGGGCCCCTGTCCGACGATCGCGACGCGGTCGCCGAGCCGGATGCCGCGGGTGGCGTGCACGGCCAGCGGCAGGAGCTGGAGGATGGCGCCCTGTTCGAAGGGCACGCTGTCGGGCAGCGCGCCCACGGCTATCTCGCGGGCCAGCGCGTACTCGGCGTACCCGGTGGTGAGCGGGGTGCGCACGAAGACCCGCTGGCCGGGGACGACACGGCGCACGCCGGCGCCGGTGGCCTCGACGACGCCGGCGATCTCATGGCCGAAACAGCCCTGCGAGCAGTGCTCGCGCAGGCCGTGGTAGTGGAAGTAGGCGAGGTCGCTGCGGTTGCAGACCGTGCAGGACCGGACGCGGACCAGGACCTCCGACGGCCCGGGCTCCGGCACCGCCACGTCGGTGACCAGCCTGATGTCACGCCTGCCGACGAGCTCGTACTTGCGCAAGGCCCTCTCCCCTCAGCGGATGCGATCAACGGATGCGATCAGCGGAAGTCCCAAGGATTCCCCAACTCTGTCTCCGTCATGGTGGATTCGCCCGCCTCGACCGGTTCCGACTGCTTGACAGCCCTGTTTGGTACGAGCCAATATCCACTATCCGATTGGCCTGGACCAATCAGCAGGAGCCCCGCCGCACAGCCCGTTCCCCGCACGTCCCACGCACCGCACCCGCAACTTCGGAGGTCGCGCCATGGCATCGAGCAGTGACCCGACTCTGGAGCACCTCGCCAACTCCGTGCTGCAGCCGGGGTTCGAGGGCACCACGGCCCCCGACTGGCTGCGCCGCCGGATCGGCGAGGGCCTGGGCTCCGTCGTGCTGTTCGCGCGGAACATCGAGACGCCCGAGCAGGTCGCGCGGCTCACGTCGGACCTGCGCGCGGAGAACCCGGACCTGATCGTCGCCATCGACGAGGAGGCGGGCGACGTGACGCGCCTGGAGGCCTGGACCGGCTCCTCGCGGCCCGGCAACCTCGCCCTCGGCGCCGTGGACGACATCGACCTGACCGAGCGGGTGGCCCACGACATCGGCCGCGACCTGCACGCGGCGGGCGTCTCGCTCAACTTCGCGCCGAGCGCGGACGTGAACTCCAATCCGCTCAACCCGGTCATCGGCGTCCGTTCCTTCGGCTCGCGCACCGATGTCGTCTCGCGGCACACGGCCGCCTGGATCCGCGGCCTCCAGGAGGCGGGCGTCGCCGCCTGCGCCAAGCACTTCCCGGGCCACGGCGACACGGTCGTCGACTCGCACTACGGCCTGCCGCAGGTGCAGGGCTCCGCCGAGGAGATCGCGCTGACCGCGCTGCCGCCGTTCATCGCGGCGATGGAGGCGGGCGTGCGCGCGGTGATGACGGCGCACCTGCTCGCCCCCGCCTACGACCCGGACCTGCCCGCGACACTCAGCCACCGCATCCTGGTGGAACTGCTGCGCGGTGAGCTGAACTTCGACGGCCTGCTGGTCACCGACGGCATCGAGATGGGCGCGGTCACCGACCGCTACGGCATCGACGGGGCGACCGTGAAGGCGGTGGCCGGCGGCGTGGACGCGGTGTGCGTGGGCGGCGAGAGCGCCGACGAGTCCACCTTCGACCTGCTCTCCACCGCGCTGGTGAAGGCGGTGCTCGACGGCACGCTGCCCGAGGCCCGGCTGGTCGAGGCGAGCAGGCGGGTACGGGACTTCGCCCTCTGGTCCGGTGAGCGGTCGCGGGCCGTGGCGCGGGCCGCCGAGCCCTCCGACATCGGCCTGGTGGCGGCGCGCCGCGCGGTGCGGGTGCACCACCGGGCGGGCACGGCGAACGCGGCGCTGCCCCTCGCCGGGGTCCCGCACGTCGTGGAGCTCTCCCCCACGATGAACCTGGCCGTCGACGGCCACACCCCGTGGGGTGTCGCGGTGCCGCTGCGCGACCTGCGCCCCGGCACCACGTCGGTCCGCCTCACCGAGACCGAACTGTCCCACACCGACGACCTGTTGGACCGCTCGGTGCTGACCCCGGCGACGGGTCGCGCCCTGGTGGTCGTGGTCCGTGACGCGGCCCGCCACCGCTGGATGACCGAGACCCTGACCCGCATCCTGCGCAGCCGTCCCGACGCGCTGGTCGTCGAGATGGGCGTGCCCGCGGGCGCCACGCTCGGCGCCGCCCACCTGGTCACGCACGGCGCGACCCGCGTGTCGGGCATCGCGGCGGCGGAGCTGCTGGCGGGCGCGGGACGCTGAGGCACCCCCGTACGGCCGTCCGCGGCCGCCGGAACCCCGTCCCTGTGGCAGGCGTCCCGGCGGCCGCGGCTCTCACCGTTTCACCGCCTCACGTGCACCGCCTCACGCCTTCAGCGGGCCCTCGCAGCTGAAGTCGGCGCTGCCCGCCCGGCCGTCGGACCAGATGTCCACCGCGCCGAACGAACAGTTCATGTCCGTCAGGTTGTTGTCCCCCGCCGCCGCGCGCTCCAGCAGGAAGTAGTCGACCGTCCCCGACATGTCCCGGAAGACGGCGTCGGGGTCGTCGGCGGCCCCGAGGTTCGCGGTGATCCGGCCGGTGCACGTGTACCGCGGGCGCTCCGGCGCGCCGTTCGCGCGGCAGACGGGCGTGACGCCGGTCGTCGCCGCGAAGGAGGCGCGGACCTGGTCGGCCGTGGAGTCCTTCAGCCCGTCGACCGGCACGTACCGGGTGTCCGGCACGAAGAGGTCGTCGACCCGGGCGATCTGCTTGTCGAGGAAGGCGTCGTACTGGCTCTGCAGCCCGGCGTCCCCGCCGAGCCGGTCGCGCCAGGCGTCGAAGCCCGCCGGGTCGTCGGCCCGCAGGTATCGGTACATCTCCTGCAGCAGCGCGGGGCGTTCGGTCCACAGGAACTCGAAGAACGTGCCGGCGTAGTCGTAGAACCGGAAGCCGTCCCCGTCGTACGTGGCGTGCAGGAGCTGGTCCACGGTCATCCGGGGGCCGCCGCCCGCCGTGTCGGCGATGATCCCTTCCACCAGCGACTTGCGGACCTTGACGCCCTCGTCGCGGGTGGCGCCGTCGAAGAACTCGGCGGTGCCCTCGTCCATCGCGGTGGTCCGGTCGCCCTCGTACCAGGCGCCCTCGCCGAAGAAGCCGGGCACCGCCCAGCGGCCGTTGAGGTAGTGCGTGTACTCGTGGCGGAAGAGCTCCTCCAGCGTCAGCGTGGAGTCCTGCGGGACGCGCCGCTGGTACGTGTAGAAGGTTGCGCCGCGCTCGATGTAGACGCCGCCGTTGTCGGTGCCCATCCCGGTGAGCAGGGGGTGGTAGTTCACGTAGTCGGCGCGCGAGGCGTAGAGGACCGTCGTCAGCCCGGTGTTGGGGTCTCCGGCGAGCGGTTCCCCGGTGCCGACGACGCGGTGGAAGTGCGCCTTGACCTGCTTGCTCGCGTAGTAGAGCTGGTCGACGGCGCCCCGGTCGAGCGCCGTGCGCACCGTCATGCCGCCCTTGTCGTACGTGTAGGTCCGCGGGAAGAGGCGGCGCTCGATGTCGGCCTTGCACACCTGGTACGGCGCGCAGGCGTCGTACGCGTTCAGCCAGGTGGCGACCTTGGCCCACGGGGCGCTGCCCTCGCCGAAGTTGCGGGCGGTGACGGCGACGAGTCCGCCGAGGCCGGGGACGATCTCGGCGGTGAGCCCGTCGATCTGGCCGAACCTGCCGTACTCGCTCAGCGCGTCCCGCACCACCCAGGCGTTGCCGGTGCCCTTGAGGTGGGTGTACCCGCCGAAGGCCTTGAAGGCGGCGCGGTAGGCGGGGTCGGCCTTGACCGCCGCGTGGAAGGCGGCGTCCTGGTTGCCGGGATACACGCCGAGGTAGCTGAGGGAGAGCGCGGCGAGCGCGGAGCCCGCCCAGTCCGCGTCCTTCGCCGTGGCGGGGTGGGCGGCGTCCATGGTGGCCAGCACGCGCTTGATCAGCGGGAGTTGATGTTGGCGCAGGCCCGGTGCGCTGCCCGCGTAGAGCGCCTCGCGCAGCGACTCGGCGTTGCTGCGGGTCACGTCGAAGGTGCGGGGCGCCGTGCCGAAGGCGTCGACGGCCCGGCGCATCGCGTCGACGGTAGGACCGTCGGTGACGTCGATCTCGTCGTGGGAGAAGTCCTGGTAGGCGACGGCGTGGAGATAGGTGAACATCTCCAGGAGGTGGCTGCCGTTCCTGCCGTCGTGCGCGGCGGCGAGGCGGGTGATGCGGCCGGACACGGCCTGGACGTGCGCGTCCGACATGACCGGGGCGAGCCGCCGGTCCCAGGTCCAGATGAGCGTGCGCAGGCAGCCGTCGGCGGTGACCGCCGGGTCGGCGAGGAAGTCCGCGAACCGCTCGGGCGACAGGCCGGTGACGCCGTCGAGGGTGCAGGGCACGGCCCCGGCGGCCTCGGGAATGCGGTGTTCTCCGGGCGCCGGGCGGGGCGCGGGCTTCGCCGTGCGGGCGCCGGGGATGCGGCCGTCCACGAGCCCGCCGGGGGCGGGGAGCGGGCGGGTGCCGGGGCGGGGAGCGGTCGCCCTGCGGTCGACGACGTCGTGGGGCTCGGGGGCGGCGGGCGCGGGCCGCGCGGCGGCGGGCGCCTTCTCCGTCGTGGGCGACGGCTCCGCCGCCTGCCCGTACGAGGCGGCCGAGACGCAGAGGGTCGCCGCTATCGCGCCGGCGAGCACGGATCTGCGCAGGGTTGGTAGCCGTAACTGGGACACCGATGACTCCTGTGGGAGGTGGGGGATCGCGCGGGAAGCGAGCGGTGCTGTCGGGAGCAACTGACGTACGTGGCAGGCGACTTGCTGGACCGTCGCCGCGCCATGTGATGCGTAACGTAGTAATGTGATATTGCACTGACAACCCCTCAGGGCACAGGAACCCGACGAGCCGCGCCACCCACTCCCGGGCGGCGGGGCGCCCGCGCTCAGGAGCCGGCGGCAGGCTCCGTGCCCGGTTCGCGCAGCGTGCGCAGGAGCAGCCAGCCGACGGCGGGCAGGGCGACCAGCGGCGCGAGCGCCGTACGCAGGGAGGCGGCGTCGGCGACGGCTCCGATCAGCGGGCTCGCGAGGCCTCCGATGCTCACGGTCAGGCCCAGGGTGACGCCGCTCGCGGTGCCCATGCGCCGGGGCAGATAGTCCTGGCCGAGGGTGATGTGCAGGGAGAACGGCACGTAGAGGCCCGCCGAGGTCAGCGCGACGAAGACGTACAGGAGCGGCCCGGGGACGAGGACGACGCCCGCCACCGCGAGGACCGACGCGGCGTAGGACCACCGGACGACCGGGAGGCGGCCGTGGCGCGCGGCGAGCCGCCCGCCCGCGACGGTGCCGGCCGCGCCGCCGAGGTACAGCACGAACAGCGCGGCGGTTCCGCCGACTTCACCGCCGCCGGTGCGCTCCCGCACGTACAGCGCGATGAAGGTGCTCAGGCCGGTGAAGACGATCGAGCGGCAGACGATCGCGCCGGACAGCCTGAGGAAGGAGGGCCAGTCGTCCTCGGCGGCCGGGGCGGGGTCCGCCGGGCGGCCCTTCGGGTCGGCGCCCTCCCCCGCCCGGACGCTCCGCAGCGCGGCCACGCAGAGCGCGGCGCCGGCGAGGGCGGGGACGACCAGGAGCGGGGACGCGCGCAGGCCGCCGGTGGCGACGACGGCGGAGACCAGCAGCGGGGCGGTCGCGAAGCCGACGTTGCCGCCGAGCGAGAACCAGCTCATCGCGGTGTGGCTGCCCCGGCTCGCCCGCCGGGCCACCCGGGCCGCTTCCGGGTGGTACGCGGCGACACCGACGCCCGATACGGCGACGGCGAGGAGCGTCAGCCCGTAGTGGCCGCCGACCCCGGCGAGCGCGACGCCCGCCCCGCCCACCACCGTGCTCACCGGCAGCAGCCACGGCAGGGCCCACCGGTCGGTGAGCGCGCCGAACAGCGGCTGCACCACGGAGGAGAGCAGCGAGGCGGCGAGCACGATGCCGGACGCGGCGGCGTAGCTGTAGGCGCGCTCGGCGACGAAGAACGGCACGAGCGCGGCGACGGCCCCCTGATAGACGTCCACACAGGCGTGGCCGAGGGCGAGCAGGGCGATGGGGCGGCGGGTACGGGGCTTCCGACCTGGCGGGGGCCGGTGCTCCACGGGGGTTCCGGGGTGGGGGCGCGAGGCCGGGGGCCCGGTGTGAGCGGGTGAGCTGGGGGCCTCGGGACCGTCGGGGGAGCTGAGGTCCCCGGGACGACCGAGTGAGCTGGGGTTCCCGGTGCGGGGAGGCTGGTTCGTCGGCACCGTCCCATCGTTGCCGCGCCACACCCTGGCCCGCTTCCGATAAAGTGCCAACTTGTGCCGAAAATCCGCCACACCCCCGAAGCGCCCACCGACATCCGCGAGCTCGCCCCCGGGGAGGAGATCGACGCACACCGCCACGACAACCACCAGATCATCTACGCGGGCTCCGGCGTCGTGGCCGTCACCACGGAGGCGGGCACCTGGTTCGCACCGGGCACCCGCGCCCTCTGGGTCCCGGCGGGCTGCGTCCACGCGCACCGCGCCCACGGCCACACCGCCCTGCACCTGCTCGGCCTGCCCGCGGGGGCCAACCCGCCCGGCCTCGACGCCCCCACCGTCCTCACCGTCGGCCCGCTGCTGCGCGAACTGATCCTCGCCTGCACCAGGACCCCCCACGACGAGTCCCCGGAGCGCCGCCGCCTGCGGGCCGTGCTCCTCGACCAACTGCGCGCCGCCCCGCGGGAACCGGTCCAGCTGCCCACCCCCGCCGAGCCGCGCCTCGCCGCCGTCTGCGACCTGCTGCACGCCGACCCCGCGGACCCGCGCGGCCTGGCCGCGCTCGCCGCCGACGCGGGCGCGAGCGAACGCACTCTCAGCCGTCTCTTCCGGCGCGAGCTGGGCATGACGTTCCCCCAGTGGCGCACCCAACTGCGCCTGTACCACGCGCTGCGCATGCTGGCCGACGGCCTGCCCGTCACCGCGGTCGCGCGCCGCTGCGGCTGGTCGTCCACCAGCGCGTTCATCGACGTGTTCCGCCGCGCCTACGGCTACACCCCCGGCACCCACCACCGCCCGCCACCCGGAGCGAACTGACCAACTCCCGTGGCTGCGCGAGGTCTTGGCAGCGCCAGTGCCATGTGAAATATTACTGCCGTGCTCACGAGACACCCGTCCGGACACCCGGACCTCTCGGACCTCGTCGTCGTGGGGGCGGGAGTGGTCGGCGCCGCCTGCGCCTACTACGCCGTCCGCGCCGGCCTCCACGTCACCGTCATCGACCGCGGCCCGGTCGCGGGCGGCACCACCGGAGCGGGTGAGGGCAACCTCCTCGTCTCCGACAAGGCACCGGGCCCCGAGCTCGAACTCGCCCTGTTCTCGGCCCGGTTGTGGCAGGAGCTCGCGTCCGAACTCCCCGCGCACATCGAGTACGAGAAGAAGGGCGGCCTGGTCGTCGCCTCGACCGAGCCGGGCCTCGCCGCGCTCCGCGCCTTCGCCGCGGCGCAGGCCGGCGCGGGCGTCGAGGCCGCCGAGGTCCCCCCGGACCGCCTCACCGACCACGAACCGCACCTGGCCCCGGGCCTGGCGGGCGGCTTCCACTACCCGCAGGACGCCCAGGTACAGCCCGCCCTCGCCGCCGCGCACCTGCTGCGGGCCGCCGCAGGCGCCGGGCGCCTGACCCTGCGGCTAGGCGAGGAGGTGACCGCGGTCCTCACCGGCGGCGGGGGCGAGGTGCGCGGAGTGCGGACGCAGCGGGGAGAGGTGCGCGCCCCGCACGTGCTCAACGCGGCGGGAACGTGGGGCGGTCAACTCGCCCGCCTGGCGGGCGTGGAGCTGCCGGTCCTCCCCCGCCGCGGCTTCGTCCTCGTCACCGAACCGCTGCCCCGCGTGGTGCGCCACAAGGTGTACTCCGCGGAGTACGTGGCCGACGTGGCCAGCGGTTCGGCGGCCCTGCAGACCTCGGCCGTCGTGGAGGGCACCCCGGCGGGTCCGGTCCTGATCGGGGCGAGCCGGGAGCGCGTCGGCTTCGACCGCACCCTGTCGGTGGAGGTCCTGCGGCGCCTCGCGGCCCAGGCCGTCGGCCTGTTCCCCGTACTGGCCACGGTGCGCGCGATCCGCACGTACGCGGGCTTCCGCCCCTACCTCCCCGACCACCTCCCGGCGATCGGCCCCGACCCCCGTGTCCCCGGCCTGCTGCACGCCTGCGGGCACGAGGGCGCGGGGATCGGACTCGCCCCGGCGACCGGAGCGCTGATCGCCGCCGCGCTGACGGGCCGTGAGATGCCGCTCGCGGCAGCCCCGTTCGCGCCCGAGCGCTTCGCGGTCGCGGACGTCGTCGCCCGATGAGCGCGCGCCCCTCCCACCCCGCCCCCGCATGCCTGCCCCGCGAGAGGAGCCGCCCGTATGGCCCGTGACGAATCCACCCCGGCCGATCTCGTGGGGGTCACCCCCGGATCCGCCTTCACCATCACCTTCGACGGGCGCCGACTCGACGCGCTGCCGGGCCAGTCGATCGCCGCGGTGCTCTGGTCCGCGGGAATCCTCGCCTGGCGGACCACCCGGGTCGGCGGACGGCCGCGCGGGGCGTTCTGCGGCATCGGCCAGTGCCACGACTGCCTGGCGACCGTCAACGGCCGGCCCAACCGCCGGGCCTGCCTGGTCACGGCCCGCCCCGGCGACGACGTCACCACCCAGGAAGGACACGGCCATGCCGGGCTCGACATCGACGGCTGACGCGGCGCGGATGCCCGAGCGGTCGGCGGGGCGCGCGACAGGGACGGACCCGCAGGGTTCGGCGGACCCCTCGCAGCGGTACGACCTGGTGGTGCTCGGCGCCGGTCCCGCGGGCCTCGCCGGAGCCGTGACGGCGTCCGAACACGGCCTGTCGGTGGCCCTGTTGGACTCGGCGCAGCAGCCGGGCGGCCAGTTCTACCGGCACCCCGCCCCCGCGACCCGCGCCACACGCCCCGAGGCCCTGCACCACGACTGGGCCACCTTCACCGACCTGCGCGACCGCTTGGCGGCGAGCGACGTCACCCGCCTCTTCGGCCACCACGTCTGGACGGTGACGCGCGAGGCGGAGGATCACTGGACCGTCCACGCGCTCACCGGCGAGGACGGGGCGGACTGGGCCGGGGCTGACAGGACCGGAGGCGGCGGGACCGGAGGGAGCGCGGCCAGAGGAGGCGTCACCGGTGTGGACGAGGCCGGCGTGGACGAGGCCGGGGCGCACGAGGCCGGTCCGGATGTCGCGCGGTCCGGCCCCGGCGGGGCGGGAACGGAGGGAGCCGGAGGTCACCCGGTGGTCCTGCGGGCCCGCGCCGTGCTCCTCGCGACCGGCTCGTACGAACGCCATCTCCCCTTCCCCGGCTGGACCTTGCCGGGCGTGGTGGGCGCGGGCGGCGCCCAGGCCATGCTCAAGTCCGGGCTCGTCCTGCCCGGCCGGCGTGTGGTCGTCGCGGGCAGCGGACCGCTCCTGCTCGCCGTGGCCGCCTCGCTGACCGCCGCGGGCGCCGAGGTGCCCGAACTGGTGGAGGCCGCGGGGTACTTGGGCTACGTCCGCCACCCGGGCGTACTCGCCGCCCAGCCGAAGAAGCTGGCGGAGGCGGCGGTCCACGGCGCGGCCCTGTTCCGCCACGGGGTGCGCCCGCGCCTGCGGCACGCGGTGACGGAGGCCCACGGGACGGACCGGGTGGAGGCGGTGACGGTCTCCAGGATCGACCGCGACTGGCGGCCGGTGCCTGGCACCGGGCGCCGCATCGCCTGCGACGCGCTGGCCGTCGGCCACGGCCTGGTCCCGCAGACAGACCTGGCGACCGCACTGGGCTGCGCCACCCGGCGCACCGCCGACGGCACGCACGCCTTGGCACTGGGCCCGCTGCAGGAGACTTCCCTGCGCGGTCTCTGGGCGGCGGGCGAGACCTCCGGGATCGGCGGCGCCCAACAGGCCATTGCCGAGGGCGTGTTGGCCGCCCTCGCCGTCACGGCCCGGCTGACCGGACGACACCCCGCCCCGGCCTCGTCCCTGCGTGCTCTGCGGCGGCGACTCGACCGCATGCGTGCCTTCGCCGGGGTCATGGCCACCGTGCACGCGCCTCGTCCCGGTTGGACGCGGTGGCTGACCGACGCCACGGACGTGTGCCGCTGCGAGGAGGTCACCGCGGGCCGGATCCGCGAGGCCGTCGCGGAGTACGGCGCCCGTGACGCCCGTACCGTCAAGCTCCTCACCCGGGCGGGCATGGGCTGGTGCCAGGGCCGCATGTGCGGATCCGCGGTGACATGCCTCGCCGCACCCCCGCCGGGCCCTCCGCACGACCAAGCCCAGCACCTCGTCACCCCCGCCCGCTCCGACTGCGCCCCGCCGCACCCGCTCCCCACCCCGGCGGCCGACCCCGCTCCCCCGGACCGCCGCCCGCTGGCCACCCCCGTCCCGCTCGGCCTCCTGGCCGCCCTGCCGGAAACACCCCCGCGGACGACGCACTCCCCGGCGCCCCCGCCCCCGGAATCCCCGCAGCCCGACTCCCCGCCCCCCGGCATCTGATCCCGGGCTCCCTCACCCCAGACCCGCCCCCGGACCCCCAGTCCTCCGACCCTCTGTGACCCTCCGTCCTCCGCTCCCTCCGCCCCCCTCCGACCCTCCGCACCCGACTGAAGGGCAGCCCTCATGACCGCCACCACCACCTGGACCGCCGAACGACCCTGGCGCGGCATCATGGTCGCCACCGCGCTGCCCCTGCGCGACGACCTCTCCGTCGACTACGACGCCTACGCCGCGCACGTGCGCCACCTCGTCGCGAACGGCTGCGACGGAGTCGTCCCCAACGGCTCCCTGGGCGAGTACCAGACCCTCACCGACGACGAGCGCGCCCGCGTGGTGCGTACCGCCGTCGAAGCCGCGGGCGACGGGGCGCGGGTGATGCCCGGCGTCTCCGCGTACGGCAGCGCCGAGTCCCGCCGCTGGGCCGAGCAGGCCGCCGAAGCGGGCTGCGGCTCCGTGCTGCTCCTGCCGCCGAACACCTACCGCGCCGACGAGCGGTCCGTCCGCGCCCACTACGCCGAGGTCGCCGAGGTCGGCGTCCCCGTGGTGGCGTACAACAACCCCCTCGACACCAAGATCGACCTGACCCCGGACGTGCTGGCACGGCTGCACGGCGACGGGACCATCGTGGCCGTGAAGGAGTTCACCGGGGACGTGCGCAGGGCGTACGAGATCGCCGAACTCGCCCCGGACCTTGATCTGCTGATCGGCGCGGACGACGTCCTGCTCGAACTGGCCCTCGCGGGCGCGGTCGGCTGGATCGCCGGCTACCCGAACGCCTTCCCCGCCACCTGTGCCGAGCTCTACGCCGCCGCCTGCGCCCGGGACCTGGACACGGCGCTGCCCCTCTACCGTTCCCTGCACCCGCTCCTGCGCCAGGACTCCAGGACCGAGTTCGTCCAGGCCATCAAGTTGTCGATGGACGTCGTCGGCCGCCGGGGCGGCCCCACCCGTCCACCGCGCGCGCCGCTGTCCGGCGCCACGGAGGCGCTGGTGCGAGCGGCCACCGAGAAGGCCGCCGCCGCGGGCCACCACTGAGCCCCGCGAGCCCCGCAGCCACCCGCCTCTCCCCCCCACCCACCCACCGAGCCCAGCGATCCCGGAAACCCGGAACCGGAAGGCACCCATGCGCACCCGTCACGTCTTCCACGCAGTCGACTCGCACACCGAGGGCATGCCCACCCGCGTGATCACCGGGGGCGTCGGAGTGATCCCCGGCGCCACCATGGCCGACCGCAGACTGCACTTCATCGAGCACCTGGACCACCTGCGCACCCTCCTGATGTACGAGCCGCGCGGCCACTCCGCGATGAGCGGCGCGATCCTGCAGCCCCCGACCCGCCCCGACGCCGACTTCGGGGTGCTCTACGTGGAGGTGTCCGGGCTCCTGCCCATGTGCGGCCACGGCACCATCGGCGTGGCCACCGTCCTCGTGGAGACCGGCATGGTGCAGGTCACCGAGCCGGTCACGACGGTCCGCCTGGACACACCGGCGGGCCTGGTCTCCGTCGACGTACGCGTGTCCGACGGCGCCGCCACCTCGGCCACGCTCACCAACGTCCCCGCGTTCAGCGTCGCCCTGGACCGCAAGGTCGAGGTCCCGGGACACGGCACGGTGACGTACGACCTGTCATACGGCGGCAACTTCTACGCGTTCGTCCCGCTGGGCTCCCTGGGGCTGCCGTTCGACCGCGCGCGCAAGGACGACCTGCTGGCGGCGGGCCTGGCCGTGATGGACGCGATCAACGCGTCCCCGGACCGCCCGACGCACCCCGCGCAACCGGAGATCGCCGGGGTCAAGCACGTCTACCTGGCCGCTCCGGGCTCGGACGCGCGCCGCTCCCGGCACGCGATGGCGATCCACCCGGGCTGGTTCGACCGCTCGCCCTGCGGGACGGGCACGTCGGCGCGGATGGCCCAGCTGCACGCCCGCGGCGAACTGCCGCTGGACCGCGATTTCGTCAACGAGTCGTTCATCGGCACGGAGTTCACCGGCAGGCTGGTGGCCGAGACGGAGGTGGCGGGCGTCCCCGCCGTCGTCCCCCGGATCACCGGGCGGGCCTGGATCACGGGCACGGCCCAGTACTTCCTGGACCCCGACGATCCCTTCCCCGCGGGTTTCCTGCTCTGACCGCGAGTTCCCGCTGTGCCCAAGGGTTTCCCGCTCTGCCCGCAGGCTTCCCGCCCTGACCGCCGCATCGCCGGAACTCCCCGGAACCGCCCCGGCCCCCAACTGACAACGTGACATTGTACTTTGGTGATCCGCGCGGGCGCGGGGACCACCGGAGGGGACACCATGGGGCACCTGAAGCAGAAGAACCTCATCACCACCAGGGAGCGGCTGCGCGACCAGGTCGGCCATGCCCTGCGGGCCGCCCTGATCTCCGGCGAGCTGCGCCCCGGCGAGATCTACTCCGCACCCGGCCTCGCCGAGGACTTCGGCATCTCCGCGACGCCGGTGCGCGAGGCGATGCTCGACCTGGCCCGTGAGGGCCTCGTGGAGCCCGTGCGCAACAAGGGCTTCCGGGTCACCGAGGTCAATGAACGCGACCTCGACCAGTACACGGAGATCCGCGGCCTGATCGAGGTCCCGATGATCGGCCGGATCACCCGCACGGCCGCCCGCGAGGACCTGGAGGTGCTGCGTCCGGTGGCGGAGGAGATCGTGCGCGCCGCCCGCGACCACGACCTGATCGCCTACCTGGAGGCGGACCGCCGCTTCCACCTCTCCCTGCTGGCCCTCTCGGGCAACGACCGGCTGGTCGAGACGGTCGGCGACCTCCGCAAGCGCTCCCGCCTCTACGGCCTCACCGCCCTCGACGAGCGCGACCAGCTGACCCCGTCGGCGGAGGAGCACATCGAGCTCCTCGACCTGATGCTGGCGGGCGACGCCGAGGGGGCCGAGGAATGCATGGCCCGCCACCTCGGCCACGTCCGGTCCCTCTGGGCGGAAAACGCCGCACAGCCCGTCCCGGCCCGCCACGGATGACCGACCGGGCAACGCGAAAGGCCCCGGTCTCGACGACTGGGGCCTTGCTGGTGTCCGAGGGGGGACTTGAACCCCCACGCCCGATAAAGGGCACTAGCACCTCAAGCTAGCGCGTCTGCCATTCCGCCACCCGGACCAGGTGTCTGCCGTCGTGGGTGTTCCCCGCGGCGACATGGACAACAATACCAAGGTTTCGGAGTGCCTTTCACCTGCGTATCCGACCGCCGACCGCGGGATGCACGGCGGCCGGCGCCACCCCGCCTACAGTCTCACCATGAGTGACGGGTTGATTACCGAGGCCGCCGGGGCGCTCGGCGGCATGAAGGCACGGCGGGGGCCCAAGGTGCTGTCTCCCCTGCGGGAGCACCTGCGGGACACCATGTGGTTCGCGCCGACCGCGGGGCTCGTGGGGTCCCTGGTGCTGTGGGCGGTCGCGGCGGAGCTGGACACGCAGATCGTCGCCGCGCTGCAGGACGCGGGTGACTACGACGAGATCAAGAACCTGATGGGCATCGCCGACGACGCGAAGGCGGTGATCAGCACCATCGGCAGCGCCATGATGACCTTCATCGGCGTCGTCTTCAGCATCTCGCTCGTCGCCGTGCAGATGGCCAGCGGCCAGTTCAGCCCCCGGGTGGTGCGGCTGTACGTGCGCTCCCGCATCACCAAGATCACGCTGACCGTGTTCATGGCGACGTTCCTCTTCTCCCTGATGACGCTGACGTCCTTCGACAGCGAGCGGGACCCGAAGCTCCTGACCAGCGTGCCGCTGATCGAGGCGGTGCTCGCGATGCTGATGGTGCTGCTGAGCCTGCTGCTCTTCGTGGCGTACGTGAACGGGACGATCCGGATGATGCGGATCGGCTTCGTGATCGACCGGATCGCCCGCGAGTCGTTCCGGGCCGCCGCGAAGCAGCCGGTGGACCTCCCCGTCGACACGGAACGGCTCGGCCCGGAGACCGCCCGGGTCACCCACCACGGCCGGGCGGGCGTACTGCGCGACGTGAACATCGCGCGGGCCGTGCGGGCCGCCCGCCGACAGGGCGTGGTGCTGCGGCTGATCCCGCGGATCGGGGACTTCGTGGTGCCGGGCACGCCCGTGTTCACGGTGCACGGCGGGGCCGCGCCGTCCCGCCGCGCGCTCGGCTACACCGTGTCCGTGGGCGTGGAGCGCACCTTCCACCAGGACCTCGGCTTCGGCCTGCGCCAGCTGTCCGACATCGCGCTGCGGGCCCTGTCCCCCGCGGTGAACGATCCGACGACCGCCGTGCAGGCCCTCGACCGCATCGTGCAGTTCCTGGCGTCGATCGCCCCCTACCCGCTGGGGGCGCTCGGGCACCGGGACCGGCGCGGCGCGCTGCGGCTCGTCCAGTCGGTGCCGGACTGGACCGCCCTCGTCGATCTGGGCTTCGCCGAGATCAGGGGGTGCGCGCTCGGCAACCCCCAGGTGATCCGGCGCATGCTGGCCGGCCTCGACGACCTGCTGCTCCTCGCCCCCGAGGAACGGCGCGCACCACTGCTCCGGCACCGGGGGCTCCTGACGCAGGCCGTGGAGCGCTCGGTCCCGGAGGCGGCGGACCGCGCCTTCGCCCTGCTGCCGGACCGCCAGGGCATCGGCTGAGCCGTCGGGAGGGCGCCCCTGCACGCGGGCGTGCGGCTCCACGCGGGCGTGCGGCCGCGTAAAGCCGCACGCCTGCGTGACCTGCGTGAAGGGGCGGTCCGTCAGTCGCCGCAGCGGCCGCCGCGCAGCGAGTGCAGGTGCTCGCTGGACTTGCGGGCGAACGCCAGGGACTCGACCGGGTTGTCGTGCTCGGTCTGCCAGTGGTGGTAGCGGCGGCCCTGATGGGTGCGCGCGGTCACCTTGGAGAGGAACTTCTTGTAGTCGATGTCGCCGTCGCCGACGTCCGTCATGCGGTACCCGTCACGGGTGGTGTCGTCCCGGATGCCGTCCTTGACGTGGAACAACGGGTAGCGGTGGGGCTGCTTGAGCACGTAGTCGAGCGGCTGGAAGGGGGCGGGCTTCCCGTCGGGACGCCTGCCGAACCGGAACTGGGCGCTGAACGCCCAGTAGATGTCCATCTCCAGGAACACGAAGTCGGGGTCGGTCTCGGCGAGCAGCACGTCGTAGAGCCGCACCTTCGGCTTGTCGGTGGCGAAGGAGAACTCCTCGGCGTGGTTGTGCTGGTAGAACTTCATGCCGCGCTTGCGGGCCGCTTCGCCGTACGTGTTGAAGTCCTCCGCGGCCCGCTTCCAGCCGTCGACGGTGCTGCCGTAGCGGAAGGGCCCCGAGGCGGTGCCGATGTGCTTCAGGCCGAGCGCCTCGGCGTCGTCGAGGACCTTGGTGAGGTTCTGGGCGAACGTGTACGCGCCCGGATTGTTGTCGTCGTAGTAGCCGACGTGGGATCCGATGGGGTTGAGGCCGTGGTCGCGGGCCAGCGCCTTGAGCTGGGCGAGGCTGATCGCGCCCGCCGAGCCCTGGGTGTACCCGGCGAACTCGACCTCGTCGTAGCCGTACTTCTCCAACTCGGCGAACACGGGGGCGAATCCGATGGTGGAGATCTTGTCGCGGAGGCTGTAGAGCTGGATGCCGAGGCGTCCTGGCGGCAGGACGGGGTGGTGGTGCCCCTTGCCCTTGCCCTTCTTTTGGCCCTTGTCCGAAGCGGCGGGGGCCGTACCGGCCGCTGCGCCGGCAGTGGGGGCGGCGGCACCGATGAGGGCCGCGGCACCGGCCCCCGCGGCGACGCCGAGCATGCCGCGTCGGCTGAGTCTGCGGGCGAGCTCGGGGTCGGTGGACGATGACGTGCGGCTCATGCGGGTCTCCTCGGCTGCCTCAGGGGCGCATCAGGGATGGGTTCGAACAACGGATCAGGGATCGCTGCGGGTCGGGCCCTGATGGCAGGGCCCGATCCGTCTGGTTCAGTGGAGATCAAGCAGATTCGGCGATGCGGGCAGGCGCGGCTCAGCGCAGGCCCGCGAGATCGAGCAGGAGCGATTTCACGTCGGTGGCCGCGACGCGGCCGCTGACGGCGCGGGGGGTGGAGCACAGGATGAGCGGACTTTCGTCCTCGCTCGTGGGGAGGCGGCCGTGGCTGCCCCGAATAGGTGACGGGTCCAGGGGCACGACGGCCATGCGGTAGCGCATGCCGAGCTTCTTGCGGGCCAGCGCGCCCGCGGCTTTCACGCGGACGTAGGGGTCCTGGGGGTCCATGAAGAGCTCGACGGGGTCGTAGCCGGGTTTGCGGTGGATCTCGACGAGCTGCGCGAAGTCGGGCGCCCGGTCGTCGTCGAGCCAGTAGTAGTACGTGAACCAGGCGTCGGGTTCCGCGACCGCCACGAGTTCGCCGGAGCGCGGATGGTCCAGGTGGTGGGCCTTCTTGCCCTCGTCGTCGAGGAGTTGCTCGATGCCGGGGACGTCCTTGAGCGCGGCGCGGGTGACCTCCAGGTCCTCCGGGCGGCGCACGTAGATGTGGGCGATCTGGTGGTCGGCGACGGCGAAGGCTCGGGAGGCCATCGGGTCGAGGTACTCCATGCCGTCCTGGGTGTGTACTTCCAGCAGGCCGGCGCGGCGCAGCACCCGGTTGATGTCGACGGACCGGCTCACCCGGGTGATGCCGTACTCGGACAGGGCGACGACGGTACGGCCCTCCGTCCTCGCGTCGGCCAGGAGCGGGGCGAGGGTCGCGTCCAGGTCGGCGGCGGCCTGCAGGGAGCGCGGGTCGTCGGGGCCGAAGCGCTGCAGGTCGTAGTCGAGGTGAGGGAGGTAGCACAGGGCCAGGTCGGGGTGGCGGGTGTCGATGATGTGCCGGGTGGCGTCCACGATCCAGCGGCTGGACACGATGTCGGCGCCGGGTCCCCAGAAGTGGAAGAGGGGGAACGTGCCGAGTTTGTCGGTGAGTTCGTCGTGGAGTGCCGGGGGCCGGGTGTAGCAGTCGGGTTCCTTGCGGCCGTCGGCGTAGTAGACGGGCCGTGGGGTGACGGTGAAGTCCGTGTCCGCTCCCATGGCGTACCACCAGCAGATGTTGGCGACGGTGTAGCCGGGGTGCACGCGGCGGGCGGCGTCCCACAGTTTGTCGCCGGAGACGAGGCCGTTGTGCTGGCGCCACAGCAGGACGTCGCCGAGCTCGCGGAAGTACCAGCCGTTGCCGACGATGCCGTGCTCGGCGGGGGTGGTGCCGGTGAGGAAGGTGGACTGGGCGGCGCAGGTGACGGCGGGCAGGACGGTGCCGAGCGGTGCGCGGGACCCGGACTGGCCGAGCGCTTTGAGGTGCGGCATGTGGTCGAGGAGGCGCGGGGTGAGGCCGACGACGTCGAGGACCAGCAAGGGGGTCGGGGTCATGGGAGTTCCTTGAGGCCGAGGTCGGTCAGGAGGTCGCGGGCGAGGGCGAGTTCGGCGGCGATGCCTTCGGCGAGCTGGGGCCGGCCGCGGGGGCGCAGCGCGGGCGGCAGGGCCTGCCAGGTGTAGGTCTCGACCTCGAGGTGGCGGGTGAGGGGGACGGGGCCGCCGACGAGCCGGGTCAGGACGTCCTGGAGCACGGGGAGCGTGGAGGTGAGCGGGGCGGCGGGGGCCGCGTGCAGGGGGACGTGGAAGTGGGCGCGCCAGGGTGCCGTGTCGGGGAGGGCGTGCGCGGTGAGTGCCTCGCCCAGGTCGTCGGTGCCGCGCAGACCGGCGCCGGTCAGGGTGCGGGTCTGGTGCAGGAAGCGGGGTTCGTCGAAGGCGGCGAGTGCCTCGCGCACGTCGGGGAGGTGCGGGTGTTCGGCATGGAGCGCGGCGGAGAGCTGCGACTTGACGACGGGGATGCCGGCGGCGCCGAGCGCGTCGAGTGCGGTCCCGGGGTCTTCGAAGGAGGTGGCGAGGTGGCAGGTGTCGACGCAGACACCGATGCGGTCGTGGCCGACCGCGGTGAGCGGGGCGATGGCGTCGGCGGTCGTCTCGACGGTGCAGCCGGGTTCGGGTTCGAGGCCGATGCGGATCGAGCGGCCGGTGAGTTCGGCCAGCGCGTCGAGGCGTTGGGCGAGCGCGGTGAGGCTGGTCCGGGCCGTCTCGGCGCGGACCGGGTCGAAGGGGTCCCGCCAGGCGAGGGGCAGTGTGGAGATGGTGCCTTCGGTGACGTCGTCGGGCAGCAGGGCGGCGAGCAGCCTGGCCAGTTCGGTGGTGTGGCTCAGCCGCTCCGGGTCGGTCCAGTCCGGCTTGTACACGCGGTACTTGACCTCTTCGGCGCCGAATCCCTCATAGGGGAAGCCGTTGAGGGTGACGACTTCGAGGCCGCGCCGGTCGAGTTCGGTGCGCAGGCCGCGCAGCGCCGCCGGGTCGGTGACCAGGGCGTGGGCGGCGTCCTTGGCGAGCCACAGGCCGATGCCGAGGCGGTCCCTGCCGAGCCGTCTGCGCACGGGCTCGCAGTGGTCGCGGAGCTGGGCGAGGACGCCGTCGAGGGTTTCGGCGGGGTGGACGTTGGTGCAGTAGGCGAGGTGGACGGTGGAGCCGTCGGGGTGCCGGAAGCGCATGGGTCACGCCCCGCCGCGCAGGATGGAGTTGCCCTCGTGGGTGGCGGTGTCCGGCTCCCGCACGTCGAGGTCCAGGCGGCCGCTGAGCCCGTAGAAGGCGACGGGGTTGCGCCACAGGACGAGGTCGACGTCGTCCTCGTCGTACCCGGCGGCCAGCATGGCGTCGGCGACCTTGCGGGTCTTGAGGGGGTCGCTCTTGCCCCAGTCGGCGGCCGAGTTGACCAGCACCCGTTCGGGTCCGACGTCCCGCAGGATCTCGATCATCCGGCCCTCGTCCATCTTGGTCTCGGGATAGACGGAGAAGCCGAGCCAGCAGCCGCTGTCCTTGGCCTCCTTGACGGTGGTCTCGTTCAGGTGGTCGATCAGGACGCGGTCCAGGGGCAGCGCGGACTCGCGGACGACGTCGATGGTGCGGCGCAGGCCGGCGAGCTTGTCGCGGTGCGGGGTGTGCACCAGGGCGGGCAGTTCGTGGTCGGCGGCGAGCTGCAGCTGGGTGGTGAGCGCGGTGTCCTCGGCCGGGGTCATGGAGTCGTAGCCGATCTCCCCGACGGCGACGACGTTGTCCTTGACGAGATAGCGGGGCAGTTCGTCGAGGACGGGCGTGCAGCGGGGGTCGTTCGCCTCCTTGGGGTTGAGGGCGATCGTGCAGTGGTGGGTGATGCCGTACTGGGCGGCGCGGAAGGGCTCCCAGCCGAGGAGGGAGTCGAAGTAGTCGAAGAAGGAGGCCGGCGAGGTGCGGGGCTGGCCGAGCCAGAAGGCGGGTTCCACGACCGCGCGGACCCCGGCGGCGTACATCGCCTGGTAGTCGTCGGTGGTGCGGGAGGTCATGTGGATGTGGGGATCGAAGATGCGCATCTGGACTCCTGCTACTCGCCGGTGGGAGGGCCCGAGGGGGCCTGGGGAGCCGCCGGACCCGAGGGGGAATCGGGGGCGGTCAGAGACAGGACGCGCTGCAGGTCGCCGGGGACGGCGCGGCCCGCCGCGGTCCGCTCGCTCGCGTAGTCGCCGAGCATCCGGGCGAGTTCGGCGTCTCCGTCGGCGCGCCGGGGCAGGTCGGCGACCGCTTCCACGGGGACACCGGTGAACAGGCACTTGAGGACGGCGTGACGCCAGTCGTGCGGGGCGAGGTGCGCGGCTGCGTACGGGCCGACGGCCGCGGCGACCAGCCGGGTGTCGTTGGTGCGCAGCGCGTCCTCGACCAGGGGCAGGGCTTCGGGTCCGGCCACCAGGTGGGGCAGGCCGTGCAGGACGGCGCGGCGTTCGACGGCGGTGCCCTGGGCGTAGACGCGGGCGAGGGTCGTCGGGGTGGCGTTCGCCGCGTGCAGGAGGAGTACGCGGGCGGCGTCGGCGTGCTCGGGACCGCAGCGGCGCCCGGCCTCGGCGAACCTGAGCTCCCAGGTGGGGGCGGGCGCCCTGTCCGGTCCCTCGGGGCGTGCGCCGTGGGCCGCCGCCTCGGCGGTGGCCTGGTCGAGCCAGGCGCGGGCGGCGCCGCCGAGGTCGGCTTCGAGGCGAATGCGGAGGGCGGCTATCCCGGAGGGCTCGGACCCGGGGGTGTCGCTCACGGGGTGCCTCCTTCGGTGGGAACTGCGGCGAGAGGAGCCGGTACGGGGGTGGGGGCGGGGCTGGGGGCGGGGGCGGGCCCCGCGGCGCGGCGCAGGAAGTCGATCGAGCGGGCGGCGAGGTCGGGGCCCGCGTGGGAGTGACGGGGCAGCTCGACGACGGTCAGCCCCTGGTAGCCGGTGGCCGCCAGGGCTTCGAGGAGGGGCGGGAAGTCGATCTCCCCGTCACCGAAGGGCAGGTGTTCGTGGACGCCGCGGCGCATGTCCTCGATCTGGACGTGGTGCAGCCAGGGCGCGGCGGCGCGTACGCAGTCGGCGGGAGGGAGCGGTTCGAGGCACTGGCAGTGGCCGAGGTCGAGGGTGAGGCCGAGGACCTCGGGGGCGGGGGCGCCGAGCTCGCGGCGCAGGCGGTGGAAGTCGGCGAGCGAGGCGAGGAGGTGACCCGGTTCGGGTTCGACCGCGAGCGGGATGCCGGCGCCCGCCGCGGCGTCGAGGACGGGGAGCAGCGCGTCGGCGAGGCGCTGCCAGGCGATGTCGTCCGGGGTGCCCGCCGGGGTGATGCCGCTGAAGCAGTGCACGGCGTGGGCGCCCAGGTCGGCGGCGACCTGGACGGCGCGGATCAGCAGGCGGACACGGTCGGCGCGCCGTTCCGGATCGGGGTCGAGGAGGGAGGGGCCGTGCTTGCGGCGCGGGTCGAGGACGTAGCGGGCGCCCGTCTCGACGGTGGCGGTCAGGCCGAGGTGGTCGAGCCTGCGGGCGACCTGGCGGGTGCGGGCGGCCAGGTCGGGGGCGAGGGGGTCGAGGTGCATGTGGTCGAGGGTCAGTCCGACGCCCGCGTAGCCGAGGTCGGCGAGGAGACCGAGGGCGTCGTCGAGACGGAGGTCGGTGAGGCCGTTGGTGCCGTATCCGAAGCGCAGCCCGTCGGCCGCGGTCGGGTGGGGGGAGGGCGTTCCGCTCATGTGACGCTCACCTTCCGTGCGAACTTCCGGGCCGCGGGGGCGAGGGCGGCGGTGAGGAGCGCGGTGCCCGCCGCGCCGGCCCGGGCGGCGAGCGCGGCCTGCAGCGGGATCATGGCGCGGATCCCGCCGCCGACGGCGCGCTGGGTGAGGGGAGGCGAGGGGTTGAGCGCGGCGTGGAACAGCGGCTTGGCCGCGGTTGCGGCGTAGGCGAGGGCGAGCGCGCCGCGGAGGCCGCGCCGGGCCGTGACGCGGGTGTCGCGGAGTTCTCCCCCGACGACGCGTGTCAGTGCCGCGGTCACCGCCAGTGCGGCCAGGGGGGCGGTGGAGGAGCCGCCCTGCGCCTCGCGGCGGGAGACCACGGTGACGGCGAGGGTGTGGGCGGCGAGGGCTCCGGCGGACGGTGCGGCGGCTCCGGCGCCGGGGCCGCGGTGCGGGCCCGCGGTCGCGGTGGCGCCGAGGAGCAGGTCGAGGCCTCGGGCGGCGGCCATGGCCGCCGGTCCCGCGGGGGTGTGTTTCAGGCCGAGGTCGTAGGCCCACACCGTCCCGGCCAGGGCGCCCGCCGCGGCCAGGGACGGGCGTCCCGCCCGGGAGGCGAGGGCCAGCCCGGTGGCCGTGAGTGCGGAGGCCGCGGCGAGGGCCGCGGGTGGGGCGATGCGGCCGGAGGGGAGCGGGCGTTCGGGGCGTTCGACGGCGTCTTCGGCGCGGTCGGCCCAGTCGTTGAGGGCCATGCCGGCCTCGTACAGGCAGAGGGAGGAGCCGATGGCGAGGAGCGTGCGGCGGTTGGGGCGCAGGCCGGTCGCCGCGGCGCCGGCGAGCGCGTCGCCGGGGACGGTGAACAGGGCGGGCAGGCGCAGCAGTTCGGCCCAGGCACGGGAGGCGCTCATACGGCCGCCCACCGCCCCACGGGCACCGCCGCTCCCCGACGTTCCGGCACGGTCACCGCATCCGACGCAGCTGCCGCACCCGCAAGCCTCACCACACCTGCCGGACCTGCCGCACCTGCCGCACCTGCCGCACCTGCCGCACCCGCCGCACCCGCCGCACCCGCCGCACCTGCCGCACCCGCAAGCCTCACCGAGCCCGCCGCGTCCGCCACACCCGCAAGCCTCACCGAGCCCGCGAGCCCCACCGAGCCCACCGCACCCGCGAGCCTCACCCCGACACCCCGCCTTCCCTGCCCCCTCATCGGTCTCCCCCGAGTCGTCCCGCGAACTCCACCAGCTGTGCGAACTGTTCGCCCAGCGCGGCCGGTGCGTTCGTGTCCGGGTCCTTGAAGTAGAAGGCGAGGGCGGGCTGGGGGCCGGAGAGGCCGCGTTCGTGGGCGCGGGACAGGAGACGGGCGAGGTCGAGGATCAGGGGGGCGGCGAGGGCCGAGTCGCAGCCCTGCCAGGTGGTCTGCAGGACCATGCGGGTGCCGAGGAAGCCGTCGAAGGCGATGTGGTCCCACGCGGTCTTCCAGTCGCCGAGGGAGGGCACGTCGTCGATGTGGACCTCTCCCTCGGGGGCGCCGCCGAGGGTCTCGGCGAGGACACGTTCCTTGCCCGCGTTCTTCGCGGCGGCGGCTGCCGGGTCGGCGAGGGCGGCGCCGTCCCCGCCGCCCAGGAGGTTCGTGCCGGACCAGGCCCGCACGGCCAGGGCGCGCTGGGCGAACATCGGGCCGAGCACCGAGCGCAGGAGGGTCTGGCCGGTCTTGCCGTCGCGGCCCGCGTGGGGCAGTCGGCTGGCGCGGGCCGGTTCGGCGAGGCGGGGATGGTGCAGGCCCGTGGAGGGGGTGAAGTTGACGTAGGGGCAGCCGGCGCGCAGGGCGGCGGCGGCGTAGAGGGAGCTGGCGGGCAGCCGTTCGTCGGCGTCGCCGGGGCGTGGCTCGGTGGAGGCGACGTTGATCACGACCGCGCGGGCCAGGCCGCGTCGGCGCACGAAGTCGCGCAGGTCGGCGGCGAAGGCCTCGATCAGTTCCTCGTCGGTGCGGGAGTCCCCCGGCTGGGGTCCGCCCGGGCGTATCTCGGCGTCGGCGGCGGCCAGTTCGGCGCGCAGGGCGGAGGGCAGGCCGTGCGGCAGGACGCCGCCCGCGGCGAGTTCCTCGGCGCGCTTGGGCAGCGGGCAGTTGGTGGTGTCGTGGCCGCCGAAGACGAGCGAGGACAACGTTGGCAGACCGCTGTCCAGGAAGGGGCGCGTCTCGGTGACCATGCCGGTGGGTGCGTGCAGCCCGGCGGCGACCGCCGCGCAGCCCGCGACGGCCGTGGTCGCGACAGAGCCGCGTGCCCCGATCAGCCAGACCCCGACGGGCGACGTCCCGCTGGGCGAGGACCCGAGGGGCGAGGGAGAGGACGCGGATGTGGGGGTCGCGGATGTGGACACGGCTGCCTCCTGCCATGACTGACGAGCCCGGGACACGCCTTCGGAGCTCGAGGAACGTGAGTGCGGTGCAAGACGGCGGGCGGAGGTCCGGCGTCCTCCGCCCGCCGCCGTCTAGCGGCCCGCGCCCGATCCGGTGGGTGCGGGTGACCCGGAGTGGCGGGCCGGCAGGTCCTTCAGCCGGATGTTGCGGAAGGAGACCTCGTCGGCGTCGCCGTGGTTCTGGATGCCGATGTGCCCTTGGCGCAGGCTCCGCGCCGGGTCGGTGTTGGTGAAGTCGTTGATCTTGACTCCGTTGAGGTAGACGCGAAGGCGTTCGCCCTCGACGCGGATCTCGTAGGTGTTCCACTGCCCCGGCGGGTTGAGCGCCCGGTCGCGCTGTGCCAGGTCGGCGGAGCGGAAGCCGTAGACGGAGCCCGTGGTCTTCTCGGGGACGTCGGTGGCGTCGATCTGGATCTCGTAGCCGTTGTTCACGGCCGACCAGGGGTCGTCGGAGGGCGGGAAGCCCACGAAGATCCCGGAGTTGTCGTCGCCCCGCATCCGCCAGTCGAGCTTGAGCGAGTACGAGCCGAGTTCGCGGCGGTCGTACCAGAGCATGCCCATGCCGCCGACGGTCGTGAGCGTGCCGTCGTCCTCGTTGACCCGCAGCGAGCCGGGGCCCGCCTGCTTCCAGGCCTCCAGGGAGGCCGCCGTGCCGTCGAAGATCGGCGTGTAGCCCTTCTCCGGGCGGCAGTCGGCCTGGGCGGCGCCGACCGCCCAGCGGATGCCGCCCAGCAGGTGCCGGCGGAAGGCGGGGTCGGCGAAGGATTCCTTGGTGTGGCCGCTGCCGGTGTAGAAGGAGCGCCCGCCCTGGTACTCCTGGCACCAGGCGATGGGGTGGTCGCCCGACATCGAGCCGCCCGTGTAGGAGGACTCGTCGAGCGAGGCCAGGACGTGGGCGCGGTCGCGGGGGTTGGAGCGGTAGTTGTACCACTCGTCGGTCCGCTCCCAGACGCCCGGGAGGTGGGCGGTGGCGGGGTGGCCGTGGTCCTCGACGCGGACCTTCGCGGGCTGGATCGCGGGGTGCGACTGGAAGTAGGCGCCCGCGAGCCCGCCGTAGAAGGGCCAGTCGTACTCGGTGTCGGCGGCGGCGTGCACGCCCACGTACCCGCCGCCCTTCTTGATGTAGCCCTCGAACGCCGCCTGCTGCTTGGCGTCGAGGACGTCACCGGTGGTGGAGAGCCAGATCACGGCGTCGTACGCCGCGAGGTTCTTGGCGGTGAAGGCCCTGGCGTCCTCGGTGGCGTCGACGGTGAAGCCGCCTGCCGCGCCGAGCTCCTTGATGGCCGCGATGCCGTCGGGGATCGAGTCGTGGCGGAAGCCCGCGGTCTTGGAGAAGACCAGGACCTTCTCGCCCGCTCGCGGCCCCGTGGCCTCCGGAGTGGAGGCGGCCGGGCCCGACACGCAGCCGATGAGGAGGGCTGCGGCGGCGGTCGCGGTGGCGATCCGTGCGGATGCGCGCATGGTGACCCCTTCCTCAGCTCGTGGTGAAGGTGAAGTCGTCGACGTCGTACAGGGCTCCGGTGCCCTTGCCCTTGAAGACGAGGTAGAGCGTGGTGGTCGTCCTGGGCGCCTTGCTGAGGGCGGTGCTCACGTCGGTGTAGGTCTCCCAGCCGCCGGTCGGTGCGACCGTGGCCTTGCCCAGGAGCCTGCCGCCGACGGATCCGCTGCGCACCTCCAGGGTGCCGCCGGCCCCGGCCGAGGCGACGCGCGCCGTCAGCTTGGTGGCGTTGCCGAGGATGTACGGCTTGAACGCGATCCAGTCGCCGTTGTTGATGTCGCCGACGGTCTTGCCGCCGTGCGCCGGGGTGTGGTTGGTGACGGTGACGCCCTTGGACTCGTTGAAGTGCTCGCCCTGGCGGTGCTTGGGCTGGACGACGTTCTGGTCATGGGCGGTCAGCGCGGGCTGGCCGTTCGCGCCCTTGTCGGTGTACTCGGCGTCGAAGACTCCGAAGATGTTGGCGTTCGGGTCGTGCTCGCCGTCCGCCGACGTCTGGATGGTGCCCTCGCAGCCGTTGGCCGAGGTGACCGGGTGGCCGTGGCTGTCATGGCCGAGGATGTGGGTGACCTTGACCTTGGTGCAGTCGATCGCGCCGTCCTCGGGGTCGGTGACCTTCACCTTGAAGGGCACCTTGTCGCCGAAGGTGAACAGCTGGCCGTCGCCGGGCAGTTCCAGGGTGACCTTGGGCGCGGTGTTGCCGACGGTGAGGTGCGCGCTGGCCGATCCGGTGCGTCCGGTGGAGTCCTTGACGGTGACGGTGGCGGTGTAGACGCCGTTCTTCTTGTACGTGTACGTGGGGTTCTGCTGGGTCGACGTGCCGCCGTCGCCGAAGTCCCACGCGTAGGTGAGCGTCCCGCCGTCGGCGTCCGTGGCCTTGGCGGTGAACTTGGTCTTCAGGGGCGCCTGGCCGCTGGTCTTGGAGGCGGTGGCCTCGGCGACCGGCGAGTGGCCGGAGGTGGCGTTCTCGATGCGGAAGAGCCCGGAGTTCTCGTCGCCGCCGAACCAGGCGGTGCCGTAGTCCAGGACGTAGAGGGCGCCGTCGGGGCCGAACTCCATGTCCATGACCTGGGTGCCGGTCCACGGGAACGGGTTGATCTTCGAGACGGTGCCGTCCGTGCCCTGCTCGATGCGCTTGATCCAGCGCCGGCCGAACTCGCCGGCGAAGAAGTCGCCGTCGTAGGCCTCGGGGAACTTCACCGGGGAGGTGCTGGCCGCGTCGTAGCGGTAGACCGGGCCGCCCATCGGGGACTCGGAGCCGCTGCCGAAGTCGGGGACCGAACCGCCGTCGTAGGGGATCCAGGCCTCCTGCGCGGGCGGCAGGTCGGTCAGTCCGGTGTTGTGCGGCGAGTCGTTCTTCGGGGCCGCGCAGTCGAAGGCGGCGCCGGAGGTGCCGGTCGCGAAGTCGTAGTCGACGTAGGCGTCGTTCTTGCCGGTGCAGAACGGCCAGCCGAAGTTGCCTGCCTTGGTCACCCGGGCGAACTCGACCTGGCCCGCGGGGCCGCGCTTGGGGTCGGCCGCGCCCGCGTCGGGCCCGTAGTCACCGACGTAGACGATGCCGGTGGGCTTGTCGACGCTCATCCGGAAGGGGTTGCGGAAGCCCATCGCGTAGATCTCGGGGCGGGTCTTCTCGGTGCCCTTGGCGAACAGGTTGCCGTCCGGGACGGTGTAGCTGCCGTCGTCGGCGACCTTGACGCGCAGGATCTTGCCGCGCAGGTCGTTGGTGTTGCCGGCGCTGCGCCGGGCGTCGAAGGCGGGGTTGCGGTTCGCCCGCTCGTCGATGGGCGTGAAGCCGTCCGAGGCGAAGGGGTTGGAGTCGTCGCCGGTCGACAGGTAGAGGTTGCCGTCCTTGTCGAAGTCGATGTCGCCGCCGACGTGGCAGCAGGTGCCGCGGCTCGCGGGGACGTCGAAGACCTTCTTCTCGCTGGCGGTGTCCAGGGTGCCGTCGGTCTTCAGGACGAAGCGGGAGAGGCGGTTCACGCCGTCGAACTTCTTGAAGTCCTCGGCGGTGCCGTTCTCCGGGGCATCGCCCGCCGGGGTGTCCAGCGGGGGCGCGTAGTAGAGGAAGATCGCACGGTTCTCGCTGAACTTCGGGTCGATGCCGACGCCCTGGAGGCCCTCTTCGTCGTGCGAGTAGACGGGTATCTTCCCGGCGATCTTGGTGTTGCCCGCCGCGTCGGTCAGGCGGAGCGTGCCGTCGCGGGAGGTGTGCAGGACCGAGCGGTCGGGGAGCACGGCGAGCGTCATCGGCTCGCCGGTCTCCGCCTCGCCCTTGGCGAGGGTGACCTGCTGGAAGTCCTCGGCGGCGGGGGCGGCCGCCGAGGGTGGGGCGGCGGGGGCGGCGCCCGCGTGCGGGACGGCGAGGGTCAGGCTGGCGCCGGTGAGCACGGTGCCGGTGAGCAGGGCGAGCGTGGTGCGGAGTCTCGGGCGTTTCCTGTGCACGGGGGTTCCTCCGGATGGGGGACGGTCGTACGCGGGTGTGTGCGCCGTGCGCCGGGGTGCGCCGTCACCCCGGGGATCTTCATGTCCTGTACACCTCAAGGACGGTAGCCACGTTTGTCCCGGGCGGAAAGCCCTTGTGCAGAGTGGAAGTTGAACTTTTTCCTGTCAATGGACAAACGTGGCAAGCAACCGGATTCCTCGGTACCGGAATCACCGGCACCGAGGGCGGCCGGACCGGTGGCACCGAGAGCTGCCGGCCGGTGACACCAGGGCGGCCGGACTAGTCGGAGCCGCCGAACGCCGCGTCGAAGGACGCCGTCGGCGCCTCGAAGTCGTACGCCTTCAGGCGCGTCAGCGCCTCGGGGGCGCCCTGGAGGCGGTCCATGCCCGCGTCCTCCCACTCCACGGAGATCGGCCCCTCGTACGCGATGGAACGCAGCATCCGGAAGACGTCCTCCCAGGGGACCTCACCGTGGCCCGCCGACACGAAGTCCCAGCCGCGGCGCGGGTCGCCCCACGGCAGGTGCGAGCCGAGGCGGCCGTTGCGGCCGTCCAGGCGGCGCCGGGCCTCCTTGCAGTCGACGTGGTAGATGCGGTCGCGGAAGTCGTAGAGGAAGCCGACCGGGTCGAGGTCCTGCCACACGAAGTGGGAGGGGTCGAAGTTCAGCCCGAAGGCCGGGCGGTGGCCGACGGCCTCCAACGCCTTGTGCGTGGTCCAGTAGTCGTACGCGATCTCCGAGGGGTGCACCTCGTGCGCGAACCGCACGCCCTGCGCGTCGAAGACGTCCAGGATCGGGTTCCAGCGCTCGGCGAAGTCCTCGTAGCCGCGCTCGATCATCGACTCGGGGGCCGGCGGGAACATCGCGACCAGGTGCCAGATCGAGGAGCCGGTGAAGCCGACGACCGTGTCGACGCCGAAGGCGGCGGCCGCCCGCGCGGTGTCCTTGATCTCGGCGGCGGCCCGCTGCCGCACCCCCTCCGCCTCGCCGTCGCCCCAGATGCGGGCGGGCAGGATCGCCCGGTGGCGCTCGTCGATGATCGCGTCGCAGACGGCCTGGCCGACGAGGTGGTTGGAGATCGCCCAGCACTTCAGCCCGTACTTGTCGAGCAGCGCGTGCCGCCCGTCCAGATAGCCCGGGTCGGCGAGCGCCTTGTCGACCTCGAAGTGGTCGCCCCAGCAGGCTAGTTCGAGTCCGTCGTAGCCGAAGTCGCGGGCGAGGGCGCAGACCTCTTCGAGCGGCAGGTCGGCCCACTGGCCGGTGAAGAGCGTGAACTGGCGTGGCATGTCCGGCGCCTCCTCAGGCGGGGATCGGCGTGTAGACGGAGTTCTTCGCGGCGCTCTCCTCCACGGCGGCGAGCACCCGCTGCACGGACAGGCCGTCGGCGAAGGAGGGCTCGGGCTGTGTCCCGGTGGCGACGGCGTGCAGCAGATCGCGGGCCTGGTGCACGAAGGAGTGCTCGTAACCCAGGCCGTGGCCCGGCGGCCACCAGGCGTCCAGGTACGGGTGGTCGGGCTCGGTCACCAGGATGCGGCGGAAGCCGGACGAGGCGGCGGGCTCGGTGTGGTCGTGGAAGGAGAGTTCGTTGAGCCGCTCCAGGTCGAAGGCCAACGAGCCGTCCGAGCCGTTGAGTTCGACGCGCAGGGCGTTCTTGCGCCCGGCGGCGAAGCGGGTGGCCTCGAAGGAGGCGAGGGCACCGGACGGGAAGCGCCCGGTGAAGACCGCCGCGTCGTCGACGGTGACCGTGCCGAGCCGGCTGCCGCCCTCAGCGGTGAGCCCGCTGGAGGCGCCTTCGAGCAGCGGCCGTTCCCGTACGAAGGTCTCGGTGAGCGCCGACACCCCGGCCACCGGCTCCCCCACCAGGTACTGCGCGAGGTCCACGATGTGCGCGCCGAGGTCGCCCAGCGCCCCGGAGCCCGCGCGCTCCTTGCGCAGCCGCCAGGTGAGCGGGAAGTCCGCGTCCACCAGCCAGTCCTGAAGGTACGTCAGGCGCACGTGCCGCAGGGTGCCGAGCCGGCCCTCCGCGACCATGCGCCGCCCGAGCGCGAGGGCGGGCACCCGGCGGTAGTTGAAGCCGACCATGGCCACCTGGCCCCGGGCGCGGGCCCGTTCGGCGGCCTCGGCCATCGCCTCCGCCTCCTCGACGGTGTTCGCGAGGGGCTTCTCGCACAGGACGTGCTTGCCCGCCGCCAGGGCGGCGAGGGCGATCTCCGCGTGGCTGTCGCCGGGCGTGCAGATGTCGACGATGTCGACGTCGTCCCGGGCGATCAGGGCGCGCCAGTCGGTCTCGGCCGCGGCCCAGCCGAGACGGTCGGCGGCGGCGCGCACGGCGCCGCCGTCGCGGCCGCAGACGGCCGAGAGGACCGGTCTGACCGGCAGGTCGAAGACGCGCCCCACGGTGCGCCAGCCCTGGGAGTGGGCGGCGCCCATGAAGGCGTAGCCGACCATGCCCACTCCCAGCGGCCTCTTCCCCGCCGCTCCGGTATCGGCCCCTGCCTCGGATTCCGTCTCACGCATGCGGTACTCCTCCTCGTCGACGCTCGGTGGGGGGGTGCGGACGCGCGCATCACTTGAAGCCGGTGGACATGTACTGGCCGACGTTGTCCTTGTCGACCACGGCCGAGTAGCAGGTGACGAAGGACGGGATCTCGAACTCCGCCATGCCGCTGACGCCCTTGCTCTGTCCGAGGGCGCGTGCGAGGTCGATCGCGGACGCGGCCATGGTGGGCGGGTAGAGGACGGTGGCCTTCAGGACGCTGTTGTCGGCCTCGATGGCCTGGAAGGCGGAGAGCGCGCCCGCGCCGCCGACCATCAGGAAGTCGTCGCGGCCCGCCTGCTTGATGGCGCGCAGGGCGCCCACGCCCTGGTCGTCGTCGTGGTTCCACAGGGCGTCGAAGTTCTTCTGGGCCTGCAGCAGCTGGGACATCTTGGACTGTCCCGACTCGACGGTGAAGTCGGCGGCCTGGCGGGCGACCTTCCTGATGTTCGGGTAGTTCTTGAGGGCGTCGTCGAAGCCCTTGCTGCGCTGCTTGGTGAGCTCCAGGTTGTCGAGCCCGGCGAGCTCGACCACGCGGGCGTTCTTCTTGTCCTTGAGCTTCTCGCCGATGTAGTGGCCGGCGCTCAGGCCCATGCCGTAGTTGTCGCCGCCGATCCAGCAGCGGTAGGCCTGCGGGGTCGCGAAGACGCGGTCGAGGTTGACGACGGGGATGCCCGCCTTCATCGCCTTGAGGCCGACCTGGGTGAGCGCCTTGCCGTCGGCGGGCAGGACGACGAGGACGTCGACCTTCTTGTTG
Organism: Streptomyces sp. NPDC002564; assembly: GCF_042889645.1. Taxonomy (NCBI): domain Bacteria; kingdom Bacillati; phylum Actinomycetota; class Actinomycetes; order Kitasatosporales; family Streptomycetaceae; genus Streptomyces; species Streptomyces sp. NPDC002564. The sequence goes on along the minus strand of NZ_JBIARE010000006.1, from coordinate 503,459 downwards.
ATGAGCGTCTCGACCTGGCCGATCTGCGCGGCGGTGTCGTTGGAGCCCTCGGTGGACTCCAGGGTGACGTCGGAGTACTTCTCCGCGCGCTTCTTGGCGTTGTCGTTGATGGCGTTGAGCCAGCCGTGGTCGGCCTGCGGTCCGGCGAAGCCGATGGTGACCTTCTTGCCGGGCTTGTCGTCGGCGACCTGCTGCGACTTGTCGTCGGAGCCCTCGTCGTCGGGCTCGTTGCTGGTGCAGCCGGTGATCAGGGCGCCGGTGGAGAGGGCGGCGGCTCCGAAGAGGAGGCCTCTGCGGCTCGTGTGGGTTGGCATGGGTGAACCCCTCAGCTCAGGATGTGTGGGCCGTGCGACGTTGGACGAGGACCGCGGCGACGATGATCGCGCCCTTGGCGATCTGCTGGGTCGCGGTCTCCAGGTTGTTCAGCGCGAAGATGTTCTGGATCGTGGTGAAGATCAGCACGCCGAGCACGGAGCCGACGATGGTGCCGCGGCCGCCGCTCAGCAGGGTGCCGCCGATGATCGCCGCGGCGATGGCGTCGAGCTCGTAGAGGTTGCCGTTGGTGTTCTGTCCCGAGCCGGAGAGGATGATCAGCAGGAAGGCCGCGATGCCGCAGCACAGCCCGGACAGCAGGTACAGGTAGAGCCGCTGCCTGCGGACGTCGATGCCCGCGAGGCGGGCCGCCTCCGCGTTGCCGCCGACGGCGAGCGAGCGCCGGCCGAAGGTCGTGCGGTTCAGGAGCAGCCAGCCGACGACGGTGACGGCGGCGAAGACCATGACCAGCGGCGGGATGCCGAGGATGTAGGACTCGCGCTCACCGAGCTTCAGCACGCCGTCCACGGTGACCATCTGCGTCTTGCCGTCGGTGATCTGCAGGGCGAGGCCGCGGCCGGACGCGAGCATGGCGAGGGTGGCGATGAACGGCACCATCTTGCCGTACGCGATGAGCACGCCGTTGACCAGGCCGCATCCCATGCCGACGAGGACGGCGGTGAAGAGGATGCCCGCGAAGCCGAACTCCTGGGTGGCGACCGTCGTCGCCCACACCGAGGCGAGGGCGACGATCGCGCCGACCGACAGGTCGATGCCACCGGAGATGATCACGAACGTCATGCCGACCGTGACCACGCCGATCACGGAGGCCTGGGTCAGCACCAGTTGGATGTTGTCGGTGTCGAGGAACGAGTCCGGCTGGGTGATGCCGCCGATCACGATCAGCGCGGCGAGGACGCCGAGCAGTGAGAGTGTGCGCACGTCGGCGCGGCCCACGGTGGCGCGCCACGAGCTGCCGCCTTCGGCGGGCGGGCTCTTGCGGGTGGCGGCCTCGGCCGCCGGGGCTGGCTGGGTCATGCCGCCGGGCTCCCTTCTAGGACGAGGTCGAGTACGCGGTGTTCATCGAGGTCACGGGCGGGTGCGGTGTGGACGACGCGGCCCTCGCGGAGCACCAGGACGCGGTCGGCGAGGCCCAGCACCTCGGGCACTTCGCTGGAGACGAGCAGGACGGCGAGCCCCTCGTCGGCGAGGCGGCGGATCACCGCGTACAGCTCGGCGCGGGCGCCGACGTCGACGCCGCGGGTCGGTTCGTCGAGCAGCAGGACGCGGCAGCCGCGCAGCAGCCAGCGGGCCAGGACGGCCTTCTGCTGGTTGCCGCCGGACAGGGTGCGCACGGGCACGGACGGGTCGTCGGGCCGCAGCGACAGTTCGCGCGTCGCGGCGCGCGCGGCGGCCTGTTCGGAGCCCCGGTCGAGCCATCCGCCGTACGAGAAGCGGGACATGGTGGAGACGGAGACGTTGCGGGTGACGGACTCCAGCATGAGCAGGGCCTGGGCCTTGCGTTCCTCGGGGGCGAGACCGAGGCCCGCGCGGACGGCGGCCCGCACGCTTCCCGGGCGCAACACCCGCCCCTCCACGGTCACTTGCCCCGAACTCGGCTTGCGGGCGCCGTAGATCGTCTCCAGGATCTCGGAGCGGCCCGAGCCGACGAGCCCGGCGAGGCCGACGATCTCGCCGGGGTGCAGGTCGAGGTCGAGGGGGTCGAACTCGCCGCGCCGGGAGAGGCCGCGCGCGGTGAGCACGGGCTCCCGCGCGGCGGTTCCGGCCGGGGGCGCGGGGGGCCGCTCGGGGAAGACGTACTCGACGGTGCGGCCGGTCATCAGCGCCACGACGTCCCGGGTCGGGGTGGACTTCGCGGGGAGCCCGCCGGCGACGGCGCGGCCGTCCTTGAGGACGGTGACGCGGTCGCCGATGCGGCGGATCTCCTCCAGGCGGTGCGAGATGTAGACGACGGCCACGCCGTCCGCGGTGAGGTCGGCGACGATCCGGAAGAGGTTGTCCACCTCGTCGGGGTCGAGGGCGGCGGACGGCTCGTCCATCACGATGAGGCGGACCTCGTGGGAGAGCGCGCGGGCCATCGAGACGATCTGCTGCTGGGCGGCGGACAGGTCCCCGACGAGTCGTCCGGGGTCGATCTCGGGGTGCCCGAGCCGCTTGAGCAGACCGGCGGCCGCGGCCCTCGCCGCGCGGCCGCGCACCATGAATCCGGCCGCGGTCGGTTCGTGTCCGAGGTAGACGTTCTCGGCGACGGAGAGCCCTTCCACCAGGTCGAGTTCCTGGTAGATGGTGGCGATGCCGAGCCGCATGGCCGCGATGGGCGAGCGGAGCGTGGTGCGCTCGCCGCGCCAGGTGATCTCGCCGTCGTCGGGCTGGTGGGCCCCGGCGAGGACCTTGATGAGGGTGGACTTCCCGGCGCCGTTCTGGCCCAGGAGGCAGTGCACTTCCCCGGCCTGGACCTGGAGGTCGACGCCGTCGAGGGCCCGTACGCCGGGGAACGACTTGGTGATGCCGGACATGGTGAGCAGGGGTGGTGTGGATGCCATGACGGTTCCCCTCGGCGGCGGCCGCAGCAGGGCAGGACGGATTCCGGGCAGGACGGACTCAGGGCGGGCGGGTTCGGGACGGACGGGCTCGGGGCAGGGCGGAGCCGCACGCGGCGGTACGGGAGTGCGCGGCGGTGCGGGGCAGGACAGGGCGGAGCAGGGCGCTGTGCTGTGCTGGGTGACGCTGCGTCAGTTGCCGGTGCGGCGACGCGTACTGCCGGCCGGGGCCGGTCGGGCGATCGGGCCGGTCAGGCCGGTGAGAACAGGTGGTCGCTGATGAGCCGGGCGCCGCCGATGACTCCGGCGGTGGGACCGAGCTCACCCAGGACGATCGGGAGGTTGCCGGTCGCCAGGGGCAGCGACTGGCGGTAGACCTGGGTGCGGATCGCGGCGAGCAGCGTGTGGCCGAGGCCGGTCACGCCGCCGCCGATCACCACGAGGCCGGGGTTGAAGAAGCTGACGAGGCCCGCGATGACCTGGCCGGTGCGGTTGCCGCCGTCCCGGATGAGGTCGAGCGCGGTGGCGTCGCCCGCGGCGGCGGCCGCCGCGACGTCGACGGCGCTGAGCCGTCCCGCCTCGTCGAGCCGTGTGGCGAGCTCCGCCGAACGCCCCTCCCTGGCCGCCTCCTCGGCGTCGCGGGCGAGTGCCGCGCCGCTGAAGTAGGCCTCCAGGCAGCCCTTGTTGCCGCAGGCGCAGGGGCGTCCGTCCGGTTCGGACTGGATGTGGCCGATGTCGCCGGCGCTGCCCGTCGTACCGCGGTAGACCTCACCGCCGACGACGATGCCGCAGCCGATGCCCGTGCCGATCTTGACGCAGAGGAAGTCGCCCACCGAGCGTGCCACGCCCGCGTGCTGCTCCCCCATCGCCATGAGGTTCACGTCGTTGTCGACCATGACGGGACAGCCGAGGTCCTGGCTGAGGGCCTCGCGGACGGGGAAGCCGTCCCAGCCCGGCATGATCGGCGGCGCGACCGGCACGCCCTCGGGGAAGCGGACGGGACCCGGGACGCCGATGCCGGCGCCGTCGAACCCTTCCGCGAGCCCGGAGGCCTTCAACTTGGCCGCCATCGCGAGGACTTGCTCGAAGACCGCGACCGGGCCCTCGCGCACGTCCATGGGCTGGTTGATGTGACCGAGGACCTCCAGCTCGGCGTTGGTCACCGCGACGTCGACCGAGGTCGCACCGATGTCCACGCCGAGGAAGCGGAGGGCCGGGGCCAGGCGGATGTTGTGGGAGCGCCGGCCGCCGCGCGAGGCGGCGAGTCCGTCGGCGACCACGAGACCGGTCTCCAGGAGCCGGTCGACCTCGACGGCCAGTTTGGACCGCGAGAGGTCGACCTGATCACCCAGTTGGGCACGGGAGTTGGGTCCTCCGTCGCGCAACAGGCGCAGCAGTCGTGCCTGGTGCGTGTTGGCGGGTCGAGCCGTCATACGTCTCACGCGCCCCTCCCCGCCTCTTCGGGCTTCCCATGCCGTTGCCCTGGGGACGGGCGCGCGGTCGCTGCCGCCGCCGTCCCCTTCGGGCTTCCTTCAAGCTTTCGAGGGGAACGTAGCAGTGCCTGTCGGGACTGGGAAGAAGTTGAGCGCGATTTACCCATGACTTTCTCCAGTCACAGGACAAAGGGAAGTCGGCCCACTGCGGAGCCGCGCGATGCGGGGCCGCACGCGCCGGTCAAGGGCGTCGTGCCGGCTCCCGGATCATGCACCACGTGCGGGGTCCGCGGTCGGGCAGCGCGAGGTCCGCCGTGACGGTGAAGCCGAGCCGTTCGTAGAACGTCACGTTCTGCTCGGTCGACGTCTCCAGGAAGCAGGGGTGTCCCGCGCGGTCGGCGGCCGCGAGGCCGGGCCCGATCACCGCGGCGCCGAGGCCCCTGCCCTGCTCGTCGGGGTCGACGCCGACCGTGGCCAGACACCACACGGGGTAGGCGGGGCGGTGCGGACGCAGGGCGAGCTCGGCCGCCGCGAACCAGGGCGCGCGGTCGCCCGCGAGCAGGTCGACGAGCGGGCGGATCGCGGCGAACCCGGGCTGCGGATCCCGGTCCGGCGTGGTCCAGACGGCGACGGCGCGTCCGGCGCCCGCGACCCAGACCCGCCCGTACACCATCCCGACGCGGGTCAGGAAGAGCTCCTGGAAGCGGCGGACCCGCGCCGCGTGTCCGTCGGCCGCGACGACGTGCCGGGTGAAGGGGTAGTCCGCGAAGGCCCGGCCGAGGGTGTCGACGGCCGTCGGCACGTCCTCCCTGATCACGGGGCGTATGCGGTACGGCGTGCTCATCTCTCGCCTCCCGGTGCGGGGCCCGCCGCGCTCAGCCGCGTTCCCGCTCGCGGTACGTCCGGCGGGGGTGTTGCGTGTGGGCACGCATGATGTCCGTCGCGCGCTGTTCGTCGCGCCCGGCGAGGGCCGCGATCAGGTCGCGGTGCTCCGCCCAGGCCTGCCGGCCGCGGCGGCCGGTCTCCGGCGCGTGGTGCCAGCGCACACGGCGTTCCACCTGTCCGGCGAGCGCGGCGAGGACCGTGTTGCCCGCGAGCTCCACGACCTTGGCGTGGAAGGCGGTGTTCAGGGCCACCGACCGGTCCATGTCGCCGTCGGCCACGGCCCGTTCGCCCGCGGCGCAGAGCGCCTCCAGCGCGCTGATGCCCGCCGGGCCGGTGCGGGCGGCGGCGAGCCGGGCGGCCTCGGTCTCCAGGAGCGTGCGGACCGTGCGGAGCTGGTCGGCCTCCGCCTCCGTCGGCTCGTGCACGAACGCGCCCTGGGCGGGCCGCAGATCCACCCAGCCCTCGGTGCTGAGGCGCTGCAACGCCTCGCGCACGGGCTGGCGCGACACTCCGAGGTGTCCGGCGAGCTCGCTCTCCACGAGGTGCCGGCCCGGGCGCAGCGAACGGGTCGTGATGAGTTCGAGCAGGGTCTCGTAGACCCGCTCCCTGAGCGGCCCGGGACGCTCGATCCTGGGCACGGCCCCCTGCGGCAGTCCGGCGGACAGCATCGCGCCCCCTCGTCGAAGACTGCCTTTTGTCTACAGTCCACGGGACACGGGGGCCAGCGCCAGGGGGAGTTGAGCCGGTCACATGGCCGGAGGCGACACATTCACTGCCACCGGGCGACCTGTCACGGGCACCGGACGACCTGTCCCGCGTACGAGAGGTTCCCGCCGAAGCCGAAGAGCAGGACCGGGTCGCCGGAGCGGAGCTCGCCCCGCTCGACCAGCTTGGAGAGCGCCATCGGGATGCTTCCGGCCGAGGTGTTGCCGGAGTCGACGACGTCACGCGCGACGACCGCGTTCACGGCGCCGATGCGCTCGGCGAGCGGCTCGATGATGCGCAGGTTGGCCTGGTGCAGGACGACTCCGGCGAGGTCGGCCGGGGTGAGTCCGGCGCGCTCGCAGGCCGCGCGGGCCAGCGGCGGCAGCTGGGTCGTCGCCCAGCGGTAGACGCTCTGGCCCTCCTGGGCGAAGCGCGGCGGCGTGCCCTCGATGCGGACGGCGTTGCCCATGGAGGGCACCGAGCCCCACAGCACGGGCCCGATGCCCGGCTCCTCGCCGGGCCCGCAGGCCTCGACGACGACCGCGCCCGCGCCGTCGCCGGTGAGCACGCAGGTGGTGCGGTCCGTCCAGTCGGTGACCTCGGACATCTTGTCCGCGCCGATGACCAGGGCGCGGGTCGCGGCCCCGGCCCGCACCGTGTGGTCGGCGGTGGCGAGGGCGTGCGTGAAGCCCGCACAGACGACGTTGAGGTCCAGGACGGCGGCGCCCGGGATGTTCAGGCGGGCGGCGACCCGGGCGGCCATGTTCGGCGAGCGGTCGATGGCCGTGGAGGTGGCGACCAGGACCAGGTCGATCGCGTCGGGGGTGAGGCCCGCGGCCGCGAGGGCCTTCCCGCCGGCGTGCGCGGCCAGCTCGTCGACCGGCTCCTCGGGGCCCGCGACGTGCCGGGTGCGGATGCCGACCCGGGACCGGATCCACTCGTCGCTGGTGTCGACCATGCCCGCCAGCTCCTCGTTGGTGAGGATCGTGGCGGGCTGGTAGTGGCCGACGGCGGCGATGCGCGAGCCGAGCATGTACGGGTCCCCCTTGTTGCCGAAGATGCGGGACCGCCCAGTCTGGTCAGCGACTCACCAGTAACGGTGCACGTGATGTGACAGGAAAGGAGCGCAGGGTTTGGACACTTCTCATGATCCGGTCACCCTCTGAAGAGCTGGGTGACCTTGTGTACGAGTTCGTACAGGCCGTACCCCAGCGGGAGCCCCACCCAGAGCCAGGCGAACACGATCAGTGAGCGGCGCTCACGTGGGGGTGTGCTCGGCGGCGTGGTCATCGGCTGCCTCCTTCGGGGTGGGTACGTGGTGGCGAGGATGGACCGGGCGTACGAGCTCGTTCGCGACGAGACCGACGACCAGCAGCCCGATCATGATCGCGAAGGACAGGCCGTAGAGGTCGGCGCCGGCCTTGCCCGCCTCCTCCTGGTGGTCGGCGACCCGGTTCACGATCAGCGGCCCGAGGACGCCCGCCGTGGACCAGGCGGTGAGCAGCCTGCCGTGGATGGCGCCGACCTGATAGGTGCCGAAGAGGTCCTTCAGGTACGCGGGGATCGTCGCGAAGCCCCCTCCGTAGAAGGAGAGGATCACCAGCGCACAGCAGATGAACAGCGGCTTGGAGGTGTCGCCGAAGAGCGCGATCAGAAGGTACATGAGCGCGCCCGCGCCGAGGTAGACGCGGTAGACGTTCTTGCGTCCGATCAGGTCGGAGGCCGACGACCAGCCGATGCGGCCCGCCATGTTGGCGGCCGAGAGCAGCGCGACGAAGCCGGCCGCCGCGGAGACCGACACCGGGGCGGCGGTGTCGGCGAAGAAGTCGGTGATCATCGGGGCGGCCTTCTCCAGGATGCCGATCCCCGCGGTCACGTTCATGCACAGGACGACCCACAGGCACCAGAACTGCGGGGTGCGCACGGCCTGCCGGGCCGAGACCTGCGGTCCGTCGAGCGGTCCGGGACCGCCGGGCCCGCGGGCACCCTCCGAGCGCGGTACGCGCACCAGGAGCACCCCGAGCGTCATGAAGACGGCGTACGTGAGCCCGTGCACGAGGAACGCGAGCGCGATGCCGCCGGAGTCGGCGCCGAAGGAGTCCAGCATCTGCGCGCTCCAGGGCGAGGCGATGAGCGCGCCGCCGCCGAAGCCCATGATCGCGATGCCGGTGGCCATGCCGGGCCGGTCCGGGAACCACTTGATGAGGGTGGAGACGGGTGAGATGTACCCGATGCCGAGGCCGATCCCGCCGACGAAGCCGTAGCCGAACACGATGAGCCAGTACTGGCGGGTCGCGGCGCCGAGGGCGGCGATCAGGAAACCGGACGAGAAGCAGATGAGCGCCACGGCCATGGCCCAGCGCGGGCCGTTGCGCTCGACGAACGTGCCGCCGAACGCGGCGGACAGGCCGAGCATGACGATGGCGACCTGGAACGGCAGCGCGCTCTGGGTGCCGCTGAGGTGCAGCGCGGATTCGAGGGGCGGTTTGAAGACGCTCCAGGCGTAGGCCTGGCCGATGGACAGGTGCACCGACAGGGCGGCGGGCGGTACGAGCCAGCGGCTCCAGCCGGGGGGTGCGACGGGGGGCCTCATGATCCCGAACGGTAGGAAGCGGAAGAGGGGTTGGGAAGAGGGCGGGCGGAATCCGCCGCCGCGGTGCGGGGGCCGGGACGACGATCACGGCGCGTGCAGGACAATGACAGCGTGAAGGTCACCTCGCGCACGACGATCCGGTGACCCACGGCGGCCCGCGCAGCACGGCCGCTCCGGCCACCCGCACACGTACAGAACCGGGACTGATCAAGACATGGGACGAGTCACGGAGCGACGCAAGGTCATACGGGTGCGGGACGGGCAGGTCTCGGAGCGCCCCGACACCCTGGTCGCCGAGGAACCCCTGGAGATCCGCCTCAACGGCAAGCCGCTCGCCATCACTATGCGCACCCCCGGCGACGACTTCGCGCTGGCGGCCGGGTTCCTGGTGAGCGAGGGAGTGCTCGGCGCGGCGGACGAGCTGCAGTCGATCGTGTACTGCGCGGGGGCCACCGCTGAAGGGTCCAACACGTACAACGTCGTCGACGTGAGGACCGCGCCGGGCGTCGTCCTGCCCAACATCACCCTGGAACGCAACGTCTACACCACCTCGTCGTGCGGCCTGTGCGGCAAGGCGAGCCTGGACGCGGTCCGCACCACGGCCCGCTGGCCCATCGACGACACGGCGGGCGGCACCGCTCCCCCGGTCCTGCTCGCCACCGGACTGCTCGCGGGCCTGCCCGACCGGCTGCGCGCGGCGCAGCGGGTGTTCGACAGGACCGGGGGCCTGCACGGCGCGGCGCTCTTCTCCGAAGCGGGCGAACTCCTCGACGTGCGGGAGGACGTGGGGCGGCACAACGCCGTCGACAAGCTGATCGGCCGGGCCCTGCAGAACGGCGGCCTGCCGCTGGCGCGGACGGTCCTGCTCGTCTCGGGCCGTGCCTCCTTCGAGCTGGCGCAGAAGGCCGTGATGGCGGGCATCCCGGTGCTCGCCGCGGTCTCCGCGCCGTCCTCGCTCGCCGTCGACCTGGCCGCGGAGACGGGCCTCACGCTGATCGGCTTCCTGCGCGGCTCCTCCATGAACGTGTACGCGGGCGAGCACCGCGTCGCCCTGGGTGCCGGGGCCGTCCGGGGCTGACCCGGGCACGGTCGCCCCGATCCCCCGACGCGCACTCCTTGTGGGGTGCCGAGACCCCCACGTAGCGTCTGTGGCACGGACATCGGACGTGGGATGTCAGGATGTCAGGATTGCCGCACGCCCACCGGATGTCGGGATCGCAGCACACCCACCGGTCGGCCGTCACCGGTCGGCCTTCGTCGGCCGGCCGTCACCGGTCGGCCGTTCACCGCCATGAGTCGCCGTCGCCCCGAAAGGCGGACCGCACCATGCCTCCGAGCCTCCGCGCACGCCTCAGACCACTTCGCACCGCCACCGCCGCCCTGGCCGCCGTCGTCGTCGGCGCCCTGCTCCCCGTGCCCGCCGCGCAGGCCGTGCGGGGCGCGCCGGCGCCGCCGTTCGAGCAGCAGGTGCTGTTCAAGGCGTCCCAGGACCCCGGGTACGCCTGCTTCCGCATTCCGGCCGTGGTCCGCACCACGCGGGGCACGCTGCTCGCCTTCGCGGAGGGCCGGGTCGACGACTGCAGCGACGCGGGCGACATCGACCTGGTGCTCAAGCGCTCGCACGACGGCGGCCGGACCTGGGGACCGCTCCAGGTGATCAACGAGGGCGGGGGCGACACGCACGGGAACCCGGCGCCGGTCGTCGACCGCGAGAGTGGCCGCGTCCTGCTGGCGGAGACGTACAACACCGGCCGCACGGACGGCAGGAACTGCGACGTGCCGTGCGACCGCACCCCGCACCTGCAGTACAGCGACGACGACGGGCGCACCTGGTCCGCGCCGCGCGACCTGAGCGCCGAGATCCTGCCCGCGGACTGGAACTCCTGGTACGCGACCGGACCCGTGCACGGCATCCAGCTGAGCCGCGGCCGGCACGCGGGACGGCTCGCCTTCGCCGTGAACGCCGAGACGTGGAACGGCACCCGGGTCACCGCCAACCACGCGGCGCTCGTCGTCAGCGACGACGGCGGCGACCACTGGAAGATCGGCGCGACCGACTCGTACCCGATCGCCGACGACGGCACGTTCCGCCAGAAGCCGTCCGAGATGACGCTCACCGAGCGGCCCGACGGGGCGATCCACGTCAGCGGGCGCGAGCAGGACGGCACGGACCTGGGGCACCGCACGCAGACGGTCAGCCGCGACGGCGGCGACTCCTTCGCCGCCCCCTTCCGCGCGCTCCCCGACCTCTACACACCGCAAGTGCAGGGCTCCACACTGTGGTTCGGCGGACGGCTGCTGCTCGCCTGCCCCGGCGATCCGGACCGCCGCCGCACGATGCAGCTCCGCTCGTCCTACGACGGCGGGCGCACGTGGGACAGCGTCGACCGCGGCACGACCGTCACCACGGACTGGTCCGGCTACTCCGACCTGGTGCGGGCCGACCGCACGCACGCGGGACTGCTGTACGAGGGCGGCGCGGTCGACGCCCGCGACGAGATCCGCTTCGCCCGCTTCACCGAGGACCATCTCGCGCCGCGCAGGGGCCCGGACCCGACCACCCGCGACGCCGCGCCGGGCGCCCGGCCCGCCGCCGTGCTGGGCGGGGCGGCCGCGACCGACGGGCGGTTCGGCGGCGCGCTCTCCTTCGACGGCACCGACGACGCGGTGCGCCTGCCCTTCCGTGACCGGCTCCCGCTCCATGCGAAGGAATTCACCGCATCGCTGTGGTTCCGCTACTCCGCGACGACCGGTGAGCAGCCACTGCTGTGGATGGGCGGCATCGGCACCGGACAGCCGCAGGTCTGGCTGCGCGGCGAGCCCGCGGGCGACCGCGTCACCGCCCTGATCACCACCCGGCAGGGCGCCGCACCCCCGCGCTCCGCCTCCGTGCGCACGACGGGCGCGTACAACGACGGGCAGTGGCACCACATCGCGCTGCGGCGCGCGGGCGGGGCCCTGACGCTCTTCCTCGACGGGAGCCGGGTCGACGGCGCCGACGTGCCGGGATCGGTCAGCCGCACCTCGCCGTTCGGCGTGCACATCGGTCAACGCCTGGACAGCCGCGCCCACTTCACCGGAGCGATCGACGAAGTGCGCGTGTACGACCGGGCCTTGAGCGACACCGAGGTGGGCGGTCTGCGCAAGGCCGACGCCCCTGTGACGCGGGACACCGTCCTCCGGCTCCCCATGGACCACGTGCGCGACAGCAACTAACGTCCCCGGCGTGTCCGCCCGTGAACGACCCGCCGCGGGGCGGTGCGGGGTCCTGCTGATCCTGCTGCTCGCCCTGGCCTGCGCGGCCGTCCTGCTCATCGTCCTCCCGGAGGAAGACCGGGAGGGCGATGCGGCCTGCCGGCCGCGCACCGTGAGCTCGTGGCGCGCCGACGAGCGGACCACCGGGGAGTTCGCGCGCTACGGGAACGACGCGGCGCGCACCGACGACTGGACCGGCGGCGACGGCACCCACTCGGTCCGCCTCCCGGACGGGCGCCTGCTGTGGCTGTTCTCCGACACCTTCCTCGGCCAGGTCCACGCGCCCCCCAACCAGATGGGCCAGCCGCACGCCTGGCGCGACGGCAACGCGCAGATGGTCCGCAACTCCGCGGTGGTGATGTCCCGTTCCGGCGACCTGGAGCGCACCCTCCCCGCACCGCTCTTCACCGATCCGGCGCCCCAGCAGTGGCGCTGGCCGGTGGCGGCCCGCGTCGAGCCCCGCTCCCCCGGCTCGGACCAGCGGGTGGTGCGCGTCCTGCTGTGGACCCGGATGGCAAGCCAGGGCCCGTGGATCTACGGCGTCCCCGTCGCCACGGAGGTCGCCACCCTGTCGCTGCCCGACCTGCGCCTGGAGGGCATCGTGCGGACCTCCGACCAGCAGTCGGTCGGCGACCCCGAGAAGCGGGTGCTGTACGGCACGACGACGGTCGACGACGACGGCTGGACGTACGTCTTCGGCGGCACGGACGCCCAGGCGACCTCGCGGCCCTCCTCGGACGCCTATGTCGCGCGGGTGCCGCACGGCGGTCTCGCCGACGCCTCGGCGTGGGAGTACTGGGACGGCGAGGAGTGGGGGCACGAGGTGACGCCGCGGCCGGTCCTCGGGGACGGGAGGCGCAGAGGGGTGGGCAGCGCGTTCACGGTGGTGCGGGACGACGGGACGTACGTGCTGTTCACGATGGCCGCGGGCACCGAGGGACTGACGACCGTCTCCTCGTACTGGTCCTGCTCGCCCACCGGCCCCTGGCACGGCCCCGCCAAGGCCTTCGAGGCGCCGCTGCCCGAGGACGGCGCGGTGCGCAAGGACGCCGCCGCCTACAACCCGCAGGCCCATCCGGCGCTCGGCGGTGGCGGCCGCTTCGTGCTCAGCTACGACGTCAACTGGCTGGACGCGACCCCGGCGACCGCTCAGGCGAACGTCACCCGGAACGTGTCGCTGTACCGGCCGCGGTTCGTGTCGCTGCGGCTCGGCGCGGCTCGCTGACCGGCTCCTGCGGATCCCGGGAACGGCGCTTGGCGATCACCGCGCAGACCATCAGCTGCATCTGGTGGAAGAGCATCAGCGGCAGCACCGCGAGCGAGGCGTCGGCGCCGAACAGGACGCTCGCCATGGGCAGTCCGGCGGCCAGCGACTTCTTGGACCCGGCGAACTGGACGGCGATCCGGTCGGCCCGGTCGAAGCCGAGCCGCTTCGCGCCGTACCAGGTCAGCGCCAGCATGATCGCGAGCAGCACCGCCTCGACGCCGAGCAGCGCGAGCAGCCGCAGCGGGTGCACCTGGCCCCAGATGCCCTGCACCATGCCCTCGCTGAACGCGGTGTAGACGACGAGCAGGATCGACCCGCGGTCGACGTATCCGAGGATCTTCTTGTGCCGGGTGATGAAGCCGCCCACCCAGCGGCGCAGGACCTGCCCGGCGAGGAACGGCACGAGCAGCTGCAGGACGATCTTGAGCAGTGAGTCCGCCGAGAAGCCGCCGCCGCTGCCGCCGAGCAGGGCGGCCGCGAGCAGCGGCGTGATCACGATGCCGGCCAGCGAGGAGAAGGAGCCCGCGCAGATCGCCGCGGGCACGTTGCCGCGCGCCATCGACGTGAAGGCGATGGACGACTGGATCGTGGAGGGCACCAGCGTGAGGAAGAGGAAGCCGCTGTACAGCGCGGGCGTCAGGACGTACGGGACGAGCCCCTTCGCCGCGAGCCCGAGCAGCGGGAAGACGAGGAACGTGCAGGCCAGGACCGTGAGGTGGAGCCGCCAGTGCTTGAGCCCGTCGAGCGCCTCGCGGGTGGAGAGCCGGGCGCCGTAGAGGAAGAAGAGCAGCGCGACGGCCGCGGTGGAGGCGCCGGAGGCGACGTCGGCGCTCGTGCCGCGGGCGGGCAGCAGGGCGGCCAGACCCACGGTCGCGAGCAACGCCACGATGTACGGGTCGACCGGCATCCAGGACGGCCACTTCAGGCGTTTCACGGTGCTCCAGCTCTCGTGCGGGGATGTGCCCTCCCATGATCCTCCTGCTCCGGGTGATCGGGAATCCCGTACACCGCTCTGACTGCCATCACGTTCCGCGATGACCGGGCTAGGCTGGGCGGTGTGTACGACCCCACGCAGTTGCGCACGTTCCTCGCGGTCGCCCAGACGCTGAGCTTCACCCGGGCCGCCCGGCGGCTGAGCCTGCGCCAGTCGACGGTCAGCCAGCACGTGCGCCGCCTGGAGGACGCCGCCGGCCGGCAGCTCTTCACCCGTGACACCCACAGCGTGGAGCTGACCGAGGACGGCGAGGCCATGCTCGGCTTCGCCCGCCGGATCCTCGCCGCGCACGAGCAGGCCGCGGCGTTCTTCACCGGTCGGCGCCTGGGCGGCCGGCTGCGGTTCGGGGCGTCGGAGGACTTCGTCCTGACCCGGCTCACCGACATCCTGGAGTCGTTCCGGCACGACCACCCCGACGTCGACCTGGAGCTGACGGTCGAGCTGTCCGGCACGCTGCACCGGCACCTGGACGCGGGCCGGCTCGACCTGGTCCTGGCCAAGCGGCGCCCGGAGGATCCGCGCGGCGAGCTGGTGTGGCACGACGACCTGGTCTGGATCGGCGCCGAGCGGCTGCGCCTGGACCCGGAGCGCCCGGTGCCGCTGATCGTCTATCCGCCGCCGGGCATCACCCGTGCCCTCGCCTTCGAGGCGCTGGAGCGGCGGGGCCGCGCCTGGCGGGTGGCCTGCACGAGCGGCAGCCTCAACGGCCTGGTGGCCGCCGCCCGCGCGGGTCTCGGCGTGATGGCCCACTCGCGGGGCCTGATCCCCCCGGGCCTGGTCCGGGTGCCCGACCGGGCGGGCCTTCCGGAGCTCGGCTCGGTCGACTTCGTGCTGCTGCACGGCGAGCGGCGCGCGCCGGCCCAGGAGGCCGCGGACGCGCTGGCGGCGGCGATCCTGGCGGGCGGCGACCGGCTGCACCGGGGCGGGCGCTGACGCCCGGCCGCGCGCGGCCCGCCCCGTCTAGCGCAGCGGCCGTGGGTAGGTGAGCTCCTTGAAACGCCGCAGATAGGGCGCCGACTCGACGTGCCGCACCCCGGCGAGCGAGCCGAGCGGGCCGCTGAGGTAGGCGTAGAGGCTCGCGGTGTCGCGGGTCAGGATGCTCGCCATGAGGTTGGCGGACCCGGTGATCGCGGAGACGTGGGCGGTTTCGGGGTGCTCGGCCATCGCACGGCCCACCGCGTCCAGCTCGCCCGGGGCGACGGTGATCCAGAGCATCGCGGACGAGGTGAAACCGAAGCGCGCCGAGTCGTACTCGGCGTCGAAGTACAGCGCGCCCGAGCCGCGCAGCGCGGCGATACGGCGCTTGACGGAGGACTCGGAACGCCCGGTGAGCCGCTGCAGTTCGGGGTGGGTGGCGCGGCCGTCGGCCTTCAGCGCGGCGACCAGCGGCTCGTCGTCGGGCGCGATGCGGGCCGGTCCCGGGGCGGCCGGCGGCAGGTCGGGGGCGAGGGCGGCGGTCTGCTCGGCGGTCAGCGGGCGGTGCTTGCCGATCCAGCCGGTACGGCCGCCGTAGAAGCGGTGCACGAGCTGGTGCGCGGTGATCTCGACGAGGCTCCGGCTGCGCAGCAGCTTGCCGAAGAGCAGGTCGTCGTGGTCGCCGGGGGTGCGGGGCAGCGTCATGCAGACCACTTCGGTGCCCGCCGACATGAGGTGCACCCACGCCGTGTCGGGCCGCCGGGCCAGACCGGTCGCGATGGCCTCGGCGCCGTCGGGCGCGCAGCGCAGCCGGAGCATCCACGCGTCGCGGCCGAGCCGCCCGGTGTCGCGGACCCCGACGACACGCAGGCCCGCCCCGGCGCGCAGGCGGCGGTAGCGGCGCGCGACGGTCTGGTCGGACACGCCGACGACGGCGGCGACCCGGCTGAAGGGCACTCTCCCGTCGATCTCCAGGGCGTGCAGCAGCTTCAGGTCCAGCGCGTCGAAGACATCGGATTCCTCCACCGAAGACCCCCTGCATGTCGGATTACGGCGACCGGCGGCCCCCTGGCACCGGGATCGTCCGCCGCCGGTTCATCGTACGAGGACACAGCCGCCGGGCCCCGGTCCGGCGGGCGGGGAATCACCAGGAGTCGGAGGAACAAGGTGCGCACATGGGGGCCGCTCACGGCGGTGTCGCTGGGGACGTTCATGCTGTTGCTGGACGTGACGATCGTGATCGTGGCGCTGCCCGACATGGCGCGGGCGCTGGACGCCTCGCTGAGCGATCTGCAGTGGGTCATCGACGGCTACGCGCTCGCGCTGGCCGCGCTGCTGCTCGGCGTCGGCGCCGCCGCCGACGTGCTCGGCAGGCGGCGGCTGAGCGTCATCGGCACCGTCCTCTTCGCGCTGGCCTCGCTGGGCTGCGGGCTCGCGACGGACGCGGACCTGCTGGTGGCGGCCCGCGCCGTGCAGGGACTCGGCGGCGCGGCGATGCTGGCGACGACGCTGCCGCTGCTCGGCGCCGCCTACCAGGGCCGCGAGCGCTCCACCGCGCTCGGCGTGTGGGGTGCGGTGAGCGGCGCGTCGGCCGCGCTCGGCCCGGTCGTGGGCGGACTGCTCACCGAGGGGCCCGGCTGGCGCTGGATCTTCTTCGTGAACCTGCCGGTGAGCATGGCGTCGATCTGGCTGACGCTGCGCGCGGTGCCGGAGTCGAAGGGTCCCGCGGGGCGCCGCGTCGACTGGGCGGGCACGGCGGCGTTCGCGTCCTTCGCGGGCGCGGGGACGTACGGGGTGCTGCGCGGCGGCGCCGAGGGCTGGACGTCGGCGGCCACGGGCGGGGCCTTCGCGGTCTCGGCACTCGCGCTCGTCTGCTTCGTCCTGGTCGAACGGCGCGTGGCACAGCCGCTCCTGGACCTGCGGCTGCTGCGCAAGCCCGCCTTCACCGGGGTGCTGCTGGGCGGGGTCGGCTACAACGCGGCGGCGTTCGGCGTCATCCCCTACCTGTCCATCTGGCTGCAGACCGTGCTGGGGATGAGCGCGATGACCGGCAGCCTGGTGCTGCTGCCGCTCGGCGCGATGTCGTTCGTGGTGGCCCTGGTCGCCGGACGGGTGCTGCACGGGGTGGCACCGCGCCTGCTGATCGGCGTCGGGCTGCTCCTGATCGGCGGGGGCGTGCTGGGCATGGCGGTCCTGGACGCCGGGTCGTCCTGGGCGGCGCTCGTGCCCGGACTCGCGCTGACCGGTGTCGGCTCCGGTCTGGTCGCGCCGGGCCTCGCGGGGGCGGCGCTCGCCGCGGTGCCGGCCGGGAACGCGGGCATGGCGGGCGGCGCCCTCAACACGTTCCGCCAGCTCGGGTACGCGCTCGGAGTGGCCCTGTTCGGCACGGTCCTCACCGCGGGCATGCGGGACACGCTGGGCCGCGAGGCGGCGCACACGGTGGCGGGCGGCGGCGCGGAGGCGCTGCGCGGCACGCTCTCCGAGCACACCGTCCGTGCGGCCTTCGCCGCCGGTCTGAACGCGGCGTCGCTGGCGGCGGGCGTGACCGGGCTGGTCGCCGGTGTCCTGGTCCTGGTGATGGTGCGGGCGCCCGGACGGCGGTCGGCGCGGGTGGCGAGCGGGGGCGCTCCCGGGCAGGACAGCCCGGCGGCGGCGGGGGCGGTGTCCGCCCGGGGCGAGTAGGCCTCGGGCGGCCCTTGTGCGGGGACTCCCGCGTGCGCGGACCGTGCGCACGCGGGAGTCCTGCGCGCCGTGTGGGGGCAGGGGTTCCGTGTGTGCGCAGGGGTTCCGTGTGTACACGGGAGGTCGGTGTGTACACGGGAGGTCCGTGTGTACGCAGGGGTTCCGTGTGTACGCGGGAGGTCCGTCCGTACGCCGGAGTTCCGGTCCCCCCGCCGGTCGGTATCGGCCGCCACCCGTGCCCGCCGAACGTCCACGTTCTGGGCACCCGGGTGGCGGGTCTGCGGCGATGAACGGCGTACCGGCAGGTCAGGGCGGTGCGCCGGGTCTCGCCAGGTGGCGCAATGCTGCCGCAACACCACGGCGGCCACCCCGCCGGTACGTTCCTGCCATGCCAGCCGAACACAGCTCCGCCTCGCTCCCGGTCGCCGCCGCGCGACGTCGGCGACTGCGTGCTGACCAGGCGCGGCAACTCGCCGACCTGCTGCGTCACCAGATCCTCGCGGGCGGTTTCCCGACCGGTGTCCTCCCCCTGGAGGACGTCATCGCCGCCGACTACCGGGCCAGCCGCAACACCGTGCGCCAGGCCCTCGACCTGCTGCGCGGCGAGCAGCTCGTGGACCGGCGGGCCGGCGTCGGCACCGTGGTGGTCGGCGAGAAGTACCCGCACGGCCTGGACCGGCTGCAGGGCCTGGCCGAGACCCTGCACGAGCACGGCCGGGTCACCAACGAGGTCCGCACCGTCGGACCGGTCAGCGCACCGGCCCCGGTGGCGCACCGGCTCGGTGTGCCGGACCACACCGACGTGCTCTGTATCGAGCGGCTGCGCCGCCTGGGCGGACTGCCGCTGTCCCTGGACCTCTCGTACCTGCCCCTGGACGTGGGCGGTGAGCTGCTGGGCTGCGACCT
Source organism: Streptomyces sp. NPDC002564 (assembly GCF_042889645.1). Lineage (NCBI taxonomy): Bacteria > Bacillati > Actinomycetota > Actinomycetes > Kitasatosporales > Streptomycetaceae > Streptomyces > Streptomyces sp. NPDC002564. The sequence goes on along the minus strand of NZ_JBIARE010000006.1, from coordinate 484,951 downwards.
GGAGAACACGGACGTGTTCCGCCTCCTGGAGACGCTCACCGGCGGCCCGTTGGGCCATGCCGAGATGACCCTGGAGGCCGTCAACGCCGACGCGCACTCCGCGGCGGTACTGGAGGCGCCGCGCGGCAGCGCGGTGCTGATGCTGGAGCGGCTCACGCACCTGCCCGACGGGCGGCCCGTGGACCTGGAGTTCATCCGCTTCCGCGGCGACCGCATCACCATGAGCGGCATCCTGCGCCGCACCGTCTGATCTCCCCCTCTTTTTCCCTCTTTCCTCTCTACTTTCCCCTCTTCTTTCCCCTCCTTCTTCACTCACCGCTCTTCCCTGGAGACAGCCATGCCTGTTGTCCCGCAGCGCTCCGACGTGCCCGTGACCATCGACGAGTCCCGGTGTATCGACGGCTGCACGCTCTGCGTCGACATGTGTCCGCTCGACTCGCTCGCGATCCGCGCGGAGGACGGCAAGGCGTACATGCACGTCGACGAGTGCTGGTACTGCGGCCCGTGCGCGGCCCGGTGTCCCACCGGCGCGGTCACCGTCAACATGCCCTACCTGCTCCGGTGAAGCCCTCGGTGAAAGGCACCGTTCCCATGACAGGCACGCCCCGCACCTCCCGCTCCGGGCCGCGGTTTCCCTTCCGGCCGCGGTTCCTCGCCCGGCTGCTGCCGCTCGCCGTGCTCGCGCCGCTCGCCACCGCCTGCGGCGGCTCCGCGGGCGCCCAGGACTCCGACACCGTCACGGTGACCGTCGGCTACCAGTCGAAGACCATCAACACCGTCACCGCGGGCACCCTGCTGCGCTCCCTCGGCTACTTCGAGGAGGAGCTCGCGGCACGCGGCAAAAAGGACGGCAAGACCTACAAGGTCACGTGGCAGGACTACGCGACGGGCGCCCCGATCACCGCCCAGATGACCGCGGGCAAGATCGACATCGGTTCGATGGGCGACTTCCCGCTGCTCATCAACGCGGCCCGCGGCCGTCAGCTCGGCCAGCCGACGCGGCTCGTCTCGGTGACCGGGTACAACCTCCGCGGCGGCCTGAACACCGTGGTCACCGCGCCCGGTTCGGACCTGCGCTCGCTGTCCGGGCTGCGCGGCAGGAAGGTGTCCACCAGCATCGGCTCGGCCGCCGACGGCACCCTGGTCCGGGCCCTGAAACAGGCCGGGCTCGACCCGGACGAGGACATCAGGAAGCTCAACCAGCAGCCCAGCGTGGGCGCGTCCGCACTGGCGGCCGGCAGCGTCGACGCCCTGTCGCAGTTCGTCGCCTGGCCGGGCCAGTTGGCGTTCGAGGGCAAGGCGAAGGCCCTGTACGACGGGGCCGACCTGAACCTGCCGACCTTCCACGGCGTCACCGTCCGGGAGAAGTTCGCCGGGGAGCACGCCGGAGTGCTCGACGCCTTCCTCACCGCACAGCGGCGGGCGACCGACTACGTGCGCGAGAAGCCGGTGGCCGCCGCCGAGTCGGTGGCCGAGGAGACCGGTCTGCCCGCCGAGGCGGTCTACCTCTACAACGGCGCCCACGGCATCGCCACCTTCGACCCGGCGCTGCGCCCGGAGCTCGTCGCCGCGCTGAAGCGGGACGTCCCCCTCCTCACGTCGGCCAAGCTGGTCGGCGCCGTCGACGTGGACGCCTTCGTCGACCCGGAGCCGCTGCGGCGGGCCACCCGGGGCAGCCGCCCGTACCCGAAGGCGCCGGCGGATCCGGCCGCGGCGAAGTCCGAGCTGTGGCTCGAGGGGCACGACTCCACCCGCACCTTCGACAGCCCCAAGGCCCTCCTGAAGGCGGCCGAGGGCGCCGACGTGCGGGCCGCCTACGTACCGGACGCGCTGACCGGCACCCTGTGGTTCGCCGACCGCGCGGTGTGGGTCGCGGACGGCGCCGACCTGCGCGCCTTCGTCACACCGGGGCACGCCGAGACGTACGTCGGGCGGCATGCCGGCGCCCGGGTCGTGAGCCACGCGGACGCCGTGGAGCTCGCGTCATGAGCGCGGCCCGGCGGCTGGTGCGGGTGGCCTCGCTCGCCGCGGCCCTCGGCCTGTGGCAGCTGTTGACCTCGTGGGACGTCGAACTGTGGCTGCGTTTCGGGCAGTTCCCCACGGTGGGCGAGGTCGCGTCCGCCTTCGGCGACCGGCTCGGCACCGCGCCGTACTGGCAGGACCTCGCCCACAGCCTGCGCCGCATCGTGATCGGCTTCCTGCTCGCCGCGGTCATCGGGGTGGCGGCGGGCACGGCCGTCGCCCGCTCGCGCTGGGCCGCCGACCTGCTCGGCCCCTTGGTCGAGGTGGCCAGGCCGGTCCCGGCGATCGCGCTGGTCCCGGTCGCGATCCTGCTGCTGCCCACCAACGAACAGGGCATCGTCTTCATCACCTTCACCGCCGCGTTCTTCCCCGTCCTGGTCTCGACGCGGCACGCGGTGCGCGCCGTCGCGCCGGTCTGGGAGGAAGCCGTGCTCACGATGGGCGGCGGGCGGCTGCGCGTGCTGTTCTCGGTGGTGCTGCCCGGCGCGCTGCCCGGCATCTTCGGCGGTCTCTCGGTGGGCATCGGCGTCGGCTGGATCTGCGTGATCTCCGCGGAGATGATCTCCGGCGAGTACGGGGTGGGCTACCGCACCTGGCAGGACTACACGGTCGTCGACTACCCGGGAGTCTTCGTCGGCATGGCCACCATCGGCGCCCTCGGCTGGCTCACCTCCACCGCGGTGGAGTTCCTCGGCCGGCGCGCCACCGCCTGGCTGCCCCGGCCGCCCGAGCGGGCCCCGTCCCGCGCGGCCCGCCGCGCCGCCCGCACCGCGCGCCCGGCCGCCGTCTCCCCCGCCCCGGCGGCCACCCCCGCGCCCGCCCCCGACAAGGAGCCCGTGCCATGAGCCCCGCAGAATCCGTCGGTCCGGCGGCACCGGCGCCCCCCGGAGCCTCCGGGAGTCCCCCCGCGGCGCGGCCGGGCGCCGAACTCGCCCTGGACGACGTACGGCTCGGCCACCGCGAGGGCCAGGCGCTGCCCGGCACCGTCCGGCTGCGCGTCGCGCCCGGCGAACTCGTCGCCGTGCTCGGCCCGTCCGGCTGCGGCAAGTCCACGCTGCTGCGCACCCTCGCCGGGCTGCTGCCCCCGCTCGGCGGGCGGGTCACCCAGGACGGCGAGCCGATCGGCGGACCGGCCGCCGACCGGGCGCTGGTCTTCCAGGAGGACGCCCTGCTGCCCTGGCGCACCGTCCGTGCCAACGTCGAACTCCCCCTGGCCATCCGCGGGACGGCCGGGGCCGAGCGGCGGCGCACCGCCGACGCGTGGCTGGCCCGGGTGGGCCTGGACGGGCACGCCCGCAAGCTGCCGCACCGGCTCTCCGGCGGCCAGCGCCAGCGCGTCCAGCTGGCCCGCGCGCTCGCGGGCCGGCCCCGGGCGGTCCTCATGGACGAGCCGTTCGGCGCGCTCGACCCGCACACCCGCGCCGGGATGCAGGACCTGCTCGTGGACATCCTGCGCGGCACCGGCGCGACCGTCGTCTTCGTCACCCACGACGTGGACGAGGCGCTGTACCTGGGCGACCGGATCGCGCTGCTCTCCTGCGGAGAGGTCCTCGACGTCCCGCACCCCCGGCAGCGGGACGCCCGTGACGCGCCGGCCACCACCGCCCTGCGCCGCCGCGTCCTCACTTCGCTCTGACCCCGGCGTCCCCCGGGACGCACAGCTGAAAGGCCGCCCGTGAACACCCCCCTGGCCGTTCCCGCCCTGTCCGACGCGACCGAGCTGTCCTGCGACGTCCTCGTCGTCGGCGGCGGCACCGCAGGCACCATGGCCGCCCTGACCGCCGCCGAGCACGGCGCCGACGTCCTGCTCCTGGAGAAGGCGCACGTGCGGCACTCCGGTGCGCTCGCCATGGGCATGGACGGCGTCAACAACGCGGTCATCCCGGGCCGCGCCGAACCGGACGACTACGTCGCGGAGATCACCCGCGCCAACGACGGCGTCGTCGACCAGTCCACCGTCCGGCAGACCGCGACCCGCGGCTTCGCGATGGTCCAGCGCCTGGAGTCGTACGGCGTGAAGTTCGAGAAGGACGAGCACGGCGAGTACGCGGTCCGCCAGGTGCACCGCTCCGGCTCGTACGTGCTGCCGATGCCGGAGGGCAAGGACGTCAAGAAGGTCCTCTACCGGCAGTTGCGCCGCCGCGAGATGCGCGAGCGGATCCGGATCGAGAACCGGGTGATGCCGGTCCGGGTCCTCACCCACCCCGAGGACGGACGGGCCGTCGGCGCGGTCGGCTTCGACACCCGCACCGGCGGGTTCGTCACCGTGCGGGCGGGCGCGGTGATCCTGGCGACGGGCGCCTGCGGACGCCTGGGCCTGCCCGCGTCCGGCTATCTGTACGGGACGTACGAGAACCCGACGAACGCGGGCGACGGCTATGCGATGGCGTACCACGCGGGCGCCGCGCTCACCGGCATCGAGTGCTTCCAGATCAACCCGCTCATCAAGGACTACAACGGCCCGGCGTGCGCGTACGTCGCGAATCCGTTCGGCGGCTACCAGGTGAACCGGCACGGCGAGCGGTTCGTGGAGTCGGACTACTGGTCGGGGCAGATGATGGCCGAGTTCGCGGCCGAACTCGCCTCCGACCGGGCCCCGGTGTACCTGAAGCTCAGCCATCTGCCGGAGGAGACCATCAGCGCCGTCGAGTCGATCCTGCACACCACGGAGCGGCCCACCCGCGCCACCTTCCACGAGGGCCGCGGACACGACTACCGCACGCACGACGTCGAGATGCACATCTCGGAGATCGGCCTGTGCGGCGGCCACTCGGCGTCGGGCGTCCGCGTCGACGCGCAGGCCCGCACCACCGTCCCGCGCCTCTACGCGGCCGGCGACCTGGCGTGCGTCCCGCACAACTACATGATCGGCGCGTTCGTCTTCGGGGACCTGGCGGGCGCGGACGCGTCCCGTTTCCACGCCTACGGGGGCGAGTTGCCCGGCGACCAGGTGGCGGCCGCGCACGAGTTGATCTACCGGCCGCTGCGGCACCCCGACGGGCCGCCGCAGCCCCAGGTCGAGTACAAGCTGCGCCGGTTCGTGAACGACTACGTGGCGCCGCCGAAGACCGGGGCGAAGCTGTCGCTCGCGGTGGCGGCGTTCGAGCGGATGCGGGGCGAGATCGCGGGGATGGGGGCGCGCACCGCGCACGAGCTGATGCGGTGCGCGGAGGTGTCGTTCATCCGGGACTGCGCGGAGATGGCGGCGCGCGCCTCGCTGGCCAGGACGGAGTCGCGCTGGGGCCTCTACCACGAGCGGCTCGACCACCCCGAGCGGGACGACTCGGGCTGGCTGCACCACCTCGACCTGTACAAGTCGGCCGCGGGGACGATGGAGTTCAGGGCGCGTCCGGTCGAGCCGTACGTGGTGCCGGTGCCGGAGTTCGATCCGGTGGCCGGGGCGGAGCGGGTGCTCGGCGAGGCGGCGCTGGTGCAGGTGGCGACGGCGGGCCCGCGGGAGGCGGCCCCTGCCGCCCGTGCGGCGTCGGCCACGCCGTCCGCCGCCCGGTCGACGGCCTTCGGTCCTGCGGCGCCGAGCCCGGCCCTGCTCGGGTTGCTCGCCCTGGCCGAGGAGTCCCCCGGCCTCGACGCCCTGTCGCCCTACCTGGCGGACGGCGACGCGGCGGTGCGCGCGGCGGCCGTGGCGGTCCTCGCGGAGACGGTGCCCGCCGGGGCGGGTCCGGCGCTCGCCGGGGCGCTGCGGGACCCGGCGCCGCAGGTCCGGGCGGCCGCGGCGGGCGCGCTGCGGGAACTCGTCGAGGTGCTTCCCGCGCAGGACGAGCTGGGGGCCGGGCTGCGCGCGGGGCTCGGTGTGGCGGATCCGGCGGTGCGGGGCGCCGCGCTGGAGGTGCTGCGGGCGCTGCGGCTCGGGGACGCCCCGGTGTACGCCGCCGCGCTCGACGACGCCGACATCGACGTGCGGATCCAGGCCGTCCGGGCCCTGGTCTCGGTGGACGCGAGCACCGATCTCGCGGCGGCCGCCGCCGACCCGGCGCGCGAGGTCAGGGTCGCGGTGGCGCGCGGCCTCGCGGCGGTGCGCGACCCGGCGCCCGCCCCGCTCGACCCGCTGCTCGGCGATCCCGATCCGCTGGTCAGGGCGGCGGCCCTCACCGCGCTCGCCGCCACCGGCTGCCCGCCCCCGCAGGCCGGACGGGCGGTGGCCGCGCTCGCCGACCCGGCCTGGCAGGTCAGGGCCGGTGCCGCGACCGCGCTGCGCGCCGCGCCGCCCGGTCCCGCCGTGCCCGCCCTCGCCGAGGCGTCGGCCGACGCCAACGCGGACGTCCGCAAGGCCGCCGTCCTGTCCCTGCTGGTCCACCGCACGGACCCGGGTGCCCGCGCGGCCCTGGCCGCCGCGGCCACGGACACCGACGCGGACGTGCGCGCCTACTCGTCGCGCGGCACATCCTGACCGCCCGCGAGAACCCCGGCCGCGTCCCCCGCGTCCTACCGTGCGAAGCCCCCGGCGCCCTGGGCGCCGGGGGCTTCTTCCACGACCGGCAAAACCCACGCGAACCGCTCCGCTAGCATGATCTAACTCACGACGATCGCCCTCAACACTCTTACTTCACCAGAAAATAGGGCACTTCGGCACAGAGCAAGAAGTAATTACCCAACGCCTAACAAATCGGTCAGACAGTTGATACCTCAGTCCTCGCGCGTGTCCGCGTCCTCGCGAATAAGCAGCCGCATCGCGCCCGCGCTGCGCCGCCCCCGCGTGCTGCTGTGGGTCGCGGTGAGCGTGGTGGCCCTCGGGTTCCTCGTCGCACTGGAGATCGCCTCGCGCCACTACGGCCTGCCGGGACCGATCACCAACCAGGCGCAGGAAGTGATCTTCGCCCCCAAGTCGGGTCCGCTCCTGTACGCGAGCATGGCGCTGATGATGGTGGTGCTCACCTGGCGCGAGCGGTTCGTCGCGGCCGGTGTCGCGATCGGCATCGACATCGTCTTCGCCCTGGTGCGGTGGATCGTCGACGCCGAGATGATGTTCGGCAACGGCGCGTTGTGGGTGATCATCGGCTGCGGGGTCATCGCCCTCACCCGCCGTACCGGCCAGGACCGCGTCCTGCTCCTGAAGGGCGTCGGGCTCGGCCTGCTCCTGGTGGCGGGACGCAAGACCGGCGACGCCTGGCTGCTGATCACGTCGAAGACCCGGCCCACGGTCCTCGACCAGTACGTGGCGACCGCGGACCACGCGCTGGGCAACCCGTCGTGGGTGGTGGGCCGGCTCGTGGAGGCCACCGGCCCGGTCGGCTCCCACCTGCTCGACTGGGTCTACATCCAGCTCGCCGTGGCCGCCGTCGTCGTCGCCCTCTACCAGCTGCGCAACGTGGCGGCCGAGCGCCGCTTCCCCGGGCACCACCTGGTGCGCACCTTCCTGGTGATCGGACTGCTCGGCCCCGCCATCTACATGATCTTCCCGGTGGTCGGCCCGGTCTTCACCTACGGCACGGGCGCCTTCGGGACCGGCGGCGCGCACTGGGCGGTGGCCGACCTGTGGCCGGACATCGCGCCGCCGATCGGCTCCCCGCAGGCCATGACGTACGACGAGATCACCCCGCGCAACTGCATGCCCAGCCTGCACACGGCCTGGGCCACCACGATCTTCATCCACTCCCGCAAGGCGCCGCGCGCGCTGCGTTTCGCGGGCACGTTCTGGCTGGTCGCGACGCTCGGTGCGACGCTCGGCTTCGGCTACCACTACGGCGCCGACCTGATCGCCGGCGTGGTGTTCGCCCTCACCATCGAGGCGGGCCTGCGCGCCTACGACCGGGGCTGGGACCGGTCGGGCATCCGGTTCGTCGCCTACGGCACGGTGGTGTTCGCCGCGCTCCTGGTGTCGTACCGCTATCTGCCGACGCAGATGGCCGACTACCCGTGGGCCTTCGGACCGCTGCTCGTGCTGGCCATGGCCTCGGTGATCCAGGGCTACATCCGGACCACGCGGCAGTGGGACCCGGAGACCGCGCCGGCGCTGAAGGCGGAGCCGCAGCCCGAACCGGTCTGAGCCGCCTCCGAGCCTCCGAGCCGACACTGCGCCGCCGCTGAGCGACCCCGGCAGTGTCGGCGGCCTCCTGGCATTGCGGCCGGGCCCGTCCCGCGAAATCCTGGACCTCATCCAGAGGTCTCGGGGCCGCTACGGAGGTCTGCCATGCCCCGCCCCGTCTGGTCCGGCGCGATCAGCTTCGGCCTGGTCACCATCCCGATCAAGGTGCTGCCCGCCACGGAGAACCACAGCATCCGCTTCCACCAGTACCACCTGGAGGACATGGCCCGGGTCCGCACGAAGAAGATGTGCGAGATCGAGGACCGTGAGGTGTCCAATGCGGAGATCGGCAAGGGGTACGAGGTCAGCAAGGACACGATCGTCGAGATCACCGATCAGGAGCTCGCCGCGCTGCCGCTGCCGACGGCGAAGGCGATCGAGATCTCGGCCTTCGTCCCCTACGAGTCGATCGACCCCATCCGTATCGGCGAGGGCTACTACCTCCAGGGCGACGGGCAGGTGGCCGCGAAGCCCTACGTCCTGCTCCGCAAGGCGCTGGAGCGCTCGTCGAAGGCCGCCGTCGCGAAGTTCGCGTGGCACGGGCGGGAGCGGCTCGGCCTGCTCCGCGTGCAGGACGACGTGATCCTGCTGCACGCCATGAAGTGGGACGACGAGGTCCGCAGCCCCGAGAGCCTGGCACCCCGGCAGGTCGACCTGGACGACTCCGAGATCGACGAGGCGGTCCACCTCATCGAGTCCATGGCGACGGACTCCATCGCGGGCCAGGAGTGGGCCACCGACCGCTACACCGCGGCCCTGGAGGACCTCATCGCCGCGAAGGCGGAGGGCAAGGAACCCCCTGAGGCACCGGCCGAGGAGGCGTCGGGCGGCAAGCTCGTGGACCTGATGTCGGCACTGGAACAGAGCGTCCGCAAGGCCGAGGCGGCGCGCGGCGGGTCCGGCGAGGACGCGACCGTGCACGACCTGCCGAAGAAGCGCGGTGCGAAGAAGGCGGCCGCGAAGAAGACCACGGCGAAGAGGGCCACGGCGAAGAGGGCCACGGCCAAGAAGGCCACGACCAAGAAGACCTCCGCCGCCCGCAAGACGACGGCGAAGAAGCGGGGCGCCTAGGCGGCGGGCCGAGCGGGGGGCCTGGTCGCGGGGTAGGTACTGGCGGGGTGACCGGCGGTCGGCAGCTCGGTCCCGCTCGTTCAGCCGGTGGGGCGGTAGCTCCGGGGGCCGGCGCCGGGGATGCGTGCGACGGCCCCGGCCTCTTCGAGGCGGCGCAGCTGGTACAGGGCGGAGGACGGGCTGGAGAGGCCGACCGCCGCGGCGATCTCGCGGACGCTCGGCGCCTCGCCGTGCTCGGCGATGTGATCGCGGATGCAGGTGAGGACCGCGCGCTGGCGGTCGGTGACATGCCAGGAACGGCGGCTCACGAGGGTTCTCGCACCCGCCTGCGCAGGTCGGCCCGCTCGGTGCGCGGCACGTCGAGGGCCAGGCGGCGGGAGAGCCCGATCAGCCGCCGCCGCAGGGCGGTGCAGCGGCTCGCCGGGGCGTGGGCGAGGGCCTGGTAGGTGCGGTTCCAGTCGCGCTGGGTCTGTACGGGGTCGTGGGAGGGGTCGGCGTGCACCATGCCGCCAGTAGAGCACATGTTCGATTTCCTGGGCGAACCGGCCGCAGGGCGCCCGCCGGACGCCTCCGGGGCGCCGGATCAGCCCGCGCCCTCCCGCCTCGCGTCCTCCCGCCCCGCGCCCCTCCGCCTCGCGTCCTCCCGCCCCGCGCCCCTCCGCCTCGCGTCCCCCCGCTCCGGAGGCGCGCTCAGGCGCAGTGAGTCGATCGTGTCCCACCCGTGGGCGGCGAGCCGCTCCTCCAGGCCGAGCTCGGGCTTCGCCAGGATGCGCAGGCGCTGGGGCGGATTGAGGCTGAGGGCCAGCGCGACGAGCGTCTGCAGCGCGCTGTTGGCGAGGTAGTCGACCCGGGCGAGGTCGACCGTGACCTCGTCGGTGTCCTTGCCGTGTTCGGTGACGGCGACGGCCAGGGGGGCCTTGTGCACGCCCATGACCTCGCCGAAGAGGCGTACGCCCGCGGCATCGCGCAGCGGAGCGATCAGGAGGAGTTCATCGATGAAGTACCCGCGCATCACGGCGTCCTGGGGGCAGGGCACCGCACACATGCGCTCGCGGCGGTGCAGGTGAGGCGGGCCCAGGGTCCCGCTGAACACAACCGCTGGCGTGAGGGGCCCGCTCCAGGCCCGTGTGGTCGCCGGAAAGGTGTCACCGCGCTGACGGCGAGCGCTTATTTCACGGAATGTCCTACGACTGTACTCGTGCGGCCCCATGCGGAACAGACCTCCATGGTCCTCACCTCGCGGGCCGGCGACCGGCGCGGGAGGACCGGCTGCTCAGCGGCCTGACGGCCCGACATGTCCGTGCGATCCGCCGACAGGCGCTCCCGCGCGACCTCGGCGCGGGCGGTGCGGGACCTGACCGTGCGAGGCCTGACCGTGCGGGACTTGACCGTGCGGGACCTCGCCGTGCAGGCCCGCCCGGTCCGCATCCGTGGGCGGGGGACGGCCGCGGTGGACCGTGCGCGCCGCGCGCGGAGCACCGCCGCGGCGACCCCTTCGCCCGGCAGGGGCACGGGCCCCGCCGCCCTGGCCGCCGACCACCGCGCCCCGGCCGCCGCCACGGACTCGCCCACCGGCCCGCCGCCGTCGGCCTCTTGAGCCCGGGCCAGGCGGCAGGGCAGCACCTCGGGCACCGCGAGCACCTCGGGCGCCGCGAGCATCTCCGACCCCGCGAGCACCTCGGGCCTCGCGACGGCCGCCCCCTGCGCGCGGCTCCGTGCGAAGACGACGAGGCGCAGCACCGCGAACCGCGCGACGCCGGCGAGTGCGGAGGCGGACAGGTAGACGGCCTGTTCGAGCATCGCGCCGGGCGCCGCCACCAGTTGCTGCAGGACGAGCATCGCCGCGCAGGTCACCGCGTACGCCGCTGCCGCCGACCCGGCGGACTGGGTGTGCTGGCGCCAGGTCGCGCGGCCGCCCGCGCCGAAGGTGAATCGGGCGTGCAGCTCGGTGGCGAGGAGCGTGGAGACCACGGTCACCAGGGCATTGGACACGGCCCAGGGAAGCCGGGTGGCGAGGGCGGCGACGGCGAAGCTGGAGGCGACCCCCACACCGCCGCCGCAGAGCACGAAGCGGGCGAAGGCGGCGAACGCGCCGGGCCCCGCCTGCCGTTGCCCCTGCTGCCCCTGCTGTCTCTGTTGACTCTGCTGTCTCTGTTGGCTCTGTGCTGTCCCCATGTTCCCGCCCCCCGTTGATGATTCACCCCGTGGGGCGCGTGCTCCCGGGCCGGTGCGGCCCGGGAGTACGCCCCCCGTGACGTCATCATGGCACATCCGTGGCACCACGTGGAGTCATTTATGGCACCACCCGGCAAAGCGATGGCGCCACAACGGGCGAAGGGCCGTGGAACCGCAGCTCAGCGCCCCCAGGAACGGCAAGCGGCGACAGGCCCCGGGGAGAGAGACTCAGAAACCGCGCCACACGTTGTCGAACGCCGCGTCTTCGATCAGCTTGCGCTGCCGCACGGCCCGCAGCTCCTGCACGGCGTCCCCCACGGCGGCCAGCACCGCGGCGACCGGCTCGGCCACGAGCTCCGGCACCTCCTCGCCGGGCTCGTCGCGCAGCCCGGCCGCGAACGCCAGGGCGACGAGCACGGGTTCACCCGCGGCCCAGCGCTCCTCGGCCCCGCGCCGGACCGCCGGATCGACGGGCCGCTCGCCCCGCCCGGTCCACCGCCGGATCCGACGGCCCCGCGAGGGGGCGGTGAGCCCCGCCCGCTCCAGGTCGTCGACGTACGCCGCGGAGAGCCCACGGCCCCGGCGCCACAGCCAGTCCTCGACCGACTCGTACGGCTGGTGGCGGACGAGCGCCGCGGCGGCCGCGTCCAGGAGGGGGTCACCGGTCGACGCCCGGGGGTGGGGCGACAGCCGGTCGCCGTCCAGGGACAGGGCCGCGGCCCCGGCGAGGTCGAGCACCTCGGCCCCCGCGAGGACGAGCGAGAGGTCGCCCTGCTCGACGGAGCGCTCGGAGGACAAGTCGTGGGCGACGATCGCCAGGTCCCGTGCGGTGGTCATGAGCGGCTCCCCATCAGTCGGCCGGGCGCGCCAGATCGGTTGCCGCCCCCGTCGATTGTTGCCGCTGCCGGTCACCGCACGCCCCCGGCACGCCCACTCCCGGCACGCTCGACCCCGGCGGGCCGCCAGCGCGGCGAACGCGCGGACCCCGGGGAAGACCCCCGTGATCTTGGGGCAGACGCGGGTCAGCGACGTATTCGGGGACGAACACGTCTGTATACCGCGTACAGATTCCGTGGAGATTACGCCACCGAAACTTACTCGGGCGTAAGTAAGTTGTCCGGCCCTTCCCCATGTGGCCGTATTTCCACCGGCTGACCTGTGCCGATGGTCCGTACCGGCCGGATCTGGACCCCCTCCCGAAGGCGCGCGGGGTGGGGTACCGTCACGGCGCTGTGCGGAGCGCCACAAGGAGCATCATTGCGCGAGTTCACGAATCCTCCGATGGCGTCGGCGCCGCTGGTGGGCGGCCTTGCCGACGCCGTGTTCGACCATGCCGCCGAGGACCCGCTGCGCATCGCGTTCGGCCGCAAGACCGACGGGCGGTGGACCGATGTCACCTCCGGCGCGTTCCGCGACGAGGTGCTCGCGCTGGCGAAGGGGCTGATCGCCCAGGGCGTGCGGTTCGGTGACCGCGTCGCCATCATGTCCCGCACCCGCTACGAGTGGACGCTCTTCGACTTCGCCCTGTGGACCATCGGCGCCCAGGTCGTGCCGGTCTACCCGACGTCCTCGGCCGACCAGGTCTTCTGGATGCTGCACGACGCGCAGGTGTCGGCCGCGATGGTCGAGCACGAGGACCACGCGATGACGATCGGCTCGGTCATCGACCGGCTGCCGCAACTGCGGCGGCTGTGGCAGCTGGACGCCGACGCGGTGGGCGAACTCACCGAGGCGGGACGGGACATCGACGACCAGGTCGTGCACCGCCACCGGCGCGCCGTCACACCCGACTCGATCGCCACGATCATCTACACGTCGGGCACCACGGGCCGCCCCAAGGGCTGCCTGATCTCGCACGCGAACTTCATGTTCGAGGCGGACGTGATGATCGGGCGCTGGGAGCCGGTCTTCCACTCCAAGCGGGGCGACGAGGCCACCACGCTGCTGTTCCTGCCGCTGGCCCATGTGTTCGGGCGGATGGTGCAGGTCGCGGCGGTGCGCGGCCGGGTCAAGATGGGGCACCAGCCCAACCTCAACGCGGCGGCGCTGCTGCCCGACCTGGCCGCCTTCCGGCCCTCGTTCATCCTGGCCGTGCCGTACATCTTCGAGAAGGTCTTCAACGCGGCGCGGCGCAAGGCGGAGAAGGACGGCAAGGCGGGCCCCTTCGACAAGGCGGTCGAGTGCGCCGTGCGGTACGCGGACGCGCTGGAGGCCAAGGCGTTCGGCACGGGCCCCGGCCCCTCGGCGGGCCTGCGCATGCAGCACCAGCTCTTCGACAAGCTCGTCTACGCCAAGGTGCGCGAGGCGATGGGCGGCCGGGTGCGGCACGCGATGTCGGGCGGCTCCGGCATGGACCGCCGCCTCGGCCTGTTCTTCGCGGGCGCGGGCGTGACGGTGTACGAGGGGTACGGGCTGACCGAGACGACGGCCGCCGCGACCGCCAACCCGCCCGAGCGCACCCGCTACGGCACGGTGGGGCAGGCCATCCCCGGCATGACCGTGCACATCGCGGAGGACGGCGAGGTGTGGCTGCACGGCGCCAACGTCTTCCAGGGCTACCTCAACGATCCCAAGGCCACCGACGCGACCCTGCACGACGGCTGGCTCGCCACCGGCGACCTGGGCTCGCTCGACGAGGACGGCTATCTGACGATCACCGGGCGCAAGAAGGAGATCCTGGTGACGTCCGGCGGCAAGAGCGTCTCGCCGGCCCAGCTGGAGGAGCGGGTGCGCGATCACCCGCTGGTCGCCCAGTGCATCGTCGTCGGCAACGACCGCCCCTACATCGCGGCGCTCGTCACCCTGGACTCGGAGGCCGTCGAGCACTGGCTGACGATGCGCCGCAAGCCGCTGCTGGCCGCGGGCGAGCTGGTGCGCGACCCCGACCTGGAGACCGAGGTGCGGCGTGCCGTCGTCGCCGCGAACACGCTCGTGTCGCAGGCCGAGTCGATCCGTACCTTCCGCATACTGGCGCACCAGTTCTCCGAGGAGCACGGCCTCCTGACGCCGTCGCTGAAGCTGAAGCGGAAGGCGATCGAGACGGCCTACTCGGCGGAGGTCGAGGCGCTGTACCGCAGCTAGTCGGGGCGCCGTACCGCGGCCGGCGGCGGTCGCGGGGGCACGCACGGCCTGCGTCCCAGCCTTTCTGACGGTGCATCAAATATCGATGTGCCGCTTATTGACGGTTCATCAGGTCACGCACAGAATCAGCCCCACTTCGACTTCAGGGGGCTCGACCGTGTCGCGATCGATCCGCACCATCACCGCCGCCGTGGCGGCCCTGCTGCTCGCCACCGGCTGCAACTCCGCCTCGGAGAGCGGGGGTTCGGGAGGCGACGGCAAGGGCGGCGGTTCCGTCCGCGGAGTGAGCGCCGACTCCATCAAGGTCGGCGGGATCGTCTCCATGACGACCGCGAGCGGCTACAGCAAGAAGGACACCGACCTCGGCGCCCGGGCCCGCTTCGAGCGGGCCAACGCCGAGGGCGGGGTGCACGGGCGGAAGATCGACTACCTGGGCGCGGAGGACGACGGGCAGGACCCCGGCAAGAACCTCGCGGCGGCCCGCAAGCTCGTCCAGCGGGAGAAGGTGTTCGCGATCTCCCCGATGAGTTCGGTCACCTTCTCGGGCGCGGACTTCCTGCAGGAACAGAAGGTGCCCACCTTCGGCTGGGGCACCGTCCCGCCGTTCTGCGGGCCGACGTACATGTACGGCTTCGGCGGCTGCATGGTGCCGATGCCCGGCGGCACGATCACCCAGAGCTGGCCCGAGGGCCTCAAGAAGGTCATGGGCGGCGCCAAGGGCCGCTCGGTGGCGATCCTCGCCAACGACAACGACGCGGGCACCTTCGCCATCCGCACCTATAAGCAGAGCTTCGCGGCGGCGGGTTACGAGGTGACCTACGCCAAGTCGACCGTCCCCGCCACCTCCGTGCCCAGCGACTGGTCGGCGTACACGAAGGAGATCCTGCGCTCCGACGGCGGCAAGGCGCCGGACGCGGTGGTCTCCGTCATGCAGACGCCGTACAACATCGGCCTGTTCACGGCCGTCAAGCGGGCCGGCTACCGGGGCGTCCTCACCGATCCGACCGACTACGACCCCGGGCTGCTCGCCAAGAGCGCGACGAAGAAGGCCCTGGACGGCGTGCACGTCCTGCTCTCCTTCCAGCCGTTCGAGCAGGACAGCGCGGACATGAAGCAGTTCAAGGCGGACATCAGGAAGACGGCGGGCAAGAGTGTGCCGCTCAACATGCACATGATGACCGGCTACATGTCCGCCGACCTGTTCCTCGCCGTCGCGGGCAAGGCGGGCAAGGACCTCACCGTCGACTCCTTCCAGCGGGCGGCCGACGGCTTCTCCGACCGCGGCACCATGGTCGGCGACCGCAGCCTGCCCAAGGGGCACAAGGAGTCCTTCGGCTGCGGCGCCCTCGTCCAGCTCAAGGGCGGCACGTACCGGGTGTCGTCACCGTTCACGTGCTACGAACCGATCCCCTTCAAGTAGGGGCGGGCCGCCATGTCGGACCTGCTGGGATTCGTGCTGAGCGGTCTCGTCTCGGGCGCCCTGTACGCGCTGCTGGCCACCGGACTCGTCCTGTCCTACTCGGCGTCCGGCCTCTTCAACTTCGCGCACGGCGCCACCGCCTACCTCTGCGCCCTCGCCTTCCACGAGCTGCACTCCGGCTTCGGCTGGCCCGCCGTGCCGACCGCGCTGCTGCTCGTCCTCGTCGCCGCCCCGGCCCTGGGCTGGGGCCTGGACCGGCTGATGTTCCGCAAGCTGGCGCGGGTCGGCGAGACCGCGCAGATCGTCGCGACGATCGGGCTGCTCGTCGCGCTGCCCGCGCTCGGCCTGTGGGCTGTGGAACTCCTGTCCGACGCCGGGGCCCCGGTCAAACCGGCCGAGAACCAGTTCGGCCTGCCGGGCGTCGGGCCGAGCCCCGCCACGAGCTGGCAGCTGACGGACGGCGTCGGCATCGACTCCGACCAGCTGATCACCTGGGTGGCGACGGCCGTCGTCGCCGTCGGCCTGTGGATCCTGATGCGCCACACCCCGCTGGGCCTGCGGCTGCGCGCCGCCGTCGACAACCGCCCGCTCGTCGAGCTGCGCGGCACGAGCGCGGACCGCCTCTCCTCCCTCGCCTGGATGCTGTCGTCCGGCCTCGCGGGCCTGGCCGGCGTGCTCGCGACACCGCTGCTCGGCCTCTCCTCGCACGACTTCACCCTGTTCCTGTTCGTCTCCGCGACGGCCGCCGTGCTCGGGCGCTTCCTGTCGATCCCGCTCGCCTTCGCGGGCGGGCTCGGGCTCGGGGTGCTGCAGAACCTCGTCGCGGGCTACGCCGACTTCGCCGAGCGGATCACCGGATTCCGTACGGCGGTACCCTTCCTCATCCTCTTCGCCGGGCTGCTGCTGCTCACCCGGCGCCGGCGCACGGCGGGCACCGCCGCCGTCGACGCGCCGCCCGTCGACTACCTCGCGGGCCGCTCCTGGGCCCGCACCTGGGGGCCGTGGGCGGTCGCCGCCGGCCTGCTCGCGCTGTCCTTCTACACCGTCACCACCCCCTTCTGGAGCGGCCTCCTCGCCCAGGGGCTCGCGATCTCGCTGGTCTTCGTCTCGTTCACCGTGGTGACGGGGCTCGGCGCGATGGTGTCGCTGGCGCAGGCCACCTTCGTGACGGGGGCCGCGCTCGTCGCCGGGCTGCTGATGAGCCACGGCTGGCCGTTCTTCGCGGCGGCCCTCGTCGGCACCTGCGCGGCGGCGGCGCTCGGCGCGCTCGTGGCGCTGCCCGCGCTGCGGCTCGGCGGGCGCTCGCTCGCCCTCGCCACCCTCGCGCTGGCCTTCCTCGCCGACCAGGTCCTCTTCCAGCTGGGGTGGCTGCGCAACGGCGACACCGGCTGGGAGATCCCCCGGCCGGTCCTCGGCCCGGTCGACCTGTCCGACGACCGGGCGATGGGCGTCGCCATGGTCGTCCTCGTCACGGCCGCCGTCGCCGCGCTCGGCGCGCTGCGGAACTCGCCGTCGGGGCGGGCGATGCTGGCGGTGCGGTCCGCGCCCGCCGCGGCGATGGCGTCCGGGGTGTCCGTGGTGCGCACCAAGCTGCTCCTGTTCACCCTGTCGGCCGGGCTCGCGGGGTTCGGGGGCGTGATGTACGCGTCCTTCAACACCCGGATCACCGCGACCGACTTCACCGCGATGACCGGGCTGGTCTGGCTGGCGGTGGCGGTCGCGGCGGGGGTGCGCAGGCCGCAGTTCGCGGTGGTCGCGGGGCTGGTCTTCGCGATCGTTCCGCACCTGGTGTCGGACTACGTGACGGAGTCCGTGCACCTGCCGGTCGTGCTGTTCGGCCTGGCGGGCCTCGCGCTGGCGAACGACCCGGACGGGTACTGCGCGGCGGTGTCGGTGCGGATGCACCGCAGGCGCGTACGGGCGGCGGGAGCCGGGACAGGCGCGGGGACCGGACCACGTGCCGCTGCCGGGGCGGATGCTCCCGGTGGGCCTGCGGACCGGCCCGGCGCCTTCGCCGACCCGGCTCCGGCCCCCCGCGCCGCCCACGGCGGGGCACACGCCCCGGAGCCGGACGGCGCCCTGTGCCTGCGCGGCCTGCACGCCGGGTACGACGGCGCCGCCGTGCTGCACGGCGTCGACCTCACCGTCCGCCCCGGTGAGATCGTCGCCCTGCTCGGACCCAACGGCGCGGGCAAGTCCACCACCTGCCTCGCCGCCGCGGGCCTGCTCCCGCCCACCGCGGGGCGGATCCATGTCGCCGGGCGCGACGCCACCCGCGACGGCGCCGTCCGCCGCTCCCGCGCCGGGGTCGTCCTCGCCCCCGAGGGCCGCGGCGTCTTCCCCTCGCTCACCATCGACGAGAACCTCGCCCTGTACCTGCGGGACCGGGACGAACGGGACGCCGTGTACGAACGGTTCAAGGGGCTCGCCGCCCGGCGCGGGGTGCCCGCGGGGTCGTTGTCCGGCGGCGAGCAGCAACTGCTCGCGCTCGCGCCGCTGTTGCAGCGCCCGCCGAAGGTGCTGATCGCGGACGAGCCGTCGCTCGGGCTCGCCCCGCGGGTGGTCGACGACGTGTTCCGGCTGCTGGTGGAGGTGCGGGACACGGGCGCCGGACTGCTGCTCGTGGAGGAGAAGGCCGCGGAGGCCCTCGGGGTCGCGGACACCGTGGCGTACCTGGCGCAGGGCCGCGTCTCCTGGTGCGGCCCCCGCTCCGAGGTGCGCGCGGACCGGCTCACGGAGGCCTACCTCGGCATGGCCGCGGACGGCAACCGGCCGGCGACGAAGGGCGTGACACGGCCATGAGGGAGCGGGAGCACGTCCTGGAGGCCGCCGGGGTGGGGGTCCGCTTCGGCGGGGTCCGCGCCCTGGACGGGGTGGGGCTCGCCGTGCGCCGGGGCGAGGTCTGCGGGCTCATCGGCCCCAACGGCGCCGGAAAGACCACGCTGTTCGACGTGCTGTCCGGCATCCGCAGGCCCGACCGGGGGCGGGTGCTGCTTGACGGCGGCGACGTCACGCGGCGCTCCCCCGTGTGGCGCGCGCGGCACGGGATGCGCCGGACCTTCCAGCGCCAGCAGCTCTTCGGGCAGCTGACGGTCGCCGACAACCTGCTGGTCGCGCAGGAGTGGCGGGGCGGTGGCGGCGGGTTCGCCGCGGACCTGCTGGCCGCGCCGACCCGCCGCGGGCCCGCGGTCCGGCGGCGCGAGCGGGCGGCCGAGGTGCTGCGCGCCTGCGGCCTCGACGCGCTCGCCGGGCAGTACGCGGGCGCGCTGCCGGTCGGGCAGGCCCGCATGGTCGAGCTGGCGCGCGCGGTCGCGGACCCGCCCCGGGTGCTGCTCCTGGACGAGCCCGCCTCCGGGATGACCGCCGACGAGCGGGCCCAGCTGTCGGCGGTCGTGCGGCACCTCGCGGACGAGGAGGGCTGCGCGGTGCTGCTCGTCGAGCACAACGTGGCCTTCGTGATGGAGCTCTGCGCCCGGGTCGTCGTCCTCGACCTGGGCCGGGTCCTGGCGCACGGCACGGCGGCCGAGGTCCGGGCGGACCCGCGGGTGCGGGACGCCTACCTCGGGACCGCCGACGCCGTCTGACTAACCCCCGTACTGGGCCACGATCCTGGTGAATTCGTACGGCTGCTGCGCGATGCCGCTGCAGGAGTCGCCCGCGCTGCCGCCGGAACCGCAGTCGCGGTCGCGGTTGACGGCCCAGTAGGCGAAGCGGGCGATGTGGTGCTGCTGCGCGTACGCCAGGATCTTCCGGAAGTCGGCCGTGGTCACCGTCTCGCCCGCCACGTCCGTCTTGCCGTTCATGGAGGAGATGCCGGAGTGCTTGTACGCGTCGGCGTCGCTGTATCCGTAGGCGCTCTTGACCGTGTTCTTGAGGCCCTCCATGGCGCTGACGGAGGCGTCGCCCATGGTGCCGCTGTGCCCGCCGAAGTCGAACGGCATGATCACCCAGGCGTCGGCGGCCAGCCCGGCGGCCGCGCCGCGCTTGATCAGGTCCTTGCCGGTGGCGTCGGGGCCGCTCGGGGTGGTGCCCAGGGTCACGTAGGTGACGATGCCCGGGTTCTTCGCCTCGACGATCTTCAGGGCGTCGACGACCCGCTGGCGCACCGTGGGGTTGGTGAACTCGGTGTTCTCGATGTCGATGTCGAAGGCCTTGAGCTGGTAGGCGTCGATGACCTTCTGGTAGGCGCCGGCGAGCGCGGCGGCGCTGCCGCACTTCTCGCCGAGCTTGGCCCCGCTCCAGCCGCCGACCGAGACGACGATGTCGCCGCCCGCGCCCCGGATGGACTTGATGGCCGCCTCGTCGGAGCCGCCCTTGAGGGGCCGGTTGCCGTCCCAGGCGGGATTGCAGCCGCCGTCGGAGAGGATGAAGGCGAGCGTGAACCACTTGACGCCGGTCGCGGCCATCACGTCGGTGGGCTTCTGCGGGTTGCCCCAGCCGAGGTACTCGTAGGGGGCGGCGTGGAGGGTGCCGGACGCCTGCGCGGCGGGCGTCGGGGCGGCCTGCGCGGACGGCTCGGTGGCCAGGGTCAGGGCGGCGGCGCCGGTCAGCGCGCCGGCGGCGGCCAGGGCTGCGGTCGCTCTGCGGGAGGCACGGAAGGGCATGGGGGTTCCTCTCTGCGGTCCTGCGTCTGCGGTGTCAGGAAACTTTCCTGACAGTCATGGGGCGCAAAAAAAGAGGTGGAACGGGTACGTGTCGCAGGGCACGGCGGCCCGCGGACGAGAGCGCACCCATGCGTTCACATGGGTGTCCCGCGTTCAGCGACGTGCAATAGAGTCGCGGCATGACGGGACACCGTCAATGGTCCGGACCGATTCCGTGCGGACCCGGGCCGCGGCGGGTACGAAATCCGGGGCCAGGAATGCAGCACGGCCGCTGATCGTTGACCATGGACAGATACACCCGACGACTTAAGGATCGAGAGCTCGTGAGCAAGGTTCCCCCGATCATCCTGAACAACGGCGTCGAGATGCCCCAGCTCGGCTTCGGCGTCTGGCAGGTGCCGGACGACGAGGCGGAGAAGGCGGTCGCGCTGGCCCTGGAGGCCGGGTACCGCAGCATCGACACGGCCGCCATCTACGGCAACGAGGAAGGCACCGGCAAGGCGATCGCCGCGTCCGGCGTGGCCCGCGACGACCTGTTCGTCACGACGAAGCTCTGGAACAGCGATCAGGGCTACGACGCGACGCTCCGCGCCTTCGACACCTCGCTGGACAAGCTCGGCCTGGACTACGTGGACCTGTACCTGATCCACTGGCCGCTGCCCTCCAAGGACCTGTACGTCGACACGTACAAGGCCTTCGAGAAGATCCAGGCCGACGGCCGCGCCAAGGCCATCGGCGTCTCGAACTTCCTGCCCGAGCACCTGGAGCGGCTGACCGCCGAGACGTCGGTCGTCCCCGCCGTCAACCAGATCGAGCTGCACCCGCACCTGCAGCAGCGCGCCTCCCGCGAGGTCCACGCCGAGCAGGGCATCACCACCGAGGCGTGGTCGCCGCTCGGCTCGGGCAAGGGCCTCCTGGAGGTCCCGGCCATCGTCGCCATCGCGCAGAAGCACGGGCGCTCCCCCGCCCAGGTCGTGCTGCGCTGGCACCTCCAGCTGGGCAACGTGGTGATCCCCAAGTCCGTGACCCCGTCGCGGATCAAGGAGAACATCGACGTCTTCGGCTTCGAGCTCGACCCCGAGGACATGGCGGCGATCTCCGCGCTGAACGAGGACCGGCGGATCGGTCCCGACCCGGCCACGTTCGACGTCGCCTGACACCCGCGTGACCCCGGGCCGCCCGCGCGGCGGCCCGTCGGGCCCGTCGGCACCGCCCTGCGGGGCGTGCCGACGGGCCCGACGTCGTTGGTACGGAGTCGTACGCATGGAGTCGTACGTACGGACCCCCGGCGCTACGCCTCCTTGACCGCCACGTGCACGGTCTGGGCCGACAGCAGGAACAGGTCGGGGCGCCGGTGCAGGCCCTGCGGGTCCTCCGCGTCCAGGAGACGGTCGATCGTGGCGAGGTCCTCGGGGGCGAGTCGCTCCTCGTGCATCTCGCGACGGCGGGTGAGCTCCTGGACCACGTGGGCGCGCGCGTCCTCGGAGAGGGGGGCGGGCAGGTCGAGCAGGAAGCTGCGGGACGCCTCGTGGCGCAGGCCCGCGTCGGCGAGCAGCGCAGGCCAGTGCTCGGTCGCACCCTGCGACCCGGTGAGCCCCGCGCGCATCTCGGTGAACCACTCCTCGTCGGCCGCCTCCAGACGGGAGAGCAGTCCGGGACGGCCGAACCCGATGTCGCGGGGCAGGTAACGCTGGCTCAGCCCGCCTTCCAGGAGGGCGAGGGCGCCGCCGGGGGCGAGGTGTCCGGCGAGCGCCTTCAGCGCGCCGCCCTGGTCACCGACGTGGTGCAGGGACTTGCACAGCCACAGCAGGTCGGCCGTCGGCACGTCGTCGATGTCGTCGGGCAGCGCCGCGCGCACCGTGCCGAACCGTCCGCTCAGGCCCTCGTCGGCCGCGCGCGTGCGGGCGCGCTCCAGGAGGGCCTCCTCCGGGTCGGCCGCGACGATCCGCGCCTGGGGGAAGGCGTCGGCGAGGAGGAAGGAGAGGGCGCCGGGCCCGCTGCCGACGTCGACGACGACGCCCGGTTCCGGGACCCAGCGGGTGAGCCACTCGGTCACCTCGCCGTACTGGGGCGCGGCGACGCGCGCGTAGCGCTCCAGCATGGCGCCCATCGCGGACCAGTCCATGTCGTCGCCGTGACCGTGGCCGTGACCCTGCGTGTGCCCGTGTCCGTCGCTGTGCCCGTGGTCGTGACCCATCGTCCTGTGCCGCCTTCCGTTCCGCCGCCGCGCGGACCCCGCTGACCCTCGCGTGCGGACAGGGACAGCCTGCGCCCCGTTCCCGGACCTGGCCCAACGGTATTGCCGGTCCCGCAAAAAATTGGGCCGCGGGTCGGAGCCCCGACGCCCGCGCGGAGTGCGGAGTCAGGGGCGCTTCCGGTACGCGCGGACGCCGAACCGCGGATCGGGGCGCGGCACGTCCTGGTCCGGCAGGGCCGCGAGCCCGGCCGCGAAGCGCTCCGCCATCGGCCCCTCGGGCGGGATCCGCGTGAACCAGCCGCGCCGCAGGTCATCGACCGTCGAGCGGGGCGAACGGCCCTGGCCGTGGCCGCGGAACCGGGCCCGGCCCGCCGCCGCGAGGCCGTGCTCGGCGGCGTACGCGTCGACGGCCTCGGCGCGGTCGACCGCGAGCCCCACCGGGCGCGGTGCGAGCACGGCGTCGATGTCGCTGCGCACGTCGTGCGCGGCGGCCTTGTCCACGGTCGTGACGTAGACCCCGCCGGGCCGCAGCACCCGCGCGCACTCGGCGACGACCTCGGAGGTCTCCTCGGGGCCGGACAGCAGGTGCAGCAGCCACACGGTGCTCACCGCGTCGAAGGACCCGTCGGGAAAGGGCAGTCGGCGGCTGTCGCCGAGGACGACGGCGCCCGGCAGCCGGTCCGCCGCCATCCGGGCCATGCGGTACGCGGCGTCGACCCCGGTCACCCGGAGCCCCGGCCGTCCGGCCAGGCGCCGGGTGACGAGGCCGGTCCCGCAGGCGACGTCGAGCAGGGTGCCGGCCCCGGCGGGCACCAGGCCGAGCACCGCGGCGGCCGCGGCGGCGGCGCGGGGCTCACCGCCGCGCGAGGCGTCGTAGCGGTCGGCTTCCTTCCCGTAGTCGAGCACGACGGCTCACTCGGCGCCGTGCGCGGGCGCCGACTCCTGGACCCTGCGGGCCAGTTCGAAGTCGAGGTCGGTGAGGGCGCCGTCCGCGCTGTGCGTCCGCACGGCCAGCGTCACGGTGTCGTAGCCGAGCGTCAGGTCGGAGTGGTGGCCGAGCTCCTCCTGGATCTGCGCGACGTGCACGACCAGGCCGGTCGCCGCGAAGTGCGAGGCGAGCCGGTAGGAGCGGGTGAGCAGGCCGTCGTCCACGGACCAGCCGGGCAGCTCCGTGAGACGGTCCTCGACCTCTTTCTGCGACAGCGGTTCAGGGGGCATGGGCCGTGCTCCTTCCGGGTCGTGGGTCTGCGGCTCACCTTGCCACAAATCCTTTCGATTACCTTCTACGTATGACAACCGCCGCGCCCGCCCAGGGGAACGTCAGAGGCAAGGCCAAGGAGAAGGCGGCCCCGCACGCCCCCGGCGCGGGGCCGCTGCTGCGCGGCTGGCGCGAGCGGCGCAGGGTGAGCCAGTTGGAGCTCGCCCTGCGCGCCGACTCCTCGGCCCGGCACATCAGTTTCGTCGAGACGGGCCGGTCGCGGCCGAGCGAGGAGTTCCTGCTGCGCCTCGCCGACCACCTCGACGTGCCGGTCCGGGAGCGCAACTCGCTGCTCCTGGCGGCCGGTTACGCGCCCCGGTTCCGGGAGACGCCACTGGACGACCCGTCCATGGGCACGCTGCGCGAGGGGCTGGAACAGCTCCTGGCCGGGTACGAGCCGTATCCGGCGCTGGTCGTCGACGCGACGTACTCCGTGGTCGCGGCGAACCGCGGCATCGCGATGATCCTGGACGGCATCCCCGGGCACCTGCTCGCCCCGCCGCTCAACGCGATGCGGCTGACGCTGCATCCGGAGGGCCTCGCCCCGCGGATCCGCAACCTGCGGGAGTGGCGCGGGCACCTGCTGCACCAGATGGAGCGCCAGATCGCGCTGCAGCGGTCCGACGCGCTGCGGGAGGTGTACGAGGAGGTGGCGGCGTATCCGGTGGCGGACCCCGGTGTCGACGCCTTCGCGGCGGGGACGGACGTGCCCTACTTCGCGCTGCCGCTGCGGATCGAGCACGACGGACGGCTGCTGTCCTTCATCTCCTCGATCTCGACGTTCAACACGCCGATGGACGTGACGGTCGCCGAGCTGGCCATCGAGACTCTGCTCCCGGCCGATCCGGCGACCGCCGCGTACCTGCGGGCGCGGCTGTCCTGAGGCTGTTCCGCACAAGGCTCTGCCGCACGGCCCCGTCGTCCGCACGGCAGCCGGACCGTGCGGCGCGACCTGGCTAGCGTCCGGCGCGCAGCGCCGCGTACTGCAGCGCGGCGAAACCGGCCACGACCGCGGCCTGCAGCGGGATCCACACCGCCCCGGCGGTGCTCGGCGACAACCAGACGAAGACCGCGACGACGCTGAGCCCCGCCCAGACGGCGTTCACCTCGACGACCGCCTGCACGGCGCGCCCCGGCGGACTCGTGCGCGTGGCGAGGAACCCGACGCCCGCGCCGTACAGCACGAGCCCGACCCCCAGCCCCAGCAGCAGCCCGGCGTCGACCCCCAGGAGGCGGCCCAGGGGCCCCGACGCGACGGCGTACGCGAGCCCGTTGCCCGCGGTCACGACGGCGTCGAGGCCGAGGAAGCGGCGCAGCATGGTGGTCGGGTCGGTGGTACCGGCCAGCGCGGTGAGCGGGTACGCGGACATGGCTGCCTCCAGGCGGGAAGTGGTGTGGGTCCCCGGGTCCGGTCCGGAGTGCGCCGGACCGGACCCGTTGCCACCACTGTGTCGGCGACGCGGGGCGGGGTCGATTACGTGCCGGGTAATGAGGCGCCCGGCCCCGGTCCCGCACCCGTCGCCGGTCAGCCGGTCAGGCGGTCAACCGGTCAACCGGTCAACCGGTCAGCCGAGGAGATCGCCGAGTGTGGCGGCCATGAGCGCGAGCAGCGTGAGCGTGGCCGCGAAGACCGCGCAGCCGCGGCTCACGGCCGCCGCCGCGCCGGCCCCTTCGGCGCGGGCGAGCAGCCCCGCCGTCAGGGCGGCCAGCAGCGAGACGGTCACCGCTACGGCGACCGCCAGGACGGTGAGAACAACGGTCTGGGACGACACCACGGCAGGCTCCTCTGCTCCTGGACGAACACGGTGCTGCGACGTTCTCCATTCGTCTGTGCGGCAGGTGACGGGCGTACGAAGATGAACAGTCCTGAACAGCACTCCGTTGGGGGGCGAGGCATGGAGGATGCCGAGGCGACCGAGGCGCTGGCGCGCTTACGGCGGCGGTTGCGCGAACGCCAGGGCACGGAAGGGCTGACGACGACCAGGCTGAGCCGGAAGGTGGGTCTGGGGCGGACGACGGTCAGCAACGCCCTCAATGACGGGAACGGCCGGCCCTCGTGGAACACCGTCGCCACGATCGCGAGGGCGCTGCGACTCGGCGCCGACGAGATCACGGAACTGCACCGGCTCTGGGAGCGGGCGGCCCCCGCCGGCGAGGCGCCCTCGCGTCGTCCGGCCGAGCCCTCGCGGGCCACGACGGCCGCGGTGGAGCCGGAGTCGTCGTCGCCCGCGCCGGCCTCCGGGTCGGGAAGGCGCAGGGCACGCGGTGCCGTCGTCCTGGGCATCGCCGTCCTGGCCGCTGTCGGCGGCGGGCTGGCGAAGTGGCAGCCCTGGACGGACGAGGAGCCGCCCGGCGCCGGTGACCGGGTCACGAGCAAGGGCCGCGGTGAAGAGGTCAAGGCGACCACGACGGCACCCGTCAAGGTGGTGTCGGTCAGCCCCCAGGACACCGGTGCGAACAGCTGGGCGTTCCAGGACGCCCGCTCCTTCGGCCCGAGCGAACTGAAGTCGGTCAATGCGAGCAGCCTCACGGACGAGACGCACCGGTGGTTCACGAGCAGGGGTGCCGTCCCCGTCGACAGGCGCCTCGACCTCATCACGCTCCAGGGCAACACCTCGCAGCCGGTCGAGATCAACGACCTGCAGGTGGACAAGGAGTGCCGCGCACCGCTGTCGGGCACGCTGTTCGAGAGCCCGAACGCGGGCCAGGACAGCAACGTTCGTCTCACTCTCGACCTGGACGAGCAGTTGCCCACCGCAAAGAGCGTCGAGAAGGACGGCACCTCGTCCCCGAGCTATTTCTCCCGGCACACGATCTCCCTGGAGCGCGGCGAGCGGCAGAAGATCCTCGTCGATGCCGCGACGGCGAAGCACTACTGCGCCTACACGCTCGTCCTGCGGATGACCGTGGGGGACGAGACCGTCACGCAGGTCGTCAAGGACGACGGCAAGCCCTTCCAGCTCTCCGCACACGTCAGTCAGGACGAGGACATCGAGGTCTCCGGCTATCGGAGCGCATACGTGGGGGGCGTGCTCAACACCTGCGGCGGCGGCGCGTTCCGGCAGGTCGACCCGGAGACGTGGACGTCACTCGATACGCAGTGCTGAGGGGCCGCTCGCCCCGGGGTGACGCGGCCACCACAACCCGTACGGCCCCTGTCGGAAGGTGCCCCGGGGCACCCGCACCTAGGTTCGGAAGGAGGCAGACCTAGGGAGCTCCACGGTGACAGAGACGACCGAGCCCGCCGCCGCCCTGTTGCGGGCGGGGAAGTTCTTCCGGCGCGGCACCGCCGCCCCCGACCTGCACAGCGTCCGGCTGACCGGCGGGCGGGACGCGGACGCCTTCTACCGGGACCGGTGGAGCCACGACAAGGTCGTGCACTCCACGCACGGGGTGAACTGCACCGGCTCGTGCCGCTGGAAGGTGTACGTCAAGGACGGCATCATCACCTGGGAGACGCAGGCGACGGACTATCCGAGCGTCGGCCCGGACCGCCCCGAGTACGAGCCGCGCGGGTGCCCGCGCGGCGCCGCGTTCTCCTGGTACACGTACTCCCCCACGCGCGTGCGCTACCCGTACCTGCGGGGCGTCCTCCTGGAGATGTACCGGGAGGCGAAGGCGCGGCTGAAGGACCCGGTGCTCGCCTGGGCGGACATCCAGGGCGATCCGGAGCGGCGCAGGACCTACCAACAGGCGCGCGGCAAGGGCGGGTTGGTGCGCGCGACCTGGGACGAGGCCGTCGAGATCATCGCCGCCGCGCACGTCCACACCATCAAGACGTACGGTCCCGACCGCGTCGCCGGCTTCTCCCCCATCCCCGCGATGTCGATGGTGTCGCACGCGGCCGGGGCCCGCTTCATGAGCCTCATCGGCGCGCCGATGCTCTCCTTCTACGACTGGTACGCGGACCTCCCGGTGGCCTCTCCGCAGGTCTTCGGCGACCAGACCGACGTCCCCGAGTCGGGCGACTGGTGGGACGCCGCGTACCTGATGATGTGGGGCTCCAACGTGCCGGTGACGCGGACGCCGGACGCGCACTGGATGGCCGAGGCCCGCTACCGGGGCCAGAAGGTCGTGGTCGTGGCGCCCGACTACGCGGACAACGCGAAGTTCGCCGACGAGTGGCTGCACCCGCACCCGGGCACGGACGGGGCGCTGGCCATCGCGATGGGCCACGTGATCCTCAAGGAGTTCTTCGTCGACCGGCGGACGGAGTTCTTCACCGACTACGTCCGCAAGTTCACCGACCTGCCCTTCCTGGTGACGCTGACCGAGCGCGACGGCGCGTACGTCCCGTCGAAGTTCCTGCGCGCCAGCGATCTGGGCGAGGACGGCGAGGGCGGCGAGTGGAAGACGGCGGTGCTCGACGAGCGGACCGGGCGGCCCGCCGTGCCGAACGGCTCGCTGGGCTTCCGCTGGACCGAGTCCGGCAAGGGCAAGTGGAACCTGGAGCTCGGCGGCATCGAGCCGGCCCTGACGCTGCACGGCTCCGACGTCGCCGCGGGCGTCGAGGTGCTGCTGCCCCGCTTCGACACCGAGGGCGGCACGCACGGTCAGGGCCGCGGCGAGGTCGTGCGGCGCGGGGTGCCCGCCACCCGGCTCGGCGGCCAGGACGGGCCGCTGGTGACCACGGTCTTCGACCTGCTGCTCGCGCAGTACGGTGTGGGCCGCGCGGGCCTGCCGGGCACCTGGCCCGCCTCCTACGAGGACGCCGGGGCGCCCGGCACGCCCGCCTGGCAGGAGGCGCACACCTCGGTGCCCGCCGCCAAGTGCGTGAAGATCGCCCGGGAGTTCGCGGCCACCGCCGAGAAGTCGCGCGGCCGCTGCATGATCCTGATGGGCGCGGGCACCAACCACTGGTTCCACTCCGAGACGATCTACCGCTCCTTCCTCGCGCTGCTCCAGCTCACCGGCTGCCAGGGCCGCAACGGCGGCGGCTGGGCGCACTACGTCGGCCAGGAGAAGTGCCGCCCGGCGACCGGCTGGGCGACGCTCGCGAGCGCCAACGACTGGAGCAGGCCGCCGCGCCAGATGATCGGTGCCGCGTACTGGTTCCTCAACACCGACCAGTGGCGTTACGACAAGTTCGCCGCCGACGTGCTCTCCTCACCGCTGGGCGAGGGCCGCTTCGCGGGCATGACCGGCGCGGACTGTCTGGCGCTCTCGGCGCGGGCCGGCTGGATGCCGTCGTACCCCACGTTCGACCGCAACTCCCTGGACCTGGGCGAGACCACGGGCGACCCGGTGGGCAACGTCGTCGACGAACTCAAGGCGGGCACGCTCAAGTTCGCCTGCGAGGACCCGGACGCCCCGGAGAACTGGCCGCGCGTCCTGACGCTGTGGCGGGCCAATCTGCTCGGCTCGTCCGCCAAGGGCGCGGAGTACTTCACCAAGCACCTGCTGGGCACGCACTCCTCGCTGCGTGCCGAGGAGGCGACGCCCGAGGAGCGCCCGACGACGGTGACGTGGCGGGAGCAGGCCCCGGAGGGCAAGCTCGACCTGCTCGTCTCCCTCGACTTCCGCCAGACGTCCTCGACGCTGCTGTCCGACGTCGTGCTGCCCGCGGCGACCTGGTACGAGAAGCACGACCTGTCGACCACGGACATGCACCCCTACGTGCACTCCTTCACCCCGGCCGTCGACCCGCCGTGGCAGGCCCGCACCGACTTCGACACGTTCCGCGCGATCGCGGACCGGCTGAGCGAGCTGTCGGTGGACCACCTGGGCGTGCGCAAGGACGTCGTGGCCACCGCGCTGCAGCACGACACCCCGGGCGAGACCGCGCAGCCCGGCGGCGTCGTCCTGGACTGGCGCAAGGGCGAGTGCGAGGCGGTGCCCGGCAGGACGATGCCGGGGCTGACCGTGGTGGAGCGCGACTACACCGCGATCGGCGCGAAGTTCGCCTCGCTGGGCCCGCTGGTGGAGAAGCTGGGCCTGCCGGTGAAGGGCATCTCCTTCAACCCCGACCAGGAGGTCGAGGAGCTGCGCGAGCGCAACGGCGTCGTGCGGGGCGGGCCCGCGGACGGCCGCCCGGCCCTGGACACCGCGGTGAAGGCGGCCAACACCATCCTCGCGCTGTCCGGCACGACGAACGGGCGCCTGGCCACCCAGGGCTTCCACACCCTGGAGGCCCGCACCGGCCAGGAGATGGCGCACCTGGCCGCCGAGCACGAGGGCAAGCGCATCACGTACGCGGACACGCAGGCCGCGCCCGTCCCGGTGATCACCTCGCCGGAGTGGAGCGGCAGCGAGTCCGGCGGGCGCCGGTACACGGCGTTCACGCTCAACACCGAGCACCTCAAGCCGTGGCACACGCTCACCGGGCGCCAGCACTTCTTCATCGACCACGACTGGATGCACGAGCTGGGCGAGGCGATGCCGGTCTACCGGCCGCCGCTCGACATGAACCGGCTCTTCGGTGAACCGCGGCTCGGCCCGGACGGCGAGCGGGAGGTGACGGTCCGTTACCTCACGCCGCACAACAAGTGGTCCATCCACTCCGAGTACCAGGACAACCTCTTCATGCTGTCGCTCTCCCGCGGCGGTCAGTGCATCTGGATGGCGCCGCAGGACGCGGAGGCCATCGGCGTGCGGGACAACGACTGGATCGAGGCGGTCAACCGCAACGGCGTGGTGGTGGCGCGCGCCATCGTCTCGCACCGCATGCCGGCCGGCACGGTCTTCATGCACCACGCGCAGGAACGCACGGTGAACGTCCCCAAGACGGAGACCACCGGCCGGCGCGGCGGCATCCACAACTCGCTGACCCGGCTGATCCTCAAGCCGTCCCATCTCATCGGCGGTTACGCGCAGTTGTCGTGGGCGTTCAACTATCTCGGTCCGACGGGCAACCAGCGCGACGAGGTGACGGTCATCCGCCGCAGGTCGCAGAAGGTGGAGTACTGACATGCGCGTCATGGCACAGATCGCGATGGTGATGAACCTCGACAAGTGCATCGGGTGCCACACCTGCTCCGTCACTTGCAAGCAGGCGTGGACGAACCGGGACGGCATGGAGTACGTCTGGTTCAACAACGTCGAGACCCGCCCCGGACAGGGCTATCCGCGCCGCTACGAGGACCAGGAGAAGTGGCGCGGCGGCTGGGAGCTGAACAAGCGCGGCGCGCTCAAGCTGAAGAACGGCGGCCGCATCAAGTCGCTCCTTGAGATCTTCTCCAACCCCAAGCTGCCGGAGATCAAGGACTACTACGAGCCCTGGACCTACGAGTACAAGAACCTCACCGACGCGCCGCTCGGCGACGACTATCCGGTGGCCGAGCCCCGCTCGCTGATCTCCGGCAAGCCGATGAAGATCGAGTGGTCGTCGAACTGGGACGACAACCTGGGCGGCGCCACCGAGTACGGCGACCTCGACCCGATGGTCGCCAAGACCCGCGAACAGGCCGCGGACAAGGTGAAGTTCGCCTTCGAGCAGACGTTCATGTTCTATCTGCCGCGCATCTGCGAGCACTGCCTGAACCCGGCGTGCGTGGCGTCCTGTCCGTCCGGCGCGATGTACAAGCGCGCCGAGGACGGCATCGTCCTGGTCGACCAGGACCACTGCAGGGGCTGGCGCAAGTGCGTGACCGGCTGCCCGTACAAGAAGGTCTACTTCAACCACCGCACCGGCAAGGCCGAGAAGTGCACGATGTGCTACCCGCGCGTCGAGGTGGGCCTGCCGACCGTGTGCTCCGAGACGTGCGTGGGACGGCTGCGCTATCTCGGGGTGATCCTGTACGACGCCGACAAGGTGACCGAGGCGGCCTCCGAGCCCGACGAGCACAAGCTGTACCAGGCGCAGTTGGGCGTCTTCCTCGACCCCGAGGACCCCGAGGTGCGGCGCGCGGCGGAGCGGGACGGCATCTCCCACGACTGGATCGAGGCCGCCCGCCGCTCCCCCGTGCACGCGCTGATCAGCCGGTACAAGGTGGCGCTGCCGCTGCACCCGGAGTACCGCACGATGCCGATGGTCTGGTACATCCCGCCGCTCTCCCCGGTGGTGGACGCGCTGTCGGAGACCGGCCACGACGGCGAGGACCTGGGCAATCTGTTCGGCGCGATCGACACGCTCCGGATCCCGCTGGAGTACCTCGCGGAGATCTTCACGGCCGGTGACGTCGGCCCCGTGCGCGCCTCCCTGGAGAAGCTCGCCGCGATGCGCGCCCACATGCGGGCCATCAACCTCGGCGACCGGCCGGACGGTTCGGCCGCGGAGTCGGTCGGCATGGCGGCGTCCGAGATCGAGGCGATGTACCGGCTGCTCGCCATCGCGAAGTACGAGGACCGGTACGTCATCCCGACCGCGGCGGTCGCCGACGCGCAGCGCCTGGAGGAGTCGGCGCTGCCCGACTCGTGCAGCCTCGACTACGAGGACGGCCCGGGGATGGGCGGCGACGGCCCGTTCGGCCAGGACTCGGGACGCAAGCAGCTGCCGCTGGTGACCATCGAGAACTTCCACGCGCTGCGGGCCCGGCAGACCGCCGACGAACAGCCCAGCGCGACCGAAGAGGCCCACGCGAGGGAGAACGACAAGTGACGCGGCACGCGGTGCTCTACCAGGCGGCGGCGCTCTGCCTGGCCTATCCGGACGACGAGTTCCGCGCGCGGCTGCCGCTGATCAGGGCGGCCGCCCCGGCGGGTCTCGACGGCTTCCTCGACCACGCCGAGCGGACCGACGCGCGCGAGCTGGCCGCGCACTACGTGCAGGTCTTCGACTTCAAGAACCGGCACAGCCTGTACCTGAGCTGGTGGCGGGACGGCGACACCCGGCGGCGCGGCATGGCCCTGGTGCGCTTCAAGGAGGTCTACCGGGAGCACGGCCTGGAGTTCACCGGCGAGGAGCTGCCGGACTTCCTGCCCGCGGTCCTGGAGTTCTCGGCGCAGGCGGGCCCGGAGCTGTTGACGGAACACCGCAGCGGCCTGGAGCTGCTGCGGATCGCCCTCACCGACTTCGGCACGCCCTACGCGGCGGTGATCGAGGCGGTGTGCTCGACGCTGCCGGGTCCCTCGCCCAAGGACCGCGCGGAGGCGTTGGCCCTGGCCCGGTCCGGGCCGCCGCGCGAGGACGTCGGACTTCAGCCCTTCGCACTCATCGGGGAGCGGGACTCATGAAAACGCTGCTGTGGGGCGTGCTCCCCTACGTCGCCTTCGTGCTGCTGGTCGCGGGCATCGTCTGGCGCTACCGCTACGACAAGTTCGGCTGGACGACCCGCTCCTCGCAGGTCTACGAGTCCAAGCTCCTGAACATCGCCTCGCCGATGTTCCACTACGGCATCCTGTTCGTGCTCGTGGGCCACCTGGTCGGCCTGTTCCTGCCGGAGTCGTGGACGGACAAGGTGGGTCTGAGCGAGCACACGTACCACTTGTTCTCGCTGTACGGGGGCACGGCGGCCGGGGTGCTGCTGGTCCTCGGCATCCTGCTGCTGCTCTACCGGCGGCGGACGAACACGCCGGTCTTCCGCGCCACGACCGCCAACGACAAGCTGATGTACCTGGTGCTGTTCGGCGCGATCGTGCTCGGCATGGTGGCCAAGCTGACGCACGCCTCCGGCGACGGCTACAACTACCGCGAGTCCATCGCCCCGTGGGCCCGCAGCCTCTTCACGCTCCAGCCGGACATCGACCGGATGGCGGGCGTCCCGGTGCTGTACGAGATCCATGCGGTGATCGGGATGGTGCTGATCGCGCTGGTGCCCTTCACCCGGCTCATCCACATGTTCAGCGCCCCGGTGCAGTACCTGTTCCGGCCCTACGTCGTCTACCGCGGCCGGGACCCCAAGCGCGTGGGGGCACGGCCGGAGCGGCGCGGCTGGGAGCGGACGGGGTCCTGATGCCCCGCCGCCCCGCCCGCCGCGGCGGCGCCCGCTAGGCGGCGCCTCCGGGCCCGCCCGTCCCGCCCTTCTCCTTGCCCGGGTCGTCCTCGTCCACGATCTCCGCGTCCACCACGCCCTCCTCCGGTCCCGCGCCCGGTGACGGCTGCTCCTGGGCGGTGGCGCCGCCGGAGTTCTCGTACATCGCGCGGCCCATCTGCTGGCTCACCGTGGCGAGCTTCTCGGCGCCGGTGCGCAGGGCGTTCGTGTCCTCGGCGCGGTTCTTGAGGAGGTCCTTCAGCTCGGCCGCGGCCGTCTCCACCTCGGCCTTCGTGTCCGCCGGGACGCGTTCCCCGTTCTCCTGCAGGAACCGCTCGGTCTGGTAGACGAGCTGCTCGGCCTGGTTGCGGGTCTCCGCCGCCTCGCGGCGCCTGCGGTCCTCCTCGGCGTGCTCCTCGGCCTCGCGCACCATGCGGCTGATGTCGTCCTTGGGCAGCGCGGAGCCGCCGGTCACCGTCATGCGCTGCTCGCGCCCGGTGGCCTCGTCCTTCGCCGAGACGTGCATGATGCCGTTGGCGTCGATGTCGAAGGTGACCTCGATCTTGGGGACGCCGCGCGGGGCGGGCGGCAGCCCGGTCAGGTCGAAGACGCCGAGCTTCTTGTTGTACGCGGCGATCTCCCGCTCGCCCTGGAAGACCTGGATGCCGACGGAGGGCTGGTTGTCCTCGGCGGTGGAGAACGTCTCCGAACGCTTGGTGGGAATCGTGGTGTTGCGCTCGATGAGCTTGGTCATGATCCCTCCCTTGGTCTCGATGCCGAGGGAGAGCGGGGTCACGTCCAGGAGCAGGACGTCCTTGACGTCGCCGCGGATCACGCCGGCCTGCAGGGCCGCGCCGAGCGCCACCACCTCGTCGGGGTTGACGCCCTTGTGCGGGTCCTTGCCGGTGAGTTCGCGCACCAGCTCGGTCACCGCGGGCATCCGGGTGGAGCCGCCCACCAGGATCACGTGGTCGACGGCGGACAGTTCGATGCCCGCGTCCTTGACGGCCTGGTGGAAGGGCGCCTTGCAGCGGTCGAGGAGGTCGGCGGTCAGCTCCTGGAACCGGGCGCGGGTCAGCTTCTCGGCCAGGTGCAGCGGGCCGTCCGCGGACGCGGTGATGTACGGGAGGTTGATGTCCGTCTCGCTCGACGAGGACAGCTCGATCTTCGCCTTCTCGGCGCCCTCGCGCAGGCGCTGGAGCGCCATCTTGTCCTTGCCGAGGTCCACCCCGTGGGCGTTCTTGAACTGCCGCACCAGGTGCTCGACGACGCGCTGGTCCCAGTCGTCGCCGCCGAGCCGGGTGTCGCCGTTGGTGGCCTTCACCTCGATGACGCCCTCGCCCATCTCCAGGAGGGAGACGTCGAAGGTGCCGCCGCCGAGGTCGAAGACGAGGACGGTCTGGTCGTCGCCCTTGTCGAGACCGTAGGCGAGGGCGGCGGCGGTGGGTTCGTTGACGATGCGCAGCACGTTCAGGCCGGCGATCTCGCCGGCCTCCTTGGTGGCCTGGCGCTGGGTGTCGTCGAAGTACGCGGGCACGGTGACCACCGCGTCGGTGACGTCCTCGCCCAGGTAGGACTCGGCGTCGCGCTTGAGCTTCTGCAGGACGCGG
Source organism: Streptomyces sp. NPDC002564 (assembly GCF_042889645.1). NCBI lineage: Bacteria > Bacillati > Actinomycetota > Actinomycetes > Kitasatosporales > Streptomycetaceae > Streptomyces > Streptomyces sp. NPDC002564. The sequence goes on along the minus strand of NZ_JBIARE010000006.1, from coordinate 449,622 downwards.
GCGGACAGCTCCTGCGCGGTGTAGCGGGTGCCGTCCACCGACCCGCTCTCCGGGAAGCGCCAACTCCCCTCGCCCATGTGCCGTTTGACGGAGCGCGCGGTGCGCTCCACGTTGGTGACGGCCTGCCGCTTGGCGACCTCGCCCACCAGGACGTCGCCGTTCTTCGCGAAGGCGACGACCGAGGGCGTGGTGCGCGCGCCCTCCGCGTTGGCGACGACGGTGGGCTCACCGCCCTCCAGCACGGCCACCACCGAGTTCGTCGTACCGAGGTCGATCCCGACCGCACGTGCCATGGTCCAGTCCCTTCCGCCGCGAGCCCACGTCCCCCGTATCCAGGTCTACTCCGTTCTCCATCACAAAACTTGAGCGGGCTCTTGTCAATGCCGCGCGTGACAATGCCGCCACCCCGACAGGGGCGGCGGCATCGTCAACAGGCGCCGGGTCAGGCCAGCTTGGCCGAAAGGGTGATGGTGGTCCCCGACAGGGCCTGGCTCACCGGGCAGCCGGCCTTCGCGCTCTCGGCCGCCTCCACGAAGGCGGCCTCGTCGATGCCGGGCACGGTGCCCTCGACGGTGAGGTGGATGCCGGTGATGCCGGTGCCGGGCTGCAGGGTCACGTCGGCGGAGCTCACCAGACGGGTGGGCGGGGTGCCCGCGCCGGTCAGGGTGTGCGACAGCGCCATCGAGAAGCAGCTGGAGTGCGCGGCGGCGATGAGCTCCTCCGGGCTGGTCTTGCCGTTCGCCTCCTCGGCGCGCGACGGCCAGGACACCGCCTGCTCCCCGATGCCGGAGGAGTCGAAGGTGACGGTCCCCGTGCCCTCCGTCAGAGAGCCTTCCCAGACCGTGTGCGCGGAGCGCGTGGTTGCCACGATGCAGTTCCCTTCAGTGCGGTTGAGTGATCGGAAGGTGCGTCGCCACCATCCGATCACACTCCGGATGAAAACGGGCCGCGCGGGGCGGACCGGGCCGCAGGAGGTGTTCGAGCGGGGCCCGCAGGTGCACGTCGCCCGATCCGAACACAGTGTGTGCACCGCCGTGCCACAGAGGCCGCTGAGGTGCGGGAACGGGCCCGTGGCACGGTCTCTATGGCCGGAATGGCAACTGGGCAAGGCCCGTTCCCGGTGACACTTTGAGGCCCCCTCGCGCACGGAACGAGGAGATCATCTCAGGGGGTAAGGCCATGCGCATCAACTACTCGGACCACGGTCCGTCCCCGATCGAACCGGAGAAGCCCGGTGCGGCGGGCGACCGGGACTCGACCTTCGGCTGGTGGGGTGCCTTCAGCATCCAGAAGTTCGTCAACCAGGCGACGCTGTACCACACGCACGAGGACGCCACCGGTTGGCTGGCGTACCTCCAGCAGTTCTACGACCGGAACTTCTGGTTCGCCGACGGCGGCGCGCAGGTGTGGGCGTACGAGGAGACGTACGACAACTGGCAGGACCGCTACGGCATGGACGCCGTCGTCGCCGTCTACCACTCGGGCCACGGCGGCATGGACGGCAACGGCGTCTTCTTCGCGCCACTCGGCGCGGCCTGGGACGGCCGCAGCGACGCCGTCTCCAACCGGATGGCGCTCGGCAACGAGCGGGCGAACTACGTCTTCTGGTCGACCTGCGACTCGCTGAAGGTCACCGGCGGCCACTCGCCGATCCGCACCTGGGCCGGGCCCAACATCGGCTTCCGGATGATCTTCGGCTTCGAGACCGTCAGCATCGACAGCGGCGACTACGGCAAGAAGTTCTGGGAGAAGTGGCGGTCCGGGCAGACGTACTGCGACGCCTGGCTCAACGCCAGCTGGGACATCTACCACGGCCAGGCGCCCTCGGTGTGCGCCGTGGGGTCCACCCAGGCCGAGGCCACCAACCGCCTCAACACCGAGCGGAACTTCTACCGCGAGCACGTGCCGGACAACTGGTACGCCTGGCGCTGGTACTACGCGCGCGACAGCATCCGCGAGCCGCTCACCCGGCTCCCCGGCGGCCGGCAGATCATCCAGCTCGCGCCGGACGACCCGGGCACGCAGCTCGGCGCCCTCGGCCGGCTCGCCGACTTCCCGTCGGCGGCGCTGCAGGAGGTGCAGGCGGACCGGCTCGGCGTGCTCAACGCGTCCTCCGGCGACCGCATCGTCTCCGCCGCGCCCGACGGCGTGCGCTGGGTCAGGCTCGCCGAACCGAACCACCGCAACACCCAGCAGCTGCCCACCGACCGTGCCGTCGAGGCGGCCCGCTCGTTCGCCGAGCGGTACGCCGAGGGCGCCGAGCTCGTCGTGGACGGCGTGCACGACCTGATGCAGAACTCCGGGACGAAGGACGGCTCGGAGGTCGGGCGCCCGGTGTCGATCCAGACGCACGTGACGTTCCGGCAGGTCTTCGACGGCGCCCCCGTCATCACGCCGGGCCGCGGCCTGATCCGCGTCGGCCTCGACAACGACGGCACACCCGTGCAGGCGCAGATCGCCACCCGTCAGGCCACCGGCGCCACCCGCGAGCCGAGCACCGAGATCGCCCCGCCGGCGCCCAAGGGCGGCAAGACGGCGGCGGCGCCGCTGGAGCAGGACCCGCGCAAGGCGCTCGACGCGGCGCAGAGGAAGCTGCTCGCGCACCTCGCCGCGGAGAGCGCGGACGAGCCGGAGCAGACCGCGGCAGACCGCGGGATCCCCGAGGTCAGGGATGTCCCCGGCAGCTTCGAGGTCGGCTATGAACTGGAGGGGAACGAGGCCTACCCCGCGGCCCGCAAGCTGATCGAGATCGGCGCGCAGGACGGCATGTTCAAGACGCGGCGCTGGGTCGTCGCGCCCCTGGCGAGGTAGCCGCGGGCGTCGGCCGGCCCCGTACCGGACCGGTCAGTCGCGGACGGTGGCGGCCCGCTGCTTGCGGGCCGCCATCCACGCGTAGACGAGCACGCCGACGAAGAGGAACAGCACGCCCTGGTAGACGGCCGCGTACCCGGACCCGGCGACCAGCCACATGGAGAACGCGAAGGCGGTGCCCGCCAGGATCCCGTCCCGCACCAGTCGGCCGCGGTGCACGCGCTCGCGCTGCCCGGAGACCAGGAAGTAGATCTGGGCGGCGGTGGCCAGGAGGTAGGGCACGGTCGCCGTGAACGTCGTGATCAGGACGAGGGACTCGAAGACGCCGCCGGAGCCCGCCGTGTAGTTGTAGACGGTGAGCAGCGAGGCGAGGACGACGGTGACCAGGACGCCGACGGTCGGCACGCCGCGCTTCTTGCGCCCGAACGCGCTCGGGAAGAGCCCGTCCCTGGCGGCCGCGTACGGCGTCTGCGCGCTGAGCAGCGTCCAGCCGTTGAGGGCGCCGACCATCGAGACCAGCGCGGCGCAGGCGACCGCCGTGCCGCCCCAGGAGCCGCCGAACATCACGTCGACGGCGTCCGAGAAGGGCGCGGTGGAGGAGACCAGGTCGTCGTGCGCGACCGTGCCGAAGACGGCGAGCGTGCCCAGCAGGTAGACGACGGCGGCGCCGAGGGTGCCGAGGATGGTCGCGCGCCCGACGTTGCGCCGGGGGTCGCGCACCTCGCCCGCGCTGACGGCGGCGGACTCGACGCCCAGGTAGGAGAAGAGCAGGATCGCGGCGGCGGCCGTGACGGCGCCCAGCGGACTGTCGTCGCTCGCCCGGAACGGCCCGAGGTTGGCACTGTCGAAGAAGAAGAGGCCGCCGACCGCGACGAGCAGCAGCGGCAGGAACTTCAGGACGGTGGCGACCAGCTGGACGGCACCCACGTACCGCGTGCCCGCGAAGTTGGCGAGCGCGGGCAGCAGCTGCAGCACCAGCGCGGCCAGGCAGGCGGTCCACCGGTGGTCGCCGACCGGGATCAGCACGTCGAGGTACCCGACGGCGGCGACGGCGAGGGCCGCGTTGGACACCCAGGTGGTGATCCAGTACGACCAGGCCGCGAGGAAGCCCGCGAAGTCGCCGAAGGCCGCGCGGGCATAGACGTAGGGGCCACCGGTGCGCGGGTCGCGTTCGGCCAGGCGCCCGAAGACGAGCGCGAGGGCGATGGCCCCCGCGGTGAGCACGGCGAAGGCGACGAGGCTGATGGTGCCGAAGGGGGCGACGGAGGCCGGCAGCAGGAAGATGCCGCCGCCGATGATGTTCCCCATCACCAGGCAGGTGGCGATCGGCAGTCCGAAGCGCCGGGCGTGCCTGCTCGGGTCCCGCGCCGGTTCTCCCTGGCCGGGCGCCGGAGCCGGCTCTGCCACGGATCCGGTGTCGTGCATGGGGTGGTGCGCCTCTCGTCGTGCCCGGCGCCCGGGATCGCCGGGCGGAGCCCATGGTCGGATACGCCGGACCTGGTGCCAAATCAGCGCGTATTGTCCGGCGCGGCGCGGTCGGGAGCCGCAAAAGCTGTCTCGTCCGGGGCGCCGAACGGGGAATCGTTCGCCGGGACGGGCACCGGGACCTCCGGGCCCAGGTCGGCGCCCAGCCAGCCGCGCAGGATCTGGTGGATCCGCTCGGCGCCGACGAGTTCGGTGCCGTCCGCCGCCGGGTCCGGCAGGACGAGCGGCGACAGCAGGAAGGGCCGGGACTGCGCGCCGCCCAGGCCGCCGTGCGAGCCGATCTGCTCCTCGAAGGCGAGCACCTCGCCCTCGGCCGGGTCGTACCAGGAGTTGACCATGATGTCGGCGGTGTGCGGGAAGCCGTCGGTGCGCCGCACGGCGTCCGCGGCCCCGGACCCGAAGTCGGCGAGCGGCCCGAGGTCGTCCGGCGCCTCGTCCAGGTACACCTCGGCGCCGCGCGCGCCGAGCACCAGCGGACCGCGGTCCAGGGTGCGCACGAGGAGGAAGCCGATGCCCGGGTGGTTGGCGAGGGTGGCGAGCAGCGCCGGGTGGCGGCGGTCGATCTCCTCGCGGGTCATGCGGTGCGGCACGTCGGGGAACGAGACCAGGCCGAGGTTGCCGGAGGCGAGCACGATCGGCTCGGCGCCGCGGGGCGGCCTGCGCTCGTCGGTGCGCTCCTCGACGGGCCTGCGCAGCGCGGCCCGGACCGCCGAACGGGCCTCCGCGCCGCTGTGCGTGCGCTGTGCCTTGCGTGGCACGGGCAGCCCGCAGCCGGCCCGGACCAGATCGCCGAGGGTCAGGCCGTAACGGGTGCGGAACGTCTCGCCGGGGCTCTGGCCGTGGTCGGAGAGCACCACGATCCGGTAGGCGCGCGGCGCGTGCTCGGCGACCTGGTCGAGCAGCGCGAGCGAGCGGTCCAGGCGCCGCAGGACCTTCTCGACGTCCCTGCCGAACGGCCCGGAGTGGTGAGCCACCTCGTCGTACGCGACGAGGTCGGCGTAGACCGCGCTGCGCCCGGCGAGCATGTCCCCGATGACGGCGGCGACCACGACGTCGCGCTCGACGACGGTCGCGAAGGCCCGGATGAAGGGGTAGAGGCCGCCGCGGCCCACCCGCGGGCGGCGCCGCTCCAGACGGGCGCGGGTGGACTCGACGACCTCCCGGCAGACCTCGGCGACGAAGGACAGGGCGGTGCGCACGGCGTTGGCGGGATCGCAGAAGTACGCGAAGTATCCGGCCCTGGACCGGTTGTCCTTGCCGCGCCGGGCGGCGACCGACAGGACGAGGGCGAGCTGCTCGGCGCCGCCGCTGAAGAGGTTGCCGCGGCTCGCGCCGTCGACGGTCAGCAGGCCGCCGTCGCCGGTGTGGGCGACGGCCCGGCGCTGCAGCTCCACGGCGGAGGCGGGCCGGTTGCTGACCATGACCTCGCCGGTGTCCTTCTCGTACCAGCGGAAGGCGGGCACGTCGTGGTTGGAGCCGTGCAGGATGCCGAGCTGGCTGGCGCCGGTCTGGCTGGACCAGTCGGTGCGCCAGGGGGTGAGGCGGTGGGTGGCGGCGGCGCGGGTCCCGTCCGCCGTCGCCCGCTCCCCCATCCAGCGGGCGATCGTGGGCATGAGGCCCTTGGCCACGGCGGCGTTCAGGACGTCGTGGCCGACGCCGTCGAGCTGGATGAAGACCGTGCCGGGCGTGGTGGGGCCCGGGGTGCCGTCGGGGCCGCGGCGCCTGCGCCGGTCGGCGAGCCGGTACAGCCTGCGCCGGTAGGCGTCGTCATCGCGTACGGCCAGGGCGCCGCCGGTGGCCGAGGCGACGGCGGACATCACCGCGGCGACGACGACGGCGGTCTCCGCGCCGGCCTCGCCGCGGCCCTCCGGGATCAGGCTCAGGGCGAGCAGCAGCAGCGAGCCGTTGAGGAAGAAGGCGAGCAGGCCGAGCACGAGCGCGGGCACCAGCAGCAGGGCACGGACGAGCAGCGGCCACACCAGCGCCGAGAGCAGGCCGAAGGCGCCGGCGCCGAGGGCGGCGGTGCTCGCGATCCGGGTGGCGCTGTCGCCGTCGGCGGACTGCAGCTTGAAGTCGGGCAGGAGGCCGGCGAGCACCAGCATCGTCAGCGTGCTGACGGCCCACACGGCGACCACGCGCCACAGCGCGCTGCCGACTCTTCGCCATCGCCCGTGCCCCACGCCTCGCCCCTTCACGTTTCACCCCGAATGGGACACCAATGTGCCACACCGCCCGCGCGGGGCCGCCGCCGCGCTCGGGGCGGGGGCGGCCGGGGCGGTCAGCGGCCGTCGTACCCGGCGGTCGGCATGGAGAGCCGCCGGTGCACCAGCGCCTTCATCTGCGAGTCGTACGCCGGTTCGGCCAGGCCCGCCGTCTCGATCCGCACACCGCGCCGGGCGCATTCCGCGGTGAACTCGTCCGCGGAGCGCAGGGCCCGCTCCAGGACCCGGCGGCTCGGCGCGACGAAGAGGTCGACCAGGCCCGCCTCGATGTCGCCCCACAGCATCGCGTGGTCGGCGCGCAGTCCTCGTACGACGAGCTCCCGGGTGATCACGTAGCCCCGCTCGGCCGCCCATCGGGCGCACATCGCGTGCTGGCTGCGGGAGTCGACCAGGAAGGGGTCGGCGTCCAGTTCCTCCAGGGGCGTCAGGCTGGCGATCGCCGCGACGCGTACGACGGCGGTGCCCACGGCATCTCCCACGGCGTCCCCCTGCCCCTCGGCGTCCCTCGGCGTCAGCCGTTGACCCTACTCCTGGCCGTAGGCTCTCAGACAGTCGCACGAAGGAGGAACCGGGTGCCCGTCGAGGTCACATGGTGGGGTCATGCCACTTGCACGGTCGAGGACTCGGGTGTCCGTGTGCTGACCGATCCCCTGTTCGCACGCCGTCTCGCACATCTGCGGCGGCGCAGGGGCGCGCTGCCGCCACCGGATGCCGCGCATGCCGACGTCGTGCTCCTTTCCCACCTGCACGCCGACCATCTGCACGTGCCGTCGCTCGCCCGGCTCACGCCGGGCACCCGTGCGCTGGTCCCGCGCGGGGCCGCGCGGTCGGTGCCCGGTCTGACCCGCCGTCTGCCCCAGCTGCGCTTCACCGAGGTGGTGCCGGGCGACGAGGTGCGGATCGGCGAGGTCGTCGTGCGGGTGGTGTCCGCGCTGCACGACGGGCGCCGGCTGCCCGTCGGCCCGCAGGTGTCGCCCGCCCTCGGGTTCGTCGTGGCGGGTGAGGCGCGGACGTACTTCGCCGGGGACACCGGGCTCTTCGACACGATGGCCGACGAGGTCGGCGAGGTCGACGTGGCGCTGTTGCCGGTCGGCGGCTGGGGGCCCTACCTGGGCCACGGCCACCTGGACGCGGGCCGGGCCGCGGAGGCGCTGGCCCGGATCGCGCCGCGCAGCGCGGTCCCGGTGCACTACGGCACGTACTGGCCGATCGGCATGGACGCGGTGCGCCCGCACGAGTTCCACACGCCGGGTCAGGAGTTCGTCCGCAAGGCCGCCGCGGCCGCCCCCGACGTGACGGTGCACCGGCTCGCGCACGGCGAGAGCGTGCTGCCGGAGGTGGCCAGGTGATGCTCGCCGCGGCGGTGCAGGTGGTGCCGCCGGAGGGCACGCAGCAGGCGCTCGGCTATCCGTCGCTGTTCCTCCTGGTGGTGATCGGCGCGCTGGTGCCGGTGGTGCCGACGGGCGCCCTGGTCAGTTCGGCGGCGGTGGTCGCCTTCCACCAGACGGCGCCGTTCGCGCTGCTCGTCGTCTTCCTCGTCGCGTCGTTCGCGGCGTTCCTCGGTGACGTCGCCCTGTACTGGCTCGGGCGGCGCGGCATGCGCTCCAAGAACGGGTCGCGCTGGCTGGAGGCGATCCGGGACCGGGCGCCGGAGGAGCGGCTCGCGCAGGCGCAGCAGAAGCTGGCGGACCACGGCGTGATGGTGCTCGTGCTGTCCCGTCTCGTGCCCGCGGGGCGGATCCCGGTGATGCTGGCGTGCCTGATGGCGAAGATGCCGCTGCGCCGGTTCGCCCGCGGCGACATCCCGGCGTGCCTGGCCTGGGCGGTGACGTACCAGCTCATCGGCATCCTCGGCGGCTCGCTGTTCAAGGAGCCGTGGGAGGGCGTCGCGGTGGCGGTCGCGCTGACGGTGCTGATCAGCGTGGCGCCCGCGGTGTGGCGCAAGGTCAGGCGGGCCGTGGCCTAGGGGGCGTCTCTCCGATCTTCGTGGACAGGCCGCGGCGTCTGGTGCGGTGCATCGCCGTGCGGCCGGGCCGCCCTCGTACTGGTGGTACGAGGGCGGTCCGGCCGTGCGGCGAGGTGCCGTGCCAGGCGTCGCGGACCCGCGAAGATCGGAGAGACGCCCCCTAGGGCGTGTCGCGAGAGTGGCGTCGTCCGCCCGCAGGGCGGGGGTCGCCGTCGGCTTCCCGGGCCAGGACGCGCGACGCGCCCACCGGCAGGTCCCACAGGTCGTCGCGGGCCAGGCCCGCCTCCTCCCAGGCGGCCCGCACCCGGGTGAGCGGTTCCAGGACGGGTTCGGCGGAGAGCAGGAAGGTGCCCCAGTGCATGGGCGCCATCCGGCGCGCGCCGAGGTCGGCCGCCGCACGGACCGCCTCCTCCGGGTCGCAGTGCACGTCGCGCAGCCACCAGCGCGGCTCGTACGCGCCGATCGGCAGGAGCGCGAGGTCGATGCCGGGGTAGCGGGCCCCGATCCGCTCGAACCAGTGGCCGTAACCGGTGTCGCCGGCGAAGTAGACCCGCTGCCCCCGCGCGTCCGTGAGCACCCAGCCGCCCCACAGCGAGCGGCAGGTGTCGAGCAGGCCGCGCTTGGACCAGTGGTGGGCGGGCACGAAGTCCAGGCGCACCCCGGCCAGTTCGGTTCCCTCCCACCAGTCGAGTTCGGTGACGCGCGCGAAGCGGCGCCGGGTGAACCAGCGGCCGAGACCGGCGGGGACGAAGACGGGGGTGTCCCTGGGCAGTCGGCGCAGCGTCGGCCAGTCCAGGTGGTCGTAGTGGTTGTGGCTGATGACGACCGCGTCGACGCGCGGCAGCGCGCTCCAGGCGACGCCGACGGGGGTGACGCGGGCGGGCGTGCCGAGGATCCTGCGGGACCAGACGGGGTCGGTGAGCACGGTGAGGCCGCCGACGCGGACGATCCAGCTGGCGTGCCCGGCCCAGGTGACGGCGACGGTACGGGCGTCGACGGCCGGCAGCGGGCCGGGCGCGAAGGGCAGCCGCCGGATGTCGGCGCGGCCCTCGGCGCGCGGGCGCAGGGCGCCTTCGCGGGCGAACCGGGCCAGGCCGCGCAGGCCGGGCAGCGGGGCGGTGAGGCGGTCGGCGAAGGACTTCGGCCACCGCCGGGTGCCGCCGGGCGGCCGGGGCGGGGCGAGGACGTGCGGTCCCGGCGCGGGCTGCCCGGTGCCCGGCCGCCGGGGTCTTTCGTGCGCCCGGTCCTGCGCCGGCCGTGCCTGCTGGGTCATCGGGGAGGCTCCATTCGCTGGGCCGCTGCGCGGAGGTCGTCGAAGGCCGCCCCGAAGGCGGTCAACGCCCGGTGCACGTGCGGCAGTTCCAGCGGGTCGGGTGCGGCGAGCGACGCCAGGCGTTCGGCCTGGGTCGTGCCGAGCAGCGGTCCGGTGGACAGCCGTACGCGCAGGGTGTCGATGCCGTCGCCGAAGCGGTGGCCGCCCGGCGCGGGCATGCCGAGCCGGGCCGTGAGGAAGTCCTCCAGGTCCTGCGCGTCGCCGACGCCGCGGGCGGCGAGCGCGGCGCGCAGGGGGTCCAGGTCGGCGTAGAGGTGGCGGCCCGCCTGCGGGGGCCTGGCGAAGGCGCCCGCGGCGAGCAGGGCGGTGCGGGCGGCGGCGGCCACGCGCGCGTGCAGCCGGACCGTGGCGGTGAGCCGCTCGGTGATCTCGTCCGGTTCCCCGAGCGCGTACGCGGCGGCGGCCGCGGCCGGGGCGGCGAGGGTCGCGCCGAGCGCGGTGAGGACGTCGAGGGTGCGGGCGCGCAGCGTCGCGCCCTCGGCGGTGGCGGGGAAGCGGGCGACGGCGGCGGGCAGCGCGGGCGGCAGGAAGGACCCGGCGAGGTCGCTGAGGACGGTGACCCGCTCGTGGTCCATCTCGGCGGGGCCGATCAGGACGGTCTCGCGGGGGTGGTGCAGGGTGTCGCGCCAGGTCTCGTCGCTGACCACGTGCAGGCCCTCGTCGGCGGCGGCCTCCACGGCCGCGTGCAGCACGTCCGGGGGCGGCACGGTGGCGGTCGGGTCGTCGGCGACGCCGAGGACGAGGAGGCGGGGTCTGCCGCCCTCGTCGCGGACCCGGCGGACGGTCTCCAGGAGGGCGTAGGGGTCGGGGACGCCACCGCACTCGGCGGGCGTCGGCACGTGGTAGACGCCGCGGCCGAGGAGCCGCGCCTGGGGCGCCCACCAGGCCGGGCAGGGGCGGGGCAGCAGGACGTCGCCGCCGAGGGCCGCGGTGAGGGCGAGCAGCAGGGTCGGGGCGCCGGGGGCGGCGGCGACCTGGCCGCGCTCGGCGGGCAGGCCGCGGCGGTCCCAGTAGCCGCTCGCCGCGTCCAGAAGTGCGGGACCCGCGCCGGGCGGCTCGCCCGGGGACCGGCCCGCGGCCGCGGCGGCGGCGGCCGCGAGCTCGGGCAGGACGGGAAGGCCCGGCTCGGGCGGGGGCGGCCCGTACCGGACGGGTCCGCGGCCCTCCGTGTCCGTCCGCCGCATCCGTACCTCCGTGCGCTCGCGTCACTCTGTCCTGGTCATGCCCCACAGCGCCGTCGCATATCCGGGCGGGCCGGGACATCGCCGTACCTCTTCGTCCCATGACAACGCGGGCCACCGCCCGGCGCCCGCGCTGGCCTCCGCCCGGGTGAGATCGCGCGCGGGCGTACGGCGGCGGGCGGGCCGTGCGGCGGGGCGGGGCCGGGTGCTCAGCGGGGCGGCGGGACCAGGTCGCGGGCGAGGCCGCGCCCCTGTGTCTCGACCGGCGCGGCGGCGACGGCCGCGAGCTTGCGGTTGCCGGTCTGGGAGAGGGGCCGCGGCACGCCGAACGCGGCCCGCGCGTCGCACCCCAGGACGTGCATGACGATGCCGGACGCCTGGTCCACGACGGGCCGCGTGCGCAGGGACCGCGCCGAGGTGGTCGAGCTCCGTCGGCGCGGCGCGGTGGTGCCGGTCGCGCACGTGGCCGGTCGCGCCGAGGTCATGTCACTGCTCTGCGTCCCGCCGGCCACCGGGCGGGAGGGCCCGGCGGACGGCGTCCTCACCCTGTTCCGCTGCGGTGCGCGGCCGGTCTTCTCGATGGCCGAGGGGCGGGCGGCCGACGTGCTGTCCCGGCACATGGCGCTCGCCGCCCGGCGTGGCGTGGCCGCCCGGTGGGGAGCGCGGGCGGCCGCGCCGGTGGCCGGCGGCGCGTCAGGCCGCGTCGCGCAGGACCTGGTCGCGCAGGCGGTCGCAGCAGCGGCTGATCAGCCGGGAGACGTGCATCTGCGAGATGCCCATCTCGTCGGCGATGCGGCTCTGCGTCATGTCCCCGAAGAACCGCATGTAGAGGATGGTCCGCTCGCGCTCGGGCAGTTGCGCGATGCGCGGCTTGACGGCCTCGCGGTCGACGACGATGTCGAGCGCGGGGTCGGGGCCGCCCAGGGCGTCGCTGAGCGAGTAGCCGTCCTCGCTGCCCGGGAGTTCGGCGTCCAGGGAGAGCGCCGTGAAACTGTCGAGCGCCTCGAGCCCCGCCTTCGCGTCCTCCTCGCTCATCTGCGCGTGCGCGGCGATCTCGGCGAGGGTGGGCGAGCGGCCCGAGACCTGCTGGGCGAGGTCCTGGCGGGCGAACCGTACGCGGTTGCGCAGGTCCTGGACGCGACGCGGCACGTGCAGCGTCCACATGTGGTCGCGGAAGTGCCGCTTGATCTCACCGGTGACGGTCGGCACCGCGTAGCTCTCGAAGGCGGTGCCGCGCCGCGGGTCGTAGCGGTCGACGGCCTTCACCAGGCCGAGGGCCGCGACCTGGCGCAGGTCGTCGAGGGACTCGCCCCGGTTGCGGAACCGCCCCGCGAGCCGCTCGGCCATCGGCAGCCATGCCTGGACGATCTCCTGGCGCAGCGCGTCCCGGTCGGGCCCGGCGGGCATCTCGACGAGGCGGGCGAAGGCGTCCGCCGTGTCGGGGGCGTCGTCGTGCGGGTGACGCTTGGTCCGGGTGGGCGTGATGGTGCTGGTGTGGGATCGCATGGTGCGTCGCAACTCCCTTGTGGAGGCGTGCCTGGGTGGGCGGTCACCGTGGGAGATGCGTGCGGTCGGATGTCGACGGAGCACACCCGGGGGGTGAGCGACGCGGTCGCTCCCACGGACGTGCCTCCGGTCCGAAGCACTGTTCTTTCCGCCTGCCCCGGGCTTCCTGCGACAAACACCGCCGGGTACGGACCGGGCATGAGCGGGCGGTCCAGGGGTACTTGCCGTCAGGTTCACCGCTTCGTACGCACCACGGATTCCACGCTTCGTACGCACCACGGACGCGTACGCACCACGGACCCAGGCAGGGAGGGCACGCCCATGGCCGCTTTGGTGAGGGACGTCATGACGCCGGGCGTCGTGGCGGTACGCCCCGAGGCCTCGCTCGTCGAAGCGGCGCAGCTGATGCGCGCCCAGGACGTCGGCGGGGTGCTCGTCGCCCTGGACGGCCGGGTGCTCGGTGTGCTCACCGACCGGGACATCGCGCTGCGCGCGGTGGCCGACGGCGCCGACCCGCTGACGGTCAGCGCGCAGGCCGTCTGCACGCCCGACCCGGTGGTCGTGGCGCCGGACGACGCGGTGTCACGGGCGGACGGCCTGATGCGCGACCACGCGGTGCGCAGGCTGCCCGTCGTCGAGGACGGCCTGCCCGTGGGCATGGTGACCCTCGGCGACCTCGCGCGGGCGCAGGACCCGTCGTCGGCGATGGCCGACATCAGCAGGGCGGCGCCGGAGGGCGGGCCGGGACCGCGCTAGGGCGTGTTTCGGAAGTGGCGTCGTCCGCCCGCCGAGCAGACGGGACTTTCGAAACACGCCCCAGCCGCGGGGTGCCCGGCGTGCCGTGTCGTTGCGCGGTCCCCGCGCGCGGGGACCGTAGAAAGGCAACCGTGCACCGCCCGAGGCCCGTACGGCGACCGCGCCCGGCGGGATCGGGGACCCGGTCCGGGTGCGGAGCGATCTTCCCGTGTCGTCCCGTTCCGCGCGGGTACCCGGCGCGGAGATCACCCGTAACGTCGCACGGAGGAAACATGCAACTGGCCTTCCTCAACCCGCTGTTCGAGCACCCGGGCCCCTGGGCCTCGGTCTATGTCGACCTGTCACGTCCCGGTTCGACGCCCGCCCGGCGGTCCCTGGAAGCCGACGCCGTCCTCAAGAGTCTCGTCGCGCAGGAGGCGGACGAGCCGACCGTCCGGGCCGTGGACGGCGCGCTGCGGGAGCTGCGCGACTCCCGGGAGCCGGTGGGGCGCGCCCTGTTCGCCGCCCAAGGGGAGATCGTCCTGGACCGACCGCTGACCGTGCCGCCGGGCGGCACGCGGGCGCTGTGGGGGACGCTCCCCCACGTCGCCCCGCTGCTCGAACTCGCCGACGACGACCCGGTCTGCCTGGTCGCCGCCGTCGACCGGCGCGGCGCCGACCTCGAACTGCGCGGCTCCCGCGGCACCGAACCCGCCGGGCGGGTGACCACGCGGCAGCCCGCGGTGCCCGGCACGGACACCGCGTCCGAGGACTCCGAGCCGCCCGCGCCGGTCTCCGCCGAGTACAGCTGGGAGCAGAACGCCGAGCTGATCGCCGAGGCCGTCACCGCCCGTCAGGAGCGGTCCGGCGCCGAGCTGGTGGTCCTCGTGGGCGACGAGCGCGTGCGGCGCGCGGTGCACGACCGGCTGCCCCGGCACCTGCTCCCCCGCACCGTCGAGTCCGGCCACGGCGGGCGCTCGGCGGGCTCCGCGACCCGGCTGCTCGACGACGACGTGGAGCGGGCCAGGCAGGCGCACGTGCGCGGGCGCACCGAGGGCGAGCTGGAGCGGTTCGCCGCGGCCCGCGCCACCGACGGCGAGCGGGCCGGGGCCGCCGAGGGCGTCCCCGCGCTGGTCGAGGCCGCCCGCGAACACCGCATCGCCGAACTGCTCGTGCGTCCCGCGGGCCCCGACGCGCACCGCACGGTGTGGATCGGCCGCGCGCCGGACCAGCTCGCTACGCGGCGCACGGACACCCGTTTCCTCGGCGAGCCCGAGCCGGCGCCGGCCCGCGCCGACGACGCGTTGCTGCGCGCGGCGGCCGCGACCGGTGCCGCCGCCCTGGCGGTGCGCTCCGAACGGACGCCCGAGGGCGGGCTCGGGGCGCTGTTGCGGTGGTCCTAGGCCATCGGATGAAGGGGCGTGACAGGCCGGCCGTCCGTGACGTACTGGTCTGGACGGTCCTGCTGTTCGCCCTGTACGTGGTGTTCGTCGGCCCGCTCTCCGTGCTCGAACTCGGCGTCGGCGCGGGCCTCGCCGTGCTCGGCGCGCTGGCGGGGCGCGCCGTGCGGCGGGCCTCCGGCGTGCGGGTCGGCGGCCTCGGCCGGTGTCTCGCCGCGCTGCGGGTCTGGCCGGTCGCCTGTGCGACGGAGCTGGCCGGGCTCTGCGGTGCGGTGGCCCGTGCGCTGCGCGGGCGTCCGGCGGACGGGCGGTGGCGGACGGTGCGGCTGCGCCCGGACGTCGGCCCCGCGTGGGCGGCCACACTGCTGTCGTCGACGCCGGGGGCGTACGTGGTGGACTCGGCGGACCGGGACCTGACGCTGCGGTCGCTGACGCCCGGTACGTCGCGGTTGGAGCGGGCGCTGTGCCCGGCGGAGGGCACGGAGCGCACGGGGGGTGGCGGGGACGCCTCGGGCGACCGGGTCGGGAGCGATGGGTGCACCGGCGCCGAGGGGCCGCCCGGGACCGACGGCGGGCAACCCGGCGCCGACGAGCGGCCAGGAACCGACGATGGGCGACCCGGCGCCGACGGGCAGCCAGGAACCGACGACGGGCAACCCGGCGCCGACGGTCCGCGTGCGGCGGGCGGTTCCTCGTGAACGGCTGGCTGTGCGCGGCTCTCGTGCTGCTCGTGTGCGGTCTCGGACCGGCCCTGTGGGTCGCCTGCCGGGGCCCGGCGGCCGAGCGCCTGGTGGGGCTCGCCTTCGCCTCCACCTGCGCACCCGCCGTGTTCCTCGCCCTGGCCGAGGGCTACGGCCGCCCCTCGTACGCGGATGTCGCCCTGGTCGCCGTCGTGCTGGGCCCCGTCGGGGTGCTGGTGTTCGCCCGCTGCCTGCCCGAGGAGGACTGACCGTGCGGCATGTCTGTGCGCTGGCGCTGCTGACGGCCGGAGTCGCCGTACTGCTGCTGTCGGCCCTCGCGCTGCTCGTCCTCGACCGTCCGTACGGGCGGCTGCACGCGCTGGCGCCCGCGGCCTCGATCGGTGTGCCGCTCGTGGCGCTCGCGGCGGCGGTGGAGACCGGGCCGGGGCGCGCGGCGGTCAAGCTGCTCGTCCTGGCCCTGGTGTCCGCGGCCGGTGGCCCCGCCACGACGATCGCGGTGGCCCGGGCCCAGGCGCGCGGGCCCGTCCCGCCGCGCGAGGAGGCCGCGCCGTGACCCCGTCGGACCTGCCGCTCGTCGCGGCGCTGCTGCTGGTGGCGGTCGCCGCGACCGTCGCCGTGCTGACCCGTGACCCGGTGCGTCAGGCCGTGGTCCTCGCCGTGCTGGGGCTGCTGCTCGCCCTGCTGTTCCTGCTGCTGCACGCGCCCGACGTGGCGCTCTCGCAACTGGCGGTGGGCGCGGCCGTGACACCGCTCCTGATCCTGCTGACGGCACGGTCGCTGCGCAGGGCGGCCGTCCGCGACGGGAAGCGCGGCGACGGGCCCGCGCGGGACCGCGGCGCAGGCCGGCCCGCACCGGCGGGCTCCCCCGACGGCTCCGCGCCCGGTGACGCGTCCCGGTCCGGCGAGGGAGAGGCATGACCCGCCGGACCAGAACCCTGCTCTTCCTCGTCTCCGCCGCGGTGTTCGCCGGCTGCTTCGCCCTGGCCTGCCTGCGGCTGCCACCCTTCGGCACCGCCGAGCACCCCTACGGCGCCCGGGCGGTGGCCGCCTCCCTCGACCGGCACACCGCGAACGTCATCGCCTCGGTCACCTTCGACCAGCGCGGCCTGGACACGCTCGGCGAAGAGGCACTGCTCTTCGCCGCCGTGCTCGGCGCCGTGGTGCTGCTGCGGCGGGCCCGCGACGAACACACCCACGACCCCGAGCCGGTGGACGTGCAGCCCGCCATCGGTCTGTTCGGCGCGCTGTCCCTGCCGGTGACGCTGCTGGCCGGCGGCTACGTGGTGGCGCACGGGCAGCTGACGCCCGGCGGCGGATTCCAGGGCGGCATCGTGCTGGCGACCGGCCTGCACCTGGCCTACCTCGCCGCCGACTACCGGGTCCTGAAGCGGGTGCGGCCGCTCGCCGCGCTGCACGCCGCCGACGCGATCGCCGCGGGCGCGTTCGTGGCGCTCGGCTTCACCGGCCTCCTCGCGGGCGCCGCCTACCTGGAGAACGTGCTGCCGCTCGGCACCTTCGGGGACCTCGCGTCGGGCGGGCTCGTGCCCCTCCTGAACGCCGCCGTCGGCGTGGAGGTGGGCTCGGGGATCGTCGTGCTCCTCGCGCACTTCCTGCAGCAGGCGCACGAGATGGAGTCGCGGCAGGCCTCACCGGGCACGCCGGACGACGCACACGAGAAGGAGACGGGAGAAGCGCGTTGAGCACGCTGCCCTTTCTGGTGGCCGGCTGGATCTTCCTGGTCGGTCTTTACGGCCTGGTGACCAGCCGCGACCTGATCCACACCGTCGGCTGCCTGTCGGTCACCCAGGCCAGCACGTACGTGCTGCTGCTCGGCGTCGGCTACCGGGACGACGCCTCCGCACCGGTGTTCGCCGACGTCCCGGTGCACACGCCCGTGGTGGACCCGGTGGTGCAGGCGATGGCGCTGACCGACGTCGTCGTCGGGGCGACCGTCACCGCGCTGCTGCTCGCGCTGGTCCTGCAGATCCGCAAGCGGCACGGCACCATCGACCCGGACCACCTCGGCGAGCTGCGCGGATGAGCGCGGGCGCCGCCCTGCCCCTGGCGGTCGTGCTGCCGCTGCTCGGCGCGGTCCTGCTGGTGCTCGCCGGGCGCGGGCTGCCGCGGCTCGCCACCGACGTCCTCGCCGCCGCCTTCGCGGTCGCGGTGATCATCGACCTGACGGTGCTGTGGGGGCGTACCCACGGGACGCGGGTCGTGGAGTGGGCGGGCGGCTGGCGCCCGCGCGAGGGGCACGGCGTGGGCATCGTGCTGGCCGGCGACCGGATCGGGGTGGGCGTCGCCCTGCTCGCCGCGCTGCTCGTGCTCTCGGTGATCGCCTACTCCTGGCGGTACTTCGAGGAGCTGCCGCGCGGCCACCCGGGGATCTTCCCGGCGCTGGTGCTGCTCTTCGAGGCGGGCGCGTGCGGCTTCTCGCTCACCGGCGACCTGTTCAACTCCTTCGTCTTCGTGGAGCTGATGGGGGTGGCCGCGGTCGCCCTGACCGGCTACCGCATCGAGGACGCCCGGCCGCTCCAGGGCGCCCTGACGTTCGGCATCGTCAACGCCCTCGCGGGCTGCTGCATGCTGCTCGGCATCGGTCTGCTGTACGCGCGCACCGGCGAGCTCGGCTTCGCGCAGATCGGCACGCGGCTCGCCGCGGGCACACCGGACGCGCTGGTGGGCTGTGCCGCCGCCCTGGTCCTGACGGGCCTGCTGGTCAAGTCCGCCGCCGCGCCCTTCCACTTCTGGCACGCGGACGCCCACACGGTCGCGCCGACCCCGGTGAACATGCTGCTCGCCGCGGTGATGGTGCCGCTCGGCGTGTACGGCGTCGCGCGGGTGTCCTCGGTGACCTTCGGCGGCCCCGGCGGCCTGCCGGCGTCCGTGCACGGACCGCTGCTGACCGCCGCGGGAACGGTGACGGCGCTGCTCGGCGCGGTGATGTGCTGGCAGCAGCGCAACCTCAAGCGGCTGCTCGCCTTCACCACGGTGGCGCACGCGGGCCTGCTCCTCATCGGCATCGCCCCGCTCGCCGCCGACGGGCTCGCGGGCACGGCCGTGTACGCCGCGGGGCACGCCGGGGTGACCGCGGCGCTGTTCGCGTTCACCGGGATCCTGCTCGCCCGGTACGGCTCGGTGGACGAGCGCGAGCTGCACGGCCAGGGGCGCGAACTGGCCGTCACCGGTGCGCTGTTCCTCGTCGGCGGGCTCGCGCTGGCCGGTCTCCCGCCGTTCGGCACGGCGCTCGGCAAGTCCCTCACCGAGCATGCGGCGGCCCGCGGTTACGGCTGGCTGCCCGCCGTGTTCGTGCTGGTCTCCGCGGTCACCGGGGCCGCCGTGCTGCGCGCCGGACTGCGGATCTTCTTCGGCACGGGCGTCCGCGTGGAGCCGGGGCCCGCCGAGGAGATGACCGGGGCGCGCGAGGAGCCCGAGGTCACCGGGGCGGCGGCCCGCAGCGTGCCGCGCCCGATGCTGGCCGCGCCCCGGCTGCTGCTCGCCGCCGCGCTCGCGGTCGGCGTGCTGCCGGGTGTGGCGCACGCGCTGGCGGACGGGGCCCGGCTCTTCGCCGACCGCGCCGGGTATGTGGCGGCGGTACGGGGCGTGCCCGCACCGCCGGCCGGCGCCTTGCCGCACACCGGGTGGACGAAGGAGGGCCTGCTGTACGGGGTGCTGTCCGCCGCGCTCGCCGGCGCACTCGCGCTCGCCGCCGTCCACCGCCCCAGTCTCGTCCCGCACCGCCTGGTCCGCCCGCTGCTGCGCCTGCACTCGGGGCGGGTCGGCGACTACATCAGCTGGCTGGCGGCCGGGCTCGCCGCCCTCACGCTGACCTTGGTCGTCGCGGTGCGGTGAACGCCCGACGGGGTGCGGCCCGCGCCGGTCAGGGCCTGCGGGCGGCGGCGGCCAGGCGCAGGGAGACCGCGCCGCCCCGGCCGGCGCCGCCGGGGTGCACGTGCTCCCGGTCCCACCAGTCGGCGTCGCCGTCCTCGATGTAGCGCAGCAGGATCCCCTCGCGCAGCGCCCAGGGGCAGACGGTGACCGCCTCGATGCCGGTCAGCTTCATCGCCGTGTGGGCGACGACGGCACCGGCCACGCACTGCTCGGCGCGGGCCGCCGAGATCCCCGGCAGGTGCGCCCGCTCCTCGGCGGGCAGCCGGGCCAGCTCCCGCAGCGCGTCGCCCAGCTCGGCCCGGCCCAACTGCCTTTCCACGAAAGGCCCGTAGCGGCCGGGCGCCGCCCCGCACAGCCGGGCGAGCTGCTGGAACGTACGGGAGGTGGCGACGGCGGTGTGCGGCATCTCCCAGCGGATCCGCGCGGCGACGTCCCGCAGTTGGTGGCGCACCTGGCGCCGGACCGCCTTGAGGTGCTCCTCGCGGGGCGGGTCCTGGCCGTCGAAGAGCTCCCGGGTCAGCCGTCGTGCGCCCAGCGGAAGCGACGCCGCGTAGTCCGGCAACCGGCTGCGGCCGAAGGCCACTTCGAGGGAGCCGCCCCCGATGTCGAACAGCACCAGCGGCCCGGCGCGCCAGCCCATCCAGCGCCGGGCGGCCAGGAACGTCAGCTCCGCCTCGGCCTCGCCGGACAGGGTGCGCAGGCGGATCCCGGTGTCCGCCTCGACCGCGGCGAGCACCCCGTCCCGGTTCGGGGCGTCCCGCACGATCGAGGTGGCGAAGGCGAACGGCTCCGCCACGCCCCACCGGTGGGCCTCCTCCTGCACGTCCCGTACGGCGGCGGCCAGCGCGCGGACCGACTCCTCGGCGAGGTGCCCGTCGCCGTCCACGTGTTCGGCCAGTCTCAGGCGTCTCTTCATCGTGTGGACCGGCAGCGGCACTTGCCCGTCGGCATCCGCGACGACCAGGCGCACCGTGTTCGAGCCCACATCCACCACTCCGACTCTCATGCGCACCAGGGTCCCTCGTCGCGCGGCCCGGCGGGCGGCGAAAAGGGATCACCGGCAGGTGGACCGGCGCCGGGGCGGTGCGAGGCCGGTGTCACATCCTGCGCCCCAGGAGGTTCAGGAGCTCGGTCTGCGCATCCGCGTCGGGCGGCGGCTGGACCGCGGGGGCGAAGAGACCGCTCTTCTCCAACTCGGCGGCGTACGGGCTGACTTCACCCAGCGCGAAGTCCACGAGACCGGCGGGCAGCGCCTCGTCGGCACCGATCGCGCGGGACAGGTCCCAGGCGTGCACCACGAGGTCGGTGGTCATCTGGCCGCAGTAGAAGGCGGCGGAGGTCTCGCCGAAGGAGAGCCGCACCGTGCGGTCCAGGGCGCCCGCCGCGCGGAAGGCGGCACGGGAGGCGGCGGCCGCGGTGTCCCAGGACGTGACCGGGTCGGGGCCGAGCACGTCGCCGTCGAAGGCGTCGCCGACGGACTCCGTGGTGGCGCCGTCGCGCACCAGCGGCGGCACCCAGAGCTGTTCGGACGTGAGGTGGGCGACCAGGTCGCGCACGGTCCAGTCGGTGCAGGGGGTGGCGTCGTCCCACTGGCCCGCGCCGACGGCGTGCACCCGGTCGGTGAACAGGTCGAGCGCCTCGGCGTGCCGGGCGAGCAGGGACCTGCGATCCGCCCCGTCCGCGGTGCCTCGGCCGTCCGTCCCCTCGGTGTCCTCGGCGCTCGTGCTTGCCCCGGTGTCCTTCGCGTCGCTCATGAGTCCGCGGTTCCCCTCTCCCGCGCGCCCGCGCGGGTCCGGCCGCTCGCCACCGACCTGCGCGGATGGCGCCGCAGGTACTCGCCCTCCAGCGCCGCCATGCGCTCGTCGTGGGCGCGCAGGGCGTCGTTCGAGCCGTGCAGCAGCGTGGTGTGGCGGGTGCGGTGGATCGTCTCCAGCTCCTTGATGAGCTGTTGGTCGTCCAGCCTGCCCGGATCGACTCCGTCCATGGACCGCTCCGATCGCCGTGTCGCGTCGCTCCTCGCCCCGGGTGGCCGCCCGGCCCGTCCTCTCCAGCATGCACCGCACTGGGTCCGCGCGCGCCCCGCGCGGGCGCACCCGTGGGCGCGCGGGCCCGGGGTTGGCCGGAAACGACAGGTCCTGGAGGGGAGGCAGGGGGCGCTGTTCCGGCGTCCACAGATGCGGCAGAGCTATTCCGAACGGAAGGACCCGCCCACGTGTCTCACCGCGCACCGCGACGCCGTCTCCTACCGCTTCTCGCCCTCGGCGCGACCGTCGCGCTGACCCCCGGCCTGGTCGGCGCCACGGCCTCGGCCGCACCCCGGCCGCACACCGCCCCGGCCACGGACCGGCCGGGGACCGCCGGGACCGCCCCGGCCCCGCCGGACCGCTTCACCCGGCAGACGCCGGACTGGCACAGATGCGGCGCGGACACCCCCGCCGCCTACCAGTGCGCCACCCTGAAGGTGCCCCTCGACCACCGCGCCCCCGGCGGCGCCACCCTCGACCTCGCGATATCCCGGATCGAGGCGGGCGACCCGGAGCGGCGGCGCGGTGTGCTGCTGTCCAACCCGGGCGGGCCGGGCGGCGTCGGGCTCGACCTCCCGCTGTACTTCGCCGAGCAGATGCCCGAGGCGGTCACCGACCGCTACGACCTGATCGGCTTCGACCCCCGCGGCGTCGGCGCGAGCTCCCCCGTGAACTGCGGCCTGACCGAGTCCGAGCGGCAATGGCCGCGCAACTACCGGCCGTTCGACCGGAACGTCGCCTGGGCCAGGACCGTGGCGGACAAGTGCCGCGAGAAGGCGGGCGCCACGCTGGCACACCTCACCACCCGCAACACCGCCCGGGACATGGACATCCTGCGGGCCGTCCTGGGCGAGAAGAAGATCTCGTACTTCGGCGTCTCGTACGGGACGGCCCTCGGGGCCGTCTACGCCCAGCTGTTCCCCGGGCGCGCCGACCGGTTCGTCCTGGACAGCGCCGTCGACCCGAAGCTGATGTGGCGCGACATGTTCCGGGTGTGGGCCCCGGAGGTCGAGCCGGCGTTCCGGCGGTGGGCGCGGTGGACCGCGGCGCATGCCGGGCGGTACGACCTGGGCAGGACCCCGGCCGAGGTGCGCGCGACGTTCTGGGGTCTGGTGGAGCGGGCCGACCGGGACCCGATCGTGGTGGGCGACGCGAAGCTGACGGGCGCCGACGTGCGCGCCGTGCTGCGGCGCGAGTTCTTCACCGTCCGCGGGGCCGCCGAGCTCGTCGGGGTCCTCAGGGACGCCGCCGCGGGCAAGCCGGTGCCCGAGTTCCCGACCCCGCCGGAGATCCCGGACAACGGCGTGTCGGCGCTGTGGGCCGTGGTGTGCGGGGACGCCGCGTCGCCGCGCGATCCGGGGAGGTACCTGCGCGACTCGGTCCGCGACGCCGCCCGCTATCCGCTGTTCGGCGACTTCGCGTCGAACATCACGCCGTGCGCCTTCTGGGACGCCCCGGTCGAGCCCCTGACCAGGGTGGACAACGAGGTCGGCACGCTGATCCTGCAGAACGAGTGGGACTCGCAGACCCCGCTGTCCGCGGCGCGGGGCATGCACCGCGCCCTCAAGGGCTCCCGGATGGTGACCGTCGACGAGGGCGAGGGGCACGGCGTCGCGTACGGCATGGCGGCGGGTCCCGCGAACCGGTGCGCGCAGGACACCGCCACGTCCTACCTGGTCACCGGCCGGCTGCCGGGCAAGGACGTGACGTGCCGGGCGACCCCGGGAACCGGGCGCGGCGAGGCGGCGCACCCGGTCTTCGGCTGACCGTCCGACGCCCGCGCGGGGCGCGGGGGCGGCGGGTCTACCGCACGCGGTCGACCCGCCGCTCGTCCCACACCGGCTCCGGCGTCTCACGGACCCGGCCGTCGCTGCCGAACACCAGGTAGCGGTCGAAGGAGCGGGCGAACCAGCGGTCGTGGGTGACGGCGAGGACCGTGCCCTGGAAGGCCTCAAGGCCTTCCTGCAGGGCCTCCGCGGACTCCAGGTCGAGGTTGTCGGTGGGCTCGTCCAGGAGCAGCGCCGTGCAGCCCTGCAGTTCGAGCAGCAGGATCTGGAAGCGGGCCTGCTGGCCGCCGGAGAGCCGGTCGAAGTTCTGCTCGGCCTGCTGGGTCAGTTCGTAGCGCCGCAGCCGGGACATGGCGGCGCCGCGGTCCTGCGCGTGCTCGCGCCACAGGATGTCCAGGAGCGGGCGGCCCATCAGCTCCGGGTGGGAGTGGGTCTGCGCGAAGTGGCCCGCCACGACGCGCGCGCCGAGCTTCCAGAAGCCGGTGTGCTCGACCGGCCGGTCCGGGTCGCCGGCGAGCAGGCGCAGGAAGTGCGACTTGCCCGAGCCGTTCGACCCGAGGACGGCGACCCGCTCGCCGTAGAAGACCTCCAGGTCGAAGGGCTGCATCAGGCCGGTCAGTTCGAGCGCCTCGCAGGTCACCGCGCGCACGCCGGTGCGCCCGCCGTGCAGGCGCATGGTGATGTCCTGCTCGCGCGGCGGCTCGGGCGGCGGGCCCGCCTCCTCGAACTTGCGCAGCCGGGTCTGGGCCGCGTGGTAGCGGGAGGCCATCTCGTGGCTGACGTCGGCGGCCTGGCGCAGGGTGCGCACGAGCTTCTTGAGCTGCTCGTGCTTCTCGTCCCAGCGGCGGCGCAGCTCCTCGAAGCGCGCGAAGCGCTCCTTGCGGGCCTCGTGGAAGGTCTCGAAGCCGCCGCCGTGCACCCAGGCGTCGGCGCCCTCGGGGCTCCGCTCGACGCTGACGATCTTCTCGGCGGCGCGGGCGAGCAGCTCCCGGTCGTGGGAGACGAACAGGACGGTCTTGCGGGTCTCCTTGAGCTGCCCCTCCAGCCAGCGCTTGCCGGGCACGTCGAGGTAGTTGTCCGGCTCGTCGAGCAGCAGCACCTCGTCGGTGCCGCGCAGCAGGGCCTCCAGGACCAGGCGCTTCTGCTCGCCGCCGGAGAGCGTGCGGACCTCGCGGAACTGCGCCTTGTCGTACGGGACGCCGAGGGCGGCCGTGGTGCAGATGTCCCAGAGCGTCTCCGCCTCGTACCCCTGGACCTCGGCCCAGTCGGAGAGGGCCTGCGCGTACCGCATCTGGGCGGCCTCGTCGTCGACCGTCATGATCAGGTGCTCCGCGGCGTCCACGGCCGCGGCGGCCTCCCGGATCCGCGGCTGGGAGACGGAGACGAGCAGGTCGCGCACGGTGCTCTCGTCGCGTACGGAGCCGACGAACTGCGGCATCACGCCGAGGCCGCCGCTCACGGTGACGGTGCCGCCGTGCGGCTGGAGCTCGCCGGAGATCAGGCGGAGCAGGGTCGTCTTGCCCGCGCCGTTCGCCCCGACCAGGGCCACGACCGCTCCCTCGCCGACCCGGAAGGAGACGTCGCCGAGCAGCGCCCGCCCGTCCGGCAAGTAGTACTCGAGGTGTGCGGCTTCCAGATGTCCCATGAGCGGGATTGTCCGTGGCCGGGGGGTGCGCGGGCAAACCGTTTGCGTGCCCGGGCCGCCGGGAGCCGGTCCGCGGCGTCGCGGGTCCGGCGCCTGAAGCGGGGCACGGTGGGTACGCGGGGGCCATGTGCGCTGACTCCCCGGACGTCTCCGGCATCGACCTGTCCCGCCCCGCCGCCGGGCGCCGCCCCTTCATGACCCGGCTGATCGCCCTCGACAGCAGGCTCTTCGACGCGGTCGCCACCCGGCACTGGCCGGGCGCCGACCGCGTGCTGCCCCGGCTCAGCCGTGGCGCCAACCACGGTGTGCTCTGGTTCGCGGCGGCCGCGGGGATCGCCGCGACCGGCTCGCCGCGGGCGCGGCGCGCCGCCGTGCGCGGGGTGGCCTCGCTGGCGCTGGCCTCGGCGACCATCAACACGCTGGGCAAGCGTTCGGTGCGCCGCCCGCGGCCGGTCCTGGACACGGTGCCGCTGATCCGGCAGCTGAAGCGGCAGCCGATCACCACGTCCTTCCCCTCGGGCCACTCGGCGTCCGCCGCCGCGTTCGCCACGGGCGTGGCGCTGGAGTCGCGGGGCTGGGGCGTGGCCGTCGCGCCGCTGGCGGCCGCCGTCGCGGTGTCCCGGATCTACACCGGGGCGCACTTCCCGAGCGATGTCCTGGTGGGCGCGACCCTCGGGGTGGGCGCGGCGTTCGCGGTGCGCGGCCTGGTGCCGACGGGGGACCGTGCCGCCGCGCCGGGGAGCCCGGTGGCGGCGCCCGCGCTGCCGGGCGGCGCGGGCCTGGTCCTGGTGGCGAACGCGGGGGCGCGTACCGCGCGGCGCGTGCGGGCGCTGAGCGACGCGCTGCCCGAGGCGGAGGTCGTGGTGGCCGAGCCCGCCGACGTGGGGGCCGAGCTGGAGAAGGCGGCGGCCCGCGCCAGGGTCCTCGGCGTGTGCGGCGGCGAAGGCTCCGTGCACGCGGCGGCCAGGGTGGCGCTGCGCCACGACGTGCCGCTCGCGGTGCTGCCCGGCGGTACGGCGGGCGGCCTCACGGCGGACCTCGGGGTCCAGGACGCGCGAGACCTGTCCGCCGCGCTGGAGGCGGGGGACGCGGTCACCGTGGACGCCGGGCACTTCACGGCCGGGGAGACGGCCGGGACCGGCACCGCGTCCGGCGGCGCGGCCGCCTCGGGTCCGGAGGCGCTGACCGTCTACCGTCCGCTCCCGGCTGCCCGCTGACCAGCACTCCGGTGCCCACATACTGATACGCAGGTCTCACCATTCGGCATGGCGACGTACGGTGCTCCCACCACGTCCACTCCCAGCACGCCCACGAAGGGGAGCATCGCCATGCCGAAGGAGACCGCCGTCTACACGCACGGGCACCACGAGTCCGTGCTGCGTTCCCACACCTGGCGCACCGCCGCCAACTCGGCCGCGTACCTGCTCGGTTCGCTGCGCCCGCACATGACGGTCCTCGACATCGGCTGCGGCCCCGGCACCATCACCGCCGACCTGGCGGCGCTGGTCCCCGAGGGCCGGGTCACGGGCGTGGACCAGGCCCCCGACATCCTGGACCGGGCCCGCGCCACCGCCGCCGAACGCGGCCTGGAGAACGTCGGGTTCGCCGTCGCGGACGTGCACGACCTCGACTTCCCCGACGACAGCTTCGACGTCGTGCACGCCCATCAGGTGCTGCAGCACGTGGGCGACCCGGTGCAGGCGCTGCGCGAGATGCGGCGGGTCTGCAGGCCGGGCGGTCTCGTCGCGGTGCGCGACGCGGACTACCGGGCGATGACCTGGTATCCGGAGGTGCCCGCCATGGACGACTGGCTGGACCTGTACCGGCGGGTGGCCCGCGCCAACGGCGGCGAGCCCGATGCGGGGCGGCGCCTGAAGTCCTGGGCGCTGGCGGCCGGTTTCACGGACATCACCGCGACCGCGGACACCTGGTGCTACAGCACCGAGGAGGAGCGCGCCTGGTGGAGCGAGCTGTGGGCGGACCGCACGGTCGCCTCCGCGTACGCCGGGCGCGCGGTGGGCGGTGGTCACACCGACGCGGCGGGGCTGCGCACCGTCTCGGCGGCGTGGCGGGAATGGGGCGCGCGGAAGGACGCGTGGTTCGCCGTGCTGAACGGCGAGGTCCTCTGCCGGAAGTAGTCCGGCCGGCTCCCGCCGCCCCGTCTCACTCCCGGGGAAGCAGCGGGCCCAGCGGCCCGAGGTCCAGGTTCAGGTCCTCGGGCCGCAGCCCGTACCGGTTGCGGAGTTCGGCCATCCGGTCCTCCAGGAGCATCAGCGTCAGGCCGATCCGCTCCTCCTGGTCCTCGCTCAGCTCACCGGTGTCGAAGCGGCGTACCGCCTGCCGCTCCATCAGCTGACGGAGCAGTTCGACGACCGTCAGGACGAGCTTCACCAGGTCCCGCTCCACGGTGTCGGGGTCGAGGTCCATCCGTTTGCGGCCGTCCTGCCGGCCCTGCTGGTCCTGCTGGTCCTGCTGGTCCTGCTGGTCCTGCTGGTCCTGCTGGTCCTGCTCCATGGTCACTCCAACTCCGGCCACGGTGACGGCACCTGTTCGTTCACCGAGCTGATCAGGGCCTTGAGGTCGATGCGTACGAGATCGACGTCCGCGATCCGCAGGGTGACGTCGCCCGCGATGACGACACCGCCCGCGAGGAGCCGGTCCAGCAGGTCGACCAGGGCGATTTCCCGGCGCTCGACGACGGTCATGCGCGGCTCTTCCCGTCGGCGGTCCCGGCGCTCCCCGTGTCCGCACCGTCGTCGCCGGTGAAGGAATACGCCGCCCACGGGCCCGTCAGTTCCACCCGCAGACCGTGCACCTCGTCCTCGTCGTCCTTGGTGCGGTCCACCAGCTCGACGAATTCCTCCGAGTCCGCGCGGGGCACCAGATAGGCCGCGTTGAGGATGTTGCGGCCCGGCGCGCGGGAGAGGGACTGGTTCTGCGGCGCGTGCAGCCGGCTGTCGTCGGCCTGGCGCGCCAGCGCGTCGTGCAGGCGCCGGGCGAAGCCCTCGGCCACCTGCCAGCGCTCGTCCTGGGCCGTGCGCTGCGTGCGGCGGCTGCGCAGGTAGTCGCGCCCGCTGGCGGGCTTGGCCGGCGCGGCGGCCGACGGCTCGTCGGACGTCACCGGGTCCATGTGGACCTTGACGCCCCACTCCACCCGGCCGTCGATCCGCTCCAGGACGCGGTGGAAGCGCTCCGCGCCCTCCTCCAGCATCGCGCGGACGCCGTCGTCGTCCCGGAAGACGGTCGCCAGGCGCAGCGGCAGCGGGCAGGTGACGGCGGTCAGCGCGTCGATCGCCCGCTGGTGCGCGCGGGCCGTGTCGGAGAGCCAGTCCAGGTCCTCCAGGTGCGCGCGCAGCGCCGCCTCCGCGAAGTCGCGCTCCGGCACCGGGCCGACCAGCGCCACCAGGCCCGCGTGGGCGATCTGGTGCGGCGGCACGCCGCCGACCCCGGTGAGGTCGGCGGCGAGCGGTGCGGTGAGCGGGCGGCAGACCGCATAGACGTAGGTCAGAACGTCCTCGCGCGGCCCGTCGCCCTGCCGTTCATCGTTCACGGCGTTCACGGGTCTCCTTCTTCTTCTCGGCCGGCTCCAGGGCCATCCGGTCCTCGAGCTCGGCCAGGCGCTGCTTCAACTCTTCGTTCTCCCTGGCGAGTTCACCGCTGCGCGCACCCGTGGACAGGGCCGGATCGTTCTCCCACCAGTCGATGCCCATCTCCTTGGCCTTGTCGACCGAGGCGACGATGAGGCGGAGCTTGATGGTGAGCAGTTCGATGTCGAGCAGGTTGATCTTGATGTCACCGGCGATGACGATGCCCTTGTCCAGGACGCGTTCGAGGATGTCGGCCAGGTTGGCACCGCCCCCGTCGTGTCCGTAGGGGTCGGGCAGTCGGCCCGCAGCCGTGGTCATCGGCGGCTCCGCCCGCCGCCGCTGCCGGACTCGGCGTACTCACGCCGCTTGTCGTCCTCGGCGTCTTCGGCGTCCTCGGCGTCCTCGTACTCGTCCTCGGGCTCGCCCTCGGGCAGGTCCTCGTCCTCGAGGTCCTCCTCGTACTCCGCCTCGGGCTCCTCCTCGGGCTCCTCTTCGTCCTCGTACTCCTCGACCGGTTCGCCGTCCTCGTCGTACTCGGACTCCGCGTCGTCGTACTCCTCGGCGTCCTCGTCCGTCTCGGCGGTGGCCTCGTCGGCGTCCTCGTGTTCGTCCTGGCCGTCGAGTTCGTCCTGCTCGCGCTGTTCCTCTTCCTCGGCCACGGCGTCCTCGTGGGTGCGCACGACCTCGCCGTCGCGGATCTCGCCGCGCCAGCCGTCGCTCGCCTCACCGCGCATCGAGATGTGCCGGGCGTAGTTCTTGAGGTCCAGGCGGGCCCGGCGGCCCTGGGCGCGCCAGATGTTGCCGGTCTTCTCGAAGAGTCCCTTGGGGTAGTACTCGATGATCAGCAGGACCCGGGTGATGTTGTCGCCCAGCGCGTGGAAGGTCACCACGCCCTTGGTGGTGCCCTTGGCGCCCTCCGAGGTCCAGGTGATCCGCTGGTCGGGCACCTGCTCGGTGGTGTGCGCCTTCCAGCTCCGGCTGGACCAGAACACCTTCAGCTGCCAGTCCGAGTCCGTGTCACTGGCCACCGAGGCGCTCTTGACACCCTTGGCGAACGTCGAGAACTCCTGGTACTGCGTCCACTGGTCATAGGCGTCCCGCAACGGCACACCCACATCGATGGACTCCAGGATCACCGTGGGCTTCTGCCCACCCCCACCCTTCTTCCGCTTGCCGCCCAGCCCCTTGAAGGTGTCCTTGACCTTGTCCTTCAAGTGCGTGCCGCCGATCTCCAGCGCGCTGCGCACCGGGCCCTTTCCCTCGGCGACCTTCTTGCCGGCCTGCATGGCCAGCTTGCCGAAGCCGGGACTGTTGCCCTCGGCGATGTCGTTCAGCTTGGTGGTGGCGCCGCCGAGCTTGTGGCCCACGCCGACGAGCGCGCGCTCGACCTGCGCCATGAGGTAGGCCTGCGCCTCGTCCTTCAGACGGTCCACGGCCGGGCTCTGCGTGATGTTCTTCAAGGGCGAGTCAGCCATGATCGCTGTCTCCCTTCGTACGGCCGCCCGAGGTGCGGGCCGAAGAGGTCCTGCGGGCGGTGCCGCGCGCCGCCGCGGTGGACTTCTTCTGGGCGGTCTTGCGGGCCGTCTTCTGCGCGGTCTTCTTGGCCGGGGCCTTCTTCGCCGTCTTGGCGGCGGCGGTCTTCGCCGCGGGCTTGGACGCCGTCCGCTTGGACGGGGCCTTCTTGCGCGGCCCGGACTCCTCGTCCCGGCCGGAGTCCCGGCCCCTGTCCTCGTCGGCGTCCTCCGCGTCGTCGTCCGCCTTCTCGGCCTCGACGTCGTCGTACTCGTCGGCCTCGTCGGCCTCGTCGTCGTCCTTCACGACGGTGCCCTTGACGGTCTTCTTGACGTCGTCCGGCGCCACGCCCGCGATGCGGTCCTGCACGCCGAGCGTGCGGTCGTGCAGGCGGTCGGCGAGCCCTTCGAGCTGCCGGTTGAGGAGGTTGCCGGTGGCAGCCTTGCCCACGCCCCGCAGATCCTGGCGCAGCTGGTCGCCTATCTCCTTGAACTGCGGGTTGTTCTCCAGCTGCTGGGTCACCATCGCCCCCAGCGCCTTGGGACTCAGATTGAGTCGCTTGCCGGCCACCATCGAGCCGACGGCGAACGCGAACTTCGCCTTCTTCGTCCTGCCGAGGACGTATCCCGCGCCCACGGCGAGGCCTACTGCCAGTCGGTTCATTCTCAGAAGTCCTGTCCTGTGCTGTGCTGCATTCGGTCGAGGAGCTGGTCCTCGCACCGTTCGAACTCGGCTTCGTCGATCTCCCCCGCCTCCAGGAGTTCCTCCAGGCGGGAGAGTTCACGGCGGATCGCCGAGGGGTCGTAGTACTGCCGCTCGGCCTCGTCGACCACCTGCCGGAGCACCCAGAGGGAGCCTCGGGCGGGGGCCAGGGGCAGGAGCAGCAGCTCACCGATCAGTCCCATGCGATCAGTCCCCTAAGGTCACTGCGCGGGTTGGGCAGGCCCCGGGTCCACGAAGCTGTACGGGGGCAGCGGACCGTGCACGCGCAGGTCGAGGTGCGGCTGGGTGGACTTCAGCTCCTCGACGGCGGCGAGGAAGCCCTCGGCGGACTTGCGGTCCACCAGGAACGAGACGTTCGCCAGCCAGCCGCTGCTCTCGGGACCATCGCCGACCGCCTCGGCGGCCGGTTCCAGCGCGCGCCGCAC
Organism: Streptomyces sp. NPDC002564; assembly: GCF_042889645.1. Classification (NCBI taxonomy): domain Bacteria; kingdom Bacillati; phylum Actinomycetota; class Actinomycetes; order Kitasatosporales; family Streptomycetaceae; genus Streptomyces; species Streptomyces sp. NPDC002564. The sequence continues at coordinate 418,688 of NZ_JBIARE010000006.1, read as the reverse complement.
CTGGACGGCGTCGTGCGACTCACGAGCCTGCACCTGAGAGGTGATCATCTCGCCGAGCTGCAGCTTCTGCTCGTGGCTGCCGCCGCCCTGCTGCTGCTGGGCCTCGACCATGGAGCGCAGGTCCGGGTTCTCCGCGAGGATCTGGTGCAGCACGGCCTGCTCGTCGTGGGTGGCCTTCACGTTGTACTCGACCTTGCCGTCGAGGGTGCGCAGGCGCTCCTCGTAGTGGCCGGAGCGCTCGCCGAGGACGGAGACGACGGTCTCGTCGTCCGGCGCGAGGCTGCCGAAGCGCATCGGGAGCACCGAGCCGGCGGCGCCGGCCTCCGAGAGGACGTTCTGGTGCGCGAGCAGGTCGCGGCGCTTGGGCTTGAGGTCCTCGGGGGCGTCGCTCACGATGGCGGCGAGCTCACCGCTCTTGAGGATGCGCACGGGGCAGGCCGGCCGGCCGATGCCCTCCATGCCGTCCGGCAGCGCCGGGTGGTCGCTGCTCGCGATGCCGTAGACGTAGGTGGTCACTCGCTCTCCTCCTTCCGGCGGGAGGTCGAACGCCGCGCACGCGGCCGCTCCTCGCTCTGGCGCTGGCCTTCCTCACGGGACTGCTTGAAGGCGTCCGATATGGTCTCGGCCGCGCCGGACAGCGCTCCCTTGGACTTGCCCTTGGCGCCGGACTCCGTCATCTGGCCGACGAGGCCGGGCAGGCCGGGGTCCTTCTTCTGGCCGGTCTCCAGGTCGAGGCGGTTGCACGCCTCGGCGAACCGCAGGTAGGTGTCGACGCTCGCGACGACGACACGGACGTCGATCTTCAGGATCTCGATGCCGACGAGCGATACACGGACGAAGGCGTCGATGACGAGTCCTCGGTCGAGGATGAGTTCCACGACGTCGTACAGGCCACTGGTGCCACCTCCGCCGCCGCCGGACTGTTGTGCCGGGACTACTGTCATGCGGTCTGCGCCTCCTAGATGTCTGTCTGCTCTGTGCTGCTCCTGGCGGCTCTTTCTCGTGGTGCGGGGCCACTCCTCCACGGGCCGCGCACCGGGGTACCGGGACGGCTAGCCGCGCGCTTCCGAACGGCCCCGCTCGTAGCGCCGCGTCCGCCGGTAGCCGGTGAGCTCGCCCTGCGGGTCGAGCTGGACCTCGTAGCTCGCGATGAGGCTCATCGTGTCGGGGACCCGGGCCAGTTCCAGGACCTCGATCTGCAGAAGCCAGCCGTCCTCGGTGCGCTCGAAGGAGGACACCGATTCGGGCGTCATGCCGGTCAGCTCGGCGAGCTGCTCCCGGCCGTGCCGAAGGACCACCATGGGGCCCGGCAGCGCGCTCTTGCCGCCGCCCGACGCCTCGGTCTCCGACACCTCGGCCTCCGGCTTCTCATCCTCTTCGCCGGATGTCTTGCTGTCTGTCGTCTTACGCGTCGTATTGGCCATGTTCACCTCTCGCACCGGGTACCACGCAGAGCCTTGGCCAAACGTGATCGCTCGGTATCCGAACGGCCGCCGGTGCCGTTCACCCGACGACGCCCTGTTCGACGAGGAGCCGGACCGCGACGGCGATCGACTCCGCGTCGATGCCCGCGGCGCGCAGCTGCTCCGCGGGGGACGCGGAACCCGGCATGGTGCGGACGGCGAGCCGCACCAGGCGCGGCACCGGCCTGCCGTCGGTGAAGGCGTCGAGGACCGCGTCGCCGAGGCCGCCCTGCTCCCGGTGGTCCTCCACGGTGAGCAGGCAGCCGGTCTGCCCGGCCGCCTCGCGCAGCGTCTCCCGGTCCACCGGCTTGACGGAGTACAGGTCGACGACCCGCACCTGGATGCCCTCGCGGTCGAGCGCGTCCGCGGCGGCCAGCGCCTCGTGGACGGTCACCCCGGCGGCCACCACGGTCAGCCGGTCGTCCGGGCCGGAGCGCAGCACCTTGGAGCCGCCGACCGGGAACTCCTCGTCGGGCCCGTAGATGACGGGCGCGTCCCCCCGCGAGGTGCGCAGGTAGCTGATCCCGTCGAGCCCGGCCATCTGCGCGACGAGGTGTCCCGTCTGGTGGGCGTCGCACGGGTACAGGACCGTGGAGCCGTGCACCGCGCGGAACAGCGCGAGGTCCTCCAGGCCCATCTGGGACGGCCCGTCCTGGCCGATGGCGACGCCCGCGTGCGAGCCGACGAGGTTGATGTCGGCGCCGCTCACCGCCGCCATCCGCACGAAGTCGTGGGCGCGGGTGAGGAACGCGGCGAACGTGGAGGCGTACGGCACCCAGCCGCGCGCCGCAAGGCCGACGGCGGCGGCGACGAGCTGCTGCTCGGCGATGTAGCACTCGAAGAACCGGTCGGGGTGCTCCTTGGCGAAGTACTCCGTGCGCGTGGAGTCGCCGACCTCGCCGTCCAGGGCCACCACGTCGCCGCGCGCGGTGCCGAGCGCGGCGAGCGCCTGTCCGTAGGCGGTACGGGTCGCCACGGCGTCGCCCAGCGCGTGGCGGGGCAGTTCGAGGTGGCCGCTGCGGACCGCGTGCAGGGCCCGTGCGGCGGCCGGCCTGCGCACCTCCACGTGGACGTCGTGGACGCCGCCCAGTTCCTCGACGGCCGCGTCGACGTCCGGCAGCGGCTTGCCGTGCAGGCCCTCCCGGTTCTCCACGGAGGCGACGCCCTTGCCCTTGACGGTACGGGCGAGGATCACGGTGGGCTGCCCGACGGTCGAGCCCGCCTCCCGGCAGGCGCGGTCGACGGCGTCGATGTCGTGCCCGTCGGTCTCGACGACGTGCCAGCCGAACGCCCTGAACCGGTCGGCGTAGGCGCTCAGCTGCCACTCGTGGCGGGTCGGCCCGCGCTGGCCGAGGCGGTTGACGTCGACGATCGCGGTGAGGTTGTCGAGGTGCTCGTACCCGGCGTGCTCGGCGGCCTCCCAGACGGAGCCCTCGGCGAGTTCGCTGTCGCCGCACAGCACCCAGACGCGGAACGGGATGCGGTCGAGCCGCTTGCCGGACAGGGCCATGCCGACGCCCACGGGCAGCCCCTGCCCGAGCGAGCCGGTGGCGACCTCGACCCAGGGCAGGGCGCGGGGCGTGGGGTGGCCTTCGAGGCGGCTGCCCTGCTCGCGGAAGGTGAGCAGTTCGTCGTCGGTGAGCACCCCGGCCGCCTTGTACGCGGCGTAGAGGAGCGGTGAGGCGTGCCCCTTGGAGAGGATGAACCGGTCGTTGCCGGGGTGGTCGGGCCGCTCGAAGTCGTAGTGGAGGTGGCGGCCGACGAGCACCGCCATCAGGTCGGCGGCGGACATCGACGAGGTGGGGTGCCCCGAGCCCGCGGCGGCCGCGGCCCGGACGGAGTCGACGCGCAACTGCCGGGCGAGTGCGCCCAGTTGGTCGTCACTGCTGGTCATGTGGGTTCTCCGGTTCTCCTCGGGTGCGTGGGTGCCGGTACGCGCCCGGCGGGCCGCACCACGCGGGGCGGCGCCCCGGGCGCGGTGGCCCCGGGTCCGGCGGACGGGACCCCCCGCGTGCCCCTGCCCGGCGGCCACCAAACTCCGGGTCCGGGGGCGCGGCGCCCCGGTCCGCCGCGCCCCGGGGACGGCGCCCGGAGCGGTCCCGGGAAGGACCGTCCGGCGGACCCGTGCGGCCGCCGTTTGCCCGGCCCCGCCGGGGTTACCCGCAGTCGTGTCCGTCCGACTCCCGCTCCGCCGTTTCCGGAGGTGCACGCCCATGCCCGAGTACGGATACTTCCTGGCCACCGAGGAGTTCGGGCCCGCCGAGCTCGTCGAACAGGCTCGGATGGCCGAGCAGGCCGGGTTCGAGGCGCTGTGGATCTCCGACCACTACCACCCGTGGAACGCGGCGCAGGGACAGAGCCCGTTCGTCTGGTCGGTGATCGGCGCGCTCGCCGAGGCGGTGTCGCTGCCCCTGCAGACGGCGGTGACCTGTCCCACCGTCCGCATGCACCCGGCGGTCGTGGCGCAGGCCGCGGCGACCAGCGCGGTGCTGACGGGCGGCCGGTTCCGCCTCGGCGTCGGCACGGGCGAGGCGCTCAACGAGCACATCCTGGGCGGCGCCTGGCCGCCGGTGCACATCCGCCTGGAGATGCTGGAGGAGGCCGTGCAGATCATGCGGAACCTCTTCACCGGCGCGGAGGTCAGCCACCAGGGCACGCACTACACCGTCGAGAAGGCCCGCCTCTACACGGTGCCGGACGAGCCGGTGCCCATCGACGTGTCGGGCTTCGGGCCCAAGGCGACGGCGCTCGCGGCGCGCATCGGCGACGGTTTCGCCACGATGACGCCCGACGAGACGCTGGTCTCCCACTACCGCAAGGGCGGCGGGGGCGGCAAGCCGGTCAGCGGCGGGGTCCGGGTGTCCTACGGGCCGGACCGCAACGCGGCGGCCCGCCGGGCCCGCGCGCTGTGGGGCCACCAGCTGCTGCCGGGCGAGGTGGGCCAGATCCTGCCGACGCCGCGCCACTTCGAGCAGCTGGACCCGCTGGTCACCGACGGGGCGGCCGCCGCACACTTCACGTGCGGCGACGACGTCGACGAGCACGTGCGGACGCTCACGGCGTTCACCGACGCGGGATTCGACCGGGTGTACGTGAGCCAGATCGGGCCCGACCAGCGGAGCTTCTTCGACTTCTACCGCACGAAGGTGCTCCCGCAGGTGCAGGGCGCCCCGCCCGCCTCCCCGCAGGGCACCGGCTGAGGGAGACCGTCCGATGAAGCACGCAGTCCCCATCGAGCGGCCCGTCGTCTCCGCGTACACCGTGCCCGCGGACGCGCCCGAGGCCGACGCCACCTTCGCCTGGGACACCACGACGGTCGTCGTCGCGGAGGTCACGGCGGGCGACGCGACCGGCACCGGCTGGACCTACGCCCCGGCGGCCGTGGCCGCCCTCGTCGACGAGCAGCTCACCCCCGTGATCAGGGGACGTGACGCCCTGGACATCCCGGCGGCGCACGACGCGATGACGAAGGCGGTCCGCGACACCGGCCGCCAGGGCGCCGCCGCGTGCGCGATCTCGGCGGTCGACATCGCCCTGTGGGACCTCAAGGCCCGCCTCCTCGAACTGCCGCTGGTGCGGCTGCTCGGGGCGGCCCGGGACGCCGTCCCCGTCTACGGGAGCGGCGGTTTCACCACGTACCACGACACGCATCTGGCGGCGCAGCTGAACGGCTGGGTGCACGGGCAGCAGATCCCGCGCGTCAAGATCAAGGTGGGCGAGGGCTGGGGCCGGGCCGCCGCCCGCGACCTGTCCCGGGTCCGCACCGCGCGCGACGTCATCGGCCCGCAGGCCGAGCTGTACGTCGACGCGAACGGCGGCTACACGCGCAAGCAGGCGGTCCGCGTGGGCAGGGTGCTCGCGGAGTACGGCGTGGGCTGGTTCCAGGAACCGGTGTCCTCGGACGACCTGCGGGGGCTCGCGCTGGTCAGGGACGCGGTGGTGTGCGACGTGGCGGCCGGCGCGTACGGCTACGACCTGCCGTACTTCGCCCGCATGATCCCCTCCGTCGACTGCCTCCAGGTGGACGCGACGCGCTGCGGCGGCCTCACGGAGTGGCTGCGCGCGGCGGCGCTCGCGCAGGCGCACGGCCTGGAGGTCTCGGCGCACCGCGCGCCGCACGCGCACGCGGCCGTCGCCGCGTGCGTGCCGAACCTGCGGCACGTCGAGTGGTTCCACGACCACGTGCGGATCGAGTCGATGTTCTTCGACGGCGCGCTCGACCCGACCGGCGGCACGGTCCGCCCGGGCGGGGGCATCGGGCACGGGCTGCGGCTGCGCACGGAGGAGGTGCAGGAGTTCCGCGTCGCCTGATCCCCGTCGCCCGATCCCGGGGGCCGCGCGCCCGCGGCGGGCGCCGCGCGGGACGCCTCAGCGTTCGGCGCGCGGGGACTTCGGGGCGGGCACGGTGGGCGGCATCGGCGGGGGCGCGGGCGCGTCGAGCCCGCCCGGCGGTGCGACGGGAGGCGCGGGGACGGCGCCGCCGGGCTCCGGCAGGGCGCCGGCTCCGGGCACGGTCGTGTCCCCGGCGTCCCGGGCCGGCTTCGGCCGGGCCGCGTTGCGCAGCAGGAAGGCCGTCACGCCGAGCACGGCGGCCATGATGAGGGCCGCGGCCCAGCCGGGCAGACCGAGGGCGATGACGAGGCCGAGGCCGAGTGCCAGCGCGGCGCCCGCGTAGAGGGCGGCGGTCCCGGACGCGGCGTAGAGCGTGGCCGTGCGCCGCTGCTTCCTGGTCTGCTCGCGCAGCTCCTCGCGCAGTTCGGCGCGGAGCGTCCGGACCAGTTCGTCGGTCAGGCCTGCGTCGAGGCCGGTCGGGGTCTTCTCTGGGCCAGTCATGGCGCCCGGGTACCCGCGGGCCCAGGGGCGTAACGGAGCCCTCCCGCACACCTGGCCGGTACGTGACGCAGGCCACGCCATGACCGGGTTGTCCCCCGGGTAGGCGGCGCATGATCGCCCGGATTCGCACCCGGGAAGCACCATCGGAACCACGGAGGTATCCATGTCCTCGAAGCGACGCCGCAAGAAGAAGGCCCGCCGCAAGAACGGCGCGAACCACGGCAGCCGTCCCCAGTCCTGACGGCGGGCACGACGGATCGGAGGGCGGCACCGGACGGTGCCGCCCTCCGACGTGCGTGCGGGGCAAGGGAGTTGGCGGATCTTCTCGCCGGAGGCGGTGGCGGGCGAGCGGGCAATCATGAAATCGTTGCGGGGCCGGTGACCGGTCCAAGAGGTGAGGGCGTTCCAACCATGGAGATCCTGGGAACCACGCTGCGGATCTGCGTCGAGGACCTGGAGTCCTCGGTCGCGTTCTACGAGCGGCTCGCGGGCGGCACGGCCATGCGCTTCGAGCGCGGCGGCGTCTCCGTCGCGGCGATCGGCTGCTTCCTGCTGATGAGCGGCCCCGAGCAGGAGCTGGAGGTGCTCCGCAAGGTCTCGGCGACGATCGCGGTCAAGGACGTCGACGAGGCGTACATGGTCCTCAACGCCTCCGGCGCCCGGGTCATCGCGGGCCCGGTCCCCACCCCCGCAGGCCGCAACCTCATCGCGATGCACCCGGACGGCTCCGTCTTCGAGTACGTCGACCGCCGCGTCCCGCAGAGCTGACCCGCAGCCTCCACGGCTATCCTCCACGACGGGGCCAGGGCCTGCGGGCCACGAGGGCCTGTCGAACGGAGGACGGTGCACGTGGCGGGCAGGACGACGGGTGACGCGGCGAACGGCGGCACGGGCGGCGCCGAGCGGACGTCGCTGAGCGCCCAGGCCCGCGAGGCCGTCCGGCAGCGCATCGTCGACCGCCGCTACGCGCTGGGCGCGCGCCTGGTGGAGCGGGAGGTCGCCGAGGAGCTGCGGATGTCCCGCGTCCCGGTCCGCGAGGCCCTGCGCTCACTGGTCGCCGAGGGCCTGCTGGAACTCCTGCCGCACAGCGGCGTGCGGGTCCGCCGCCTGGAACGCGACGACGTACGGCACCTGTACGAGGTGTGGGAGCCCCTCGCCGTCCAGGCGTCCCGGCTCTCGGCGCGCCGGGTGGCGCGCTGTGCGCCCGGGGAGCCGCCGGGCCTCGCCGCGCTCCGGGCCACCCTCGGCCACGCCGAGCGGGCCTCGGACGCGGACGACGGGGCGCGCGAGGTCGCCGCCCACACCGCGTTCCACGAGGGCATCGTCGCCCTCTCCGGCAATCCGCTGCTGGCCCGCACGATGGAGCAGCTGAGCTGGCAGCTCCAGCTCCTGTTCGGGATGCGCGCCGAGCCGGATCACATGCGGGCCCAGCACCGGCTCATCTACCGGCAGATCGCGGCGGGCGACGAGGACACGGCGGCGGCGAGCACCCTGCTCCATGTCCGCGACAGCCAGGCGGTGGCGCTGAAGTCGCTCTTCGAGGAGAGCGGGCGGGTCTGACGCCCGACGCGGGTACGCGGGCACGCGGCGGCGGCACGGTCGGCGAGAGGTGCGGGCCGAGCACGGCGGCATTCTGTATACCAGACCCTTGATCCCCCTCGGCCTTTCCGGCATTTACCGCGCAATAGGTCGCTCCCGCTCCGGCCACCCTTGCAGGGGATCCACTGTTGGTATACAAACTGGCGGACGCGTCCCCTCCGCTCCCCACGGCCCCCTCCCCCACTCCCCCCTCTGGAGTCGCCCGATGTGCGTTGAGAACACCCCGCCGCCCGCCTCCCGGCTCACCCGACGCGGCATCCTCGCGGGCGCGGCGGCGCTCGCGGGCACCACGGCGGCGCTCTCCGCCGCCGCGCCGCAGGCAGCGGCGGCCGGACAGCGGCGGACCCGCACCGGCAGCGGCAGCGGCAGCGCCACGACCGGGGACCTCGTCATCGAGGGCGGCACCCTGCTCGACCCCGCGACCGGCGAGGTCACCGAGGACGCCGTCGTCGTCATCGCCGACGGCATCGTGCGCGCGGCGGGCCGCCGGGGGCGCACCCGGGTCCCGGAGGGCGCCGAGGTGCTCGACGCACACGGCCGCTGGATCCTGCCCGGGCTCGTCGAGGCGCACATCCACCTCAACACCGCCGCCGAGGCCCACGACGCCGTGCGCCAGGGCGCGACCTCCGCACGCAGCGGGTCGACCAACTTCTACCAGGACATCGCCGTACGGGAGTTGGCGCGCCAGGCGCCGCGGCTCGCGCCCCGGCTGCGCGCCGCCGGCATCTTCGTCACGCCCGACCTGGGCGACACCGTCCTCGCCGACCCCGACCTGACCCCGCTGGCCCGGCTCCGCGACGGCGTGCGCTCCCCCGAGACGCTGCGCCGCGTCGTCGAGGTCAACCTCGCCCGGGGCGCCGACGTCATCAAGACGCGCGTCAACGAGCGCGCCGGGCTGCCCGAACAGGACCCGCTGGCCCAGGTCTACGACCGCGAGCAGCTGTCCGAGGTCGTCGCGGCCGCCAAGCGGGGCGGCAAGGGCGTGCTCTGCCACAGCTACAGCGAGAAGGGCTGTCACGACGCGGTGACGGCGGGCATCCGCTCGCTGGAGCACGGGGCGTTCGTCGGCGAGCACACCCTGCGCGAGATGCGCCGCAGGGGCACCTACTTCACGCCGACGCTGACCGCCATCGCCGGACTCGTGGAGTCCTCCGACCCGGTGCTCGCCGAGCGCGGCCGCACGTACCTGCCCGCGCTCAAGCGGGCCGTGCTCGCCGCCCACGAGCTGGGCGTGCCGCTGGCCGCGGGCACCGACTCCTCCGGCGGCAAGGTCAAGCCCATCGGCCGCGAGGTGGAGCTGATGCGCGAGGCGGGCCTGTCCGCCCTCGACGCGATCCGCACGGCCACCACGGGGGCCGCGCGCCTGCTGGGGCTGCAGGGCCGCGCGGGCCGTCTGGCGCGCGGCTTCGCGGGCGACGCGGTGCTGCTGGACGGCGACCCGCTGGCCGACGTGAGCGTCCTCAAGAAGCCGGTCCGCGTGGTGCGTTCGGGCATCGCGCTGTGAATACCTGCACCCCGCCGACCCGTTCCGCCCCGCCCGACCCGAAGGAGACCCCCATGACGCCCCTGTCCCGCCGCGGCATGATCGCCGGCGCCGCCGCCCTGGCCGGCACCGGAGCCACCCTGTCGGCCGGTGCCCCGACCGCCGCCGCGTCCGCCGGCGCCCCGGTGTCCGCCGCCCCCGGCACCGCCCGGGAGTCCGACGCCCGCGCGTCCGGCGACCGCCACCACCCCCGGGCCGTCGTCTTCCGGGACGTGCGCCCCCTCGGCGCGAAGAAGTCCGTCGACCTCGTCGTGGTCGACGGCAGGATCACGGACCGGCCCGCGCCCCGGGGCGCCAAGGTCGTCGAGGGCGGTGGCCGGATCGCCCTGCCCTCCCTCGTGGACGCCCACATCCACCCCGACAAGACGACCTGGGGCGGCTCCTGGGTGAAGCGGAAGCCGGCGAGCGGCATCGCCGACTACGTCGCCCAGGACGTCGAGCTGTTCAAGAGCCAGCCCCGCCCGGTCGGCGAGCGCGCCCACGGCCTGATGGCACACGCCGTGACCCGCGGCACCCGGGCGATGCGGGCCCACGCGGACGTGGCGCCCGCCTACGACCTGGCGGGCCTCGAAGGCGTCGCGCACGCCAGGGACCGGCTGCGGCACGCGCTGGACGTGCAGATCGTGGCGTTCCCCCAGCACGGCGTGGTCCGCGCGCCGGGCACCGCCGAACTCCTGGAGGAGGCCGCCCGCTCCGGGCTCGCCGACTTCATCGGCGGCATCGACCCGATCAGCTTCGACCACGCGATGGACGAGCAGCTCGACCTGGTCTTCGGCCTCGCGGACCGGCACGGCGTGGGCGTCGACATCCATCTGCACGACCGGGACGAGAAGGGCACCGAGGTGCTGCGCGCCATCATCGAGCGCACCCGGGCGCTGTCCCTGCGCGGCAAGGTGACGGTCAGTCACGTCTTCTGCCTGCCCCACCTGTCGGACGGCGCGCTCCACACGATGGCGGCCGACCTCGGCGAGCTGGACATCTCCCTGACGACGGTGGCGCCCAACGAGTCGCTGGTGCTGCCGATCGCGAAGCTGAACGAGCACGGAGTGCGCGTCGGGCTCGGCTCGGACGGGGTGCGCGACGCGTGGAGCCCGTTCGGCAACGCGGACATGCTGCACCGCACGCACATCCTGGGCTGGGTCACCGACGTCCGGCTCGACGAGGAGCTGACGGACTGCTACCGCGTCGGCGCGCACGGCGGCGCGGACGTCATGGGTCTGCGCCACGCGGACTTCACCCCGGGCGCCCCGGCCGACTTCATCCTCGTCCGCGGCGAGGGCGTGCCGCAGGCCATCGTCGACATGCCCCAGCGGGACCTGGTGGTGCACGGCGGCCGCGTGGTGGCCCGCGACGGCGAACTGGTCTGAGCGGACAGTGCGGTGAGAGGGTGCGGCCCGGCACGGGCCGCACCCCTTCCCGTCCCCGGCCCTTCCCGTCCCCGGCCCTTCCCGTCCCCGGCCCTTCCCGTCCCCGGCCCTTCGCGTCCCACCCCTTCCCGTTCCGCCCCTCCGCGGACCGCGCCCTCCACCCCTCCGCGCACCGCGCCCCTCAGCCCTCCGCGGGCCGCATCCGGAAGTCGTACCGCTCCGGTATCTCCTCGTCCGTCGCCGCCGCCCACAGCTCGCCCAGGGTCTCGGCACCCTCGCGCAGGTCGGCCGCCTCGAAGCCGGCGTCGAAGACGGCCCGCACGGCCGCCATGTCCCCCTCCGCATAAAGAAGTTGGGCCTCCAGGAGGCGGAAGCGGCCCTCGGCGCGGGTGGCTTCGTGGAGGCGGTCCCAGACACCGCGGGCCGCTTCGGTGCGCCCCGCGGCGAGCAGCGCGGTGACCGTCTCGCGGCCGAGCGCCGCGGTAGCCCCCGTCCAGACGGCCCCGTCGTCGCGCCGCTCCTGGCAGAGGTCGTCGAACGCCTCCGCGTACCGGTCGGCGGCCCGATCCGTGGTGCCCTCCGACTGGTCGGCGACGGCCAGGCAGCGCAGCAACGGCCAGCGCGAGGGCGCGAGTTCCAGGCCGCGCTCCCAACTGCGGACGGCCTGCGCCCGATCGCCCGCGTGCCACTGGGCGATGCCCAGGTGGTACTCGGCGAGCGGGCGCGCGGGCGCGGTCTCCAGCATGTCGCGCCAGTGCGGGGCGACCAGCGTCGGGCCGGGCGGCGCGACCTTGCGCGGTTCGGGGACGGCGCCCGAGTGCAGCAGTTCGAGCCAGGGCTCCTGCTCCGGGCCGAGCGTCGACGGGTCGAAGGGCGTCCCCGGCAGCTTGTACTCGGCGCGCAGGACTTCGAGGGCACCCCAGCCCGAGCCGGTGGCGAGAACCTCGCCGGGCTCGTCGTCGGCGCGGGTCAGCCACGCCCGGTAGGCGGCGTCGACGGCGTCCCGCGGCAGCGCGTCGGCGAGGCGTGCCGCCACTTCTGCGCGCGCCGGAGCCCAGTCTCCGTGCACGCGCTCGGGGGGCGCGGACAGCGGCCCGTACGACTCCAGCCAGCTGAACTCGGCCTCGGCGTCCAGGCGTACGTGTTCGAGCTGGGTGCGGGCGAGGCCCGACTGGATCTCCGCGTAGCCCCCGGTGCCCGGTTCGGTGAGCCACTCCTGCCAGCGCCGCCCGCCGGTCCCGGTGCCCCAGAGGAACAGCTTGCGGCCGCGCGGCAGGTCCGTGGAGGTCTGGACGAGGCCGTGCCCGTCCTCGTCGAGCGCGGCGATCCAGCGCCGCTCGCCGTCCGGCACGTCGTAGAAGTAGTCGGCGGGGTGCTCGCTGCGCCGCGGGTAGGTGCGGTCGGCGCCCTCGAAGTCCGGGACGGGCACCTTGCGCAGCGCGCCCGTGTACGCGAAGTGCCAGGCCTCGTCGGCCGGGGCGAGCACCCTGCGCTCGTCGGGCACGGCGATGTTCGACCACCAGTAGACGGGCGCGGGCCGCTCGTGCGGGTTGCGGACGCGGACGCCGACGTGCAGGAAGTCGGAGTCCTCGGGCAGCCACAGGTCGACCTGGAAGGGCAGGTCGCGCAGCCGCTCCCACTCCCACAGGCGCAGCATCTCGCCGCCGTCGGGCGCCCGCACCCGGGCGGCGTGCACGGGTGCGCAGGACAGGGTGGTGTGTCCGGTGGCGCCGATGTTCCACTCGATGCCGCCGGAGAACCAGGCGCCGTTGAGCGCGAACGCGGCGGGCTGCAGCACCGGGTTGCGGTAGAGGAGTTCGCGTCCGGTGGGCTTGTGCAGGAGGGAGTGGACGCGGCCGCCGTACCCGGGCAGGACGGTGGCGCGCAGCCGGGCGTTCTCGACGACGAGCACGTCGAGCCGGGTCTCGGTGCGCGTGCGGCCGTACGCGTCGCGGACCCGGGTGGGCAGCGGCGAGCCGAGCGGCGCGTACCCGAGCTGGCGCGCCATGTCGCGCGGCAGCCCCTCCTTGGCGCGCTCGTCGAGGGTGTGCACGTTCCGCAGCGGCAGCAGGGGCGGCAGCGGGTTCTCGGGTCCGGGCTCGGCAGCGGGCAGGGTCAGTACGTCGCGTCGCACGGTGGTCTTCACGATCACCATGGAACACGGTCGGCGGGGCGCCGACCAGGGGCCGCCCAGGTCAGGATTGCGCAAAGGCGTCGTGCGCGGGCCCCGGCGGCCGTGCCGAGGGCGCTCAGGACCCGCCGAGCGCGGCCACGATCACGTCGGTGAAGACGTCGCCCGCCTTGCCGTCCGGGTCGAGGTCGGGGTCGTAGATGGTGACGTTGAGCCCGGCGCAGCGGGGGGAGGTGACGAACGGCCGCAGCAGGTCGAGGAGTTCGTCGGGGAGCAGGCCGCCGGGGTCGGGACTGTCGACGGCGGGCATCACCGACGGGTCGAGGACGTCCGCGTCCAGGTGCACCCAGAAGCCGTCGAGTTCGGGTACTTCGAGGGTCTGGACGACGGCGCGGCCGATGTTCTCGGGGCCCCACTTCCTGAGCTCGCCGACGGTCGCGTTGGCGATCTTCAGGGCGGTGAACTCCGCGCGGTCCTCGTCGCCGTCGCGCAGGCCGAAGAGACAGACGTCCTCGTCGCGCACGTAGGGGCGCAGTCCTTCGATGTCGGTGAGGTCCTCCTGGCCGCGGCCGGTGGCGAGGGCGAGTTCCTCGCCGCCCGCGGCGCCGATCCGGTCGGAGTTGCCGGGGTGGCGGAAGTCGGCGGAGCCGTCCAGGGACGCGATGCCGTACCGCCCGACGCGGCGCAGCGCGAGGGCGGCGCCGAGCTGGATGGAGCAGTCGCCGCCGAGCACGACGACGAAGTCCTCGGAGCGCACGTGGTGTTCGATGCGGTCGGCGAGCTTGCGGGTGTAGTCGGCGATGGCGGCGGCGTGGAAGACGCCGTCGCCCTCCTGCCAGTCCCCCCGGTCGTAGCGGGGCGGGACCACGACGCCGCCCTCGAAGGCGCCGAGTCGGCGCAGGATGCCCCGCTCCCGCAGCGCTCCGGCGAGCTTGTAGCAGCCGGGCACGGTGCCGGGGGCGGGCGGGCGCAGGCCCAGGTTGGAAGGGGCGTCGACGACCACGATATTCCGCATGCCGCCCATCCTCCGCGACGCGCACCGGCCCTTTCAACACTCCCGGTGATGTCGGGTGCGCGGGCCCTGCCGTGGTGTAGAGGGCGGTGATCGCTCATCCTTGGCCGGAAGTCGCCCCGCCTGTTCCCGGCGCCCGGTCCATGTCCGCGGTGATCGCCCAGCGTTCGTGGTCGCGCCAGGCCCCGTCGATGAAGAGGAAGTCCGGCGAGAAGCCCTCGTGGCGGAAACCCGCGCGGCGGACCAGGGCGATCGAAGCGGCGTTCTCCGGCTGGATGTTGGCCTCCAGGCGGTGCAGTCCCATGGGCCCGAAGGCGTGGTCGAGGACGAGGTGGAGGCCCTCGGTCATCAGGCCGGTGCCCGCCGCGTGCGCGAAGGCGCCGTATCCGAGCGCGCCGCAGCGGAAGCCGCCGCGGACGATGTTGTTGATGTTGATGAACCCGCCGACGGCGCCGTCGTGCCGCTCGTACACCAGGAATCCGGCCCTGGCCGGGTCCTCGACGAGTGCTCCCGCGTACGCGCGGAAGGTGTCGTCCGCGCAGGGCGGGAAGAGCCAGGGGTGGTGCAGGTCCCGGCTCTCCCTCGCGCGTGCGGTGAACTCGGCGGCATCGGTGAGGGCGAGGGGGCGGATGCCCGCGCGGGGAGCGGGTGCGGCGGCGTGATCAGGCATCCGCCCACGCTATCCGCACCGCGCGGTGGCAGGGACGCCCGCGGGCGGCGGAGGCCGGGCGCCGAGGTCCGCCGCAAGCGGCGGAGGCCGTCGGCACTCCCGGGGCCTGCCTCAGCGCGCGGGGCAGCGCTCGTCGTTCTTGACCACCCCGATGCTGACCGGGCCGCCGGCGACCTGCTGGCCCGGCGCCGGGGACTGGGTGCACACCTTCCAGTTGAAGGGCCACAGGACGTGCCGGCGTCCGCCGATGTCCTGGACGTGCACGGGGGTGCGGGCGTCGACGGTGTTGAAGACGTGGATCAGCCCCCTGCCCCGGAAGTCCGGCAGCGGGGGTCCGGCCGCAGCGGCCGCGGTGACCGTCAGGACGGTGGCCGCGGCGGCGCCGCCCACCACCACGCCCACCCGTGCCAGCCGCACCTTCACCGGTGCCGTCGCCCGCTCGTTCACTTGCGCCTCCGCATGAAGTAGGCCCCGCACAGGGCACCGATCACTCCCGTGCCGAGCAGGGCCATCCACAGGGGCATGGTCACTTCGGGGATCAGCAGTCGGATCTTGGTGCTGCGGGTGTTCTCGAAGATGAAGACCAGGGTGAGGATGACGACCGCGGCGACGGCCACCCTGCCGGGTGTCATCAGCCCGCCGCCCGAGCCGCCGCTCCTGGAACCGCCCGTGGAGGTGTTGGGGCTCATGCTGTGGACCCTTCCGTCGGTGGTATGCCGGCCTCCCCCCGCTCCCCAGCATGGGCAGCCGGGGAGCGGAGCGCGCGCGGTAGGGGTGCCTCCGGGTCGGGTCGGTGGGCCGTACGGGTGACGCAGGGGCGTGGGTCAGGGGCGGACGACCGGCAGGTCGAGGACGCCGGTGTCCTCGGGCGCGCTGGTCACCGTGACGGGCTTGACGCCCCGGTTGCCGCCGTACGCGCCGTCGCTCGCGGCGACCACGAACCGCAGCCGGTGCCCCTTCTCGTAGCGGTGCACGATGCCGGGCAGGGAGAGCGTGAAGGGCTTGGTCACGTCCGGCACCCGGACCGGCGCGACGAGCCGGTGCACGAGCGTCTTCTTGCCGTCGGGCGCGACGTCGTACAGCTTGGCGAAGAGGACGAGCTTGTCGGCCGCGTCGCCGGAGTGCTGGACGCGCTCGGTCCGCGGCGAGACCACCCTGAGGGTGGCGCGGGGCACGCCGACGACGTCCAGGGCGTCGGCCAGGGGCTCGGTCGTCCAGTCGAGGTAGGTGCCCTTGGTGTCGTGCGGCGCCGGGTCGGGCAGGCCGATCATCCCGGCGAGCGAGGACTCCGAGTGGCTGGTGGGGATGAGCAGGTTGCGGTACTCACGGCTGCCGCGCGCCACCTTGGCGCGGTTGTCGACGAGTTTGCCGTCGCCGGACAGGTACAGCCTGTGGTCGGGGGCGGGGACCCGGTCGGCGGTGGCGTAGGTGCCGTCCGGGTCGCCGATCCAGTCGCGGTAGTAGGCGAAGGCGGGTCCGGTGTCGGCGCTCCCGTCGTGGTGCAGATAGCGGTCGAACCAGGCGAGGATGCGCCGGCCCACGTACGACGTCTCCAGGTTTCCCGCACCGAGGTTCAGTTCGCCGCTCGCCGGGTCGTCCATGCCGCCGCTGTGGCCCCAGGACTGCCAGATCATCCTGGCGGTGGTGCCCTGCGCGGTCAGGGTCCGGTAGGTCGCCTCGGCCTCGTTCAGGTTGAAGAGGCTGTCGGCCTGGCCCTGCACCAGGAGCGTGGGCGCCTTGACCTTGCTCAGGTAGGAGACCGGGGACACGCCGCGCGCGAACCGCTGCAGGGCCTCGGTCCGGTCCGCCGGGTAGCGCCCCGAGTTCAGGGTGCGGATGGTGTCGCAGGCGCGGGTGACGAAGTGCAGGCAGCCCAGGGCGTTGATGCGCGAGGGGTCCAGGCTCGGCACGAGCAGCGGCTGGCCCTCGCCGATGAGGTAGAAACCGTTCATCCACTGCCATTTGGCGGCGCCGGGGACGGCGCGGTCGTCGGCGTTGTTGGGGTCGAGCGAGTACGCCAGGTCGTTCCAGGTGATCATCGGGACGAGGGCGTCGACGCGGTGGTCCACGGCGGCCGTCGCCAGCTGGACGGCCCCGCCGTACGAGCCGCCGATCATCCCGACGCGCGGGTCGCCCTCGGCGTCGGCGGTGACGTAGTCGGCGCGGGTGCCGTCGTCGGCGGCCCGCTTGCCGCCGAGGAAGTCGATCAGGCCGCCGGCGGCCCGGCCGTCGATCTCCGGGTCGTCCAGGGAGATCAGGCAGCCCGACGTGCCGAAGCCGAGCCCCGAGTAGACCAGCGAGACGTAGCCGCGCTCGGCGAACGCCTTGCCGACCGCGGCGGTCGACCCGTCGGACTTGCTGCCGCCGAAGCCGTTGGTGGAGAGCACGGCGGGCGCGGGGTGCGCGGCGTCGACCCCGGCGGGCCGGTACAGGTCGGCGTCGACGGTGCAGTTCCTGCCGCCCGCCTGGACGGTGAACTTCAGTGCGGTGACGGTGTACGGGGCCGCCGCGCCCGCCGGGGCGGGGGCGGCGAGCGCGAGCGGCGCGGCGAGCGCCGCCGCGGTGGCGAGGGTCAGGGCACGGCGACGGGACAAGGGGACCTCCACGCTGAGGACTGCCGACGGCTGGTGCGGGCGCCAGGCGACTACCGACCGGTAAGTACTGGCCGAGGTCATGTTGTGACACGTGTCATACGAAGGTCAACGACCGTGACAGCGGTTTCCGCCGGAAGATTCCGTGAAGGCCGGACGCGGCCGGGGCGGCCGACGGCGCTAGCCGAGCGCGGGCTCGTCCAGCGTCAACGTCCCGGCGTCCGCGTCCAGTTCGCCCGCCGCGCCGAACGGCACCGTCAGTGCCCCCTCGCAGTGCCCGAACCCGAACTCCTCGGCGACGGGCACACCGAGACCGCCCAGCCGGTCCGCGAACAGCGCCCGCAGCTCCTCGCGGGTCCCGCACTCCTCCCACGAGCCGAGCGCGATCCCCGCGACGCCGTCGAGCCATCCGGCGCGCAGGAGCTGGGTGAGGATCCGGTCCAGGCGGTACGCCTCCTCGCCGATGTCCTCCACGAAGAGCAGCCCGCCGCGCGCGGAGGCCCGCGCCCCCGGCGTGCCGAGCTCCGCGGCGAGCAGCGACACGCAGCCGCCGAACGTGACCCCTCTGGCCCGGCCGCCGACCAGCGGTGCCGCGTGCGGGGACACGGCCCGCACCACCCGGGCGTCCTCGGGCGTGAAGAGCGTGGTCCGCAGGTGCTCCTGGGCCGGGGCGTTCTTCAGGAAACCGGACACGGCCGCCATCGGGCCGTGCAGGGTGGCGACGCCCACGCGGGTGGCGAAGGCCTCGTGCAGTGCGGTGATGTCGCTGTAGCCGACGAACACCTTGGGGCCGTGCGCCCGGGTGGCCGCCCGCAGGGCCGCCCAGTCGACGAGGTCCACCATCCGCTGGGCGCCGTATCCGCCCCGGGCGCAGAACACGGCGGCCACCGTCGGGTCGCACCAGGCCTGCTCCAGGTCGCGGGCGCGGTCGGCGTCGGCGCCCGCGAGGTAGTCGAACTCCCGGTGGCGGTCGCGCACATGGGGCAGGACGACAGGGTCGAGGTCCCAGCCGCGCAGGACGTCGAGGCCCGCCTCCAGGCCGGTGTCGGGGACCGGGCCGCTCGGGGCGACGACGGCCACCCGCGCGCCGGGTCTCAGGCGCGCGGGCCGTACGAGCGGTCTCACTTGCCGAGCTCCAGGACCGGCGGGGGGCCGGCGAGGTCGATCCGGAACACCTGGGCGTACAGGGACAGTTCCGCCTCCAGGGCGCGGACCATCGTCTCGGCGCGGCGGAATCCGTGCCCCTCGCCCTCGAAGGCGATGTACGCGTGCGGGATGCCGCGGCCCTCCATCCTGGCGAGGAGGCGTTCGGCCTGCGCGGGCGGGCAGACGACGTCGTCGAGGCCCTGGAGCAGCAGGAACGGCACGGTGATCAGCTCGGCGTGGTGCACCGGCGAGCGCTCCGCGTACCGCCCGGGGACCTCGTCGAGCGGGCCGACGAGCGAGTCCAGGTAGCGCGATTCGAGGTCGTGGGTCTCCCCCGAGGCGAACGCGGCGAGGTCGAGCACGGGGTAGACGACCGTGCCGCAGGCGTAGACGTCGGTGCTGGTCAGGGAGACGGCGGTGGTCCATCCCCCGGCGCTGCCGCCGCGCACGGCGAGCCGGGCGCGGTCCGCGGTGCCCTCGTCGGCGAGGGCGAGCGCGACGGCGGCGCAGTCCTCGACGTCGCCGATGCCCCACTGTTCGCGCAGCCGGTTGCGGTAGGCGCGTCCGTACCCGGTGGAGCCGCCGTAGTTGACCTCGGCGACGCCGATGCCGCGCGAGGTGAAGTAGGCGATGGCCAGGTCCAGGACGAGCGGCGAGCGGCCGGTGGGGCCGCCGTGCGCCCACACCACGTACGGCGGGAGCTCCTGGTCGGAGGCGATGTGGTCGGGGTGGTGCGGCGGGTAGATGTGCGCGTGGACCTCGCGGCCGGCCGGTCCGTAGAAGGTGCGGATCTGCGGTTCCGGGTAGTACGTGGGGTCCACCGGGTCGTCGTGGGCGGCGCCGACGACGCGGGCGCGGCCGGTGCACGTGTCCAGTTCCACGACTTCGTAGGCACTGCGCGGGCTCGCGGCGACGCCGACCACGCGCGATCCGTGCGCGGCGACGGTGGCGGCCCACTCCGTCCAGGGCCCCGCCGCGTCCACGACCTCGCCCGTCTCGGGGTCGAGTATCCCGAGCGCGGTGGCGCCCTTGCCGTGCACGACGGCGACCAGGCCGCTGTCCAGCGGCGCGAACCAGTTCAGGCCGACCTGCCACAGCGGCCCGGCGAACTCCTCCTGGCGGGGGCAGAGCGGCCGGACCCCGGCCGGGTCGTCCGGGTCGGCGCGGTAGAGGTTCCACCAGCCGGTGCGGTCGCTGGAGAACAGCAGCCGTCCGTCGTGGGCCCACTCGACCTGCACGATCGACTCCTCGGGGCCGCCCGCGAAGGTGCGGGCCGCGCCGAAGGTGCCGTCCGCGCGCACGTCGGCGAGCATCAGCTCGGTGCCGTCCCACGGCATGCGGGGGTGGTCCCAGGCGACCCAGGCGGCGCGGGTGCCGTCGGGCGACAGGCGCGGGCCGGTGACGAACCGGTGCCGGTCCTCGGACAGTTCGCGCACGGCGCCGCGGTCCCCGGCCGCCGAGCCGTCGAGCGGCACCGCGGCGATGACGCGCCGCACGTCGGTGGGCGCGTCCCCGGTGAACTCCTCCAGGACGCACCAGACCTCGCCGCGGTCCGGGCGCAGCACCGGGTCGGCCCAGCGCAGCCCGCCGCCCACGCCGGAGACCGGGGTCAGGGGTCTCGGCGCGGCGTCGGGGGCGTCCGGCTCGTAGGCGTACAGGCGCTGGTCGGCGAAGTCGGCGAAGACCACCAGCGGGCCCTCGGGGCGTGCGGTGCCCGCCCAGGGGCGGCCGCCGTACTCCACGACGCGGGTGCGGGCGTTCCACGGCGCGGGCAGCACCGTGTGCTCCGTGCCGTCGGGCAGCCGCCGGACCAGCGCGCGCCGGCCCGCCTCGGTGGGCCGTGGCTCGGTCCACCAGGTCTCGTCGCCGACGAAGCCCACGTACCCCGGGGCGCCGTCGTGGGCGGCGGCGAGTGCGGCGTCGATCGGCGACGGCCAGGAGCCGTAGGGCCGGGTCTGCATCATGTCCTTCTCTTCCCCCATTTTTGCTAGGCCGTACGCAGAAAGCGGTCGAGGACGCGGACGCCGAAGTGCAGCGCGTCGACGGGGACGCACTCGTCCACGCCGTGGAAGAGCGCCTGGTAGTCGAAGCCCTCCGGGGTCCGCAGCGGCGAGAAGCCGTAGCCGGTGATGCCGAGCCGCGAGAACTGCTTGGCGTCGGTTCCCCCCGACATGCAGTACGGCACGACGTGTCCCTCCGGTGCGAACTCCTCGACGGCCGCCCGCATCCGGCGGTAGGTGGGCGAGCCGACCGGCGCCTGCAGCGCCACCTCGCGGTGGTGGAACTCCCAGTCGACGTCAGGGCCGGTGAGTCGGTCAAGCGTGCGACGGAATTCGTCCTCGCCGCCGGGCAGGAAGCGTCCGTCGACGTAGGCGACGGCCTCGCCGGGGATCACGTTCACCTTGTAACCCGACTGCAGCATCGTCGGGTTGGCGCTGTTGCGGACGGTCGGCGCGACGAGGTCGGCGGTCGTGCCGAGCTTCTCCAGGAGGGCGTCCACGTCGAACCCGGGGGCCTCCGGATCGGTCTCCAGGCCGTAGAGCGTGGCCAGTTCGACGAGGGAGGCGCGCACGGTCGGGGTGAGCCGGACCGGCCAGCGGTGCTCGCCGATGCGGGCGATGGCGCCGGCCAGGCGGCTCACGGCGTTGGCGTGGTTGACCTTGGAGCCGTGGCCCGCCTTGCCGCGCGCGGTCAGCTTGAGCCAGCCGGTGCCGCGCTCCCCCGCCGCGATCGGGTAGATCTGATTGCCGCGCCCGTCGTGGAAGGTGAAGGCGCCCGACTCGCTGATGCCTTCCGTGCAGCCCTCGAAGAGCGCCGCGTGCCGGTCGGCGAGGAATCCGGAGCCGTCGACGGCGCTGGCCTCCTCGTCGGCGGTGAAGGCGATCACGAGGTCGCGCCGGGGACGCGTGCCGGTGCGCGCCCAGTGGCGTACGACCGACAGGATCATCGCGTCCATGTTCTTCATGTCGATGGCGCCGCGGCCCCACACGACGCCGTCGCGCACCTCGCCGGAGAAGGGGTGCACGCTCCAGTCGGCGGCCTCGGCGGGCACGACGTCCACGTGGCCGTGGACCAGCAGGGCGTCGGCCGAGGGGTCGGTGCCCTCGATGCGGGCGACGACGTTCGTGCGGCCCGGGGTGCGCTCCAGGAGCGTCGGCTCCAGACCGGCCCCGGCGAGGCGTTCGGCGGCGTACTCGGCGGCGGGCCGCTCGCGGCAGTCGCCGCCGCCCCGGTTGGTGGTGTCGATGCGGATCAGCTCGGAGGTGAACGTCACGACCTCGTCGAGCGCCCGCGCGTCCACCTGGCCCGCGGGCTCCTGTTCCTGCTGCTGGCTAGCCATACTGCTCCTCCACGGCGGCAGAGGCGATCGTCGTAACCGCCTTGAAGGTACGGATCCCCTCGTACATGGTCGCGCTGTCGTAGGCGACCGTCCGCTCCCCCGTACGGCGCACGCCCGGCACCACGGTGGCGGCCATCGACAGGTGCGCGGCGTCGAACTCGGCCTCGACGGTGAACGGACCGGCGTCCACCGGCGCGTGCCGCACGGCCAGCCCGGCGGCGTCCTTGGCGGCGGCCCGGATGTCGGAGGCGGTGCGGGCCGGGGGGCGGCAGACCGCCGCGTAGCGCGACACGTGGTCCTTGACCGCGACCTTCAGCGCGCCCGGCGCGTACCCGAGGGCGTCCTCGCAGGCCAGGTCGTCGCCGGTGACGAGGACCACGGGGACGCCGTACTCGGCGACGACGTGCGCGTTGAGCAGGCCCTCGCTGGCCCGTACGCCGTTCACCCAGACGCCGGTGATCTGGTTGGCGAGGTAGGTGTGGGCGAGGACGCCCTCCATCCCGGCGCCCGCGTGGTAGCCGAGGAACGCGATGCCGTCCACGTCGCCGTGCTGCACGCCCTCCACCATGGAGAGGGACTTGTGCCGTCCGGTGAGCATCTCGGCCCGCTCGTCCAGCTGCTCCAGCAGCAGATTGCGCATGGTCCAGTGCGCCTCGTTGATGAGGACCTCGTCGGCGCCGCCGTCGAAGAAGCCGCGCACGGCGGCGTTGACGTCCGAGGTGAACATCGCCCGGCACCGCTCCCACTGGGCGGTCCCGGGCAGCACGTCGGCGGGCCAGGTCACTCCCGTCGCGCCCTCCATGTCGGCGCTGATGAGGATCTTCATGCCGCGCCACGTTACGCGCGAATGAACGAGGCGACCAGGAAGCATCCCGACCGGCCGGTCCGGGAATCTAGCGGGCGGGCGTGCCGGGCGGGACGGCCGGTCGGATCACGACCGCCTGGGTGCGCACGCTCCCGCCGTGCCGGAAGGTCAGGACGAACGGGACCCGCTCGCCCAGGCGCAGCGGCGCGCGCAGGGTCGCCATGACGTCCAGGCCGTACGGGGACATGGTGAGGCCCTCGCCCGCCGGGACCGCGGCGGAGTCCACCATGCGCATCGAGGCGGCCGCGCGGCCGGTGGTCGTGTGCCGTCCCAGCATCACGTCGTCGAAGGCCGGCGACGTCACCTTGGTCAACCGGTCGTCGGAGCCTCCGGTGTTGGTGATGCGGAAGAACGCGGCGGTGTCCTCGGTGTCGCCGTACGGCAGGAAGACCGTGCCGCCCACGACCTCGACGCGTGCGGGGCTGCCCGCGGCGCCGGACGCCGTCCACGTGGTCAGCACGCCGAGGGCGACGGCGCAGGCCGCGACGGGCATGAGGGCGGCGTCGAGGGCGTCCCGGATCCGGCGCCGGGAGGGGCGCCAGGGGTGTGCTTCGTACGTCCGGTCGGTGGCGTCGGTCATCGGGTGCCTCCCCGCGTGCCGCGCGCCGCGCCGCGCCGTGGGCCGCCCGGTGCGGGGCCGCGGGCCGGCCGCCAGGTGCGCAGCCGCAGGCTGTTGCCGACGACCAGCAGCGAGCTGGCCGACATCGCCGCGGCGGCGACCATCGGATTGAGCAGGCCCACCGCGGCGAGCGGCACGGTCACGGCGTTGTAGCCGAAGGCCCAGGCGAGGTTGGTGCGGATCGTGGCGAGGGTGCGCCGGGCCAGGCGGACCGCGTCCGCGACGGCCTCGATGTCACCGCGCACCAGCGTCACGTCGGCGGCGCCGATCGCCACGTCGGTGCCGCCGCCCATGGCGATGCCGAGGTCGGCGCCGGCCAGCGCCGCCGCGTCGTTCACGCCGTCGCCGATGACCGCGACCCGGCGGCCGCGCGCCTTCTCCTCCCGGACCAGCGCGGCCTTGTCCTCGGGGGTGCAGCGGGCGTGCACGTCGTCGATGCCGAGGGCCGCGGCGACGGCGCGGGCGGTGGCCGTGCGGTCTCCGGTGGCGAGGACCGGGCGGACGCCCAGGCGGCGCAGCCGGTCCACGGCGCGGTAGCTGCCGGGCCGCACCGGGTCGCCGACCGCGATGACCGCCTGGGGCACGCCGTCGACCCGGACCAGGACGGGGGTGTGCGCGGCGGTCTCGGCCGCCGCGAGGGCGTCGCCGAGCGGGCCGGTCGGCGTGTCGCCCGGCTCGCGGACCTCCACGAGGTGCCCCTCCACCTCGCCGCGGACGCCCTGGCCGGGCAGGGCGCGGAACTCCCGTACGGCCGGGGGCGTCTCCCCGGGCCGGGTGCGCCGGGCGTACGCGGTGATCGCCCGGCCGAGCGGGTGTTCCGAGCCCCGTTCGACGGCCGCGGCGAGCCGCAGGGCCGCCGTCTCGCCGATGCCGTCGGGCGCCGCCGTGACCGCGGTGACGCTCATGTGTCCGGTGGTGAGGGTGCCGGTCTTGTCCAGGACGACGGTGTCGATGTGCCGCAGCGCTTCAAGGGCCTGCGGGCCGCGGACCAGGACACCGAGCTGGGCGCCCCGGCCGGTGGCGGCCATCAGGGCCGTGGGGGTGGCGAGGCCGAGCGCGCACGGGCAGGCGACGACGAGGACGGCCACACAGGCGGTGACGGCGGCCTGCGGGTCGGCTCCGGCGCCGAGCCAGAAGCCGAGCACGGTGACGGCGAGCGAGAGCACCACGGGCACGAACACCCCCGCCACCGCGTCGGCGAGCCGCTGGGCCCGCGCCTTGCCCGCCTGGGCCTCCGTCACCATGCGGGTGATGCGGGCGAGCCGGGTGTCCGCGCCGACGGCGGTGGCGCGGACGAGGAGCAGACCGCCCGCGTTGACCGCGCCGCCGGTGGCCTCGGAGCCCGGCCCGACCTCGACGGGTTCACTCTCGCCGGTGACCAGCGAGAGGTCCAGGGCGGAGCTGCCCTCCACCACGGCGCCGTCGGTGGCGACCCGTTCGCCGGGCCGCACGACGAAGACCTGATCCGCCCTCAGCCGGCCGAGCGGCACCAGGCGTTCGGTGCCGCCCTCGCGTACGGCGACGTCCTTGACCGTGAGTCCGGCCAGGGAACGCAGCGCCGCTCCGGTGCCGTGCCGGGCGCGCGCCTCCAGGAACCGTCCGGTGAGCACGAACAGCGGCACGCCGACGGCCGCCTCCAGGTAGACGTGCGCGGTGCCGTCGCCCGCGGAGGGCAGCAGGGTGAACGGCATCGTCATGCCGGGGACACCCGCGCCGCCGAGGAAGAGGGCGTACGCCGACCAGCCGAAGGAGGCCGCGACGCCGAGCGAGACCAGGGTGTCCATGGTCGCCGCGGAGTGCCGCAGGCCGCGCAGCGCGCGCACGTGGAACGGCCAGGAGCCCCAGGTGGCGACCGGTGCGGCGAGCGCGAAGCACAGCCACTGCCAGTTGCGGAACTGCAGGGCGGGCACCATGGACAGGACCAGGACG
This sequence comes from Streptomyces sp. NPDC002564, assembly GCF_042889645.1. NCBI lineage: Bacteria > Bacillati > Actinomycetota > Actinomycetes > Kitasatosporales > Streptomycetaceae > Streptomyces > Streptomyces sp. NPDC002564. Next base: position 393,580 of record NZ_JBIARE010000006.1, on the reverse strand, counting down.
GGCACCGCGAGCAGCGCGGTGACCAGGAGTTGCTGCCACTCGCGGCGCCGCTCCTCCGGGTCGCCGGGCGCCGCCGGTTCCGTCGCCTCCTCGGGGTGTTCGTCCTCGGGGGGCGCGGGCAGTTCGGCCGTGTAGCCGGCCCGCTCGACGGAGGCGACGAGGTCGTCGGGGGTGATGTGCGGGGGGTGGCTGACGCGGGCCAGGCCGGTCGCGAGGTTCACCGTGGCGCTCACGCCGTCGAGCCTGCCGAGCCGCTTCTCGACCCGGTTCACGCAGGCGGCGCAGGTCATGCCGCCGACGGCGAGGTCGGTGGTGACGACGGCGTCCGCCGCTCCGGTGCCCATCAGTGCCCGCTCCCGTGCATGCCGCCCATGCCGCCGCCGTCCCCGCCGCCGGGTCCGGGGTCCGGCCCGGGGCCGGTCCCCGATTCGTGCATGCCGGGGGCGACCGGCCCCGCGGCGCCGCCCACGGCGTACGACACGGCGAAGAGCAGTGCCAGCAGCAGGAGGAAGCCGCAGAGCGCGGGCGGCGGCGCGAACCTCCGCACGGTGCCCTCGGCCCTGTGCCCGGTCTCCTCGGTCATCACCGCTCCGTTCCCGGCTCGTGCGAGGCACGGACCGGTCGGGCCGCGCCGCTCCAGGAGTCGGATCGGGGCGGCACCGAGTTCCCGGGTGGCCAGATCCTTGCACCTCCTGGCCATCTGGCCACTCGATCCGTGCGGGGGCGGCGGCCCACGATCGGAGCATGAAGATTCTCTGGATCAGCGCACATCCCGAGCACCGCTCGCTGGCCGGCTCCCTGATGACCGAGGGGCTGCGCACGCTGGCGGCGCACGGGCACGAGCACCGCACGTCGGACCTGTACCGCATGGGCTGGAAGGCCGTGGTGGACGCCGAGGACTTCGGGACCGGCGGCGCGCCGGGCCGGGAGCGCCTCTTCGTGGGGCCCGAGCAGGAACGGGCGTACCGGGAGCGGACGTTGAGCCCCGACATCCGCCGTGAGCAGGAGAAGATCGCCTGGGCGGACACGCTCGTCCTCCAGTTCCCCCTGTGGTGGTTCGGGCCGCCCGCGATCCTCAAGGGCTGGTTCGACCGTGTCCTCGTCCAGGGCTTCGGTTTCGGCGTCAAGGGGCCCGACGGCCGGACCCTGCGGTACGGGGACGGCGGGCTCGCCGGGAAGCGGGCCCTGATCGTCACGTCGGTCGGCGCGCGCGAGTCCGGCTTCGGGCCGCGCGGGATCCACGGCCAGTTGGACGAGGTGCTGTTCCCGCTGCTGCACGGCACGTTCTGGTACACCGGCATGTCCGCGCTCGCGCCGTTCGTGGTCTACGGCGCGGACCGCCTCACGGACGCGGACTACGCGCGGAACGCGGCGGCGCTCGGGGAGCGGCTGCGCACCCTGGACGACGAGGCGCCGCTGCCCTTCCACCACGAGCAGGGCGCCGCCTACGACGAGGAGTTGGTGCTGCGCCCCGACGTCGCGCCCGGCCGCTCCGGCCTCGGCGTCCACCGGGCGGCCTGAGCCGGGGGCCTGAGCGGCGGCCGGGGCGGGGGCCCGCCGTAGTCACCGCGCCCGCGCCCCGGCCGAGGGCGGCCGACCGCCCGTCGGACACCCGGTGGCACCGAAGCTCAGCGTCCGGTACACCGCGACCCCGCCCCCGAGCTCCGCGCACGCCTGCGCCGCGTCGGTGGCGCGGCGCGTGTACGCGGGGTCGGTGGCGTCGAGCAGCACGCCCAGGGTGGTCCCGCTGTGCCCGACGGCGACACCGAGGCCGCCGACCTCGCGGCAGACCGCCCGCAGGGGCTCCAACGCCCGCTTGTGGCGCAGGGGTTGGTTCATGAGGGCGCTGCGGGTGGCGACCCGGCCGACCTCCGCGAGGTCGCGGTGGCGCACGGCGCGGGTGAGGCGGGCGAGCAGGTCGGCGTAGGTGCGCCGGTCGGCGGGCGTGAACGGTTTCGGGACGCGGTTGAAGTCCACGGTGTCCACCGAGCCGCCCTCGTCGATGCCGACGACCGCCATGGCGGGCAGCGAGCCGAGGACCGAGCGGAGCCGGACGCTGCGGTGGTGGAAGGCGACGATGGCGGGGTAGAGCACGCCGTCGGTGGGTTCGATGCGGGACAGCAGGTGTTCGATCACGGCGGGCGGCATCGCGACGCCGAGGGCGCTGCCGACGGCCCGCGCGGTGGCGACCAGGTCGGCGGACGAGCTGGCGAGCCCCTTGCCCTCGGGAATGACGCTGCTGACGGTGAGCACGCCGCCGCGCGCGGCGGCGTCCCGGGGCGCCAAGTCCGCGATCATCCGGGCCAGTCGGAGCGCCTTCGTCTTGTGCGGGGGCCGGACCTCCAGCTCGCCCGACGCCGAGCCGGGCCGGAAGGTGGCCATCGTCCAGCGGGCGACGGGCAGCGTCACGAGGAAGTCGCCGTCCTCCTCCGGCAGCGCGCCCTGGAGCAGCTCGCCGAAGGTGCCGAAGGCGGTGCCCACCCCCGCCCCCGGCGGCATCCCCGGACGCGCCGGGCGGGACCCGGCCCCGGTCTCCTGGATCAGCTTCACGCGACTCCTCTCGACAGCGCGGTGCGACCGCCGCGGGTGCGCGGCACGGGGCACGCGGCACACGCGGCGGCAGCCCGCGGACAGCAGTGCGCCGAGCCTAACCGCTCTTGACAATCATTTTCATCTGGTGTGATGCTCTCGGCGTTCCCGGGGAGCGCCCGCAGCCGCCCCGGGCCCGCCCTGCCCGCACCGCCCCACGGGGGATCACAGCCATGCACGCACACATCGCGGAAGCGGTGAAGAAACCCGACCTCATATCCCTCGCACCGGATCTGGCCTGCCTCCGGTTCGAGACCATGAAGGTCTACTCGGCCCTCGGGGCCGTCCGGCACCTGCTTGAATCCGGCACCGTCCGGCCCGGCGACACCCTCGTCGACAGCTCCAGCGGCATCTACGCCCAGGCCCTCGCGCTCGCCTGCCACCGGTACGGGATGAAGTGCCACATCGTGGGCTCGACCACCGTGGACCGCTCGACCCGGGTGCAGCTGGAGATCCTCGGCGCCACGCTGGAACAGGTCGCGCCCTCCCGGGACCTGCGCCTCGACCAGGAGACCAGGGTGCGGCGCGTCGCCGAGATCCTGGCCGCCCACCCCTCGTACCACTGGATGCGGCAGTACCACGACGACATCCACTACCACGGCTACCGCGAGGTGGCCGACGAGCTCGACGCGGAGCTGCCCGCGGGCCCGCTCACGCTGGTCGGCGGCGTCGGGTCGGGCGCCTCGACCGGGGCCCTCGCCACCTATCTGCGCGCGGCGGGCCGAGACGTGTCGCTGGTGGGCGTGCAGCCCTTCGGCAGCGTCACCTTCGGCTCCGAACACGTCGCCGACCCGGACATGATCATCGCCGGGATCGGCAGCGCCATCGCCTTCCGCAACGTCCGGCACGAGCTGTACGACCGCGTGCACTGGGTGAACTTCGACAGTGCCGTGTCCGGGGCCGTCGCCCTGCTGCGCACCAGCGGCATCTTCGCCGGACTCTCGGCGGGCGCCGCCCACCTGGCCGCGCGGTGGGAACGGCTGCGGGACGCCTCACGCACCGCCGTCTTCATCGCGGCCGACACCGGCCACCGCTACGTCGACAGCGCCTACGCCCGGCATCGACAGGCCGCCGACATCGACACGTTGAAGCCGCACGAGATCACCTCGCTCGACGCGCTCCGGCACCCCTGGTCCACGACGTCCTGGCCGCCCGCCGGCCGCTGAACCACCCGCCCCCTCACCCCGGCCGTTCCGGCACCCGCCGGCCGTCCGGCAACCCAGGAAGACCCCCATGCCGCACCCCACCCCGCCCCGCACCGTCGCCGAGCTCACCGAGGCCGTCCTCGCGGGCGCGCACGGCCCCGACCCGGCCGACCTCACCGTCACCAGTGCCTTCTGGCTCTACCACACCACCCGGCTGGCCGGCGGCGACGTCACCTACCACAACCACTACCTGCTGCTGCGCGTCGGCGACTCCTTCGGCGCGTGCTCCTTCGAGGCAGGCGAACTCGCCCCCGGCTTCTGCGAGAACGCCTCGGGCCACTCCCTGGACAAGCTGCTGCGGGACGCCTCCGCGCCCGTGCGCACCGCCGCCCTCGACGCGTATCTCGCCCGGGTGCGCCCGCACCGCGGCGCCGACGACGCCGAGCGCGTCCTGCTGCCCACCGGCACCCCCGAGGTCCGCGCCGAGGCCCGCGACGCGGCGATCGCCGACCTCCTCGACCTCGCGCCCGGCACCCGCGTCGCCCTGATCGGCGTGGTCAACCCGCTCGTCGCGGCGATACGGGAGCGGGGCGGCGTCTGCCTGCCCTGCGACCTGAACCTGCGCACCACCGCGTGGGGCGATCCCGTGACCGACGACATGACCGAAGTCCTCGCCGGTGCCGACGCGGTGGTCGCCACCGGCATGACGCTCAGCAACGGCACCTTCGACCTGATCCTGCGCCACTGCGTCGAGCACCGCGTGCCGCTGGTCGTGTACGCGCAGAGCGGCAGCGCGGTCGCCCGCGCCTTCCTCGGCGCGGGCGTCACCGGCCTGAACGCGGAGCCGTTCACCTTTTCCCAGTTCAGCGCCGACGCCACCCCCATGTACCGCTACCGGGCCACCCTCACCGAAGGAGCCGCCGCGTGAGCGTCGAGACCGGCACCGGCAGGGCCGGGCAGGACGCGCTGCCCGGCGACCTGCGGATGGCCCGCGCCCTGTGGCCCGTGCTGCTCGCCTCGGCGGTGGGCCTGCTGCCCTTCACCGTCTTCAGCACGTACCTCGTGCCGATCGCCGACGAGGCGGGCAGCGGCGTCGCCGCGATGGGCGGCCTGCGCGGCCTCGGCGGCCTCGCCGCGCTCCTGGTCGGCACCGCGCTCGCCCCGCTCATCGACCGCGTCCCCAAGGAGTGGGCGGCGGCCGGGGCACTCGTCGCCCTCGGCGCGTCGGCGGCCCTCGGCGCCGCCGGGGACTTCGCGCTGCTCGCCGTGTTCTGCCTGCTGATCGGCGCGAGCACGGCCGTCCTGAACCCGGCGCTGACCGCGGCGGCCGCCGACCGCTTCGGCACCGGCAGGGCGGCCGGGCGCGCGGCGACGCTGGTCACGGCCACCCAGTCCATGACCGCCATGCTCGCCGCGCCCGTCATCGCCCTGCCCGCGCTGTTCTGGGGGTGGCAGGGCGACCTGCTCGGCGTGAGCGTGGTCTCGCTGCTGCTCGCGGCGGTCTTCGTGGCCCGGCACAGGAAGCGGCGCGCCCAGGAACCCGACGGCGCCGACGCGGCCGACCGCGAGCCGCGCCTGGGCTACCTCGCCTCCTTCCGGGCGCTCGGCGCGGTGCGCGGCGTGCTGCCGCTGCTGCTCGTCGCGCTGCTGCGGACCGCCGTCTTCATGGGGTACCTGTCCTACCTCGCCGCCTTCTACGAGCAGCGGTTCGACCTCGACGCCGGGCTCTTCGCGTTCGTGTGGACGCTGAGCGGCGCGTCGTTCTTCGTCAGCAACCTCCTCACCGGGCGGCTCACCAACTCCGACCGGCCGCGCGTCGGGACGGAGCGGATGCTCGCCGTCGGACTCGTCGCCGCCCTCGTCTCCGTCGTCGGCTTCTACTTCACGCACTGGCTGCCGCTGGCCCTGGCCCTGACCGCGCTGCACGCGGCGAGCCACGCGATCGTCGCCGCCTGCGTGGTCAGCCTGCTCGTACGGCGCTGCGGGACCGCCCTGCGCGGCTCGGCGCTGAGCGTCAATGCGGCCGGGATGAGCCTCGGCGTGTTCGCCGGCGCGGCGCTCGGCGGCGCGGGTCTCGGCCTGGCCGGCTACCCCGGCGTCGCCGTCGTCTTCGGCACCCTGGTCCTGGTCGCGCTCGGCGCCACCGTGCCGGTGCTGCGGGCGGGACGGTCCGCCGGGGCACCGACCGGGACGGACACCGCGTGAGCGCCCTCGCGCAGGCGCCGCCCGACGGCGCCCGGACCCCCCGCGCCCCGGTCCGGGAGCGCCTGGCCTCCCCCACGGCCCTGACTCTGACGTGCGTCGCGCTGTTCCTGCTGCTGGCCGCCTCCGTCGTCGTGGCGATCGGGCTCGGCGGGGCCGCCGTGCCGCCCGCCGAGACCGCCCGCCACCTGTGGGCGGCGCTCACCGGCGGCCGGGTCGCCGCCGACGAGGTGACGACGTACCAGATCGTCTGGCAGATCAGGACGCCGCGCGTGCTGCTCGCCGCGCTGGTCGGCGCCGGGCTCAGCGCGGTCGGTGTAGCCGTCCAGGCGATGGTGCGCAACGCGCTGGCCGACCCCTTCGTCCTCGGCGTCTCCTCGGGCGCGTCGGTGGGCGCGGTCGGCGTGACGGTGACCGGGGGCCTCGCGGCGCTCGGGGTGTACGCCGTGTCGGCGGGCGCGTTCGCCGGGGCGCTCGTCGCGTCCTTCCTCGTCTACGCGGCGTCCAGCGAGCGGGGCGCGCTCTCGCCGCTGCGCCTCGTCCTGACGGGTGTGGCGATGTCGCTCGGCTTCCAGGCCGTGATGAGCGTGATCATCTACTTCGCGCCGGACGGCGAGGCGACCGCCATGGTCCTGTACTGGACCATGGGCAGCTTCGGCGCGGCCGACTGGGGCGCGCTGCCCGTCGTCGCCGCGGTCGTGCTGCCGAGCCTGGTCGTGCTGCACCGGCACGGCAGGGCGCTGGACGTCCTGGCCCTCGGCGACGAGGCGGCCACCGGCCTGGGGGTGAGTCCGGACCGGCACCGCAGGAACCTGCTGGTGCTCGTCTCGCTGGTCACCGGCGTGATGGTCGCGGTGAGCGGCGCCATCAGCTTCGTCGGCCTGGTCATGCCGCATCTGGTGCGGATGGTCGTCGGCGCGGCGCACGCCCGGGTGCTGGCCGTCGCGCCCCTGGCCGGGGCGGTGTTCATGGTCTGGGTCGACCTGCTGTCCCGGACCGTGGTCGCGCCGCGCGAACTCCCGCTGGGCGTCCTCACCGCGCTCGTCGGGGTGCCGGTGTTCATCGCGCTGATGCGGCGCAGGAACCATGTGTTCGGGGGGCGTTGAGATGGACCTCCACCTCGACGACCTGGGTGTCGTCGTCGACGGCAGGAGCCTGGTCCGTGAACTGTCGCTCGCCGTGGGCGACGGCCAGGTCGTGGGCCTGGTCGGGCCGAACGGCAGCGGGAAGTCGACCGCGCTGCGCTGCGTGTACCGGGCGCTGCGGCCGACGACGGGCACGGTGCGGGTCGGCGGCGACGACATCGCCGGGCTCACCGTGCGCCGCAGCGCGCAGCTCGTCGCCGCGATGACGCAGGACGGCACGATCGGCCTGGACTTCACGGTCGAGGAGGTCGTGGCGCTGGGCCGGACCCCGCACCTGCGCGGCAACCAGGCCCTGGACGGGCGCGAACGCGCCCTGTGCGCACGGGCGATGGAGCGCCTGGACATCGCTCACCTGGCCACCCGCGGTGTCCTCACCCTGTCCGGCGGCGAACGCCAGCGCGTGCTCCTCGCGCGCGCCCTTGTCCAGGAACCACGGGTCCTCGTCCTCGACGAGCCGACCAACCACCTCGACGTACGCCACCAGATAGAGATCCTCTCGCACCTGCGCGGCGCCGGGCTCACCGTGCTGGTCGTGCTGCACGACCTCAACCTCGCGGCGGCCGTCTGCGACCGGATCGGCGTGCTGTCCCGCGGGCGCCTCGTGGCGTCGGGGACGCCCGCGGACGTGCTCACCGAGGAGCTGGCGGCCGAGGTGTTCGGCGTACGGGCACACGTCGTCCCGCACCCGCTGACGGGCGACCCGCAACTGCTCTACGCCCTCCACCCGACCCACTCCACGAGCTGAACCCCTTTCCTCCGCCTCCCCACCACCAGTCCCCCGCCCTCGGCCGTCCTCAGCATCCCTCGGCATTCCCCGGCCCTCTTTGAAAGGTACGACTCCTCATGCTCCCCACCAGATGGCTCGCGGCAGGCTCCGCGCTCGCGCTGACGCTGCTCACCGGCTGCGGCGCCGACATCGGCTCCGACGACGGCTCCGGCTCCGGCGGCAAGGCCGCGCGCACGGTCACCGTCGACCGCTGCGGTGAGCCCGTCCCGTACAAGGTCCCGCGGCGCGCGGTGGCGTACGAGGGCGGCAGCGCCGACAAGCTGTTCAGCCTCGGCCTGACCCGCCACGTGTACGGCTACGTCATGCCGCCCGCCAACCCGCCGGTGAGCGAATCGCCCTGGGCATCGGAGTACGCCAAGGTGAAGATGCTCGGCGACGACCTGCTGAACAAGGAGCAGGTCGTCGAGGCCAGGTCCGACTTCGTCGTGGCGGGCTGGAACTCCGGCTTCAGCGACCAGCGCGGAATCACCCCGAAGATCCTGGACAAGCTCGGCATCCAGAGCTTCCTGCACACCGAGAGCTGCTTCAACTACCCGGGCTTTCCGCAGAAGATGACCCCGTTCAAGGCGCTCTACAGCGACCTGGAGCGGCTCGGCAGGATCTTCCGCGTCGAGCGGCGGGCGGAGCGGGTCGTCGGCGACCTGAAGAAGCGGGTGGCGGCCGTGGCGGAGCGGGCACCCCGGAGCGGCAAGCGGGTGCCGGTCTTCCTCTACGACTCCGGCACCGACCAGCCGTTCACGGCCGGCAGCCAGGTCCCGCCCGACGACATCATCGAGACGGCGGGCGGCCGCAACATCTTCCACGGGCTCGACGAGCGCTGGACCCAGGCCAGTTGGGAGGCCGTGACCAAGGCCGAGCCCGAGGTGGTCATCATCTTCGACTACGGGGACCGGCCCGCGCGCGAGAAGATCGAGTTCCTGAAGAAGTCGCCGCACACGAAGGAGCTGCCCGCCGTGAAGAAGAACCGCTTCTTCGTCCTCGACTACAACGAGGGCATCAGCGGGCCGCGCACCATCGACGGCCTGGAGAAGTTCGGCGCGTACCTGCGCGGGCTGGACCGCTAGGGGGCGTCTCTCCGATCTTCGTGAACAGGCCGCGGCGTCTGGTGCGGTGCATCGCCGTGCGGCCGGGCCGCCCTCGTACTGGTGGTACGAGGGCGGCCCGGCCGTGCGGCGAGGTGCCGTGCCAGGCGTCGCGGACCCGCGAAGATCGGAGAGACGCCCCCTAGGGCCAGGGGAACGCGTCCAGCGCGTCGAGGCACCGCTCCGCCAGCGCGGCCGGACCCGCGGCGCCGTCCGCCGGGGCCGGGCCCGCGGCCCACGTCTCCACCGCGACCCGCACGGCCGCACTGGCGATGCCCGCCGCGAGGCGCAGCTCCAGGGGGCACCCCTCGGCGGCCGGGTCCCGTCCCGCGCGCTCGGCGAGGATCGTCAGGAGCGTCTGCTCCGAGGTGTGGCACGCGTCCGCCCACACCGAGCGCAGCGCCGCGCTCTCCGCGGACATGCGCAGCAGCGAGCGCACCCAGTCCAGGGACCCGGCCGCCACCGGGCCGTCCGCCGCGAGCGCATGCGTGACCGCATGCCGCAGCGCGGCCGCGACCGGGAGGTCCGCCGGGGCCGCGCGCACCGCCTCCGCCCACTGCTGGGCGCCCGCGGCGAAGAGCGGCGCCACCGACTCCTCCTTGGTCGCGAAGTAGCGGTAGAAGGTGCGCGGCGCGACGCCCGCCGCCCGGGCGATGTCCTCGGCGCGGGTGGCCCGCAGCCCGTCCGCGACGAAGAGCGCCGCCGCGGTGCGGGCGATGTCCAGGCGGGTCTCGTGCTTGCGGCGCTCGGTCAGCGAACTTGCGTGCATGCCAGGCAGGTTATGCCAGCCTCCGGACCGGGACCGGAAGGCACGTACTGCCTGTGTGGCAGAATCTGCCACCGAAAGAGCGCGGTGCGGGCAGCGCGCAGCGCGCACCCGGTGCGAGCAAGAGGTGGCAAACAGCGGTGCGTCGTCGGCAGTTCCTACTCCACACGGCCGGTCTCACCGGCGCCACCGCGCTCGGCACGGCCGGCCTCAGCGCCTGCTCCGCGGACACGAACACCCCGCTCAAGCTCCTCGTGGCCAGCTACGACAAGAGCGTGGGCTCCTCGATCGGCGACCAGTGGGGCAGCCTCATCGGCGCCTTCAGGAAGGCCCACCCGGACATCGAGGTCGACCTCGAACGCGTCCCGTTCGCCCAGCTCGACCGGACCCTGGCCCGGCGCGTGCGGGACGGCCACGCCCCGGACATCGCGCAGTCCAACTTCTTCGCGCCGTACGCGCAGGACGGCAAGCTCTACAAGGCCTCCGACATCTTCGACATCCGCACCGAGGGCGACTTCATCCGCTCGTACGCGGAGGCGGGGATGATCGACCGCGTCCAGTACGGGCTGCCCTTCCTGGCCAGCACCCCGCGCCTCTTCTACAACACGGCGCTCTTCAAGAAGGCCGGTGTGCGGGCCCCGGGCTCCTGGGCCGAACTGCGCGACGCGGCCAAGGCCTTGAAGGGGATCGGCGTGCCCACCCCCTACGGCCTCCAGCTCGGCCCGGAGGCCGCCGAGGACGAGGCGCTCGCCTGGCTGCTCGCGGACGGCGGCGGTTACGCGGGCCTGACCGGCTACGACTTCGCCAACCCGAGCAACGTCGACACCCTGACCTGGCTGCGCGACAACCTCGTCACGCCGGGCCTCGCGGGCCGCGACCCGAAGTCGCTGACGCGGACGGACGCGTACGCGCAGTTCCTGCGCGGGAAGATCGGCATGATGATCGCCCACCCGGTCCTGATGGGCGCGGCGGACCGGGCCGAGTTCCCCTACGCGCACGCCCCCTTCCCCAAGAAGCTGGGCGGCGCCGCGCCGCCCGTGGGGCTCAACGACTGGCTGATGGCGTTCCGGCAGAACGGGCGGCGCGAGCAGTGCGGCACGTTCCTCGGCTACCTGTACGGGCGCAAGTCCGCGCTGGCGTACGGCGGCGGGCAGTCCGCGCTGCCGGTGACGAGCTCGGCGGCCAAGGCGCTGCGCGAGAGCCCCCGTCAGCGGCCCCTGTGGGACTTCATCGACCAGATGCCGGTGGCGCAGTTCCAGCCGACGAACCTCGGCTCGTGGCCGAAGGTCAGGAGCGCGGTGCGGGCGCACATCGGCGAGGCGGTGGCCGAGGGCGCGAGGCCCAAGGCGGTGCTGGAGTCGCTGGACGCGGTGGCGGTGCGGGCCGAGCTTTAGCGCTCCGCTGGGTTGGGCGGGGGGGCTCTGTCTTCGGGTGCGGGTTTGTTCGTGGCTGGGCGCGCAGTTCCCCGCGCCCCTGAGAGGGCCCTGCGGGCCCCCCTTAAGGAGCCTGCGGGCCCCCCTTGAGGGGTCTGCGGGCCCCCTTCAGGGGGGTGCGGGTCAAGGGGTGAGGGCGGGCTCCTGGGTGGGGAGGTCCTGGGGGGTCGCTTCCACGTTCTGGCGGGGCTTGGACGGGAGGGCGAACATCAGGAAGAAGATGACGCCGAGGACGCCCGCCACCCACCACAGCGCGTTCTGGAAGCCGTCCACGAACTCCAGCGGGATGCGCTGCGGCGCGACCTGCTCGTCGATCACCCCGAAGAAGACCACCGACACCAGGCCGAGGCCGAGCGCGTTGCCCATCTGCTGCACGGTGTTGATCAGGCCGGACGCCGAACCGGCGTGCTCCCGCGGCACGTTCGAGAGGACCGCGTCCGTGATCGGGGCCACGATCAGGCCCATGCCGATCCCCATGACGACCAGCGGCAGCGCCATCTGCCACGAGGCGATGCCCGCCCCGTACCGGCCCGCCTCCCAGATGTAGATCAGCACGCCCGCGGCCATCGTCAGGGCGCCCGTCTGCAGCACCTTGCGGCCGAAGCGGGGCACGAGCTGCTGCACGGAGACGGCGGCCGCCGCCGAGACGGCGATGGAGAACGGCACCCCGGTCAGACCGGCGCGCAGCGCGCTCCAGCCGAGACCGACCTGCATGTACAGCGTCCAGACCAGGAAGAAGATGCCGAGCGCGACACCGAAGACGGTCTGCACCGCGATGCCCGCGGCGAAGCTCTTCACCTTGAACAGCGACAGCTCCACGAGCGGCGAACCGTCCTTCGCGGTCTTGCGCCGCTCGTACGCGACGAGCGCGGCGAAGACGACCAGCGAGCCGGCCATCATGACGTGACCCCACACCGGCCAGTGCAGCTCGCGCCCGCGGGTGAGCGGGTAGAGCATCATCAGCAGGCCGAGCGTGACCAGGACGACGCCGACGAGGTCGAGCTTGAGCGCCCGGGGCGCCCTGGACTCGGTGATGAACTTCCGGCCGAGGATGATGCCCGCGATGCCCACCGGCAGGTTGATGAGGAAGATCGGCCGCCATTCGAGGCCGAAGATGTTCCACTCGGTCAGCAGCGCGCCCAGCAGCGGCCCGGAGACCGCGCCGAGGCCGACGACCATGCCGAACAGGCCGAAGACCTTGCCGCGCTCGTGCGCCGGGAAGGTCGCGTGCACGATCGAGAGCACCTGCGGCACCATCATCGCGGCCATGGCGCCCTGCAGGATCCGCGAGGCGACCAGCATCTCCGGGTTCACCGCGAAGCCGCAGAGCGCGGAGGCGACGGTGAATCCGGTGATGCCTATGAGGAACAGCCGCTTGCGCCCGTGGATGTCGCCGAGGCGCCCGCCGGTGATGAGGCCGGCGGCGAACGCTAGGGCGTACCCCGCGGTGATCCACTGGATCTGGCTGAACGTGGCGCCCTCGTCCCGCTGGATGGACGGGATCGCGATGTTGACGATCGTGACGTCGACGAGGTCCATGAAGGCCGCGGTCATCACGATGGCGAGGGCGAACCAGCGCCGCCGGTCACCGGCGGCCGCCGGTGCCCCGGGGGCGGAAGTGGTGCTGGGTGAAGTCATGGCGCAAGGCTAGAGGCCATATAGGCCAGGGTGTGACCTAGTTGTCCGGCATCCTGTGCGGCATGACGACGGACGGCACGACCTCGGCCGGCACCGACACCCCGGCCCGCCTCTTCCAGCTCCTCTCCCTGCTCCAGACGCCCCGCGAGTGGCCGGGCGCCGAGCTCTCCGAGCGGCTCGGCGTGAGCAGGCGCACGGTACGGCGCGACATCGACCGGCTGCGGGACCTGGGCTATCCGGTGCGGGCCAGCCAGGGCGCGGCGGGCGGCTACCGCCTGGTCGCGGGCAAGGCGATGCCCCCGCTGGTCCTGGACGACGAGGAGGCGGTGGCCATCGCGGTGGGCCTGCGGGCCGGGGCGGGGCACGCGGTGGAGGGCGTGGAGGAGGCGTCGGTACGGGCGCTCGCCAAGCTGGAACAGGTCCTGCCCGCCCGCCTGCGGCACCGGGTCTCCGCGCTGCAGATCGCCACGATGCCGTTGACCGGCGGGGACGGGGCGAGCATCGCGCCGGAGACGCTGACGGTGATGGCGTCGGCCGCGGCGGGGCACGAGCGCCTGCGGTTCGCCTACCGCGCGGGGGACGGGACGCGGACGCGTCGCCTCACCGAGCCGTACCGCCTGGTCTCGACGGGGCGCCGCTGGTACCTGGTGGCGTACGACATCGACCGTGAGGACTGGCGCACGTTCCGGGTGGACCGGGTGAGCGAGCCGTTCGCGACGGGGGCGCGGTTCGTGGAGCGGGAGCTGCCGAAGGGGGACGCGGCGGAGTTCCTGCGCGAGAAGGTCTACAGCGGGCGGCCCTCGTACGACGTGGACGTCTCGTTCGCGGCACCCGCGGCGTTCGTCGCGGCGCGGTTGCCTGCGGCGCTGGGGCCGCTGGAGCCTCTGGGCGAGGACTCCTGTCGGCTGCGTTGCGTGGCGTCCGACTCCGTCGAGTGGCTGGCGATCCGGCTCGCGGTCCTCGACTGCGATTTCGTGGCCCATGGGCCTGAGGAACTGGTCCAGTGCGTGCGGGACTTGGGCGAGAGACTGACCCGGGCTGCGCCCGGCCCCTGAGGGTTCCCGGGCGCGGGTCCGCCGGCGCCGTCTGCGCAGTTCCCCGCGCCCCTGGGAAGGACTCGCCTCCCCCGGCCGACGGGTGCGGGTTGGGTGTGGCTGATCGCGCAGTTCCCCGCGCCCCTGAAAAGAGCCCGCTTGCCCCGGACGTCGAGTGCGGGTCCGCTGTGGCCGTTCGCGCAGTTCCCCGCGCCCCTGGGAAGGACTCGCTTGCCCCGGTCGTTGGGTGCGGGTTGGGTGTGGCTGGGCGCGCAGTTCCTCGCGCCCCTGGACAGAGCTCGCCCACCGCGGTCGGTAGCGGTGCGCCCCCACCGGGGCGCGCTGCCGAACGAGGTCGGCCCGTGGGGACAAAGGGCGGGTGGGTGGGAAAGGATCGCGCGAAGCGCGTGTTGGGGGGCGCGTCGCGTTCGCGCAAGAGGAACCCCGGTGCCGGGCGGGGGGGACACCGGGGCGCCGAGCCAGGGGGGACCGTCCAAGGCCGGCCGCCTAGGCCGCCGCGTCGAACCCCGTATCCCGCGCCAGCTTCTTCAGCTCGAGGAGCGCGTGCTTCTCGATCTGCCGGATCCGCTCACGGGTCAGCCCGTGCTCCTTGCCGACCTCCGTCAGCGTCCGCTCCCGGCCGTCCTCGATGCCGTACCGCATCTTGATGATGGACGCCGTGCGCTGGTCGAGGCGGCCGATCAGGCCGTCGAGCTCCTCGCTGCGCAGCAGCGACAGGACGGACTGCTCGGGCGAGACCGCGGAGGTGTCCTCCAGGAGGTCACCGAACTGCGTGTCGCCGTCGTCGTCCACGCCCATGTTCAGCGAGACGGGGTCGCGGGCCCAGTCCAGGACGTCCGTGACGCGCTCGGGCGTCGAGGACAGCTCCTTGGCGATCTCCGCGGGCTCCGGCTCGCGGCCGTTCTCCCGGTTGAACTCGCGCTGGACGCGGCGGATGCGGCCGAGCTCCTCGACCAGGTGGACGGGGAGGCGGATGGTGCGGGACTGGTCGGCTATGGACCGGGTGATGGCCTGGCGGATCCACCACGTGGCGTACGTGGAGAACTTGAAGCCCTTGGCGTAGTCGAACTTCTCGACGGCGCGCACCAGGCCCGCGTTCCCCTCCTGGATGAGGTCGAGGAGGGGGAGGCCGCTGCGCGGGTACCGGCGGGCGACCGCGACGACCAGGCGGAGGTTCGAGCGGATGAAGACGTCCTTGGCGCGCTCACCGTCGGCCACGAGGGCGTCGAGCTCGTCGCGGTCCGCGGTGACCTTGCTGTCCTCGACCTCGCCGTCCAGGATCTTCCTGGCGTAGACCCCCGCTTCGATGATCTGCGAGAGCTCCACTTCCTTGGCGGCGTCGAGCAGCGGTGTGCGGGCGATCTCGTCGAGGTACATGCCGACCAGGTCGCGGTCGGCGATCTCCCCGCCTACGGCGCGAACACTGCGTGCCGCGTCGGTCTCGCCGGAGGCGGCGGACTTACGACGGGCGACGGCACGGGTTGCCATGCGTGCTCCCTTGCGATCTATGGGGTTCCTGGTCGGCCCATTTCTGGGGCCTCTGTGGTGGATGGCACACCCTCGGGTGCCCTGCATCCGATGGAAACAACGACTGGAATCCGGACAGAATTCCCAAGCCGCCCATCTTTTTTCCGGACGGTGCAGTACCCTGTCGCGGCGCAGGGGGAGGCGGGATGCCGTCGGAACGTACAGAGGTGCAGGTCAGGCCCGAAATCGAGGCCGCTCCGACGGCCCTGGCGGACCCCTGCAACCGCTTCGTACGTGAGACGGCCGTCACCTTTGACACCACCGCCCTCCGACCGGAGGGGCGCCACTCCCGGCCGCCCTCCCACTCGGAAGACGGCCCGCGTCGCCCGATGGTTGCCCGCGCGCCACATTCCGGCCCGCGCCCCCGGCCGGCTGCGCGGGTGCGCTACCAGTAGCGCCTATCCGGCCCCGGCCCGCTTACTCCCGCCCCTTCCCCACTTCTTGCCTTCTCGCCCTCTCGCCTTCTCGCCTTCCTGACCCCGCTCCCGACCCCGCCCTGCGACCTAGGGCCCGCGCCCGATCCGTACCGGCAGCCGGGCCGCCTACCGTCCTCGCATGTCCGATTCCACGGGAACCCTCGACGAAGCCCTGCAGCGCCTGCACGCCTCCGGCCCCGAGCGGCTGGGGCGGCTCACCAACCACGCCCCGATGGCCGTCGAGGCGCTCGCCGCGCGCGGGCGGCCCGATGCGGTCCACCGGTGGCTGGATCTTTACGCTCCCAAGTTGGAGGAGTTCCCCTCCCCGGTCGAGCCCGTGACCGACGGCAACTGGCGCGAGGCCCTCGGTGATCATCGCCGGGCGGCGGACTGGATCACCTACTTCGAACGCCGGATCACCGGGGCCGCCGGGGAGGCCCGGCCCTGGCGCGACGTCCTCGCCGAGTGGTGGCCGCGGCTGCTGCCCGGCCTGTACGGCGGTTCGACGCACCCGGTGATCCGGGTGGGCCACGCCGTGCGGACGCTGGCGGCGGGCGGTGCGACCGAGCCGCGCCTCGCCGAGCTCGCGCACGGCCTCGGCTACTGGGCCGCCCGGCACCATCCCGTCACCGGTCTCGCGCCGCTGACCGGGGCGGTGGGGGCGGCGGACGCGCTGGACGCGGTGCCGCCGATCGCGGACCGGGCGACGGGCGGCTTCCCCGCGCGGCTCGGGCGGGTCGAGGCGCTCCCGGTGTGGGCCGCGTCGGTGACCGGACCCGAGGAGGCGCGGCGCCGGCTCACCGAGCTGGTGCGGGCGGCCACGCACCGGTACGCCACGCACGGGCACGGCGAGCCGACGATGCTGGTGCACGCGGCGACCGCGCCGAACGCCCTGCTGCGGGCGCTGCCCGCGCTGCCGCGGGCGCTGTGGGTGCCGAGCCTGCGGGCCGCGTGGACCGCGTCGGCCGCGGTCACCGCGATGTACGCGCCGGACGAGGCGGTGCCGTACGGGACGGTGTCGTCACCGGGGGCGGTGCCGGCACCGGAGCGCGAGGAGGTCTTCGAGCGGGCGCTCGCGCACGGGGACGAGCACGTCATCAAGTTCGCGGACACGGCGCTGGACGTCGGGGACGGGCGGGCGGCCGTAGCCGCGCTGCGGGCGGTGGAGCTGAGCGACCCGGCCGCCTGAGGGTGCGGCAACCAAGTTCGCGGACACGGCGCTGGACGTCGGGGACGGGCGGGCGTTCGTAGCCGCGCTGCGGGCGGTGGAGCTGAGCGACCCGGCCGCCTGAGGGTGCGGCCACCCCTTAGCCCCTTGCCCAGCACCCACGAGCCTGCCCCCTCTTTCCCCTCCCCCCTCAGCCGAACTGCACCGACCTCTTCGCCAAACCCATCCAGAAGCCGTCGATCACCGTGCGCTGGGTGCTCAGGTCGGACGCCGCGTCCGAGGCGCCGAGGGTGACGAAGAGGGGGGCGAAGTGTTCCGTGCGGGGGTGGGCCAGGGTGCCCGCCGGGGACTTCCGCGTGAAGTCGAGCAGCGCGTCCACGTCGCCCGCCTCCAGGGCCTCGTGGCCCCAGGCGTCGAACTCCGCCGACCAGGAGGGGATGCCGCCCTGGCGCAGCGCCGCCAGGTTGTGCGTGAAGAAGCCGCTGCCGACGATCAGGACGCCCTCGTCGCGCAGCGGGGCGAGCTTGCGGCCGATGTCCATGAGGCGGCGCGGGTCGAGGGTCGGCAGGGATATCTGCAGGACGGGGATGTCCGCGTCCGGGTACATCTCCACCAGCGGCACGTACGCGCCGTGGTCGAGCCCGCGGTCCGGCACGTCCTGCACGGGGGTGCCGGGGGCGTGCAGCAACTTCCGTACGGACGCGGCGAGTTCCGGGGCGCCCGGCGCGGCGTAGGTGACCTGGTAGTAGTGCTCGGGGAAGCCCCAGAAGTCGTACACGAGCGGCAGCGTGCCGGTGGCGGAGAGCGCGAGCGGGGCCTCTTCCCAGTGGGCGGAGACCATCAGGATCGCCGTGGGGCGCGGCAGGTCCGCCGACCAGGCGGCGAGCTCGCCGGGCCAGACCGGGTCGTCGGCGAGCGGCGGGGCGCCGTGGCTGAGATACAGGGCGGGCATGCGGGTCATCGCGCACCTCCGGGCGGTCGGCCCCGCGCGGCGCGGGACGTCGCACGGAGGTCGTATTGCTTGAAGTCTCAAGCTTTATGGGACAACCCTACGCGTGGTTTGTTCAAGATTCAAGGAAGGGCCTCGTAGAGTGGGGTGCATGGATACGGCAGCGACCCCTCCCCCGGCCGACGAGCCGCGCTGGCTGGACGGCGACGAGCAGCGCGTCTGGCGCAGCTACCTCCAGGCGACCACCCTTCTCGACGACTTCCTCGACCGGCAGCTGCAGCGCGACGCGGGCATGCCGCACATGTACTACGGCATATTGGTCCAGTTGTCCGACGCCCCCCGGCGACGCCTGCGGATGACCGAGCTGGCCAAGACGATGAAGATCACCCGGTCCCGGCTCTCGCACGCGGTCGCGCGCCTGGAGAAGAGCGGCTGGGTGCGCCGCGAGGACTGCCCCTCCGACAAGCGCGGCCAGCTGGCGATCCTGACCGACGAGGGTTTCGAGGTGCTGCGCAGGACCGCGCCCGGCCACGTCACCGCCGTCCGCCAGGCCCTCTTCGACCGGCTCACCCCGGAACAGCAGAAGTCCCTCGGCGAGATCATGACGATCGTCGCCGAGGGACTTCAGCCCAAGGAGGCCGGGGCGGACCTCCCCTGGCTCCGCTAGGCGGCCGTGCGGCCGGCCGGTGGTCCCGGCCGCGCCCGCGGCCGGGTCGGTGGCCGGGTCAGTGGGCCATCACCGGGACCTTCAGCTCGTCCTCGGCGCCGTCCGCCGAGCCGCCGGAGGCCGCCGGGCCGCCCTGGTGGCCCGTGGTGATGAAGGTCGCCGCGATCAGCGCGGAGACCACCAGGATGCCGACCGCCCACCAGATGGCGCTGGTGTAGCCCTCGACCATGGCCTGCGCCTGGAGCAGCTTGGGGTTGGTGGCACCGGCCGCGTGGTCCGTGAGGTACGCGGTGGTCGCCGAGGCGGCGATGGTGTTCAGGAGGGCGGTGCCGATGGCGCCGCCGACCTGCTGCGAGGTGTTGACCATCGCGGAGGCGACACCCGCGTCACGGGCCTCGACGCCGTGCGTGGCCAGCGACATCGCGGGCATGAACGCCGTACCCATGCCCAGGCCCAGCATCAGCTGCGCGGGCAGGATCAGACCGGCGTACGAGGTGCCGATCTCCAGCTGCGTCAGGAGCAGCATGCCGAGGCCGGCGAGCAGGAAGCCCGGGGCCATCAGCAGCCGCGGCGGGACGCGGGTCATCAGGCGGGCGCCGATCTGCGTGGAGCCCGTGATCATGCCGACGATCATCGGCAGGAAGGCGAAGCCGGTCTTGACCGGCGAGTAGCCCTTGACGATCTGCAGGTAGTACGTGAGGAACAGGAACAGGCCGAACATCGCGATGACCGCGAGGCCGAGCGACAGGTAGACACCGCCGCGGTTGCGCTCGGTCAGCACGCGCAGCGGCAGCAGCGGCGACTTGACCTTGGCCTCGGTGAGGACGAACGCGGCGAGCAGCACGACGGACGCGACGAACATCGTGATGGTCACGCTGTCCGACCAGCCCTCGGACTCGGCGCGGGTGAAGCCGTAGACCAGCGCGACCAGGCCGAGCGTGGACAGGACGACGCCGGGGATGTCGAGCGGCGAGCGGTTGCGGCCGCCGGCCGGCTCACGGATGACGAAGTACGCGCCGAGGGCGGCGATCACCGCGAACGGGATGTTCACGAAGAAGGTCCAGCGCCAGTTCAGGTACTCGGTGAGGAAGCCGCCGAGGATCAGGCCGACGGCGCCGCCGCCACCGGCGATCGCGCCGTAGATGCCGAAGGCCTTGGCGCGCTCCTTGGCGTCGGTGAACATCACCGCGAGCAGCGACAGGGCGGCGGGCGCGAGCAGCGCGCCGAAGACGCCCTGCAGGGCGCGGGCGCCCAGCATCATGGCCTCGCCGGTCGCGGCGCCGCCGAGCGCGGAGGCCGCGGCGAAGCCGATCAGGCCGGTCACGAAGGTGCGCTTGCGGCCCCACAGGTCGGCGATGCGGCCGCCGAAGAGCAGCAGGCCGCCGAAGGCGAGCGCGTAGGCCGTGATGACCCACTGGCGGTTGCCGTCGGATATGCCGAGGTCCTGCTGGGCGGAGGGCAGCGCGATGTTCACGATGGTCGCGTCGAGCACGACCATGAGCTGCGCGAGGGCGATGAAGACGAGCGCTTTCCAGCGGTTGGCGTCTGGCCCCGCGTCGGGCTTGAGAGCTGTTTCGGACATGGGTGTGGCCACCTAGCGGTATGGAGTGGTGAAACGTACGGAAAAAGCTGAAAAAGGGGACGCACGCACAGACGTGACGTCCGGGCGCCGGCAGTGCGGGGTGCCGGTGCGGCGGGGAGCGGCGGGTCAGTCCTGTCGGAGGTCCTCCAAGGTCGCCGCCTCCCCCGGGAGCTCGGACCGGGCGGGTGCCATCAGGCCGTCGAGGAACAGCTGCAGATGGCGGTGGATGAAACTGTCCATGTTCACGCAGGCCGTGCCCGGCAGCGGGCGGGTGAGCTGGGAGAGGGCGACCATCAGGTCTCCGACGGCGATGTCGGTGCGCAGCTGCCCGGCCGCGCGGGCCCGCTCCATGAGGCCTTCGATGGACTGTTCCAGGCGCTCGCGGGCGTCGAGCAGGTCGGGGTGGAAGGGGTCGAAGTCGGCCGCGAGCATCGGGCACATGGCGCCGATCCGCTCGTCGACCGCGGCGTGCACGAAGGTGCGCAGCGCCGTGAACGCGGCGCCCTCGTCGGCGTCCGCCGTCGCGATGCCCCGCTCGGCGAGGTCCGCGACGCGGTCGGTGACGTGCAGGACGACCTGGCGCACCAGCTCGGCCCGGTCGGCGAAGTGCCGGTAGACCGTGGCGTTGCCGACGCCGGCCCGGCGCGCGACCTCGTCGAGGGGTACGTCCGAGCCGTACTCCACGAACATCTCGCGTGCGGCGACGACGATCCGCTCCCTGTTGCGCTGGGCGTCGGCCCGCGGGCGGGGTGCGCGGCGCTGCGGGGCGGTGGCGGTGTCCACGGCTGCTCCTCGGTGCGTGGGACGGGCGATGCGGGGAGCCACTCCCCGTTTCGCGCGGACACAGGTCTAAACGGGGAGACAGTCCCCGGATATTTCCCGCTCCCGCATCTCATTCCTGTGACCTGAGTCACAGGCCGCCGGGCGAGAAACCCACGATCGGTCCACCCAGCGAGCGCCCGCGCACCCCCCGGCACAGGGTGATCGGACAGGGTGCAGCCGGGACGGGCGGCTGCCGCGGACCGGAGGGCCATGCATGCAGCAGCCGATCTGGCGGCAGATACGCCCAGCACGTCGCGGTGTCGCCCTGGCCTCCGTCACCGCGCTCGCGCTCGCCGTCACCACGTCGGCGAGCACCGGACGGCTGATGGAGGAGTCGCCGGCCACCGCCGGCCCGGTGTCCGTGGCCCGCAGCACCGCGCTCGGCCCCTGCATGATCAGCGGCACGATGGGCGTCCAGATGTCGGAGGGCGTGCCCACACCGCCCGGCTACGCACGCTCCACCGGCACCGTCCGGGCCCTGAACCTGATGGTCGACTTCTCCGACGCCCCCGGGCAGGGCAGCGCGATGGACCGGCTCGCGGAGTTCTTCCCGCAGACCTCGCAGTGGTTCCGCACCAGTTCCTACGGGCGCCTGGACTACCGCCCCGAGTCACCGGTGCCGGACTGGCTGCGGATGCCCAAGCCCTTCGCCGCGTACGGGATAGAGCGCGGCGCGCCGTTCGACCCCGGCTATCGCGAGCTGGTCGAGGACATCGTGGCGGCCGCCGACCCCGACGTGGACTTCCGTACGTACGACCTCGTGAACATCCTGATCACCCCGAACGCGGGCCCCTCCGCCCTGGACACCGTCCTGTCGGTGACCTTCGCCGGCAACCACGAGGCGCCGGTCGCGGACGGCGTCCCGGTCTCCAACGCCTCGTTCGTCTACAGCCGTCAGGACGACGGCTCCGGCAGCTACCGCGAGACGGGCTACCGGGTGCTCCCGCACGAGAACGGCCACGTCTTCGGCCTGCCCGACCTGTACACGCAGGACGGCGGCGGCGCGGTGGGCCACTGGGACATCATGAGCGAGGACTGGGGCGCCAACAACGACCTGCTGGCCTGGCACAAGTGGAAGCTGGGCTGGCTCGACGACGACCAGATCAGCTGCGCGTCGGGCTCCGGCACCAGCGAGCACGTCCTGTCGCCGCTGTCCCGCACCGGCGGCACCAAGCTGGCCTTCGCCCCGCTGACCGAGAAGACGGGGTACGCGGTGGAGGTGCGCACCGCGGGCGGCAACGACGAGGCGGTGTGCAAGCCGGGTGTCCTGGTCTACCGGGTGGACGCGGACATCGACACCGGCCACGGCCCGGTCACGGTCTCCGACGCGTCGCCCGACAGCGGGGGCTGCACCCGCCGCCCCAATGTGCACGCGGAACTCTCCGACGCGCCCTACGGCGTGGGCGAGACCTTCACCGACCGCAAGACGGGGGTCCGGGTGACGGTGGCGGGAGTGACCGACCAGGGCGACTACCGCGTGCACGTCACGC
This sequence comes from Streptomyces sp. NPDC002564, assembly GCF_042889645.1. Taxonomy (NCBI): domain Bacteria; kingdom Bacillati; phylum Actinomycetota; class Actinomycetes; order Kitasatosporales; family Streptomycetaceae; genus Streptomyces; species Streptomyces sp. NPDC002564. Next base: position 371,117 of record NZ_JBIARE010000006.1, on the reverse strand, counting down.
GGCCGTAGCCGCGCCGGGCACGGTCCGGCGCACCTGCCGCAGGAACGCGGCGTTGTCCGGGGTCTTCTTCAGCCGGTCGAGCAGCGCCTCCAGGGAGCTCTGCCCGTCCCGGCCGCCCAGCGCGCGCCGCAGCCCGCGCACGGCGGTCAACTCGCCCTCGCCGACGAGCAGTTCCTCGCGGCGGGTGCCGGAGGGCGTGATGTCGACGGCGGGGAAGACGCGCCGGTCGGCGAGGGTGCGGTCGAGCCGCAGCTCCATGTTGCCGGTGCTCTTGAGCTCCTCGAAGTAGTAGTCGTCGGCGCGCGATCCCGTCTCCACGAGCACGGTGGAGAGCATGGTCAGGGAGCCGCCCTCCTCGGCCAGGCGCGCGGCCCCGAAGAGCCGCTTGGGCCCCTGCACGGCGGCCGCGTCGACCCCGCCGCTGAGCGTGCGCCCGCTGCCGGTCGCGGCATTGTTGTACGCCCGGCACAGCCGCGTCAGCGAGTCGAAGAGCATGACGACGTCACGCCCCTGCTCGACCATGCGCTTGGCGCGCTCGACGGCCAGTTCGGCCAGGGCGATGTGGTCCTTGGCGGGCCGGTCGAAGGTCGAGGCGAGCACCTCGCCGTGGACCGAGCGCCGCATGTCGGTGACCTCCTCGGGCCGTTCGTCGAGCAGGACGACCATGAGGTGGCACTCGGGGTGGTTGCGGGCGACCGCCGCGGCGATCTGCTGGAGCAGCACGGTCTTGCCGGTGCGCGGCGGCGCGACGATCAGGCCGCGCTGCCCCTTGCCGACGGGGGCGACGAGGTCGACGAGGCGCCCGGAGAGGGGCCCGCCCTCGGTCTCCAGGCGGAGCCGCTCGCGGGGGTGCAGCGGGGTGAGGTCGGCGAACCGCGGCCGGCCGCGCAGGGTGCCGACGGCGTGGCCGTTGACCCGCTCGGCCCCGGCGAGCACGCGGGGCCTGCCGCAGACGCCCTCGACGAAGTCGCCGGAGCGCAGGCCGAGTTGGCGGACGACGGCGGCGGGCACCTGCACGTCGTGGGAGGCCGGCAGGCACCCGGGCCCGCGCAGGAACCCGCGGCCGTCGCGGCCGATGTCGAGAACTCCGGCGCACGCGTGGGCCGTTGAGCCGGTACGGGAAGTGGATGAGGTCACAGGGGTTTCGGTGAGTGTGGCAGTCATGGCAGTGGGTCCTTTCGCGATGTACGCGGGAGAGGCCCGGCGGGGCGGACATGACACGCCCCCGGGCGGAACGCTGACGAGCAGCGACAAGAAGGCCGGAACGGCCTGCGGAACCCGGAGAACCGGGAAGAAGGAGTGGCAGTACGGGCGCCCCGACCAAGGGGGCGTTCAGCCGCCCCACGAGAAGAAGGGGCGCACCCCCACGAGAGGAGGGCGAACACTCGTACTGCTTGCAAGGTAGCACACACCCCACCGAACGCCACGGGCCGAAAGTCCCCCACCCCCCAACACACCGACGGGGAAGACCCATTGCCCCCCCCGGCACAAGACAGGCCCACCCCCATCCCCCCCCACTCACCCCCCTCGCCCCCAGCAAGCCTCACCCTCCCGCCATACGTTAGGTTAGCCTTACCTAACGAACTGGGGGAGGTCGCTCACGCATGCCAGAGCACATACGGAACGAGTCGGAGGCCGACGGCGAGTTCGCCGGGCGTACGGCTCTGGTGACCGGCGCCGGCCAGGGCATCGGCGCGGCCGTGGCCACCGCGCTCGCCGCCCGGGGCGCGCACGTGGTCGCCACGGACCGCGACGCCCACGGCATCGACGAACTGGCCGCCGCGTCGAGAGGCGCGAGCGGCACGGTCACGCCCCGCGTCATGGACGTCACCGACGCCGCCGCGGTGGCCTCGGTGATCACCGGCATCGTCCGGGACCACGGCGCCCTGGACCTCCTCGTGAACGTGGCGGGCATCCTGCGCTCCTCCTCCGTGGCCGAACTCACCGACGCCGACTGGGCCGAGACGTTCGCGGTGAACGCCACGGGCGTCCTGCACACCTCCCGTGCCGCCGCCTCCCACATGACGGCGCGGGGCGCCGGCTGCATCGTGACCGTCGGCTCCAACGCCGCGGGCATCCCGCGCACCGGCATGGCCGCGTACGCCGCGTCCAAAGCGGCCGCCGCCGCCTTCACCAAATGCCTCGGCCTGGAGATCGCGCGCAGCGGCGTGCGCTGCAACGTCGTGGCGCCCGGCACCACGGACACCGCGATGCAGCGCGCCCTGTGGCCGGACGACGCCGCCCCCGAGGCCCCCGCCGGGGTCCTCGACGGCAACCTGGAGACGTACCGCACGGGCATCCCCCTGGGCCGCATCGCGACCCCCGGGGACATCGCCGAAGCGGTCGTCTTCCTCGCCTCGGACCGCGCCCGCCACATCACGCTCCAGGAGCTGTACGTAGACGGCGGCGCGACTCTGCGCTGAGCGCACCGGGCGGCACCCGCGACGGACGCCCCACCGGCCCGCACCCGCGAACCGGCCGGAGGGGACGTGGGGGTATGTGCGCACGGAGCACCGAGCCCACAATGCCGTCTTTGTTCGTGCAGCGGGGCGCAGGGATAGCGAGTACGCACATACCCCCGCGGCCCCGCCCCCCGACGAACCCCGAGGCGCACGACAGCCCACCCCAGCACCACGACACCACCGCACCACAGCACCACCGAGCCCGAGCCCGAAACCCGAGCCCGAGCCGCAACCGCACACGCACCCGCAACCGCACCCACACACGCACCCACACCCACACACGCACCCACACCAGCGCCCCACCCAAGAATTGGAGCTCCTGTGTCGACGGCACCCGAGGTCGCCCCGCACGTCACGACGGCCGAGCAGGCCCATCCCGTCGTAGGAGCGGCCACCGCGCTCCTCGCCGCCTACACCCCGGGCGAGCGCTTCCTGGCGACACCGACCCGCACCCTGCTCACCGACGGCGCGCACGCCGAAGTACCGCACGACGACAGACCGTTGCCGCAGCGCGTGGCCGCCGCCCTGGCCGCCGCCCGCCGCGCGGGCGTGTCCGAGCCGCACGTGATCGGCGCGGTCCCCTTCGACCGCACCGCACCGGCAGCCCTCACCGTCCCCGCAGCCCTGCGCACCGCTCCCCCGCTGGCCGCGGACCCGCTGATCGCGCTGCCCGTGGAGACGCCGGACGCCACCGGCTGGCGGATCCGCCCGGTGCCCGCCCCCGAGGAGTACGGCGCGGGCGTGGCCGCCGCCGTGGACCGCATGTGGCGCGGCGACTTCAGCAAGGTCGTCCTGGCCCGCACCCTCGAACTCACCGCGCCGGGACCGCTGGACCTCCCCGTGATGCTCCAGCGCCTGGCCCGCCGCGACCCCTCCGGCTACACGTTCGCGCTGCCGACCGCGCCGGGCCGCACCCTCATCGGCGCGAGCCCCGAACTGCTGGTGTCGCGCCGGGGCGACCAGGTCGTCGCGAACCCCCTCGCGGGCTCGACGCCCCGCAGCGACGACCTCGCCGAGGACGTGCGCCGCGCCGCCACCCTCCTGGAGTCCGCCAAGGACCTGCACGAGCACTCCGTCGTGGTGGACGGCGTGCACCAAGCGCTCGCCTCGTTCTGCACCGGCCTGACCGTCCCGGCCCGCCCCACCCTGGTGCGCACCGCGACGATGTGGCACCTGTCCACCACGGTGACCGGCACGCTCACCGACCCGGACGCGTCCGCCCTCGAACTGGCCGTCGCGCTGCACCCCACCCCGGCGGTGTGCGGCACGCCGACGGCGACCGCGCGCGAGGTGATCCGCGAGACGGAACCCTTCGACCGGGGCTTCTTCACCGGCGTGGTCGGCTGGGGCGACGCGAACGGCGACGGCGAGTGGGTCGTGACGATCCGCTGCGCCGAGGCCGAGGAGCGCACGTTGCGGCTGTACGCGGGCGCCGGCGTGGTCGCCGCGTCCGACCCGGCGGCGGAGACCGCGGAGACCGGCGCGAAGTTCCGTACGTTCCTGAACGCGGTGGGAGCACAGCTGTGAACACGACGACCCCCACGGCCGAACACCCCACCTGGCCGAAGGAGTTCGCGGCCCGATACCGCGCCGCGGGCTGGTGGCGGGGCGAGACGTTCGGGCAGATGCTCCGCGAGCGGGCGGCCGCGCACCCTGACCGGGTGGCGATCGTGGACCCGGGTTCGAGCCCGGGCCGCCGCTGGACGTACGGCGAACTGGACCGCCGCGCCGACCACTTGGCCGCGGGGCTGCTCGCCCGCGGCATCGGCAAGGGCGACAAGGTGGTCGTGCAGCTGCCGAACGTCGCCGAGTTCTTCGAGACGGTCTTCGCGCTGTTCCGCATCGGCGCGCTGCCGGTCTTCGCGCTGCCCGCGCACCGCCTGACGGAGATCCGCTACTTCTGCGAGTTCACCGGGGCCGCCGCGTACGTCATCCCGGCCGAGCTGGGCGGCTTCGACTTCCGCGGGCTCGCGGCGAAGGTCGTCGAGGACGTCCCCACGCTGCGGCACGTGTTCGTGGCGGGCGGCGACCCGGGGCCCTTCGAGGCGCTGTCGGCCGTGCCCGCCGAGCCGACCGCGATCCCGGCCCCGCCCGGCCCCGCCGACCTGGCGTTCCTGCAGCTCTCCGGCGGCAGCACGGGCGTGCCGAAGCTGATCCCGCGCACTCACGACGACTACATCTACTCGCTGCGCGGCTCGAACGAGATCTGCGCGGTCGACGAGGACAGCGTCTACCTCGTGGCGCTGCCCGCCGCGCACAACTTCCCGCTGTCGTCGCCGGGTTCGCTCGGCGCGCTGTACGCGGGCGCCCGGGTGGTGCTCTGCCCGCAGCCGGGCCCCGAGGCCGCCTTCCCGCTCATCGAGGCGGAGGGCGTCACCCTCACGGGCCTGGTCCCGCCGCTCGCCCTGCTCTGGACGGAGGCGGCGCCGGCGTCCCCGTACGACCTGAGCAGCCTGGAGGTGCTCCTGGTGGGCGGCGCGAAGTTCAGCGAGGAGGCGGCCCGGCGGGTGCGGCCGGCGCTGGACTGCACGCTGCAGCAGGTCTTCGGCATGGCGGAGGGGCTGGTCAACTACACGCGCCTGGACGACGACACGGAGACGATCGTCACCACGCAGGGCCGCCCGATCTCGCCGGACGACGAGATCCGGGTGGTCGACGACGAGGACAACGACCTGCCGGCCGGCGCGACGGGCCACCTGCTGACGCGCGGCCCGTACACGATCCGCGGCTACTGGAAGGCGCCCGAGCACAACGCGCGTTCCTTCACCGAGGACGGCTTCTACCGCACGGGCGACGTGGTGCGGGTGACCGGGAGCGGCCACATCGTCGTCGAGGGCCGGGCCAAGGACCAGATCAACCGGGGCGGCGAGAAGATCGCGGCGGAGGAGGTGGAGAACCACATCCTCGCGCACCCCGCCGTGCACGACGCGAACGTGGTCGCCGAGCCCGACCCGTACCTGGGCGAACGGACCTGCGCGTACGTGATCCTGCGCGCGGGCGCGGAGCCGCTGAAGCCGCTGGCCGTCAAGAAGTTCGTACGGCAGCGGGGGCTCGCGGCGTACAAGGTGCCGGACCGGGTCGAGTTCGTGGAGGTGTTCCCGCAGACGGGGGTCGGCAAGATCTCGAAGAAGGACCTGCGGGCGGCGTCGACGGCATCCGAACCGACCACCCCGCCCACGCCCCCGGCCCCCTGACCCGCGCCACTCCCCTTCCGCCCCTTCTCCACTCCTCCCCGCGCTCCCCGCGCCCTCCGCACCCCCGCACCTCCCGCACCTCCCGCACCTCCCGCACCTCCCGCACCTCCCGCACCTCCCGCACCTCCCGCACCTCCCGCACCTCCCGCACCTCCCGCACCTCCCGGAACGGAAGTCCCCACCACCATGGCCCTCCCCGCCATCACCCCCTATCCCATGCCGACGGCGGCCGAGCTGCCGGCCAACCGCGTCGACTGGAAGGTCGACCCGTCCCGCGCCGTACTCCTCGTCCACGATCTGCAGAACTACTTCCTGTCGGCGTACGACCGCACGGCACCGCCGGTTCCCGAACTCCTCGCCAACGTCGCGGAGTTGAAGCGCACGGCGGACCGCCTGGGCGTCCCCGTCGTGCACACCGCCCAGCCCGGCGGCCAGACGCCCGCCGAGCGGGGCCTCCAGCAGGACTTCTGGGGGCCCGGCCTGCCGGACGACGCACACGCGGCGGCGATCGCCGCGGAGATCGGCCCGGCACCCGCCGAGACGGTCCTCACCAAGTGGAAGTACAGCGGCTTCGTGCGCACCGACCTCCTGGAGCGGATGCGCGAACAGGGCCGCGACCAGCTGGTGATCACCGGCATCTACGCCCACATCGGCGTGCTGATGACGGCGTGCGACGCGTGGATGCAGGACATCCGGGCGTTCCTGGTGGCCGACGCGGTGGCGGACTTCTCGGCCGACGACCACGCGATGGCGCTGCGCTGGGCGGCGGGCAAGTGCGCGGTGGTCACGACGGCGGAGGCGGTGTTCGGGGAGAAGTGAGTCGTGCGGGCCCCACGCCGGGGCCCGCCTCCCTCACCTCGCGCAGTCGCCGCCCGCCACGGGCCCCTCGCCCCGGCCGCCCGCGCCGTCCAGGGAGGCGGTGAGGCGGTCGAGCCGGGCCCGCAGGTCGCGCACCTCGTCGAGCGAGAGGCCGGTGGACTCGGCGATGGCGCGGGGCACGGCCCGGGCCCGCTCGCGCAGCGCGCGGCCCTGTCCGGTGAGCCGGACGGCGACGGACCGCTCGTCCTCGACGCTGCGCCGCCGCTCGACGTGCCCGGCCGCCTCCAGCCGCTTGAGCAGCGGGGACAGCGTGCCGGACTCCAACCGAAGGCGCGCGCCGATCTTCTTGACGGGCAGCTCGTCGTGCTCCCAGAGCACGAGCATCACGAGGTACTGGGGATAGGTGAGCCCCAGGTCCTTCAGGGCGGTGCGGTAGACGCCGTTGAAGGCGCGGGCGGCGGCGTGCAGCGAGAAGCAGATCTGATCGTCGAGCCGGAGATAGTCCTCTGCCTCTTGATCCCCCCGATCCCCCAGCACCGAGTCCGCCCCCATCTGCGCCTCCGTCTCCATCTCCATGCCGCAAGGCTACAACGCCACTCCCCATACACGATTAAGTTGTGCACAACTTAATCGTGTGCTTCACTCTTGTTGCACCTGAAACCGAGGACGAGGATCGAGGCTCACCATGGACGCGCTGTACACCGCCGTAGCCACCGCCAACGGCCGCGAGGGCCGTGCCGTCAGCTCCGACGGCCAGATCGACCTGCAGCTGGGCTTCCCCGAGGCCCTCGGCGGCAACGGCAAGGGCACCAACCCCGAGCAGCTCTTCGCCGCCGGCTACGCCGCGTGCTTCGCCAGCGCGATGGGCAACATCGCGCGCCAGGAGAAGATCGACGTGTCGGAGGTCTCGGTCACGGCCGAGGTCAGCATCGGCAAGGACACGGACGGCGGCTTCGGCCTGTCCGTGGTCATGCGGGCCGAGCTCCCGGACCACCTCCAGGGCCCCGCGGGCGAGGAACTCCTGAAGAAGACGCACGCGTTCTGCCCCTACTCCAAGGCGACCCGCGGCAACATCCCGGTGGACCTGGTCATCGAGTAACCACGGCCACCCCGGACCCCCGCCCGGCCCCGGCCCCCAACCCCCCACCCCCGAATTGACCACCCGCTACACTGACGGCGGTGACACCGTCCACCCGACGGCCGCCACCACGCCTTCGTAGCTCAGGGGATAGAGCACCGCTCTCCTAAAGCGGGTGTCGCAGGTTCGAATCCTGCCGGGGGCACACCTTTCACAACAGGTCAGAGCGTCGCGAAGGCCCCTCGTTCGTCTGAACGAGGGGCCTTCGTCATGTCTGGATGCCACATCGATGCCACATAGCCGCCGCGCTCGGCGCGTTCCCCTGTGCGACCTGGTGTGACAGGTGGACCCGGCTCGGGAGCCGGGCCCTGGTCGTCATCCGGCAGGGGTGCCTGAGCCCGGACACATCTCGCGGCCGCCCCCGTTCGGCTGGTGAGGAGGCATCGCTTCGCCGGGCTCGACCCCGGAGTAGGCGCCGCAGTGCTGGCAGACGCCCGAGCACTGGCCCGGGTCGAATCGGTGGCCGTGATCACACATGAGCAGTTCTCCCTTGCACGGTGGGTTGGTACTGACTGCCGTGGTGCACTCCGCCGCTCGACCGAGGGCCTGCGGGGAGGGTCAGATCTTGCGGACGAACGTCCTCTCGCCGTTGTGCCATCCGATGGTGACGCCGTGCCCGTCGCTGCCCTCGCGCGCCGACCAGACGTCGAGCGAGGCGATCTCGGGGGACTCCGCGGCACCGATCACGCTTGCCAGCCACGCATCCGGCGCCCCGGTCACCGGGGCCGCCTCGAAGGACGCGGGCGTGCCCTCGACCGGTGCGGTGACCGCATCGTGCTTGGCGCCCTCGGCGAGCTGGCCGATGACCTGCCACCGGGTGTCGCGGCCCGCCACGGTCAGCGCCAGGCCGTAAGGGTGCTGGGTGTCGCCCGCCTCGGCGAGTGTCTGCACGCGCTGCACGTCGGCGGCGTTCTTGAACAAGTCGACGGCATAGTCCTGAAAAGCGGCGGGGCGCATATGTGATCAATCCTCTCGTGGCGGCCCGGCAAGTCTATGAGCGGGCACCGACAGAAGCGCGGCGCCTTCGGTGATCCCGCCACACGACCGTGCCTGCGGCGTGCGCGCCCGCAACTCCTCACTACTCTCGGGCGGCGGCTTTCGACAGGCGCACGCGCAGAAACAGCCGACCCTGGGCCACGGTCGAGCGCCCCTGGTCGACAGTCAGCGGCATCGTGCCGCACTCGTGTGGCTGATCGACCGCCTTGTCCGTCATGGAGCACTTCCGGTCCCGGCCTGTACTCCTGGCCGGGTGGCGAGGCGGGCGGCCCGTAGCGCCCGCCGGACCCGGGCCCCCTCCGGGCAGTCCTCCAGCGCCTGGCAGGGAGGGCAGGCGTCGATGTGGTTCAACTGCAGGACGTACGCCTCCTGCGCTCGCCGCTCCTGCTCGGTCATCTCCCCGACGCTCACCGCAGCCGCCCCGGCCGCCGCGCGGACTCCAGCAGCGCGGCCACGCCCTCGATCCCACACAGATCGCCGGGCTCGCGAGGTGGCACCGCCCAGTGCAGGCCGACGGGGCCACGCATGTCGCTCGCGGGCACGGTCAGGTAAGCGCCGTCCCCGAGCATCGCGGCGACGCTTCGGTACTCCCACCGGTCCACGGGCTCGACGAGCGCGTAGTAGGCGTGCTGCGCGGAGTTGTAGATCACCGGTCCGTCGAGGAGCTCGGCGAGCATCGCGGTCACGGCCTCGTGGTCTGTCGTCCCGGCGGCCTCGCGGACCAGCCGTCCCGGCAGGAGTACGCAGTTGAAGCGCGAGCCGAGCGGCAACAGCGCGAACCCGGCCTCCGCCCACTCCCGGTGGGCCTGCTGCGGTGCTGCCTGCGCGCGGGCCAGCCAGTCGAATGCAGCTGTCGCTGCGACTTTGCCTGCTGCCTCGTTCATCCGAATGCCTCCGCGGGAATCGGTGATCACCGGTGAACGCACCGTAGGGCGAGGTAGAACAGAGGTGGGCACGCAAAGTGCGTGCCCTGTTCCAGGAGCACGCCATGGAGACTGGACCCATCGGCCGACACGTCGCCTACTGGCGGGAACGGCGCGGCTACACCCAAGCGGACCTCGGCCGACTCATGGGGCAATCGAGGCGCTGGGTGCAGGACTTCGAAGGTGGCAAGCGCCAAGCAGACCCTCAGCTATCGGTCCTGATGAGAGCGGCTTCCGCGTTGCACATCTCCCTGGAGCAGCTCTTGACCATCGGCCCACCAGATGCCCCCGTGGGCAGGGACGCACCAGTCGAAGTCCTCGCCGTCATCGACGCCATGTACCAACACGACGCCCTCGCAGGCATCACGGCGCCCGAGGGAGACCCCCCGCCAGCAGAGCAACTCCAGCAACGTCTCACCTACTGCTGCGAAGCGTTCCAGGCCTGCCACTACGGAGCCCTGGGGAAGCAGCTCCCGGACCTGATCGTGCACACGCAGCGAGCCGCAGCCAGCGCGACAGCAGACCGCGAGTGCGAGGCACACGCCCTGCTCTCACGCGTCTTCCAGCTCACCGCCTCGTTCCTCCACAAGTACGGCGAGGACGCCGCCGTGCAAGCCGCCGTCGTCGCAGACCGTGCGCTCACCGCCGCCGAGAGATCAGGCGACCCCGTGCAGATCGGCGCCGCGGCCCGCAGGGTGTCCAAGAGCCTCATCTACCAGGGCCGGCCACAGGCGGCCGTCGACTTCGCGGCGTCGGCTGCACGACGCCTGGCCCAAGATCTCACTGCCTCGGGGCCGCTCGGACTGTCGACCCTGGGCATGCTCTATCTCAACGCGGCCGTGGCCGCCTCGTCGCAGCCGCGATCAAGCGCCGCGGTGAACACCGCCACCGGCTACGTCGATGAAGCCGGTGACGTAGCAGATCAGCAGGGCCGCGACCTGAACGAGGACTGGACGATGTTCGGGCCAACCAACGTCTCCCTGTACCGCGTTGACGTCCTCGTACGCTTCGAGGACGGCTGGTCAGCGCTGGAGACCGCGAGCAGCGTCGGGCCTGCGGAGCTCAGCGAGATGACGAAGGAACGGCGCGCACAGCACCACATCACGAAGGCACGCGCCGCGCTCTTGACTCGCCGCAAGGAAGATGCCGAGCGCGAGCTCATCGAGGCAGAGCGACTCGCCGAGGAGGAGGTCCGCGGGCGCCAGAGCGTCATCAGCCTTGTGCAAGATCTACTCGGAGCGACGCCCGTGCCGAGCGGGCGGTTGCGTGCTCTGGCGCGGCGGTGTGGACTCCCCGCATGACCCGAGGAGTTCTGTACCTGATTGCCTGTGCAGCAGGCCCGACCCAGTACATCGACCACGGCATCCGAGAGGCGCAGGCTGAGGGCTGGGACACCTGCTTGATCCTGACTCCATCCGCTGCCCGCTGGTGGGCGAGGCGTCTTCCGGATCTGGAGCAGCTGACGGGGCATCCCGTGCGCTCGGAGTACAAGCTCCCCGGCGAGACCGATGCCCTGCCGAAGGCCGACGCGATGCTCGTGGCGCCGATCACCAGCACGAGTCTGAACAAGTGGGGCGCCGGAATCGGGGACACCCTGGCCATCGGGCTCGTCTCGGAGTGCGTGAACATGGGTGTCCCCGTGGTGGTGATGCCCTACTTCAACCAGGCGCAAGGTGCCCAGCCCGCGGTGAGGCGAAGCATCGAAGCTCTGCGCGAGCAGGGCGTCCGGTACCTGGATGGGGCGGACGGCTACGAGTCACATCCGCCGAAGAACGGGGACCCGCAGAGTTTCCCGTGGCGCCGGGCGCTCGCCGCTCTGCCCGACGCCCGGGCATGACGAAAGGCCCCCCGAAGGCAGCAGCGCCCAGACTCGAAGTTCAGCGGTCGATCAGATGTGCGTCACGCCGGATCGGGCTCAGGAACCACCCCGCCCAACGGGCCGCCACGAGCAGGATCGAGCACTCGGCAGCTATGACACTGACCAGGGAAAACAGCGCCGGACAACAGCGTCGAGCACGGCCGTCGTGCGTGCGCGGACCCCAGACCCGCCCGGCGTGACATACTTGATGTATGGCAACCCGGAAGATCACCATCACCGTGCCGGAAGAGCTGGTGGAATCGATCAAGGAGCGTGTCGACTCCCGCGGCGTGTCCGGCTACATCGCGGCCGCTGCCGCTCATCAGGACGCCATGGACCGACTGCGCGAACTGGCCGGGCGACTCGAGGAAGAACACGGCGCCGTGACGGACGACGAGCAGCAGGCAGCACTGGACCGCATCGCCGCCATTGACGGCTGGCATGACGAGCAGCGTCCGCCTTCGGACGAGGCCGCGTGAGCCGCACCCCCCGGGCGAAGCTGCACCGCCCGCGACAGCGCGTCTTCGTATTCGACTCCGAGGCTCTCTCCAAGGCTGTCCAGGGCGATCGGGAGGTGACTGCGCTGATCAAGGCGACGCCGCGGCTCGACATCCCGATCGTCACCTCGGCGCTCACGACCCTGGAAGCATGGGACCCCCGCGATACGTCGAGGCAGGCACTGTGGAACTGGACGTTGTCCCGGATCCGCGTCGTGCACACGGACGACCAGGTGATCGCCCTGGCACGCGACATGCTGAAGACAGCGGGCCTGCACGGGCACAAGTACGCCATCGACGCGGTTCTGGCGGCCGTGGCCGGGCGGGAAGCCGCGCAGGGAGCCGAGGCGACCGTCTTCACCTGCGACACCGACGGCATGAACCAACTCCTCGCGGGACACTCCGTGCGCGTAGAGAAGGTCTGACGAGACACCCCTCAGCGATGGGTTCCCGCCCGCCCCGGAGCCCGTGCCCCGGCCCCCCTCACGCCCCCGGCCGCTCGGCCTCCTCCAGTGGCTCGTCCTGCTGAGTCGTGTGGTCGGCGTCCTCGGGGCCGGCGGCCGTGGCCGTGTCGTTCCGGCGGGCGTAGAGCGGGAGGAGCAGCAAGGGGGCGATGCCGACCAGCAAGTAGGGCAGGCGTGCGCCGCCGCCGGAGGCCAGGAGTCCTCCGAGTGCGCTGCCCGCGGGATTGACGCCCCAGGCGATCATGCGGTGCAGGGCGTCGGCCCGGCCGCGCAGGTTGTCGGGGGTCAGGCGCTGGCGCCAGGAGGTCGTGGCGACGCCCCACGTGGAGAAGCCGAAACCGCTCAGCATCAGGCCGACGTAGGCAACTGCCTGGTGCGGTGCGGCCGATACCACCAGGGAGCCCACGCCGATGCAGAGCAGGGCCAGGCACACCATGCGGCTGCTGGTGAGACTCTGGGCCAGGCGCCCCGCGGCCTGGGCGCCGGCCACCCCGCCCAGAGCGGCGGCCGCCATCATGAGGCCGTAGACGATGGCGGGGCCGCCGAGTACCTCCGTGGCGAACAGCGGCTGGATGGCCAGGGCGCCCATGTTGAAGAGGTTGATCGCACCGGCGGTGCAGGCGATGGTGAGCACGTGCGGTGTCCTGCGCATCCACCGGGTGCTGACGCGCACGTCGGCCAGCACGGCGCGGGGCCCCCGCCGGTGCTCCACGGCTTCGGGGCCCGCTTCGACCGACGCCGGGACGGCCCGGACCAGGAGCAGCGAGATCAGGAAGGTCGCCGCGTCCACCAGGAACGGGGCCGCCGGGGCGATGCCGACGAGGGCCGCTCCGAGCAGGGGGCCGAGGAACTGGCGGCCGACCATGAGGGCGGTGGAGGACATGCCGTTGGTCCGTTCCAGGTGCTTGTCCCGGACCAGGGAGGGCAGGAAGGCGAAGGTGGCCGACGTGGCGACGGATTCGAGGAGCCCCATGAGGAAGGCCACGGCGCACAGCACCGGCAGGTGGGTCACGTCGAGCAGGACCAGGACGGTGAAGGACGCCGTGATCCCGAATCGCAGGGCGTCGCACGCGATGAGCAGCGAGCGGCGGCGCATGCGGTCCGCGAGCACTCCACCGAAGATCCCGAGGACCAGGAAGGGGAGCGTGGCGAAGCCGAGGAGGACGCCGAGCCCCACCGCTCCCGCGCCGGCCTGCGCGGCCAGGAGCGGAAGCGCGGCGTAGCGCACACCGTCGCCGACGAACGATACGGCGGACGCGCCGAGGAAGAACCGCGTGTCGCGGTTCAGCTCGGTCCAGTTACGAAAGATCGCCGGTCACCACCTCGAGCGCCAGGTCCAGCGCGCGCCGGGTCCCGCGGGCCAGCGCGGCGCCCTCGGTCAGTGCCCCGCTGCCCGGGTGGTCGCTGGCCACCAGGACGGTGGCGGCCCGTACCCCGCGCAGGCGGGCCACCGTCAGCACCGCGGAGGTCTCCATGTCCAGCCCCGCGACCCGGCGTCGGCGGCACTGCTCGACCAGTGCCGAGTCCTGCGTGTAGACGGCGTCCACGGAGCAGACCAGGCCGTCGTGCAGCGGGTCGGTGGCGGCACGGTGCAAGGCGGTGACGAGCCCGTGGTCGGCGACCGCGGGGTACCCGTCCGGGCAGTACGCCGCCGTCGTGCCGTCCCGGGACACGGCGCCGGTGGGCACCAGCAGATCGCCGCAGGTCAGCTCGGGGCTGATGGCGCCGCAGTAGCCGAGGCCCAGCACGGTGCGCACGCCGCGCGCCGCCGCCGCCTCCAGGGCCATGGCGGCGGCGGGCGCGCCGAGCTTCGGACTGAGCACGCACAGGCGCGTGCCGCGGTACCGGACGATGGTGGCGGACCGGTACCGCTCCTCGACCTCGGTCTTCTCCTCCCACACCGCACTGTCGTACAGGTCGGGATTCTCCAGGGGGAGGACGGCGGTCGGGGGCAGTTGGTGCGGCACGTCGGAGAAGAGCCAGCCGTCGACGACGCTCGGGAAGACGTCGCCCCAGTCGGGCCCTGCGGAGTCGTTCCGTTCAGCCACGGCTCAGGGCGCCTTCCAGGTGACGGTCCACGTAGCGTTCGAACCAGAACTTACGGGTGTCGCAGAAGGCATCCTTGTGGTCGAGCTGCCCGTACTCGGAGAGCGTGTGGCCGGGGTGGCCGCCGCCGCACAGATCGACCCACTGGCACGACCGGCACTCCTCCACGACCTCGGCGCGCCGGCGGAACAGCCGCAGGTGTTCCTGGAACTTCTCGCCCGCGAAGGCCTCGTCCAGCGTCATGTCCCGCACGTTGCCGAGAGCCCATTCCTGGTCGACCCACAACTGGCTCGCGAAGATCCAGCCGTCCGGGGAGACCCGGGGAAAGACGTTGTAGCCGAACAGGTGCTTGGGGAACAGGCTGCGCTCCAGCGTGTAGCGCCCGCCCTTGGTGTTGTTGAGGTCCCCGAAGAAGTTCCCGAGGAGCTGCAGCCGCGGGTTCTCGTAGGCCAGGATCTTCTCGCCGGCCCCGGTCCACTCCTCCAGGGAGGGCGCGATCGACTCCCAAGGGGTGTCGGCCGCGTTCCCCTGGGCCTCCCACTGGGAGAAGGCGAGCTTGGCCAGGTCGAAGCGTTCGGCGATCTCGATCATCGCGTCGAGCTCATGGATGTTGTTCTTGGTGATGCAGATGAACAGCTGGGTGCTGCGGTTGAGCCCCAGTTCCTGGAACATGGCGAGCGACCGGAGGACTTGGTCGAAGACGCCCTTGCCGCGCACGGCGTCGTTGGTGGCGGCCGTCGCCCCTTCGAGGCTCACCTGGAGATTGACCCGCCCGGCACCGATGGCGTTGATCTCGAGGACCCGTTCGGCGAACTTGCGCGGGAACTTGTACGCGTTCGTGTACAGGTCGACCTTGTGGCCGCGTTCCACCGAGCAGTACTCGACGAGGTCGAGTGCGTTGCGGCGCACGGCCGCCTCGCCGCCGGTGATGGCCACCAGTTTGTCGCTGAAGGGCGGGAGCTGGTCGACGACCGCACGGAGTTCGGCGTCGGTCAGTTCGTCCGGGAGCTTCTCCCCCGACGAGACGTAGCAGTGGGCGCAACTGAGGTTGCAGGCATTGGTGATCTCCAGATGCAGGCCCAGCGGCTCCGTCGCGACGACCGGCGGCAGGCCGAGGCTCTGGTGCTGTGTCTTCGAGACGAACAGCAGTCCGGCGGCGCGCAGCTCGTCGAGCAGGGCGTTGACCGTACGCGGGCTGCGCAGATGGTCGTTGGCGGCCGTGGCCACGACCTTCTCGACGATCTCCTCCCGCGTGCGGGTGCCGTCCGCCATCGCAAGGACCATCTCGCTCCCCGCACCGAGGATGGCCCACCGCTGGGTCCAGGGATCGATGATGAAGGCGGCCCGGCCCTCGGGGCGGGACTCCAGCCGCACGATGTTCTTGGGATTGCTGTACGGGCGCCAGGCCGACACCTTCGGGGCCGGCGTCAGGGGTATGGGTTGCCCCGCGATTCCCGAACTCATGACACAACCTCCTGAGCGAGGACAGAGAAAGGGGCCCGGAGGCCGGGCCCCTCAATTACTCCGTGAGGAAAGACCGTCAGCTGGCGCGGTCGCCCGCGGAGGTGCAGACGGCCGGCGACGCCTGGGTGCTGTGCTCGAACACGAGCTGGCTGTCCTCCAGCTCAGGCAGCTCGACGACGGTCTCGGCGTCCTGCTCGATGATCTGGTTGGTCGGCATGGTGCCTCCTCAGGTGAGGTGTTTCCCGACAGATGGACGGCGCTCGGCCAGGTGGCTCCTGGCTGATCAGCGCCGAGGGAAATGTATGTTCCACCCGCATCTATGGGTGATCCGTCGAGGAACCTGGCTTGATCCTTTCCAGTTGATCTTTCTGGACATACCAGCGGAATATGCGGGCCCCGGCCGTCCTTTCCCGCTGATGATCGACGTTCCGCGACGACGGGGGCGGCTTCCGCGGAACTGCCCGGGGGAAACACCGTGTTGGCTGGAATCGTACGGGTGGAACTTGGGCCTGATGACCGATAAAGGGGACTTCGGCGCGGTTTGGCGCCCGAGCGGACCGATGCATTCCGGACAGCTCGTCGACCCCCGAGGAAAGGGAAGCCCGCCGTCGCTCCCGGGAGGCGGTCGGGGGCGGCGGCGGGATCGGTGGGTGCGGGGGCTGACTCCGCACCGGTGTGGGGTGCGTGTCATCTCACTCCACACGGCACGGGAACGGGAGCGTGTGCAGGCGCCTCACGCATGCACTCCGTTCACACGGGGTGCGTTCGCGACTCCGGACAGGGCCCCGAGGGCAGCACTTCGGGCATCAAGAATTACCCTTCCGCCTTTGTGAATCCACGCTGAATTCGGAATGGCGGCGCATGGTCGGCCCGGCAATTCACTGCCCAACACCGCAGCTCAGCGCGGCCATCACGTGCGGCCTTCGTTTATTTTCACGCACCGGGACGGCGCGGAATCAAATGCAACCAACGCCAATTCCCCGGCGTCACACAGATGCGAAAGCACGCCACCCGTCTCGCGAAGGACACGAAATGCCGATTTCCTTTGACCTCGTCAGCCGCCTGAATGCGCGGACCCGTGCGCGGGCCGCCTCCGCGGTCGTGCTCGCCGTCGGGGCGGGGGTCGTCGGGCCGCTCGTGCTCGCCGGGTCCGCCGGGGCCGTCGCCGCCTCCGCCACCGCCACCGCCACCGTCGGGGCCGACGACAGCGGTCACTCCATCGTCTACGCGGCCGCCCCCGGGCAGGCCAACAAGCTGACCGTCACCGCGTCGAAGACCGACGGGTCCCTGGACACCCTCACGTACGTCATCGACGACGTCGTGAAGCTCACCGCGGGCGAGGGCTGCTCCTACCCGGACGGCGCGGACCGCACCAAGGTCTCCTGCAAGGTGGCCACGCTGGACAGCCAGGACCCGTACGCCACCCTGCGGCTCGGCCTCGGTGACGGCGACGACTCCGTCGCCTACCGCAACTCCACCGGGGACGCGTACTACTTCGCCTCGATCGACCTGGGCGACGGCAAGGACAGGACGACGCACAGCGGGAGCACCGACGGCAACAGCGTCCGGGGCGGCGCCGGTGACGACGACCTGACCGTCGGCGAGGGCGCCGTCGTCAGCGGCGGCACCGGCAAGGACACCCTCCACGCCGCCGCGGGCAGCATCGCGCAGGGCAACGACGGCAACGACACGATCTCCTCCAAGGGCGCCGAGGCCGCCGTCGACGGCGGCGCGGGCGACGACGTGATCCGCGGCGGCGCCGGACGCCAGAACCTGTCCGGCGGCGACGGCGACGACAAGGTCCACGGCGGCACCGGCAACGACTTCCTCTACGGCGGGAAGGGCGACGACACCCTGTACGGGGAGGCGGGCGACGACACGGTCTACGGCAACAGCGGCGACGACGTGCTGTGGGGCGGGACCGGCACGGACACCCTCTCCGGCGGCCCCGGACACAACATCGTCCACCAGGACTGACGCCCCGGACACACCGTCGTCCACCAGGACCGGCGCCCCCAACACACCGTCGTCCACCAGGACCGGCGCCCCGGCCCCCGCCTCAGTGCCGGATGCGTACGCCGTGCCGCGTGCGCATCCGGCGCAGCTCCCAGAGCGCGACCAGGGTCACCGACACCGGCCCGCCGAGCACCGCGCTCCACTGCGCGGCCGGCGGCCCGTGCGGCAGGCCGCCGTCCAGGGCGACGCTGAACAGCGTCAGTTCCCACACGAGGACGACGGTCAGCGCGGCCGGGAGCGCCGCGTGCACCGACGACGTGTTGAAGGCGTAACGGGCCGCGTAGGCGCAGGAGAAGAGCAGGAAGGGCAGCAGCCAGATCAGGCCGATGAGCAGGGCCAGCGCGATCAGGCCGTTCACGAGCGTCCCGTGGTCCTGCTTCAGGATCAGCGCGCTGCCCGCCAGCACGAGCACCACGCCGGCCAGGATGCCGACCCACCAGGCGATCGTCTTCAGCGGCTGCCGCAACCGGGAGCGCAGCAGGCTCCGTCGGCCGGCCGGCGCGCAGCGGATGAACGCCAGCACGACCAGCGGCCCGGTGAGGATGAGCAGCACCGGCGCGAACAGCATCTTCACGACGCCGTCGTTGGCCACGCCGCTCCAGCCGTCGTCCGCGCCGTACGTGTAGACCAGGAAGAAGCTGGCGCATGCGCCGACGGCCGCGCGCCACGCCTGCACCCGGCTCACCAGCGGGTCCACGATGCGGCCGCCGCCCGGCCGGTTGAAGATCGCCTCGGCGCGGCGGCGGGCGGACCGGACCACCGGGACCAGCGGCGAGACGAACAGGAAGCCCCAGCCCGTGCGCCGCCTGCGCACCGGCCGCGGCGGGTACGGAGCGGGCTGCGGCACGGGTCCGCCCGGGGGCGGGACGTAGGGCCCCGGGCCCTGCGGCGGGACGTTCGGATGCGGGCCGCCGCCCTGCGGTGGGCTGTTGGCCGGTCCCCAGCCCTGGTGTCCCCCGTGTGCCACGGTGCTCCTCGCCCTCTCGCGTCGCTGTCGAGTGCGCGCAGTTTACTGGCCGAAAAGAGGCGCGCGGAGCGGGTAGGAGCCGGGCGGACGATCGAGGCGGGACCACGGGGCCGACGCGACCCGGTGGACCTCCGGCGGAAGGAGTCGGTGTGCGCATTCCCGGGCCCGCGACGCGGGACGACGACGGAGCGGCGGCGATCGGCGCGGCCGGCGGGCTGCACCTCTACCAGCGCCAACTGCACGACCGGTACGGGGACGTCGTGCAGTTCCCGTTGCCGGGGGTGGGGACGGCCGTGTCCGTCGCCGACCCCGTCCTGCTGGAGCGCACCGCCCGGCTCGACGAACGGCCCGAGGCGCTCTTCGCGTTCCTGTCCCCCCTGTGCGAGGCGGGGAACCTCCAGGTCATCGGCGCCGAGGAACACACGCCCTGGCGCCGGGTGCTGCTCGACGTGCTCGCCGGACGGCCCTCGCACGAACGGCACTTCGGGGAGTTCGTCGCCCTGGCCCACGACCTCGCGGACCGCTGGGCCGCCGACGACGGCGCACGGGGCGTCGCCCTCCAGGAGGACCTGACCGCCCTCTCCCTGCGCATGATCTGCGCGTACGCGCTGGGCGGGACGGACCCCGCGCTGGTCGACACCGGCCGGGTCGTGCACGCCTTCGAGGTCGTCCTCACCGAGTCCATCGGGCAGATGTACCGGCCGCCCGGCGCCGACGAGGAGGCCCGTGCCCGGCGGGTCGAGGACGCGCTGCGGTACCTGCGCGGCACCGTCGACCGCGTGCTCGACGCCCGCCGGGGCAGCCGGGCGCGCGGCGACCGGAGCGACCTCGTCGGCGCCCTCCACGACGCCGGCATGACGCCCGCCCGGATCCGCGACACCGTCATGGTCACGCTGCTGGCCGCCCACCACACCACCGGGGTCGCGGTCTCCTGGACCCTGCACCTGCTGTCCCGGCACCCCGGCGCCGCCGACCGCGTGGCCGCGGAGCTGGACGCGGTCCTCGGGGAACGCGCCGCCCCCGACCACGCCGACCTGCGCCGCCTCACGTACCTCGACATGGTCCTCAAGGAGGCCATGCGCCTCTACCCGCCCGGGCCCTACGGGGCGCGCAGGACCGACGAGGCGATCACCCTCGGCCCGTACGAGATCCCGGCCGGCTCGACCGTCTTCTACCCCTTCTGGGCCGTGCACATGAACCCCGCGCACTGGCCGGAGCCGGAGCGGTTCGACCCCGAGCGGTTCACCCCGCGGGCCGTGGCCGGGCGGGCCCGGCTGGCCCACATCCCCTTCGGGATCGGGCCGCGCAGCTGCGAAGGGGCCGCGCTCGCCGTGGTCGAGGCCCAGCTCGTCCTGGCCGTCCTGCTCAAACGGTTCCGGTTCCGGCCGGTGCCGGGGCACGAGGTCACGACCGTCGAACGGTTCGTGCTGCGGGCGGCCGACGACATCCGCGTGGTCGCCGAACCCCGGGAGGCGGGCCGGGGCTAGCGCGGGCGGGCTCAGCCCACCCGCTCGCCGTACACGCGGTCGACCGTCATCGTCATCAGCACGCGGCGGTCGGCGACCATCACCGCGCGGTACTCGTCCCAGTCCGGGTGCTCCCCGGCCGCCGTGCGGTAGTAGCGCACGAGGGCCTCCACCTCGGGGCCGTGCGGGTCGGTGCCCGGCCCCGTCAGGGTCGCCGTGCCCTCCGCGGTGGCCCAGGAGCGGCCGTCGGGGCCGGTGACCTCCAGCGTGGCCCGCGGATCCCGGCGCAGATTCGCCGTCTTGGCCCGGCCCTCGGTCATCGAGACGTGCAGGACGCCCGCCTCCCGGTCGTAGTACGGCATGACGGGCGAGAGCTGCGGGCGGCCGTCCGCCTTGATCGTGGCGAGGACGCCGAGCCGGGCCTTCGCGAGCAGCGCGCGCGGATCGTACGCCGGGGCGGCGGGGTTCGCGGACTCGGTTCCGGTGTCGGTCTCGCTCATGGACGGGCCTCCTACGGGCGTACGTACGGAAGTTCGGTCGGGCCGGGCACAAGTGCCGCACCCTCAGCAATCCCCCGCGCCCCCGAGGAATTCCCGCCCCGCGCGGCCACCTATGCTTCCGGGCCGGGCCGACAGCAGGGGGATCATGAGCACCAGCGAGAACGGGACGACCGACGGCACCACAGCCCCGGCCCCCGCCCCCACGGGACCCGGCCCCGGAAACCCCCGCTCCCCCGCCCCGCCCCGCTCCCCCCTCCGCGTCCCCGCCTTCCGTCGCTTCCTTCTCGCGCAGCTCATTTCGGCCATCGGCTCGGCCATGGCGCCGCTCGCCCTCGCGTACGCGGTGATCGGTGCGGGCGGCGGGGCCGGGGCGCTCGGTCTGGTGCTCGCCACCAGCACCGTGCCGACCGTGCTCTTCCTGCTGGTCGGCGGCGTCCTCGCGGACCGCGTCTCGCGCAGCAGGCTGCTCTTCCTCGGCAATCTGCTCGCGGCGGCCGCGCAGGGCGCCCTGGCCCTGGTGGTGGGGACGGGCGCCGCGAGCACCGGCGCGATCGCCGGCTGCGGCTTCGTCTCGGGCGTCGCGGTCGCCTTCACCACGCCCGCCGCGCAGGGCGTCCTCGCCCGGCTCGTCGAGCCGGACCGGCTGCAACAGGCCAACGCCCTCCTGCGGTTGCCGACCAACGCCGTCAAGGTCGTCGGGCCGGTCGTCGGCGGGCTGATCGTCGCGTTCGCCGGGCCCGCGTGGGCGCTCGGCCTGGACGCGGTCACCTTCGCCGCGGCGGCCCTGCTGCTGCTCGGCCTGCGGCTGGGCGCCCCGGTCGGCAGGGGCGGCGCCCTGGCCGACCTGCGGGCGGGCTGGTCGGGGTTCCGGGCGCGGACCTGGCTGTGGACGTACACCGCGGCGGGCACCGTCCTCGTCGCCGCCTGGCTCGCGGGCTACCAGTTGCTCGGGCCGATCGTCGCCGAGCGGGAGTACGCGGGCGCCCGCACCTGGGGGCTCGTGCAGGGAGCGTTCGCGCTGGGGCTGCTCGCGGGGACCGTCGTGTGCCTGCGGTGGAAACCTCAGCGGCTGCTCGTCGTCGCCGTCGTCGCGAGCTCGGGGCTCGCGCTGCCGCTGGCGGCCCTCGCGTGCGCGCTGCCGCTGCCCTGGCTGCTGCTCGGCGCGGTCCTCGCGGGCATCACCCTCGACATCGCGGGCGTCACCTGGGTGACGGCCTTCCAACAGCAGGTGCCCGACGCGGAGTTGGGCCGCATGAGCTCCTTCAACCAGGTCGGGGAGCGGCTCGCGATCCCGCTGTCGTACCTCGTCGTCGCGCTCGTCTCGCCGGTGTTCGCCGCCCGGTCCGTGCTCCTGGTCTGCACCGGGATCATCGTCGCCGCCACGCTGCTGAACCTCTGCGTGCGCGACATCCACCGGATCCGGCGCCTGCCCCGGACACCCCCGGCGGGCGCCCCCCGCACCCCTCTCCGATAGCCGCAGAACTGGGCGCAGAACCGGGCATCCGACACCTCACGTTCCTTACCGCGCAAACTCGTTGATGCTCTGCCGCTATCGCCGAATGGCATCGGTACGAACGAGCCCCGCCCTCCCGATACTCGTCCCGACCGGAGGCCGCACCCGCAGGCCCCCGGTCCCGGGAATCCGGGCACCCCCGTGCCCCGGACCTCCCGGCCGCCCCGGCCATCCAGGCCACCGGCCAACCGGCCACCGGCCATCCGGAAGGGACCCACACCCCCATGAACAGATCCCGCACCAGCCTCCTCGCCACCCTGGGCGCCGCCGCCCTCGTCGGCTCGCTCGCCGCCGCCCCCACGGCATTCGCGGCGCCCGCGCCCGACACGGTCAAGCCCGCGTCGACGTACACCACGTCGTCGTACACGGGCTCCGCCGCGGAGGAGGCCGCGAACCGCCAGTTCTTCGACGCCGTCATGAAGTCGGCGCTGAAGAAGCAGGCGGCGAAGCCGGGCATCCAGGCCGTCACCGTCCGCTACCGCACGTCCCGGGCGCCGAGCTTCCGCAGCCAGATAGCGCAGAGCACGCAGATCTGGAACTCCTCGGTCGCCAACGTCAAGCTCCAGGAGACCAGCTCCACCGCCGACTTCGAGTACCGCGAGGGCAACGACTCGCGCGGCTCGTACGCCTCGACCGACGGGCGCGGCCACGGCTACATCTTCCTGGACTACCGGCAGAACCAGCAGTACAACTCCACGCGGGTGACGGCCCACGAGACGGGTCACGTGCTCGGTCTGCCCGACCACTACTCGGGCCCGTGCAGCGAGCTGATGTCCGGCGGCGGCCCCGGCACGTCCTGCACCAACGCCTACCCGAACGCGCAGGAGCGGTCGCGGGTCAACAGCCTGTGGGCCGCCGGGATCTCCGCGCTGCAGGACAAGGGTGCGCTGACGAAGGTCCGCTGACCCCTCGGCACGGCTGCGCGCGGACTGTTACGTACCGCAAACAGCCTCCCGGCCAACCCGGCCGCGTACGGCGCGCTCTCCTCCGACATGGGTACTCACACTCAGGGGAAGAGGTCGCGCCGGCGCGGCCGGCGACGGCTGGTGGACTATCCGCGGGCCGGGCGGGGCGGACTCCGGCGCTGGCTCCCCTCGTGGCGCCAACTCCTCGGCGCCTGCGGCCTGTCGGCCACCGCCGTCGCCGTGCTCTTCGTCTGCGTGTACGTCGCCGTGGACATCCCCGACGAGAACGAGGCGGCCCGCCGCGAGGCGAACGTCTACTACTGGGCGGACGGCAGCCAGATGGTCAGCACCGGCGAGGTCGACCGGCAGAACGTCGAGCTGGACCAGATCGCCCCGGCCGCGGTGAACGCGGTGATCGCCGCCGAGAACGAGACCTTCTACGAGGACTCCGGGGTCTCCCCCAAGGGCCTGGCCCGCGCGGCCGTGAACATGGTCCGCGGCCAGGAGACGCAGGGCGGCTCGACCATCACCCAGCAGTACGTGAAGAACACCTACCTCTCCCAGGACCAGACGGTCACCCGGAAGGTCAAGGAGTTCGTCATCGCGCTGAAACTGGACCGCAAGAAGAGCAAGGCCGAGATCCTCAAGGGATACCTCAACACCAGCTGGTTCGGGCGCGGCGCCAACGGCATCGAGGCCGCCGCCCACGCCTACTACGGCATCCCCGCCAAGAAGCTGGACGCCGGCCAGGGCGCGCTGCTCGCGGCCACGCTGAAGGGCGCCGAGCAGTACGACCCGTCGATCAGCCCCGGCAACCACGAGCGGGCCCGGCAGCGCTGGGCGTGGATCCTGGACCGGCAGGTGCGGGTGGGCCTGATGACGAAGAAGGAACGGGCCCGGTACCGCACCTTCCCCGAGCCGCGCAGCCAGTCGCGCTCCACCAGCCTCGGCGGCCAGACCGGCTACCTCGTCGACATCGCGAACCGGTACCTGAAGCAGCACACCGACCTCACCGACGAGACGCTCGCCCGCGGCGGCCACCGGATCCACACCACCTTCGAGAAGGACAAGGTGAACCGTCTGGAGCGGGCCGTGCGGCACGTCCTGGACGGGGACACCGATCCGAAGAGACGCGCGGCCGACCGCCACCTGCAGGCCGGCGCCGCGTCCGTGCGGCCGTCCGACGGGGCGATCGTCGCGCTGTACGGCGGGCCCGACGCCACCGAGCACTTCACCAACAACGCCGACACCTCGGGCGTCCCCGCCGGATCCGCGTTCAAGCCGTTCGTGCTGGCGGCCGCGCTCCAGCACGGCGTGCCCCACCGCGCCGGGGCGGCCCCCGACCCGGGCTTCGGGGCCGTGCCCGACCTGCATCTCGCGATCACCGCCGACAGCGCGTACACCTCCGGCGGCTTCCTCGGCGTGCTGCCGGGCGGACCCGACCCCGACCACCCCACGCTCGGCGAGGCCCTGCTGTCCGGCGGCAACGCCACCTATGTGCGCCTGGGCAAGGACGTCGGCCGGGACACCGTGCGCCGCACCGCCGTCGCCGCCGGACTGCTGCGCCAGAGCATGGCCCGCCTGGAGCCGACGTTCTCCATCGGCACGTCGACGCCCAGCGCGATCCGGATGGCCACCGCGTACGCCACGTTCGCGAGCGACGGCGTGCGGCACGACCCGTACTCGGTGACCGAGGTGATCAAGGACGGCGAGCGGCTGCCGGGGCTCACCAGGCCCGTCGCCCAGCGCGCCCTGGACCCCCAGGTGGCGCGCGAGGTCGCCGACGCGCTGCGGGCGGGCGGCAGACGGCAGGGCACGGACGTCGCGGCGGGCCGCACGGGCGACCAGGACCGCCTCAGGTCGGCGTGGTTCGCGGGCTTCACGAAGGACCTGTCGACGGCGGTGACGCTGTTCCGGGTGCGACCCGGCGAGCCGCGGCTGCTGCCGATGTCGGGCGTGGGCGGCCCCGCGTCCCGGCGCGGAAACGAACTGCCGCCGCGGATCTGGCGCCAGTACACGGGCCGTTGACCGCCGCACACGGGCCGGCCGGCGCCCCGGGGCACGGGAGCGGGGCGTCCGGCGGTGGGACGGGTCAGCGGCGCATTTCCTCCGGGCAGGGGGTGCCGCGCGGGAACTGGTAGGGCGAGCCGAGCCGGTAGGTGCCGGCCCGCGGGGCGAGCAGCTCGACCCACTTGTCGCCGTCCTGGTTCTCCGCGGCCTCCAGCAGGCAGCCGTTGACGTTGGTGTACTCGCGGGGCCGCTTGTCGTCCGTCTCGCGCATCCGCTTGGACTCCTCGGTCTCCTTCGGCCGCTCCAGGCCCTTGCCCTCGGCGTCGACGACCCCCAGCCACGGCGAGTACGGGATGCGGATCAGGACGCGGCCCGGCTTGTCCACGCGGAGCTTCATCTCGCCCTGCTCGGCGCTCTGCACGACGGCGTGCGGCCCGGCGAGCGGGTTGGGGTCGGTGACCTCGTACAGCTGCCAGTTCTCGTCGACCCAGACCTGCTTCAGGTAGGGCAGGCCCTTCTCGATGAGCTGGGCCTCGCGCTTGCCGCCGTCGCCGTCGGGCTCGCCCTTGGGCAGCACGACGTAATGCACGGACCAGCGCTGCAGCCACTCGTGGTAGTTCGCCGAGTTGAGCGTGTCGTCGTAGAAGAGCGGATTGCGCTCCATGTCGGCCTGGCGGTTCCAGCCGCGGGCCAGCTGGACGTTCTGCGGCAGCGCGGACGCCTCCCGGTGGCTGCGCGCCGGGACCACCTCGACGCGGCCCTTCGCCGCGCCGACCTCCTGCAGTTCGTTGAGCAGCGGGGCCAGCTCACGCGACCAGGAGGCGTTGGGCGTGGTGTGGATCGCGTCGTCCACGCCCTTGTAGCCGACCCAGCCGACGAAGCCGACGATCGCCACGACCAGCGCGTACCACCTGCGGGTCTTCGGCACCGCGTACGGCAGCGCGGCGACCAGCACGACGCCCGCGAAGGACATCGCCAGGCGCGTGATGTTGGAGCCGATCTGCGAGTTGACGATCCAGACGCCGAGCACGAACGCCGCGTACACGACGGTGGTGATCCGCACGGTCTTCCACTGCTTGGGCACCAGGAAGAAGACGAACGCCGAGTAGATCAGCGGCAGCGACGCCGAGCCGATGCCCATCGGCTGCGTGCCGGAGAACGGGAACAGCCAGGCGGACAGGCCCACCACGATGGAGGGCGCGATGCCGAGCGCGTACGCGCCGGGGTAGCGCTTGCTCAGGAACAGCGCGACGGCGACGAACCCGACGAAGAGCCCGGCCACCGGGCTGCCCATCGTGGCGAGCGCCGCGAACGGCGCGGCGACCAGCGCCTTCGCCCACCGCTTGTAGCGCCAGCGGTACGGCCAGCAGAAGACCGCGGCGACCGCCGACAGCGCGAACATCTGGCCGAGGCCGTAGGTGACGCGGCCCGAGACGGCGTTGGAGAACAGCGCGAAGACACCGATGGCGACGGGCCACAGCGGGTTCTTCACCGCGCGGCTGCGCAGCACGATCAGCATGAGCAGAGCGGCGGAGACGGTGCCCGCGATCATCATCGTGGTGCGCACGCCGAGCACCGACATCAGGTACGGCGAGATGACGCTGTACGACACCGGGTGCATGCCGCCGTACCAGGCGAGGTTGTACGCGGAGGCGGGGTGCCGTCCGACGAACTCGGCCCAGGCGTCCTGCGCGGCGAGGTCGCCGCCGCTGTTGGCGAAGATGAAGAACCAGATGACGTGCAGCACCGCGGCGACCGCGGTGGTGATCGTCACCGGGTGGCGCAGGAAGCGCTTCGGCCACGGCGCGAGGGGCCCCGGCCCGGGCGTGCGGCGCTGGGCCGGCAGCTTTATTCGCGCAGCGGTGCGACGGCCGTCGCCCGTCTCAGGCGCGGCGGCGTCGTCGTCGGCGCGCGTCGGCTCCGCTGTGGCCACTGGAGGCTCTCCCCGTGTTGTCCGTGTTCCGGTACGCCGGTTCGAGTCGACGAGGGTCCGTCCCGGAACCTCTCGTCCTCCGCCCCGGCGTACTACCCCCCGAGTTTGAGACGCTAGCACGCAGACGCGAGGGGAGGCCCGGGGGCGGGGCCTCCCCTCGCAGGGTCCTGCGGGGTCCTGCGGAGTACTGCGGTCCGCGGGGTGCGTCAGCCGACGCGGGTCAGCTTGGCGCCGAGGCCCGGCTCGCTCAGGTCCTTCTGGAGCGCGACCGGCACCTCGACGGCGTCGTGCTTGCCGTCGCCGACGCTCAGCACGCCGACCTGGGTGCCCGCCTTCGCCGTGTGCGGGACGGTCTTGCCCTTCCGGTCGGTCAGGTGCAGCTCGACCGTGAGGCCGGACCAGCCCACCGCGGAGACGTCCTTGGTGGCGACGACCGGGGTCGTGCCGCCCAGACCGTCGTCGACCCGCCCGACGACGTCGCCCTTCTTGACGATGGTCTTCGACGTGAGCGCGTCCTGCCCGGCCACGATGAGCTTCTTCGTCGCGTCGGTGACGGCGTCGATGTTGGCGACGCCGTTCTTGCCGTACTGCCCGAGGGCCGCGCCGATGATCGTCTGCGTCTTGCCGTCGACCTTCTTCTCCGCGGCGAAGAGGATGTTGCCGCCGGCCGCGGTGGTCGTGCCCGTCTTGATGCCGATGGCGACGGTCGGCACGAGGCCGAAGAAGTTGTTCTGCTTGTCGCCGTTGAGGTCCTTGTAGCTGGGCTGGCGGGAGATCTCGTTGAAGACCGGGTTCTCCATCGCCGCGCGGCCGAGCTTCACGAGGTCCTCGGCGGTCGAGACGGTCGTCTTGTCCAGGCCGCTGGGGTCCGTGTAGTGGGTGTTCTTCATGCCCAGCTCCTTGGCCGTCTTGTTCATCTTGGCGACGAACTCGTCCTCGGAGTTGCTCTTGGTGTCCCAACGGGCCAGCAGCTTGGCGACGTTGTTCGCCGAGGGCAGCATGACGGCCTGCAGCGCCTCGTACTGGGGGAGCTTCTGGCCCTCGGTGACCTTGACGACCGACTCGTTCGCCGGCTTGCCGGTCTCGTAGTGCTTCTGGGCGGCGGCGTCGACGGTGATCTTCGGGCCGTCCTCGCCCTTCTTCAGCGGGTGGTCGCGCAGGATCAGGTAGACCGTCATGACCTTGGCGATGCTCGCGATCGGCACGGGCTTCTGCTCGCCGGACGTGCCGAACGTGCCGATGCCGTTGACGTCCATCGCGGCCTGGCCGTCGCCGGGCCACGGCACGGACGGCTTGCCGCCGTCGAAGGAGACGGACTCCTCGGCGGTGAGCTGCAGGGTCGGCGTCGGCAGCGGCCGCACGGCCTGCACGACTGCAAAGACGACCACCAGGAGCAGGACCAGCGGCGTCCAGATCTTGACCCGGCGCACGGCGGTGCGGACCGGAGTCTCCGGCGGCGGCGGGGTGTTGGTCAGCTCGGCGAGCAGGTCGATGGGCGGCTTGGGCGGCAGCGGCTGCTGGGTGGTGCGCTCCACCGGCGGCGGCACCTCGGGGCCGGCCGGTGCGGCAGCGGAGGCAGCGGCGGCGGCTGCGCCCGCCTTGGGTCCGGCCTTGGCGCCCGGCTTGGCGGCCGGGGTGGCGCCGGGCTCGGGGGCGGCCTTCGGGGATGCCTTGGGAGACGCCTTGGGGGATGCCTTCGGGGCCGTCTTGCCGGACGGCTCGTCGAGGGGCTTCAGCGCGACGAACTTGCTGGTCCGCTCGGCGTCGCCCTCGGGCTTTGCAGTGCCCTTTGCTCCGGTGTCCGCCTTGGGCGCGTCCGGGTCCTTCGGGGCGGCCTTCGGGGCGGTGCGGTCGCCCAGCTTGAGCATGGTGGTGGGCTGGTCGACGGGCTTGCCGGTGGCCTTGCCGGGCTTCTTGTCGGCGGCCGTCTCCGCAGCGGGCTTCTCGGCGGACTTCTCGGCGGGCTTGTCACCGGGCTTGTCACCGGGCTTCTTGTCGGCCGCCTCCGGGGGGAGCGCCTTGAAGACGGCGGTCGCCTGGTCGACGCCGGTGGACTTGGGGGCTTCGTCGACGGGCTCGTCGTCGGCCCCGGTGTCCGCGGCGTGGGCGGTGTCCGCGGCGTCGGCGGTGTCCGCCGTGTCCGTGGCTCCACTCCCGGCCGGGACCGCGCCGGTCCCGGACTCGGCGGGGGCGGACTCGGCGGGGGCGGACTTCTTCGCATCCGTCTTCGCATCCGTCTTCGCGTCCGTCTTCGCCTCGGAGTCCGGCCCCGCGACCGAGTCCGACTTCCCCGACTCCGACCCCGACTCCGACCCCGGCTTCGGCTCCGGCTCCGGCTCCGGCTCCGCAGACGAGCCGTCACCCTCCGCGGGAGCGTCACCGCGGGCACCCTCGCCCGCGGCCCCCTTCGCCTTCGCCGCGTCGCCCGCGCCCGGCTCGTCGTCCGTGGTCGCGACCCAGGCCGCCACCGCGTCCCGCAGCCGCGCGTCGCCGTTCGCCGCCGGCTTCGGGGCGGCCTCGTGCTCGGCGTCCGGCTCGGCATCGGACTCGGCGCCGGGCTCGGTGTCGGGCTCGGGCTCGGTCGAATCGTCCGGGCCCGCCTCCCCGGAGGCGGCGGCGCCGCGCGCGGACGCGTCGGAACCGGCCGCCCGCTCGACGACGTCCTTCGTCGAGAAGACGGCGGTCGCCCTGTCCTCGCTCGCCTGCGGCGTCTCGCGGGTCATCGCGAGACGCGGATCACGTTCCTCCGGCGCCGGATCGGAAGACTCCGCCGCAGTCGGGTTCCCCGACGACTTCCGCTGCTTCGACCTGTCGGGGGTCTCGCCCGCCACCGATGCCTCCTCGTACGCCATGCCGTATGCCGATGCTGAATGCTTGCCGAGTGCCGACCGTGCGCCAAATCGGGCCGGACCTCACTGTCCGAACCGTGTACCAGTGTCCTGTGTGAGGGCTTAACCCCCGTGGTAGACGAGAACGACATACCTACTGGTTCCCGTACTTACCGGTCAGGCGCTCTCGACAGATGAATGTGAGAGGGGTCACCCTGTCATTCATCCACGCGGGGAGGCATGGATGGGCAGGAGCCGCAGAACAATTCCGGAGGAGCTTCTGCTGCTCGCTTTGGACCCGGCCACGGGTACCACTGCGCAGCCGCAGTCGCTCGACCTCGGTCTGGCCGGAGCACAGCTAGTAGAGCTGGCGCTGGCCGGACGGATAGCCCCTGACGGGGATCGTATCGCCGTGGTGATGCCACGGCCGACCGGAGATCCGACTCTGGACTCCGCACTGGAACTGCTGCGCAGGCGCGGCAGCCCGGTCCGGGCGGTCCACTGGATCGGCGGGCCCCGACTGGGGCTGCGCCAGATTTACCTCGCGCACCTGGAGCGGTGCGGCATGGTTCATGCCGTGGCGGGCCAGATGTGCGGAGTGCTGCCGACGACTCGCTACCAGGCGACGGACACGGCAATCAGCCGGGACATCAGGTCCCGACTGGACTCGGCGATCCGTACCGGCGTACCGCCGGACCCGCGGACCGCCGCGCTCGCCGCACTGGCCCACGCGGTCGGCCTCGGCAAGCATCTCTACCCCGGGAACGAGGGGCGTTCATCGCGCTCCAGGCTCCGGGATCTGATCAGGCACGACCCCATGGGCGGCCTCGTGGCACACGCCGTGATGGACGTCCAGAACGGCGTCGCGGCCCAGCCGCGTCGCAGCGCCGCACCGACGGGTCCCGCGGGACCGGGCGGACGGCAGCCGGCCAGGACGGCGGCGGACCCCGGCGGAGTGCCGATGCAGCCGCGGCGCGGCTCCATGGCACGCGCCGTCGCTCACTGAGCGCGGCCGACGCCATCGCGCCGGCACGCGGCGGAGCCGCGGCACCGCGCGACAGCACCACGTAACCGCTCAGCACCACCCGCACCACGCACCACTGCACAGCGCCGCGCCGCAGTCCCCCAGACCCGGTTCGGGAGCCGCTGGGCCGCGCGGGGCGGGGCACCGGACCGTCCGGACGACGACATCCCGGTGCCACCGCCCCGCGCGGCCGCGACAGCCTCCGGTCGCCGCAGGGCGGGGCCGCGCACCCCGCGCACCCGCTCTCACGTCCGCATATCCGCTGTTTCCCAGCGGTGCCGACCTCGTTGGTGGCACTCTGCTGAGCAGTAGATACGCAAAGTAGAGGCATGCAAGCCGGAGGTGCACGTCCCGTGGCGTCCAATGTCAATCCCACCGTCAGGCGGCGCCGGTTGGGCCAGGAGCTCCGCAGGCTCCGCGAGCTCAAGGGCATGACGGCCGAGGAGGTCGCCGAGCGCCTGCTCGTCTCGCAGTCGAAGATCAGCCGCCTGGAGAACGGGCGCCGGTCGATCAGCCAGCGCGACGTCCGTGACCTGTGCGGTGTGTACGAGGTCGAGGACCACCGGGTCGTCGACTCGCTCATGCAGATGGCCAAGGACTCGCGCCAGCAGGGCTGGTGGCACTCCTTCGGCGACATCCCCTACAGCGTGTACATCGGTCTGGAGACGGACGCGGCGTCCCTGCGCGTGTACGACCCGCAGGTCGTCCCCGGCCTGCTGCAGACCCGCGCGTACGCGGAGGCGCTGATCACCGGCGCGCTCCCGGAGACCCCGCCGACCGACATCGAGAAGCGCGTCCAGGTGCGCATGCGCCGGCAGGAGCGCATCTCGGCGCCGGAGAACCCGCTGCGCCTGTGGACCGTGCTCGACGAGTCGGCGCTGCGCCGTGTCGTCGGCTCCCGGCACCTGATGCGCGACCAGCTGGAGCACCTCGTCGAGCAGTCCCAGCTGCCGCACGTGACCGTCCAGGTGATCCCCTTCGAGATGGGCGCGCACCCGGGCCTCAACGGGCAGTACGCGATCCTGGAGTTCCCCGACGCGGCCGACTCCAGCGTGGTCTACATCGAGGGCGTCACGAGCGACCTGTACCTGGAGAAGGCGAACGACGTCCAGCAGTACAGCGTCATGTACGAGCACCTGCGCGCCCAGGCGTTGAACGTCGAGCAGTCACGGCAGCTCATCGCGGACATCGCGAAGGACTACGCCCGCTGATCCGCCGGACCGCGCGTGCCCTGCCGCGCGAAAGCGCCGCACGGTACACCCTCGCCGCGTCGGCGCGGAAGTCCCCACTGGAATATGCCATCCGGTCGAGTGAACGATCCCTTCACGCCACGATGTTGGCGAGTAGCGTCATTCACGCCATCGAGCACGAGCGTTGGCGCGGGCCGCACCTGTGCGGTCACCGTTACTCGACGACTGGAAAGACCGGAGCAAAACATGGCAATTCAGCAGGGTGCCTCGCACACGTGGGTCAAGTCCTCCTATTCCACCGGGAACGGCGCGTGCGTGGAGGTCAAGTCGCCGGTGCGGCACGGGATCTCCGTCCGTGACTCGAAGGTCGCCGAGGGTCCGGTCCTCGCCTTCCCCGCCGCATCGTGGAACGCCTTCGTCGGCGAGGTGAGCCGGGGGGCTGCCGATCTCGCGTGAGACTCTCGCGTGAGACTGACAGGACGTCACGACACCGCCGAGCGACAACCGCACAGCACCACCGCATGAGCCCTCTCGACTGGCCCGCCGTCCCGGCCGAGGGGGCTCGGTCCTGTCCCACGGGCGCCTCCCCGCCCCTCCCGGCCCGCCGGGCCCCGCTCAGCGCAGCGCGTCGACGTACGTGTCCGTGCCCGGCACCGTCGGGACGAACGGCGCCACCAGCTCCACCCGTCCGAGGCCCGACTCCGCGACCGCCTCGTCCCGCCCGGTGAAGTGCGCCTCCCAGCAGGCGCGCGGGTCCTCCTGGAGGAACCACAGCAGCGTCAGCCGGGTGTCCACGCCCTCGACCTGCTTCACGTACGTCATCCGGTCCCCCGGCAGCGGTGTCGGGCGGAACAGCGTGACCATCGCGGCGGGCGAGCCGGCCAGCGCCCTCGGCAGGTGCCGGGCGCGCAGCCACTCCAGCAACTCGGCGCGCTGCTCGGAACCTTCGGCGTCGACGACTTCGAGGACCAGGCCCCGGTAGGGGTGGTCGAGGGCGTGGAAGTCGCGCGGGCCGGCCGCGCCGTCCCGGTAGACGGTCGCCTCGTGGTCCTGGAAGGAGGTGAAGACGTGCGTGCGGTCCTGGTAGACGCGGGCGTCGCGGTTGAGCCGCTTGTTGATGCCGACGGTCCACTTCATGTGGTCGTCGTAGCGCCCTTCCGTCACCCAGTACGTGGACAGGTAGCACCCGGCGGTGACCGGCTCGGCGATCGCGGACTTGTCGGGGTAGCGCAGCAGTTGGAGCTCGCGCGGGGCCACCCAGCGGCGCCCCGCGTACATCCAGGGCATGGCCATCGCGCCCGCGTAGTAGTGG
The DNA here is from genome assembly GCF_042889645.1 of Streptomyces sp. NPDC002564. NCBI lineage: Bacteria > Bacillati > Actinomycetota > Actinomycetes > Kitasatosporales > Streptomycetaceae > Streptomyces > Streptomyces sp. NPDC002564. The sequence continues at coordinate 337,592 of NZ_JBIARE010000006.1, read as the reverse complement.
TCGTCCTCGTACCAGCGGTTGTACGCGTACTCGTGCCCCGGGTGCGGCTCGACCATGGTGATCAGGGCGTGCCCCGGGTGGACGCCGTAGGGCCCGACGGCGGCCAGCTCGGCGTAGACGTCGCTGCGGGTGTCCTCGCTCATGCTTCTCCCCTGCCTCCCTCTTCCTTCCTCCGGTGGACGCCCATACTCTGACGCCCCGTCAGCAAAACTGCCAGAGCCGGGAGGCGCTCCATGCCGTCGTCGCTCCTCGAGGGAAAGACCGTCGTCGTCTCGGGCGTCGGCGCCGGGCTCGGCCACCAGGTCGCCGCGGCCGTCGTGCGCGACGGGGGCCGCGCCGTGCTCGGGGCGCGCACGGCGGCGAACCTCGCCAAGTCGGCCGCCGAGATCGACCCCGAGGGCACCCGCACCGCCCACCTGGCCACCGACATCACCGACGAGCGGCAGTGCCGGGCGCTGGCCGAGCTGGCGCGCGAGCGGTTCGGCGGCATCGACGCGGTGGTCCACGTCGCCGCCTGGGACAGCTACTTCGGCGGGGTCGAGGACGCCGACTTCGACACCTGGCAGCAGGTCATCGACGTCAATCTGCTCGGCACGCTGCGCATGACGCGCGCCTGCCTGCCCGCGCTCAGGGAGCGGCGGGGCGGCTCGGTGGTCTTCATCGGCACCCAGTCGGCGATCGCCTCGCCGTCGCAGGTGCGCCAGGCGGCGTACGCGGCGTCCAAGGGCGCGCTGACGTCGGCCATGTACGCGCTGGCGCACGAGCTCGGCCCGGACCGGATCCGGGTCAACACGGTGCTGCCGGGCTGGATGTGGGGCCCGCCGGTCGAGGCGTACGTCCAGTTCACCGCGCACACCGAGGGCGTGCCGGAGGCGGAGGTGCGCGAGCGTCTCGCGTCCCGGATGGCGCTGCCCGACCTGGCCACGGACGGCGACGTGGCGGACGCGGCCGCCTTCCTCGCCTCGGACCGGGCCCGCGCCATCACCGGGCAGTCCCTGCTGGTCAACGCGGGGGAGATCATGCGCTGACGCACCCCGGACCCGCACACCAGGAAGCCGCGCGGGACACCCCGCCGAGCCGCACGGGAATCGACTCCCGTGCGGCTTTTGCGTGCCCGGGAACCACCCTTCGTTAATCAGATACGTGAACACAGGTCAGCAAACAGAACGATTTTACTTGCTCTTGACCTCACGGGCGGTTGTCCGGGGTGCGCGCGCGAACCCACGATGAGCGGGCACTTCCGGGCCCTCTCGGGCCCGTCGGCCGGTACTGGCGAAGTGCGAGCCAGTTATGCGCAGTTCACCAGGCGGACCCCTGGAGGGCCATATGAACAGTCTCGACTGGGCCGTGCTCATCGGCTACTTCGGCGTGATGGTCGCGATCGGCGTGTGGTCCCACAAGCGGGTCGACAACGTCAGCGACTTCTTCACGGCCGGCGGAAAGATGCCCTGGTGGCTGTCGGGCATCTCGCACCACATGTCCGGCTACAGCGCGGTGATGTTCACCGGCTACGCCGGCATCGCGTACACCTACGGCGTGACGTCCTTCGTCACCTGGTCCTTCCCCATCGCGCTCGGCATCGCCATCGGCGCCCGCCTGTTCGCCCCGCGCATCAACCGGCTGCGCTCCCGGCTGCACGTGGCCTCGCCCCTCGAATACCTGAAGAACCGCTACAACCTGCCCACCCAGCAGGCGCTCGCCTGGTCCGGCATGCTGCTCAAGATCGTGGACGTGGGCGCCAAGTGGGCGGCGATCGCCACCCTGTTGTCCGTGTTCACCGGGGTCTCCCTCAACCAGGGCATCCTCATCACCGGCGTGATCACGGCGATCTACTGCACCATCGGCGGACTGTGGGCCGACGCGCTCACCGAGCTCGGCCAGTTCATCATCCAGCTGCTCGCCGGCGTCGCCATGTTCGTGGCGGTCGTCGCCAAGCTCGGCCCGCACGGCGGCTTCTTCGGCGTCTGGGACGAGCCGGAGCTCGCGGGCCACGGCAAGCCGCTGGTCGGCCCCTACGGCACGGTCTTCCTCCTCGCGTTCCTCTTCATCAAGCTCTTCGAGTACAACGGCGGCATGCTCAACCAGGCGCAGCGCTACATGGCGACCGCCAACGCCAAGGAGGCCGCGCGCTCCGCGAAGCTCTCCGCGATCCTGTGGCTGGTCTGGCCGGTCGTCCTCTTCTTCCCCATGTGGATGTCGCCGCTGCTGGTCGACGCTAGGAAGCCGGACGGTTCGGACGCGTACGCCCTGATGACCGAACAGCTGCTGCCGCACGGCCTGCTGGGCCTGGTCATCGTCGGCTTCTTCTCGCACACCATGGCGATGTGCTCCTCCGACGCCAACGCCATCGCCGCCGTCTTCACCCGGGACGTGGCGCCCGCCTTCTCCGCCCGGGCCCGCGCCTGGAGCGAGCGCAAGGGGCTGATCGCGGCCCGGCTGACCACGGTGGTCTTCCTCGGCCTGTCCATGGCCGTCGCCACCCAGGTGAACTCGCCCACGTTCAAGGACATCATCACCGTCGTCATCAAGTGGGTCGCCGGACTGATGGGCCCGATCGCGATCCCGATGATGCTGGGTCTGCTGCGCACCTTCCGCAAGTCCGGGCCGACCGCGGCGCTGACCAGCTGGGCGGCCGGGCTCTTCGCCTTCTACCTCGTCAACTACCCGATCGACGACGCGATCGAGGGCGGTGTCGCGCTGCAGTACCAGGTGTCGATCCCGCTCGCCGTCTCGCTGGTCCTCTACATCACCATCGGCTTCGTGAAGCCGGAGGACACCCCGGAGCGGGACGCGCTCATCGAGAAGATCAACACGGACGACGACGGCTCCGCCGGGGCCGTCGTGCCCCCGCCGTCGCGGCCGCGGGACGGTGCGGTGTCCTCGCCGTCGCAGGACGGGGGCGGCGCCTCCTAGGGGCACCGGGCCCGGTCAGACGCCGGCGCGCTCCGGTGCGGCCGGGGTCACCGGGACCTGCCGCGGCGTGCTGCGCGGGGCGTGCCGGGCCGTGAGGCCGACCAGGGCGACCGCCACGACCAGGACGAACGCCGCGCCGGCGATGGCGAAGCTCAGCGTGAACTGGCTCTCCTGCGGCAGCGCGGGCAGGCCGGCGGGCAGCGGGATGGTCTTCGACGCGAGCAGTGAGGTGATCATCGCGCTGGCCACGGCACTGCCGACCGAGCGGGAGATCGAGTTGATGCCGTTGGCGATGCCGGTCTGGTGGGCCGGGACGCTGGCGACGATGAGCGCGGGCATCGAGGCGTAGCCGAAGCTGATCGCGAGGCCGATGACCATGCCCGCGCCGATGACGGAGGCGCTGGTGCCGTGCGCCAGGGTCAGCCAGGCGAAGCCGACGACACCGAAGGAGGCACCGGCGGCCAGCGTGCCGCGGGCGCCGATCCGGCGGACCAGGACGCCGCCGAACTGCGCGCCGAGCAGCGAGACGATCGTGGTCGGCAGGAGGTAGACGACGGAGGCGCCGAGCACCGAGGCGCCGAAGCCGTACCCGGCGACGTCCTCGGGCATCTGCACCAGGTACGAGACGCCGATGAACTGGGCGAACATCGCGAAGCCGAGCAGGAGTCCGGCCAGGTTGGTGAAGAGCACCGGGCGGTGGGCGAACATCTTCATGTCCACCATCGGCTCCTCGACCCGGAGCTCGGTCAGGACCCACACGACCGCCATGACGACGGCGCCCGCGAAGGAGCCGAGGGTGCGGCCCGAGGTCCAGCCCCACGCGTGGCCCTGCGAGATCGGCAGGAGCAGCAGGACGAGCAGCAGCGCCAGCGTGCCCGCGCCCAGCCAGTCGGTGCGGCCGCCGGTCTTCGAGCGGGAGGCGGGGACGGCGAGGACGACGCCCACCAGGGCGAGGACGGCGAGCACGACCGCGAGCCAGAACACCCGGTGGTAGTCGGGGTCGGCACCCCGGGTCAGCAGGCCGGCGCCCACCAGGGCGAGGCCGCTGCCGAACGCCAGCGTGCCGCTGACCAGCGCCATGGCGCCGTGCAGCTTGGCGGGCCTGATCTCCTCGCGGAGCACGGAGAGCGCGAGCGGGAAGATCGCGGTGGCCGCGCCCTGCATGATCCGGCCGACGATCAGCAAGGTCAGGGAGGACGTGGTGGCGGCGAGCACGGAGCCCGCGATCATCACCAGGAGCACCCCGATCAGGGTGGGCTTCTTGCCGTGCTGGTCGCCGAAGCGGCCGAGCAGCGGGGTGAAGACGGCGGCGGAGAGCAGGGTGGCGGTGGTCACCCAGCTGACGCCCGCGGTGGTGGCGTCCAGGTCGTTCTGGATGATCGACAGGATCGGGACGACCAGGGTCTGCATCATCGAGACGACCATGGCGGCGAGCCCGAGCACCAGGACGAGGGCGGTCTGTCCGGTGGCTCTGGGCGGGGCCGCGTGCTGCGTGTGGGACACGGTGACTTCTTCTCCAGCTGCTCAACTACTTGAGGACATCGATACTTGAGAACATCAAGCAATGACCAAGAAGGTAAGCCTCAATATTTGAGAACGTCAAGTTTCATGGCGTAAGGTGGCTCACATGTCTGGAACCCCCCGCGTCGACACGGACCGGCTCATGGAGCTGCTCGCGGTGTCCCTCGGTGCGTACTACGGAGACTTCACGGAGGCGGCGGCGCGGGAGAACCTCACCGCGAGCCAGGGCAAGACGCTGAGCGTGCTGCGCCGGGGCCCCGCCGCGATGCGGGTGCTCGCCAGGACGCTGTCCTGCGACGCGTCGAACATGACGGGGATCATCGACCGCCTGGAGAAGCGCGGTCTGGTGCACCGGGAGCCCAGCCCCACCGACCGCCGCGTCAAGAACGTCCTGCTGACCCCCGAGGGCGAGCGGGCCGTCGACGCGATCCGCGCCAACATGCACGCCACCCAGGCCGGCCTGGCCGCGCTGGACGACGCCGAGCGGGCCACCCTCCACGACCTGCTGAGCCGCACCTTCGAGACCGGCCCCGCGGCCGCCGCGGGCTAGCGCGCGCTCACGCCCGCGGGTAGCGGGCCAGCCACCCCGGCGACGAGAGCGCCGGGCCGTGCAGTGCGGGCCCCTGCGTCATCTCCATCGCGAAGTCGTCCGCGAGTTCGAGGACGGTCGGCCGCCCCTCCAGCTCGGTGAGCCATCCCGGCGGCAGCGCGGTCTCCCCGTGCAGCGCGCCGAGCAGCGCCCCGCACAGCGCCCCGCAGGCGGCCGAGGGGCCGTCGTGGTTCACCGCGAGCCGCAGCCCGTGCCGGATGTCCTCGCCGACCAGCGCGCAGTACACCGCCGCGGCCAGCACGCCCTCCGCCGTCCCGTCCCCCGCGAGTTCGCCGACCCGCGCGGGCGTGGGCATGCCCTGCCGCACGGCGCCCAGCGCATGCTTGAGCGCGTCCGTGACGGGCTGGTGGCCGGGGCGGGCGGCGAGCAGCGCCAGGCACCGCTGGAGCGCGCCGTCCAGGGACTCCCCGCGGGCCAGGCCGTGCACGACGACGGCGTGCGCGCCCGCGGCGAGGTGGGCGGTGGGGTGGCCGTGCGTCTGCACGGCGCACTCGACGGCGAGCTGCAGCACCAACTGCGGCTCCCAGCCCACGAGCAGCCCGAAGGGCGCCGACCTGACGGCGGCTCCGGGGCCCTTCTCGTCGGGGTTCTTCGGCACGTCGAGGGTGCCCATGACGTCGTTGCCGAGACCCAGCAGGCAGGCCCGGGCGGGGTCGCGCCGCGCGTACAGCCACTCCTCGCGGGCCAGCCAGCCGTCCTCCTTGCGCCGCTCGTCGGGGCCCCAGTCGCTCTGCGTCGCGGCCCAGCGGCGGTAGGCGCGGTGCAGGTCGGTGGGCGGGTGCCAGGCGCCGGTGTCCCGTCGCACCTGGGCGCGTATCAGTCCGTCCACGGTGAAGAGGGTGAGCTGGGTGGCCGACGTGACGGCGCCGCGGCGGCCGTAGGCCGGGGCGGGCTCGGTGAGGCCCTCGGCGCCGTGCGCCGCACGGATCCCGTCGAGCCCGAGACCGTCGACGGGCGCCCCCAGGGCATCGCCCACGGCGGCCCCGAGGAGGGTGCCGCGCACCCGGCTGCGGAAGTCCTGCTGCTCGGCGCGGCCCCAGACACCGGTGGCTGCTGCAGTACCCACCGGGACCCCCTTCCGTGCCTCGTCCTGGCTCGCCCGGTTGCGACTTTGCAGCACTGTAATCGACCGGGAACGATCGGTTCAGGCGCCAAGTGGTATGCGAAGAGTCGCCCCTGAGGCGGCTTTTGGACGCACGTTCACGGGAGCTTCGCACCTGCTACGAAATCCCCCTCCCGTCGGCCCGCCCCGCGTGCGGTCGCGGCCCCTCCCCACCTCGCGGACACCTCGCGAACACCTCGCGGACCCCACCCCGCAACCCCCGGGCCCGGCGCACCGAATGAGACAGCACGGGGCCGATATCCGGTGAACGGGAACCGAGTTCGGACATACGTGCGTGTGCACCACAGAAGTCTCTGCGGTGTACAACCTTCTCCGCGGAACGATCGTCTTCCTACACGACCACACAAATTCCCCCACTGGAGGAACAGTGCGCCGCAGTCTCATCACCGCCGTGGCAGTCGCCTCGCTCGCGGCACCGATCGCCCTGGCCACCGCAGGTTCGGCGGCGGCCGCGCCCACCCCGCCGAAGGCCCCGGTCACCGACTTCAACCACGACGGTTACGCGGACCTCGCCATCTCCGCCCCGGGCCACTACGACAACGACCTGCCCGGCAGCGTCTCGGTCGTCTACGGCTCGGCGAACGGCCCGGACAAGGCCCACGCCGTCACCATCAGCCGCGCCACGGCCGGCGTACCCGGATCGGCCTCCGACGGCGGGCACTTCGGCAGCCGGACGTCCGCCGCCGACCTCGACGGCGACGGCTACACCGACCTCGTCGTCACGGGCGGCAAGAAGCCCGTCGTCCTGTGGGGCTCCGCCCAGGGCCTCACCGGCGCGGGCAGCACCGAACTGGAGTCGAACGGCGCGCTGGTGACCGCGGGCGACTTCAACGGCGACGGCAAGCGGGACCTGGTCACCGCCGAGTACCCCGAGCCCGAGGACCCGATGGAGAACGACGACCGGGGCATGACCCTCACGTACGGGCCGTTCAAGCGGGACGGCAAGGCCGCGAGCACCCAGCAGATCGCCACCAGCCAGACCTTCGGCCCCGGCGACTTCGTCGTGGGCGACGTGACCGGCGACGGCGCCGACGACATCGTCACCAGCCACGGCTTCGAGGAGACGGCGTACAAGAGCCAGCTCTGGAAGGGCGGCAAGAACGGGGTGGCCACCACCTCGCAGAAGCTCGCGCCCTCCCTCGGCGGCGCGGTCGCGGACATCGACGGCGACGGCTACGGCGACTTCGTCACCCGCGACATCGGCACCAACTTCGAGGACATGCCGTACCAGAAGGGCACGGTCCTCGTCCGCTACGGCTCGGCGTCCGGCCTCTCGGACCGCTCCACGAAGATCACCCAGGACACCGCGGGCGTCCCCGGCGTCGGTGAGGAGGGCGACGAGTTCGGCGCCGCCATCAGCGCGGGCGACGTGAACGGCGACGGCTACGCGGACGTGGCCGTCGGCGTCCCCGGCGAGGACATCGAGTCGACCGCCGACGCCGGCAGCGTCGTCCTCCTCAAGGGCTCCCGCACCGGCCTGACCGGCACCGGCTCGCAGGCCTTCGACCAGTCCAAGGCCGGCGTGCCCGGCGTCTCCGAGAAGGGCGACAAGTTCGGCGGCCAGGTCCTGCTCTCGGACCCGAACAAGGACGGCAAGGCCGACCTGACGGTCGCCGCGGCCGACGAGGACGGCGACGTCGCCGACACCGGTGCGGTCTGGCACCTGCGCGGCTCCGCGAGCGGCCTGACCACCACGGGCATCGACTCCTTCGGCCCGGCCGCCATCGGCGCCCCCGCCACCGCGGGCGTCCGCTTCGGCGACGTCCTGGCCGGCTGACACCCGCCGACTCCGGGGCGGCCACCCCGCACCACGGTGGCCGCCCCTCCGGCTACGGGTGGCCGCCCCTCCGGCTACGGCTCCAGCACCGGAAGCAGCTCCGGCAGGTGGCCGTCCGACTCCCGTGCCGCCCGCTGCCGCTCCGCGGGCACCTCGCCGTAGAGCGTCGTGCGCGGCCTGGCGGGGCGGCCCGCCGCGTCCGCGATGGCGACCAGGTCCTCGATCGAGCGGTACGAGCCGTAACTGGAGCCCGCCATACGGGAGATGGTCTCCTCCATCAGGGTGCCGCCGAGGTCGTTCGCCCCGGACCTGAGCATCTCCGCCGCGCCCTCCTGGCCCAGCTTCACCCAGCTGGTCTGGATGTTGGGGATGAGCGGGTGCAGCAGCACGCGGGCCATGGCCGTCACCGCGCGGTTGTCGCGCGTGGTGGGACCGGGGCGGGCGATGCCCGCCAGGTACACCGGCGCGTTGGTGTGGATGAACGGCAGCGTCACGAACTCCGTGAAGCCCTCGACGCCCTTGTCCAGGGCCTGCCGCTGCAGCGCGGCAAGCGTGCGGAAGTGGCCCAGCCAGTGCCGGGGCTGGTCCACGTGCCCGTACATCATCGTGGAGCTGGAACGGATGCCCAGCTCGTGGGCGGTGCCGATGACCTCGATCCAGGTGGCGGTCGGCAGCTTGCCCTTGGTGAGGATCCAGCGCACCTCGTCGTCGAGGATCTCGGCGGCCGTCCCGGGGATCGAGTCGAGCCCGGCCTCCTTGGCGGCGGTCAGCCACTCGCGGATCGACAGGCCCGTGCGGGTCGCGCCGTTGACGACCTCCATCGGCGAGAAGGCGTGCACGTGCATGCCCGGCACCCGCTCCTTCACCGCCCGCGCGATGTCGAAGTAGGCGCTGCCCGGCAGGTCGGGGTGGATGCCGCCCTGCATGCACACCTCGACGGCGCCGACGTCCCAGGCCTGCGCGGCCCGGTCGGCGACCTGGTCCAGGGAGAGGGTGTAGGCGTCCGCGTCGGTCCTGCGCTGCGCGAAGGCGCAGAAGCGGCAGCCGGTGTAACAGACGTTGGTGAAGTTGATGTTGCGCGTGACGATGTACGTGACGTCCTCGCCGTTGACCGACTTGCGGATGTCGTCCGCCACCGAGCAGAGCGCGTCGAGGGCGGGCCCGTCGGCGTGCAGCAGCGCCAGCGCCTCGTCGTCGGTGAGGCGCGTCGGGTCGTCCGCGGCCTGCTTCAGGGCGGCACGGACGTCCCCGTCGATGCGGGAGGGCACCATGCCGGGCGCGGCCTGCTCGCGCAGCGCCTCCCAGTCGCCGTACACCTCGTCGAAGTCGTCGCGGCGGTCCGTGGTGCGGCCGGTGGTGTCGATGGTGCGGTGCAGGTCGGTGCGGCCCGACGCGGCGACGTACCCCTCGTCGGGCTCCTGCCACGGGTGGCCTTCGACCACCGCGTCGGGCCTGGCCAGGCCCGTGTCCGGGTCGGCGAGGGCACGCAGGTGCGGGAGCAGCCGGGGGTCGAGCCAGGGCTCGCCGCGCAATACGAACTCGGGGTAGACGCAGAGCCGTTCGGCGAGCGTGAAGCCCGCCTCCGCGGACCGCGCGGCGAGCTCGTCCAGCTGCGGCCAGGGCTTCTCGGGGTTGACGTGGTCGATGGTCACCGGGGACACCCCGCCCCAGTCGTCGATGCCCGCGCCGATCAGCCGCGCGTACTCCCCGGCGATCAGGTTGGGCGGCGCCTGGAGGTTGCCCGCCGGGCCCATCACGTGCCGGGCGACGGCGATGGTGGCGACCAGGTCGTCGATCTCGGCGTCGGGCATGCCGCGCATCGCCGTGTCCGGCTTGGCGCGGAAGTTCTGGATGATCAGTTCCTGGATGCCGTGGTAGGAGCGGGCCACCCGGCGCAGCGCGAACAGCGATTCGGCGCGCTCCTCGTACGTCTCGCCGATGCCGATGAGCAGCCCGCTGGTGAACGGCACCGAGGAGCGGCCCGCGTCCTGAAGGACCCGCAGCCGCACGGCCGGTTCCTTGTCGGGCGAGCCGTGGTGCGGCTGTCCCGGCTCGGACCACAGCCGCTCGGAGGTGGTCTCCAGCATCATCCCCATGCTGGGCGCGACCGGCTTGAGCCGCTGGAAGTCCGTCCACGTCATGACGCCCGGGTTGAGGTGCGGGAGCAGGCCCGTCTCCTCCAGGATGCGGATGGAGATGGCGCGGACGTAGGCGAGGGTGTCGTCGTACCCCTCGGCCTCCAGCCACTCGCGCGCCTCGGGCCAGCGGTCCTCCGGCTTGTCGCCGAGGGTGATCAGGGCTTCCTTGCAGCCCGCCGCCGCGCCGCGGCGGGCGATGTCGAGGACCTCGTCCGGGGACATGAACATGCCGTGGCCGGCGCGCCGCAGCTTGCCGGGCACGGTCGCGAAGGTGCAGTAGTGGCACTTGTCACGGCAGAGCCGGGTGAGCGGGATGAACACGCTCTTCGAGTACGTGATGACGCCGGGCCGGCCCGCCGCCGCGAGGCCCGCGTCGCGCACCCGGGACGCGGACGCCGTCAGGTCGTCGAGGTCCGCACCCCGCGCCCGCAGCAGGACCGCGGCCTCCGTCACGTCGAGCGCGACACCGTCCCTGGCCCTTTTGAGCGCGCGCCGCATGGCGTTCGCGGTGGGTCGTCCGGCCTCCGGGGGCTGCGCGCTGTTGGTCATGTCTCCGAGCATACGAGCGAGAACACCTGCCTCCTACAGATACTTCCGCCCGCCCGGACCTGGGCGGACCCGCGCACCGCTTCACGGCCCCACGTACCGGCCGAGGCCGTCGAGCACCGCGCACACCTCCTTCTCCCCGGCGGGCGGCAGCTGCACGATCACCTCGTCGACGCCGAGGTCCGCGTAGTGCGCGAGCTTGCCCGGCTCGGGCGCGACGGCCGTCACCGCCACGTACAGGTCGGCCGCCGCGCGCCCCGCGTCCGCCCACGCCTGCCGCAGCACCGGCAGCGCCTCGCGCAGACCGCTGCCGCCGACGGGCATCCAGCCGTCCGCGTATTCCGCGATGTGCGCGAAGAGCCCCGGCCCCGCGGCCCCGCCGATCAGCGTGCGCGGCCCGAACAGCGCCCCCTTCGCCGGCCGCTCGCGCGGCGCCCGGCGCGGCTTGGGATGCACCTCGCTGGCCCGCACGCCGCCGAACTCCCCCTCGTACGCCTTGGGATGGTCCGCCCACAGCGCCCGCATGACCGCCATCCGGTCGCGCACCACCGCCCGGCGCCGGGGCCAGACCACGCCGTGGTCCTCGGCCTCCTCGCGGTTCCAGCCGTAGCCGATGCCGAGGGTGACCCGGCCGCCGCTGAGGTGGTCCAGGGTCGCGATCTGCTTGGCGAGGTCGATCGGGTCGTGCTGGGCGACGAGCACGATGTTCGTGCCCAGGGTGATGCGGCCGGTGACGGCGGCGGCCTGGGCGAGCGCCACGAACGGGCTGAGCATCCGGGCGCACTCCGGCGGCAGTTCACCGCCCGGATAGGGGGTCTCGCGGGGCACCGGGATGTGGGTGTGCTCGGGGAGGTAGAGCCCGGCGAAGCCGCGCCGCTCCAGTTCCCCGGCCAGGCGTACCGGGGTGATCGTCCGGTCGGTCATGTAGAGCGTCGCCGAGATGCGCACGGGCAGCGGTCCCTCCGGGAGTGTCGGTGCGGGGACCTCTTCCTATCCCCGGACGGCCGGTTGGTCCATGGCCGTGCGCGCACGAACCCGGGGCACCGCACCGACACGGCCCGTAAGTCCGGCAATGGCCTTCCCTTGCCGCACAGTTCACGGCTCAATACCAGGGTTGCACCCACCACCCACGTCACCGTCGAACCCTGGGGAGCCGCACCATGTGCGAGGACGGACACCAGCGCGACGCACACGAGCAGCACACACACGAGCAGGTCGCACACGGGCAGGACGCGCACGGGCAGGACGCGCACGGGCAGGACACGCGCCACCCGAACGGGCCGAACCGGCGCGCCCTGTTCGTGACGGGAGCCGCCGCCGCGCTTACGTTGGGCGGCGTGAGCTTCGCCAGCGGCGCCGAGCGGCGCGCTCCCGGGCGGGACAGGACGCCGGGCAGCAAGGAGACCAGGACGGTGCGCGGCACGCTGCCCACCGGCTCCCCCGACTTCGTGTACCTGCCGGTCGACGTCCCGCACGGGGTACGGGAGTTGCACGTCGTCTACAGCTACGAGAAGCCCGCCGTGCCGCCCGGCACCCAGGGCAACGCGCTGGACATCGGCATCTTCGACGAGCGCGGCACCGAGCTCGGCGGCAAGGGCTTCCGCGGCTGGTCCGGCGGCGCCCGCACCGAGTTCTTCCTGCGCGCCGACGAGGCGACGCCCGGATACATCCCGGGCCCGATCCGCGCGGGCACCTGGCACATCGCGCTCGGCCCCTACACGGTCGCCCCCGACGGCCTGCCCTACGAGGTGACGATCACCCTCACCTACGGGTCGCCGGGCCGCACCCCGAAGCCCGTCCACCCGCCGGAGCGGGCCAGGGGCCGCGGCCGCGCCTGGTACCGCGGCGACTGCCACCTGCACTCGGTGCACTCCGACGGGCGGCGCACCCCCGGCGAGATCGCCGCGCTCGCCCGCGCGGCGGGCCTGGACTTCATCAACAGCTCGGAGCACAACACGCACTCCGCGCACCCGCACTGGGCCGAGCACGCGGGCGACGACCTGCTGATCATGCTCGGCGAGGAGGTGACCACCCGCAACGGCCACGTCCTCGCCCTCGGCACGGACCCCGGCACGTTCGTCGACTGGCGCTACCGCGCGCGGGACAACCGCTTCGGCCGGTACGCGCGCAGGATCCGCGACGCGGGCGGCCTGGTCGTCCCCGCCCACCCGCACGCCACCTGCGTGGGCTGCAACTGGAAGTTCGGCTTCGGCGAGGCCGACGTCATCGAGGTGTGGAACGGCGCCTACACCCCCGACGACGAGGTCTCCCTCGCCGACTGGGACAGCATGCTGGTGGCGTCCGTGCGCGGCGGCAGGCCGTGGATCCCGGCGATGGGCGACAGCGACGCGCACCGCGACCCCGACCGCATCGGCGGCCCGCAGACCGTCGTCCTCGCCGACGACCTGACGCGCGAGGCCATCCAGGAGGGCCTGCGCAGGGGCCGTTCCTACGTCGCCGAGTCCCGGGACGTCGAGCTCGCCTTCTCCGCGGCGGGCGGCCGGGGCCGGCACGCGGGCATCGGCGGCCGGCTCGACGTCGCCCCCGACGACCCGGTCACCGTCCGCCTGGACATCAAGGGCGCCCCCGGCTGCACACCGCGCATCGTCACCGACCAGGGCGTCCTGTTCACCGGCACGAAGCTGCCGGAATCGGGCACGGGCACCGTCGAGTGGCGCACGACGGCCGCGTACGCCGCGTACGTACGGGCCGAGGTGCGGCACGACCCGGCGGTGGCCGGACTGCCCGGGGCGCTGCGCGCGTTCACCAACCCGGTCTTCCTGGGCCGCTAGCCGCACGCCGGGCCCGTGCCCGCGACGCCCCGGCGGCCGGGACGCGGGCCCGGGCCCGGCGGTCCGCCTCACCCCGGCCAGACGATCGACTGCAGCTCGCTGTAGGCATGCAGGGCGTACGAGCCGACGTCGCGGCCCACCCCGCTCTTCTTGAAGCCGCCGAACGGCGCCTCCATGTTCCGGCCGATCGTGTTGACGCCGACGCCGCCCGCGCGCAGCCGCCGCGCCACCCGGAAGGCGCGGGCGACGTCGCCCGACCACACGTAGTCGATGAGGCCGTAGTCGCTGTCGTCGGCGAGCGCGACCGCCGTCTCCTCGGCCTCCTCGGGCCCGGCCGCGTCGAAGGGGACGACGACCACCACCGGTCCGAAGATCTCCTCGCGGACCACCCGCATGTCGCTCGTGCAGTCCGCGAGGAGCGTCGGCGCGACATAGAACCCCTTGTCCAGGGCCGGCCGTTCACCGCCCGCGACGACCCGCGCGCCCTCCTTGCGGCCCTCCTCCACGTACGCCTCGACGCGGTCCCGGTGCGCCGCCGAGATCACCGGGCCCACCACCGTGCCCCGCGCGGCCGGATCGCCCACCCCGAGATACCCGATGTAGGCGGCCAGCTTCTCCAGCAGCGCCTCGTACACGCCCCGTTGCACGATGACGCGGGTCGGCGCCGTGCAGATCTGCCCGCTGTAGAAGGAGAACGTCGTGCCGATGCCCGCCACCGCCGCGTCCAGGTCCGCGTCGTCGAAGACGATGGCCGCACCCTTGCCGCCCAGCTCCATCAGCTGCCGCTTCATGTCGCGCCCGCACACCTCGCCGATGCGCTGCCCCACGGCCGTCGAGCCGGTGAAGCTGACCATGTCGACGTCGCGGGAGGCGACGGCCGCCTCGCCGACGGCCACGTCCGTGCCGGAGACCACGTTCACCACACCGGGCGGCACCCCCGCCTCCGCCAGCGCCGCCGCCATCCCGAACACCGACAGCGGATCCTGCGGGGCGGGCTTCACGACGACCGTGTTGCCCATCGCCAGCGCGGGCGCCACCTTGCCCGCGGGGTTCGCCCACGGGTTGTTGTACGAGGTGATGCAGGTGACCACGCCCACGGGCCTGCGCACCGCCAGCGCCCCCATGACGCCCGCCCTGCCCATCGGCCCCGCCTCGTTGATCTGCGGCGCGAGCCCCTGCTCGACCGGTTCCAGCGCCCCCTTCGCGTACCGCTGGAAGCGCGCCACCGCGACGGCGACCTGCATGCCGCGCGCCGTGCCGGTCGTCGCGCCGCTCTCGGCGCGCGCGAGGTCCGCGTACGCGTCGAAGTCGCGCCGGATCACCGCGGCCGCCCGGTCGAGGATCGCCGCCCGCTCCTCGGGCGCGGTGCGCGACCAGCCCGGCAGCGCCCGGCGGGCTGCTGCCGCCGCCGCGTGCACCTGCTCCCCGCTCGCCTCGGGCGCGAGGCCCACGACCTCCTCGGTGGCCGGGTTCACCACCTCGTAGTGCCCGCCGTCGGGCTCGACCCACTCGCCGTCGATGAACAGCCTGCGCGCCCTGCTCACTTGGTGCTCACCGTCCTCGTGTCGCGCCCCGAGCGCAGGATCCTGCCCGGCACCGCGCCGGTCACCACGTCCCCCCGGATCGCCTCGACGCCGTTGACCCACACCGCGTCGACGCCGATCGCCTTGGAGTCCAGGCGCGGGCTGTCGCCGGGCAGGTCGTGCACGAGGGTCGCCTTGCCCGCGTCGATCCGCTCCGGGTCGAAGAGCACCAGGTCCGCGTGGAAGCCCTCGGTGATCCGGCCGCGCTCGCGCAGCCCGAAGAGCTGGGCCGGGTCGTCGGTGAGCATCTTCACCGCCTGCTCCAGACCGAGCAGCTTGCGCCCGCGCAGGCAGTCGCCGATGAACCGCGTCGTGTACGGGGCCCCGCACATGCGGTCCAGGTGCGCGCCCGCGTCCGAGCCGCCCAGCATGACGTCCTCGTGCCGCCAGGTCTCGGCGCGCAGCGCCCAGGAGTCCGGGTCGTTGTCGGTGGGCATCGGCCACAGCACGGTCCGCAGCCCGTCGTTGGCGCAGATCTCCACCAGGCAGTGGAACGGTTCGAGTCCTCGCTCGGCCGCGATGTCCCCGACCACCCGCCCGGTCAGCCCGTCGTTGGCCTCGCAGTACGTGTCCCCGATGACGTACCGGTCGAAGCGGGCCAGGCGCCGGAAGACGCCCGCCTCCTTGCTGCCCGCGCGCCGCAGCATCTCCTCGCGCACGTCCGGGTCTCGCAGCCGCTCGATCCGCTCGGGCACCGGCAGGCCCAGGATGTCGCCCCAGCCGGGGATGAGGTTGAGGGCGCAGAACGTGCCGAGCGACATGTTCATGGGCGTCAGGATCGGCATGGTCAGGGCGACGATGCGGCCGCCCGCCCTGCGGGCCCGCTCGCTCGGCACGAGCTGGCGCGGGACGCGTTCGGGGACGGCGGCGTCGATGGTCAGGACGTTCCAGTTCAGCGGCCTGCCCGCCGCCGCGCTCATCTCCACGAACAGGTCGACCTCGTCGTCGCTGAACTGGTCGAGGCAGCCCGCGACGATCGCCTCCAGCTGGGTGCCCTCGTGCTCGGCGACGGCCCGGCTGAGCGCGAGCAGCTCCTCGGGCCCGGCGTGCCGGGACGCCACGGGCTGCCCGTCGCCGTCCGAGTGCGTCGAGGACTGCGTGGTGGAAAGCCCCCAGGCGCCGGCGTCCATCGCGTCGTGGAACAGCCGCAGCATCTCGTCGAGCTGCTCGGGGCTCGGCTGCCCGCCGACGGCGTCCTCGCCCATCACGTACCGCCGCAGCGCGCAGTGCCCCACCATGAACCCCGCGTTGACGGCGACGCGGCCCTCCAGCGCGTCCAGGTACTCCCCGAACGAGCTCCACGACCAGGGCGCGCCCTCCTCCAGGGCGACCAGCGACATGCCCTCGACCTTCGACATCATCCGCCGCGTGTAGTCGGCGTCGCCGGGCCGGTCCGGGTTCAGCGGCGCCAGCGTGAACCCGCAGTTGCCGCCGGCGACGGTGGTCACGCCGTGGTTCAGCGACGGCGTCGCGTACGGGTCCCAGAACAGCTGGGCGTCGTAGTGCGTGTGCGGATCGACGAACCCGGGCGCGAGGACTCGCCCCCGGGCGTCCTCACTGGTCCGCGCCTCCTCGGACACGGTGCCCGGCTCCGCGATGACGGCGATCCGCCCGTCCCGCAGCCCGACATCGGCGACGAAGGCGTCGGCACCGGTCCCGTCGACGACGGTCGCGCCCTTGATGAGGTGGTCCAGCATGACGGAGACGTCCCCTTCCGAAGGCAGATATCACGGGATGCGCTGAGTGTGGGTGTGGGGGGCTACTTCAGCCCGTCCGGCGTTTGAGGACGAGCCCGCGGGGCGACGACAGGGTGCGGTTTGGATGCGGGGCGCCCCGGGGGTATTTCAGCCCGTCCGGCGTTTGAGGACGAGCCCGCGGGGCGACGACAGGGTGCGTTTTGGATGCGGGGCGCCCCGGGGGGATTTCAGCCCGTCCGGCGTTTGAGGACGAGCCCGCAGGGCGACGACGGGGGCCCGGGGGCGCGCCCCCGCGACGGCAACCCCGTACCCCGCAGCCGTCCGCCAGGACCCCGGCCTCCGTCCGGGAGAGGAGGCCGGGGAGCTTCACCGTTCAGACCCGGCGGGTCACGCCTTCGCCTGGCGGAACCGCGAGGTCCGATGCACCGGATCCGTGTCGATCTTCGGAATCACGTGCTCACCGATCAGCTTGATCGTGTTCTTCGTGTCCTCGGGCGAGATCCCGATCGGCAGCCCGAAGCTGAGCTGGTCCGCCCCCGCCTGCTCCCACCGCTTGCACTGCGTGAGCACCTCGTCCGGGTCACCGCAGATCATCAGCTCCTCGGCGATGAGCAGCTCGATGATCTCCTCGGTGTACTCCGGCAGCAGTTCCGGCCACTGGGGAATGCCCTCGGGCCGCGGGAACGTGTCGTGGTAGCGGAAGAGCAGCGACTGCAGGTAGTTGAGCCCGCCGCCGACCGCGATCTCGACCGCCTTCTTGTGCGTCTCCGCGCAGATCGCCGTCGACGTCACCATCACGTTGTCGTTGACGAAGTCGCCGATCGGCTGCGCCTCCTTGACGGCCGTCTTGTACGACTCGACGACCCACTCCATGTCGGAGACCTTCTGCACGCTGAAGCCGAGGACCCCGAGCCCCTTCTTGCCGGCCATCGCGTACGAGGAGGGCGACCCGGCGGCGTACCACATGGCCGGGTGCGACTTCCCGTACGGCTTGGGCAGGATCTTGCGCGGCGGCAGCGACCAGTGCTTGCCCTGGAAGCCGACGTACTCGTCCTGGAGCCACATCTTGGGGAACTCGGCGATGGTCTCTTCCCAGATCTCCTTGGTGTGGTTCATGTCGGTGATGCCCGGCATGAAGCCGAGGATCTCGTGCGAACCGGCACCGCGTCCCGTGCCGAACTCGAAGCGCCCCTCGGAGAGATGGTCGAGCATGGCGACCTTCTCCGCGACCTTCACCGGGTGGTTGACCGGCGCCAGCGGGTTGAAGATGCCCGAGCCCAGGTGGATGCGGTCGGTCGCGTGGGCGAGGTAGCCGAGGTAGACGTCGTTGGCGGAGAGGTGCGAGTACTCCTCCAGGAAGTGGTGCTCGGAGGCCCAGGCGTACTTGAAGCCCGACTTGTCCGCCTGGATGACGTACTCGGTCTCCTCGATGAGCGCCTTGTGCTCCGCTTCGGGGTCGACCTTGGCCCGCTGGGCGGGCACGTATCCCTGTACAAAGAGACCGAATTCCAAGGGAGGTTCACCGTCCTCGTGAGGTTCCGACGGTTTCTGACGAACCGTCAGATCGTGATGCGTCGACTGTTCCACCGGGCCGCCGGACCGTCAATAGCTGATGCTGCGTCAGACCATCGAGGTGGGGCGCCTTTATGCCGGGTTGCCACGGGAGCCTTCGGGCCGGGTCGCTATGTGATGCTCACCCCCGCCGTCCAGCCGCCGTCGACGACGAACGGCTGCCCGGTGATGTACGCCGAGTCGTCGCCGGTCAGGAACAGCGCGAGGGCCGCCACCTCCCGCGGCTGCCCGATCCTGCCGAGCGGCACGAGTTTCTTGTACAGCTCGGCGACCGCCTCCTGGTCGGCGCCCGGGTCGAGCTGCGCGGGGTTGGTCATGGGCGTGTCCATCGCCCCGGGGCACACCGCGTTCACCCGGATCCCGCGGCCCGCGAGCTCCAGCGCGGCCACCCGGGTCAGGCCCACGATGGCGTGCTTGGTCGCCGCGTACGCGCCGACGTAGGCCATGCCCGTGAGCGCCGTGAACGACGCCGTGTTCACGATCGTGCCGCCGCCCGCGGCGGCGATCTCGGGGGCGGCCGTGCGGATCCCCAGGAAGCAGCCGATCTGGTTGACCTGGATGATCTGCTGGAACTCGGCGAGAGGGGTGCTGACGAGTTCGTTGAAGCGCAGGATGCCCGCGTTGTTCACCAGGCCGTCCACCTTGCCGAAGGCGTCCTTGGTGGTGGCCACGGCCGCCTGCCAGTCGTCCTCCCGGCCCACGTCCAGGTGGACGTAGCGCGCCGACTCCTCCCCCAGTTCCTTGGCGAGCGCCTCGCCCTGTTCGTCGAGGACGTCGGCCAGGACGACGCGGGCTCCCTCCTCCACGAAGAGGCGCGCCTCCTGTTCGCCCTGTCCGCGGGCCGCGCCCGTCACGATGACGACGCGGCCGTCCAGCTTGCCCATGCGGTGCTCCCTGGTCCTGGTCGGTGACTCCGGCCTGTCGGGTGCGTCCCCGGCCGGCTGTCGGGGCTTCAGTCGTTCAGGTGCGGGGCCACGTCCGAGGCGAACGCGGCCATCTGGTCGGTGAGTTCGGTGCGGGTGCGGCTGCGGAAGCGGACCTGGATCTGGTCCACGCCCATCGCCGCGTAGGCGCGCAGCGATTCGGCGAGGGCGTCCGGCTTGCCGGTGAGTGTGCGCCGGCCCACGGACCAGGCGGGCTCTCCCACGTACAGCGCCTCGGTGATCGCGCCCACGGTGACGGGCGCCTCGATCCCCGCCTCCTCGCGCAGCCGCTTGAGCCTCGCGATCTGGGCGGGGAGCTTGTCGCGCGGGTCGCCCTGGGGGAGCCAGCCGTCGGCGCGGGTGGCCGCCCTGCGGACGGCGGCGGGGGACGAGCCGCCGACCCAGAGGGGGACGGGCTGCTGGACCGGGCGGGGCCGCTGGCCGAGACCGGCGAAGTCGAAGAACTCGCCGTGGTGTTCGGGGTACTCGTCCGGGCCGAGGGCCGCCTTCAGGGCGTCGATCGTCTCGTCGAGTACGGGGCCGCGGCGGTCGAAGTCGACGCCGAGCACCTCGAACTCCTCCTGTACGTGACCGGCGCCGACCCCGAGGATCAGCCGGCCGTCGCTGAGGCGGTCGAGGGTCGCGTACTGCTTGGCGGAGAGGAGGGGGTGGCGCAGGCCGACGACGGCGACGTGGCTCAGCAGGCGGACGCGGGTGGTGACGGCGGCGAGGTAGGAGAGGGTGGCGACGGGGTCGTACCAGATGGTGCTCATGCCTTCGGCGAGGCGGTGGGGGATGGCGACGTGGTCGCAGCTCGCGATGTACGAGAATCCGGTGCGGTCGGCGGTGCGGGCGATCTCGGCGAGGTCTTCGGTGGTCGCGTCGGCTTCCCAGGGCTCGGCGTAGAGGGCGCTCTGGGACTGGACCGGGAGCTGCATCCCGTAGACGAGCATGGGTATCGCCACCTCTTCGGTAGACCTGACGGTTCGTCACTTCGGGTGACGGGGTTATGGTCGTACCTGACGGGGTGTCAGACAAGGGGTCTGGCGGGGCGCCTTTGCGGGCGGGGCGCCTCGGGTTTCGTGGTGGGGCGGGGCCGCGGGGGTATGTGCGTACTCGCTATCCCTGCGCCCCGCTGCACGAACAAAGACGCCATTGTTTCCTCGGTGCTCCGTGCGCACATACCCCCACGTCCCCTCCGGCCGGTTGGGCGGGTGCGGCCCGGTGGTGCGTCGGTCGCGGGTGCCGCCCGGTGGGCTTGTTCCGTGAGTCCCCTCGACCGGAGGGGTGAGGGTGAGTCCGTAGGTTCCCCTCGACCGGAGGGGTGAGGGTGAGTCCGTAGGTTCCCCTCGACCGGAGAGGCGGGAGTGAGCCCGCAAGCCCCCTCGACCGAAAGGGCGAGGGAGAACCGACACGCCCCCTCGACCGGAGAGGTGGGGGTGAGCCCATCAGTCCCCTCGACCGGAGAGGCGAGGGAGAACCGACACGCCCCCTCGACCGGAGAGGTGGGGGTGAGCCCATCAGTCCCCTCGACCGGAGAGGCGAGGGAGAACCGACACGCCCC
>NZ_JBIARE010000006.1:0-316736 GCF_042889645.1 Streptomyces sp. NPDC002564 | reverse complement strand
CCCCTCGACCGCAGAGGCGGGAGTGAGCCCATCAGTCCCCTCGACCGGAGAGGTGGGGGGAGTTCCCCACCCGCCCGCCCCCGCCCGGCACGAGGGCGGGGCTCACCCGGCCCCCTCCGGCCCAGCGGGACTCACCCGCCCCTACTCCCGCCGAACGGCGCAGGGCAAACGGGTGGGTGGGTGGGAGGTATCCGCCGCGGAGCGGCGGGCTGTAGGGGGCCGCAGGGGGAGACGGGGGAAACCCCCGGCCCCCCCCGGCCCCCCGCACGGCGAGACGCCGGGGCGTCCGTCCAACCGCCCCCGGCGAGATCACGTTCCGGGGCCGCCCCAGAGGCCCTCCGCCGTCAGGCCGAGGAGGTCGATCGCGTTGCGGCGGACGATGCGGTCGACAACGTCCGCGTCCAGGTGGCCCATCTGCTCCTCGCCGACCTGCCGCGACTTCGGCCAGGTGGAGTCGGAGTGCGGGTAGTCCGTCTCGTAGAGGACGTTGCCCACCCCGATCGCGTCCAGGTTCTTCAGGCCGAACGCGTCGTCGAAGAAGCAGCCGTAGACGTGCTCGGTGAAGAGCTCGGACGGCGGCCGGGTGACCTTGTCCGCGACGCCGCCCCAGCCGCGGTTCTCCTCCCAGACCACGTCGGCCCGCTCCAGGATGTAGGGGATCCAGCCGATCTGCCCCTCGGCGTACATGATCCGCAGGTTGGGGAAGCGTTCGAACTTGCCGCTCATCAGCCAGTCGACCATCGAGAAGCAGCAGTTGGCGAACGTGATGGTGGAGCCGACGGCGGGCGGCGCGTCCGCCGAGGTCGACGGCATCCTGCTGGAGGAGCCGATGTGCATGGCGACGACCGTGCCGGTCTCGTCGCAGGCCCGCAGGAAGGGGTCCCACTCGTCCGTGTGGATGGAGGGCAGGCCGAGGTGCGGCGGGATCTCGGAGAAGGCGACGGCCCGTACCCCGCGGGCGGCGTTGCGCCGCACCTCGGCCGCGGCGAGCTCGGCGTCCCACAGCGGGATGAGGGTGAGCGGTATGAGGCGGCCCGCCGCCTCGGGCCCGCACCACTCGTCCACCATCCAGTCGTTGTACGCCCGGACGCTCAGGAGCCCGAGCTCGCGGTCCTTGGCCTCGGTGAAGGTCTGGCCGCAGAAGCGCGGAAAGGTGGGGAAGCAGAGCGCGGACTGGACGTGGTTGACGTCCATGTCGGCGAGCCGGTCCGGCACGCTGAAGGAGCCGGGCCGCATCTGTTCGTAGGTGATGACTTCGAGCTTGATCTCGTCCCTGTCGTACCCGACCGCCGTGTCCAGGCGAGTGAGGGGCCGGTGCAGGTCCTCGTAGATCCACCAGTCGCCGATGGGGCCGTCCTCGCCCTGCTCGCCCATCACGGGGGCGAACTTTCCGCCCAGGAAGGACATTTCCCTCAGGGGGGCGCGGACGATCCGGGGGCCGCGGTCCTGGTACTTGGACGGGAGCCGGTCCCGCCAGACGTCGGGCGGCTCGACCGTGTGGTCGTCCACCGAGATGATCTTCGGGAAGGTCTCCGCGCTCTCCACTGTCTCCATACGGCCCACGGTAGCGCCGATCTGACGACCCGTCAGCTAGTCGTACGCGCACGACGGACCCTCCTCCCCGGCCACCCCGCCGCCCCCCGTGGCGGAAAACAATGCGGAACGTCGTGCGTGGACCCTGTGAGAGCCGTCTCGCACGGCTGACGCATCCGCCATGAACAAGGCAAACTGGCGGGGAGCAAGAACCGGCAAGGGATCAACAGGCACCACCGCGGGCGGGCAGACCCGCGACCGGCAGGATTGGGAACGGCAGGGCGGCAGGGGGAGCGATGGTCGATGTACCGCGAGTGCCGGAGCAGCGGCGTCCGGCCTCGGGGAACACCCCCGAGGAGCGGACCGAGGGGCATCCCCCCGAGGTCCGGGCGTCGCGCTTCAGCGTGCTCGGCCCGGTGCGCGCATGGCACGGCTCGGAGCAGCTCAGCACCGGCTCCCCGCAGCAGAGGGCGCTGCTCGCCGCCCTGCTCCTGCGGGACGGCCGCACCGCGACCGCCTCGGAGCTGATCGACGCCCTGTGGGGCGAGGAGCCGCCGTCGCAGGCCCTGGCAGCGGTACGGACGTACGCCTCGCGGCTCCGCAAGGTGCTGCCGCCCGGTGTCCTGGTGAGCGAGTCCGGCGGCTATGCCGTGCGGATCGCCGAGGGCGCCCTCGACCTCGCCGCGGCGGAGGACCTGTGGTCGTCCGCCGAGAAGGCCCGCGGCACGGGTGACCTGTGCCAGGCGCGCGCCCTCGTCAACCAGGCCCTGGACCTGTGGGACGGCGAGCCGCTGGCCGGCGTCCCCGGCCCCTACGCCGACACCCAGCGCGCCCGCCTCGACGAATGGCGCCTCCAGCTCGTCGAGTCCCGCCTGGACATGGACCTGGAACAGGGCTGCCACGCGGAGTCCGTCTCCGAGCTGACGGCCCTCACCGCGGCGCACCCGCTGCGCGAGCGGCTGCGCGAACTGCTGATGCTCGCGCTCTACCGCAGCGGCCGCCAGGCCGAGGCCCTCGCCGTCTACGCGGACACCCGCCGCCTGCTCGCCGACGAGCTCGGCGTGGACCCGCGCCCCGGCCTCAAGGAGCTCCAGCACCGCATCCTCCAGGCCGACCCGGCCCTCGCGGAGCCCTCCGCGCCCGCCCAGGAACCGACGTCGAGCCCGGTGCGCCCGGCCCAGCTCCCGGCGACGGTGCCCGACTTCACCGGGCGCGCCTCCTTCGTCGACGAGCTCAGCGACATCCTCTCGACCGCCGAGGGCCGCGTGATGGCCGTCTCGGCGCTCGCGGGCATCGGCGGCGTCGGCAAGACGACGCTCGCGGTGCACGTCGCGCACGTCGCGCGCACGCACTTCCCCGACGGCCAGCTGTATGTGGACCTGCAGGGCGCGGGCGCGCGGGCGGCCGAACCGGAGACGGTCCTCGGCGCCTTCCTGCGCGCCCTGGGCACGGCCGACTCGGCGATCCCCGACTCCCTGGAGGAGCGGGCCGCCCTCTACCGTTCGGTCCTCGACGGGCGCCGCGTCCTGGTCCTGCTCGACAACGCGCGCGACGCGGCGCAGGTCAGGCCGCTGCTGCCCGGCATGGAGGGCTGCGCGGCGCTGGTGACCAGCCGGGTGCGCATGGTGGACCTCGCGGGCGCGCACCTGGTGGACCTGGACGTCATGTCCCCCGAGGAGGCCCTCCTGCTCTTCACCCGGATCGTCGGCGAGGAGCGGGTCACCGCGGAGCGGGAGGCGGCGCTGGACGTGGTGGCGGCGTGCGGCTTCCTGCCGCTGGCCATCCGGATCGCCGCGTCCCGCCTCGCGGCCCGGCGCACATGGACGGTCTCCACGCTCGCGGCGAAGCTGGCGGACGAGCGGCGGCGCCTCGACGAGCTGCAGGCCGGTGACCTCGCGGTGAAGGCGACCTTCGAGCTGGGCTACGGGCAGCTGGAGCCGGCCCAGGCCCGCGCCTTCCGCCTGCTGGGCCTGGCCGACGGGCCCGACCTGTCGCTGGCGGCGGCCGCGGCGGTCCTCGACCTCCCCCCGGACGAGACGGAGGACGTCCTGGAGTCGCTGGTCGACACGTCCCTGGTGGAGTCCGCGGCGCCCGGCCGCTACCGCTACCACGATCTCGTACGCCTGTACGCGCGCGCCTGCGCCGAGCGCGACGAACAGCCCCCGAGCGAACGGGAGGCGGCGATGTCGCGCCTCCTGGACTTCTACCTGGCGTCGGCGGCCCGCGTCTACGCGATCGAACGCCCGGGCGACCGAACGGTGGACCACCTGGCGGTCACGGAGCGGGTGGGGCTGGACTTCTCCGACGGCACGAAGGCCCTGGACTGGCTGCACTCGGAGGCGGCCTGCATCCTGGCGTGCGTGCAGCAGTCCTTGGGCCCGCGGACGCTGCGGCGCGCGGTGGACCTGCTGCTGGCCTCCAAGGACCTGGCGGAGTCCGGGGCGAGTTCGCTGCGGTACGAGTCGGCGACGTGCGCCGCCCGGGACGCGGCGGCGGCGCTGGGCGACGCGCACGCGGAGGGGCGGGCCCGGGTCACGCTGGCGCAGGTGCACAACAACGCGGGCCGGTTCGAGCAGGCGGGCGTGGAGGCCGAGCGGGCCACGGCGCTCGACCGGCACCCCGGCGACCCCTGGACCCGCAGCAACGCGCCCAACGAGCTGGGGATCGTGGCGAACTGCCTGAACCGTCCGGCCGCGAGCGAGGCCCATCTCCTCCAGGCGGTCGACGCGTTCCGCGCCGACGACAACCGTCCGGGCGAGGCCAGTGCCCTGTGCAACCTGTCGCGGGTCCTCGTCGCCCTCGGGCGCACCTCGACGGCGATCGACCTCGTACGGCAGGGCATCGCCATCTACGACGACCTCGGGCTCACCTTCCGGCTGGCCAACGCCCGGTACGCGCTCGGCATCGCGCTCAGCCACACCGGGCGTCACCAGGAGGCGCTCGACGAGCTGACGGAGGCGCTGCAGGTGTTCCGGGAGAACCGCCAGCGGCTGTGGGAAGGCACCACCCACTACCGCATCGCGCAGGTCCACCTGCTGGCCGGGCGTTCCGCCCAGGCCGCGCAGCACGCGGAGCAGGCCCTCACCACGGGGTTCATCGGCGGCGACTGGATGCGGGCCAACGTCCTCGTCCTGCTGGGGAAGTCACTCGACAGCCTCGGCCAGCTCGACCGCGCCAGGGCCTGCTGGCAGGAGGCCCTGGGCATTCACGACAAGGCGCACGCGCCCGAAGCGGACGAAGTACGACAACTCCTCGCCCCGCTCGCGGCTGCCTGAGCAGCCCCGGGGCACGTTCATCGAACGTTTATGGGCGGCTGCCACTCTCAGTGCATCGATCCGTCGCGTCGGGGGGCAGGCGGGTCGCGCTGGGCCCCACAGATATGGTGAGCGGCCCTGGAACGCCCGTTCGGCGGCCCTCGGGGGAGCTGCCGAGCGGGCGTTCTGCCCCAGCGAACCGTCGATGCCACGGGAGTTCACCATGAGCGACGCCAAGAACAACGAGGACATCATCACCATGGGCGACAGTCACATGCCGGCGCCACCCAAGGACGGCGGCGCCACCACGCAGGGCGACAGCCACATGCCGGCCCCGCCCAAGGACGGCAAGATCACCACGCAGGGCGACAGCCACATGCCCGCCCCGCCCAAGGACGCCTGAGACCTTCCTCCCGACGGGGGTCGGCCGCGGCGGCGCGGAGGGGGAGCCGCCGCGGCCGATGCATGCCCCGGCAGGGGTTCACGTCGCTTCACGCAGGAAATGATCGGACTCCACGGCGCTTTCCCGGGCATCACCGGCGTCGCTCGCGTACACAGGTCCCTCTCACACTGGAGCCGGAATGACTCGCACCAAGAAGATCCTGGTCACCCTCGCGATAGCGGCCGCCGCCGCGGGGGGCGCGGCAGGCCCGGCCCTCGCCGACGGCCACACGCCGGTCGGCCCTCGTGACGCCCACGCTTCGGCAGGCGCGACCGGCGACGACGCGCAGGCCCGCCCGCTGGGCGACAGTCACATCCCGGTCGCTCCGCAGCGCTGACGCGGGAGCACGGATCGGCGCCCGGTCCCAGCAATCATGGCGCCACACCTTCCCACCCCGCCCGCCCCGCCCTTCAATGGAGGGCGAGAGAGGCCGGCCGGGTACGGCAGGGCTCTTCGTGGGTGACGGCCGCCGCCAGGGCGTGGGGCGCCGGAACCGGCGGCGGCCGCCCGCGCACGCCGACGTCGTGGCTCCCCTCCCCGATGTCGGCGCGCACTTGCCCTCACGGCTCCGGGACGTGCGGGAGTTCGTCCCGGCTTGGAACAGGCCGCAAGGGCAACGAGGCCGGAGCTGTTCCTGTCGGTGGCACAGCTCCGGCCGTCCTCGGGCACGGCTGCCCGGGCATTCGGGATGTCTGAGGAGCGCCACCGGAAAAAGGACCCCTTATCGGCACCACTCCCTCGCTGGTCGGGGCGAATCGGTGCGTCCGGGGTCCGGGGACTGGGAAGCGTGGCTGCCGGCGCGGTGCCGCGGTGTCGTGCTCGCTGCCCGTGCTCACCGCTCGTGCGCCGCAGTCGCTTCTCCTTGGTGAGGCTAAGCCGGGGCGGGTCCGGAGGGAAGGCGGGACACGGCACCAGCATCCGTGCGCCGATTGCCCTACGCGGGTGCCGACGCCGACGTCGCCGGCACGGCCGGGGCCGGGGTCACGCGGGCGCGTCCCGCGCGACGATGCTGCGGTGCAGCGAGGCCTTCAGCGCCGTCACGAAGGCCTCCCGCGTCCGTTCGTCCAGGAGGTCCAGGGACAGGTAGGGGTTCAGGTCCTCCAGTTCGACCAGGAGGAGTGCGCCGCTCCCGCGGGTGCGGCACGCGTCGACGCGCTGGATGCCGTGCCCGATCGCGTTCCACTCGACGAAGCCGCGCGCGAAGGCGAGGTCGTCCTCGGTGGCCTCGTAGCGCTCCAGGTGCCAGCGGCGGTCGGGGTCGGGGGCGTACAGCGCGTACTGGAAGGAGTCGTCGACGAAGTAGAACGAGACCTCGTAGGTGAAGTCGATCCGCGGCTGGATGAGGAGTCCGGCGCCGCCGGGCGCGGGCGGCAGGTCGGCGAGGGCGGCCCGGGGCACGAACTCCAGGCCGATCGAGTCCGCCCCCGCCTTCGGCTTGACCACGTACGTGTCCGCGGCCGGGAGGCGGTCCGCGTCGCGGGGGTCGTCGACGGTGGGGATCACGGGGTGGCCCGCCGCCGTCAGGTCGATCAGGTACTGCTTGCCGACCATGTCGGCCTTGCCGGTGAGCCGGTTGTAGAAGGGGGTGCCGGTCCTCGCGGCCCGTTCCCGCAGGTCGTCCCAGTGCGCCTGGTAGTGGATGACGGGGCCGCTGTTGCGGACCACGACCGTGTCGAAGGCGCCGGTCTCCATCAGCGGCGCCGCGTCCAGCGGATGGCACAGGGCGACGTCGAAGTCCTCGCGGAGCCGGGCGGTGAGGTGGATGTCCTCGTCGCAGTAGCGGCGGCCCCTGGCCCGGTAGGCGAGGTCCGTGACGAAGAGGATGCGGGGGCGGCGCGGGGCGTCGTGCATCGCCCCATCCTGGCAGCCCCCCCGCACCCGGGTTCCCGCCGGCTTGTCCATGGTCCCCCGCACCCGGGTTTCCGCCGCCTTGCCCCTGGTCCCCCGCACCCCGGCTCCCGCCGCCTTGCCCCTGGTCCCCCGCACCCCGGCTCCCGCCGCCTTGCCCCTGGTCCCCGCACCCCGGCTCCCGCCGCCTTGTCCCACGGTTCCGCGGCGGCCGTGCCGACGCACGGTGGGGCGGCCGGCGTCCCGGCGGAAATCCCGTCGACACGGCGCGGGCCGGAGCCCCATAGTGCCGCTCATGACCTCTCTCGTGCGCCACCTCACATTCGACTGTCACGACGCCTACCGCCAGGGCACGTTCTGGGCGGAGGTGCTCGGCGGCAAGGTCTCCGACGACGACTCCCCCGGCGACCCGGAGGCCCTGGTCTCGGCGGACGGCACCACGCTGCTCTTCGTCGCCGTCCCCGACACCAAGTCCGTGAAGAACCGCCTGCACGTCGATCTCCAGCCGCGGGACCGCACCCGCGACGCGGAGGTGGAGCGGCTGCTCGCGCTGGGCGCGCGGCTGCACGAGGACCACCGGCGGCCCACCGGCCGGGGCTGGGTCACCCTGCTCGACCCGGAGGGCAACGAATTCTGCGTGGAGCTCTCCGAGGCCGAGCGCGCCACGCTGGTCGCCGCGGGCGTGTGAGGCGCGGCCCCGCCGACGCCCCCTCAGCGGGCCCGCAGCTCGCCCTTCACCACCTTCCCGCTCGCGTTGCGCGGCAGCTCCGCCACGAACTCGACGCTCCTGGGCACCTTGTAGTTGGCCATCTCCCGCCGTGACCAGGCGATCAGGTCGTCCGCCGTGACCACGGCCCCCCGGCGGCGCACCACGTACGCCCGGCCGACCTCGCCGAGCCGCGGGTCCGGTACGCCGACGACGGCGACGTCGGCCACTTCCGGGTGCAGGCCGATGAGTTGCTCGATCTCGGCGGGATACGCGTTGAAGCCGCCGACGATGAACATGTCCTTGATCCGGTCGGTGATGCGGAGGTTGCCCTCCTCGTCGAGGACGCCGACGTCGCCGGTGCGCAGCCAGCCGTCGGGCGTCATGCACTGCCGGGTGCCGTCCGGGTCCTCGTAGTAGCCCTGCATCACGTGGTGGCCGCGGACCAGGACCTCGCCGGGGTGGCCGGGTGCCAGCGGTTCGCCCGCGGGGGTCGCCACGCGGATCTCCGTGTCGGGGATGGCCCGCCCCGAGGTCGCCGCGACGACCTCGACGGGGTCGCCGCGGCGGCACATCGTGACGATGCCGCTCGCCTCCGAGAGCCCGTACGCCGTCAGGACGGTGGCGATGCGCAGCTCGGCCCGCAGCCGCTCGACCAGCTGCAGCGGCACGACGGCCGCGCCGGTCACCACGAGCCGCAGCGCGGACAGGTCGTGCTGGTCGCGCGCGGGGTGGTCCAGGAGCGACTGGTGCAGGGTGGGCGGGCCGGGGAGGACCGAGATGCGCTCGGCGGCGATGTTGGCGAGGGCGGTCTCGACGTTGAAGACCGGCTGCGGCACCATCGTCGCGCCCCGCATCAGGCACGCGATGATGCCGGCCTTGTAGCCGAAGGTGTGGAAGAACGGGTTCACGATCAGGTAGCGGTCGCCCTCGCGCAGCCCGGCCAGGTCGCTCCACACGTCGTAGCAGCGCAGGGTCTGGGCGTGCGTGATGACGGCGCCCTTGGGGCGGCCCGTGGTGCCCGAGGTGAAGATGATGTCCGAGGGCGCGGCGCCGTCGACGGAGTCCTGGCGGGTGCGGACGGCCGCCTCGTCGACCGTGGCGCCGCTGGCCAGGAAGTCCTTCCAGGTGCGGAAGGAGCTCGGGGCGTCGTCGGAGAGCACGACGACCTGTTCCAGGTGCGGCAGG
This sequence comes from Streptomyces sp. NPDC002564, assembly GCF_042889645.1. Lineage (NCBI taxonomy): Bacteria > Bacillati > Actinomycetota > Actinomycetes > Kitasatosporales > Streptomycetaceae > Streptomyces > Streptomyces sp. NPDC002564. The sequence continues at coordinate 307,765 of NZ_JBIARE010000006.1, read as the reverse complement.
CCGGGCAGCGGGCCCTCCCCCGGGCCCTCGGCGGCCGCGCGCCGCAGCGAGGCGACGTACGACGTGCCGAGGAACGTGCCGGTGACGAAGAGGAGCCGGGCCCGGCTGCGCTCCAGGACGTACGCCGCCTCGGCGCCCTTGAAGCGGGTGTTGAGGGGGACGAGGACCGCGCCGGCCGAGACGGCGCCGAGCGCGGAGACGATCCAGTCGAGGGTGTTGGGCGCCCAGACGGCGACGCGGTCGCCGGGCTCGACGCCGTTGGCCATGCAGGCGGCCGCGGCGTGCGCCACCCGCTCGCCGAGCTCCCGGTACGAGACGCGGGTGCGGCCCTCCACGACCGCCTCGCGCGGGCCGTACCGCTCGGCGGCCGCCCGGACAAGTCCCGGGATGCTGCCCCACTCCAGGTCGCCGCGCATCGCACGTCCCTCCCACGCTTCCCCGCGCTCCGACTCCGTACGAGCAGGGGATACTCGGTTGCTGACTATCCGTCAGATTAGCTGTAGCCTGACGCGCTGTCAGCAGTCGGGACGCGCCCGCGACACGGCGGAAGGCCGCAACAGGGCCCGATTTCCGGAGGTGCCGTTGCCCATGGCTTCACTCAAGGACGCTACTGCGATAGTCGGGATCGGTCAGACCCCCTTCGCCAAACATCTTCCGCAGAGCGAGAAGGAGTTGGCGTGCCGGGCGATCGTCGCCGCGCTCGACGACGCGGGCATCGCCCCGTCCGAGGTCGACGCCTTCGCCTCGTACACGATGGAGGAGACCGACGAGGTCGAGGTCGCCAAGGCCGTCGGCGCGGGCGACGTCACCTTCTTCAGCAGGATCGGCTACGGCGGCGGCGGTTCCTGCGCCACGGTCGGCCACCTCGCCTCGGCCATCGCCACCGGACAGGCGAGCGTCGGCATCGCCTGGCGCTCCCGCAAGCGCGGCAGCGGCCCCCGCCCCTGGAAGAACACCGCCGTCCAACTGCCCACCCCCGCCCAGTGGACCCGCCCCTTCGGCCTGCTGCGCCCCGCCGACGAGATCGGCCTGCTGGCCCGCCGCTACATGCACGAGTACGGCGCGACCCGCGACCACCTCTTCAACGTCGCCCTGGCCTGCCGCAACCGCGCCAACCAGAACCCGGCCGCGATGATGTACGAACGCCCGCTGACCCGCGACATGTATATGACCTCGCGCTGGATCAGCGATCCGCTCTGCCTCTTCGACAACTGCCTGGAGACGGACGGCGCGCTGGCCTGCGTGGTGGTGTCCGCCGAGCGGGCCAGGGACTGCCGGCAGAAGCCGGTGTACGTGCACTCCGTCGCGCAGGGCCTGCCCGCCCAGCACCACGGCATGGTCAACTACTGGAACGACGACCCGCTCACCGGACCGGCCTGGACGGCGGCCCGGCACCTGTGGAAGCAGGCCGACTTCGGCCCGCAGGACGTCGACGTGGCGCAGATCTACGACGCGTTCACCCCGCTCATCCCGCTCTCCCTGGAGGGCTACGGCTTCTGCGACCGCGGCGAGGGCGGCGCGTTCACCGAGGGCGGCGCCCTGGAGAGCGGCGGCAGGCTCCCCATCAACACGGGCGGCGGCGGCCTCAGCGAGGCGTACGTCCACGGCTTCAACCTCATCAACGAGGGCGTGAAGCAACTGCGGGGCACGAGCACGGCCCAGGTCCCGAACGCCTCCACGTGCCTGGTGACGGCGGGCGAGGGAGTCCCCACCTCGGCAGTACTGCTCCGCACCTCCTGAGGGACGCGGGGAACCGCGCGAGCAACCACAGGCAGCCCCGTACCCGCCATCCGCCCCCCTCAGGGGGCGCGGGGAACTGCGCGAGCAACCCGAAGAAGCCCGCACCCGGCAAAGGACACCCGCATGGCAGACGCGACGACCGCACAAGAGACCCCCGCACCCGCACTCCTGACCCCCACCCCGGACGACGACGGCGCCCCTTTCTGGGAGTACGCCGCCCGAGGCGAACTCCGCATACAGGCCTGCGCCGAAACCGCCTGCGGCGAGCTCCGCTTCCCGCCCAGGCCCTGCTGCCCCCACTGCCGGTCCTTCGACAGCGAGTGGCGCAGGATGAGCGGCCGCGGCCGCATCTGGTCCTACGTCTTCCCCCACCCCCCGCTCCTGCCGGCCTACGCCGAGCAGGCCCCGTACAACGCGATCGTCGTCGAGCTGGCCGACGCCCCCCGCATCCGCCTGGTCGGCAACCTCGTCGCCGCCCCCGACGCCGCCCTGGACTCCGTGCCGCCCGAGCGGCTGCGCATCGGCGCGAAGGTGCAGGTCGTCTTCGCGGACGTCGGCGGGACCGTGGTGCCGCGCTGGGTCCTGGAGCGCCCGTGAGCGCGCTGCTCAGGAGCACCGACAAGGAGACCGGTGTCGCGGTCCTGACCCTGGACCGGCCCGCCCGGCACAATGCGATCGACGTGGAGACGGCGGACGAACTGGCCGCCACCTGGCGGGAGTTCCGCTTCGACGACACCGTGCGGGCGGTCGTCGTGACCGGCGCGGGCGACCGGGCGTTCTGCACCGGCATCGACCGCGGCGCCGACGTGCCGCAGCCGGCCTCCCCGTACACGATCGACGATCCGCTGCTCGCGATCGGCCCCAAGGCGAACGACCTGTGGAAGCCGGTGATCGCCGCGGTCAACGGCATGGCGTGCGGCGGTGCCTTCTACCTCCTGGGCGAGGCCGAGTTCGTGGTGGCGGACGAGCACGCCACGTTCTTCGACCCGCACACGACGTACGGCATGGTCAGCGCGTTCGAGACGATCCACCTGGCGCAGCGCATGCCGTTCGGCGAGGTCGCGCGGATGGCGCTGATGGGCACGGCCGAGCGGATCTCGGCGCGCCGGGCGTACGAGACGGGGCTGGTCTCCGAGCTCACGCCGCCGGGCGGCGCGGTGGCGGCGGCGGTGCGGGCCGCCGAGGTCGTCGCCGGGTATCCGACGGAGGCGGTGCAGGGCACGGTGCGGGCGGTCTGGTCGGCGAAGGAGGCGGCCCGCGCGCAGGCCCTCGCCCACGCACCGCACCTGATCGCCCTGGGCAACCTGCCGCCGGACCGCCAGGCAGAGCTGTTCGCGCGCCGCCGCGGCGGCGACTTCCGCACCCGGTAGGGCCCGGCGCGGTCGTCTGGCGGGGGCCGGGCACCCGGCGTAGCGTCGATCTTGAGAGTCGCGTACGGATGCGCACCGCGAGTCGCACGCACACGAGGAGGCCCGCCATGGTCCGCAACGTCCTCGGGTCGGTCCTCGCTCTCGCCGGAGCGACGGCCGCCGTACTGAGCCCCTTCCGAGCCTGGTACGACGGCCGTCACGGGCGCGACTTCCGCCTCGACGAGCTGTTCTCCGGCGCCGGTGTCACCGACGCGGGCGCGGAGCTCTTCGGCTCCCTCTTCCTGCCGTTCGCCTTCGCCGCCCTGCTGACGCTGGTGGGCGTGGTGCTCCGGGCCCGCCTCCCGGTGGCCCTCGCGGGCGTGCTGGTGCTGGGCTTCACCGTGCTGTGGATGGTCCGCCAGGGCCAGGCGGAGGGCAGCCTGGCCGTCGCCGGCGACGGCTCGGGTCTGGGCCAGGGCGTCCTGGGCGGCCTCTGCGGCGGCGTGGCCCTGCTGCTCGGCGCGGCCCTCATGACGGGCCGCACCTCCCGCGCCTCCCGCGCCTCCCGCACGGACGGCACTGGCGGTACGGACGGCACGGTCGGTACGGACGACCGGTACGGCCCATCCGCCGCGCACGACCCGACCAGCGGGTCCGGAGCGCACGACGCGCACGGCACGTCCGGCGCGGTGCCCACGCTCGACGGCCCCGCCTGGACCGCGCCCCGGCGCGACGACCCGCCCCCACCGCCCCCGGGTTAGGGGCGGGGGGAGGTCCCCGTGCCGCGCTCCGCGTCCAGCGCGTACACGCAGCGGTCCTTGCTGCACGCGTACACGACGCCGTCCCGCACCACGGGCGCGCCGGTGATCTCGCCGCCGGTGGCCAGCTTCCAGCGGAGCCTGCCGTCGTCGGCCTTCAGCGTGTACAGCAGGTGGTCGGTGGAGCCGAAGTGGATGCGCCGGTCGGCGACGACGGGCGCGCCGACGACCTCGCCGCCCGCCTGGAAGCGCCACTTCGGGGTGCCCGTGACCGCGTCGAGGGTGTAGAGGCCCTTGCCGCTGCCCACGTGGACGTGGCCGTCGGCGACGAGGACCGGCTCGATCGAGGAGCGGGACTCCGTGGCGATGCGCCAGCGGTCGCGGCCGTCCGTCGCGTCGAGCGCGTACACGGTGCCCAGGTAGTCGGCGAGGTACACGCCGCCGCCCGTGACGGCCGGGCCCGGCGCGAAGGCGGGCGGGCACAGGAAGGCGGCGGGCGCCTCGAAGTGCCAGCGCACGTGCCCGCCCGCGACGTCGATCGCCAGGACACGGGTGCCCGCGGCGACGTACACGTACCCGTCCTGCGCCTGGGTGAGCCGCACCGGCACGCCGCCGCAGGAGGCCGCGTCGCCCACCGGGTAGGACCAGCGCTCCTCGCCGGTGCGCGCCTCCAGGGCCCGCAGTCTGGCGTCCTTCCAGACGTAGACCGTGCCGTCCTGGACCAGGGGCCCGGCCTCCGGTGTCTCGAAGTCGGTCTGCGCGCCGGTGATCTCCCAGAGCTTCTCGCCGTTGGCGGCCTCCCAGGCCTGGACGCCGCCGCCGCGGGTGCCGGTGACGACGGTGCCGCGGTCGGCCTGGAGGGAGTACACCCAGGCGTCGGTCGACAGGCGCCACAGGTCGGTGCCGTCGGCGCCGTCCAGGGCGTAGAGCGTGGGCCCGTCGGAGGCGTGGATACGGCCGTCGGCGACGGACATGGACCAGGCGACGTCCCGCGTCTTGAAGCTGCGGCGGCCGGTGGAGACGTCCAGCGCGTGCACCTCGAAGGAGGTCACGTAGACGAGGTTCCCGGCGACGGCGGGGGTGCCCCACACGTCGTTGGACATCCGGAACCGCCACGGCCGCCACGACGAGGGTGCCGCGTCGGGCGCGGACGCGGGGGCGGGCACCGCGGCGGCGGGGTCGACGCCGTTGCCCGCGGCGCGGGGCGCCGAGGACCGCGACCAGGACGCGGCGAGCCCCGCGGCGCCGGGCACGGCGACGGGGCCGCGGGCGTCGGCGAGGCGCGGTCCGGGCCCGATCGGCACCTTCGCCCCGGCGAGCCGCACGGGCCCGCCGTCGGGGGTGACCGCGAAGGGCGCCCGGGAGGGCGCGGGCGGCGGCTGCTGCGGGGGCGGCGGCGCGGTGACGGGCACGGCGGGCGCGGCGCCCCGGCCGCCGCTGCGGGCCGCGGCGGCGGGCACCCGGGCCGGCGGACGGCCGCCCCTGCGGGCCTCGATGAGCGCGACGGCCCGCTCGGGCAGCCAGGCGGAGGCCGTGCCGCTGTCGTCGTTGTCGGCGCTCTCGGAGGCGAAGAGGTGGGGTGCGAGCTGCGCCTGGAGGTCGGCGGGGCTGGGCCGGCGGGTGGCCTCCATCTGCATGCAGGACTCGATGAGGGGGCGCAGCTCGTCGGGCAGCCCTTCGAGGTCCGGTCCCTCCCTGAGCAGCATGAAGACGGTCTCGACGGGGTTGGCGCCGTGGAAGGGCGCGTGTCCGGTGGCGGCGAAGACCAGGGTGGAGCCGAGCGAGAAGACGTCGCTGGCGCCGGTGACGCTGCGCGAGTCCTTCGCCTGCTCGGGCGACATGTACGCGGGCGTGCCCACGGCGACGTTCGTCATGGTCAGGCGGGTGTTGGAGACGCCGGACGCGATGCCGAAGTCGATGACGCGCGGGCCGTCCTCGACGACGAGGACGTTGGACGGCTTGAGGTCGCGGTGGACCAGGCCGGCGCCGTGGATGGACTCCAGGGCCTCGGCGACGCCCGCCGCGAGCCAGCGCACCGCCTGGGTGGGCAGCGGCCCGTGCTCATTCACTATTTCTTCGAGGGAGGGCGCGGGGACGTACGCGGTGGCGAGCCAGGGCACGGCGGCCCGCGGATCGGCGTCCACCACGGCGGCCGTGTAGAAGCCGGACACGGCGCGGGCGGCCTCGACCTCGCGCGTGAAGCGGACACGGAACAGCTGGTCCTCGGCGAGCTCGGTCCGCACCGTCTTGATCGCCACGCGCCGCCCCGACGCGGAGCGCGCGAGATAGACCAGCCCCATGCCACCGGCACCCAGCCTGCCGAGGACCTCGAACGGGCCGATCCGCCTCGGATCGTGCTGCGTCAGCTGATCCACCACTTGCCCTGCCACCTCCCCGTACGCGGCCGCCGAAGAAGACAGCCCCGTGCAGCGTCTCACCACCGAGCCGCTACGGCGGCACGCACCCTGATTCTTCCTGTCCGAGCCGGTCGTTGCGAACCCGGGGCGGGATCGGGGTGTCTCCGGACAAAACCCGCCCGCCGGCCCCCGTGCCCGGCGCCGCGCGCCCCGGTCCGGCCCCGTTCGGTCCTGGAGGACCGCGAACGTCGCCCCCTGATGGTCGGTGAAGGCGGCCGTCCGCCCGTACGGAATGTCGAAGGGCGGCGTACGAATTCGAACGCCTGTCCCATTTCACGCGGGTGCGCCCTCCGCCGCCCGCACGCGCCCCAACCCCATTTGCACTCGGCCGAATCGCGCTCCGATCACCCCTCGGTAAGCTGACGGCATGACAGGACAGGTACGTACCGTCGACGGCCGCGTGGCCGGCCGACGTGGTCAGGCGACGCGTCAGAAGCTGCTCGACTGCCTCAGCGAGATGCTCAGCTCCTCGCCCTACCGGGACGTCAAAGTCATCGACGTCGCCCGGAAGGCGGGGACTTCACCCGCGACCTTCTACCAGTACTTCCCGGACGTGGAAGGCGCCGTCCTGGAGATCGCGGAGCAAATGGCCGCGGCCGGTGCCGAGTTGACCCAGCTGCTCGACGGGCGGTCCTGGGTCGGCAAGGCGGGCTGGCAGACCTCCCAGGACCTGGTCGAGGGCTTCCTCGACTTCTGGCGCAGGAACGACGCGATCCTCCGGGTCGTCGACCTGGGCGCCGCCGAGGGCGACAAGCGCTTCTACAAGATCCGGATGAAGATCCTCAATTCGGTCAACAACTCCCTTACGGACACCGTCAAGGAGCTGCAGGCCAAGGGCAAGGTCGACAAGGACGTCAGCCCGGCGGCGATGGCGGGCTCCCTCGTCGCGATGCTCGCCGCGGTCGCCTCGCACCAGCGCGGCTTCCAGTCGTGGGGCGTCAAGCAGGCCGAACTGAAGCCGAATCTGGCACTGTTGGTGCATTTGGGCGTAACCGGCAAGAAGCCGACGAAGTAGCCCAGCGCGTCCTGTCAGCCGGCGGCGGATCACCGAGGGGTGATCCGCCGCCGTGCGCTCAGCCAGGATCACGCGGGCCCGACCGGGCCCGGTCCGGAGTTCCCCGCGTCGCGCGCGCTCCCTCAGCGCCGTTCCAGCCGGAACAGCCGTATCTCCCGCTCCACACGCGCCTGATAGGCGGCGTAGGGCGGCCAGAACTTCAGTGCCGCCTCCCAGGCCGCCGCCCGCTCCTCGCCGGTCAGCAGCCGCGCCCGCACCCGGATGTCGGTGCCCTGCCAGCTGATGTCGGCGTCGGGGTTGGCCCGCAGGTTGGCGGTCCACGCGGGATGACCGGGCCGTCCGAAGTTGGAGCCGATCAGCAGCCAGCTGTCCGTGCCCGCCCCGTCCGGGCCCTTCTCCGGCATGCAGGCCAGCGGCGTACGCCGCGGCACCCCGCTCTTCGCGCCCCGCACGGTCAGGATGACGCCGGGCAGCATCCGGGCGCTCAGCAGCACCTTGCCGCGGGTCAGCCGGTGCACGGTGCGGTCCATGGCGGGGATGAAGTGCGGCGCGATCCTCGCGAAGGTGCGGGTGGACGACATCTTCTGCACGAGGCGCAGTCCGGGCGGCATCAGGCGACCTCCCCCGGGCCGACGGGTCCTGCGCCCGTGGGTCCCGCGCCGACGGGTCCTGCGGCACCGGTCGGTGCGGCGGCGGGAGGGGGCGCGGCGGCATCCCCGGCGCCTTGCGCGGGTCCGGTGGGTCCGGCAGGTCCGGCGGGTACGGCGGGTACGGTCGGTCCTGTGATCGCCTCCGCCCCCGCGGTAGTCGCCTCCGGCCCGGCGGTAGTCGTCTCCGGCCCGGCCGTGATCGTCCCCACCCCGGCGACAGCGCCCTCGAAGAGACCGGCCCGTTCGGCGGCGCGCGCCCGCAGCCGGTGCACGGGGCCGAAGAGCAGTTCGTCGCTCGACGCCCGCTTGAAGTACAGGTGCGCCTCGTGCTCCCAGGTGAAGCCGATCCCGCCGTGCAGTTGCACGGCCTCGGACGCGGCGGTGCGCAGCGCGTCGAGCGCCTGCGCGAGGGCGAGGCCGCCCGCCCGCTCGGCACCCTGCCCGCCGAACCCGGCGGCCTCCGCGCCCGCGGCCCAGGCCGCGTAGTAGGCGGCCGACCGCGCCGCCTGCACCTGTACGTAGACATCGGCGAGCCGGTGTTTGACGGCCTGGAAGGACCCGATCGCGCGGCCGAACTGTTCGCGCTGCTGCACGTACTCGACGGTCTTCTCCAGGGCCCGGTCGGCGGCGCCGACGGCCTCCGCGGCGACGACGGTGGCGGCGACGTCCCCGACGGCGGCCAGCGCACCCGCGACGTCGGCCTCGTCGGCGCCGAGCAACTCCGCTTCGACGTCGCGCAGTTCGACGCGGGCCTGGGTGCGGGTCTCGTCCAGCGCGGTCTGCCGGGTGCGCGCCAGGCCGTCCGCGCCCTCGCGCACGAGGAAGAGGAGCGTGCGCGAGCGGGCGAAGCCGCCCGCGTGCGCGGCGACCACGAGCAGCCCCGCGCTGTGTCCGTCGACGACCTGTTCGGCCTGCCCGTACAGCCGCCACACCCCGTCGGTGAGCCGTGCCTGTACGCCGCCCGCGCGCCCGCCGCCCGCCCAGTCGCCGTGGTTGTCGCCGACGAGACCGAGCGCGGTCGCGAGCCCGGTGCCGGGGACGGCGAGGGCGGCGGTGAGCTCCCCGGCGGCGATGCGGGGCAGCAGCTCGGCGCGCTGCTCCTCGGTGCCGAGGGCGAGGATGAGCGGCGCGGCGAGGACGGCGGTGGCGAAGAGCGGGGTGGGGGCGAGCGCACGGCCCAGTTCCTCGCTGCCCAGGGCGAGTTCGGCGGTGGTGCAGCCGACTCCGCCGTACGTCTCGGGGAGGGCGAGGCCGGGAAGCCCGAGCTGTTCGGCGAGCGCGGACCACAGGGTGGTGTCGTGGCCGGCCGGGCTGCGCACGGCCGCCTTGACCTCGTCGGGGCCGCACCGCTTGGTGATGACTTCGCGAAGGGTGCGGCGGATCTCGCCCTGCTCCGCGCTGAAGGCGGCGTCCATCGGCAGGCTCCTCCCCCGGGCACGGTGGCCCGGACCCAGATCTGACGGGCCGTCATGCTAGGGCGGCGGGGCCGATATGCACAGAGCGGCGACGTCCATGCACAGAGCGGCGACGTCACACCGCACGATCCGGCACCTCTCGCGGGCCCCCATATCTGATGTACCGTCAGATTCATGTCTGCTGCCACCCGCTCCACGCCCCGCAAGGTCGCCGTCGTCGGTGTCGCCCTCTCGGACTGCGGCCGGGTCGACGAGGCCACGCCCTACGCCCTGCACGCCCAGGCGGCCCGCCGCGCACTCGCCGACTCCGGACTCGGCCGCGACGTCATCGACGGCATCGCGTCGGCGGGACTCGGCACGCTGGCGCCCATCGAGGTCGCCGAGTACCTGGGCCTCACACCCCGCTGGGTGGACTCCACCTCGGTCGGCGGCGCCACCTGGGAGGTCATGGCCGCACACGCCGCGGAGGCCATCGCGGCGGGCCGGGCCGAGGCCGTGCTCCTCGTCTACGGCTCGACGGCCCGCGCCGACATCAAGGCCCGCCGCCGCACCTCGAACCTCTCCTTCGGCGCCCGCGGCCCGCTGCAGTTCGAGGTCCCCTACGGGCACTCCCTGATCGCCAAGTACGCGATGGCCGCACGCCGCCACATGCACGAGTACGGCACGACCCTGGAGCAGCTCGCCTCGGTCGCCGTCCAGGCCAGGGCCAACGCGGCGGCCAACCCCGACGCGATGTTCCGCGACCCGATCACGGTCGACGACGTCCTGGCCGGCCCCATGATCGCGGACCCCTTCACCAAACTGCACTGCTGCATCCGCTCCGACGGCGGCTGCGCGGTCCTGCTCGCCGCCGAGGAGTACGTCCGGGACAGCGCGGCGACCCCGGTGTGGGTGCTGGGCACGGGCGAGCACGTCTCGCACACGACCATGTCCGAGTGGGACGACTTCACCGTCTCCCCGGCGGCGGTGAGCGGGCGCCTCGCCTTCGGGCGCGCGGGCGTCACACCGGACGACATCGACATCGCCGAGATCTACGACGCCTTCACCTACATGACGCTGGTGACGCTGGAGGACCTCGGCTTCTGCGGCAAGGGAGAGGGCGGCGCGTTCGTGGAGAAGGGCCGCCTGCTGCGCACGGGCGACCTCCCGACCAACACGGACGGCGGCGGCCTCTCCGCCCAACACCCCGGCATGCGCGGTCTGTTCCTGCTGGTGGAGGCCGTACGTCAGCTCCGCGGCGAGGCGGGCGAGGGCCGCCAGGTCCGCCGGGCCGACGGCAGCGCCCCCGAACTGGCGGTGGCGTCGGGCACGGGCGGCTGGTTCTGCTCCTCGGGAACAGTGGTGCTGGGCCGGTGAGCACGTCGGCGTGGACAGGTGAACGCGTAGGCGTCCGCAGGTGAACACGTAGGCGTCTTCGGGCGACCCCGCTGGTCGCGGGCTACGCACACCTGCGCCTTGCCCCTTTCCGGGATACCGCATCTGTCGTATCCGCGCTGTGTTCGAGGCTCCTCGGCGCCCCGAACGGTCACTGTGTACAGCAGTTGACGATGTGTGCGAAGGCGAGGGAAAACGATGACGGAACCGATGACGTACACGGTGGTCACGTTGGGTCCGTCCGGGGCCGGTAAAACCGTCTACTTGGCCGCGCTCTGGCAGTCCTTACGGCTTCAGCACCCCAGGCTGGGCTTCTACTTGACCCTCGACGACCCGGTCCTCGAACACCGGCTGCAGCGCACGTACCAGCAGGTGGCCGGCCCGGGAGAGTGGCCGCTGCCGACCGACGGCCGCGAGTTCCCCGAGTGGGTGTTCTCGGTGAAGGTGCGCAGCCAGCACGGTCAGTTCACCGCCATGCGGGTGCGCTACATCGACTACGCCGGCGACCGGCTGACCGACCCGCAGGAAGGAAGTCCGGAACAGGAGCGGCTGGACCGGACGATGCAGGACGCCGACGCCCTGCTGGCGTTGCTGGACGGCCGCAAGATCCGGGACATGATGCGGGGCAACGGCGACTTCCTGGACCATGACATGGCCCGGGTGTTCGGTCTGCTGCAGAGCTGCAGTGGCCCGATCCATTTCGCCATCACCAAATGGGACGTGCTGGAGGCGGAGTACTACTCCCTGAAACAGGTGCGTGAGCGACTTCTGGAGCATCCGGAATTCCGGACCCTGGCGACCGGGCGGCAGAACTGGCGGACCGCACGCATGCCGGTTCCTCCCGGCCGGATCCGGCTGATCCCCACCAGCTCGGTGGGCAAGAACTTCGCCGTCCTCGGCGCGGACAAACTCATGCACAAACTGGCCAACGCCCGTCCGAGGCCGCAGCACGTGGACGTCTGCTTCGCGGCCGTACTGCCGGACCTCCTCGCCAACGCCGTGTCCACGATGAAGGAACAGGAGAGACAGGAGAAGAAGCAGAGACGATCCGATGCCCGGGCCGAACGGGAGGCCGAGGGGCCGAACCTGCTGCGCACGATCGCGGATCTGCTCAGCGCCCCCGCAGCGGCGGTGCTCTCCTCCCGCGAGGTGCAGGTGCCCGTCCAGGCCCTCGCCGCATTCATGGTGGCCAGTGCCGAGGGTGCCGCCGATCTGATCAAGCTGCCTCCGAACGAACTGCGGAAGGCCCGGCATCTTCAGAAGAGCTTCCGCAAACGCAATGTCGACGCCGTCAAGGACAGCGCCTCAGCGGCACAGTTCGTCACCCATAAACTGGTGGAACTGCTCCTGGAGTTCGAGAGGAGTCCCCAAAACGATGGAACGATCCTCAGCTGACCCGCACGAAGCCACCTCGTTCTGGCCGTTCGTCATCAGTCGCGGCCGGACCGTCACCTACAAGGTGGTCGTCGCCCCCGACTTCCTCGGCGATGCGCGGCTGACCGGCATCCTGTGGGATCTGGCAGGCGGTGAGCCGACCGAGCCGGGGCACGCCCGTTGGCGCGTGGTCACCGGCGCCCCGACCGGCGACTTCGTCCTCATGTTCCGCGTGCTGCTCGCCAGTCCGGTCACCGAGTCCACCCCGGGTGCTCCCGGGCACGACGAGCACGGACGCCGTATCCCCGTCATCACCGGAATGATCGAGCGCGGCGCCACCTTCGTGCCGGAGACCCGTGCCGGGGTCCTGGAGACCGCCCATCGACGCTGCCTGCCCGCCCTGCGTGCCTTCTGGGCCGACGACCGCGCGGTGGAACCGGAACGGGCCCAAGCGTTCCGTGCCGCGCGGCACGACGGCGAGACCCTCCGGTGGGAACAGCTCCCCCCCTTCCGCATGCCCCGCACCGACGCACCGGGCGGGGGCGGCCGGCGCCCCCGGGAGGAGTCCGGAGGAACCGGGGAACGCGACGCCGAGGAGGAGGCGCCCGATCCGGTCCCGGTGCGCCCGCGCCTCGTCCACAAGTGGCGGATCGCAGCGGGACTGGCCGTCGGTGCGGCGGTCGGCTGGGCAGCGGTCACACGCCGAGGCGGAGGATGATCCCCACCTGGTGCTGTGACCGGGAAGGTTCACCGCCGCGAGCGGGCTCAACCGACAGGGACTCTCCCCTTGAGAAAGCCGATCAGCAGATCGGTGACGGCCGATGGCCGCTCCAGGCTGGGAAGGTGACCTGCCCAGGGCAGTTCGACGTGGTCGGCGTTCGCGAGCAGATGCGGCAGCCGGGCAGCGATCTGCCGGAAGTCCGCCAGATCATGTGCGCCCGACAGGACAAGGCAGGGCGCTTGAATTGCCGCCAGATCGACCACGGCCTTGACTGGCTCGAACTCCTCAGCGGCGGCCAGTTGCAGCTCGAAGGCGTGCCGCTGCATCCGGCGTACCGCCTCGCGGGCGGTCTCGTCGGCGTCCGGGCCGAGCCAGGTTTCGACCATCAGTTCCGTCGCGCCGGCGATGTCCCCCGCCTCGATCAGCGCTTCCTCGCGCTCCCCGAGCGCACTCAGTTCGGCAGAAGGTTCATGACCGGGCAGGGCGGAACAGATCAACCCCAGGGCACTCACCCGGTCCGGCCGGCGCGCGGCGATCTCCAAGGCGACCTTCCCGCCGTACGAGGATCCCACCAGTGCCGCCTGCGCGATGCCCAGACTGCTCAGGAGGGCCAGCACATCCTCGGCATCGCTGTGCGGCCGGTCCGGCACCGGAGTCTCACCGAAGCCCCGAAGATCACAGCGCACCAGCCGGTAACCGGCGTCGATCAAGGCCGGCCACTGGGCATCCCACATCCGCCGGTCACACACCCCGGAATGCAACAGCACCAGCACCGGACCGTCTCCGGCCACATCATAAGAGAGCGTCATCGGGCAGACCCTACGCAGCGGCTGCTCGAAACGCCTCCCGATTAGCGCCGCCACTTCCTGCCCACCAGCCCGGCGAACCATGCCGGTCACAGCACTAGGCGGCGGTCGCCGCCAGGAACGCGGTCCACGCGGCGGGCGTGACCGCGAAGGTGGCGCCGCCCTCGGGGGCCGTCTTGGAATCGCGGACGTGGATGGCGTGGGGGCAGGCGGCGATTTCTACGCAGTCCGTCCCCTCGTTGCCGCTGTAGCTGGACTTGCGCCAGGTGTAGGCGACTTCGACGCAGTCACCGCCCTCGTTACTGCTGTAGCTGCTCTTGAACCACGTCGGCTCGCTGTTCACAGCTGCCCCGCCATCCTCTCGATCAGTTCCGCGGACTTCCGGGGCGTGAGCGCCTGGGCACGCAGCGCGCCGAAACGGTCGATGAGCTGGTTGACCTCCTGCGGCTTCGAGATCAACCTACCGCTGATCTGGCCTTCGTCGTAGGCAAAGTTGCGGCCTTCGAGCGTGCCGAGCAGCTTGATCGGGCCGTGAACCCCGGCATGTTCGCTCGTATCGGTCGGCATGACCTGCACCTTCAGATGATGCATCGTGCGGGCGCTTTCCAGCACGTGCAGCAACTGCCTTCGCAGGACGTCGCGACCGCCGATGGGCCGGTTGAGCACCGCCTCTTCAATGACGTACCCGATGACCGGCGGTGGTGTGCGACTCAGCAGTGCCTGCCGTTCCAGGCGCCCCACCACGTCCTTCTCGATCCGATCCTCACTGAGCTGCGGCACCCGCTCCTCGTACAACGCGTACATGTACTCCTGGGTCTGCAATAGCCCCGGAAACACCAGCACCTCGTACGAACTGATACTCGCCGCCGTCCTCTCCAGCCGCACCCACCCCACGAACGTCGGCGGATACTTCTCCTCCTCCATCAGCGGGATGCAGGACTTCAGCGCGCCCCGCGCGTCCAGCAGCGCGTCGGCGTCCTCCAGGTACTTCGACGTGGGGATGCGTTCCGCGCGCTCGTACGCGCCCGCCAGGGACTCGGAGACCAGGAGCCGGCCGGCCACATCCTTGCGGGACAGGCCGGACCGCTCGCGGAAGTTCCTCAGCAGATCCCCGACGTGCCGTCGCGCCGGGGACGGGACGGCGGTGTCCGCCCGCTCGGGAGTCGCCCTCTCACCCATCACCACAACGGCCACCGCCCTCTCCACGCCCCGCCGATGTGTACCCCGCACCACTGGTCACGCTACGCAGTCACCCCGAATCTCGTAGGCATGACGAACGAACTCACCCCTGAATGGGTGCCCTGCTCCGGCCTGCAACTCCGCCTCACCGGCGTCCACTTCGACGCCATCCGGGTCAGGGGCGTCCGCGGCGAGGCCGTCCTGCACCATCTCGCCACGCTCACGGAGGGCGACCCGGGGCCCGTCATCCGCGAGGTGTCCGGGGGCCGCTGGACGTACTTCCTGCTCGCGCCCGGGACGAGCGGGGACTTCGACTGGCCGCCCGGAGCCACCTGCCTGGGGCCCGCCGCGCGGGACCAGTACATCGGCGTCCCGGCGGCGCGCGGCAACACCTACCCGCTGAGCTGGCGGTGCGGCGCGCCGGAGGAGGGGGACTTCGTGGACGCGGAGCTGCTGCACGGCGTCCTGATGGCGCAGCTCGCCGGGGACACCGACCGACCGGGACGGCGGGGGCAGAATCGACACATGACAGCACCTGTGCCCCCGCCCGTCTCCCCCGACGACTTCCGTGCCCTGCTCCGGTCCCGGAAGGTGTGGGACGTCGAGCTGCCCGCCTTCCGGCCCGCGCAGGCCCCGGCCGCTCCGCTGCCCCTCTTCCACGCATGGTTCGCGGACGCGGTGGCCGCCGGGCAGCCCGAGCCGCACACCATGGGGCTCGCGACGGTGGCGGAGGACGGCGGACCCGACGTGCGGACCGTGATGCTGCACGACGCGGACGAGCACGGCTGGCACTTCGCCTCGCACGCGAGCAGCGCGAAGGGCCGGCAGCTCGCCGCCCGCCCCGAGGCCGCCCTGCACTTCTACTGGGCGGCGCAGGGGCGCCAGATCCGGGTCAGGGGCCCGGTCACCACGGCCCCGCACCGCGAGGCACTCGCCGACCTGCACGTACGGTCGACCGGTGCGCTGGCCGCCGCCCTGGTGGGCCGCCAGAGTGAAGTCCTCGGCACATCTGAGGAGTTGGCGCGGTCCTCCGATGCCGCCTGGGAGCGCGCGCAGGCCGAGCCGGACGCGGATGCCCCGACGTGGACGCTGTACGTCTTGGAGCCGCTGGAGGTGGAGTTCTTCCAGGGGGACGCGCGGCGGCGCCATGTGCGGCTGCGCTACCGCAGGGACGCCGGGGCGGCGGACGGCGGCTGGGTCAGGGAGTTGCTGTGGCCGTGACCGCCGCCTCCCGGTGGGGTGCGGATGCGTTGCCCGCCGGGGCGTCCCGCGTGAACTCGTACTGGGCGAAGTCGCGGACGGGCCGGTAGCCGATGCGCCGGTAGAGGCCGTTGCTGGTGGGGTTGGCCAGGTCGGTGAAGAGGAGGACCTCGGCGGCCCCCGCGTCGAGGGCGGCGCGGGTCACCGCGACGGTGGCGGCTCCGCCGTGGCCACGGCCGCGGAAGGGCGCGGGCGTGTAGACGGGGGCGACGCGGACCTGGCCCGCGATCAGGCGGGTGACCCCGGCCATGGCGGCCGGGGTGCCGTCGGGCGTCTCCCAGAGGGTGACGCCGCCGTAGGCGAGGCGGGCGTCGGCCCAGTCGCCTGGCCGCATCGCGGGGCGCTCGCCGACGGCCGCGCCGAACTCCTCGTGCCAGCGCGCCAGCAGGTCCCGGTCGGCTCCCGTGGCGAGGCGGGCGCGGCCGGCCGGTACGGGTTCCGGCGGGGTGAGCGCCTCCAGCCGGTACAGGCGCTGCCGGGTGCCGAGGACACCCGCGGCTCCGGTGTGCCGTGCCCAGGCCCGGGTGAAGGATTCGGCGGTGGCCTGGTCGGCGGCGACCCCGGGCAGGCCGGGACTGACGCCGGCCAGCCGCCGGGCGAGGGAGTCGGTGGCGGCGGGGGTGAGGGGGCTGAGGGCCAGGCGGTGCGGCGGCGTGCGCACGAAGGCACCTCGGACGGTGCCGTGGGCGTCGGCGTACGTCCCGAAGAGGGGCGCGCCTTCCCCGTACGCCTGGAGTCCCTGCACGCGCAGGGTCTCGGTGACGCTGAGCAGGGCGGTGTGCAGGACGGGGTCGGAGCGCAGGAACTCCGTCCCGCGCGCGAGGAACGCGCCGAGATCACCGGTCAGCCACCAGGCAGAACCGGCCTCCGAGGACGCGGGGGCACGGGCGTGCTCCGGGGGGTCCGTGGGATCGGGGGCGTCTGTGGCATCGGGGGCGTCTGTGGCATCGGGGGCGTCCGCGAGGTCGGCGGTGTCCGTGAGGTGCGGCGGGTCCGGCGGGGACGGCGAGTGGGAGGGCGAGGGCATGGCCCATGATTGCTCGCCAGGCCCGCGCGACGCCTCCCTATTACGCCCGATTACGCCCGCACGCCCTCGTCCGACGGCGGCCGGAACACCGCGACCGCCACCCCCTCCGCCGCCTCCCGGAACGTCACCTCCAACGGCATCCCGATCCGCAGCGCGCCCTCCTCGCAACCGACGACCTCCGTCATCATCCGGGGGCCTTCGGCGAGGTCGACGACGGCGGCGACATAGGGGACGCGGCCGCCGAAGGGCGGGAGGTCGTTGCGGTGGACGACGGACCACGTGTAGAGCGTGGCCCGGCCGCCGGCCCGTTCCCAGGAGACGTCCTCGCTCCAGCAGCGCGGGCAGAACTCGCGGGGGTAGTGGTGGGCCGCGCCGCACGCCCCGCAGCGGCGGATCAGCAGGAGCCCCTCGGCGGCGGCGTCCCAGTAGGGCTGCGTGAAGGCGTCCGCCTCGGGAAGGTCGTAGCGCGGCTCGGCACGCTGCTCAGTGCTCATCAGGAGAGTCCGATCGCATCGGGGGCGCCGAAGGGGTCGGCCGTACACCAGAACTGACGGTACGTCAGTTCAACGCATGCGCCGCCGCGTACGCAAGAGGCGTACGCCCCGCCACGGAGCGCACCGGAGGCGCGCGACCCCCTCCACGGCCACGCCAAAGGCGTACACCTCGTACATCCCGCACGTCCGTGATCAATTCGCAATCGGTTTCGGACTTGACCGTCACCCATCAAGTAATCACGCGGTTACTCTCCAGTCATGGCCGACTCCACCCCTCCGCTTACGCTCCGCCAGGACCACCCCGTGTACGTCGTCGGGGGCGGGCCAGGCGGTCTCGCCGCCGCGGCGGCCCTGCGCGCACGCGGTGTCCGCGCGGTCGTCCTGGAGAAGTCCGAACGCGTCGGCGCCTCCTGGCGCGGTCACTACGACCGGCTCCACCTCCACACGACCCGTCGCCTCTCGGCCCTTCCCGGGCTGCCGATCCCCCGGTCGTTCGGCCGCTGGGTCTCGCGCGACGACGTCGTCCGCTACCTGGACAAGTACGCCGAGTACCACCGGCTCGACGTCGTCACCGGCGTCGAGGTGACCCGCCTCGAACGCGCCGCCGACGGCACCGGCTGGCTGCTGCACGCGACCGGCGGGCGCGAGCTCACGGGCCGCGCGGTGGTCGTCGCCACCGGCTACAACCACACGCCCCGGCTGCCGGACTGGCCCGGCCGCGACACGTACACCGGCGAGCTCCTGCACGCCGGCGACTACCGCAACCCGCACCCCTTCACCGGCAGGGACGTCCTGGTCGTCGGCGCCGGCAACACCGGCGCCGAGATCGCCGTCGACCTCGCCGAGGGCGGCGCCGCCCGGGTCCGCCTCGCCGTGCGCACCGCCCCGCACATCGTGCGCCGCTCCACGGCCGGGTGGCCCGCCCAGCGCACCGGCATCCTGTGCCGCAGGCTCCCGGTCGCCGTGGTCGACCGGCTCGCGGGGCCGATCGCGCGACTGAGCGTCCCCGACCTCGCGGCCCAGGGCCTGCCGCGCCCCGACACCGGCCTGTACTCGCGGGTCCGGCAGGGCGCGATACCCGTGCAGGACGTCGGCCTGATCGACGCGGTGCGCACGGGCCGGGTCGAACCGGTCGCCGCGGTCGACTCGTTCGAGGACGGCAAGGTCGTCCTCGCCGACGGCACCCGCATCGGCCCCGACGCCGTCATCGCCGCGACCGGCTACCGCCGCGCCCTCGAAGGGCTGGTCGGCGACCTCGGCATCCTCGACCCGCGCGGCCGCCCGACCCCGCACGGCCGACGCACCGCGAAGCAGGCGCCCGACCTGTACTTCACCGGCTTCACGAACCCGATCAGCGGCATGTTCCGCGAAATGGCCCGCGACGCCGAAAGAATCGCAAAGACGATAGCCCGCTGAGCCCACCCCCCTCGGGCCTCAGGCGCCGCCGAGGGGCGCGGGGGCGCCGCGGGCGCCGCCAAGGGGCGCGGGGAACTGCGCGCCCAGCCACGGCACACCCGCAGACGAACAACACACCGGCCGGCAACGAACAGGACAGCCACCGCAAGGCCGATTCGCGACCTTGGCAAGAGCCGGATCCTACGGTTCCGTGGACGACCAGGGGCAAGACGACCAGGGGCAAAAGGACACCCCCACCCCGGAATCCGCCCCCCACGCCGCCCCCGGCGCCAGGCTTTGCGTGCAGCACCATTCCTGACACAGCGTCAGTTCAGTAATCTGACTATGCGTCAGTTAAGTGCTGTCACACAGGAGCGGGCGGACCGATGCTTGGATCGACTCACGGCACCTTCACCACCGACCCCCGCCGCGCCCATGTTGTGGCCTGCGGCGAACTCCCTCCCAACGCCGTCCACGGCAGGGCCGCCACGGCGGACGACCTGGACGTCAGCGGCCGGCCGCTGTACGCGGGCGTACCCGACCTCGACCGCTTCTTCCGCCCCGGATCCGTCGCCGTCGTCGGCGCGTCGGACGCCGAGGGCCGCCCCAACACCGGCATCACCCGGCAACTCATCGGCTGGGCCGAGCGGGTCGGCGCCCGCCTGCACCCCGTGCACCCCACCCGTCAGTCGGTCTTCGGCATCCCGTGCGTCCCTTCCGTCGCGGACCTGCCCGAACAGGTCGACCTGGCCGTGCTGCTGGTCGCCGACCCGCTGCCCGTCATCGAGCAGCTCGCCGAGGAGAAGGTGCGGTTCGCCGTCGCCTTCGCCTCCGGGTTCGCCGAGACGGGCGAGGCGGGCGCGGCCGCCCAGGAACGGCTCGCCGAGACCGTGCGCCGCTCGGGCCTGCGGCTGCTCGGACCGAACACCAACCTCAACGCCTTCGAGAAGTTCCGCGACGACCTCCAAGGGCCCGCCATCGCGCTGATCACCCAGTCGGGGCACCAGGGCAGGCCCGTCTTCACCCTGCAGGAGCTCGGCGTGCGCCTCTCCCACTGGGCGCCCACCGGCAACGAGGCGGACCTGGAGACCTCCGACTTCATCTCCTACTTCGCCGAGCGCCCCGAGGTCGGCGCCATCGCCTGCTACGTCGAGGGGCTCAAGGACGGCCGCGCCTTCCTGCTCGCCGCCGACCGGGCGGCCCGGCGCGGGGTGCCCGTCGTCGCCGTGAAGGTCGGCCGCACCGAGACCGGCGCCCGCATGGCCGCCTCACACACCGGCAAACTCACCGGTGCCGACGCGGTGGTGGACGCGGCGATGCGGCAGTTCGGCGTGATCCGCGTCGACGGGCTCGACGAACTCCAGGACACCGCCGCGCTGCTGGCGCGGGCCCGCGCGCCGCAGGCGGACGGCGTCGTCGTCTATTCGATCTCGGGCGGCACGGGCGCGCACTTCTCGGACCTGGCGGCCGAGGCGGGGCTGAAGCTGCCCACGCTCTCCGACGCCAAGCAGGCGGAGCTGCACGAGTGGATACCCGGGTACCTGAACGTCGCCAACCCCGTCGACAACGGCGGGCACCCCGTCGGCGACTGGCGCGGACCCAAGATCATCGAAGCCATCCTCGACGACCCGCAGGTGGGGGTGCTGATCTGTCCGATCACCGGCCCCTTCCCGCCCATGAGCGACAAGCTCGCGCAGGACCTGGTGGACGCGGCGGAACGCACGGACAAGCTGGTGTGCGTGGTGTGGGGCTCGCCGGTCGGCACCGAGGACGCATACCGCAAGACGCTGCTCGGCTCCTCGCGCGTGGCCACCTTCCGCACCTTCGCCAACTGCATCACGGCGGTGCGCGCCCATCTCGACCACCACCGCTTCACGGCCGGCTACCGCTCCCCCTTCGACGAGGCGCCGCGCACCCCGTCCCCCTCCTTCCGCAAGGCACAGGCGCTGATGCGGCCGGGCCAGCAGCTCAGCGAGCACGCGGCGAAGCAGCTGCTGCGCGCGTACGGGATCAGGGTGCCGCGCGAGCAGTTGGTGACCAGCGCGGCGGCGGCCGTGCGGGCCGCCGGGCTTGTCGGCTACCCGGTCGTCATGAAGGCCTCGGGGCCGCAGCTCGCGCACAAGACCGAACTGGGCCTGGTGAAGGTCGGCCTGACCTCGGCGAGCCAGGTGCGGGACGCCTATCGGGAGCTCACGGACATCGCCCGCTACGAAGGGGTCGCGCTGGACGGCATCCTGGTCTGCCAGATGGTCGAGCGGGGCGTCGAGATGGTCGTCGGCGTCACCCACGACCAGCTCTTCGGGCCGACCGTGACGGTCGGGCTCGGCGGCGTGCTCGTCGAGGTCCTGCGGGACGCGGCCGTGCGGGTGCCGCCCTTCGGGGAGGACCAGGCGAAGGCGATGCTGACCGAACTGCGCGGGAGCGCCCTGCTGGACGGGGTCAGGGGGGCGCCGCCCGCGGACGTCGACGCGCTGGTCGAGGTCGTGCTGCGGGTGCAGCGGATGGCGCTCGAACTCGGGGACGAGCTGTCCGAGCTCGACATCAATCCGCTGATGGTGCTGCCGCGCGGGCAGGGCGCGGTCGCCCTGGACGCGTTCGCCGTCTGTCAGTAGGCCGGCCCCCGCCCGCCCCTGGGCGCGCCGCCCGGGCCGGTCCCGCCCCCGTCCGCACACCCGGACCGCACCACCCGCCCGAGCCCACACCCACACCCACACCCACACCCGCACCCGCGCCCTCACCCACCGGAGCCGCTCCCCCATGACGCCCTCCCCCGAGCCCCAACCCCACACCACTTCCGACACCGACACCGACACCGACACCGGTGATCCCGCTTCCGACACCGGGAACCGACCCGCCGCCCCCCTCGATTCATTGATACTCCACACCACTGACAACAACGTCTCGTGGATCACGCTCAACCGGCCCGAGGCGATGAACGCCGTCACCTGGGACCAGCGGGAGCGCGTGATCGCCCTGCTCGGCGAGGCCTCCGCCGACCCCGGTGTCCGTGCCGTCGTGATCACCGCGACCGGCAAGGGCTTCTGCGCGGGCGCCGACCTGCGCGGGGCGCCCGCGACGGGCGAGCGCGTGCCCGGCGACGTCGCCCGCACCATCCGGCAGGGCGCGCAGCGACTCGTCGCCGCGGTCCTCGACTGCGAGAAGCCGGTGATCGCCGCCGTGAACGGCACGGCGGCGGGCATCGGCGCGCACCTGGCGTTCGCCTGCGATCTGGTGATCGCCGCCGAACCGGCGAAGTTCATCGAGGTGTTCGTCCGGCGCGGCCTCGTCCCCGACGGCGGCGGCGCCTATCTGCTGCCCCGGCTGATCGGGCCGCAGCGCGCCAAGGAGCTGATGTTCTTCGGCGACTCCGTCCCGGCCGCCGACGCCGAACGGATGGGGCTCGTCAACCGTGTCGTACCGGCCGACGAGCTGGAGAAGACGGCACGGGAGTGGGCCGAACGGCTCGCCGCCGGTCCGACACGGGCCCTCGCCCTGACCAAGCAACTGGTCAACGCATCCCTGGAGTCGGACCGCGCCACGGCCTTCGCCGCGGAGGCGGCGGCCCAGGAGATCAACATGACCACGGCGGACGCGAACGAGGGCGTGGCCAGTTTCGTGGAACGCCGCGCCCCGACGTACCGGGGCCGCTGACCCCCACCCCCACCCTGACCCCCACCCCCACCCTGGCCCCGCACCCGCACCCGCACCCGCACCCGCACCCAGCCCCAAGCCCCAAGCCCCAGCCCAACCGACACAGATCCGACCGGTCCACCCGCCAAGGCTCCCGTCTGGGCCACCCGGCCGAGGCCCAAGCCCACGCACCCCAGCACCCGTCCCTCGGCCCCCGGCCCCCGGCCCCCGACCCCCGGCACCGGACCCGCCCCCTCAGCCCGCCTTCCGCAGGATCTCCACCTCGGGGGCGTCCGGGTCCCCCTCGGACACGAAGAGTTCGAGGTCGTCCTCCGACCCCCCGATGACCCAGGCCCGATCCATCCCGCACGCCAGGTCACCGCCACCGTCACCACCACCCCCAAGACCGTCCCCGAGACCGTCCTCGGGGTCGTCCCCGCGGCTGCCGTTCCCGCTCCCGGCCCCGCTCCCTCCCAGCACCACCGCGGGCCGGTCGAGCACGGAGTCGACGCCGACCGTCCACGTGCCCGTCAGCGGAGACGCGCCCCCGGACAGCCCCCCGCCACCGAACCCGCGACCGGCACCGGCCCCACACCCCGCCAGCTCCGCACGCCCGCCCTCCAGCAGCCTCAGTTCGACGTCCCCGTCGCCGCGCCAGACCCCGGCGAGCCGGTCGGGGGACGGCCTCGGAGGCTCGTACTCCTTGAGGAGACCCGCCGCCGCGGCCAACGCGGCGAGGGCGACGACGGCCACGGACAGGCCGAGCGAGCCGAGACCGGAGAGGATCCAGACCTTGCGCAGGGGCCTGCCGAGACGCTCCTGGCGCCGGCGGCAGTACGCGACGCCGATCGCCGGGGCGAGGCCGCTCGCCGCGATCCACAGCGCGGATCCGGCGAACGGGGCGCCGAGCGCCGCGAAGAACCCGGCCCACGCGGCACCGACGACCGGCAGCCCGGCGAGCGACCACGCCCACTCCGGGCCGTGCCCGACGCGCGGGGCGGCCCACCGGCCCAGCCAGCAGGCCGGCAGCGTGAGCACGGCGGAGTGGATCAGGCCGAGGACCGGAAGCAGCACGGGGGCGAAGACGAGGGCGCAGGCCAGGCCGATGGCGGGGCCGCCCGCGGCGCCGTAGGTGTCGTCGTCGAGCGACAGGACGTAGGCGACGAGCCCGGCCACCGGCAGTTGTGCCGCGCAGACCGCCGAGGCGGCCCGCAGACTCACTTCGTCCCAGGTCAGCTGCGTATTCCCCCACTTCATGAGGCTGAAGATACGCCTGGGGCCGCAGCGTTCCGGCCACGCCCTTCACATCTGACGCCCCGTCAGCTTCAATGGGCGGTGTGATGGGACATGCAGGGATGGCGGCCACCGTCGTCCGATACCTCAGGTCGGTCGGGGCCAGCACCACCACGGACCCCGTCGAGGCTCTCCCGCGCCCTCAGCTGCGTGCGGTCGGCGAGGACGAGCGGGCCCCGCTCGACCGCGACGAATTCCGCCGCGTCCTGGGCAACTTCGCGACGGGCGTCACCGTGATCACGGCCCCGCCCACCGCCGACGCCCCCGACAGCGGCCCCGCGGGCTTCGCCTGCCAGTCCTTCGCGTCGCTGTCCCTGGACCCGCCGCTGGTGTCCTTCATGGTGGCGCGTACGTCGACGACCTGGCCGCGCATCGCGCGGGCGGGCGTGTTCTGCGTGAACGTCCTGGGCGCCGACCAGGGCGCGCTGTGCCGCGGCTTCGCGGTGAGCGGCGCCGACAAGTTCGCCGGGGTCGCCTTCGACGCGGCGCCGGTGTCCGGCTCGCCGCGGCTGACCGGGGCGCCCGCCTGGATCGACTGCACGATCCAGGCCGTGCACACGGGCGGCGACCACCTGATCGTGGTGGGCCGGGTGGAGGCGCTCGGCACCCCCGAGAGCGACGCGGGGAGCGACGTCGTGGACGCGGCGGCCCCCCTGCTCTTCCACCGCGGAAAGTTCGGCCGCTTCACTCTCTGACGCCCAACGACCCACACCCCACGCCCCACACCCCAAACGCCACGCCCCACGCCCCACGCACGGGCCCCTCAGGCCGGGACGGCCGCCGTGGGCGCGGGACCGCGACGCCGGATCACCAGCGCCATCAGCGCCGCCGCCGCGCACAGCGCCCCGGAGGCATACCAGATCACGTCGTACGAGCCGAAGGCGTCCCGGGCCACTCCGCCGAGGAACGCGACCACGGCAGCGCCCAGTTGGTGCGAGGCGAGGACCCAGCCGAAGACGATCGCGCTGTCGTCGCCGTACTGCTCGCGGCACAGGGCCAGGGTCGGCGGGACGGTGGCCACCCAGTCCAGGCCGTAGAAGACGATGAAGAAGATCATCGGCGGGTGGACGGTCGGTGCGAGCAGCATCGGCAGGAAGAGCAGGGAGACCCCGCGCAGCGCGTAGTAGACGGCGAGCAGGCGGCGCGCGTCGAAGCGGTCCGTGAGCCAGCCCGACGCGATGGTCCCGGCGACGTCGAAGATCCCGATGACGGCGAGCAGGGAGGCGGCTGCCTGGATCGGCATGTGGTGGTCGTGGGCGGCGGGCACGAAGTGGGTCTGGATGAGCCCGTTGGTCGAGGCCCCGCAGATGGCGAAGGTGCCCGCGAGGAGCCAGAAGGGGCCGGTGCGGGCGGCATTGAGGAGCACCGTGATCGCGCGCCGTGCCGCGCCCGTGACGGGCGGGGGCTTGGGCACGAACTCCGCGGCGCCGTACGGCTTCAGGCCGACGTCGGCGGGGTGGTCGCGCAGCAGCAGCCAGACGAAGGGGACGACCGCGAGGGCGGCGAGGGCGACGGTGACGGCGGCGGGCCGCCACTTGTACTCGTCGACGATCCAGGAGAGGAGCGGCAGGAAGATCAGCTGTCCCGAGGCGGAGGCGGCGGTGAGGATGCCGGTGACCAGGCCGCGCCGCTCGGTGAACCACCGGTTGGTGACGGTCGCGGCGAAGGCGAGGGCCATCGAGCCGGAGCCGAGGCCGACGAGCAGGCCCCAGCAGAGCAGGAGTTGCCAGGCGGAGTTCATCCACACGGTCAGGCCGGAGCCGAGCGCGATGACGACGAGGGCCACGGCGACGACCTTGCGGATGCCGAAGCGGTCCATGAGCGCGGCGGCGAACGGCGCGGTGAGCCCGTAGAGCGCGAGGTTGATGGAGACCGCGAGGCCGATGGTGCCGCGCGACCAGCCGAAGTCCTCGTGCAGCGGGTCGAAGAGCAGACCGGGCAGCGAGCGGAACGCGGCGGCGCCGATGATCGTCACGAAGGTGACGGCAGCGACGAACCACGCGCGGTGGATACGGGGAGTACGACGCTTACGACGCTTGGGCGCGCTCGGCGGGAGGCTCCGCGCGGGCGTCTCGGTTGTCTGGGTCACGTCATTCAGCATCCGGATCCGGTCCGATCCGAACGAGTGGCCCGAGGGACAGCATTCGCTAGGATCGGGCCATGGCGCTTCCCGAAGAGACCGCAGACTTCCCGGCGGACCGGACGCCGGCGGGCCCCGCGTCCGGGTCCGACCGGCCGCACCGGGTCGTCGTCCTCGCCCTGGACGGCGTGATCCCCTTCGAACTGGGCATCCCGCAGCGCATCTTCACCAGCGCCCGCACACCCCGGACGCGGCACCTCTACGAGGTCGTGACCTGCTCGATCCGCCCGCCGGGCCCGGTCCGCACGGACGCCGACTTCGCCATCCTCGTCGAACACGGACCCGAGGCGCTCGCGACGGCGGACACGGTCGTGGTCCCGGCGTCCTACGAGCTGGGGCCGGTGTACGAGGAGGGGCTCCTGACCGACGACCTGCGGGCGGCGCTCGCCCTGATCCGGCCGGGCACCCGGCTGGTCTCCATCTGCACCGGCGGGTACGTGCTGGCCGCCGCGGGCTTCCTCGACGGCCGCCCCGCGACCACGCACTGGTCGTCGTCCGACCACTTCCAGCGGCTCTTCCCCCGGGTCGAGGTGGACGCGGACGTGCTGTTCATCGACGACGGCGACGTCCTGACGTCGGCGGGCGTGGCCGCGGGCCTCGACCTGTGCCTGCATGTCGTACGCCGGGACCACGGCACCGCGGTGGCCAACGAGGTGGCCCGCCGGACGGTGGTGCCGCCGCACCGCGACGGGGGGCAGGCGCAGTACATCCACCGGCCGGTGCCGGAGCCGCAGGTGGCGACGACGCGCTCCGCGCGGGCCTGGGCGCTGGGCCGCCTCGACCGGCCGCTGCAGCTGCGGGACATGGCGGAGCAGGAGTCGATGTCGGTGCGCACGTTCACGCGGAGGTTCCGCGAGGAGGTGGGCATCAGCCCCGGGCAGTGGCTGACGCAGCAGCGCGTGGAACGGGCCAGGCACCTCCTGGAGTCGAGCGAACTCTCGGTGGACCAGGTGGCGCGGGACGCGGGGTTCGGCACGGCGCAGTCGATGCGGCAGCATCTCCAAGCGGCGCTCGGGGTCACCCCTACGGGGTATCGCCGCACGTTCCGCGACGTCTCCGCCTGAGCCCCCGCCGCCCGCAAACAGCCCCGCCGCTCCGCGGCGGATACCTCCCACCCACCCACCCGTTTACCCCGCGCCGTGAGGCGGGAGTAGGGGCGGGCTAGTCCCGCTGGGCCGGAGGGGGCCGGGTGAGCCCCACCCTCGTGCCGGGCGGGGGCGGGCGGGTGGGGAACTCCCCCCGCCTCTCCGGTCGAGGGGACTCACGGAACAAGCCCACCAGGCCGCACCCGCGACCGACGCCCCACCGGGCCGCACCCGCACGCGAGACGCGAGGGGACGTGGGGGTATGTGCGCACGGAGCACCGAGCACACAATGGCGCCTTTGTCCGTGCAGCGGGGCGCAGGGATAGCGAGTACGCACATACCCCCGCGGCCCCGCCCCACCCACCGAAGAGAAGGCGAACCCCGTACAAGGCCCAGGGGCCAGACACCGCCCAGGGGCCAGACACCTCAGAACGTCAGAACCCCCCGCGCCACCCGCCCCGCCCCCGCATCCTCCACCGCCTTCGCGAAGTCCTCCACCGGATACGTAGCCGTCACCAGCTCGTCAAGCAGCAGCAGCCCACTCCGGTACAGCTCCGCGTACAACGCGAAATCCCGCTGCGGCCGCGAACTCCCGTACCGGCACCCCAGGATCGACTTGTCCAGGAACATCGACGCCACCACGAACGACGCCTCCGCCGACGCCCCCGGCATCCCGAGCAGCACCGCCTGCCCATGCCGGTCCAGCAGATCGACCGCCTCCCGCACCAGCTCCACCCGCCCCACGCACTCGAAGGCGTGGTCCACCCCCTGCGGCAGCAGATCCCGCACCCCCTCCGTCGACCGAAGGAAGTGCGTCGCGCCGAAGCGCCGCGCCACCTCCTCCTTCGCCGGATTCGCGTCGACCGCCACGATCGTCGCGGCCCCCGCGATCCGCGCCCCCTGCAGCACGTTCAGCCCGATCCCACCCGTGCCGATCACGACCACCGAGTCGCCCCGGTCGACCTTCGCCCGGTTCAGCGCGGCCCCGACCCCCGTCACCACCGCGCACCCGATCAGCGCCGCCGACGTGAGCGGAATGTCGTCCGCGATCTTCACGGCCTGCACGGCCTTGACGATGGTGCGTTCCGCGAAGGCGGAGTTCGCGGCGAACTGGTACACCGGCTTGCCGCCCCGCGAGAACGGCTGGTCCGGCATCCCGATGGCCTTGCGGCACATGGTCGGCCGCCCCCGGTGACACTCGGCGCAGGCCCCGCAGTTGGCGATGGTGGAGAGCGCCACGTGGTCCCCGGGCGCGACGTGCGCGACCCCCGCGCCGACCGCCTCGACGATCCCGGCCCCCTCGTGCCCGAGGACCACCGGCGGCGGGAACGGGATGGTCCCGTCGATCACCGAGAGATCGCTGTGGCACAGCCCGGCCGCGGCCACGCCGACGAGCACCTCCCCGGGCCCCGGATCACGTATCTCCAGATCGTCGACGACCTCGACCCGCGTCCCGTCGAAGACAACGCCCCTCATCCCGCACCCCTCACCGAGGCCCTCTGGCCTCTCTCGGCAGACCGAGCACCCGCTCGGCGATGATGTTCCGCTGCACCTCGTCCGAGCCGCCGTAGACGGTGTCGGCACGGCTGAAGAGGAAGAGCCGCTGCAGGGAGTCGAGTTCGTACGGGGACTCGGCCCGCCAGTCCGCGGGCCCCACGGCGGCCGACGCACCCCGCACCGCCATGGCGAGCTCCCCGAGCCGCTGATGCCACTTCCCCCACAGCAACTTGGCGACACTGGGCGCCCCACTCCCGGCACCACCCGCGCCCGATAGGCCGGCCCCACCAGCCCCACCAGCCCCACCAGCCCCACCGGAACTCCCCAACGTCCGCAACGCGTTCCACCGCATCACCCGCAGCTCGGCCCACTGCCGCACGATCCGGTCGCGCACCACGGGGTCGGCCGCGGCCCCGCCGGCGAGGGCCTCCCGTACGACGTCCCCCAGTTCTTCGGCGAAGCCGATCTGCTGCACGAGCGTGGAGACGCCGCGCTCGAAGCCGAGGAGCCCCATGGCGACCCGCCAGCCGTTGCCGACGCCGCCGACGACATGCGCGGCACGCGCGCGTGCGCCGTCGAAGAAGACCTCGTTGAACTCACTGGTTCCGGTGAGCTGCCGGATGGGCCGGACCTCGATCCGCCCGGGCTGATCCATGGGAACCAACAGAAACGAAAGCCCCCGGTACCGGTCCCCACTACGCTCCCCGCCGCCACTCGCACCCCTGCCCGCGCCTCCGCCCTCACCCCCGGCGGAACCGCCCCCCTCTTCCCCCGTCCGCGCCAGCACGAAGCACCAGTCGGCCTCGTGCGCCAGCGAGGTCCAGATCTTCTGCCCGGTGACGCGGTAGTCCGTCCCGTCCCGCACGGCCCGCGTCCGCACCCCCGCCAGGTCCGACCCGGCCCCGGGCTCGCTGTACCCCTGGCACCACAGCGTCTCGCCGCGGGCGATCGACGGCAGGAACTCGTCGCGCTGCTCCTGGCTCCCGTACGCCAGCAGGGTCGGCGCGAGGAGGTTCTCGCCGATGTGCCCGTACCGCCCGGGCGCCCTGGCCCGCGCGTACTCCTCGGCCCACACGACCTGCTGCGTCAGGCTGGCGCACCGA
The DNA here is from genome assembly GCF_042889645.1 of Streptomyces sp. NPDC002564. NCBI lineage: Bacteria > Bacillati > Actinomycetota > Actinomycetes > Kitasatosporales > Streptomycetaceae > Streptomyces > Streptomyces sp. NPDC002564. The sequence continues at coordinate 278,043 of NZ_JBIARE010000006.1, read as the reverse complement.
TTCCCGTACCCCCCACGCGAGCCACCCCCACCCTCAACACCACTGCCAGCGCCTCCACCACCACCAACGCCTCCACCACCACCAACGCCACCACCAACGCCAACGCCTCCACCAACGCCTCCACCACCACCAACGCCTCCACCACGACCGCCACCGCCCCCACTCCCCCACCCCAGCCCGATCCACCCACCGCGCCCCAACTCCCGCTCCCAGGCACGCCGTTCCACCGCCCCCTCATGCTCGCTCCCGGGCCCTCCCCGCCCCACCGCCGAGGCGAACCCACCCGTCAGATGCTCCGCGAGCCACGCCCGCGCCTCGGCGCGGAACTCCTCGTCCTCGGGGCCGAAACCGAACTCCACCGTCCCGCCCCCGCCTACGCGTTCGGCCGTTCCTTGCCGGCCGCGGCCCTCGCCATCGCCTCCAGCTGCGCCAGCAACGGCATCGGATCGGTGCCCACCGTGCCCGGCAGGAAGTCCGCGATCTTCTCGGGGGTCCAGGCGCCGTCCGCGTATCCCGCGCGCAGCTCACGCGGCTGCGCCCACACGGCGATCTTGGGGCCGGCGATCGTGTAGACCTGCCCGGTGATCCGCTCGTCGCGGGCGCGGTCGCTCAGCAGGTAGACGACGAGCGCGGCGACGTCCTCGGGCTCGCCGATCTCCTTCAGCTCCATCGGCACGTTCGCCGACATCCGCGTGCGCGCGACGGGCGCCACCGCGTTGGCGGTCACCCCGTACTTGTGCAGGCCCAGCGCGGCGCTCCGCACCAGCGAGATGATCCCGCCCTTGGCCGCGCTGTAGTTGGCCTGCGCGACGGACCCCTGGTGGTTGCCGCTGGTGAAGCCGATGAGGGTGCCCGCACCCTGCTTGCGCATGACCGCGGACGCGGCCCGGAAGACGGTGAACGTGCCCTTCAGGTGGGTGGCGACGACCGGGTCCCACTCCTCCTCGGACATGTTGAACAGCATCCGCTCGCGCAGGATCCCGGCGACGCAGACCACCCCGTCGATCCGCCCGTACTCGGCGAGCGCCACGTCGACGATGCGCTGCCCGCCCGCCATGGTGGAGATGTCGTCGGCGACCGCGACGGCCTCGCCGCCCGCGGCCCGGATCTCCTTGACCACGGCGTCGGCTATCTCGCTGGTCGGCTCGGCGCCCTCCATGGAGACGCCGTAGTCGTTGACGACGACCTTCGCCCCCTGGGCGGCGGCGGCCAGCGCGACCGCCCGGCCGATGCCGCGCCCGGCGCCGGTCACGGCCACCACCTTGCCTGCCAAGAAGTTCCCCACGTCCGGCCCCTTCCCGCGGTTTCTGACGGACCGTTAGATTCTATGACCCGTCAGATACCGGAAGACAAGCCCCGCGGAGGACTCATGTCAGACTCGAACACGGCCGCCGGGCCGCCCCCCTCCGCCCTGCCCGCCGAGTTCCACGACATCGCCAAACGCGTGAACAACTGGGGGCGTTGGGGCTCGGAGGACGAGCGGGGCACGCTCAACCTCGTGACCGACGAGGTCGTCCGCGCGGCCGCCGCCGAGGTGCGCACCGGGCACCGCGTCCCGCTCGCGCTGCCGCTCAAGGAGGACGGCGTCCAGACGGGGCTGATCCCCGGCCGGATCAATCCGCTGCACACCATGGTGCAGATCAACCAGGAGCTCTTCGGCCCCGGCACGGTCGCGACCAGCGACGACGCGGTGACGATGGGGCTGCAGACGGCCACGCACTGGGACGCCCTGACGCATGTGTCGCACTCGGGGCGGATCTACAACGGCCGCCCCGCGGACTCCATCGCGGCACACACCGGCGCGCGGTTCAGCGGCATCGACAAGGCGCTGCACGTCGTCTCCCGCGGGGTCCTGCTGGACGTGGCGCGCGCGAAGGGCGTGGACCGGCTGCCCGGTGACCACGCGGTGACCCCCGAAGACCTGGACGAGGCGGCGGAGTTCGGGAGGGTGACGGTCCGCGCGGGCGACATCGTGCTCGTGCGCACGGGCCAGGTGCGGGTGTACCTCGCGGGCGACAAGCACGCGTACGGCTATCCGTCGCCGGGCCTCTCGGTGCGCACGCCCGAGTGGTTCCACGCACGGGACGTGGCGGCGGTCGCGAACGACACCCTGACCTTCGAGATCTTCCCGCCGGAGATCGAGAACCTGTGGCTGCCGGTGCACGCGCTGCACCTGGTCGAGATGGGGATGCTGCAGGGCCAGAACTGGGATCTGGAAAAGTTGTCCACAGCCTGTGCAGAACGTGCGCGCCATTCCTTCCTGCTGTCCGCGATGCCCGAGCCGTTCATCGGCGGCACGGGCACGCCGGTCGCCCCGGTGGCCCTGCTGTAGTGGCGCGGCACTCCGGACGGCGGCGCGTCGGCTTCCGCCCCGAGCGCGCCGCCGCGCACGCCGCCGTCCGGCTCCGGCGCCCGTCCCGTGAGGCCGCGAAGGACGCCGAACTCGCGACCCACACCTCGTCAAGGACCTCCGTCACCGAGCACCCTCGACGTCCCCTCGCGGCGAATCGCTGCACACAAGCGTGATCAATCGGACACGGTACGTCAACACCGCACCGGGGATTGGCGAACTATGCCCGTTTCGCGCGGCCCGCGCACAGGCGCGCGCACAGGGGCACGCGACGGCGCATACGGGCTCGGACCGCAGCGTACGCGGCGGGTTCAGACAGCCTCGTACGCGAAGTCCATGTCGCCGTAGGCCGTGCCGTTCCAGCTCGCACGGTCGTACGCCGCGCCGTCGCAGGCCGTCATGCCGCGGGGCGTCACGTCGGCGAGCTTCCCGTCGGGGACGACGCCGCAGGTCGCGCTCTGCGGGGCGCTGCCGCACGCCCCGCTGCCGTAGGCCACCCGGTCGTACGCCTGGCGGTCGTACGCGGAGTCGCAGGCCCCCCGGTCGTAGGCCGCCCCGTCGTGGGTCGTGCCCTCGAACGCGACCGGCGCGACGCCGGACTCGCACCGGTCGACCTCGCACCAGATGCTCTTGCCCGCGCCCTCGGGCTGCCAGCCCCACCGGTCGGCGAGGCCGTCGACCAGTTCGAGGCCGCGCCCGTTGGTGTCGTCGCCGTCGGCGTGCCGCTGGGCCGGCGGGCGGGCGCTGCTGTCGGCCACCTCGACCCGGACCGTACCGGGCGCGTCGGCGGGGACGCCGGGGAGCAGCATGCGCAGCACGGCCGGACAGCCGGTGTGCACAACGGCGTTGGTGACCAGTTCCGAGATCAGCAGGATCAGCGTCTCGGCAACCGGCTCGTCGGCCTCTATCCCCGAGCCCGCGAGCCGTGAACGGGCCCACCGCCTGGCCCGGCCCACCTCTGCGGGGTCGGCCCCGACCTCCAGCTGAACTTGAAGCACCTGCACCGCTCACACCATCCGAACCGGCGGACACATCGCCTCGCGACTCCACAGGGTCACGGAACGTGATCCCCTTAGGAGACAGCATGATTGACGTTCAGTCACCCCAACAAGCGCTTCGGGCATATTCCAGCGCGAAGGAGTACGCGTGCTGCATACTGTGCGACGCGCACCGCAGGGGGTCGAACAGGCGGCGACTTCGCCCCGCCCTGTGCTGCGAGCGGCACGCATCGCCGGGCCCGGCGCCGCCACTCGGGCAGCACCGGCATGGCTCGGACTCTGAACCACTCGCATCCCACACAAGGTACCCGAGCCGGACACCGACTCCGTGCCGTGACGAGTCACGCGGAGGACACAACCCGATATCGACGCTCCGTAGTCTCACGACTCACAGGCGTCTCCTCACGAAACACCGTGACAATTCACCTGATATCGGACAGACCAATTTTCACGGACCGTGGCCGGGGGATCGCCGGACGGTGGCCGGCGCCGCGCGTCGGCGGCCCTCAGAGCGCCGCGGCGAGGTCCTCCTCCGCGTCCCGCGCCGACTGCCCGAGCTCGGCGCGCACCCAGGCCCTCTTGAGGTGCAGATGGACGTCGGCCTCCCAGGTGAACCCCATGCCGCCGTGCACCTGGAGGCAGTCCCGGGCGTTGCGCACCGCCGCGTCGTCGGCGAGCAGCTTGGCGGCGCGGGCCTCCAGCGGGTCGCCGGTGACCGCGGCGGCGTAGACGGCGGCGCGGGCGAGTTCGGCGCGTACGAACATCTGCGCGCAGAGGTGCTTCACGGCCTGGAAGGCACCGATCGGTTGACCGAACTGTTCGCGCTCGCGCGCGTATTGGACGGCGGTCCCGCAGGTGCGGGCGGCGCTGCCGAGCTGTTCCGCGGCGTAGAGGAGGGCGCCCCGGTCGAGGTGTCCGGCGTCGGGGACCCGGTGCAGCGGGGTCAGCGGGTCGACGGACCGCAGCGGCACGGCGCCGCTCACGTCGCCCCGGACCACGTCGGCCTCCGCCAGCCACGGCACCAGCGGGCCGTCGACGGCGGTCACCACGACGTCGCCCCCGGCGGCGCCCGGCACGACCCCGGCGGCCAGGAAGGACGCCACGGCGGGTCCCGGCAGCAGGGCGCGCCCCGCCTCCTCGAAGACCAACACGGCCTCGGGCAGGCCCAGTCCGACACCGCCGTCCGCCTCGGACAGGGCGAGCGAGAAGAAGCCCGCGTCGCCCAGCTCGCGCCAGAGCGCCCGGTCGAGGCGCTCCGTGGCGTCCCGCAGGGAGAACCGCCCCGTGAGGAGCCGGCGCATCCCGTCCCGCAAGGCGCGCTGGTCCTTCGTGAGTTGGAAGTCCATGCGGACCCTCACCGCCCCTTCGGAAGGCCGAGTATCCGCTCGGCCACGATGTTCTGCTGGATCTGCGAGGTCCCCGCGGCGATCGTGTACGAGAGCGACGAGAGGCGGTCGAGCGTCCAGGCGTGGGACAGGTCCAGGGCGCCGGGGCCGAGGACCTCGGCGGCCGCGTCGTACAGCTCTTGGCGGGCGTGGGAGTAGCGCAGCTTGAAGACCGAGCCGCCGACGCCGGGCACCCCGCCCGTGGCCTGCGCCTCGCTCACGTTCCACTGCGTGAGCCGCCACAGCGCCGAGAACTCCGCGCTCAGCCGCCCGAGCCTGCGCCGCAGCGCCGGGTCGTCCCAGCGGCCGTTGCCGCGGGCCTCGCGGGCCAGCTCGGCAAGGACGCGGCGGCAGGCCACCACCTCCCCGACGAAGGCGGTGCCGCGCTCGTAGGAGAGGGTCACCATCGTCACGCGCCAGCCGTCGTTCTCCTCGCCGACGCGGTGGGACACGGGCACCCGCACCTCGTCGAGGAACATCTCCGCGAACTCCGTGGACCCGGCGAGGGTGCGCAGCGGGCGGACCGTGATGCCGGGGGCGTCCATCGGCATCGCGAGCCAGGTGATGCCGCGGTGCTTGGGGACGCTCGCGCTGACCGGCGTCGTGCGGACCAGGAGCTCGCACCAGTCGGCGACCTCGGCGTGCGAGGTCCAGATCTTGGAGCCGCTGACCACGTAGTGGTCGCCGTCGCGCCACGCGCGCGTGCGCAGCGACGCGAGGTCGGACCCGGCGTCGGGCTCGCTGAACCCCTGGCACCAGATCTCGTCGCCGCGCAGCACGGGCGGCAGCCACCGGGCGCGCTGCTCGGGGGTGCCTTCGGAGGCGATGGTCGGACCGGCGTGCAGCAGGCCCACGAAGTTGGCGCCGACGTAGGGGGCGCCCGCCTTCTCGGTCTCCTCCAGGAAGATGAGGCGCTGGGTCGGGGAGGCGTCCCAGTGGACCTCTCCGTAGCCCGCGTCGTACAGCATGCGCTGCCAGGCGGTGTCGTAGGCGCGGCGGCCCGGCCAGTCCTGGGGCGAGGGCTTGGCGGGCAGCCCCGGCAGCGCGGTGGCGAGCCAGTCGCGCAGCCCGGCCCGGAAGGCCTCCTCCTCGTCGGTGTACGTGAGGTCCATGCGGCTCCTACGGGTCCGGGTCGGTCGGGGTGCCGTGCACGGCCGCCGTGATCTGACGGATCGTCAGAGGCAGGCTAGCCCCGCACCCCTGGACCGACAAGGCGCCGGGCCTTACGCTCTCGGCGTGATCTGACTGTCCGTCAGCTCCGGCCGTGCGACCGGGAGGGGACCACATGAGGACCGCTCGGAACGAGACCGCGTACCAACTGGGTGAGTCCCGCACGCTCTGGGAGCTGATCGCGCGCCGCGCCGACCTCACCCCCGACCGGCCCGTGCTCATCCAGGCCGCGGCCGACGCCCCCGACGACCGCCTGCTCACCTTCGGCGGGCTGCGGCACCGCGCCGAGCGCGTCGCCGCCGGCCTCCACGACCTGGGCGTGCGCCCCGGCACGGTCGTCGCCTGGCAGCTGCCCACCCGCATCGAGACGGCGCTGCTCTCCTTCGCGCTCGCCCGCATCGGCGCCGTCCAGTCGCCGATCATCCCCTTCCACCGCGACCGCGAAGTCGGCTTCGCGCTGCGGGAGTCGAAGGCCGAGTTCTTCGCCGTCCCCGGCGTCTGGCGCGGCTTCGACCACGCCGAGATGGCGGACCGGCTGGGCGCGGGCGGCGACTTCACCGTCTTCGACGCGTACGGCACGCTGCCCGACGGCGACCCGGCCGTACTGCCCCCGCCGCCCGCCGAGGGGACCTCGGTGCGCTGGATCTACTGGACGTCGGGCACCACCTCCGACCCCAAGGGCGTGCTGCACACCGACCGTTCGCTGATCGCGGGCGGCTCGTGCCTGGCGCACGCCCTGCAGCTCAAGGCGTCCGACATCGGCTCGATGGCGTTCCCCTTCGCGCACATCGCCGGGCCCGACTACACCGTGATGCTGCTGCTCTACGGCTTCCCCGCGGTCATGTTCGAGCACTTCGCGCTGCCCGCCGCACTCGACGGCTACCGGCGGCACGGCGTGACCGTGGCGGGCGGGTCCACGGCGTTCTACTCGATGTTCCTCACCGAACAGCGCCAGCTCCCCGAGGGACAGAAGGTCATCCCCACGCTGCGCCTGCTCGCGGGCGGCGGCGCGCCCAAGCCCCCGGAGGTCTACCACGCCGTGGTCCGCGAGATGGGCTGCCAGCTCACCCACGGATACGGCATGACCGAGGTGCCGATGATCACGATGGGCGCCCCCGACGACACCACGGAGAACCTCGCCACCACCGAGGGGCGGCCCCCCGAGGGCATGGAGATCCGGGTGACGGACGCGGACGGCAAGCAACTGCCGCCCGGCACGGACGGCGAGGTGCGGCTGCGCGGGGAGGCGGTCTGCCAGGGGTACGTGGACCCGGACCAGAGCGCGGCCGTCTTCGACGCCGACGGCTTCCTGATCACCGGTGACCTCGGCCACCTCAGGGAGAGCGGCCACCTGGTCCTCACCGGTCGGGCCAAGGACATCATCATCCGCAAGGGCGAGAACATCTCCGCCAAGGAGATCGAGGACCTGCTCCACCAGCACCCGGCCGTGGGCGAGGCGGCCGTCGTCGGCCTGCCCGACCCCGAGCGCGGCGAACGGGTCTGCGCGGTGGTCGAACAGCGCGCGGGCACCGGCGCGTTGACGCTCGAAGACCTCACCGCGTACCTGCGCGGGGAAGGCCTGTCCACCTACAAGCTGCCGGAGCAGCTGGAGCTGGTCGAGGCGCTTCCCCGCAACGAGACGCTCCGCAAGGTCCTCAAGTACAAGCTGCGGGAGCGCTTCTCCGACTGAGCCGGGGCTATTCGGGGACGGTGAAGTACTGCGCGAAGGCCTGCACGACGTCCTGCTCGGCGACCCGGCCGTCGCCGTCCGCGTCCAGGGCGGCGGCCGCCCCCGAGGCGATGTCCTCGGGCACGCCGAGCGCCGTGAGCGCGCGTCCGGCCTCGGCGGGGGTGACCGCCGCGTCCGCGTCGCCGTCGGCCACGTCGATCGCCGCGTGCAGGAACGGGCGGGCGATCTCGGCGAACCGCTCGGGGTTGTCGCGCAGCCGCTTCACCGCGCCGCCGACGAACTCGTCCCGGGTGATCCGCTGGTCCCCGTCGCGGTCCGCGATCCCGGCCATGCCCTGCCAGAACGCCTCGGCCCCGATGTAGAGGGCCTGCCCCTTCTCGGACCGCGCGGTGACCCCGAACTCCGTGCACAGCGCGGCGGCCGCCGTGCTGAAGTCCTCACGGGAGATGTAGCCGTTGCCGTCCTGGTCGAAGGTGGCGAACCGGGCCGCGATCCTACGCTCGTACTCGGCACTGTCCATGATTCTCGGGCCGCCTCACTTCCGCGGTTGACTGCTTGCTCGAGGGGCTGTTTCCCCGGCTGCGAGCGTACGTCCTGAACACGTACCCGCAGGCGGGAAAGCGACGCTTGTGGCAAGACCGCCGGAATTCCGGGACAAGGGTGTGCCACGGGTGTGATGTGCTGCACTGTGCGGGTGGAAGCGGTGGCGGCAAGTCTCATAGCGGTGCTGGGAACCCTGCTGGGCGCGGGGGTCACCCACTCCTTCCAGCGGCGCTCCATCGAGCGGACCGAACGCTTCACCCGGGCCGAGCGGCTGCGCCAGGAGCGCATCGACGCCTACTGCGCGTACGCGGGGGCGCTGGTCAACTACCGCCGCACCCTGGTCGACCGCTGGTTCGGCCGGACGGAGCCCGCACGGCGGGAGAGCGACGAGCTGCGCCTGCGCTCGTACGAGATGCGCTCGGAGGCCCAGGAGGCGCTGTTCCGCGTGCAGTTGCTGACCGGCGACGACGAACTGGTGCGGCTCGCCTGGGAGACGCTCGACGTGGTCGCCGAAGTGCACCAGACCGACGACCGCGGCGAACTCGCCGAGCGGCGGCGGGTCTCGCGCGAGGCCATCAACTCCTTCGTGGCGGCCGCCAAGCAGCACGTCGGCTGAGCGGCCGATTACACCGCATACACCGACTACACCGACTACGCCGACTACGCCGACAGCGGCGTCGCCTCGTCGTCCAGCGCCGCCGGCACGTCGGGGAAGACCTCGAAGAGCCTGCGCACCCCGAGGGCCGCGAGGACGCGGTTGACGTGCGAGCCGTCCTCGGCGCCCTGCGCGGGCAGGATCAGCCGCAGATGGCCCTGGAAGGAGCGGATGAGGCGGCGGGTGGCGATCAGCACGCCGACCCCGCTGGAGTCGCAGAAGAGGACGCCGGACAGATCGAGGACGATCCGGCGGCGGCCGTCGGCCACGGCGTCGTGCACCCCCTGGCGCAGCACGGGCGAAGTGAGGAGGTCCATCTCACCGGAGACGCACAGCACGGCCCAGCCGGACTCCTCGTCCACCGTCACCTTGAGCGTCACGCGCCACGCCTCTCGCTCGACCTGCCTGTCCCGTGGCCCCGGAGCAAATCCGGAAGCAGTCCTTACGTTTCGTTCAGCTGCGACTGCCCACCACGTCCCCCATGAAACACCAGCGGCCCACCGTCAATATCATCCGGCCTCCGCCGCCGCGCACGCTTTGCCGCAAACAGGAGTGCGTCGTCGGTGGTCCCGACTACATTCGTGGGAGGACCGGGAAGGCGAAGTACCGTTCGGGCAGGCAGATCAGGGCAAGCGCACGAGGGGGCCGCATGCCGAAGGAAGCGCCACGGCGCTGGGACCGCCGGATGCAGCAGCGGCTCGTGCACGGCGAGGCCGCCGCGCTCGGCGAGCTCTACGACCGCTTCGCCTCGCTGGTGCACGGCCTCGCCCACCGCGTCCTCGGCGACGAGAGCGCCGCCGACCGCGTCACCCGCGAGGTCTTCGGCCACGTCTGGGAGAACCCCGACGCCTACGACCCGCGGCAGGGCCCGCTGCGCTCCTGGCTCGCCGGCCTCACCCACCAGCAGGCCGTCCGCAGGCTCCGCGAGACCGAGACGGAGGCCTTGGAGCGCGGCGGCGAGGGCACCGAGGAGGACCTGGAGCGCAAGGTCCGGCGCGCCTCCGTGGCCGCCCGCGCGGACTACATCGTCACGGCGATGCCCACCCCGCTGCGGGCCGCGCTCGAACTCGCGTACTTCCAGCGGCGCGACTACCGCCAGACGGCCGCCGACCTCGGCGTCACCGAGGACGAGGCCCGGCGCAGGCTCCGCCTGGGCCTGCAGCTGCTGTCCACGGCCAACGACGCCGGCGGCGCCACCGGCACCGCGCCCGGTTCCGGGGCCGGGCTGTGAGCGGCGCCCAGCGCCCCGGGCCGCAGGAGGAGCCGGACGGCCCCGAGGGCACCGAGCGCCCGCAGGACCCGCGCGCGGACGGCGCGGAGGGCCAGGAGGCGGCGACCGCGCCCCGCATACCGCTGCCGCGCACCTCGCCGGAGGACACCGGCCGCCCCGTGCCGGACCCGCCGCCCGCCCCCGGTCCCCTCGTCCTGGAGCACCCCGTCCTCAAGTCCCTGCTCGGCGCCTGGGCCCTGTCCGCCTGCTCCGCCGAGGAGGCCACCGCCGTCGAGGAGCACCTGGGCGACTGCGGCCCCTGCGCCGAGGAGGCGCTGCGGCTGCGCGACGCGGTCGGCCTGCTGCACCCCGAGGAGAGCCTCGACCTCGACCCGGGCCTGCGCACCCGCGTCCTGGAGAGCTGCCTCGGCCGCCGCCCGCCGCGCATCCCGGTGCCCGAATGGGCCGTCCCCTACGACGCGGAGACCGCCCGCCTGGACGCGCTGCTGCAGGACATCGGCGACTCGGAGTGGCACGCGCCGGTGCGGCTGCGCTGGTTCGACGAGGACCGTCCGGTCAGCAAGAAGACGACCGTGGCCGGTGTCATCGCGCACCTCCTCGCGGTCGACGGCATGGTCGGGCTCGCCCTCGGCCTCGACGACCCGCTCGGCGCGGACGTCCGCGTCCCGCGCGACCCCGCGCGCCGCACCGAGGCGTTCTGGCGCGCCTCCTACTTCCCGCCCACCCGCGCCGTGCGCGGCCCCTGGCGCGACCAGACGCACGAGCTGGTGCGCACGGTGTCCTTCGCGGGCGGCGGCTCCGGCCGCCTCCCGGTGCCCTACGGCCCGCCCGCGGCCGACGGCGGCGCGGGGCCCGCTGCCGGTCCGGCGCCCGAGCTGCCGCTGCGGGACTCGATGGTGGACCGCGCCTTCGAGTGCTGGATCCACGCGGGCGACATCGCCGACGCCGTCGACTACCCCTACGAGCCGCCCTCGCCCCGGCACCTCCACCGCATGATCGACCTCGCCGCCCGGATGCTGCCCGGCACGCTCGCCGAGCGGCGCCGCTCGGGGCTCGCCACCCCGGCCCGGCGGCTCGTCGCCGCGGGCAGTCCGGGCCGCAGTCTGCGCCTGGAGATCGAGGGGCTCGGCGGCGGCGAGTGGCTCATCCCGCTCGACTCCCCGGCAGCGGCCGCCTCGCGCGAGCACGAGGTGGCGCACGTCGCGCTGGACGGCGTGGAGTTCTGCCGGCTCGCGGCGGGCCACGTCTCGCCCGAGGAGGCGGCCGCGGGACAGGACGGCGACCGCGAGGCGATCCGCGACGTGCTGTTCGCGGCGGCCTCGCTGAGCCGGATGTAGCCCGGGGTGCCGGAGACGGCCCCCGGGGCGTGGCGCGAGAGCGGCGTCGTCCGCCCGCCGGGCGGACGGGACGTTCGGAACACGCCCTGGGGGACGCCCCCTAGGCGAAGACGACCGTGCGGCGGCCGTTCAGCAGGATGCGGCGCTCCGCGTGCCACTTCACGGCGCGCGCCAGCGCCTGGCACTCCACGTCACGGCCGATCGCGACCAGCTGGTCGGGGGTGACGCCGTGGCCGACCCGCTCGACCTCCTGCTCGATGATCGGCCCCTCGTCGAGGTCGGCCGTCACGTAGTGCGCGGTGGCGCCGATCAGCTTCACGCCGCGGGCGTGCGCCTGGTGGTAGGGCTTGGCGCCCTTGAAGCTCGGCAGGAACGAGTGGTGGATGTTGATGATCCGCCCGCTGAGCTGCTTGCACAGGTCGTCGGAGAGCACCTGCATGTAGCGGGCGAGGACGACCAGCTCCACGTTCTCCGAGCGGACGATCTCCAGCAGCTCGGCCTCGGCCTGCGCCTTGTTCTCCCGGGTCACCGGAATGTGGTGGAAGGGGATGTCGTACGAGCCGACGAGCTCGGCGAAGTCCGTGTGGTTGGAGACGACTGCGGCGATGTCCACCGGCAGCGCGCCGATCCGCGAGCGGAACAGCAGGTCGTTCAGGCAGTGCCCGAACTTCGACACCAGCAGCACGACCCGCATCCGGTCCTCGGCGCGGTGGATCTGCCAGTCCATCTGGAAGGAGTCGCCGATCGCGGCGAAGCTCGCCCGCAGCTTGTCGACGGTCACCGGGGCCTCGGCCGAGAAGTGCACCCGCATGAAGAACAGCCCGGTGTCGTGGTCGCCGAACTGCTGGCTGTCCTCGATGTTGCAGCCGGTCATGAAGAGGTAGCTCGACACGGCGTGCACGATGCCCTGCTTGTCGGGGCAGGAAAGGGTGAGGACGTACTGCTCAGCGGGGGCGGCGGCGGCGGACTGCTCGTTCATGGAGCCAAGGTTCCCACACGCGGCGGCCGTCGCGTGCAGGCGTTCCGCGCGCCGGACTCAGGCGGACCGGGTCAGGATCCGCAGCACTTCCAGGGTCCTCGGCGGCACGTCGGGGTCCTCGCCGTCACCCGCCGCCAGGCGCACGTGCGCGTCGCGCGCCGCGTGCACCGCCTCCGGCCAGCCCGGGTGCTCCAGATAGACGGAGACCAGCGCGTCGGGCCCGACCTCGTGCATGATCCGCAGGACCCGCAGCACGGCCGTGTCGACGAGGGCCGCCTCCTGCGGGTCGCGGAAGATCGTGCCCACGTACTTCTCCGCGGACCAGTTGTCGAGCCAGGTGTCCTCGACGAGCCGGTAGACGGCGTCGGTCACGTCCCCGTACTCCTCGCGCCCGGCGAGCCAGCACTCCCGCTGGAAGTGCGGGTCGGAGAGCATGTGCAGCGCCGAGCGCACGTTGCTGCGCCAGCGCCACCACGGCATGTCGTTGGTCGGCATGCCGCCCATGGTGCTAGAGCGACGGCCGCGACGGGAAGACTTCTCCGAACCTTGCACGGTCATGGATCGTACGTTCCCACCCGTCGCCCCCGAACCGGACCCCGCCCGTTCACTTTCCTGTCACTGTCCGTTGAGCGGGCATCACTCCACGGTTGGCCGCCCCACGGAATCGTGCGGGGACATGACCGGCCGGCGACGCACCTTCCTCCCCCGCCCCTCCCGCAGCGCGGTGCTCTCCGCGGCCGCCGTGGCGGCGTGCACGTCCCTGATGTCCGGTTGCGGGGTCATCCCCGGGACCACGGGGGATTCCGGGGACGGCCCCATCACCGTGATGACCTGGGCCCCCGAGAAGACCGAGGCGACCAACAAGCCGGGCGTCCCCGCCATGGCGCAGGCCTACGCCCGCTGGGTCAACGCGCACGGCGGCCTGGACGGCCGCGAGCTGAAGGTCCTCACCTGCAACGACCACAACGACCCGGCGGGCGCCACGCAGTGCGCGCGCGAGGCCGTCGAGCAGGACGTGGCGGCGGTCGTCGGCGCCTACAGCCAGCACGGGCAGTCCTTCCTCGGCCCGCTGGAGGTCGCCGGCATCCCCTACATCGGCGGCTACGGCATCACCGACGACGAGTTCAGCAGCCCGCTGTCCTACCCGGTCAACGGCGGCGAACCGGCCCTGATGGCGGGCAACGGCCGCCAGCTCGCCGCCCGCTGCGAGCGCGTCTCCCTGGTGCGCCCCGACACGCTGGCCGGCGACGAACTGCCCAAGCTGCTCAACCAGGGCCTCGCCGACGGCCACCACCGGCCGGTCTCCGACATCCGGGCCGCCGAGGACGGCACCGACCTCACCCCGCAGGCCGAGCGGGCCCTGCGGGACGCGGGCGCGAAGGACGGCTGCGTGACGGCCGCGCTCGGCGCGCGCACCGACACCTTCTACGACGCGTTCCGGCGCACCCGCGCCGACTATCCGCCGGTCCGGATCTCCGCCGTGCTCGGCAGCATCGACCAGTCCCTGATCGACCGCACCGGCGGCGCGAGCGGCCCCTACGAAGGGGCGTACGTCACCGGCTGGTACCCGGCGACGAGCGACCCCCGGTGGGCGCCGATGCGCAAGGCCGTCCGCGAGCAGGCCTTCGGCGACAACCGGGTCGACCCGGCGGACGCGGGCGTGCAGACCACGTGGGTCGCGTACACCGTCCTGAAGCAGGTCGTGGAGTCGCTGGACGGCGGCGAGGTGTCGGCGCGCACGCTGCGCCGGGCCCTGGACGGCGGGGTGCGGGTCGAGACGGGCGGTCTGACGCCGCCGCTGAGCTGGCGCTTCGAGGACCTGCTCGCGGCCAGCGACTACCCGCGCCTGATCAACTCGGGCGTGACCTTCCAGGTGGTGCGGGACGGGCGGCTCGTCCCGGCCCGCAAGGGCTTCGTGGACGTGGAGAAGACGCTGGAGCAGACGGCGTAGCGGCCCGGTCCGCACGGCGGCGGCCCCGTCACCCGGTCGCGGGTGGCGGGGCCGTCGGCGTCACGGGCGTCAGAGCTGGGTCTTGTTGCGCTCGGTCAGGCCGTACTTGCGGGCGATCGCGTTCCACTGGTCGGCGGCCTGCCCCTTGGAGGTCGTCGCCAGGTTGCTCTGCCGGTTGCCCGCCACGGTCTGCGAGGTGGGACGGGCGTGGCCCTTGCGGCAGCCCTTCTTGCCGGCCACCTGGTCCGCCCACGCGGCGTAGTGGTTGTCGGCCGAGGCGGACGCCTTCCAGGCCTTGTTGAGGGCCGCCGTCAGGTGGTCGTTGGCCGGGAGCTTGTCGACCTTGAGGGCGGCGAGGCGGGTGACGAGGCCGCTGCGCTGCCGGGCCGCACCGCGCAGGTCCTTCGCGGACTCGCCGAGGTTCTGGCACTTGCCGACGTTGCGCACGGCGGCGATGACCGTGTCCCGGCTGTTGTTGCTGTCGGCGAGGAGCTTGTCGAGGGCGACGGCCTGCTCCTTGGCGGGGTCGGCGCTCGGCGAGGGCCGCTCGTCGGGTTCCGCGGAGGCCGAGACGGGCTTGCCGTCGTCCTTCTTCTCGTCGTCGCCGCCGGAGCTGAGCAGGGCGCCCGCGCCGATGCCGAGCACGGCGATGCCGACGCCGACCGCGGCGATCAGGGGGACCTTCGAGCCGGTGCCGCCGCGCCGCCCGCCGCCGCCCCGGCCGCCGCCGTGACCGCCGCCCGCGGGCTCGGGGACCGGCTCGGGGCCGGGAGCCTGGACGCGGGGCATCTGCTGGGTGGACGCGGGGCCCTCGGGGGCCGCCTCGGTACGGAAGAGGCTGTCGAACTCGGCGGGCGGCTGCCGGTCGCCGGGGGCACCGGGGCGTATGCCGTAGGGGGCGTTGGAGGGCTCCGGCGGGGCGCCGTGGCCCGCGGGGGCGCTGCCGCCGGGGACCGGGGCGATGAACTGCGTGGGGTCGCTGTCGGACGCGGCACCGGGCAGCGGGCCGGGTGCGGCGCCGTGCGCGGCCGTGCGGCCGAGGAACTGCGTGGCGTCGGAGGCGGGAGCCTCGGGCGGCAGGGCGCCGGGTCCCACCGGGGGTATGTACTGCGTCGCCCCCTCGTCGCCGCCCGCGGGCACGGGCGGTATGTACTGGGTGGCTCCCTCGTCGGGGCCCGCGGGCACCGGGGCGATGAACTGCGTGGCGTCGCCGTCGGAACCGCCGGGGGCGGCGACGGGCGGCAGCGGCATGCTGCGCGGTCCGGCGGCGGGCGGCAGCTGCTGCGCCTGCGCGGCGGGCGGCAGCGGCCGGGCGCCGTGACCCTGCTGTGGCGCGGCGGGCGCGCCGTGTCTGCGCCGGGACTGCTGCTGCGGCTGCTGCGGCTGCTCGGAGGCGGGCTGGTGCGGGAGCTGCGCCTGGGGCTGCGGTGCGGCGTGCGCGCCGTGCGTCTGGTGCTGCTGGTGCGGCGGCTGCGGCTGGTGGGCCGGCTGCGGCTGCTGCGGTGCCGCGTGGGCGCCGTGCGCCGGCTGCGCCCTGTGTGCGCCCTGGCCCGGCCGCGCGCCGTATCCGGCGTCGTCGCCGTATCCGGCGTCGTCCCGCCCCGGCGACCCGGCATGGGCGCCGTGCGCGCCGTACGCGCCCTGGTCCGGCTGCTGCCCGCCGTACCCCGGCTGCTGCGCGCCGTACCCCTGGCTGTCGTAGCCCTGGTTGTCGTACCCCTGGTCCCCGTAGCCCCGGCCGCCGTACTCCTGGCCGCCGTACCCCTGCGGGCCGCCGTACGAGGCGTCGGGGGCGCCCTGCGGGGCGTGGCCGCCGTACTGCTGCGGGGCGTACCCGGCGTCGGACGGCACGCCGGTGCCCTCCGCGGGCAGCGGCTGGGCGGGCGTCCGCGGGGGCGGTGCGCCCCACTCCTGGCCCTGGCCGGGCGGCGGTCCCGCCGCGTCGGGCCCCCAGGGCTCGCCCCACGGGCTGCCGCCCGCCGGGGCCGGGTGCCGGCCGGTGGTGCCGGGGAACAGCGGCTCGCCGCCGTCCGCGGGCAGCACGACACCCTCGTGGGCGGGCCGGGCCGCGGGCTGCGGATCGGAGGAAGCAGCGCCCTGACCGCTCTGCTGCGTCACCGGGACTCCTACACATGGGGGACCTACGGAACCGTCGGGTCACGCTACCGGGTCGCCACATCCCTCTGCCACGCAGCTCAGAACGGTGCCCTCCGCAAGGCGGCGGCAGTAACAAAACCTCCCGCCCCGGCGCTGTTCACGGCCGGACCGCCGTCCTCCTCACGCGGCCTGGATGTCGACACGCGCGCCGAACTCCCGTACCACCGGCTCCTCCCGGTAGGGCTCCAGGCGCTCCTGGAAGTCCTCCAGGTACTCCGCGCCGCGGTTCGAGCGCAGCGTGCCGAGCAGTTCGACGGCCTTCAGGCCCGTGTGGCAGGCCTGTTCGACCTCGCGGCGCTGCACCTGGGCCGTGGCCAGCAGGACCAGGCCGATGGCCCGCCGCCGCGCCCGGGTCTCGGGGTGCCCGTCCAGGGACTCCTGGGCGCTGCGCGCGGCCGCGTCGGCCTGGCCCAAGTCCCGGTGACAATGCGCCATTTCATCGGCCAGATACGCATGGTCGAAGTGCCGGATCCACACCGGGTCGTCGCCGGAGCCGGCCTCGCCTGCCGCCCGGTCCATCGCCTCGACCGCGCGGCCCGCCACGACCTGGGTGGCCCGCGCGTCACCGAGCAGCGCGTGGCCGCGCGCCTCGGCGGCGTAGAACATCGCCTCCGCGCGGGGCGTGACCCGGCCGCGGGTGCCCTCCTGCGCGGCCCGCGCCAACTGCGCGATCTCGCGCGGGTTGCCGAGCTGGGCGGCGAGGTGGCTCATCGACGCGGCCAGGACGTATCCGCCGTATCCCCGGTCCCCGGCCGCCTGGGCCAGGCGCAGGGCCTGGATGTAGTACCGCTGGGCCAGGCCCGGCTGGCCGGTGTCGACGGCCATGTACCCGGCGAGCTCGGTCAACCGGGCGACCGCGGCGAACAGTTCGCGGCCCACCGCCTCCCGGTAGGAGCCCGCGAGCAGCCCGGACACCACGGAGTTCAGGTAGTGCACGACGACCGGCCGCACATGGCCGCTGCCGAACTGGTGGTCGAGCTCGGTCAGCGCCTGCGTCATCGCCTTGACCGCCGCCACGTCCGACATGCCCACGCGCGGCCCGGCGCTGCGGCCGACCTGCTGGTCGGGCGAGGAGATCAGCCAGTCGCGGCTGGGCTCGACCAGCGCGGACGCGGCCACCGACGAACCGGAGAGGAAGTCGCGCCGCCCCACGTCGCTGCGCCACAGCTCGCAGACCTGCTCGATGGCGCCGAGCACGGTCGGGGAGAACTGCAGCCCCACCCCGGAGGCGAGGTTCTTGCCGTTCGCCATGCCGATCTCGTCGATGGTCACGGTGCGGCCCAGCTTCCGGCCGAGCGCCTCCGCGATGATGCCGGGCGCCCGGCCGCGCGGCTGCTGCCCGCGCAGCCAGCGGGCCACCGACGTCTTGTCGTAGCGCAGGTCGAGGCCGTGTTCCGCACCGCACATGTTGACCCTGCGGGCCAGACCGGCGTTGGAGCAGCCGGCTTCCTGGATGAGCGCCTGCAGCCGTTCGTTGGGCTGTCGCGCGACGAGAGGCCTGGCGGCCATGGCGTACCCCCTGTGTGCACCGTGGACCATCGGATACGGGGCGGCCGCCGGGGACCGCCTCACGATGATCAATGCCCTTGGGGCAAGGGAAGATGCGCCACAAAAGAAGCAAAAGAAGCCATTAACAACTAAACATGTGAATCTGGACGGACCTGTCGGTCCCCGGGCTTCCTCCGAGGCGTCCTCTGATTGCCCGTGACCTGGCTACCCGCACCCGGCCGCCAATCCCCATGCGCGCCCCCGCCCGTGCACCCATGCGCCCCGGCCGCAGGATCGATGCTCCTCCTCCGCCCTCGCGTGCGCCCGTAACCCGAGGTGGCACCGGGAGTTGAGAAGTTCGTGGAAGAGACCATCGGAGTCACGTCAGCCGCGCAGATCCCGAAGCAGCGCGGAGAGGCCTTGCTGGACACGGCCGTGCGATACGCGGAGGAGCGTCACTGGGACGTGTTCCCGGGAACCTGGCTGGAATCCGTCCAGGGCGTCGAACGCTGCTCGTGCGGGGAGGCCGCGTGCGATGCGCCCGGCGCACACCCCGCCCGCGAGGACTGGGCGACCCAGGCCACCGGCAGCGCGACCGTGGCCCGCAGGCTCTGGCAGAAGCAGCCGGACGCCTCCATCCTGCTCCCCACCGGACGCACCTTCGACGCGATCGACGTGCCCGAGAGCGCCGGATTCCTCGCCCTGGCGCGCATGGAGCGCATGGAGCTCACCCTCGGCCCGGTGACCTGCACCCCCAACCGCCGCATGCAGTTCTTCGTGCTGCCCGGCGCCGCCGCCAAGGTGCCCGACCTCGTGCGCAAGCTCGGCTGGCCCCCCGCCGCCATCGACCTGATCTGCTTCGGCGAAGGCACCTACGTCGCCGCGCCCCCCACCCGCTACGGCGGCAAGGGCGCCGTCCAGTGGGCCTGCCGCCCCACCGCCGCCAACCGCTGGCTGCCGGACGCCGAGGAGATCATCTCCCCGCTGGCGTACGCGTGCGGCAGGGAAGCGCGCCGCTGACCGGCCGACCACCGCGGCGCCGCCGCCGTCGTATCGTGCGGACACGGCGAAAGCGGCGAAGGGCGGCACGGTGACCGAGGCGGCGGCGGTACGGATCCAAGGGCTCTGGAAGCGGTTCGGCGAACAGATCGCGGTCGCCGGGATCGATCTGAGCCTGCCCGCGGGCCAGTTCATCGGCCTGGTCGGGCCCAACGGCGCCGGGAAGACCACCACCCTCTCCATGGTCACCGGACTCCTCAGACCCGACCGGGGCACCGTCGAGGTCGTCGGCCACGACGTCTGGCGCGACCCCGTCCAGGTCAAGGCCCGCATCGGCGTGCTCCCCGAGGGCCTGCGGCTGTTCGAGCGACTCTCGGGACGCGAACTCCTCGCGTACACCGGACGGCTGCGCGGCCTGCCCGGCACCGAGGTCGACAAGCGGGCCACCCAGCTCCTGGACGTCCTCGACCTCGCGGGCGCCCAGCACAAGCTGGTCGTCGACTACTCCACCGGCATGCGCAAGAAGATCGGCCTGGCCGCGGCGCTGCTGCACAACCCCGAAGTCCTCTTCCTCGACGAGCCCTTCGAAGGCGTCGACCCCGTCTCCGCGCAGATCATCCGCGGCGTCCTGGAGCGCTACACCGCCTCCGGCGCCACGGTCGTCTTCTCCTCCCACGTCATGGAACTCGTCGAGTCGCTCTGCGACTGGGTCGCCGTCATGGCCGCGGGCCGCATCCGCGCGCACGGCACCCTCGCCGAGGTGCGGGGCGCCGCGCCCTCGCTGCAACAGGCGTTCCTCGAACTCGTCGGCGCGCACGGCCGCGACACCGGATCCGACCTGGACTGGCTGGGCGGCGGCCCCCGATGACCACCAGCACCGGCACCGCCGCGCGGCCCACCGCGATCACCGCCGTCCTCGTCCGCCTCAAACTGTCCCTCCTGCGCAACGGCCTGCGCCAGTCCGCGGGCCGCCGCGCCGCCTACATCGCCTCCGTCGCCGTCTCCCTGCTCGTCGCCGCGCTCCAGCTCATCGGCCTCGTCGCCCTGCGCGGCAACGAGCACGCCGGCACCGTCTGCGTCCTGCTCACCGGGGTGCTCGCCCTCGGCTGGGCGGTCATGCCGCTGTTCTTCCCCAGCGGCGACGAGACCCTGGACCCCACCCGCCTGGTGATGCTGCCGCTGCGCCCGCGGCCCCTCGTCCGCGCCCTGCTCGTCGCCTCCCTCGTCGGCATCGGCCCGCTCTTCACGCTCTGCCTCGCGCTCGGCGCGGCCGTCGCCCTGGCCCACGGGGCCGCGGCGGCCGTCACCGGCGTCCTCGCCGTCGCCCTCACCCTGCTGATCTGCGTGGCGCTGGCCCGCGCGGTCGCCGCCGCCAACATCCGCCTGCTCACCAGCCGCAAGGGCCGCGACCTCGCGGTCCTCAGCGGCCTGGTCGTCGCGATCGGCGCGCAGGTGGTCAACTTCGGCGCGCAGAGGCTCGGTTCCTCGGGCCTGGACACGCTCGCCCCGGCCGCGCACGTGGTCCGCTGGATCCCGCCGGCCGCGGCGCTCGGCGCGGTGGACTCGGTGAGCGAGGGCGCGTACGCGCGGGGCGCGGCCCAACTGGCCCTTTCCGTCGCCGCCCTGCTCGCGCTGCTCGCCCTCTGGCAGCGCAGCCTGACCCGCCTGATGACGACGCCCGACGGCTCCACGCTCGCGGCGGCCGAACCGGACAAGGGCGCCTCCCGCACCGCGGGCGCCCTCGGCGGACTGCTGCCCGCGGGCCGCACCGGCACCGTCATGGAGCGCAGCCTGCGCTACGCCTGGCGCGACCCCAAGACCAAGGCGGCCTGGGTGACATCCCTGGCCGTCGGCCTGATCGTGCCCGTCTTCAACGCCCTCCAGGGCACCGGCTCCGTCTACTTCGGCTGCTTCGCGGCGGGCATGCTCGGCATCCTCATGTACAACCAGTTCGGCCAGGACACCTCGGCCTTCTGGATGGTCGCGACGACGATCTCCACACCGCGCGACGCGTACGTGGAGCTGCGCGGCCGGGCACTCGCGCTGCTGCTCGTCACGCTGCCCTACGCCACGCTCGTCACCGTCCTGACGACCGCGCTGCTCGGCGACTGGCCCGCCCTGGCGGAGGTCCTCGGCCTCTCCCTGGCCCTCCTCGGCGCGATGCTGGCCGCGGGCGCGTGGTCCTCGGTCCGCTTCCCCTACTCGATCCCGCAGGAGGGCTACAAGAACGTGGCCCCCGGCCAGGCGGGACTCGCCTGGATCTCCCTCTTCGGCGGCATGGTCGCGGCGGCCCTGCTGTGCGCCCCGGTCCTCGCCCTGACGATCTGGCTGCACGCCTCGGGCGCGGGCTCCTGGAGCTGGCTGCTGCTGCCGCTCGGCGCGGCCTACGGGGCGGCGGTCGCGGAACTGGGCCTGCGCCTCGCGGCCCCGCGCCTTGCGGGACGGCTGCCGGAGATCCTCACGGCGGTGAGCAGGGGCTGACGGCGCGGGCGGGCACCCCTCGCACGCAGACGACCCGCGAGCCGTGGTCCCTGCCGCCAGCGGCGGAGGAAGCCGGCCGGACGCACCGGCGGCTCGCGGGTCGGGTGACTGCTTGGGAATAGGGCCGGCTGCACGCAGATCGCACGTGCTGGTCCGGCGCCGAATTCGAGTTGCGACGACGGGCCGCTAGCCCGCAGTCACCTCACGCGTCCGGTTTCCATACATCGGCCGAACCACCTCCCTTCTCGTGTGCACGCCACCCTAGGAACCGCCCCATGGACCGCACAACCGAATTTCGCGCACAACGATTTCTCACCGACTTCCGGGAACTTCCTGTGGGGTGCGTCACGTTCCAGTTGAATGATCTGACGTGCGACACAGGCAGGTCGCGCAGCTCATGCAGTACAGGCGGCTCATGAGGACGAGGACACGGCCTGCAGGGGGTTCCAGGTGAGTGCTTCGCGGCAGAGCGGAACTACTGACGAACTCGGTCCCGAAGAGCCCGAGCCCGGCGGCGCGGAGCTGCTCGCGGCGCTGCTCGACGGGATGGACGCCGCGCTGTGCGCGTTCGACGCGGACGGCGTCGTGACGCACTGGAACCGGGAGGCCGAGCGCATCCTCGGGTGGTCGGCGGCGGAGGCCGTGGGGCGGCGGGGGTTCTCGGGGTGGGCGGTGCGGGCCGCGGACGCCGGGGACGTCGAGGGGCGGCTGCTGTCGGCGATGGACGCGCCGGGGCGGCAGGTGCACGAGTTCGCGCTGGTGACCAAGGACGGCGGGCGGGTGCTCGTACGGATGCAGTCGGCGTCCGTGCGGGGCGGCGACGGCAAGCCCTCCGGGGTGTACTGCGCCTTCAGCGAGGTGCACGCGCAGATCGACCTGGAGCGGTCCATCGCCCTGAGCGAGGCCCTCTTCGAGGACGCCTCGTGGGGTGTGGTGCTCGTCGACGCGGACCTGCGGCCCGCCGTGGTCAACGAACACGCGGCCCGGGCCTTCGGCGTGGGCCGTACCGCCCTGCTCGGTCGGCCGCTGGCCGATCTGCTCGGGCAGGGCGTGCAGGAGCTGGAGAGCGCGCTGACCCATGTGCTGGCCGAGGGGACCCCGCCCGCGCCCGCCGAGCTGTGGGTGTCGGTCCGGGCGGCGGCGGGGCAGGAGGAGGGGGGCGGCCGGCGGTGCTGGCGCAGCGGTTTCCTGCGGCTGGCCTCGCCGCTCGCCGAGGAGCCGGTGCCGCTCGGTGTCGGCTGGCTCTTCCTGGACGTCACGGAGGCCAGGCAGACCGAGCAGGTGGCCGCGCAGCTGCGGTTCCGGTCCCAGCAGTTGCACCGGGCGGCGCGGGCGACCGCGGAGTGCGAGGACCCCACGGAGGCGGCGACCGTGCAGCTGGACTTCGCGCTCGCCGGGTTCGCCGACCACGCGCTGGTGGACCTGCTGGCGGGTGAGGGTCCCGTACGGCTCGTACGGGTGGCCGCGACGCCCGCGGGGCCGCCCGGGCCCTGCCTGCCGGTCGCCATGGCGGGCATCCCCGTGCGCTATCCCGAGGGGCATCCCGCCCCGCAGTGCGTGGAGCGCACCGGTTCGGTGCGGGCCAGCGCGGGGCCGGGGGCCTCGCCGGAGCGGGTGCGGGAGTGGGCGGCGGGCCGGCAGTGGCCCCAGGACACCGAACACGCGCTGTGCGTGGTGCTGCGCAGCCGGGGGCGGACGCTGGGCGTCGTGACGTTTCTGCGGGGGGCGGGGCGGGGGCAGTTCGACCGGGCGGACGCGGCGTACGCGGAGAGCGTGGCGTCGCGCGTCGCCGCGTCCCTCGATCTGGCGCAGGCCCTGGACGGGGCCTGAGGGGTCCTGCCGCCGGGCGGCGGTGCGGTGTGCTCGGTGGGAGGGGGTGGGCGGGGTCCGTCGTGGGCCGCCGGTTCCGGCAGGTCCGCCGCCGGGCGGCGGATGTCTCCCGCCCACCCGCCGGAGCCGGGGCCGCGTCTACACCGCGTGCAGCGCCAATGTCGGGGACAGCCGGGCCGCCCTCACCGCCGGGTACAGTCCCGCCACCGTGCCGATCGCCAGCGTCGCGCCGAACCCGCCCGCCACGGCCCACGGCGGCACCACCCACGGCAGCCCGCCGGACACCGCGTACGCCGCCGTCGCCGCCGCGCCGAGCGCCACGCCCGCCATCCCGCCGAGGCCGGACAGCATCAGGGACTCGGTCACGAACTGCACGCGGATCTGGCCCCGCGTCGCGCCGAGCGAACGGCGCAGGCCGATCTCGTAGCGGCGTTCGAGCACCGAGATGATCATGGTGTTGGCGACGCCGACCCCGCCCACGAGCAGCGCGATGCCGCCGAGGCCGAGCAGCAGCGTGGAGAACGCGCCCTCGGTCGCCGCCTTGGCCTGCAGCGCCGATGAGGGGTCGGTGACCTGGACGTTGCGCGGGTTCTCCGGGTCGATGGACGCGGCGAGCAGCTTGCGCACGGAGCCCACGCTCGCGTCGGTGGAGCGCTCGTACACCGATGTCGGGTGCCCGTCGAAGCCGAGCAGCTTGCGCGACGCGTCCCAGCCGGTGAGCGCGGAGCGTTCGATGTCGGGGGCGAGCGGCAGCGGGTCGAGGATGCCGATGACGGTGAAGTACCGGTCGTCGATCCAGACCTGCTGTCCCGGCGAGGTGATGCCGAGCCGCTTGGCGGCGACGTGGCCGAGGACGACCGAGGGGTAGCGGCTGTTGGCCGCGTTGAACCAGCTGCCGCTGCCCGTCCTCCCGCGCAGCACCTTCAGCAGCCCCTCGGTGGAGGCCTTCACGGAGATGCCGCCCGTCTCGTCCTTCGGGATCTTCTCGCTGCGTCGCACGGAGCGTTCGAGGTCGCCGGTGGCGCCGACGTCCTCGACCCCTTCGACGCGCCCGACCCGGCCCGCGGCGTCGCGCGGCAGGGTCACCTTCTCGCCGGAGAAGACCGCTTCGCCGGGCGAGGCGACGAGCATGTTGGTGCCCAGGGAGTCGAGTTCCCGCATGAGCTGGGCCTTGCTGGAGGAGGAGATGCCGACGACGGCGACCATCGTGGCGATGCCGATGGCGATGCCGAGCGCGGACAGGACGACCCGGACGGGGCGGCTGCGCAGCCCCGCGGAGCCGACGTGCAGCACGTCACGGGGGCTGAGCCGCGCGGCCTTGAGCCCGCTGCCGCGCCGCCGGCCCCCGCCGTCGCGCCGGCTCATGCCGCGACCTCCGCCGCCCGCGTGTCCGCGACGACCTGTCCGTCCCTGATCCGTACCTGCCGCGGCAGCCGTTCGGCGATGTCCGTGTCGTGGGTGATGACGGCGATGGTCGCGCCCTCCGCGTTGAGGTCGTGCAGCAGGGCCATGACGGCCTCGCCGGATTCGGAGTCGAGCGCGCCGGTGGGTTCGTCGGCGAGCAGCAGGTCGGGTTCGCCGACGACGGCGCGGGCGATGGCGACGCGCTGTTTCTGTCCGCCGGACAGTTCGTGCGGCCGGTGTTTCATGCGGTCGGCGAGGCCGACGCGCTCCAGGGCGTACGCGGCCCTGCGGCGGCGTTCGGCGCGGGAGA
Organism: Streptomyces sp. NPDC002564; assembly: GCF_042889645.1. Taxonomy (NCBI): domain Bacteria; kingdom Bacillati; phylum Actinomycetota; class Actinomycetes; order Kitasatosporales; family Streptomycetaceae; genus Streptomyces; species Streptomyces sp. NPDC002564. Next base: position 253,085 of record NZ_JBIARE010000006.1, on the reverse strand, counting down.
GGCCGGAGTAGAGCAGGCCCTCGGCGACGTTGTCGCGGGCGCTGATGCCGGGGACGAGGTGGAAGGCCTGGAAGACGAAGCCGATGTGCCGGGCGCGCAGCGCGGAGAGGCTGCGGTCGGTGAGTGCGGCGACGTCGTGTCCGGCGATGGCGACGGACCCGGCGGTGGGCCGGTCGAGGGTGCCGACGATGTGCAGGAGGGTGGACTTGCCGGAGCCGGAGGGGCCCACGATGGCGAGGAGTTCGCCCGCGGCGACGGTCAGGTCGACCCCGCGCAGGGCGGCGACCCCGCCGGGGTACTCCTTGGTCACGCCGCCGAGTTCGACGACGGCGGGGGCCGGCGGGCGGTGGTCCGCGGCGGGGGGTCCGGCCGCATCACGGTCGTTCATGCCTTCGGCACCCCGACCTTCATGCCGTCCCGCAGCCCGCCGCCGCGCACCTCGACCCTGCCCTGCCCGAACATGCCGAGCTCGACCTCGACGTCGCGGGTGCGGCCGCCCTCGACGACCTGGACGCCGAAGCCGCCGGCGGGCAGCGCGAGGAGCGCGTTGACGGGGACGGACAGGACGTTCTTGCGGGTCTCGCCGGTGAGGTCGACGGTGACCGGGGACTGGTCGAAGCCGTCGACCTTGCCGGGGTCGTCGAAGGTGACGGTGACGGGGATCTTGGGGGTCTTGTCGTTGGGGTCGTCGCCGGGCCGTGCGGTCCTGCCGACGGAGGCGACCTTGCCGCCTGCGGTGGTGCCGTCCGGCAGCGAGACGCTGACCTCGGTGCCCTTCTTGGCGAGTTCGCCGTCCGAGACGTCGAGCTGGACGCGGACGACGCGTTCGGAGCCGGTGGCGGAGAGCACCGGTCTGCCGGGCGCGACCTGGTCGCCGACGGTCGACGCCGTCGACTTCACGCGCAGCGCGCCGGGCTGGAAGGCGATCTGCTCGGGGCCCACGCGGCCGGTCTGCTTGCGGTCGTGGGCCTTCTGCCACTGCTTGACGGCGGCGGCCGTGCCGTCGGTGTACGTGTCGTCGACGGCGAGGCCGGTGCCGTAGCCGAGGGCGACGAGGTTCTCCTCCAGCTGGCGCACGTCGTTGCCCTTGTCGCCGCTCTTGAGGGTGCGGTACATCGGCTCGGTGCCGTACATGAGGCGGACGGGGACGCCGTTGACCTCGTAGAGGCGCCCGTCGCGCCCGATGGTCGAGCCGGACTCGGCGGACCAGGTCAGGGTGCCGGTGCCGCCCGCGTTGACCTTGCGTTCCTTGGCGTAGCCGAGGGTGCCGTCGACCTGGGTGCCGCTGCTGAGGTCGCCGCGGTCGACGGGGGCGGTGGCGGGCGGCAGGCCGGCGTCGCGGTGGGCGGAGTCCTCGGTGCCGCCGGAGTCGGCGAGGGCGGTGACGGCGATGCCGCCGCCGGTCACGGCGAGCAGGGCGACGACGGTGGACAGGACCGCGGTGCGGCGCCTCATCCGACGATGCCCTTGCACGCCTCGGCGGCCTTCTCCATCTTCTTGGCCTCGGCGCCCTTGGGCATGGGCTGGGCCTGCATCGCGCCGCCGTCGAACTTCGGGTCGGGCATGTTGAAGCCGTTCTTGCGCATGCACTGGGCGTACTTGAGCATCTTGTCCTTGTCGGCCTGGGAGACTCCGCCGCCCTTGGAGCCGCCGCCCATGCCGCACTTCTTCATGACGGCCTCCATCTTCTCCTTGCTCAGGTCGCCGCCGATGGTGATGCCGCGGCTGTCCTGGCCCGTCTTGGGCTCGGGCACGTCCAGGCCGTTCTTGCGCAGGCACTCGCGCTCCTTGAAGGCCTTGTCGGCGTCGGCGCCCTTGCCGCCGTCGGCGCTGCCTGCGGGGCCGGAGTCCTCGGCGCCGCCGGAGTCCTCGGAGCAGGCGCCGGCGAACAGGGCGAGTGCGGCGAAGGCTGACGCGAGCGCCACCGAGCGGGTGCGGGTCGGGCGGACGGTCCTCATGGGGCTTCCCCTTCACATGTGGCGTGGGTGACGCGCACAGGCTGGCGGGGGGCGGGGTTTCGTTTCTCTCACCGGGGACGCTTACACCGGCGAAAGGTCACTCTCGGGTACACAGGGCGGCATGCGCGTACTGCTGGTGGAGGACGAGGAATTCCTCGCGGAGATGATCGCCGACGGGCTGCGGCGCGACGCGCTGGCCGTCGACGTGGCGGCCGACGGGCTGACCGCGCTGCGGAAACTGCAGCTCGGGGAGTACGACGTGCTGATCCTCGACCGTGATCTGCCGGGGCTGCACGGCGACGAGGTGTGCCGCCGGGTGGTCCAGCAGCGCCTGCTGACCCGGGTGCTGATGCTGACGGCGTCGGGCACGGTGCGTGACCGGGTGGCGGGTCTGGGGCTCGGCGCGGACGACTATCTGACCAAGCCGTTCGCGTACGACGAGCTGTTGGCGCGGGTGCTCGCGCTCGGCCGGCGGGCCAGGCCCGCGCTGCCGCCGGTGATCGAGCGGGCCGGTCTCGTCCTGGACACCGCGCGCCGCCAGGCCAGCAGGGACGGCCGCCATCTGGCGCTGTCCCGCAAGGAGTTCGCGGTCCTGGAGGCGCTGCTGCGCGCGGACGGGGCGGTGGTCAGCGGCGAGGACCTGATCGAGCAGGTGTGGGAGGAGGACACCAGCTACCGCACGAACGCGGTCCGGGTGACCCTGTCCAAGCTGCGCGCGAAGCTGGGCGAGCCGCCGGTGGTGGAGACGGTGCCCGGGGCCGGGTACCGGATCGCGGGGCGTTCGCTGTGAGCGGGCGGGCGCCGCTGCGGGTGCGGATGAGCGGCGAGCGGGCCCGGCTGACCACCTTGTACGGGGGGCTGCTCGTGCTGGCCGGGGCGCTGCTCACCGGGCTGGTGTACCTGATCGTGCAGCAGGGGCTCTACACGTCGATCAGCTCGGCGGTGACCACGGCGGTGCCGCGCGGGCCGATGCCGCCGTGGCGGGCCGTGCCGGCGCCGATGGCCTCGGCGATGCCCGCGCGGCGGGTGCAGGGCATGCCGCTCGACCTGGACGAGAGCCTCGCCGTGACGAAGATCAGCGATCTGGCGGGCGAGGCCGCGCTGAACCGGCTGCTGACGGTCTCGGTGGTCGTCTTCACCGTGTACGCGGTCCTGTCGATCGCGCTGGCGTGGTGGATGGCGGGGCGGGTGCTGCGCCCGGTCGCGGTGATCACCGGGACGGCGCGGCGGCTGTCGGGGGCGAATCTGCACGAGCGGATCGCGCTGGAGGCGCCGCCGGGCGAGCTGAAGGAGCTCGCGGACACCTTCGACCGGATGCTGGACCGGATAGAGCGGCTGGTGGGCGCGCAGCAGCGGTTCGCGGCCAACGCGGCGCACGAGCTGCGCACCCCGCTGGCCGTGCAGCGGGCGGCCGCGGAGATCGGCCTCGCGGGGGTGCTCGACGAGATCGGGTCGGCGCCCGCGGGGGCGGACTCGCGGGCGTGGGAGAAGGTCGCGCGGATCCGTACGAAGCTCATCTCCGTCGCCGACGACAGCGAGCACCTCATCGAGGGGCTGCTGCTGCTCGCCGCGTCGGAGCAGGATCTGGAGCGGTACGAGGAGGTCGCGGTGGACGTCCTCGCGCAGGCCGTCGCCGAGGGCCTGGCAGAGGAGGCGGCCGGGCGCGGGGTCACGGTGTCGGTGCGGGCCCGGCCGCTGACGGTGGCGGGCGACGGGGTGCTCCTGGACCGGCTGGTGCACAACCTGGTGGCGAACGCGGTGCGCTACAACGTCGAGGGCGGCCGGGTGGACGTGACGACGTCGGCGGACGGCGTCCTGACGGTGTCCAACACCGGGCCCGAGGTGCCCGCCGACACGGTCCAGGAGCTCTTCGAGCCGTTCCGGCGGCTGCAGGAGCGCACGCACGCGCGGGGCGAGGGGGCCGGGCTCGGTCTCTCCATCGTGGCGGCGATCGCGCGGGCGCACGGCGCGGAAGTGGTGGCGCGGGCGCGCGAGGAGGGCGGCGGGCTGACCGTACGGGTCGGGTTCCCGCCCGCCGCGGGGCCGGGGGCGGGGGCGGCGGAGGACGGGTAGCCCCCCGGGGGGGTTCAGTGGCGGTAGAAGATGCGGTCGCCGTACTCCTGGAAGACGCGTCCGTTCCAGTCGTGGCCGCCGTCCACGTTCCCCGAGCGCAGCAGCGGGGGCTGGATGCCCCGCTCGGCCAGCTGTTCGATGGCGGTGGCGGTCATGGCCTGCATCAGGGCGTTGGTGACGACGCTGGAGGCGGGGCCGAAGGGCGCGTCCACCCCGTCCAGGGTCAGCTCCGCGTCGCCCACCGCGATCTTGGAGTCGATCACGACGTCGCAGTGGTCCTTCAGGAAGGTGCCGGAGACGTGCCGGGAGCGGGTCTCGCTCGCGTACGCCACGGAGGTGACGCCGATGACCTTGAGGCCGAGCGCGCGGGCGTTCATGGCCATCTCCACGGGCAGGGAGTTCCGCCCGGAGAGCGAGATGATCACGAGGACGTCGCCGGGACGGGCCGGGGAGGAGTCCAGGACGGCGCCCGCGAGGCCGTCGACCCGCTCCAGGGCGGAGCCCAGGGTGGCGGGCATGACGTCCACGCCGACCACGCCGGGCACGGCCAGGAGGTTGATGAGGGCGAGGCCGCCCGCGCGGTAGACGACGTCCTGCGCGGCGAGGGAGGAGTGCCCGGCGCCGAAGGCGAAGAGCCGCCCGCCGGACGCGACGGCGTCGGCGAGCAGGGTGCCCGCATCGGCGACGTTCCCGGCCTCCTCGTCGCGGACCCGCTGGAGCAGGCCGATCGCGGCGTCGAAGTACTGACCTGCCAACTTGCTCTCGCTCTTCGAGCTCATTCGCATCACGTTGCGGTCTGGACCAGTGCCCTGTCAACACCGTCGCAGGCCGGTACTGGGCGGGAATTCCGGCGGCGCGACACGGTTGTCAGTGGTATGCGTCAGAATTGAGGGCAGGGCCAGCGCACGAGCTAATTCTGAGGGGCACCCATGTCGGGGCTGATTGACACCACTGAGATGTATTTGCGCACCATCCTCGAGCTGGAGGAGGAAGGTGTGGTCCCCATGCGCGCCCGGATCGCCGAGCGGCTCGACCAGAGCGGACCGACGGTGAGCCAGACGGTGGCGCGCATGGAGCGCGACGGCCTGGTGGCCGTCGCCAGCGACCGCCACCTGGAGCTCACCGAGGAGGGCCGCCGCCTGGCGACCCGTGTGATGCGCAAGCACCGCCTCGCGGAGTGCCTCCTCGTGGACGTGATCGGGCTGGAGTGGGAGCAGGTGCACGCCGAGGCGTGCCGCTGGGAGCACGTGATGAGCGAGGCGGTGGAGCGCCGCGTGCTGGAGCTGCTGCGCCACCCCACCGAGTCGCCGTACGGCAACCCGATCCCGGGCCTGGAGGAGCTGGGCGAGAAGGACGGCGCGGACCCGTTCCTGGACGAGGGCATGGTCTCCCTGACGGAGCTCGACCCGGGCTCCGAGGGCAAGACGGTCGTGGTGCGCCGCATCGGCGAGCCGATCCAGACGGACGCCCAGCTGATGTACACGCTGCGGCGGGCCGGCGTGCAGCCGGGCTCCGTGGTGAGCGTGACGGAGTCGGCGGGCGGGGTCCTGGTGGGCAGCAGCGGCGAGGCCGCCGAGCTCACCGCGGAGGTCGCCTCGCACGTGTTCGTCGCCAAGCGCTGAGCGCCGGGCCGCCCGGCCCCGCACCGCCGGGCGCCGGGGCTTTCGGCCCCCGAGGGCGCACTGCGGTCAACTCCCGTTGCCGGAGGGGCAGTTGACGGGACTTCACGATCTTCGCGAGATCTCGCGGAGTCCAAGATTCAGTGTGCGGAATCGCAGCGCCCGAGCGTTTTGCGTGCGAGGCTGTCGCGAGAGGCATATGACCTGAGGGCTCTTGACCGTGTCGGCGCCAGGTCTGGCCGCACGGCCGGAGAGGGGGCTGGAGATGTGCCCGTCTGGTGAGCGGGACCGCCCGCCCGGCGAGCGCCTGCGGGCGCCCCGCCGCCCGGGAGCGGACGGCGAGGGCCCCGGCGCCCTGGAGCGCCGGGGCCTGTCCTCCCCTGTGCTGACCCGGAGCCCCGAGCTCCCAGGGTCATTCCCCTCGGACCGGTTTCCCCGAGCGGTCCGCCTCCCGTTGAAGATCTCCCCTCGGCCGCGCCGGTCAATCCTTGAGTGTGGTCACCCGAATGAGGGGTGTTACCGGCGATCCGGCCGCTTTCGAATGCGGGTTCGATAGCGTGCGGGGGTGTGCAGCAGGACCAGCCGTGGATCCCGAGCGGAATCAAGGGGGGTGCCAGCAATCATGGTGCGGCGCATCGACGTGACGGGCACGGGTGGCGTTCGCCTCGCCGCCTGGGAGTACGCCGACCCTCCCAAGCTCAGGGAGGCCGAGGGGCCGCCCGGCGGGGTGCTGTTGCTGCACGGCCTGATGGGCCGCGCCTCGCACTGGGCCGGCACCGCCCGCTGGCTGGCCGAGCGGCACCGCGCGGTCGCGCTCGACCAGCGCGGCCACGGCAGGAGCGAGAAGCCCGCCGACGGCCCCTACACCCGCGACGCCTACGTGGACGACGCCGAGGCCGCGCTCGTCCAGCTGGGCCTCGCCCCCGCCGTCCTCATCGGCCACTCCATGGGGGCGCTCACCGCCTGGCAGCTCGCCGCGCGCCGCCCCGACCTCGTCCGGGGCCTGATCATCTGCGACATGCGGGCCTCCGCGCTCGGGGCGGCGTCCCAGCGCGAGTGGGAGGGCTGGTTCACGTCCTGGCCGGTGCCGTTCGCGACGCTCGCCGACGTCCGCAAGTGGTTCGGCGAGGACGACCCCTGGGTGGAGCGGCCCAACCCCGCGCGCGGTGAGTTCTTCGCCGAGGTGATGACGGAGGAGGCGGACGGCTGGCGGCCCGTCTTCGACCGCGCCCAGATGCTGGAGTCCCGCGAGACGTGGGTGCACGACGCGCACTGGGAGGAGCTGATCCAGGTCCGCTGCCCCGCGCTCGTCGTGCGCGGCCTGGACGGGGAGCTCGGCCGGGCCGAGTCCCAGGAGATGGTCCGCGTCCTGCCCCGCGGGGAGTACGCGGAGGTGGCCGACGCGGGGCACCTTGTGCACTATGACCAGCCGGAGGCGTGGCGGGCCGCGATCGAACCGTTTCTGGACGGGGTCCTTTGACGGGGTGTCGGCGCCGTGTCCTTGGGGCGCCGTCGGTCGTGGCCTTCGGCCTACTCGTCCTCAAACGCCGGACGGGCTGAATCCGCCGCCCTCACCTTGCCCTGCACGCAGCGCACCCAGCGATCGCGGCCTTCGGCCCACTCGTCCTCAAGCGCCGGACAGGCTGAATCCGCCGCCCTCACCTTGCCCTGCACGTAGCGCACCCAGCCATCGCGGCCTTCGGCCCACTCGTCCTCGAACGCCGGACGGGCTTGAATGCGTCACGGGCTCAGGCGGTCCACGTGCCAGGTCGTGGACGGGGGTCTGCGGGTGTACCTCAGGCGGTCGTGGAGGCGGTCCGCTCTGCCCTGCCAGAATTCCAGGGCGTGCGGGGTGACCCGGAAGCCGCCCCAGTGCGGGGGGACCGGGACCTGTTCGCCCTCGGGGTAGCGGGCCGCCAGGTCGGCGTACGCGCGGTCCAGGTCCGCCCGCGCGGCAAGCACCGAGGACTGGGCGCTGGCCCAGGCGCCCAGCTGGGAGCCGTGCGGACGGGTGCGGAAGTAGGCCACCGTCTCCGCGCGCGCGACGCGCTCCGCGACGCCGGAGACGATCACCTGGCGGGCCGTCGCGTGCCAGGGGAACAGCAGCGAGACGTGCGGGTTGGCCGCGAGCTCGCGGGCCTTGCGGGACCCGTAGTTGGTGAAGAAGACGAAGCCCCGCTCGTCGAAGCCCTTCAGGAGCACCGTGCGGGAGCTGGGGCGGCCTTCCGCGTCGGCCGTGGAGACGACCATCGCGTTCGGCTCGTGGACGGCGCACCCGTCGGCCGCCGCCTCCTTGAACCACCGGGCGAACTGGTCCATCGGGTCGGCCGGCAGCTCGGCCTCGGAGAGCCCCGCGGTGGCGTACTGCTCGCGCATGTCGGCCGGTTCCGGGAGGGCGGCACTGGAGTCGGTCACGCGGTCATCTTGCCGTATTTGCCGCGCCGGACGGGGCTCATGCGGGGGCGCACGGTGCCACGGAGAGGTGACGTGTGGCACTGAGTGCCGCATTCCATCGCCAAAGGTGGCACCAAGGGATATCGTCCTGCTGCCGTATCGGTTGGGTGACCACCAGCCGCACGGGGCATCACCGGGATGAGTTCCGGACCGCGAGTCGCCGGATTCGCCGGACATCGGCGGACACGACCGTGGATCCGGACCGACAACGCCCACTTTTGACGCATGGTCATGAGCTGATCGCACCCCTGTCTCTCGAAACCATCATGTCGAACCCATCACGAGGAGCCGCCCGATGTCCGACTTCGTACCCGGACTTGAAGGAGTCGTCGCGTTCGAGACGGAGATCGCCGAACCGGACAAGGAAGGTGGCGCGCTGCGCTACCGCGGAGTCGACATCGAGGATCTGGTCGGCCACGTCTCCTTCGGGAACGTGTGGGGCCTGCTCGTCGACGGCGCCTTCAACCCCGGTCTGCCGCCCGCCGAGCCCTTCCCGATCCCGGTGCACTCCGGCGACATCCGTGTCGACGTGCAGTCCGCGCTCGCCATGCTCGCGCCCGTCTGGGGCCTGCGGCCGCTGCTCGACATCAGCGAGGAGCGGGCCCGCGAGGACCTGGCGCGCGCCGCCGTCATGGCGCTGTCCTACGTCGCCCAGTCGGCGCGCGGGCAGGGCCTGCCGATGGTGCCGCAGCGCGAGATCGACAAGGCCGACACGGTCGTCGAGCGGTTCATGAAGCGGTGGCGGGGCGAGCCCGACCCCAAGCACGTGCAGGCCGTCGACGCGTACTGGACGTCGGCCGCCGAGCACGGCATGAACGCCTCCACCTTCACCGCGCGCGTCATCGCCTCCACCGGCGCGGACGTGGCGGCGGCGCTCAGCGGGGCGGTCGGCGCGATGTCCGGGCCGCTGCACGGCGGGGCGCCCTCACGGGTCCTCGGCATGATCGAGGAGATCGAGCGCACCGGCGACGCGGTCGCGTACGTGAAGCAGGCGCTGGACAAGGGCGAGCGGCTGATGGGCTTCGGGCACCGGGTGTACCGGGCCGAGGACCCGCGGGCCAGGGTGCTCCGGCGCACCGCCCGTGAGCTGGGCGCGCCCCGCTTCGAGGTCGCGGAGGCGCTGGAGAAGGCGGCCCTGGACGAGCTGCACGCGCGCCGCCCCGACCGGGTGCTCGCCACGAACGTGGAGTTCTGGGCGGCGATCGTCCTCGACTTCGCGGAGGTGCCGGCGCACATGTTCACGTCGATGTTCACCTGCGCGCGGACCGCGGGCTGGTCGGCGCACATCCTGGAGCAGAAGCGGACGGGCCGGCTGGTCCGCCCCTCGGCCCGGTACGTGGGCCCCGCGAGCCGCGCGCCGCAGGCGATCGAGGGGTACGGGTCGATCGCCCGCTGACGGGTCGCTCGCCCACCGACGGGTCGCTCGCCCACCGGCGGGCCGATCGCGCACTGCCGGGCCGGGTGTGTCAGGCCAGGGACGACTCCAGCAGCTCCGTCCACTGCGCGACCACGCGCGCCCGGCGTGCCCCGTCGTCCGTGAGGAGGTTCGCGAGGCCCAGGCCCCGGGCCATGTCCAGGAGGCCCTGGATGGTCTCGCGGACGCCGGGGCGGGACTCGTCCGCGCCCAGGAGCTCCACCGCGATGCGGTGCGTCTCGCGGCCCACGCGGGCCTCCAGTTCCGTGACGCGCGCACCGAGCTGCGGCTCGTTCGACGCGGCGACCCACAGGTGGAGCGCCGCGCGGAACAGCGGGCCGGTGTAGAGGTCGACGAGGGCCGCGACGACCGCGGCTCTGTCCTGCGCGCGAAGGTCCCGCAGGGCCGTGGAGCGCTGCTCGGCGACGTACTCCACGGCCGCGGTGAAGAGGTCCTCCCGGGTGGGGAAGTGGTGCTGTGCCGCGCCCCGCGAGACGCCCGCCCGCTCGGCGACCACGGAGACCGTCGAGCCCGCCCAGCCGTGCTCGGCGAGGCAGGACACCGCGGCCTCCAGGAGTTTCCGGCGCGTCGCGCGGCTGCGGTCCTGCTTGGGCGAGCGGTCCGCGGCGGTCACAGCACCCATGGGCGCTCCCGTCGTTCGAGGAACGCCGTCATGCCCTCGCGCGCCTCCTCGGAGCCGAAGAGGCGGGCGGACAGGGCCATGAGGGCGTCCGAGTGGTGGTCGAATGCGTCGAGCACCCTAGCCGTGAGCAGCTTCTTCGTCTCGGCCAGGGCGAGCGGCGCGGCCGCCCTGAGCCCGTCGAGGATCGGCACGAGGGCGGCGTCGACGTCCTGCGCGTACGCCGTGACGAGGCCGATGCGCGCCGCCTCCGCCGCGTCGAAGCGCTCCCCGGTGAGGTGGTAGCGGGCGGCGGCGCTCGGGTCGAGGCGGGGCAGCAGGGTCAGGGAGATCACGGCGGCGGCGACGCCGATGCGCACCTCCGTGAGGGCGAAGGACGCCTCCGGGCCCGCCACCGCGATGTCGCACGCGCCGAGCAGGCCGAGCCCGCCCGCCCGCACATGGCCCGTCACCCGGGCGACCACCGGCTTGGGCAGCTCCACGATCCGCCGCAGCAGCCGGACGAGGTCGGCGGGGTCGGGCGGCGCCTTCAGGTCGGCGCCCGAGCAGAACGTCGTGCCGGTGTGGGTGAGCTGGACCGCGCGGACGGCGGGGTCCTTGCCCAGGTCGTCCAGCGCGCCGGCGAGAGCGCCCACCAGGTCCGCCGAGAGCGCGTTGCGGCGCTCGGGGAAGTCCAGGGTGAGGGTGACGATGCCGCGTGCGGGCGCGGAGACGTCCAGGGTCATCGGGGTCCTCCTCAGTAGGACTTGGGCAGGCCCAGCGTCTGGTGGGACACGTAGTTGAGGATCATCTCCCTGCTGACGGGGGCGATCCGAGCGACCCGGGAGGCCACGATGAGCGAGGCGAGCCCGAACTCCTTGGTGAGGCCGTTGCCGCCGAGGGTGTGCACGGACTGGTCGACGGCCTTCACGCAGGCGTCGGCGGCGGCGAGCTTGGCCATGTTGGCGGCCTCCCCGGCGCCGATGTCGTCGCCCTCGTCGTAGAGCCGGGCGGCCTTCTGCATCATCAGGCGGGCCAGTTCGATCTCCACGTGGGACTGCGCCAGGGGGTGCGCGATGGCCTGGTGGGCGCCGATCGGGGTCTTCCACACGCTGCGTTCCTTGGCGTACGCGACGGCGCGGGAGAGCGCGTGGCGGCCCATGCCGAGGGCGAACGCGGCCGTCATGATCCGTTCGGGGTTGAGGCCCGCGAAGAGCTGGAGCAGGCCGGCGTCCTCGTCGCCGACCAGCGCGTCGGCGGGCAGCCGCACGTCGTCGAGGACGAGCTCGAACTGCTTCTCCGCGGCCTGGAGTTCCATGTCGATCCGGTGGCGCCGGAAGCCGGGGGCGTCGCGCGGGACGATGAACAGGCACGGCTTGAGGTTGCCGGTGCGCGCGTCGGAGGTGCGGCCCACGACGAGGGTCGCGTCGGCGATGTCGACGCCGGATATGAAGACCTTGCGGCCGGTCAGCAGCCAGTCGCCGGAGTCGGGGTCGCGGCGGGCGGTGGTGGTGATGCGGTGCGAGTTGGAGCCCGCGTCGGGCTCGGTGATCCCGAACGCCATGGTGCGCGAGCCGTCGGCGAGTCCGGGCAGCCAGGCCCGCTTCTGCTCCTCGGTGCCGAAGCGGGCGATGACCGTGCCGCAGATCGCGGGCGAGACGACCATCATCAGGAGCGGGCAGCCCGCGGCGCCCAGCTCTTCGAGGACGATGGAGAGTTCGGCGATGCCGCCGCCCCCTCCCCCGTACTCCTCGGGCAGGTTGACGCCCAGGTAGCCGAGCTTGGCGGCGTCCGCCCACAGCTCGTCGGGGTGGCCGCCGGCGGCGGCGACCCGGGCCAGGTAGTCGCGGCCGTACCGGCGGCCGAGGGCGGCGACGGCGGAACGCAGGGCCTGGTGCTCCTCGGTTTCGAGGACCGTGCTGCGAGCGGTGCTCATGCTGACTGTTCCTCCTGTACGAGCGGGTCGGCGGCCTGGTCGGCGGCCTCTACGACGGCGAGCAGCGCGCCGACCTCGACCTGGCGGCCGGGGACGGCGTGCAGGGCGGTGAGCGTGCCGGAGGCGGGGGCGCAGATGCGGTGCTCCATCTTCATGGCCTCCAGCCAGACGAGGGGCTGCCCGGCCGTGACCGGCGCTCCCTCGGCGATCCCGTCGGCGACGCGGACGACGGTGCCGGGCATCGGGGCGAGCAGCGAGCCGGGCGCGCGGCGGGCGGTGGGTTCGGGGAGCAGCGGCAGCGGGGTGAGGGCGGTGTCGCCCCGGGCGCCGGTGACGTGCACGCGGTCGGCGTACCGGGTGACGGTGAACGTGCGCCGTACGCCGTCGACTTCGAGGACGACGAGCGAGCTCGTCGCGCTGAGCACGGTGACGCCGTCGGCGGCGGGGCCCTGCCGGGTGTGGTGGTAGCGGACCTCGTGCTCGGTGCCGTCGGGTTCGGTGCGGTAGCGCTTGAGGTGGGGCTGGGAGGACAGGTTGCGCCAGCCGCCGAAGCGGGAGCGGCCGTGCGCGTCGGCGAGGGCGGCGGCCAGGGGCGCGTGCGGGTCGGGGGTGGCGGCGGCGAGCCGGTCGGCGTGCCGGTCGTAGAAGCCGGTGTCCATCCGGGCGGCGGTGAACTCGGGGTGGCGCAGGGAGCGCACGAGCAGGTCGCGGTTGGTGACCGGGCCGTGCACGGCGGCGCGTTCCAGGGCGCCGGCCAGTTTGCGCAGGGCCTCGGCGCGGGTGGGGGCGTACGCGACGGCCTTGGCGAGCATCGCGTCGTAGTGCACGCCGATGGTGTCGCCCGCGCCGTAGCCGGTGTCCAGGCGCACGTCGCCGGGCACGTCCAGGCGGTGCAGGGTGCCGGTCTGCGGGGCCCAGTCCGCGGCCGGGTCCTCGGCGTACAGGCGGGCCTCGACGGCGTGGCCGCGGGCGGCGGGCGGTTCGGCCGGGAGCGCCTCGCCCTCGGCGATCCGGATCTGCAGCGCCACCAGGTCGAGGCCGAACACGGCCTCGGTGACGGGGTGTTCGACCTGGAGGCGGGTGTTCATCTCCAGGAAGTGGGCGCGCCCGTCGGCGACCAGGAACTCGACGGTCCCCGCGCCCAGGTAGTCGGTGACGCGGGCGGCGCGCTCGGCCTGCGCGTGCAGGTCGGCGACGAGCTCCGGGGCGAGTGCGGGCGCCGGGGACTCCTCGATCACCTTCTGGTGCCTGCGCTGCAGGGAGCAGTCGCGGGTGCCGAGCGGCCACACGGTGCCGTGCGCGTCGGCCATGATCTGCACCTCGACGTGCCGGCCCGCCTCCAGGTAGGGCTCGACGAACACCTCGCCGTCCCCGAAGGCGCTCGCCGCCTCGGCCCGCGCGACGGCCAGCTCGTCGTCGAGACGGTGCAGGTCCCGTACGACGCGCATGCCGCGGCCGCCGCCGCCCGCCGCCGCCTTGACCAGGACGGGCAGGTCGGCCGCGGTGACCTCGCCCAGGGGCGCGATGCCCATCAGTTCCTTGGCGCGGGTCTTGGACGCCATCGCCTCGATCGCGGCGGGCGGCGGCCCGATCCACACCAGGCCCGCGTCGAGGACGGACCGGGCGAACGCCGCGTTCTCGGAGAGGAAGCCGTAGCCGGGGTGGATCGCGTCCGCGCCCGCGGCCTGCGCGGCCTTCACGACCAGGTCGCCGCGGAGATACGTGTCGGAGGGCGTGGCCCCCGGCAGCCGTACCGCCGTGTCGGCCTCGCGCACGTGCAGGGCGTCCGCGTCGGCGTCGGAGTACACGGCGACGGTGGCGATGCCCAGCTCGCGGCAGGTACGGAAGACACGGCAGGCGATCTCGCCCCGGTTGGCCACCAACAGGGAAGTAATCATGCGGAGTTCCTCACGTCCATCGGGGAAGGTCCTCACATCCGGAAGACGCCGAAGCCGCCGCGCGCGCCCTCGTAGGGGGCGGTGTGGATCGCGGACAGGCACAGGCCGAGGACGGTGCGGGTGTCACGGGGGTCGATGACCCCGTCGTCGTAGAGCCGTCCGGACAGGAACATCGGCAGGGACTCGGACTCGATCTGCTGCTCGACCATGGTGCGCAGCGCCGCGTCGGCCTCGTCGTCGTAGGGCTGCCCCTTGGCGGCGGCGGAGGCGCGGGCGACGATCGACAGGACGCCCGCGAGCTGCTGGGGGCCCATCACCGCGGACTTGGCGCCCGGCCAGGCGAAGAGGAAGCGGGGGTCGTAGGCGCGGCCGCACATGCCGTAGTGCCCGGCGCCGTAGGAGGCGCCCATCAGGACGGAGAGGTGCGGCACCTTCGAGTTGGACACCGCGTTGATCATCATGGCGCCGTGCTTGATGATGCCGCCCTGCTCGTACTCCTTGCCGACCATGTAGCCGGTGGTGTTGTGCAGGAACAGCAGCGGGATGTCGCGCTGGTTGGCCAGCTGGATGAACTGGGCGGCCTTCTGCGACTCCTCGCTGAACAGCACGCCCTGCGCGTTGGCGAGGATGCCGACCGGGTAGCCGTGCAGCCGCGCCCAGCCGGTGACCAGCGAACTCCCGTACAGCGGCTTGAACGCGTCGAAGTCGGAGCCGTCGACGATCCGGGCGATGACCTCGTGCGGGTCGAAGGGCTTCTTCAGGTCGCCGGGGACGATGCCGAGCAGCTCGTCCTCGTCGTACCGGGGCGGCACGACGGCGACCGGGTCCGGATCGGCGTACGCCTTGTGCCAGTTGAGCCGGGATACCACCCGGCGGGCCTGGCGCAGCGCGTCCCGCTCGTCCTCGGCGAGGTGGTCGGCGAGGCCGGAGGTGCGGGCGTGCATCTCGGCGCCGCCGAGCGACTCGTCGTCGCTCTCCTCGCCGGTGGCCATCTTGACCAGGGGCGGGCCGCCGAGGAAGACCTTCGCGCGCTCCTTGACCATGATCACGTGGTCGCTCATGCCGGGCACGTAGGCGCCGCCCGCCGTGGAGTTGCCGAAGACGACGGCGATGGTGGGGATGCCCGCGGCGGAGGACTGCGTGAGGTGTTTGAACAGGGCGCCGCCCGGGATGAAGATCTCCTTCTGGGAGGGCAGGTCGGCGCCGCCGGACTCGACGAGGTGGATGGACGGCAGCCGGTTCGCGTGCCCGATCTCGTGCGCCCGGAAGGCCTTCTTCAGCGTCCAGGGGTTGGAGGCGCCGCCCCGGACGGTCGGGTCGTTGGCGGTGATCAGGCACTCGACGCCCTCGACGACGCCGATGCCGGTGACCATGGAGGCGCCGACGGGGTAGTCGCTGCCCCAGGCGGCGAGCGGGGACAGTTCGAGGAAGGGCGTGTCCGGGTCGAGGAGCAGCTCGATGCGCTCGCGGGCCAGCAGCTTGCCGCGTTTGCGGTGCCGGGCCACGTACTTCTCGCCGCCGCCCTCGAGGGCCTTGGCCTGCTCGGCGGAGAGTTCGGCGAGCCGCTCCAGCATGGTCTCGCGGTGCTCGGCGTACTCGGCGCTCGCGGGGTCGAGCGCGGAGGCGAGGACGGTCACAGCAGTACCTCCGGGATGTCCAGGTGGCGGGCGCGCAGCCACTCGCCGAGGCCCTTGGCCTGCGGGTCGAAGCGGGCCCGGGCGGCCACGCCCTCGCCGAGCAGGCCCTCGACGACGAAGTTCAGGGCGCGCAGGTTCGGCAGGTCGTGGCGGACGATCCGCAACGGCGCGGTCTCCGGCAGGAGTGCGCGCAGCCGCTCGACGGTCAGTTCGTGGGCGAGCCACCGCCAGGCGTCGTCGGTGCGCACCCACACGCCGACGTTCGCGTCGCCGCCCTTGTCGCCGCTGCGAGCCCCGGCGACGAGGCCGAGCGGGGCGCGGCGGGTGGGCCCCGGCGGCAGCGGCGCGGGCAGCGGCGGGGGTGCGGGGTCCTCCAGTACGCGGGTGACGGTGCCGGAGGGGACGGGGGTGCGCCGGCCGCCGGGCAGGACCGCCACGTGGTCGACGCTGTCGCGGTCGACGTGGGCGGCCTCGAAGACGCCGTAGGGCGCGCCCCTGCCGGGCGGCGCGGTCACATGGAAGCCGGGGTAGCTGGCGAGGGCCAGCTCGATGGCGGCGCCGCTGAGGGTGCGGCCCACCGTGTCCGCGTCGGTGTCGCGCACGACGAGCCGGAGCAGGGCGCTGGCGCTCTCCTCGGTGGGCGCGTCGGCGCGGTCGGTGCGGGCGAGCTCCCAGCGGACGTCGGCGGGGCGGGAGTCGGCGCGGTCCAGGGCGTCCTCGATCTGGGTACGGACCAGGGCGGCCTTGGCGTCGATGTCGAGGCCGGTGAGCACGAAGACGACCTCGTTGCGGAAGCCGCCGAGGCGGTTGAGGCCGGTCTTGAGGGTGGGGGGCGGCGCCTCGCCGCGCACTCCGCCGATCCGGACCCGGTCGGGGCCCTCCTGGGTGAGGACGGCCGTGTCGAGGCGGGCGGTGACGTCGGGGCCCGCGTACCGGGCGCCCTGCGTCTCGTAGAGGAGTTGCGCGGTGACCGTGCCGATGTCGACGAAGCCGCCGGTGCCGTCGTGCTTGGTGATGACGCACGAGCCGTCCTCGTGGATCTCGGCGAGGGGGTAGCCGGGGTGGCGCAGGGCGGCCGGGTCCCCGGCGCGGGTGCCGTGCCCGGCGAAGAAGGCGTAGTTGCCGCCGGTGGCCTGGGCGCCGCACTCCAGGACGTGCCCGGCGACGACCGCGCCCGCCAGCCGGTCGTGGTCGTCGATCGCCCACCCGAAGTGCGCGGCGGCGGGCCCGGTGACCAGGGCGGCGTCGGTGACGCGGCCGGTGACGACGACGTCGGCGCCCGCGTCCAGGCAGGCGGCGATGCCGGCGCCGCCGAGGTAGGCGTTGGCGGTCAGGGCGCCGGGGAAGCGGTGGCCGACGTCGTCGCCCTCGACATGCGCGACCCGTACCCCGTCGAGCCCGAGCCGCCCGGCGAGCTGCCGTACGGCGTCGGCGAGTCCGGCCGGGTTGAGGCCGCCCGCGTTGGCGACGATCCGCACGCCCCGCTCCCCGGCGAGCCCGAGGCACTCCTCCAGCTGGCGCAGGAAGGTCTTGGCGTAGCCGCGCGAGGGGTCCTTGAGGCGGTCGCGGCCGAGGATCAGCAGGGTCAGTTCGGCGAGGTAGTCGCCGGTCAGGACGTCGAGGGGGCCGCCGGTGAGCATCTCGCGCATCGCGTCGAAGCGGTCGCCGTAGAAGCCGGAGGCGTTGCCGATGCGCAGCGGGCGGGCGGTCACGCGCCGGCCCCCTCGGTGGCCGCCCCGGGGGCGCGTCCGGCGCCGGGCGGGCCCGCGAAGGCCTGCGCGACGTCCAGCCAGCGGTCGGCGTCGGGGCCCTCGGCGCGTACGGCGAGGTCGGCGCGGTGGGCCCGGCGGGTGACGAGGAGGCAGAAGTCGAGGCCCGGTCCGGTCACGCGCTGGGCGGCGTCCTCGGGGCCGTACGCCCACACCTCACCCGTGCCGGGCGCGGTCAGCTCGACGCGGAACTCCTCGCCGGGGGCGGTCAGTCCGTGCACCGCGAAGGCGAAGTCGCGGGCCCGCACGCCGATCCGCGCCACGTGCCGCAGCCGGCCGGTCGCGGGGCGGCGCACGCCGAGCGCGTCGGCGACGTCCTGGCCGTGCGCCCAGGTCTCCATGAGCCGTGCCGTCGCCATCGAGGGCACGGCCATCGGCGGCCCGTACCAGGGCAGCCGGGTCCCCGCGGGCGCCTTCGCCAGGACCCGGGCCAGCGCGTCGCGCCCGGACCGCCAGCGGCCGAGCAGTTCGGCGGGCGGCAGCGCGGCCCCCTCCGCCGCGCCCTCGTCCACGAACGAGTCGGGCGCGGCGGCGGCCTTGTCGACCTCGGCGGCGAACGCGCCGGGGTCGGTGGCGGCGAGCAGGGCCGCGCGGTCCGTCCAGGCGAGATGCGCGATCTGGTGGGCGATCGTCCAGCCGGGCGCGGGGGTCGCGAGGGACCACTGGTCCCGGCTCAACTCCGCGACGAGCGTGTCGAGTTCCTCGCTCTCGTCGCGCAGGTCGTCGAGCACGGGCAGGGCATCGGGCACGGAGCGCTCCCCTCGGGGCACCAATGAGGTCTCCCCCGCTCGCGGTCGCGGACGTCCCGCGGTCGCGAACGTGGGGAAGTGCCAGGGAGCATGGCAGCGCCCATGGAAACAAGCAAGCGTGCTTGCATGAGTTTCCGGACGACTCCCCGACGACTCCCCGACGGCTCCGGGGCGGTCCCGGGAGCCGGGGAAGCGGGGTCCGGGGGCGTCAGGGCTGGTGGAGCCGGGGGCGGAAGCCTCGGGGGTGGGCGTGGGGGGCGGGCCACCCTGGGAGGGAGCCGGGGCCAGAAAACGACGGGATCGGGTGCGTCAGGGGCGGGGGGCGTGGCCGTGGCCGGAGGGCTCGGGGGTGGGGGTCTTGGGGGTGGGGGTCTTGGGGGTGGGGGTCTTGGGGGTGGGGGTCTTGGGGGTGGGGGTCTTGGGGGTGAGGCCGGTGGTCGTATCGGGGTCGGTGGCCGTGCCGGGGTCGGTGGCCGTACCGGGGTCGGTGGCCGTACCGGGGTCGGTGGCCGTACCGGGGTCGGTGGCCGTACGTGCGTCCACGCCCGTGTCCGTGTCTACGGCTGCGTCGGCGTCCTTGCCGCATCTGCGCCGGCACCGGCGCCGGCGCCCGCACCCGTATCGGTCGACGGGTCCACCGTCGCCGCCGGGCCCGCGCCCGCCTCCGTCACCGGGTCCGCGCCGCGGCCGGTGCCGCGTCGCCCCACCTGCGTCCGCACCGCGCCCATGCTCGCCGCGATGACCAGGGCGATCGCCAGCGCCTCCGCGACGGACAGGGCCTGGCTCAGGACGAGGAAGCCCGCGACGGACGCGATGGCCGGTTCCAGGCTCATCAGGATCGCGAACGTGTGCGCGGGGAGCCGCCGCAGCGCGAGGAGTTCGAGGGTGTACGGCAGGACGGACGACATCACCGCGACGGCCGCGCCCAGCGCCACCGTGCCCGGGTCCACCAGCTTCGCCCCGGCCGCCGTGATCCCCAGCGGCAGGAACAGCACCGCCGCGACGGCCATCGCGAGCGCCAGTCCGTCGGCCTGCGGGAAGCGACGCCCCGTACGGGCGCTGAAGAGGATGTACACCGCCCACATCGCGCCCGCCCCGAGCGCGTAGGCCACACCGGCCGGGTCGAGCCCGTCGAAGCCGCCCCCGCCGCCGAGCAGGAAGACACCGCACAGGGCGAGCCCCGCCCAGATCAGGTTCACCGCGCGGCGCGAGGCGAGGACGGAGAGGGCGAGCGGCCCGAGCACCTCGAGGGTGACCGCAGGGCCCATCGGGATACGGGCGACGGCCTGGTAGAACAGGCCGTTCATCCCGGCCATGGCGACGCCGAACGCGACGACCGTGCCCCAGTCCGCCCGCGAGTGCCCGCGCAGCTTCGGGCGGCAGACGACGAGCAGGACGAGCGCGGCGAACAGCAGCCGCAGCGCCACGATGCCCACCGCGCCGACCCGCGGCATGACGCTCACCGCGACCGCGCCGCCGAACTGCACGGAGATCCCGCCCGCGAGGACGAGCCCGACGGGACCGAGGGAACCGGCGCGGCCGCGCAGCCCCGGTCCGCGCGCCGCGCCGGGTGCCGCGCCGGGTGCCTGATCGCTGCGGGAGACGTTCACGGGCGAGCCTTTCCTGGTGTGCCTCGGCACACCCGGGAGTTCAGGTTTCTGGACTTCAGCGTCCAAGGGAGTGCACTACGACAGGATTGTGAAGCCCTTTTGCTGCTGTACGCAAGCCGCGTCCACGGAGCGGGGCCGGGCACCGGCGCGCGACCGGGGGCGGAACCCGGCGCACGACCGGGTCCCGCCCCCGTACCGGCTCGGGTCCGAGCAGCAGCGCCGCCGACGGGACGATCATGCCTAGGATCGGCGCCATGACTACGCGACTGGTGCAGATCTCGATGAAGGCCGGGGACAACTCCGCGCTCGGCCGGTTCTGGGCGGACGCGCTGGGCTGGGAGATCACCGGCGACAAGGGCCCGGAGACCAACGTCGAACAGCCGGGCTCCACCTACCCCGACCCGGCCGCCCTCTGCATCGACGTGATCGGCCCCCCGGACGCCGGGGCGGACCCCCGGCCGGTCCCCGCCCCGGCCCCCAAGACGGCGAAGAACCGCGTGCACGTCGACCTCGCCACCACGTCGGCGGCCCACCGGGCCGAGCTGGTGGCGCGTCTGACGGCGCTCGGCGCGTCACCCGCCGACGTGGGCCAGGGCGACGGCGTGCCGTGGACGGTGCTCGCCGACCCGGAGGGCAACGAGTTCTGCGTCCTGGAGCCCCGGGACGTGTACCGGGACACCGGGGTGATGGCGGCGGTCGTCGTCGACTGCCTGGATCCGCGGGCCATGGCCCGGTTCTGGGGCGAGGCGACGGACTGGACCGTGCACGAGGTGACCGACGAGCGGGCCGCCCTGCGCTCGGCCACGGGAGTCGGCCCCTACCTGGAGTTCCTGCGCACGTCCGAGCCGAAGAGGGGCCTCGACCGCATCCATCTCGACCTGCGGCCCTACCCCGGCGGCGACCGCCGGGCGGAGGCCGACCGGCTGCGGAGGCTCGGCGCCACCGACCTCGACATCGGCCAGGGCGACGCCCCGTGGACGGTCCTCGCCGACCCGGAGGGCAACGAGTTCTGCATCCTCTCCCCGCACTGATCCCCGCACCGGCCCGACCGCCCCCGCCGCCCGGCTAGCGCACCCGCCCGTACAGGTTCGGCGCGTACCGGCCGAAGGACGAGATCCGGACCGACCTGCCGGGCCGCGGGGCCTCCAGGTACTGGCCGCCGCCCAGGTAGATCGCCACGTGGTGGATGCCGGACGCGCTGCCGTCACCGCTGAAGAACACCAGGTCGCCGCGGCGCAGCCGGTCGCGCGAGAGGGGCTGCGTGGCGCGGTACTGGGCGGCGGCGACGCGGGGCAGCGAGATGCCCGCCTGCCGGTAGGCCGCCATCACCAGGCCCGAACAGTCCCACCCGTGCGGCCCGTTGCCGCCCCACACGTAGGGGTCGCCGAGGTGCCCCATCGCGTACGAGACGGCCGCCTCGGTGCCGTGCCTGCCGGGCGTGCCGGTGCCAGTACCGGTGCCGGTGCCGGGACCGCTCCGCCCCCGCGAACCGGCGGACGTCGATCCGGCCGACGACGAACCGGCAGGCGTCGATCCGGCCGACGACGAGCCTCCGGAACGGCCCGTGCGGCGCTCGTACTTGTCCTGGTGGCTGGTCCAGTACCAGTGACCGCCGCTGCGGTACCAGTACACGCGGTCGGTGGCGTCCCACCCCTGACGGCCGCGGAAGGTGGGTTCGGCGGACGTGCTCCGGGCCGGGGCGGCAGCGGCCGGGGAACGCGTCCCGGACCAGCCGTGCCGGCCGTCCGACGCGCCGCCGCGCGCCCGGTACTTGTCGTAGTGCGACGTCCAGCGCCACCAGCCGGTGGCGTCCTTGTACCAGTACCTGGCGCCGTCCCAGCCCGCGCGGCTCGGCGCGGGCTCGGCCGCCGCGGTGCCGGACGCGGCGCCCACGAGCACGGCCGCGCCGACGGCGGCCACCACGGCCCCGCGCACGGCGCCGCACCGCTGCGCCCCCTGGTGGGCGACGGCCGGAGCCGCCGCACAGTGTCCGCACGCGCAGTCGGCGGGTGTCTCTTCGCTGAATCGGGGTGTCCGCACGGGTGGTCCTCTCGTTCCGTACCGCTCAGTGGGTGTCGACGGCGGTCCCCCGCGCCGTGTAGAAGGCCACGGTCAAGTCCTTGACCAGGGCCTTCCGTTCGTAGTCGTCGAGTGCGACGAGTCCCCGTTCGGTGAGCCTGCGGACGGTGTCGTCCACGGCGTCGAGCACCGACGTCAGCACGCTGTCCCGGTGCTTGGCGTCGATGGCGGCGATCTGGCGGCGCTGCATGGCGGCCGCGACCTCCGGCGCGTACTCCACGCGCGTGGGCCGGGCCGAGAACACCTCGATGCCGACGGCCCGGCACTCCGCCGCGAGCGTCCTGCTGAGCGCGTCGCCGACGGCCTCGGTGTCGCGCAGCGTCGGCGTGTCGTCGGCGGGCTCGCGGAAGGAGTCGGCGGGCAGCCTCGAAATCACCCGCGCGGTCCCCGCCTCCACCTGTTCGCGCAGGTAGGCGGCGTGGTCGTCGATCGTGAGGAGGGCCCGCGCCGCGTCCTTGACCTGCCACACCACCAGGACGACCACGCGCAGTTCGACGCCCTGCGCGTCGACGGCCGTCATCGGTTCGCTGCGCCAGTGCCGCAGGCGTACGTCGACGCGCCTGCGCAGCATCAGCGGGCTGATCCACACCAGCCCGGTGCGGCGCACGCTGCCCCGGTAGCGGCCGAGGAGCGTCAGCGTCCAGGCGCTGCCGACCCGGCCCCTGGTGAGCCCGCCGAGGGCGAGGAGAGCGACGATTCCGCAGCCCGCGACGGCCGCCCAGCGCGCGGCGTCCAGCCCCTCGCGCGGGCGCGCGGGCAGCCGCAGGAACTCGGTGACCGGGTCGGGCAGCAGCCCGCCGGACCATACGAGCCAGCTCGCGCCCGCGAGCGCAAGCAGCGCGACGAGCAGCGCCCACCAGCCGGAACAGGCCGGCCCCCGCCGCTCGGCGAGATCCCGGTCGGGCCGGGGCGGCGAGAGCGGCGACCGACTCTCCACACCCGACACCCCCGCGCCACCGCTCCCCCGCCCCCGCCCCCCTTCCCGACCAGACACCCCACCACCGCCACCGACACCGACGCCCCCACCTCCACCGAGACCGACACCGACACCGACACGGTCGCGATCCGAGCCACCGCCGCGTCCCCGGCCACCCTCACCATCGCGATCCCAGTCGCCACCGCGTCCCCGGCCACCGTCACCGCCATGCCCCCGCTCCCGGCCCCGACTACTGCCCCCGTCCCGATCCCGGCCACCGTCACCGACGCCGTGCCCCCTGCCACCGTCGCCGTCCGCTCCGTGAGCGCCGTCCATTCCGCGGTCGCCGTCCGCTCCGTGAGCGCCGTCCCGGCCCCCGCCATGGTCACCGTCCCGGCCCCCGCCATCATCACCATCCCGGTCGCCGCCCAGGCCCCCGCCCAGACCCCCGTCCCCCGAACACCCCCGCTCCTCCTCCCGGTCCGGCGCCCCGGGGCGTGGGCCCGCCGTCGGCTCGTGCTTCTTCAGCGGCTTCGGGAGTTCGACGGTGTCCCCGCGGAAGAGCAGGTCCATGGGGATCGAGTCGTGGCGGTTGCGGACGACGAGTTCGCGGGGCGGGGCGGCGGGCACACGGGGGCCGGGGCGCGGGGCCGGCCTGTTCGGGCCCTCCGGGACGGTCGGGGCTTCGGGATCCACGGGTCCCTTTCCCGCTGCGGACTCCTGCGGCTCTTCCGGCACGGCGGCACACCAGACTTCTCGCGGGCGCACGACAATTGACGCCTCGACAGATGATCATGAACCATCCCGATCCTGCCGGAACCGGACAGCCGCGCCACCCCGCAAAGGTCACCGATGTCCGGGACTTTGGTCCCGCGTGGGGCACTCCGCCCCACGCGCCGTCCCAGGTGCCACCTCACGCGCCTCCCCCCGCGGCGCCCTCACCGCTCCCGTCGCGCGATCCCCTCCGCGAGGACCTCCGCCAGGTGCCGCCCCCGCACCCCCGCCAGCTGGTCCAGCTGGGTCCGGCAGGAGAAGCCGTCGGCCAGGACCACCGCGTCGCCGTCGGCCGCCGCCACCGAGGGCAGCAGCTGCTCCTCGGCACAGGCCTTCGACACCTCGTAATGCCCCCGCTCGAAGCCGAAGTTCCCGGCGAGCCCGCAGCAGCCGCCGCTCAGGTCGCCGGTGAGGCCCGCCCTGGCCCGCAGCCGCCGCTCGGCCGCGTCGCCGAGGACCGCGTGCTGGTGGCAGTGGGTCTGGCCGACGACCGGGCGGCCGACGTGCGGCGGCTGCCAGTGCGGGGCCAGTTCCTCGACGGCTTGGGCGAACGTGCGGACCGACGCGGCGATCCGGTGGGCGCGCGGGTCGTCGCCGAGCAGTTCCGTCAGGTCCGTCCGCAAGGCGGCCGCGCAGCTCGGCTCCAGGACGACGAGCGGGGTCCCCGCGTCGAGGAGCGGCGCCATCCGCTCCAGGGTGGCGCGCAGTACGGCGCGGGCGCGGTCGAGTTGCCCGGTGGAGACGTAGGTGATGCCGCAGCAGACGCCGTCCGGCGGCAGGGCGACGGTCAGCCCGGCGTCCTCGAGGACCGCGACCGCGGCCCGGCCCACGACCGGCGAGAGGTGGTCGGTGAAGGTGTCGGGCCACAGCACGACGTCGGGCACGGCCCGGGACCGCGGCCGCCGGCGCCACCACTGCCGCAGGGTGCGGGGCGCGATGTCGGGGACGGCCCGCTCCGGAGCGATCCCGCCGAGCCGCTTGCCGGCCGCGGCCAACGGCCGGACGCGGGCGAGGGCGTTGACGAGGGGCGCCGTGCGGGTCACCGCGACGGCCCGCAGCCAGCGCGGAAGCCGGCCCATCGTGTAGTGGGCGGCGGGCCTGCGGCGGCCCTCGTAGTGGTGGTGGAGGAACTCCGCCTTGTACGTGGCCATGTCGACGCCCACCGGGCAGTCCGAGCGGCAGCCCTTGCAGGACAGGCAGAGGTCGAGGGCGTCCCTGACCTCCGTGGAGCGCCAGCCGTCCGTGACGATCTCGCCGGCGAGCATCTCGTGCAGGAGGTGCGCGCGCCCGCGCGTGGAGTGCTCCTCCTCGCCGGTGACGCGGAAGGACGGGCACATCACGCCGGAGGGCGAAGCGGTGGCCGCCGTGCGGCACTTGGCGACGCCGACGCACCGGCGGACCGCGGCGGAGAAGTCGCCGTCGTCGTGCGGATAGCCGAAGACCACGTCGACGGGTTCGCGCGGCAGGGGCGCGAAGCGCAGGTTGGCGTCGAGCGGGTCGGGGCGGACGAGCATGCCGGGGTTGAGCAGGCCCGCCGGGTCCCAGAGGTCCTTCGCGCGGCCGAACAGGCCGACGAGCCCGGGCCCGTACATCTTCGGCAGGAGTTCGGCGCGCGCCTGGCCGTCGCCGTGCTCGCCGGAGAGCGAGCCGCCGTGCGCGACGACCAGCTCGGCGAGGTCCTCGGAGAAGCGGCGGAAGCGGGCGATACCCTCGCGGCCGATCAGGTCGAAGTCGATGCGCACGTGGATGCAGCCGTCCCCGAAGTGCCCGTAGGGGGTGCCGCGCAGCCCGTGCCCGGCGAGCAGCCCGCGGAAGTCCCGCAGGTACGCGCCCAGCCGCTCGGGCGGCACCGCGCAGTCCTCCCAGCCGGGCCACGCCTCCGTGCCGTCCCGCATCCGCGTGGCCGTGCCGCTGGCGTCC
The DNA here is from genome assembly GCF_042889645.1 of Streptomyces sp. NPDC002564. Lineage (NCBI taxonomy): Bacteria > Bacillati > Actinomycetota > Actinomycetes > Kitasatosporales > Streptomycetaceae > Streptomyces > Streptomyces sp. NPDC002564. The sequence goes on along the minus strand of NZ_JBIARE010000006.1, from coordinate 227,660 downwards.
TCCCGTACGCGCCACAGCGCGCGCTGTCCCGCCGGGTCGTCGACGACCAGGGCGTCCACGGTGTCCGGGGCGGCGGCCCGCACGATCGTGCGGGCCCGCGCGCGGGCCTCGGCCGGGGTGTCGCCGCCGGTCTCCACGAACAGCCAGGCGCCGCCCCCGGGCAGGCCGTCGGCGCCGCGCACGAGGTCGGCCGCCATGCCCTCGACGGTCAGCGGGCCGTGCGGGAGCAGTCCGGCCGCGGCCTCGGCGGCCGCGCTCTCGTCGGGGTAGCCGAGCACGGCGAGCGCCCGCGCGCGGGGTGCGTCGACCAGGCGTACGACCGCTTCGGTGAGGAGGCCGAGGGTGCCCTCCGAGCCGCAGAAGGCGCGGGCGAGGTCCGTGCCGTGCTCGGGGAGCAGGGCGTCCAGGGCGTACCCGGAGATGCGGCGCGGCAGGTCGGGGTAGCCGGTGCGCAGCAGCGCCAGGTCGCCCTCCACCAGGGCGCGCAGGCCGTCGGGGGCGCCGTCCCAGCCGCGGGCGAGGCGGCGGGGCGTGCCGGTGCCGTCCAGGACGGAGAGCGCCGTCACGTTGTCGGCGGTGGTGCCCCAGGCCACCGAGTGCGCGCCGCAGGAGTTGTTGCCGATCATCCCGCCGAGGGTGCAGCGGCTGTGCGTGGAGGGGTCGGGGCCGAAGGTGAGGCCGTGCGGGGCGGCGGCCGCGCGCAGGTCGTCGAGGACCACGCCGGGCTGGACGACGGCGGTGCGCGCGGCGGGGTCGAGGGAGGTGACGCGGTTCATGTGGCGGGTGAAGTCGAGGACGACGCCGACTCCGGTGGCCTGTCCGGCGATCGAGGTGCCCGCGCCGCGCGCGACGACGGGGACCTGCCGCTCCCGGCAGACGGCGAGCACGCCGGCCACGTCGTCGGCGTCGCGCGGGGCCACCACGGCGGCGGGCACTCGGCGGTAGTTGGAGGCGTCCATGGTGTGCAGGGCGCGTGCGGTCGCGGAGAGGTCCACCTCGCCGCGCACCGCCGCGCGCAGGGCGCGCGCGAGGCCGTCCTGGTCCGCCCGCTCCTGGTCCCGCCGGTGCCGCGCCGGGCCGCCGGGGGCGGCGTCGAGATCGCTCATGCCGTCCAGGATGCCTCCGCCGCGGCCCCTCCCGGCCACCCCGCCTCACCCGTTTTTTCACGATCCGGACGGGAAGATTCCCAACACGGTCATTAACTCTCCTATAGTGATCCCGACTTGAGCAGAGCTTGAGTAAAGTGTGTCGCTTCCGATCGAGGAACCCGATTGATGACCGCGCCAACCCCCGTCGCGCCCCCCGGGACCCACGGGGAATCCCCCGGCCGAGCGGAGCCGGGAGCGTGGGAGAACCCGCCGCCGCGCCCGACCGTGCTCGTCCTGCTGGCGAGCGCCCTGACCACCGCGCTGCTGACCGGAGCCGCCGTCGCCCTCGCGCCCGGCTCCGCCCGCACCGCCGTGGCCTGGGGCTCCGGCGCCGCCGCCCTCGCGCTGACCGCCGCCGTGACGGTGGCCTTCCACACCCTGCGCGCCAACGCCCTGCTGCGCCGGGGCGTGACCGCCGTGCACCGGGACACCGAACGTCTCGTACGGGAACAGGCCGCCCGCACCGAGGAGTTCACCCGCGAGCGGACCGCCCTGACCGAGCACTTCGTACGGGAGCGGACCGACCTGACCGTGCGCGCCCGCGCCGCCGAGTCCGAGCGCGCCGCCGCCCTCGCCGCCTGCGCCAACGCCGCGGGCCGCATGCAGGCCCTGGCCACCGGCATGCTCGCCGACCTGCGCGAGATGGAGGGCAGGCACGCCGACGAGGACGTCCTCACCGACCTCCTCCACCTGGACCACAGGACCGCGCAGGCGGGCCGCATCGCCGACTCGGTGGCCGTGCTCACCGGCGCCCGTTCGGGCCGCCGCTGGGCCCGGCCCATCGTCATGGAGTCGATCCTGCGCGGCGCGATGGGCCGCATCGGCGGCTACCAGCGCGTGCGCGTCCACTCGGCCAGCGAGGTCGCCGTCGCGGGCCACGCCGCCGAGGGCGTCATGCACGCCCTGGCCGAACTCCTGGACAACGCCGCGAACTTCTCGCCGCCCACCTCCGAAGTGCACGTCTACATCGAGGAGGTCGCGGCCGGCGTCATCATCTCCGTCGAGGACAGCGGCCTGGTGATGGGCACCGTCCAGCAGCGCCGCGCCGAGCACGCCGTGTCCGGCGAGGCGACCGGGCTCGGCGGCCTGTCCGGCACCCGGCTCGGGCTCGCCGTGGTCGGCAGGCTGGCCCGCAAGCACGGCCTGACGGTGTCGTTCCGGCCCTCGGCGCGCGGCGGCACGGGCGTGCTCCTGCTCATACCCCAGGAGCTGCTCTCCCGCCCCTCGCAGCAGGCCCCGGCGGTCCCGGCCACCCTCCCGGCCGCACCGGCCCCGGCCCCGCTCCTGCCCGCCGCCCCCGAGCCGCCCGGCGCCGAACTCCCGCCGCCCGTCCCGGTACCGGCCGCCACGCCGGCCCCGGACGCGCACGCCCCCGAGGCACCCCTCGACCGCGTCGACCCGGACCCCGTACCCACGCACCAGTCGCCCGCGCACGAGTCACCCGCACCCGGGACGCCCGCGCCCGCCCCGGCCCGGCACACGACCCCCGCACCCGGGACGACCGCGCCCGGTACCCCCGCCGCCGCGCCCGCCGCCCCCGCACCGGTCACCGCCGAGGCGCCCCTGCCCAAGCGCCCCCGCGGCCGGACCCTCGCCGCCGCCGAACGGGCCCGCGGCGACAGCGACACGGGCGAGACCCGCATCCGGCCGCGCGCCGGCACCGCCGCGAGCACCGCGGCCCGCTTCAGCAGCTTCCGCCAGGCCGTCCGCCCCTCGCCCGCCGACCCCTCCGGTCCGGCCGAGGACGCGGACGCCCCCGCAACTCCCCCGCACCCGGAAGGCGACACCCCCCGATGACCACCGGCACCACCCCCGGCAGCACCACCGACGACAAGCTCACCTGGCTCCTCGTGGGCCTCCTGGAGCGCACCCCCGGCGCCCGGCACGCCCTCGTGCTCTCCCGGGACGGCCTGAAGCTGTGCCGCACCCCCGAGCTCTCCGTCGACCAGGCCGACCAGCTGGCCGCGATAGCCGCCGGCATCCAGTCCCTCTCGCACGGCGCGTCCGCCGAGTTCGGCGACGGCAGCGGCGGGGTCCGCTCCGCCATGGCCGAGTTCTACGGCGGCATCCTCTTCATCGTCGAGGCCGGCGAGGGCGCCCACCTCGCCGTCATCGCCGCCGAGGACGCCGACGCGGGCCTGGTCGGACACACCATGAGCGAGCTGGTCGAGCAGCTCGGCGAGCACCTGCGCGCCGCGCCCCGCGCGGACGACGGCCCGCACCCCCTGCCCGCCTCATGAGCCGCCCCGGCCGGGACGACTCCCCCGACCGGCTGTACACCCTCACCGGTGGCCGCAGCCGGTCGGCGCCCGACGCCCCCTTCGACCTGGTGACCCTCGTCGTCGCCGAGTCGGCTCCGGTCCCCGGCATGCAGTCCGAGCACACCGCGATCCTGCGGCTGTGCCACCTGCCGACCGCCGTGGTGGAGATCGCCGCCGAGCTCGGCCTGCCGGTGAGCATCACCCGCATCCTGCTGTCCGACCTGCTCGACGCGGGCCGGATCAGCGCACGCCACCCGCGGGCCGCCGCCGACCACAGCCTTCCCGACCCCGACATCCTGGAGCAGGTGCTCGTTGGACTCCGCAATCTCTGACCGCACGCAGATACCGGAAGGCGACGTGGCGCGCCGGGAGTTGACCGCCACCGCCGACAACGGCCTCAAGATCGTCGTGGTCGGCGGCTTCGGCGTGGGCAAGACGACCCTGGTCCGCTCCGTCAGCGAGATCCGTCCCCTCACCACCGAGGAGACGATGACGCAGGCCGGCCAGGGCATCGACGAGACCGGCGGCCTCGACGGGCTGGGCGGCAAGACCTCCACGACCGTCGCCTTCGACTTCGGCCGCATCTCGCTGGACGCCCACAACGTCCTGTACCTCTTCGGCGCGCCCGGCCAGGAACGCTTCTGGTTCCTGTGGGACCGCCTCTTCTCCGGCACGCTCGGCGCGGTCGTCCTCGTCGACGCCCGCCGCATCCAGGACTCCTGGTACGCGATCGACCGCTTGGAGCACCACGGCACGCCGTTCATCGTGGCCCGCAACGACTTCGGCGGCCCCGCGCACACCCCCGAGCAGCTGCGCGAGGCGCTCGACCTCGACCCGGGGGTGCCGGTCATCGACTGCGACGCGCGGTCCCGGCAGTCCAGCAAGGACGTGCTGATCACGCTCGTGGAACACCTCACGTCGCTGTACGCCGCACAGCGCGGCGCCCCTCAGGAGACCGCCCAGTGACCTGCCCCGTGACCGGCGCCGCCGCGCCCGTACCGCTCTCCGGACCGCGGTTCGCCACCGAACCCACCCGGCTCTACCGGGAGATGCGCCGCGACCACGGCTCCGTCGCCCCCGTGCTGCTCGACGGCGACGTGCCCGCCTGGCTCGTGCTCGGCTACCGCGAACTGCACCAGGTCACCGGCGACCCGGTGCTCTACAGCCGGGACTCCGAGCTGTGGAACCAGTGGCCGAACATCCCCGCCGACTGGCCGCTGCTCCCGATGATCGGCCACCGGCAGCCGTCGATCCTCTACACCGTCGGCGAACGGCACACCCGGCGCGCCGCGATGATCGCGCACGCCCTGGAGGGGGTCGACGCCTTCGAACTCAAGGCGCACGCCGAGGCGTTCGCCGACGAGCTCATCGACCGGTTCTGCGGCAAGGGCGCCACCGACATCATCGCCGACTACGCGATGCTGCTGCCCGTCCGCGTCCTAGCCCGCATCTACGGCTTCTCCGACGAGCAGGGCCCCGGCCTGGTCACCGCGATGAACGACATGATCGACGGCCGGGAGCGGGCCCTGGCGGGCCAGCAGCACCTGGGCGGTTCGATGATGCGGCTCATCGCCGACAAGCACGCCCGGCCCGGCCAGGACGTCGCCTCGTACATGATCGAGACGCAGCTCGCCGAGGACGGCTCGGGCTTCTCGGACGAGGAGATCGCCCAGGACCTGATGGTGATGATGGCCGCGGGCCACCAGCCGACCGCCGACTGGATCGGCAACTCGCTGCGCCTGATGCTCACCGACGACCGCTTCGCCGCCTCCCTGTTCGGCGGCCGGCACAGCGTCGCCGAGGCCATGAACGAGGTCCTGTGGGAGGACACCCCCACGCAGAACGTCGCCGGGCGCTGGGCCTCGCGCGACACCCAGCTGGGCGGGCGCCGCATCAACGCGGGCGACCTGCTGCTGCTCGGCCTCGCCGCCGCCAACGCCGACCCGCAGGTGCGCACCGACGGCTCGGCGCTGACCGGCGGCAACGGCGCGCACTTCTCCTTCGGGCACGGCGAGCACCGCTGCCCCTTCCCCGCCCAGGAGGTCGCCGAGGTCATCGCGCGGACCGGCATCGAGGTCCTCCTCGACCGGCTGCCCGACCTCGACCTCGCGGTACCGGCACACGAACTGACCCGCCGCCCCTCGCCGTGGCTGCGCGGCCTCACCGACCTGCCGGTGAGCTTCACCCCGACCCCGACCTCAGCCCTTGGAGAATCCAGATGACGCGCATCGCCCTGGACCCGTTCGTCACCGACCTCGACGGCGAGAGCGCCCGGCTGCGCGCGGCGGGCCCGCTCGCGGAGGCGGAGCTGCCCGGCGGCGTCCCGGTGTGGGCGGTCACGCACCACGCCGAGGCCCGCCAACTCCTGAACGACAAGCGGCTGGTGAAGGACATCGAGGTCTGGGGCGCCTGGCGGCGCGGCGAGATCCCCGCCGACTGGCCGCTGATCGGCCTCGCCAACCCCGGCCGCTCCATGCTGACGGTCGACGGCGAGGAGCACCGCAGGATGCGCACGCTGGTCGCGCAGGCGCTGACGCCGCGCCGCGTGGAGCGCATGCGCGAGCGCATCGCCGAGCTGACGGACGGCCTCCTGGACCGGCTCCCCAAGGACGCCGACGTCGTCGACCTGAAGGCCGAGTTCGCCTACCCGCTGCCCATGTACGTCATCAGCGACCTGATGGGCATCGACGAGGCGGACCACCCCCGTCTGAAGGTCCTGTTCGACAAGTTCTTCTCCACCCAGACGCCCCCCGAGGAGGTCGTCGCGACGCTCGGCGAGCTCGCCGCGATGATGGGCGGGGTCGTCGCGGCCCGCCGCGAGCAGCCCGGCGACGACCTGACGAGCGCCCTGGTCCAGGCGTCGGAGGGCGGCGACCACCTCACGGACGAGGAGATCGTCTCGACCCTCCAGCTGATGGTCGCCGCGGGCCACGAGACGACGATCTCCCTCATCGTCAACGCGGTCGTCAACCTCTGCGCCCACCCCGACCAGCTCGCGCTCGTGCGCTCCGGCGAGGTCGGCTGGGACGCGGTGATCGAGGAGACCCTGCGCTACGCGACCCCCACCTCGCACGTCCTGATCCGCTTCGCCGCCGAGGACGTGCCCGTCGGCGACAAGGTGATCCGCCGGGGCGACGCGCTGATCGTGTCGTACGGCGCGATAGGCCGCGACGAGGCGGCGCACGGCCCCACGGCGGGCGACTTCGACATCACCCGCACCTCGCCCACCCGCCACATCTCCTTCGGCCACGGCCCGCACGTCTGCCCCGGCGCGGCCCTGTCCCGCCTGGAGGCCGGCGTCGCCCTCCCCGCGCTCTACGCCCGCTTCCCCGACCTGGCCCTTGCGGTGCCGCCCACGGCCCTGCGCAACAAGCCGGTGGTCACCCAGAACGACCTGTACGAGCTCCCGGTACGGCTCGACGGCTAGCTCTCCCGGCAACCGGCCCCGCCCCCGGGCCGTCCGCGCCGGGGGCAGCGGGATCTCAGCCGACGGACACCCCGAGGACGGCCCGCCCCGAGCCGCTAGGCTCCCCCCGTGGCTGAGATCCAGATTCCCGCTGACATGAAGCCCGCCGACGGCCGTTTCGGCGCGGGCCCCTCCAAGGTGCGTACGGAGGCGCTGGACGCCCTGGCCGCCACCGGCACCTCCCTCCTCGGTACCTCCCACCGCCAGGCCCCGGTCAAGAACCTGGTCGGCCGGGTGCGTGACGGCGTCAAGGACCTCTTCTCCCTCCCCGAGGGGTACGAGGTGATCCTCGGCAACGGCGGCTCCACCGCGTTCTGGGACGTCGCGACGCACGGCCTGATCGAGAACAAGTCGCAGCACCTGAGCTTCGGCGAGTTCTCCTCCAAGTTCGCGAAGGCCGCCAAGCTCGCCCCGTGGCTGGCCGAGCCGACCGTCATTGCGAGCGACCCGGGCACGCACCCCGACCCGAAGGCCGAGGCGGGCGTCGACGTCTACGCCTTCACGCACAACGAGACCTCCACGGGCGTCGCCGCCCCGATCCGCCGGGTCGACGGCGCGGACGCCGGGTCCCTCGTCCTGGTGGACGCCACCTCCGGCGCGGGCGGCCTGCCGGTCGACATCGCCGAGACGGACGTCTACTACTTCGCCCCGCAGAAGTCCTTCGCGTCGGACGGCGGCCTGTGGCTCGCCGCGTTCTCCCCGGCCGCGATCGAGCGCGCCGAGCGGATCCACGCGTCCGGCCGCCACGTGCCGGAGTTCTTCTCGCTGCCCACGGCGATCGACAACTCCCGCAAGAACCAGACGTACAACACCCCGGCCCTCACCACGCTCTTCCTGCTCGCCGAGCAGCTCGACTGGATGAACGGCCAGGGCGGCCTGGACTTCACGACCGGCCGCACGGCCGCGTCGGCGCGCGCGCTGTACGGCTGGGCCGAGGACTCCAAGTACGCGACGCCGTTCGTCACGGACCCGGCCAAGCGCTCGCAGGTCATCGGCACGATCGACTTCTCGGACGAGATCGACGCGAGCGCCGTGGCGAAGGCGCTGCGCGCGAACGGGATCGTGGACACCGAGCCGTACCGCAAGCTCGGGCGCAACCAGCTGCGGGTCGCGATGTTCCCGGCGATCGACCCCGCGGACGTCGAGGCGCTCACGAAGTGCATCGACTTCGTCATCGACAAGCTCTAGCCGTTCATCGTCCGCGGGTGCGCTGTCGCTGACTGCGCAGTCCCCGCGCTCCTCCGGGGCGCCCCCCTCGTGGCCGGGCGCCCCGGAGGAGCCGTAGATCATCGTGAGCGGGCAGGCCCCCGCGTACCCACGGCCCCCGGCGCGGCCGGTCCCCGGGCCGGTCGTGCGCGGCGGCTACCTCCCCCGCCGCCCGCCCCGCCGCGACAGCCGCTTCACGCCGAACACCGCGAGCAGCACCGCCCCCAGGGCGATCGCGCCGGTCTTCAGGGTGCTGTCACCCCCGGACCCCGCACCGCCGTCCCCGCCCGAGCCGCCCGACGACGAGCCGGAGCCGCCGCCCGAGCCGCCCGGCGCCTCGACCGGCGTCACCTCGCTGCGTGCGCCCTCGGTGCCGTACATCAGCGTGGAGCCGTCCAGGGTGTAGGTGACGGACTCGCCCTGGCGCTGCAGCGGCACGCTGAGCCGGCCCTTGCGCTCGGGCAGCTTCCCCTCGCCCCGCCAGGCGTACCAGATGCCGCCGAAGTACCCGCGCAGCGCGAGCCGTCGGCCGTCCGGCGAGAAGGCGCCGTCCGTCACCCAGAGATCGATGTCGCCCACGCGCCGGAAGACGTTCGTGCCCGAGGCGCTCATCCGCTCCGGGCTCTCGTACAGGCCGCCGCCGTCCTCGTTCTTGCTGACGATGTAGAGCCGCCCGGTCTTCGGGTGCACCATCAGAGCCTCCGCGTCCCGCGCCCCGTCGGCGTACTTCACGACGTACTGGGTGGCGCGGACCGTCTGGTCCTTCAGCCGCTCGGGCTCGGGCAGCTTGTAGATCCACACGTTCGGCCAGGTGCCGTTGAGGTTGTCGCCGATGTCGCCGACGTAGATGTTGCCGTCGCTGCCGACCGAGATCGCCTCGACGTCGCGCGGCTTGCCCACACCCGTCATCGTGACGGTGGCCACCGTCTCGCCGGTCTTCGAGTCGACCGCGTAGAGGTAGGCGCCCTTGTCCTGGTCGTTGTGCGTCCAGTAGACGCCGGGGTGGGCGCGGGAGGCGGCGAGGCCGCTGGACTCGACGATCCGCGGGTCCTCGATGGTGAACCCGTCGTGGTCGTCGGCCACGGCGGGCACGGCGGCGGCGAGGGTCAGCAGCACGGCACCGGCGAGGACAGACGGAACAGCCCGAAGCGAACGCATGGGGCCAAGCGTGCCATCTGCCGGTCCGGGCGGCGTGCGCAGCCTCACATCGCAGGCGGGCCCCCCGATCCGGGATGATGAGCGGATGCTCAGGTTCATGTTCGTCGGCGACTCGATGACGATCGGAAGCGCCGGTGAACACACCTGGCGCCAGCGGATGTGGCGGCACCTGTGCGACACCCTCGGCCCCGAGGACGTCGCCGTGGTCGGCCCGCGCACCGCCCTCTACGACCAGGCCGCCGGCGGCCCGCTCTCCCACGACTACGCCGGCGCCGCCCCCGCCTTCCCCCGGCACCACCTCGCGGGCTGGGGCGAGGGCTGGCTGCACATGGCCCCGACGATCGCCGGGGCCCTGGAGCGCGACCCCGCCGACGTGCTGCTCGTCTCGCTCGGCCTGATCGACCTGGGCTTCTACACCGACGCGGAGCAGACCGCGGCCAACGTCCGCGCCTTCGTCGCCGCCGCCCGCACCGCCAACCCGCGCATCCGCATGGTCCTGCTCCCGGTGATCCCGAACGTCCGGGCCGAGACCGACGCGCCCTTCGCCGCCGAAGTGGCCCGCTTCAACGAGCTCCTGGCCAAGGCCGTCGCCGACCTGGACACCGGCGCCTCGCCGCTGCTCCTCGCCTCGCGCCCGCCCGCGTACGACATCCACACGGACACGTACGACGGCACGCACCCGAACGCGAGCGGCGAGCACAAGCTGGCCGCGGCCTTCGCGGCGGCGCTGGCACAGGCGTGGGCCATCGGCGGCCCCTACGCCACCCCGGTCATGACACCCACCGGCTGATCGCGAACTTCGCCCCGTCGCGCCGCACTTCGACCGCGCCCGACCCGGCGAAGTGCGCCGGGACCAGCAGCTCCCGCTCGTCCGCGGCCCGGCCGAGCACCCGGGCGCGGGACGCCGCGGCCTGCCGCGGGTCCTCGCAGAAGCAGCTGCTGCAGCCGGGTTCGAGGACCTGCACCGGCACGTGCAGCAGGTCGCCGGCGAAGACCGCGCGGTCGGTGCCCGAGCGCAGCCGCAGCACGGACGAGCCGGGCGTGTGGCCCGGCGCGGCCTCCAGGGTGAGGCGGGCGTCGATGCGGTGGGCGCCCTCCCACAGCACGGCCTGCCCGGCCCGCACGACCGGCGCGACGCTGTCGGCGAAGGCCGCCCGGTTCGCCCCGGGGACGGCGTCGCCGCGCTCCGGGCCGTAGAAGGCGTGGTCGGCGGCGGGCAGGAGATAGGTGGCGCGAGGGAAGGTCGGCACCCAGTCGCCGTCCGCCTGCCGGGTGTTCCAGCCGATGTGGTCGCCGTGCAGGTGGGTGTTGACGACGACGTCGACGTCCTCGGGGCGCACCCCGGCCGCGGCGAGCCGGCCGAGGTAGTCGGTGTCCAGGTGCTCGAAGGCGGGCACGCCCGGCCGCACCCGGCCGTTGCCGATGCCCGTGTCGACCAGGACCGTCCTCCCCCCGCTGCGCAGCACCCAGGTCCTGATGACCGCGAGGGCCTCGCCGCTCGCCGGGTCGTAGGAGTCGGGGTGGTCGGGGTGGTCGGGCGCGAGCCGGTCCGCGTGCGTGCGCCACACCTCCTCGGGCACGTCCGGGACGACCGTCGCGGCCGGCAGCGGGAACCGGTCCACCTCGACGACGCCGCGCACCTCGACGTCGCCCAACACCATCTGCTCGTGCGTGAGTTCGCTCATGGACCCACCGTAGGAAGCGGCGGTGAGCTTCTCAATGCCCGCTCGCCTCAAGCAGATACGCGAACGTCTCACCGCAGTAGACTCACGTCATGGATGTGGTCAGCGACGCGATCGCGGCGGTACGGATCGGCCGGCCCGTCTCCGACCGGATCAGGGTCACCGGTTCCTGGTGCACCCGGCTCCCCCCGTACGACGGGATCGGCTTCCGCGTGGTCCTGGAGGGGAGTTGCTGGGTCCTCCCGGACGACGGGGGCGAGCCGTTCACGCTCGCGGCGGGCGACGCGGTGCTGCTGCCGCGCGGCAGCGGACACGTCCTCGCGGACACGCCCGCGGACCCGGCCGCCGTCGCCCGCGCGGTCCCCTTCGACCGGTGGCTGGAGTCCGCGGGACTCCCCGTCACGCACGACGGACCGGCCCCCGGCCCCGTCCCGCACGCACCGCCGCCCGGCCCCCTCCACCTGGCCTCCCCCGGGCCGGCGGGCCCCGCCGTGGAAATGCTGTGCGGCAAGTACCGCCTCGACCGCGGGCTCGCCCACCCGCTGCTCGCCGAGATGCCCGACATGGTGCACCTGCCGCGCCACGCCGGGCACCACCCGGAACTGCGGGCCGCCGTCGACCTGCTCGGCCGGGAGGCGGGCGCCTCCCGCTGCGGCGGCGACATCGTCGTGCCCGGCCTCCTCGACCTGCTCCTGGTCTACATGGTCCGCGCCTGGCTCACCGGGCCCGCCACCGGGGGCGCGGCCCGCTGGCCCGCCGCGCTCGGCGACCCGGTGGTGGCCGCCGCCCTGCGGCTGCTGCACGAACGCCCCGAAGCCCCGTGGACCAACGCGGAGCTGGCCTCCCGCACCGGGGTCTCGCGCGCCACGCTCGCCCGCCGCTTCAACGCCCTGGTCGGCCGCGCCCCCATGGCCTACCTGACCTGGTGGCGCATGTCCCGCGCCGCGGCCCTCCTCCGGGACACGGACGCCCCCTTGGACACGATCGCCCGCCAGGTCGGCTACAGCACCCCCTACGCCCTCTCCCACGCCTTCACCCGCACCTTCGGCACGACACCGGGGCGGTACCGGGCGCGCTCGGCCGGCTCGGCCGCCCGGGCCGGCGGGCCCGCCGCGCCGACCGCCGCCGCCCTTGCCTAGAGCCCACTCCACGCCGTTGGCTGGGGTGCCATGGAGTACACGCAGCTGGGACGCACAGGGCTCAAGGTCAGCCGGCTCACGCTCGGGACCATGAACTTCGGGCCGCAGACCGACGAGGCCGACAGCCACACGATCATGGACGCCGCGCTCGACGCGGGCATCAACTACTTCGACACCGCCAACGTCTACGGCCAGAACACCGGCAAGGGACGCACCGAGGAGATCCTCGGCACCTGGTTCACCGGGGGCGGCGGACGGCGCGACAAGGTCGTGCTCGCCACCAAGGTGTACGGGAACATGGGCGCCCAGGGCGAGGACGTCTGGCCCAACCACGACCGGCTCTCCGCGCTCAACATCCGCCGGGCCGTCGACGCCAGCCTCAAGCGGCTGCGGACCGACCACATCGACATCTACCAGTTCCACCACATCGACCGGCAGACGCCGTTCGAGGAGATCTGGCAGGCCGTCGACGTCCTGGTGCGGCAGGGCAAGATCCTCTACGCCGGGTCGTCCAACTTCCCCGGCTACAAGATCGCCCAGGCCAACGAGACCGCGCGGCGGCTCGGCGTCCTCGGGCTGGTCAGCGAGCAGTGCCTCTACAACCTCGCCGAGCGCAGCGCCGAGATGGAGGTCGTCCCGGCCGCCCGGGACTACGGCCTCGGCGTCATCCCCTGGTCGCCGCTGCACGGCGGACTGCTCGGCGGCGTCCTGAAGCGGGAGGGCGAGGGCGCGCGCCGCACCGGGGGCCGCTCCGCCGCGGAGCTCGCCAAGCCGGAGATGCGGGCCCGCGTGCAGGCGTACGAGGACCTGCTCGACCAGCACGGTCTGGCGCCTGGCGAGGTCGCCCTGGCCTGGCTGCTGACCCGCCCCGGCGTCACCGCGCCGATCGTCGGCCCCCGCACGGCGGCCCAGCTCGACTCCGCCGTGCGCGCGGTCGGGCTCGACCTGTCCGAGGAGCTGCTCGCCGCGCTGGACGAGATCTTCCCGGCCCCGGACCGTCACCGGAGTCCTTCGCCTGGTGAGGCGGCCGGGCGTCCGGTGGCGCCGGGTGCCGGGTGCCGGGTGCCGGGTGGGCGCGGGGCGGGGGTGTCGTCAGCCGAACGCCGCCGCCACCGCGACCACGACGAACATCATCACGAGCACACCGGCCATGATCCGGTTTCTGGTCTTGGGGTCCACACCGTCGAGGTTAACCGGCCGCGCCGGGTCCCCGGACGCCGCCTCCCAGTACCCAGCGCCCGACGGCCTCGTAGCGCGGCCGCGCCCCCGGCACCCCGTCGCGGGGCAGATCGCTGCGCACGAGGGTGAGTTCGCGCACGGTCCACGCCGTGCCGGCGAACCCGTCGAGCGCCTCGGCGTACGGCCCGAGGTCCCGCTCGCCCCGGCCGCGCGCCACCGTCAGGTGCGGGCGGTAGGCCCGGTGGTCCTCCATCGTGATGCCCGCCTCCCGCGCCGCCGCGTCGGCCCGCGAGGCGAGCCGCCGCAGCGCCGGTACGTCGCCCGTGGCGCCCGCCCACAGGGCCCGGTCGCCGAAGCGTCCGCCGCCGCGCAGGGCGAGCGGGAAGGGCGCGGTGGCGTGCGCGGCCCGCTCCAGGCGGCCGGCCAGGTCCGCCGCGGCGGCGGCGTCGGCCTCCGCCATGAAGGCGAGCGTGAGGTGCCAGCCGTCCCGGCCGGTCCAGCGCAGCCCGTCCGCGCCGGGCAGCTCCTTCAACGCGCTGACGGCGGCGGCCAGTTCGGCGGTCGCGGAGTCCGGCGGGAGGACCGCGGCGAAGAGTCTCATGGAAGGGAACGCTAGGGGGTGTCCGGCGGATCCGGCCGTACCGGGGGACCCCGCACCCGCGACAAGATCCACCGGGCGGCCCTACCCTCCCCCCATGGACGACACGGACCCGATACGGATCAGCCCGATACGGATCAGGAAGGGCGGGGCCGGCGACATCCCCGCGATCATCGGCCTCCTCGACGGGGCCGTGGCGTGGCTCGTGGCCCGGGGCAGGACCGGGCAGTGGGGCAGCACGCCGTGGTCCGAGCTGCCCCGGGCCGTCGCGATGGTCGAGCGGTACGTGACGACGGGCGAGCCCTGGATCGCCGAGATCGACGGCGTGGTGGTGGGCACCCTGACGCTCACCGACGGGCCGGGCGGCGACACGGTCCCGCGGGCCGGGGAGCCCGAGCGGTACGTGCACATCCTCGCCGCCGACCACGGCCGCTTCGCCGGACGCGGGGTGGGCCGCGCGCTCCTCGCGCACGCCGCGCGAGAGACCCGGAGGCAGGGCGTGTCCCTGCTCCGGGTCGACTGCTACGCGGGCGACGACGGCAGGCTCGTCGCGTACTACGAGAGCAACGGCTTCACCGCCGCCGAGCCCTTCACGGGCCCGGACGGCAGCTGGCCGGGCCAGGTGCTGGCCCGGCGCGTCTGAGCGGCCGCGAAAGGCTCAGGCGGCCGCCGCGAGCACCCGCTCCCTGGGCACGAACTGCACGTGCCGGTGGCCGCGGCGCAGGTCCACCTTGAGGCGCAGGTTCGCCGCGCGGGCCAGCATCAGGCCGACGCCGACCGCGGCCAGCGCGCAGACGAGTCCGCCCGCGGCCATGCTGATCCGCACGCCGTAGGCGTCGGCCAGCCAGCCGAAGAGCGGGCCGCCCAGCGGCGTGCCGCCGGTGAAGACCATCATGAACAGCGACATCACACGGCCCCGCATCTCCGGGTCCGTGGCCATCTGCACCGAGGAGTTGGCCGTGACGTTCACCGTCAGGCCGAGGATGCCCATCGGCACGATGAGCGCCACGAACATCCAGTACTCGGGCGCGACGGCGGCCGCGACCTGCAGCACGCCGAAGGCGACGGCCACCCCGACGAGCATCCGCAGCCGCGAAGTGCCGCGGCGGGCCGCGAGCAGCGCGCCGGCCAGCGAGCCGATCGCCATCAGGGTGTTGAAGAGCCCGTACATCCCCACGCCGCCGTGGAAGATGTCGTCCGCGAAGGCGCTCAGCCAGATCGGGAAGTTGAATCCGAAGGTGCCGATGAAGCCGACGAGGACGATCGGCCAGATCAGCTCGGGGTTCTTCGAGACGTAGTTCAGGCCCTCCCTCAGCTGCCCCTTGCCGCGCGGCTTGCGCGGGGTGTGGTGCAGCTCGGCGGTGCGCATCAGGAGGAGTCCGGTGAGCGGCGCGAGGAAGGACAGGCCGTTGGCGAGGAACGCCCAGCCGGGCCCGACGGCCGCGGTCAGCGCGCTCGCCACGGCGGGGCCGATGAGGCGGGCGGACTGGAAGTTCGCGGAGTTCAGGCTGACGGCGTTGCGGACCTGGTCGGGGCCGACCATCTCGGACACGAAGGACTGCCGCGTCGGGTTGTCGACGACGGTGACGAGGCCGGTGAAGAAGGCCGCGAAGTAGACGTGCCAGACCTGGACGTGTCCGCTGAGCGTGAGGGCGGCCAGGAAGAGGCCGCTGAGGCTCATGGCGCCCTGGGTGACGAACAGCAGGTTCCGTTTGGCGAACCGGTCGGCGATCACGCCGCCGTACAGGCCGAAGAGCAGCATCGGCAGGAACTGCATGGCCGTGGTGATACCGACGGCGGCCGAGGATCCGGTGAGGCTCAGCACCAGCCAGTCCTGGGTGATGCGGGCCATCCAGGTGCCGGTGTTGGACACCACGGCGCCGGAGGCGAAGAGCCGGTAATTACGGATCCGCAGCGAGCTGAACATGGAGCTCTTGCGGGGGCGGGCGGTCTTGTCGAGGGCGGTTGGTGCGGGGGCGGAGTCTGCTCCGGATCCCGTACTCAAAGTGGGTTCGCCTCCTTCGGCGTGCGTCACGTCTCCCGCGGGGTGCGGGAGGACTACAGGTGCGCGAGCTTCTCCAGAACGGGGGCGGCGGCGCGCAGACGCGCCCACTCGTCCTCGTCGAGGTGCTCGACCAGACCGGCCAGCCAGGCGTTCCGCTTGCGGCGGCTCTCCTCGAGCATGGCCTCGGCGGTCTCGGTCTGGGTCACCACCTTCTGGCGGCGGTCCTCGGGGTGCGGCTCGAGCCGGACCAGGCCCTTGGCCTCCAGCAGGGCCACGATGCGGGTCATCGACGGCGGCTGCACGTGCTCCTTGCGGGCGAGCTCGCCCGGGGTGGCGGAGCCGCAGCGGGCGAGGGTGCCGAGCACCGACATCTCGGTGGGGCTCAGCGACTCGTCGACCCGCTGGTGCTTGAGTCGACGGGACAGGCGCATCACAGCGGAGCGCAAGGCGTTCACGGCGACGGCGTCGTCACCATGGGAGAGGTCCGGCATGTTTGTTAGCGTAACTCATTACCCTAGCTAAAGACCACTTGGATTCCCTCACTCACCACGCCGAACCTTTTCGTCACCCGAACGAGTGAGGTGACTTCGGAAAGCGACGCACCGGCCCGCGCGGCCCGTGGACCCTGTCACGCATGGGATCGACAGTGCTCAGCCTGCGCATAGACGGTGAGCTGCACGACCGGCTCCGCCAGCACGCCGCAAAAAGAGGAATGAGCGTCCAGGACTATGTCGTCCGGACGCTCATTCGCGATGACTTCGACGAACGCTTCGCCACGTCCGTCGAGGAGACGGAACGGTTCTACAAGGCCGTGTGAGGCCCCGCGGCCCGCCCGGGCCGGGCCAGGCCGGGCCAGGTCAGGTCAGGTTCAGCGCGGGCATCAGGTAGTAGAAGGCGAACACCGCCGACACCGCGTACATCGCGACCGGCACCTCACGGCCCCGTCCGGCCGCGAGGCGCAGCACGGTGAAGGTGATGAAGCCCATGCCGATGCCGTTCGTGATCGAGTACGTGAACGGCATCATCAGCATCGTCACGAAGGCGGGGACGGCGATCGTGTAGTCCGCCCAGTCGATCTGCCGGATGGAACCGGACAGGATCAGGAAGCCGACCGCGAGCAGCGCGGGGGTCGCCGCCTGGGACGGGACCATCGTGGCGAGCGGGGTCAGGAACAGCGCGACGGCGAAGAGGCCGCCGGTGACGACGTTCGCGAAGCCGGTCCGCGCGCCCTCGCCGACGCCCGCGGTGGACTCCACGAAGCAGGTGGTGGCGGAGGCCGAGGAGGCGCCGCCCGCGGCGACGGCGATGCCGTCGACGAACAGGACCTTGTTGATGCCGGGCATGTTGCCCTTGGCGTCGGTGAGCTTTGCCTCGTCGCCGATGCCCATGATCGTGCCCATCGCGTCGAAGAAGCACGAGAGCAGCACGGTGAAGACGAACAGGACGCCGGTCAGGACGCCGACCTTCTCGAACCCGCCGAACAGGCTGATCTGCCCGACGAGCCCGAAGTCCGGCGTCGCGACCGGGTTGCCGGGCCACTCCGGGGTGGTCAGGCCCCAGGAGGGGATGTCCGCGACGGCATTGATGATCATCGCGACGACCGTCATGACGACGATGCTGATGAGGATGGCGCCCGGCACCTTGCGCACCAGCAGCGCCAGGGTGAGCAGCACGCCGAGCACGAAGACGAGGACGGGCCAGCCGTTGAGGTGACCGTCGCCGCCGAGCTGCAGCGGGACGGTGGTGTGGGCGGCGTCCGGGATGCGCGAGACGAAGCCGGAGTCGACGAGGCCGATCAGCATGATGAACAGGCCGATGCCGATCGCGATGCCCTTGCGGAGCCCGAGCGGCACCGCGCTCATGACGCGTTCGCGCAGGCCGGTCGCGACGAGCAGCATCACCACGAAGCCGGCGAGGACGACCATGCCCATCGCGTCGGGCCAGGACATGCGGGGCGCGAGCTGCAGGGCGACGACGGTGTTCACGCCGAGGCCCGCGGCGAGCGCGATCGGGACGTTGCCGATGACGCCCATCAGGAGCGTGGTGAAGGCCGCGGTCAGCACGGTCGCGGTGACCAGCTGCTTGTTGTCGAGCTGGTGCCCGTACATGTCCTTCGCGCTGCCCAGGATGATCGGGTTCAGCACGATGATGTAGGCCATCGCGAAGAAGGTGGCGAGACCGCCGCGGACCTCGCGGGCCAGGGTCGAGCCCCGCTCGGAGATCTTGAAATAGCCGTCGAGCCCGTTCCGCGGGGGCTGCGGCGGCTCGGGGCTGGCGTCGACCGGGGCGGTGGCCGAGGAAGGCATGCGGGACCTCGTGGACTCAGAGACGGGGAAGATCGTTCGGCGACGAATACTGATCGTTTTGTTTTTTCGTACGAAAGCAATCGGCCATTAACGAGCCGTTTCAGTATGAATACATGAGAGAGAAATCGCTATCTCCGCGCGTAGACCCCCGTCTCCCAAGGGGTGTACGGGACCCGGCGCGCCCCTCGTAAGCTGTACGCATGGCGAAGTGGACCCCCAAGCACGAGGCGCCGGAGCCCCTGGAGGGCCCCGTGGTCGCCACCATCACCGGCGGCACGATCCTCTGGTTCGTCCTCTTCCTGGCCCAGCTCCCGTTCTACGGCTGGTTCGACGACCGCGACGCCACCTGGTGGGTGTGGACCTGCCTGGCCGGCGCGGGCCTCGGCCTCATCGGCATCTGGTACGTCCGCACCCGCGACGCCGCCATCAAGCGGGCGAAGGCCGCCGCGCCGCAGCAGTAGGGCCGAAGGTCCCGGCTCCCGGGGCCCGGACGTCCTGCGCCCGCAGTACGCCGTACGACCACGGGACCGATCACGTCCTCCCGTGGTCGGATCTTTGGGGCATTCAAGGGGTGAAGCCCCAGGACCGCCCTTACCGTCGAATGCATGACGCATATCGACGCGGGCGCCGAACTCGACCCGGTCCACCCGGTGCCGCCCCCCACGGGGCGCGCCACCGGCCTGACCTCCGCGGAGGTCGCCGAGCGGGTCGCCCGCGGCGAGGTCAACGACGTACCGGTACGCAGCTCCCGCTCCCTGAGCGAGATCGTCCGGGCCAACGTCTTCACCCGTTTCAACGCGATCATCGGCGTGCTCTGGGTGATCATGCTGTTCGTCGCGCCGATCCAGGACAGCCTCTTCGGCTTCGTGATCGTCGCCAACACCGGCATCGGCATCATCCAGGAGTGGCGCGCCAAGAAGACCCTGGACGGCCTCGCCGTCATCGGCGAGGCCAAGCCCACCGTGCGGCGGGACGGCCGGGCCGCCGAGATCTCCACCTCCGAGATCGTCCTCGGCGACCTCGTGGAGCTCGGCCCCGGCGACAAGATCGTCGTGGACGGCGAGGCCGTCGAGACCGACAGCCTGGAGGTCGACGAGTCGCTGCTGACCGGCGAGGCCGACCCGGTCATCAAGAAGCCCGGCGACAAGATGATGTCCGGCTCGTTCGTGGTCGCGGGCGGCGGCGCGTTCACCGCCACCCGGGTCGGCCGCGAGGCGTACGCCGCCCAGCTCGCCGAGGAGGCCAGCCGCTTCACGCTGGTCCACTCCGAGCTGCGCAACGGCATCTCCACGATCCTCAAGTACGTCACCTGGCTGATGGTCCCGACCTCCATCGGCCTGGTGATCTCCCAGCTCGTCGTCAAGGACGACAACTTCAAGGAGTCCATCGCCTACACCGTCGGCGGCATCGTCCCGATGATCCCCGAGGGCCTGGTGCTGCTCACCTCGGTGGCCTTCGCGATCGGCGTGATCCGCCTGGGCCGCCAGCAGTGCCTCGTGCAGGAACTGCCCGCGATCGAGGGCCTGGCCCGCATCGACACCGTCTGCCTCGACAAGACCGGCACCCTCACCGAGGGCGGCATGGACGTCAGCGAGCTGCGGCCGCTGAACGGCAGCGACGAAACGTACATCCGTACGGTCCTCGGCGCGCTCGGCGAGTCCGACCCGCGGCCCAACGCCTCGCTCCAGGCGATCATCGACGCCTACCCCGACAGCGTCGACTGGCGCTGCACGGAGTCCCTGCCCTTCTCCTCCGCCCGCAAGTACAGCGGCGCCTCCTTCAGCGAGGGCGACGGCACCACGTCGACCTGGCTGCTCGGCGCCCCCGACGTGCTCCTGCCCGACGGCGACCCGTCCCTCGCCGAGATCGAGGAGCTCAACCGGCAGGGCCTGCGCGTGCTGCTCCTCGCCCGCGCGAGCGGCGACCTGGACGACCCCGCCGCGGCCGACGGGGCCCGCGCCACCGCCCTGGTCGTCCTCGAACAGCGGCTGCGGCCCGACGCCGCCGACACCCTGCGCTACTTCGCCGAGCAGGACGTCGCGGCCAAGGTCATCTCCGGCGACAACGCCGTCTCGGTGAGCGCGGTCGCCGGCAAGCTCGGGCTGCCCGGCGCGGAGAACACCGTGGACGCCCGCAGGCTGCCCATCGAGCAGGACGAGATGGCGCAGGCCCTCGACGACAACGCCGTCTTCGGCCGGGTCACCCCGCAGCAGAAGCGCGACATGGTGGGCGCGCTCCAGTCACGCGGCCACACCGTCGCGATGACGGGCGACGGCGTCAACGACGTGCTGGCCCTCAAGGACGCCGACATCGGCGTCTCGATGGGCTCGGGCTCGGAGGCCACCCGGGCGGTCGCCCAGATCGTGCTCCTCAACAACAGCTTCGCGACGCTGCCCTCGGTCGTCGCCGAGGGCCGCCGGGTCATCGGCAACATCACCCGCGTCGCCACGCTGTTCCTGGTGAAGACCGTCTACTCGGTGATCATCGCGCTGCTCGTGGTCTGCTCGCAGGTCGAGTACCTCTTCCTGCCGCGCCATCTGACGCTGCTCTCCACGCTGACGATCGGCATCCCGGCCTTCTTCCTGGCGCTGGCCCCCAACAAGGAGCGCGCCAAGCCGCACTTCGTCCGCCGGGTCATGCGGTACGCGATCCCGGGCGGCGTCATCGCGGGCGTCGCCACCTTCGTCACGTACCTGCTGGCCCGCCACCACTACGCGGGCGCGGGCGCGCGGGAAGCCGAGACCAGCGCGGCCACGCTGGCGCTGTTCCTGATCGCCATGTGGGTCCTCGCGATCATCGCCCGCCCCTACACGTGGTGGCGGCTCTGCCTGATCGGCGCGATGGGTCTCGGCTTCCTGCTGGTGCTCACCGTGCCCTGGCTCCAGGACTTCTTCCAGCTGAAGCTGGTGGGCACGACGATGCCGTGGGCGGCGGTCGCCATCGCGGCGGTGGCCTCACTGGCCATCGAGTTCGTCTACCGCTGGGTGGACCGCCGCTTTCCGGCGTAGCCCCTACTGGACGTCGACGAAGTCGCCGGCCGACGTCACGGACGGGGTGGTGGAGGTGCCGGCGAAGACGTAGCGGAAGTAGCCGTCGGCCGACGCCTTCAGCGTGGTCTTCAGGTTGCCCTTGGTGTCGGACTTCACCGTCTTGAGGGTCGTGTAGCTGCTGGTGCCCTTCTTCTTGTACTGCAGCTTCACGTCCTGCTTGGTGTAGCCGGCGTACTTGTTGCTCTCCCAGTTGGCGCGGGTCAGGGCGCCGGTGACGGTGAGCGTCTTGCCCTTCTTGACGGGCTCGGGGGAGGCGTTGGTGGTGAGCTTGGCGGCGCGCTGGACGCGGGCGTCGGACGCGTACTTCTCGTTCTCGACGTAGCCGCCGTGCTTGCCGTCCGCCGCGACGAACAGCTTCCAGCCCGAGCCGGCCGCGCTGTTGAGGAAGTCCGTCTTCGGGTCGGCCACGACGCTGAGCGTGCAGGTGGACGTGGTGGAGTTCACGACCTTGCACTTGGCGTTCAGGTCGTCGGGGATGAGGGCGCCGTCGGCGTGGTCGAGGTCCGGGCCGTGGTAGAGGAATCCGCTCGCGCCCGCGATGCCGTACGGGTCGGTCGCGGTGATCGCGATGGAGAACTTCACCTTGTCGGTGGTGCCGACGACGACGTCCTTGCCGCCGTTCACGGTGACCTTCGTGAGCTTGGTGGAGCCCGCGGCGGCACTCTGGGCGACCTCGGACACGGCGGCGTGGAGCTGCTTCTGCTGCGGGCCGTCGGCGGCCTGCGCGGCCGGGACGGCGAGTGCGGAAAGGGCCAGGGTGCCGGACAGTGCGGCCACGGTGGCACGGATGCGCATGTGTTTCCCCAGGTGGAGAAGGGGACCCGCGGAGCGTGACGCGGTCACGCGGGTCCCAAGTGATCTAGGAGTCTGTTGACTCGCAAGATCAGACCCTCGACAACGGCGCCTGGTTGTACACCGCGTGAAGAAAATGTGACCGAGTAATGGAATGTCCCCTTCCGCCATGTTCGGCCGAACCAGCGGCCTCTCAGCCGAACCTCCGGCCTCTCAGTCGAACCAGCGGTCCCGCGCCAGCTCCGCCGTCCGCGACGGGTCCTCCAGGAGCGCCGCGACCTCGAAGCGGCGCGGCCACTGCCCGGCCGCCCAGGCGAGCCCCGCCGCCACGCCCTCCACGGTCGCCGCGTGCACCGTGCCGTCCGGGGTGCGCCGCCAGTCCAGCTCCACGCCGCCCGCGACCAGTTCCTCGTACTCGACGTACGTCCGCGGGGTCGCGGCGCCCAGCAGGGTGCGCACCGACTCGGGCACCTCGTGCTCGGCGCCCTCCCCCGACGGCTCCACGGCCGCCGTCCCGCTCAGCCGCCGCACCTGGAACAGCTCCGCCAGGTCCGCCGCCCTGCCCGGCCGCACCGGCAGCAACGCCACACCCCGCGCCAGCGGCAGCAGGTCGGGGGCGTCGGCGACCACCGCGTCCGCCGCGTCGACGACCACGACCTCGCCGTCGACCACCGCACGCAGCTCGTCGGGCAGCGTCACCTGCTGCGGGTCGAGGTCGGCCAGCGCCCCGTACAGCGCGTGCAGTTGGGCCGCGGACACCGGGCGGTCCGGGTCCGCGAGCCGGTCGAGCAGCTCGGCCGCCCCGCCCGGCTCCGCGAGGAGCGCCTCGACGGACGTGCGGACGCCGAGCGCCCGCAGCACCTGCTCGTCGCCGAAGCCGGAGGCGTCCGCCGCGTCGTAGAGACCGGCCAGGAGCGGGTCGCCGCCCTCGGCCCGCAGCCCGGCGGGCCTGCGCCCGTCGATGACCGGATGGCCGCGCAGCCACCAGGCGGTGTACGAGCGGACGGTCTCCGTCGTGCCGTCCGGCAGCAGCACCCGCAGCGGCTGCGTCAGCGCGTCCCGCAGCGGCGGCCGGGACAGCATCGCGAGGGCCTGCGGCCAGCAGTCGTCGTCCACCAGGTCGAGGTCGCGCACGGCGACGATCTCGGTGGCCACCGGCGGCACCGGCGTTTCGGGCAGCCGGTCGAGGACGTCCTCGCACCACACGTCCACGGCGTCGAGCAGGCCCGCGTCGTCCGGCTCGGCGAAGTCGCCGTCGCGGGGCTCCAGTTCGTCCGGGTCCAGGACGACGTCGGTGGCCCGTACGAGGGCGAAGGTGGCGAGCACCCCGCAGGCGGCGAGCGGCTGCTCGCCCCAGCGCTCGGCCAGCTCCTCGTCGACGAGGGCGAGTTCGTCCTCCCGCATGACCTGCGCGAAGTCGCTGCCCGGCAGCACGAGCTCACCGGCCGGGGCGAGCTCGCCGTCCTCGTCGGGCAGCGCGAGGGCGGCGAGCCACGGCTCGTCGCCCGGCGCGAGGTGCGCGTCGCGCGCGAGGCCGAGCACGACGTCCGCGAGCTCCTCGGCGTCCGGCGCGTCCTCGTCCCAGGTGTCGTCGTCCAGGGAGGCGGCCACGGCGGCGCGGACCTGCGGCGTGGTCAGCACGGCGCGGGGCGTCGCGGGCAGCGCGCCGAGCTTCTCCAGGAGCGGGTGGACGGCGTCCGGGTGGGCGATCTTCAGCCCGAGCCGGGCGAGGAGGGCGGGGTCGCTCGTGGCGCCGGGGGCGGGCAGCAGGACCTGGCGGGGCCCGATCGTCGTCCGCGCGGCCCCGGTGGGCCGGGACCCGGCGCCGAATCCGGGGCCGGCATCGGGGTCGGGGCCCAGTTCCAGGACCAGGTCCGGGTCGGCGCCCCTGTCCTGCGCGGCCTGCGTCCCCGCCAGCGGCACCGGAAGCCCGGAGAGCCGGTCCGGGTCGACCCCGGCGAGGGTGTCGTACAGGCGCCGCCACCAGCCCGGTTCACGCTCCAGACCGGCGAGACGGTCGATCGCCTCGGTCAGCGGGACCCGGGCGACGCCGAGGGTGCGCAGCTCGGCGCGGCGCTCCAGGCCCGCGGGCAGCAGGCACGGCAGCACCTCGGCGAGCACCCGGACGGTGTCGGCGCCCGCGCCCTCCACGACCTCCGCGTCCCGCGGCCGCAGGGCCTGGGGCAGCTCGTCCTCGTCGCCCTCGGCGCGGGGCAGCGCGGGCGGCAGGAAGGCGGTGCGGGGCAGCCGGTCCAGGATGCTCCGGCGCAGCGCGCCGTCCAGTTCGCTGCGGCCGAGCGGGCCGGGCACCAGCGAGATGATCTCCTCGGCCACCGGCCGCCAGCGCGCGAGCAGTTCGACGTAGGCCTCGGCGGCCCGCTCGACCAGGAAGTCGGTCAGCGGGCCGGGAGCGGCGTGCCGCCGGGCGGTGTCCAGCGGGAACGACGCGATGAGCAGCGCGGGGACGCCCAGCGGCTCGTCGCTCGGCGTCGGGGCGTGCACGACGGGCGTGGTGCGGGGCCGCTCGGGCGCGCCGTCCCGGTCCGCGGGCACGGCCCAGGTGACGGACCAGTGCGGACGCAGCCGTTCCTCGACCGGACGGTCCTTCAGCAGGGCCGCGTCCAGGGGTCCTTGGCTGCTCCCGGTGCGCCAGCGGGTGGTGCCGTCGCGGCTGTCCTCGATGACGGTGTACGGGTCCTCGACGCGGCGCCGCAGCGTGCGGGCCGTGCCGTCCGGCGTCTCGATCCGCACCTCTTCGAGGCCGGGCAGGGCCAGGAGCAGCGCGTCGTCGACGCCGTCGAGGAGCCGGGTCACGAGGTCCTCGGCGGCGGCGTCGCGCAGCGGCAGGATGACGACGGTGTCGTAGCCGTCCGGGGCGGTGCCCTCGGCGGCCAGCGGCAGCCGCAGCAGCGGGACGTGGCCGTCCCTGCGGCGGATCTCGTCGCCGAGGCCGGGGCTGAACCGGGCGGTCTCCGCGGCGAGTTCGCGGGCCTCGCCGAGCGACCAGCGGACGCCGCCGGTGCGGCCGACGACGGCGGGCTCGTCGGAGACGGCGAGGACGGCGGCGAAGCCGACGCCGAACCGGCCGACGCTGCCGGCCGCGCCGGTCGCGTCGCGCTTGGCGGAGGCGCGGAGGGTGGCGAGGGACTCGACGCCGGTGGCGTCGAGGGGGGCGCCGCTGTTCGCGGCGGCCAGTACGCCGCCGCGCAGGGTCAGCGCGAGCCGGCCGGGCACGCCCGCGCGGGCGGCGGCGTCCGAGGCGTTCTGCGCGAGCTCCACGACGAGCCGGTCGCGGTAGCCGCCGAGCGCGAGGTCCTCCTCGGCGTTGGCGTCCTCCCGGAACCGGGCCGGGGCGGCGGCCCAGGCATCGAGCACTCCGCGGCGCAGACGCGCGGTACCGAAGGGATCGGTCCCCTCGCCGGCCGGCCACACGGTCTTGCTCACGGTCGTCACTCCTCTGCCTCTGCACTGCGCCGGCTCCACGGGGCTTGGCCTGCGGGCGAACGGTACCGGAGGGAGGGGGAGGGGGTGGGGCGGCGGGTCCTCGGGGTGGGGGTCCCCGCCCCCGGAGGCGGGGGGCGATCGGGCGGAGCCCGGTGGGGGTGGAGGGCGGTGGGGGCGGAGCCCGGTGGGGGCGGAGCGGCTCGGGGCGATCTGGTGCGGCTCGGCGCGAACTGGTGCGGGTTCGGCGCGAACTGGTGCGGGTTCGGTGCGACTGGTGCGGCTTCGGTGCGGCGCTGTGTGGTCCCGTGCGGTGTCGAGCGGCTCGGCGCGGGGCACTCCGGAGGGGCCCGGGGGGGGCTGCACGGGGCGGGCGGTCCGGCACGGGGTGACCGGGCCGGTTCCGGGGCGGCTCGGGGCGGCGCGGCGTGACCCGGGCGGGGGCGTAGGGCGCCTCGCACGGGCCGGATGGGCTGTCGGGGCAGCCGATCTGACACGGCGTGACGGGGCCGGTCTCCAGTGCGGCTCGGCGCTACCCGGTGCAGGGCACAGGACGCACCGCACGGGCCGGTGGCCGCCGGGGCGGACGCTCCGGCACGGGGTGACCGGGCCGGTTCCGGGGCGGCTCTACGCGGCGCTGTGCGGGGCCGGCGCGGTGGCGCAGGACGTACCGCACGGGCCCCACGCGGCGCGGTGTGGTGCGGCGCGTGGGGGGCGTTCCTCCGGTGGGCGGAACTATGAGTGGCCGAGGTCCTCGCTCGGGCCTGCCGCGCTCACCGAACCCGAGTCCGCCGACGGCCGCAGCGGCATGACGTCGACCCGGGTCTCGTCCAGGACCGGCGGCGCCGGCCGCGGCGGCTTCGGCATGACCGCGGCCTCCGAGTGTCCGCCGCACCCGTACGACAGCGACACGACCTGCCCGTCCGCGGGCCCGAACTCATTGGCACAGATACCGAACGCCTGACCGAGCGAACCGCCGATCCGGACCAGGAAGCCGCAACTCACGCACGCCGCGGGCGCCGCCTGCGCCATCGGGGTCTTCGCGCCGTGCGCCTCGTCCCAGCGGTCCGCGGCGACATGCAGCCCGTACCGGGACAGCACCCTCGCCCTGCGCATGCCCAGTTCGTCCGCGACGGCCGCGATGGAGCCGCGGGCGGGCGCGACCGGCAGTTCGGCGGGCGGCGCGGGCGTGACCTCGGCGTCCTCCGCCTCGACGAGCTCGGCCATCTCCTGCGACACGACGGAGTTCGGCGGCGGCTCCTCCTCGCCCGAGTAGCCCGGCTCCAGGCGCAGGTCCTCGGCGTCCGTCGGCAGCAGGTCGCCCGGGCCCATGTCGCCCGGCCGGAGCCGCTCGCTCCACGGCACCCACTCGGGGGCGAGCAGCGCGTCGGGGCCCGGCAGCAGCACGGTCTCGTCGAGGGTGACGACCTTGGCCCGCGAGGCACGGGCGACCGTCACCGCCCAGCGCCAGCCGCGGTAGCCGAACTCCTTGCACTCGAAGAGGTGCGTGACGACACGGTCGCCCTCGACGACGACGTCGACGTGCTCGCCGACCACACCGGGCGCGGCGGCCTCCTCGGCCGCGGCACGTGCCAGGCCGACCGCCTCGGCGCACAGGCGGTCCGGGGTACGCGGGGTGCGCGGGGTACGGCTTCGCGTTGTCGCTGCGCTCACAAGTATCGCTTCTCTCCTACGCCGTCTCACGAGTGCGCCTCCCTTACGCGGGGGTGCGGACGGAGCGGACCAGAGGGCCGCGTCAACGTCCGCGCCCGACGTTCCGGGGCGCGCCTACGTCACCCATTCTGCGGGATGACCGAGAGGCGCGCGGCCAAGAACAACCGCCGCAGGCGCGCTACGCACGCTACCTTCTCCTGGCCCCTGGGCCTACACCGACGTACGCGACCGGGCTCCGCGCCGTCGCCCCGGCCCCTCTCGCCACCCCGAATTTCACCCCCGCCCCCGCCCCGGGACCCGGCGGCCTCCCCCTCCCCAAGCACCCGGCACCACCTCCTGAAAGCGTCGCGCCTCCCCCTCCCCACGCCCCCGGCACCACCTCCTGAAAGCGTCGCCGCTCCGCGGCGTTTTCCCCACCCACCCGCCCTGACCACCACCGGACGGCCGGACAACCAAGGGCGGGTGGGTGGGGAAAAGCCCGCGCAGCGGGCACGCGGGACCGGGACGCGCCGAGTGGAGACCGGGCGGGCGGGTGGGGAAAAGCCCGCGCAGCGGGCACGCGGGGCCCGGATGTGCCGGGTGGGGATCGGGCGGGCGGGTGGGGAAAAGGCCGCGCAGCGGGCACGCGGGGCCCGGATGTGCCGGGTGGGGATCGGGCGGGCGGGTGGGGAAAAGGCCGCGCAGCGGGCGCGCCGCAGCCGGGACGTGCCGGGACACCTGGAATCGCCGGGCACCCGCCAAGGGATCACGCACCTCCGGACGGGACAATTCCGTGCGGGCCGCGCGGTGGAACGGCCCGTCGAAGACAGCCCGGCACGGCTCACAGGCCGTATCCACACTTGCCGGCCCCCGGAGGGGGCACTATGACGGAGTGGCCCCCACCAGGTCGATGTCCGTAGGAACCGTCTCGCCGGGACCGGCGAGACGGACCGCCCGCGCGCTCGGCCGCGCCCTGTACTACCCCTTCACCGGCACGGCCCGCGGCATCCGCAAGGCCACCCATGCCCACGGAGCGGGCGAGTCGGGACTCGGCAAACTCATCGAGCTGCACGCCGTCAACGGCGCGGGCGACGTCATGATCACCGTCGCCCTCGCCTCGACCGTGTTCTTCTCGGTGCCGACGGACGAGGCCCGCGGCCGCGTCGCCCTCTACCTCGCCATCACGATGGCGCCCTTCACCCTCCTCGCCCCCGTCATCGGCCCCCTCCTGGACCGCCTCCCGCACGGCCGCCGCGCCGCGATGGCCGGCGCCATGCTGGCCCGCGCGCTGCTCGCCCTGGTCCTCTCGGGCGCCGTGGTGACCGGCAGCGTGGAGCTCTATCCCGCCGCGCTCGGCGTGCTCGTGGCGTCCAAGGCGTACGGCGTGGTCAGAAGCGCCGTCGTGCCCCGGCTGCTGCCACCCGGGTTCTCCCTGGTCAAGGCGAACTCCCGGGTCACCCTCGGCGGCCTGCTCGCCACCGCCGTCGCCGCGCCCGCCGGGGCCGGCCTGCAGGCCATCGGGCCGCGCTGGCCGCTGTTCGGCGCCTTCGCGATCTTCATGTCCGGAATGTTCCTGTCGTTCTCGCTGCCGCACAAGGTCGACTCGTCCAAGGGCGAGAGCAAGGCGCTGCTCGCCGCCGACGAGGAGCACCTGCACCTGCACGCCCGCGCCGAGGCCGCCGGCGACACCACGCGCAGGCGCCGCATGGGCCTGCGCACCGTCGGCCCCGCCGTCACCCACGCGCTGGCCGCGAACGCGGCGCTGCGCTGCCTGTCCGGATTCCTGATCTTCTTCCTGGCGTTCCTGCTGCGCGAGCACCCGCTCGCCGGGCAGAGCGCCGCCGTCTCGCTCGGCATCGTCGGCGTCTCGGCGGGCGCGGGCAACGCGCTGGGCACGGCGGTGGGCGCCTGGCTGAAGTCCCGCGCGCCCGAGGTCATCATCGTGACCGTCGTCGCGGTGGTCCTCGGCGTGGCGATCACGTCCGCGCTGTTCTTCGGGGCGGTCGGCGTCGCCTGTCTCGGCGCCTGCGCGGGCTTCGCCCAGGCCCTGTCCAAGCTGTCCCTGGACGCGCTGATCCAGCGGGACGTCCCGGAGCAGGTCCGCACCTCCGCCTTCGCCCGCTCCGAGACGATGCTCCAGGTCGCCTGGGTGATCGGCGGCGGCATCGGCATCGCGCTGCCGCTGATCGGGACGCTCGGCCTGTCGGTGGCCGCCGCGATCGTGGCGGTCGGCTGGCTCTCGACCGTCCGCGGGCTGCTGTCCTCGGCCCGCCGCGGCGGCCCCCGCCGCGCCCGGGTGGTCTGACGCGCCGCCCCGGCGCCGGTCCGCGGCCCCCGCGCACGGCACGCCCGTGACCCCCACGTAGCAGGACCCCCCGACGCGCCCGATAGCCTTCGCCCATGACCTCCCTGCTCCGCGGCGGAGCCGCGAATGTGAACAGCGCGGCGCGCCGCCGCCGCACCGTGGCCGCCCTTGGCGCCGTCTCCGCCGGCCTCCTCGTCCTCTCGGCCTGCGACAAGCCGACGCCGCTGGCCACCGTGACGGTCGGCAGCGACTCGGTGAACACCGAAGCCTCCTGCTACAACGACGGCAAGGAGCTGAAGCCCTCCCAGCTGAAGTCCTGCCTGCAGGACAAGGACGTGAAGTCCGTCAAGGTCGACCCCGACGAGAAGGTCCGCTTCGGCGTCGACCCGGAGATCGCCGACAAGGGCTGGACCCTGCTGATGAACGGTCAGCCGCTGACCGAGGCCAGCAAGAAGACGTACGTGGTCATCCCGGGCAGCGTCTTCTTCAACCAGCAGTACGGCGGCGGCGGCTCCAAGTCGACCGTCAGCCTGCTCGAGGGCGGCAAGGGCTCCGAGTCGAAGGCCACCGGCCTGTGGTCGTTCAAGTTCGAGAAGGACTCCTGACCCCGCACCCCGCGCCCCCGGGGACACCCCCGCGCGTCCTGGTCGCCACCGCCGTCCCCGCCGAACGGGACGCGGTGGCCGGGGCGCTGACCGGGATCCCCGGCCTGGACGTCCTGGCCGTCGGCGTGGGCCCGGCCGCCGCCGCGGCGGGCACGGCGACCGCACTCGCCCGTGCCGCCGCCGCGGACCGGCCCTACGGCCTCGTCGTGTCGGCGGGCATCGGCGGCGGCTTCGTCCCGCACGCCCCCGTCGGCTCGCTCGTCGTCGCCGACGAGATCACCGTCGCCGACCTGGGCGCCGAGACCCCCGACGGCTTCGCGCCCGTCACCGAGCTGGGCTTCGGCGCCGTCACCCACCGTCCGCCGCGTTCCCTCGTACGGGGTGCGGCCGACGCCTGCGGTGCCGCGACCGGCACCGTCCTGACCGTCTCCACCGTGACCGGTTCCGCCGCCCGCGCCGCCGAGCTGCGCGCGCGCCATCCGCGGGCCCTGGCCGAGGCGATGGAGGGGTTCGGTGTCGCCGAGGCGGCCGCCCTGCACGGCCTGCCCGTCCTGGAGGTCCGCGCGGTCTCCAACCCCGTCGGCCCGCGCGACCGCGCCGCCTGGCGGATCGGCGACGCGCTGACCGCGCTGAGCGACGCGTTCGGGAAGTTCGCGCCGGTACTGAGGAGTTGCACCACACATGACTGAGCCCGACGCCCCCGCGGCCCCCCTCGACCGTCCGCTGCGCATCGCGTACTCGCCCTGCCCCAACGACACGTTCGTCTTCGACGCCTGGGCGCACGGCCGGGTGCCCGGCGCGCCCGCCCTCGACGTGACGTTCGCGGACATCGACATCACCAACGGCATCGCGGAGCGCGCCGCGTCCGCCGCCGAGACGTCCGACCTGGACGTCCTGAAGGTCTCCTACGCGGTGCTGCCCTACATCCTGGACACGTACGCGCTGCTGCCCTGCGGCGGCGCGCTCGGCCGCGGCTGCGGGCCCCTCGTGCTCACCCGCGAGGCGGGCGTGGACCTGACGGGCCGGACGGTCGCCGTGCCCAGCGAGAAGTCGACGGCCTATCTGCTCTTCCGCCTGTGGGCCGCGGACACCCTGGGCGGCGGGGGCGTCGGCGAGATCGTGGTGCTGCCCTTCGACCAGATCATGCCCGCGGTGCGCGACGGCAAGGTCGACGCGGGCCTGGTCATCCACGAGGCGCGCTTCACGTACCAGAACTACGGCCTGCACCGCCTCGCCGACATGGGCGAGCACTGGGAGGCCACGACGGGGCTGCCGATCCCGCTGGGCGCCATCGTCGCGAAGCGGTCGCTGGGCGCGGACGCGCTGCGCTCGCTGGCGGACGCCGCCCGCACCTCGGTCCGGCTGGCCTGGGACGACCCGGAGGCCTCCCGCCCCTACGTCCTGGAGCACGCCCAGGAGATGGACCCGGCGGTGGCCGACCAGCACATCGGCCTGTACGTCAACGAGTTCACCGCCGACCTCGGCGAGGACGGCTACGCGGCGGTCCGCGGCCTGCTCACGCGCGCCGCGGCCGAGGGCCTCGTGCCGCCCCTCGGCCCGGACGCTCTGGCGTTCCCCTAGCGGTCCTCGAGTGATCGCTCCCGCGACGGGTCCTGCGGGCCGTCCGTCACACGTCCAGCTGGTCAGCGACGGCCCGCAGCAGGCCGGCGATCTTCGCGCCGGACGCCTTGTCGGGGTAGCGGCCCTTCTCCAGCATCGGCGTGATGTTCTCCAGGAGGGTCGTCAAATCCTGGACGATCGAGGCGAGTTCATCCGGCTTGCGGCGCTGGGCGGCGGCGACCGACGGGGTCGGGTCGAGAATCGCCACGGAAAGGGCCTGGTCACCGCGTTGTCCGGCGACGACGCCGAATTCGACGCGCTGACCGGGCTTGAGTGTGTCGACGCCGGCGGGCAGTACGGAGGAATGCACGAAGACGTCGCCGCCGTCGTCGCGGGAGAGAAAGCCGAAGCCCTTCTCGCTGTTGAACCACTTGACCTTGCCGGTAGGCACGTGAAGTCCTCGTCCTCGTCGCACTCGTCTGTGCCGGCCCCGCCCGTCCGGTACGACGCGGCGAAAACGGCTCTGGATAGCACTACAGCGGGTCGCCCGACCCGCCGAACCCAAGACTATTGGTCCGGGGGCCGGTGACAAGACGTCCCCGGATTCTTCCTACGCGCTGGGAACTACCCTGGTCGGGTGCGTGACAAAACCCAAGCGAATTCCGCCGGACCGGGCGATGGAATGGTCCGGACCGGAGCAATCGTCTTCTTCGTCGGAGCCGTGGCCACACTGGTCACGGTGGCCCCGCTGTTCCTGGGCACCGAGCCCTTTCCGTCCTTCGCCTACGCGGTGTGCATGCTGATGGGCGTCGGCTTCCTGCTGGCCGCCGCCGGCGTGCTGCGCGGCGTCGCCTTCCAGCGCCGGCAGGCCAGGTCCGGCACCGCCCGGCCCTAGCCCGCCGCGGCGCTCCGTGCGACGTACGCGTCGAGCCACGCGGGGAACGCGTCGAGCCCGCCCAGGACGACGTCGGCGCCCGCCGCGCGCAATTCCGCTGCGTCGCACGGTCCGGTCGCCACCGCGACGGACAGCGCGCCCGCCGTACGCGCGCCGCGTACATCACCGGTGTGGTCACCGACGTACACCGCCGCGTCGTGCTCGCGCAGCGCCTCGGCCTTCGCCTCCGCCCACAGCCAGCCGATGACGGCGTCCGCCCCGATGCCCAGGTGTGCCAGGTGCAGCTTCGCGTTCGGCTCGTGCTTGGCCGTCACCACGATCGCGCGGCCGCCGTGCGCGTGCACCGCGGCCACCGCCTCGCGGGCGCCGGGCATCGCGAGCGTCGGCTCGATGGCGTATGTGGTGTAGATCTCCCGGTAACGGTCCCCGGTCTCCTGGATCCTGTCCTCGGGAAACCAGTTCCGCAGCTCCTCCTCCAGGGGCGGGCCGAGCCGGGTGACGGCGAGATCGGCGTCGATGTACGTCCCCGTCTCCGCGGAAAGGGCCTGATAGGCGGCCTTGATGCCGGGCCGGGAGTCGATCAGGGTCATGTCGAGGTCGAAGCCGACGGTGAACGTGTGTGTGGTCATGCCCCCATTCTGCCGACGACCCGCACCCCGCCCGCCCGTAGACTTAGCCAAGCCTTACCCCAGCGCCGCCCGTCGTCTCCGCCGTCCGTCGTCTCCGCGTGAAACGAGCCCAGCCGATGCGTGTGCCCGTCCGACGTGCCGCCGTGCTGACGGCGGCCGTCGTGGCCCTGCTGCTGG
The DNA here is from genome assembly GCF_042889645.1 of Streptomyces sp. NPDC002564. NCBI lineage: Bacteria > Bacillati > Actinomycetota > Actinomycetes > Kitasatosporales > Streptomycetaceae > Streptomyces > Streptomyces sp. NPDC002564. Next base: position 194,405 of record NZ_JBIARE010000006.1, on the reverse strand, counting down.
CCGTCCTGCTCAGCCTCGCCGTCGGGGCCCGCGCCGTCGCGCCCGCCGCCGTGCTCGACGCGCTGCTGCACGGCGGGCACGGCGACGCCGCCGAGGTGGTCCGCGGGATGCGGGTGCCGCGCACCGCGATCGGCGTGCTGGTCGGCGCCGCCCTCGCGGTGGCCGGCACCGTGCTGCAGGGCATGACCCGCAATCCGATCGCCGACCCCGGCATCCTCGGCATCAGCCAGGGCGCCGCGGTCGGCGTCGTCCTCGCCATCGCCTTCGCCGGGGTGCACACCCTGACCGGCTACGTCTGGTGGGCGTTCGCCGGCGCCGGACTGGCCTCCGTCGCCGGGTACGCGATCGCCGCGGGCGGCCGGGGCGGCGCGACCCCCGTGAAGCTGGCGCTCGGCGGCGCCGCGATCAACGCGCTCCTGGTGTCCGTGACGACCGCCGTGCTGACCACCCGGGGCTCCGCGCTCGACGAATTCCGGTTCTGGCAGGTCGGCTCGCTGTCCGGCCGCGACGCCGGGATCGTCGGCCGGATCTGGCCGTTCCTGCTCGTGGGCCTGGTGCTCGTGCTGTCCGTCGCCCGCGGCCTGGACGCGCTCGCGCTCGGCGAGGACGCGGCCCGGGGCCTGGGCCGGAACGTGGCGGCGGTCCGGATCGTCGGCGGGCTCGGCGCGACGGTCCTGACCGGCGCGGGCGTGGCCGCCGCCGGGCCCGTCGCCTTCATCGGCCTGGCCGTGCCGCACCTCGCCCGCGCGGCCGTGGGCGGCGACCACCGCTGGGTCCTGCCCACGGCGGCGGTGCTCGGCCCCGTGATGCTGCTGGTCTCCGACACGCTGGGGCGGATCGTGTTCCCGCCGAGCGAGGTGCCCGCGGGCGTGATGACCGCGCTCATCGGCGTGCCCTTCCTGGTCGTCCTGGTCCGCGGGAAGACGGTGGCCGCGTGACGTCGGCGCCCGCGGCGGCACCCCGCCCCCGCGTCCGCCCCGCCGGATACGCCGTCCTGCGCGTGCGCGCCGCCGCCTTCCTCGTGCACCGCCGCGCCGCCCTCACGGCCCTCGCCCTCACCGTCCTGCTCGCCGCGGCCTGTCTCGCCTACCTCTGCGTCGGCGCGTCCTTCGTCGCGCCCGCCGAGGCCCTGAAGGTCGTCCTCGGGCGGCCCTCCCCCGACACCCTCGTCGTGGGCACCCTCCGCGAACCCCGCATGGTGGTGGGCCTGTTGGCGGGCGCCGCGTTCGGCGTGGCCGGGGCGCTCGTGCAGACCGTGGCCCGCAACGCGCTCGCCAGCCCCGACGTCATCGGCATCAGCCAGGGCGCGAGCGCCCTCACCGTCGGCGCGCTGACCTTCGGCGTCACCTCGTACACGGCACTGCCCTACCTGTCCGTGCTCGGCGGCATCGCCGCGGCCGCCCTCGTGTACGCCGTCGCCTGGCGCCGCGGCCTGCACGCCACCCGCTTCGTCCTCGTCGGCATCGGCATCGCCATCGCCCTGCGGTCGGTGACCACCCTCTTCATGACCAAGGGCGACTACCTCGTCGCCCAGCAGGCCCAGATCTGGATGACCGGCTCCCTCAACGGCCGCGGCTGGGCCGAGGCGAACCCGCTCGGCGTGGTCCTGCTCGCCCTGCTCCCGTGCGTCCTGTGGGCCGCCCGCGCCCAGCGCGCGGTCACCCTGGACGACGACACCGCCACGGCCCTGGGGACGCGCCTGGGACACGTACGCCTGGGTCTGGTCCTGCTCGGCGTCGTCCTCGCCTCGGTGGCGACCGGCGCCGCGGGCCCCGTCGACTTCGTGGCGCTCCTCGCCCCGCAGACCGCCCGCAGGCTGACCGGGACCGCGCAGATCCCGCTCGGCTGCTCGGCGCTGCTCGGCGCGCTGACCGTGGTCCTCGCCGACCTCGCGGCCCGCCGCCTCTTCTCGCCCACCGAGCTGCCGGTGGGGGTCCTCACGGCCGCCGTCGGGGCGCCGTACCTGATCTGGCTGATCGTGCGCGGCCCCGGCGGCCGCCGGTCCGCCCGCACCGCCCGCACTGGAGGCACGACGTGACCGCCCCCGCCCGCCTCGCCGCCAGCGGACTGACCCTCGCCTACGACGACCGCACCGTCGTCGACCGCCTCGACCTCGCCGTCCCCGACGGCCGGGTCACCGTGCTCGTCGGACCCAACGCCTGCGGCAAGTCCACGACCCTGCGCGCCCTCGGCCGCCTCCTCAAGCCGCGCTCCGGCAGCGTCCTGCTCGACGGCCGCTCGCTCGCCGAACTGCCCACCCGCCAGGTCGCCCGGCAGATCGGACTGCTCCCGCAGACGCCCGTCGCGCCCGAGGCGATCACCGTCGCCGACCTCGTCGCCCGCGGCCGCCAGCCGCACCAGCGCTGGTGGCAGCAGTGGTCCGACGCGGACGAGCGGGCGGTCACCGAGGCGATGGCCCGCACCGACGTCACCGCGCTCGCCGAACGCCCCGTCGACGAGCTCTCCGGCGGCCAGCGCCAGCGCGTGTGGATCGCGATGGCCCTGGCCCAGGACACCGGCCTGCTGCTCCTGGACGAGCCCACGACGTACCTGGACATCTCCCACCAGGTCGAGGTCCTCGACCTGGTCCGCCGCCTCAACCACGACCGCGGCCGCACGGTCGTGCTCGTCCTGCACGACCTCAACCAGGCCGCGCGGTACGCGGATCACCTCGTCGCCATGCAGCACGGCGAGGTCGTCGCCGAGGGCCCGCCCGCCGAGATCGTCACCGAGGACCTCGTCCGCCGGGTCTTCGGTCTCGCCTGCGTGGTGGTCCCGGACCCCGTGACCGGCTCGCCGCTGGTCGTGCCGGGCGCGCCGTGGTCGGCGGACGCCGGGACGGACCCCGGGGCACCGTCGTGAGCCGGCCCGCACCGCCGCCCGCCCTCCCCCGCCCCGTGGCCCCCGTGGCCCCGTGGCCCCCGTGAAAGGCGTCACCATGAATCCCACCCGCACCCCGCTGCGCCGCCGCTCCCTCACCACCGGCGCGCTCGCCCTCACCGGCGCGCTGGCGCTGGCCGCCTGCGGCGCGTCGGACTCCGGCGGATCCGGTGCCGGACCGGGCAGGACCCGTACGGTCCAGACCGCCATGGGCGACGTACAAGTCCCCCTGAAACCGCGGCGCGTGGTCGTCCTGGACACCGCCGAGCTGGACTCCGCGCTCACGCTCGGCGTGCGGCCGGTCGGCGCCACGCACGTCGAGGCGGCCGCGGGCTTCCCCGGCTACCTGCCCGAGGACAGGCTCGCGGGCGTCAAGGACGTCGGCGAGATGCTCAACCCCGACCTGGAGGCCGTCGCCGCACTCGAACCCGACCTCATCCTCACCTCCAAGATCCGGCACGCCGCCCAGTACGACCAGCTCAAGAACATCGCGCCGACCGTCATGACGGAGACCACCGGCTACCCCTGGAAGCAGAACTTCCAGGTGCACGCGGAGGCGCTCGGCAGGCAGGCCGAGGCCAAGCGGGCCGTCGCCCAGTACACCGCGCACACCAAGAAGGTCACCGCCGCCATCGGCGGGACCGCGAAGGCCGCCCGCACCGAGGTCAACGTGCTGCGCTTCATCGAGGGCGCCGACATCCGCCTCTACGGCGACCGCAGTTACATCGCCACCCTCCTCAAGGACGTCGGCCTCGGCCGCCCGCCGATCACCGCGAAGGCCAAGGACGGCTTCTCCTACGACCTGTCCCCCGAGAAGATCGACCTCGCGGACGCGGACGTCATCTTCCGTTCCACGTACGGCGATCCGAAGAAGTCCAAGGAGACGCAGACCGTGGGCAGCGGCCTGTGGAAGAAGATGCGGGCCGTGCGGTCGGGCGACGTCCACACCGTCGACGACGAACTGTGGATCCAGGGCATCGGCTACACCGCCGCGGACCGGATCCTCGACGAGCTGCGGGCGGACCTGACGGAGAAGCGGTGACGGAGAAGCGGTGACGGGGACGCGGGTGCGTCCGGGGCCCTTTCGCGCGTGCGGGGAAGCTCCTCACGGCTACGGGGACCCTCCTCAGGGGCGGTACCGCTGCGAGCGCCACAGCAGGAAGAGCGCGGAGGCGACGGCCGCGCCCCGCACCACCCACGGCCAGGTGTCGGCCATGGCGTCGCTCAGGTGGCCGTCCCTGATCGGGTCGCCCCACCGCCCCTCGCCGCGCCCCCACAGCCAGGTGATCCCGGCGGCCGCCGCGAGGCCGGGCAGCACGAGGACGGCGACCTTCGCCTCGGCGCGGGTGAGCCGGCGGGACATGTAGGCGATCAGCCAGCCCACGCCCAGCGCGACGAGGTTGCCGAGGGCCGCACCGACGACCAGGAGCGCGGCGGCGAGCAGCAGCAGCGGGTTGCCGAACGTCGGTCCGGTGTCCGCGCGGACACCCCGCCCGCCCGGCCGCGGGATCCGCCAGCGCCGCCGCCGGACGTGTTCGGTGGCCTCCTCGTCGGCCCCCTCTGTCCCGTCGGCCCCGTCTTCCTCGTCCTCCTCGTCGGCGGAGCCGTCCTCGGTAGGCGGCGGCTTGAGTATCTCGGGGATCTCCACGCCGCCGACGAAGCCGGGCACGCTGTCGGCGAGGCCGAACGGGCTGCTGTCCACCCGCCACCAGTCGGGCTGCGCACCGCTCGGCCCCAGTTCGTCGGCGCCCGCGAGGTGCGGGGGCGAGGGCACGGGTCCCGTGAAGCCCTCGAAGTCGTCGGGGCCGCCGGGCCCGGGAGGCTCCGGGGTGCGGGGGGCGGCGCGGCGCGGGCGGGGGACGATGCGGCGCAGGCCCCTCGGCGCGGCCTCCTCCCCGGCCTCGGCGCGGGGGCGCCGGGCGGGTTCACGGGGTGCGCGGGGTGCGCGGGGTGCGCGGGACCGCCCGGGTCCTCCCGGACTTCCGGGCCCGTCGGCCTCGTCCGGTTCCCGGCGGGGGCGCGTTCGGCTGCCGCGCTGCCCGGGGACGGCGGTGCGGGGGGCGCCCGGTCCTGCCGGGTCCGCGGTCGTGCCGGGGGTGCCGGTGGTGCCTGCGGCGCCTGTGGTGCCGCCCGCCGCGTCGTCGACGACCTCTTCCGGGGTGCCGAGGCGGGCGAGGATGCGGCGGACGGCCGCCGGGCTGTCGCCGACACCGGCGGTCCGGCCGCGGTCGATCCGGTTCCGCAGCTCGGAGACCAGTCTCATCCGGTCGCCGGACGGCAACTGCCGCTGCTGGGCCAGGTCTCCGACCCTGCTCAGATAGTCGTAGACCAGCTGATCGCTCTCGATCCCCACGAAGTCCCCTCCGGGGCGGCTGCGTTGACGCGCCGCGGTTGTGCACAGGGTTTCCGACCGTACCGGGTTCTGGCGGGGGCGCCCATGGGGGGAAGCTGATGCGTCGCCGCTTCGCGGCGTTTTACCCACCCACCCGCCCTTCTGCCTCCGTCCGTCTTCGGGGGGGGCGGGGGGGCGGGCCGGGGTTCGGGGGGGGGGGGGGGGGGGGGGGCGGCCCGGAGTTCGGGCGGGCCGGGGGGGGCGGCCCGGAGTTCGAGGGGGCCGGGGGGCGGGTCGGGGTTCGGGGGGCGGGTCGGGGTCGGGGGTGTCTCGGGGTTTTTCTCCGTCTCAAGGTGTACGGGGTCCTCCTCAGGTGCCCCCGGGGAGGAGCGCGGAGTGGACCGCAGGGCGATGTGGGGGCCAGAGGGCGGCGGCAGCATGGAGGTATGAGCGCAGCCACCTTCACCCCCGCACCCGCATCCGCCCCCTCCGGCGCAGGCCAGGACACGGGCGTCACCGCGCGGCCCGGCCGTCTCGGCGGTGCCCTGCGGACCGCCAAGGTCCTCGTGGGCGCCGCGTTCGGCGTCGTCGTGCTCGGCGAGTTCGCCGAGGAAGCAGGCGTACGACAGCACTGACCGGCGGCCGGGCCGCACCGGGCGCCCGCCCCCGGGCACGGCAGCCCCGTCCGCACCCCCCGCTCCACTAGGGTCACGCCCGTGGACACACGTACAGTGACCAACCCCTCACCCACCGCAGCCGGGTTGCTGCTCGCGGTCTCCGTCGCCGCGCTGGCCGCCCTGTGCGTCGTACGGGACGTCCCGATGGCGGACACCCTGGTCTACCGGGCCGAGGGCGCGGCCGTCGCCAACGGCAGCGACCTGTACGGGTTCACCGTCACCGAGTGGGAACTGCCCGCCACCTACCCGCCGTTCGCCGCGATCCTCTTCGTGCCGACCGCCTGGCTCCCGCTGGGCGCCCTCAAGGCCGTCTTCCTCGTCGGCAACGTGGCCCTGCTCGCCCTGCTGGTCCGCCTCTCCTGCCGGCTCGCCGGGCTGCCCGTGCGCGCCGCGCCCGTCTGCGCCGCCACGGCGCTCGCCCTCTGGCTCGAACCCGTCTTCCAGACCGTCCTGTTCGGCCAGATCAACCTCGCGCTCGCCTGCCTGGTCCTGTGGGACCTGACCCGGCCGCCCGGCGCCCTCGGCAAGGGCTTCGCGCTCGGCGTCGCGGCGGGCATCAAGCTGACGCCCGCCGTCTTCATCGCGTACCTCTTCCTGCGCGGACGCCCCCGCGAGGCCTGCACCGCGCTCGGCGGGCTCGCGGGCACCGTGCTGCTCGGCGCGCTCGTGCTGCCCGCCGCCAGCGCCGAGTTCTTCACCCGGCGGGTCTTCGAGACGGGCCGGGTCGGCAAGGCGTGGATCGTCGACAACCAGTCGCTGCAGGGGCTGATCGCCCGCCTGCTGCACGAGGCCGCACCGGGCGCCGCGTGGGCCGTCCCCGCGGCGCTGACGGCGTGCGCCGGGCTGTGGCTGGCGCGGCGCGCCCCCGGCGAGCCCCGCGCGCTGCTCCTGACCGCGTTCACGGCCGTCCTCGTCTCCCCCATCAGCTGGTCCCACCACTGGGTGTGGTGCGTGCCGTTGATCGCCCTGCTGGTCGCCGAGGGACGCCCGCGCGCGGCCGTCGCCGTCGCCGTGCTCTTCACGGCCCGCACCTTCTGGCTGCTCCCCCACCAGGGCGACCTGGACCTGCGGCTGCCGTGGTGGCAGCAGCCCCTGGCGGCGCCGTACCCGCTGCTCGCGCTGGCCCTGCTGCCGCTGCTGAGCACGTACCCGCGTACGCGCACGGAACTGCCGGCCCCCCGCGCCGGAGCCGAAGGCGAGGCCGTCGCCCGCGTCGAGGCGGCGGGCGGAGCCTGACCCGGCGCCGCCGCCCCGCCGTCCGTCAGCCGGCCATCAGGTCGTCGGCGTCCACGATCCGGTACGCGTACCCCTGCTCGGCGAGGAAGCGCTGGCGGTGGGCGGCGAAGTCCTGGTCGATGGTGTCGCGGGCGACCACCGAGTAGAAGCGCGCCTCGTGCCCGTCGGCCTTGGGGCGCAGCACCCGGCCGAGGCGCTGGGCCTCCTCCTGGCGCGAGCCGAACGTGCCCGACACCTGGATGGCGACGGTGGCCTCCGGCAGGTCGATGGAGAAGTTGGCGACCTTGGAGACGACGAGGACGGAGATCTCGCCCTCGCGGAAGGCGTCGAAGAGCTTCTCGCGCTGCGCGTTGGTCGTCTCGCCCTTGATGACGGGCGCGTCCAGGTGCTCGCCGAGCTCGTCGAGCTGGTCGATGTACTGCCCGATGACGAGCGTCTGCTCGCCGGCGTGCTTCTTGACCAGCGCCTCCGTCACCTTCCGCTTGGTCGCGGTGGTGGCGCAGAAGCGGTACTTCTCCTCGGCCTCCGCGGTGGCGTACGCCAGGCGCTCGCTGTCGGTGAGGTTGACCCGCACCTCCACGCAGTCGGCGGGCGCGATGTAGCCCTGCGCCTCGATCTCCTTCCACGGGGCGTCGAACCGCTTGGGCCCGATGAGCGAGAAGACGTCCGACTCGCGTCCGTCCTCGCGGACGAGGGTGGCGGTCAGGCCGAGGCGGCGGCGGGCCTGGAGGTCGGCGGTGAACTTGAAGACGGGGGCGGGCAGCAGGTGGACCTCGTCGTACACGATCAGGCCCCAGTCCCGGGAGTCGAAGAGCTCCAGGTGCGGGTAGATGCCCTTCCGCTTCGTCGTCAGCACCTGGTACGTGGCGATGGTGACGGGCCGGATCTCCTTCCTGGTCCCGCTGTACTCGCCGATCTCGTCCTCCGTCAGGGAGGTCCGCTTGACCAGCTCGTGCTTCCACTGGCGGGCGGAGACGGTGTTGGTGACGAGGATCAGCGTGGTCGCCTTGGCCTGCGCCATCGCCCCGGCGCCCACCAGGGTCTTGCCGGCGCCGCAGGGCAGCACGACGACACCGCTGCCGCCGTGCCAGAACCCCTCGACGGCCTGCTGCTGGTAGGGCCGCAGCGACCAGCCGCTCTCGTCCAGGTCGATCGTGTGGGCCTCGCCGTCGACGTATCCGGCGAGGTCCTCCGCGGGCCAGCCCAGCTTCAGCAGCGTCTGCTTGATCTGCCCGCGCTCGGAGGGGTGCACGACGACGGTGTCCGGGTCGATGCGCGTGCCGACCAGGGGCTGCACCTTCTTCGACCGCAGGATCTCCTCCAGGACCGGCCGGTCGGTGGTGGTCAGGACGAGCCCGTGGGTGGGGTGCTTGGAGAGCGTGAGGCGGCCGTACCGTGCCATCGTCTCGGCGACGTCGACCAGCAGCGCGTGCGGCACGGGGTACCGGGAGAACTCCACGAGCGCGTCCACGACCTGCTCGGCGTCGTGTCCGGCGGCCCGCGCGTTCCACAGCCCGAGCGGGGTGACCCGGTAGGTGTGGATGTGCTCGGGGGCGCGCTCCAGCTCCGCGAAGGGCGCGATCGCACGGCGGCAGGCGTCGGCCCGCTCGTGGTCGACCTCGAGCAGGAGGGTCTTGTCCGACTGGACGATGAGGGGACCGTTCACGCGAGCGCCTTTCGTTTAGGCCAAACGTCCAGTGTGCCGCATGGCGGCGGCCCGCGGTGGTGACGTGGGCGACAGGGCGGCGGCCCGCGCGGCGCATCCGGGGCCCGCGGGGCGGGTGTGAGCACACCGGCGGGCCCGCCCGACCCGCTACCGTGAACCGGATGAGCACCCAGCCGCAGCCCACGGACAGCGCCAGCGCGAGCGCCACCGCACCGCCGCGTGCGGCGGACCCGCCGCGGTCCCTCGCCGAGGCGCTGCGGTCGCGCTCGGACGGCGAGCTCGCCGGGCTGCTGCGGGCGCGCCCCGACCTGCTCGGACCGGTGCCGGGCGACCTCACCCAGCTCGCCACCCGCGCGGGCACCCGCGCCTCGGTGGTGCGCGCCCTGGAACGGCTCGACCGGTTCGCGCAGCAGGTCGCCGAGGTGCTCGCCGTGGCGCCCGACCCCGCCTCGTACGAGGAGGTCCGCGCCCTGCTCGCCGGGGACGACGGGGACGCCGCCGTCGAGGAGGCGCTGCCCCGCGCCCTCGCCACCCTGCACGAGCAGGCCCTGGTGTGGGGGCCCGACGACCGGCTGCGGCTGGTGCGCACCGCCCGCGAGCTCCTCGCCCCCGCCCCGCAGCACCCCTCGCCGACCGGCCTGGGGCCGACCGTCGCCGAGGCCACCGCGGGCATGTCGCCGACCCGGGTGCAGGACATCGTCGCGGCGGCGGGGCTGCCCACCACGCACGACCCGGTGTCCGCCGTGGCGTCGCTGACCGCGCTGTTCACGGACCGCGCCCGGATGTCGGCGCTGCTCGACGAGGCGCCCGCGGAGTCCGTGGAGGTGCTGTCCCGGCTGGTGTGGGGGCCGCCGTACGGGCAGGTCACCGCCGATCCGGCACGTCATCTGCGCTGGCTCCTGGACCGGGGCCTGCTGCTGCCTACCGCGCCCGGCACCGTCGTGCTGCCCCGCGAGGCCGCCCTGCACCTGCGCGCCGGGCGCGCGCACCGCACGCCCGAGCCGACGCCGCCGCCCGTGGTGGCCGCGCGCGAGCACCGTCCACAGGTTGTGGACGCCACCGCCGCCGGGCAGGCCTACACCGCGCTCGCCACCGTCGAGGAACTCCTGAAGGACTGGGACGAGGGCGGCCCCGCCGTGCTGCGCGCGGGCGGCCTGAGCGTGCGCGACCTGAAGCGGACCGCGGTCGCGCTCGACGCGGCCGAGCCGCTCGCCGCCTTCTGGGTCGAACTGGCCTACGCGGCGGGCCTGCTGGCCTCCGACGGCGAGGCCGACGAGCGGTACGCCGCGACCCCCGCCTACGACGACTGGCAGGAGCTGCCCGCGCCCCGGCGCTGGTCGGTGCTTGCCACCGCCTGGCTGGCCGCCACCCGCACCGCGGGCCTGGTCGGCGGCCGGGACGGCAAGGACCGCACGCTGTCCGCCCTCGGCCCACACCTGGACCGCTCCGCCGCCCCCGAGGTCCGCCACCGGGTCCTCGCCCTGCTGGCCGGGCTGCCCGAGGGCGCCGCGCCCGACCCGGACGCCCTGGGGGCCAGGCTCCGCTGGGAGCGGCCCCCGGCCGGCCGCGGCCGGCCCTCCAGAGAGGGCCCGGCCAACCCCGCCGACCCCGCCGAATCCGCCGCCCCGCAGGACCTGCGCGCCCGCATCGCCCGCTGGACCCTGGACGAGGCCGAGCTGCTCGGCATCACGGGGCGGGGCGCGCTGGCCACGCACGGGCGGGCGCTGCTGCCGCAGGACCCCGGCGCGGCGCAGCAGGAGAGCCCCGCCGAGCGGGAGGTGGGCGCCGCCCGTGCCGCCCGGCTCCTCGCGCCCCTGCTGCCCGAGCCCCTCGACCACGTGCTGCTGCAGGCCGACCTCACCGCCGTGGCCCCCGGCCCGCTGGAGCGGCCGCTCGGCGACGCGCTCGCCGTCCTCGCCGACATCGAGTCCAAGGGCGGCGCCACCGTCTACCGCTTCACGCCCGGTTCCGTGCGCCGCGCCCTCGACGCCGGGCAGTCCGCGTCGGACCTGCATGCCTTCCTCGCCGCGCACTCCCGTACGCCGGTCCCGCAGCCCCTCGCGTACCTGATCGACGACGTGGCGCGCCGCCACGGGCACCTGCGGATCGGCGCCGCCGCGGCGTACGTGCGCTGCGACGACGAGGCGCTGCTCAACGAGATCCTGGCGGACAAGCGCGCGCAGGGGCTGCGGCTGCGGCGCCTCGCGCCCACGGTGCTGGCCGCCCAGGCGGATCCGGGCACGCTCCTCGAGGGGCTGCGTGCGATGGGCTTCGCGCCGGCCGCGGAGAGCGCGGAGGGCGACGTCCTGATCACCCGCGCGCACGCCTACCGCACGCCGCCCCGCTCGGCGCCGGAGCCGGTGCCCGACGGGCCGCCGCTGCCCGGTCCGACGCTCGTCGACGCGGCGGTGCGGGCGATCCGGGCGGGCGATCTGGCGTCCACGGCGCCGCGCAAGGAGGCCCCGGCGACGGCGGACGGGCGGCTGCCGCGCACCACGGCCGCGGAGACGCTGGCGACCATGCAGGCGGCGGTGCTCACCGGCGAGGCGGTGTGGATCGGCTATGTGAACGCCGAGGGCACGGCGAGTCAGCGTGTCATCGCGCCGGTCCGTGTGGAGGGCGGGTTCGTGACGGCGTACGACCACACGGCGGACGAGGTCCGCACGTATCCGTTGCATCGCGTCACGGGGGTCGCGGAGCTGGCGGAGTAGCCCTCCCGGGCCGGGGCGGGTGGGGGTGGTCGTCCGGTGCGGGTCCGTCGTCGCCGGTCGCGCCGTTCCCCGCGCCCCTCAGACCTCGCCCCTGCGGGGCTCGACGCGCAGTTCCCCGCGCCCCTGAAAGCTCGCCCCTGCGGGGCTCGTCGCGCAGTTCCCCGCGCCCCCCCAAGCCTCGCCTGAGGGTTGTCTCTGAGGTGGGTCGTGGAGGTAAATGCATTGGCATCCGGCTCGTTTCGCGCTCTAGGATGCCCCCTTCCCGCCTCCCCCTGCGGAGCGCCGCCGTCCGGACGGAAACCGGGCGGTCTCCCGCCCTGAGTACCGCCGCTGAACCGCCGGAGGCACCCCGTGCACGCGCACGCCGTACCCGATCCCGCCGACCCGCTCGCCCGTGAGCGCGGCCACCTCGCCGCGTCCCGGTCCGCCCTGCGCGCCATGCGCGAGGACGCCGAGTCCCTCGACATCCGCGACGTCACCGCGAACTGGGTGAACGCCGCCGTCCTGGAGCGCCAGCTCGACGAGCGCATCAAGTCGCTCGCCGACCTCGCCCACACCCCGCTGTTCTTCGGCCGCCTCGACTACCTGCACGCGCCCGGCGCCGAGCGGGCGGAGGGCGCCGACGGCGAGCAGTTCTACATCGGCAGGCGGCACGTGCACGACGCCGACGGGGACCCGATGGTCATCGACTGGCGCGCGCCGGTCTCCCAGCCGTTCTACCGGGCCTCCAAGAAGGACCCGATGGACATCGCGCTGCGCCGCCGCTTCGGCTACACCGGCGGCGAGCTCACCGCGTACGAGGACGAGCACCTCAGCGACGCCACCGAGGACGAGCGCACCAGCAAGCTGCTCCAGCAGGAGATCGAGCGGCCGCGCGTGGGCCCGATGCGGGACATCGTCGCCACCATCCAGCCCGAGCAGGACGAGATCGTCCGCAGCGGGCTCGGCGGCAGCGTCTGCGTGCAGGGCGGCCCCGGCACCGGAAAGACCGCCGTCGGCCTGCACCGCGTGGCCTACCTGCTGTACGCGCACCGCGAGCGCCTGGCCCGCACCGGCACGCTCGTCATCGGACCGAACGCCTCCTTCCTGCACTACATCGAGCAAGTGCTGCCCGCGCTGGGCGAGTTGGAGGTCAAGCAGGCCACCGTCGGCGACCTCGTCGCCCATGTGGAGGTGCGCGGGGCGGACGAGGCGCCCGCCGCGCTGGTCAAGGGCGACGCCCGGATGGCACGGGTGCTGCGCAACGCGGTGCGCTCGCACGTGACGATGCCCACCGAGCCGGTCGTGGTCGTGCGCGGCTCCCGCAGGTGGCGGATTCCCGCGTACGAACTGGAGGAGATCGCCGCGGAGTTGCTCGCGCGGGACATCCGGTACGGGGCCGCGCGGGACGCGCTGCCGCAGCGCATCGCGCACGCGGTGCTGGTCCGCATGGAGGAGGCGGGCGAGGCGCCCGACGACCGCGTGCAGGACGCCGTCGCCCGCAACACCGCGGTGAAGGCGGCGGTGAAGGCCGTGTGGCCGCCCGTGGATCCCGCCAAGCTCGTGCTGCGGCTGCTCGGCGACGCCGACTTCCTGGCCGCGCACGCGGAGGGGATCCTCGACGAGGAGGAGCAGCGCACGATCCTGTGGGCGAAGCCCGCGCGGAGCGTGAAGAGCGCCCCGTGGTCGGCCGCGGACGCGGTGCTGGTCGACGAGGCGGCCGACCTGGTGTCCCGCACCCACTCGCTGGGCCATGTCGTCCTGGACGAGGCGCAGGACCTGTCCCCGATGCAGTACCGGGCGGTGGGGCGGCGCTGCACGACGGGTTCGGCGACCGTCCTCGGCGACCTGGCGCAGGGCACCACGCCCTGGGCGACGCGGAGTTGGGCCGAGGCGCTGGGCCACCTGGGCAAGGGCGACGCCGTGGTGGAGGAGCTGACGGCGGGTTTCCGTGTGCCGCGCGAGGTCATCGCGTACGCCTCCCGGCTGCTGCCGGACATCGCGCCGGGCCTCGCGGCGGTCGCCTCGGTGCGCGAGTCGCCCGGTTCGCTCGACGTGCGCCGGGTGGCGGACGCCGGGGAGCTGGACGCGGCCTGCCTCGCGGCGTGCGAGGAGTCGCTGCGGCAGGAGGGCTCCATCGGCCTGATCGCCGCCGACGCGCGCGTACCGGCGCTCGCCGGGGCGCTCGCGGCGGCCGGGATCACCTGTCTGTCCCCGGGCGAGGAGACGACGCCCGACACCCGGCTCACGCTGGTGCCCGCGTCCCTGGCCAAGGGCCTGGAGTACGACTACGTGGTGCTCGACGAGCCGGCCGCCGTCGTCGACGGCGAGCCCGACGAGCGGACGGGCCTGCGCCGCCTGTACGTGGCGCTGACCCGTGCCGTGTCGGGCCTGGTCGTCGTGCACAGCGCCGCGCTCCCGGATCAACTCGGCTGAGCCGCCCGGCCGGACCGCGGGGCACGGGGCGCGGGGCCCGGCCGCTAGGGGGCGTCTCTCCGATCTTCGTGGACAGGCCGCGGCGTCTGGTGCGGTGCATCGCCGTGCGGCCGGGCCGCCCTCGTACTGGTGGTACGAGGGCGGTCCGGCCGTGCGGCGAGGTGCCGTGCCAGGCGTCGCGGACCCGCGAAGATCGGAGAGACGCCCCCTAGCCCGTCGCCCCTGCGGCTGCCTCCTCACCATCGGCGCCCTGCGTGCCCTTCGTGTCCTGCGTGCCCTGCGTGTCCGGCGCGGTGTGCGCCGGTGTCCCGGTGAACGGCAGGTGGGTCACGACGAGGACGATCCCGGCGAGGGTGATGACGCGGGTGGCGGCGTCCAGGCCGTTCCACGCCTTGGACTGCCACATGGCGAACCACTCGCCGCCGACGCCGATGAAGCCGACGCCGAACAGGACGAGGATCATCAACAGGCCGATCGTGCCCGCCTGCCGGGCCAGGCGCACGAGGGCGGGGCGGCGCAGCGCGCGGGCCCACAGGACCGTCGCGGCGACGAGGATCAGCCCGGCCAGGGTCTCCCAGACGATGATCCCGACGTACGCCGCGTCCTGGACCGCGGTGGACTCCACCGCGCGCCACATCAGGTTGTCGTCCTTGAACGTGGTGTCCATCGACAGGACATGGCGTACGAACTGCTGGTTGGTGCCGAAGTCGGTGATGTTCCCGAACGCGACGAGTGTGATGTAGAACGCGACCGTCCCGGTGAGCAGGGTCGCGGCCACGGGCAGCGTGCCCGCTGCGAGCGTCCGCTCCGCGGGACGCGTGTGGTGTGCTGGTGTCGGCATGAAGTCCCCTCCGTGTCGATCCAGTTCTATCGCGTCCCGCGGAGAAACGATCAACCGTCGACGGCGGCCCGCCACTGGGCGACGGCCGCGGCGGACACCGGGGCCGACCAGCCGTCGGGGCGCGCGGCCCCGCCGATGTGGAAGGCGTCGACGCCGGCGGCCCGGAGGCCGGGCAGGTGGTCGAGGCGCAGGCCGCCGCCAATCAGGAGCTGCGGCTCGTAGCCCGGTTCGCCGCGGCGGGCCGCCTCGGCGAGCAGGGTCGGCAGGCCGTCGTCGACCCCGGCCGCGGAGCCCGCGGTGAGGTAGGTGTCGAGGCCGGGCAGGTCGGCGAGCTGTTTGCGCAGGGCGTCGCGGTCGGCGGCGCGGTCGATGGCGCGGTGGAAGGTCCAGCGGCAGCCGTCGAGCGCGTCGACCAGGGCCTCGACGGCGGGCAGGTCGGGGGCGCCCGACTCGTCGAGGAAGCCGAGCACGAACGCGTCGGCGCCCTCGTCGCGCAGCCCGCGGGCGTGGCGCACCAGGGCGTCGACGTCGCCCGCCGCGAACCCGTCGGCCAGCCTGAGCATCACGCGCAGCGAGATGTCGACGGAGGAGCGGATCGCGGCGAAGGTCTCGCGGGACGGGGTGAGGCCGTCCGCGGCCATGTCGGTCACCAGCTCGAGGCGGTCCGCTCCGCCTGCCTGGGCGGCGACGGCGTCCTCGGCGTCGAGGGCGATCACCTCCAGGACTGCACGCTTGCTCATGGATGTCTCTTCCTTCTGGTCGCGAGCCCAGTCACACAGGTCAGTCACACAGATCAGTCACGTGGGCCGGTCACGTCGGTCGGTCACACAGCCCAGTCACATAGGTCTAGTCCAATTGACAGCCTACGCGCAGAACGCCCCGGCGCGAGCCGAGTCGCTCGTACCGGGGCGGGGGAATCGATCGCGCGGGCGGCGCGGCCGCGGGGGGTCAGGGCAGCGGCTGGAAGCCCCGCAGGCGCAGGCTGTTGCCGACCACGAAGACCGAGGAGAAGGCCATCGCCGCACCCGCGATCATCGGGTTGAGCAGGCCCGCGGCGGCGAGCGGGAGCGCGCCGACGTTGTAGGCGAAGGCCCAGAACAGGTTCGTCCTGATGGTGGCGAGGGTGCGGCGGGAGAGCCGGATCGCGTCGGCCGCGGCCCGCAGGTCGCCCCGGACCAGGGTCAGGTCGCCGGCCTCGATCGCGGCGTCCGTGCCGGTGCCCATCGCCAGGCCCAGGTCGGCCCGCGCGAGCGCCGCCGCGTCGTTGACGCCGTCGCCGACCATGGCGACGCTGCGGCCCTCGGCCTGCAGCCGCTCGACCACGTCGACCTTGTCCTGCGGCATGACCTCGGCGATCACGTGCTCCGGGGCGATGCCGACCTCGGCCGCGACCGACTCCGCGACGGCCTTGTTGTCGCCGGTCAGCAGGATCGGGGTGAGGCCGAGCGCGCGCAGCCGCCGGACGGCCTCGGCGCTGGTGTCCTTGACGGCGTCGGCGACCTCCAGGACCGCGCGGGCCTCGCCGTCCCAGGCGACCGCGACCGCCGTGCGCCCGGCCGCCTCGGCCGCGGCCCTGGCGCGCTCCAGTGCGGCGGGCAGCCGGATCTCCCACTCGGCGAGCAGCCGCGGGCGCCCGACGAGCACCGCGTGGCCCTCGACGACGCCCTGCACGCCGAGCCCGGCGACGTTCGCGAAGTCCTCGGGGACGGGCAGTCCGCCGACCCGCCCGGCGGCGCCCGCGGCGACGGCGCGGGCGACGGGGTGCTCCGAGGAGTGCTCCAGGGCCCCGGCCAGACGCAGCACGTCGGCCTCCGCGGTGCCGTCGGCGGTGTGGGTGGCGAGCAGGGCCATCCGTCCGGTGGTGACGGTGCCGGTCTTGTCCAGGACGACGGTGTCGACGGTGCGGGTGGTCTCCAGGACCTCGGGGCCCTTGATGAGGATGCCGAGCTGCGCGCCGCGTCCGGTGCCGACCATCAGGGCGGTGGGCGTGGCCAGGCCGAGGGCGCACGGGCAGGCGATGATCAGGACGGCGACGGCCGCGGTGAAGGCGGCGGTCAGGCCCGCGCCGTTGCCGAGCCAGAAGCCGAGGGTGGCGAGCGCGAGGCCGATGACGACGGGCACGAACACGGCGGAGATCCGGTCGGCGAGGCGCTGGGCGGCGGCCTTGCCGTTCTGCGCGTCCGCCACGAGCCGGGCCATGCGGGCGAGCCGGGTGTCGGCGCCGACGCGGGTGGCCTCGACGACCAGGCGTCCGCCGACGTTGAGGGTGGCGCCGGTGACCGCGTCGCCCGCGCCGACCTCGACGGGCACGGACTCCCCGGTGAGCATGGACGCGTCCACGGCCGACGAGCCCTCGACGACCCGGCCGTCCGTGGCGATCTTCTCGCCGGGCCGCACGAGGAAGCGGTCGCCGACGGCCAGCCCGTCCACCGGGACGGTCTCCTCGCGCCCGCCGTCCCGCAGCACGGTGACGTCCCTGGCGCCGAGCCGGAGCAGCGCCCGCAGCGCGGCGCCCGCCTTCCGCTTCGAGCGGGCCTCGAAGTACCGCCCGGCGAGGATGAAGGCGGTGACGCCGGCGGCGGCCTCCAGGTAGATGTTCCCGGCGCCGTCGCTCCTGGCGATGGTCAGCTCGAAGGGGTGCGTCATGCCGGGCGTGCCCGCGGTGCCGAGGAAGAGCGCCCACAGGGACCAGAGGAACGCCGCCGACGTGCCGACCGAGATCAGCGTGTCCATGGTGGCGGCGCCGTGCCGGGCATTGGTGAGGGCGGCCTTGTGGAAGGGCCAGGCGGCGTACGTGACGACGGGCGCGGCGAGGGTGAGCGAGAGCCACTGCCAGTACGTGAACTGCAGGGCGGGGACCATCGCCATGGCGATGACGGGCACCGACAGCAGTACCGCGGTGACCAGCCGCGCGCGCAGCGGACGCAGTTCGTCCGCGTCGTCCGGCTCCGTCCCGTCCGCGGCCGCGTCCCGTACGGGAGCGGGCTCCCGGGCGGTGTATCCGGTGGCCTCGACGGTGGCGATCAGGTCGCCCACGGAGACGTCGGCGCCGCGGTAGGTGACCTTGGCCTTCTCGGTGGCGTAGTTGACGGTCGCCTCGACGCCGTCCATGCGGTTGAGCTTCTTCTCGATCCGGGCGGCGCAGGAGGCGCAGGTCATGCCGCCGATGGCGAGTTCGACCTCGGCGGCGGGCGCCGCGTCCTGCGCGCCGGGGGTGGGGGTCAGCGCGGCCATGGGGGCTCCTGTACGGGTCGACGGCACGGATACCCGGGGCGGGTATCCGCTTGCGAGATCCATGTATACCCCTGGGGGGTACCCGACGCAAGAGCGGCCCCGGCTTGACTTGATACCCCCAGGGGGTATCTTCAGAGGTGCGGACATCGCGGCCGACCGGCCATCGACCGCGGACCGCGGATCGCGGACCGTCCAGAGGGACCAGGGACCAGAGGGACCAGAGGGAGCCGTCATGAACACCGGACTGAAGATCACCGCCTTCGCCGCGGCCGTCGCCGCGACCTTCGGCGGCGCGTACGGCGTGGGCAGGGGCATCGACCCCGTCACGGCCGAGGCGCCGGCGGCCGGGCACGCGGAGCACGACGGCGGCCGGGAGAAGAAGCACCCGGAGAGCGTCGGGAACGACGGGGACGGGCACGCGGGGCACGGCGCGAGCGAGCCGGGCGGCCTGAAGATCTCCGACCGCGGCTACACGCTGGACCTGCGGAGCACCCGCGTCGACGCGGACAAGGAGCAGCGGCTGCGCTTCGCCGTCGTCGAGGACGCCACGGGCCGCAACGTCACCGCGTACGAGAAGGAGCACGACAAGGAACTGCACCTCATCGTCGCCTCACGCGATCTGACCACCTACCGCCACCTGCACCCGGTCCGCGCGGCGGACGGCACCTGGTCGGCCCCGGTGCGGCTGCCCGAGGCGGGCGGCTACCGCGTCTTCGCCGACTTCAGGCCGTCGGGCGCGCAGGAGGCACTGACGCTGGGCGCGGACCTCGGGGTGGCGGGCCCGTACGCCCCGAAGGACCTGCCCGGGCACCGCGCGACCGCGAAGGTCGACGGCTACGACGTCACGCTGAAGGGCGCGTTGAGGACGGGCGCGGGCGGCGACCTGACCCTGGACGTGGCGAGGAACGGCAGGCCGGTGACGGACCTGCAGCCCTATCTCGGCGCGTACGGCCACCTGGTGGCGCTGCGCGCGGGCGACCTCGCCTACCTCCACGTCCACCCGAACGGCACGCCCGGCGACGGCAGGACGAAGGCGGGCCCGGGCATCTCGTTCGCGGCGGCGGCGCCGAGCGCGGGCACGTACCGCCTGTTCCTGGACTTCAAGCACCGGGGGGAGGTCCGCACGGCGGAGTTCACCGTGCACGCGGACGGCGAGGGGCACGGCGGCCCCGACCCCGAGGAGAGGACCACCCCCCACGGGCACTGACGGCCGGGCCACCATCCCCCTGTGCGGGCCCGTGCGGGTGCGGGCTATGCGGGCGCGACGGCGGCCAGTTCGTCGACGGAGCCCGACATCACGGTCCTGATGTGCCGGGTCAGATGCGCCGCGGGCCAGTCCCACCAGGCGAGTTCGAGCAGCCGCTCGATGTCGGCGGCCGGGAACCGGTGCCGGATGAGCCGGGCCGGATTGCCGCCGACGATGCCGTAGTCGGGGACGTCGTCGACGACCACGGCACCCGAGGCGATGATCGCGCCGTGCCCGATCCGGACCCCGGGCATGACGGTCGAGCGGTAGCCGAACCAGACGTCGTTGCCGACGACGGTGTCACCGCGCCCCGGCAGCCCGGAGATCAGGTCGAAGTGGTCGCTCCACGAGCCGCCCATGATGGGGAAGGGGAACGTCGAGGGCCCGTCCATCCGGTGGTTGGCGCCGTTCATGATGAACCGCACGCCCTCCCCCAGCGCACAGTACTTCCCGATGACCAGCCGCTCGGGCCCGTAGTGGTACAGCACGTTCTTCGTCTCGAACGCGGTCGGGTCGTCGGGATCGTCGTAGTACGAGAAGTCCCCGACCTCGATCAGCGGCGAGGTCACGAGCGGCTTGAGCAGCACCACCCGCTCCTGGCCGGGCATCGGGTGCACCACGTTCGGATCGGCGGGTACGGCGGCACCGGTGGACATCGGGCAGCGGCTCCTCAGCGGGACGGCGGGACGGACCCCCTCATGATCCAGGTCAGCCGAAGAGGTTCAACTCCTTTTCCGCGGCGCCCGCGAGTTCGTACCGGGTGCCGGTCAGCGGCCGTCCCGTGCAGAGCCGGATCAGCGTCGGCGCGTCCCCGATGTAGCGGGCCGGGGACCGCTGCCCGTCGGGCCGCCCCAGGGAGAGCGGCTCGTCCCGGCCGTCGACGTCGGCGTGCAGCGGCGGCAGCGTGGCGACCCGGCCCGACCTGCTGACCTGTTCGAGCAGGGTCAGCACGTCGGCGAGCCCGTCCCCGCCGTACGCCCCCGGCTTCCCCCACGCCTCCCGTACGTCCCCGGCGTGCACCCACTCGCCCAGCGCGACGCCGTCCAGGCGCCCCCCGGCCGCGGCGAGGACGGGCCCGGCCTCGGTCATGCCGCGCTCCAGCTCGTCCACGACCCGGGAGTCCGGCCAGTCGGCGCGCTCGGCGATGTCGCGGTCGTTGCACTCGGGCGAGAACACGCCCTCCTCGAAACGGCTCTCGACGACCCGCATCAGCGCGGAGCCGCAGTGCGCGAGCACATGGCGCACGGTCCAGCCGGGACAACAGGTGCGGACCGCGAACGCCTCGGCGGGCGCGGCCCTCAACAGCGGTACGAGAGCGTCGCGTTCGGCGGCCAGGATGCGGCCCGCACGCTCGGGCTCGTACGTCTCGTCGATACTCGTCATGACCACAGCCAAACAGTCCAAGCCGTCGGACGGCAACGCCCTGCATACCCCCCTCGGGTACCTGGTGACTAGGATCACCCCATGGCCGACGACAAGGACCTCCACGCCCGCTGGGCCGTCACCCTGCTCCGCGCGAGCCGGGACGCCCCCGACCCCGCGCCCTACGCGGACCAGCTCCTGGCCCGCTGGTCCGAACCGCAGCGCCGCTACCACACCGCCGATCATCTGGCGGCGGTCCTGGCGCACCTCGACGCCCTGGAGGAGCACGCCGAGGACCCGGAACTCGTGCGCCTGGCCGCGTGGTTCCACGACGCGGTGTACGCGCCCGACCGCTCCGAGAACGAGGAGCGCTCGGCCCGCCTGGCCGAGCGCGCGCTCCCCGAGGCGGGGCTCACCGGGGAGCAGACCGCCGAGGTCGCCCGCCTGGTGCGGCTGACCGTCACGCACGACCCCGCCGAGGGCGACCGCAACGGCGAGGCGCTGTGCGACGCCGACCTGGCGATCCTGGCGGCGGCCCCGGACGCGTACGCCGCCTACGCGGCCGCGGTCCGCGAGGAGTACGGCTTCGTGCCGGACGAGACCTTCCGCACCGGGCGGGCCGACGTGCTGCGCCAACTCGTCGCGCTGCCCCGCCTGTTCAGGACCCCGTACGGGACGACTCACTGGGAGGCGCCCGCGCGGGAGAACCTGGCGACGGAACTGGCGCTCCTGGCACCGTGACCCCGTGCCGGAAAAACCGGGGGCCGGGTGACGCCGGCCGCCGTACGCTCAGCGCATGTTTGCCATGGGCGGGGACCGGATCGAAGAGGCTGTCGAGCATGCGGCGAAGGTGCTGCGGGGAGTGGCCGGGCAGGACTGGAGCGTGCCCGCGGGCGGGCTCGACTGGAGCTGTCTGAAGACGGCGGAGCACATCGTGGGCGACTTCGTCGCGTACGCGTGCCAGCTGACGAGCCGGGCGGCCGACGCCTACGTGCCCTTCGGGGCGGTGCTCGACGAGGGCACGGGCCCCGAGGGGGCGATCGACGCCGTCGAGGCGACCGGCCGCCTGCTCGCGGCGGCCGTCCGCACGACGCCGCGCGGGGTGCGCGCCTTCCACCCCTACCCCGCCGGGAGCGCGGACGCGGCGGGCTTCGCGGCGATGGGGATCGCGGAGGTCCTCCTCCACACCTACGACATCGCGTGCGTGCTCGGCGTCGACGCGGAGCCGCCCGCGGAGCTGTGCGAGGACCTCCTCGCGCACCTCTTCGCCCACGTGCCGCCGGCCCCCGCGGGGAGCACGCCGTGGGCGACGCTGCTGTGGGCCACCGGCCGGGGCACCCTGCCGGGGCGCGCCCGGCTCGCCCGCTGGCGCTGGCACAACACGTACGCGCTGCCCGCCGGGCCCGTCGCCCTGCGCGAGGTGACGCCCGCGGCCGCCGCGGATCTCGCCATGGGCGGCACGGGCGGGCTGACCTGGCTGGACGGCGCGCCCTTCGAGGGGACGCGGCGGGCCGCGGAGATGGTGACGAAGGCGTACGCGGCGGGGGTGCACCGGCCCGAGTGGGGGATGTTCGCCCTGGTCCGCACCGACGACGAGCTGGCCGTCGGCGGCATGGGCTTCCACGGGCCGCCGGACGAGGAGGGCTGCGCGGAGGTCGGCTACGACCTGGTGCCCGGGGCGCGGGGCCGGGGGTACGCCACGCAGGCGTTGCGCGCGCTCTCCGCGTGGGCCCTCACGCGCCCCGAGCTGACGTCGCTCCTGGCGGTCGTCGAACCGGACAACACGGCGTCCCAGGCGGTGGCGCAGGCGGCGGGCTACATCCGCCAGGCGGACCGCACGCCGAACCACGCGTACGCCCTGCACCGCCCCTGACGCCCCTGACGCGCCTGACGCGCCTGACGCGCCTGACGCCCCTGACGCCCCTGACGCCCCTGACGCCCCGCGCTGCGTGGCCCTCCAGGCCCAGGGGCCAAGGCCCAGGGTCAGGGTCAGGGTCAGCGGCCAAGGCCCAAGGCCCAAGGCCCAAGGCCCAGGGGCCAGGGAATGTCAGGGGTCACCCATACGTTCACCCCTGTTATGCCCACCCCCGCCCCCACGCCCCGCACCCCCGCCCGGATGCCCGCGCGGATGCCCATAGCGGTCTACATGCTCGGCCTCGCCGTCTTCGCCCTCGGCACCAGCGAGTTCATGCTCTCCGGGCTCCTGCCGCCCATCGCCGACGACATGGACGTCTCCATCCCCCGCGCCGGCCTCCTCATCTCCGCCTTCGCCATCGGCATGGTCATCGGCGCGCCCCTGCTCGCCGTGGCGACGCTCCGCCTCCCCCGCCGTACGACCCTCATCACCCTCATCACGGTCTTCGGCCTCGGCCAGGTCGCGGGCGCGCTCGCCCCGACCTACGAGATCCTCTTCGCGTCCCGCGTGGTCAGCGCCCTGGCCTGCGCCGGCTTCTGGGCGGTCGGCGCCGCCGTCGCCATCGCGACGGTCGAGTTCAACCAGCGGGCCCGCGCCATGGCCGTGATGATCGGCGGCCTGTCGATCGCGAACGTCCTGGGCGTCCCGGCGGGCGCCTTCCTGG
This sequence comes from Streptomyces sp. NPDC002564, assembly GCF_042889645.1. Taxonomy (NCBI): domain Bacteria; kingdom Bacillati; phylum Actinomycetota; class Actinomycetes; order Kitasatosporales; family Streptomycetaceae; genus Streptomyces; species Streptomyces sp. NPDC002564. The sequence goes on along the minus strand of NZ_JBIARE010000006.1, from coordinate 171,226 downwards.
GCGAACACTTCGGCTGGCGCTCCGCGTTCTGGGCGGTCGGCGCCGCCTCCGCGATCGCGCTCGTCGGCGTCCTGACGCTGATCCCGCGGATCCCGCTGCCCGCGGAGAAGCCGCAGCTGAAGAAGGAACTGTCGATCTACGCGGACCGCCAGGTGTGGCTGTCGATCGCGATCACCGCGCTCGCCGCGGGCGGCGTCTTCTGCGCGTTCTCGTACCTCTCCCCGCTCCTCACCGACGTCGCGGGCCTCTCCGAGGGCTGGGTCCCGTCGATCCTCGGCCTGTTCGGCGTCGGCGCCCTGGTCGGCACGACGATCGGCGGGCGCGTGGCCGACGCGCACCTCTTCGGCGTCCTGCTGAGCGGCATCGCCGCGTCCACGGTGTTCCTGGTCTCGCTGGCCCTGTTCGCCGCCACCCCGGCCGCGGCGATCACGCTGAGCTTCCTGATCGGCGTCTCCGCGTTCTACACGGCCCCGGCGCTCAACGCCCGCATGTTCAACGTGGCGGGCGCCGCCCCCACGCTCGCGGGCGCGACCACGACGGCCGCGTTCAACCTCGGCAACACGGGCGGCCCGTGGCTCGGCGGCGCGGTGATCGACCTGAAGCTCGGCTACGGGGCGACGGCGTGGGCGGGCGCGTCGATGACGGCCCTCGCGATCGCGGCGACGGCGATCTCGCTGCGCCTGCACCGGGCGCGCACGGCGTCGGGCCGCGTGGTCGCCGCTTCCGGGGCGATGCCCGCGGACACGCCGCCGGAGATCTCACCGGAACCTGCCGGGACCAACACCAAAGGCCCCTCCTGGAACTAGAGTTGGAGCAGGTGGACGTCGGAGGGGGCGGGATGACCGAGAACGGCGCGGATCGGCTCGGGGCGGGCGTCGAGGGGCAGTCCCTGGCCTTCTGGGTGGAAGCCACCGACGAGGACTACGGAACGGGCCCGGGCGGCGACTCCAAGAGCCTCTTCAACCGGGACGGCGAGGCCGTGCTGCGCTCGGTCCCGCTGGGCCCGCTCCGCAAGAACCTCGCGGAGACGGTCGACGCGCTGCAGCAGGTCTTCAAGGAGGTCGCGGACCGTGACGACACGCTGGCCTTCGCCGAGGCGCAGCTGTCGTTCCAGGTGACGGCGAGCGGCTCGATCCAGCTCATCGGCACCGGCCAGGTGCAGGGGACGAGGGGCCTGACCCTGACGTTCAAGCGCCCGACCACCTGAGCGCCCGCCGGTGGCCCAGCACAAGGCCCTGCTGATCGGGGCGAGCGACTATGACGAGCCGCGCATCGACCACCTGCCTTTCGTCCAGGACGACTTGGCGCTGATGCGGGACGTGTTCGCCGAACGCGGCTTCCAGCCACCGGAGATCGTCGAGAGCAAGCGGGGCATCATCCCCAGCGTGATCCACGCGCAGGTCCGCCAGTTCCTGCGGGACGCACGACCCGACGACACGCTGCTGATCGTGCTGAGCGGGCACGGCCACCACTTCGAGGGGCAGGACTACCTGATCCCCGAGGACGCCACGTACGACGTGGAACCGTTCGCCGACTCCTGCGTCGAGATCGGCTGGCGCAAGGAGCTGGAGGAGTGCCGGGCGGCCCACGTCGTCTTCCTCGTGGACGCCTGCCGGGAGGGCATCCAGCGGGATGCCAAGGGCTCTCCGCCGGGTATCCAGCGCTGGTCGCGCCGCAAGGTCGCCGAGAGTCTGCGTCGCAAGGTCGCGTACGTGTACGCGTGCTCGGCGGCCCAGCAGGCACTCTTCGTACGGGAGTCCGAGACGGCGCTCCCCGAAGCCGACACCGGCATCACGCCGGGCGAGTCGTTCAGCCTCTTCTCGCGGGCGGTCTGCGACGTGGTCCGCGCGCACCCGCACGCGATGCGCCTCCAGGAGTTCGCCCTGGAGGTCCAGGCGCGCGTCGAGACGCTGCACCGCGCGTACAAGCGGGACGCCCGCGCCCCGCAGCAGGTCAAGGTGATCAGTGAACTAGGGGCGGGCGAGGCCGACTTCCCCCTCCTTCCGGGACCCGACCGCCGCCGGACCGGGGAACGCCCGTGGGTGCGCTCGGTGACCCGGCACCGCGTATGGCAGCACACGGGCCAGGGACGGGCACGGGACGTCCTGCACGAACTGTGCGGCACGCTGGCGGGCCGGCTCGCCGACGCCTACGAGGCGTCCGCGGCGGTGCTGCGCGACGACCCGTGGCACGACGCAGAGCTGGCCCAGCGCGCCCTGGACCGTCTGGACTTCCTGACCGCCCGGCTCGGTGACGACGCCGAACTGTCCCCCACCGAGGCCGCCCTCGCCGTGCTGCTGCCGCTGGTGGGCCAGACCTTCTGGTGCCAGGAGGCGGAACGGCGCATCGGAGTGTTCACCGAGAACGAGCACGCCCCCGGCCCGGAACACGATCCGCTGCGGAAGTTCGCCCAGGGGTTCCCGCGGGTCAAGCGCAGGCTCCGCGCCCTGGAGCAGGCCGGGGCGGGGGACGAGTCGGTACGCCGGATCCGCTGGTGGCTGTTCCACCGCTGGCTGATCCGGCAGCCCGAGGTGTACGCGGCCGAGTCCCTGAAGGCGCTCGTCGAGGACGTCGCGCACGGCCTCGACCATCCCCGCTGGGTCACGGAGGCACTCGCCGGGCCCCGTCTGATGCGGTTCCTCCAAGAACACCGCGCGGCACCCTGCGCACTGTCCCGGGGCGCTTCCCTGCGGGAGCACGATGCCGTCGCGGCGAGCACGGGCGACGAGCACGAGGTGCGCGAGCCGCTGGTCGCGGCGCTGCACAAGGCCGCCCATGCCATGGCGGTGGACCCCGTCGACCTTCCGGAGATCGTCGTGGAGCACCTCGGCATCTCCGACGACGTCGACCTCACCGCCCTGCGGTCCACGGTCCGGGCGTCGGACTGGCGCACCTCCGGCGCGGGCCGGTCGCTGAACGCCGTCTGCGGCCACCCCGCGGTGCAGATCGCGCTGCGGGAGCACGCCGGACGAGTGGACGGCCTGCTGCGCGACATCAACCGCTCCACGCGCTCCGCGCTGGCCCTGCTCGCGGCCCTGCCGCCGTACGCGGACGGTTCCCGGGTACGGCTCGGCACCAACACGCCCGAGCAGCTCTCCGACGGCATCCGCTTCCAGCTCGCCGAGGACCGCGTCCAGGAGCTCCTGATGGGCGAGGAGCTCTACGGGGAGCGGGACCTGGCGGTCCGCGAGATCTACCAGAACGCGCTGGACGCGGTCCGCTACGCCGACCGCCGCCGGGAGTTCCTGCGCCGCACCGGCCGCCCGGCGCCGCCCTGGGAGGGCCGCATCGAGTTCGTGCAGGGCGTGGACGACGACGGCCGCCCCTACCTGGAGTGCCGGGACAACGGCATCGGCATGGGCGTACGGGAGTTGCGTGACGTCTTCTCGCAGGGCGGGGCGCGGTTCGTCGACCTGCCGGAGTACGTGGAGGAGCAGGCGGCCTGGGCGGAACTGCCGGACCCGAGGATCGAGCTGTACCCCAACTCCCGTTTCGGTATCGGGGTGCTGAGCTACTTCATGCTGGCCGACGAGATCGTCGTCCACACCTGCCGCCTGGGCCGCGACGGCCGCCCCGGCAACCTCCTGAGGGTCTCGATCGCGGGCCCCGGCAACCTGTTCCGGGTCGAGGACCTGGGGCCGGGGACGCAGAGCGGGACGACGGTGCGGCTGCTGCTCACGCAGGGCGAGAAGCCGGTCTCTTGCGTCGAGGTGCTCCGAAAGGTGCTCTGGGTGGCCCCTTACCGGACGACGGCCGAGCACGGGGCCCGCCGTCACACGTGGGAACCGGGTGAGCCTTCGCAGGTGGGGATGGAGCTGGTCCAGGCATCGGGCGGCCAGGGCATCCCGGTGAAGAGGCGCAGCCGTGTCGTGGTGCCGTCGTCCGACCCCGATCTGTGGTGGGTGGACGGCGCGGGCTGGCTCCTTGCGGACGGCGTGTGGGCGGCGCCCCGCGGCGTGCACTCCTTGCACGGCTTCGTGATCAACCTGTACGGCGAGCACCAACCGGAGCTCAGCGTCAGCCGCTCCACCATTCAGGAGTACGAGTGGGACCACATCGAGGAGCGGGTCGCGGCGGCGGCCGACAGTCTCTTCGGCGCCGAGCCGTCCCTGCTGACCGGAGCGTGGCTCGACCGGTTCTGCAACCAGTCGGTGGACTTGGCCGACCACATCGCCGCCCGCGCCCGGGACGGAGACATCCCGTGGGATCTCGGCGACGGGTCGGTGGTGCCCTTCACCGACGTGGGCTTCTTCCCGCCGGACGCCACACTGCTCCCGCTCGTCACGGGCCGCTTCCCGGAACGGGACTCGATGTACGTGGCCTCGTACCTCTGCACCATGCCCCCTGCGGTGCTGCGCTGGCGTCTGCGAGCGCTGTACGGAGCCGGGCTCGGTGTGCCCCTCGCCGAGGGGGCGCCGGACGCCCAGGACCCCTGTGCCCGGCCGTCGGATCTGGCCCTGGTGTCCCTGAACGGATCGTTCCTCTCGTGGGACGAGGACTTCGCGATCTGGCGCCGGGGCCCCGAGGGCGCGGCCCGATCCGGTTTTCAGGCGTCACCGTTCCTGCTCGGGTCCGGCGCCCCCAGCCTCAGCCTGCTCTTTCCCTGGTGGGACGCGGACCGTCCCCTCGGCATCGGCGACGTCTTCATCCGCGTCTTTCACACGGGCCTCTCCGCGGCGGCGGTCGCCGACCGGCTCAGCACGCTCGGCTATCGGGTCGAGCCGCTGGGCGCCTGTGCGGGGGTCCTTCCGGAGGACCTGCCTCTGCTGCGGTCCTTCGACGCGTACTTTCGCTGGCTCGGGCCGGGGAAGCCGCTCACCACGGCCCAGGTCTGTGTGAGCGCGGCACGCGCCGAGTGCTCGACCGCACGGGCCGTCGCGCGGCTGCGTGAACTGGGTTTCACCGTCCCGGCGGTGGTCCCCGACCGCGACGGATGGACGGCGGAGGATCTGGCGGTGATCCGCTGCCTGTGGATGATGCACGACGAGTCGGCACCGCACGGCATGCAGCAGGGGGTGACACCCGCCCAGCTGGCCGTGGTGACCGCCAACTGCGGCCTCCCCGCCCGGCAGACCGCCGACGTGCTCGCCCGGCTCGGCTTCTCGGTGGACCCGCTCCAGACCGAGATCACCGACGACGACCTGGCCCTCATGGACCACGGAGACGCATCCCTCTGGCCCGACCGTCCCGTGCCGTGGGCCTATGTCGTCGCCGTCTCCCGCCGGTACGGCTCCGTGGTGGCCACGGCGGACCGACTGCGGGCCCTCGGCTTCGACGTGCCGCCTCCACGGCCGGTGGACGAGCAACTGTCCTTCGACGACATCGAATTCCTCGGAGTGGTGTTGGACCGCTCACCGGAGGACTCGATCTCCCTGGTCGACATCGCGGATGTGGCACGGGACGCCGGCGTCTCCGCCGCCGAGGCGGCAGCCCGCCTCCGGAGCCTGGGCTACACCTGTAAGCCCGACCCGGCCGCGCTCGCCGCCCTGCGGGAGTCGGACAACGACATCCTGCGGTTCTCCTACAACGTGCCGAACCCTGAGAGCGGCGCGATCCCCCTCGCCGCTCAGTACGCCGTCGCCCTGCACACCGGCAAGTACGGCCCGGAGCTGGCCGACCTGCTCCAGGCTTTGCGCTACCTCGGCTACGACCCCGCCCCCACCACCCCCGAGTGGACCAGGGCACGCAACGCCGAATGGGATCTGACGCGGGCACTCCAGAGCGACACCCCCGACCTGACCCTCGGCGAGTGGAACCACGCCCCCCTCACCCTCACTGCCTTGGTGACCGTCGCCGCCCGTGTCTCCATGCCGTTCCACGACGTGGCCCGCAAGGCGAGCGAGCTGGGGCTGCGCCACGACGCCGAGGGGTGGTTCACCCCCTCCGGGTGATCACTGCAGCGGTCGCAAGAACCTCCGCTCGTAGCGCCTGATACACCCCGTCCGGCGCGCCAGCGCGAACGCCTCCTGGCACTCGGGATCCCTCGTGCTGTCCGTGCGGTACTGCTCGTACGCGGCGAGGCTCGGGAAGGAGAAGAGGGCGTACGCGATGTCGCTGTCGCCCTCGCTCGGCAGGAAGTAGCCGTGGTGCGTGCCGCCGAAGCGGTCGACGAGGCCGACCCAGCGGCGCCCGTACTCCTCGAAGTCGGCGATGCGGTCCGGGTCGATCTCGTACTTCAGGTGAACGGTGATCATGCGCCCGACCTTAAGCGGCCCCGGACCCCGCCCGGCCGCCACCCGCACCCCCTAGGCCGGCCGCCCCTTGGGCCTCCGCAGCCCCGCCCCCGTGAGCCTGCGCACCAGTTCCTTGGAGCCGATCTCCACCGCGCCCGCGCGCACCGCGTCGTCGTAGCGGTGCGCGGGCACGTCGTAGTGGTCGCGTTCGAAGGCGCGCGGCGGGCAGCCGATTCCCGCCGCGAAGGCGTGCAGCTCGTCGAAGGAGACGTCGCTGACCAGGTGGGACCACATGCGGCCGTGGCCCGGCCAGGTCGGCGGGTCTATGTAGACCGTCACGTCAGCCCGCCCACCGGCGCGACCACGACGCCCGCCTTGCCGCACACCCAGTGCGGGTCCGGGCCCAACTCCGGTTCCACGTCGAGCGCGTGGGGGTCGCCCGAGCCGCAGACGGGGCACAGCGGCCACCGCCCGTAGCGTTCGAGGAGGTCGTCCTGGACGTCCTGGGCGACGAGCCCGGCGACGTAGTCGACGCCCTCCGGCCACTGCTCCACCCACCAGCGGCGGTGCGCCACCGCCTTCTCGACCATCGAGACGACCTCGGCCTCGGCCACCTCACGGGCGGCGAGGTCGGCGAGGACCAGTGCGCGGGCGGCGTGCAACGCCTGCTCCAGGGGGTCGATCGTGTCCATGCAGCCATTGTCACCCCGTGCGCCCGCCGCCCCGCGGCCCGCCGGGCGCCGGGGACTGCCCGTGGGCCTTTGGTCACGGCCGGTACGGGGACCAAAGGGGTCTTGACCGGTCACCCGTCCGAAAATATCTTTCAGATGTGACCCATGATGTGAAGGAAATTTTCGCGGGGGCCGCCCCGCCCGCCCCCGCCGCCCTCGCGGCCAAGGTGCGCACCCTCGCGCCGTCGATGACCCGCTCCATGCAGCGCGTCGCCGAGGCCGTCGCCGGGGACCCCGCGGGATGCGCCGCCCTCACGGTCACCGGCCTCGCCGAGCTCACCGGCACCAGCGAGGCGACGGTGGTCCGCACCGCCCGCCTGCTCGGCTACCCCGGCTACCGTGACCTGCGCCTGGCCCTCGCCGGCCTCGCCGCCCAGCAGCAGTCGGGCCGGGCCCCCGCCGTCACCGCCGACATCGCCGTCGACGACCCGATCGCCGACGTCGTCGCCAAGCTGGCCTACGACGAGCAGCAGACCCTCGCCGACACCGCCGCCGGGCTCGACACCGTGCAGCTCGGCGCCGCCGTCGCCGCCCTGGCCGCCGCCCGCCGGGTGGAGATCTACGGCGTCGCCGCCTCCGGGCTCGTCGCCCAGGACCTCGCCCAGAAGCTGCTCCGCATCGGGCACATCGCGCACGCGCACTCCGACCCGCACCTGGCCGTCACCACCGCGGTGACGCTGCGCGCCAAGGACGTCGCCATCGCGATCACCCACTCCGGCTCCACGGGCGACGTCATCGAACCCCTCCGGGTCGCCTTCGAGCACGGCGCCACGACGATCGCGATCACCGGCAGGCCCACGGCGGCCGTCTCCCAGTACGCCGACCACATACTGACCACCTCCACCGCCCGGGAGAGCGAGCTGCGGCCCGCCGCGATGTCGTCCCGCACGAGCCAGCTCCTCGTCGTGGACTGCCTCTTCGTGGGCGTCGCCCAGCGCACGTACGAGACGGCCGCGCCCGCGCTCGCCGCCTCCTACGAGGCGCTGGCCCACCGCCACAACCCGCGCGGCGGCAGCCGCTGACGCCCGCCCCTCCCCGATACACCCCCCGCCCCCACCGCCGACCCCTCACCGCACCGGACACGAAAGAGCCGCAGACGCCATGACCTCCACCACCGACGCCATCCCCTCCCGGCCCGGGGACTCCGACGACTCCCGGCCCGGGGACTCCGACACCTACGGGGAACTCCGCGCCCAGCTGGCCACCCTCACCACCGAGGCGTTCCGCCCCGAGCTCTCCGAGATCGACCGGCTGCCCACGGCGGAGATCGCGCGGATCATGAACGCCGAGGACGCCACCGTCCCGGCCGCCGTCGCCGAGCAGCTGCCCCGCATCGCCGCGGCCATCGACGGCACCGCCGAGCGCATGGCCCGCGGCGGCCGGCTGATCTACGCGGGCGCGGGCACCGCGGGCCGGCTCGGGGTGCTGGACGCCTCCGAGTGCCCGCCGACCTTCAACACCGACCCGAGCGAGGTCGTCGGGCTCATCGCGGGCGGCCCCAGCGCCATGGTCACGGCGGTCGAGGGCGCGGAGGACAGCAAGGAACTCGCCGCCGAGGACCTGGACGCCCTCAAGCTGACCGCGGACGACGTCGTCGTCGGCATCTCCGCCTCCGGCCGCACCCCGTACGCGATCGGCGCCGTCGAGCATGCGCGGGAGCGCTGCGGCGCGCTCACCATCGGCCTGTCCTGCAACGCGGACAGCGCGCTCGCGGCCGCGGCCGACCACGGCATCGAGGTCGTGGTGGGCCCCGAACTCCTCACCGGTTCCACCCGGTTGAAGGCGGGCACGGCACAGAAGCTCGTGCTCAACATGCTGTCGACGATCACCATGATCCGGCTCGGCAAGACCTACGGAAACCTGATGGTGGACGTGCGCGCGTCGAACGAGAAGCTGCGCGCCCGCTCCCGCCGCATCGTCGCCCTCGCCACCGGCGCCGGGGACGACGAGATCGAGGCGGCGCTCGCCGCCACCGACGGGGAGGTGAAGAACGCCATCCTCACCATCCTCGGGCAGGTCGAAGGACCCGCCGCGGCCGAGCTGCTCGCCGCGTCCGACGGCCACCTCCGCGTGGCCCTGGACCGCCACCGCGGTGAGCGGGCCCACACCGAGGACGGCCTCGAAACCACCACCCACACCGAAAACACCCCTCGCACCACCACCAACCACACCGAAGACACCCCCCGCACCACCTGACCCCTCCAGCACAGCGCCACCCGCACAGCAAGGCACCGCACCATGGCACCTGACAAGAACCGCGCCACCGCCGCCGCGATCCTCCCCCTCGTCGGCGGCGCCCAGAACGTCACGTCCGTAGCCCACTGCATGACCCGGCTCCGCCTGGGTCTGGCCGACCGTTCGCTCGTCGACGACGACGCGCTGAAGGCCCTGCCCTCCGTGATGGGCGTGGTCGAGGACGAGACCTACCAGATCGTGCTCGGCCCGGGCACGGTCGCCCGGGTCACCCCGGAGTTCGAGGCCATGGTGGCGGAGGGGCGCACCGAAGCCCCGGCCGAACACACCCTGACGGCCGAGGAGTTGGCGGCCCAGGGCGCGGCGATCAAGGAGGCGCGGAAGGCGAAGAACGCGACGCCGTTCAAGCTCTTCCTGCGCCGCATCGCGAACATCTTCGTGCCGCTGATCCCCGCCCTGATCGGCTGCGGCATCATCGCGGGCATCAACGGCCTGCTGGTCAACCTGGAGTGGCTGCCGGGCATCACCCCGGCGCTCGCCGCCATCGCCTCCGGCTTCATGGCGCTCATCGCGGTGTTCGTCGGCTTCAACACGGCCAAGGAGTTCGGCGGTACGCCGATCCTGGGCGGCGCGGTCGCGGCGATCATCGTGTACGCGGGGGTCGCGAACATCGAGGCGTTCGGCCAGAAGCTCTCCCCGGGCCAGGGCGGCGTCCTCGGCGCGCTCGGCGCGGCGGTCCTCGCCACGTACGTCGAGAAGTGGTGCAGGAAGTGGGTGCCGGAGGCGGTGGACGTGCTCGTCACCCCGACGCTGACCGTCCTGGTCTCCGGCCTGGTCACGATCTTCGGCCTGATGTTCCTCGCGGGCGAGGTCTCCACGGGCATCGGCACGGCGGCGAACTGGCTGCTGGACAACACGGGCGCCTTCGCGGGCCTGGTCCTGGGCGGCCTGTTCCTGCCGCTGGTCATGCTGGGCCTGCACCAGGCGCTGATCCCCATCCACACCACCCTCATCGAGCAGCAGGGCTTCACGGTGCTGCTGCCCATCCTGGCGATGGCGGGCGCGGGCCAGGTGGGCTGCGCGATCGCGGTCTACCGGCGCCTCAAGCACAACACGTCGATCCGCCGCACCATCAAGTCCGCTCTCCCGGCAGGGTTCCTGGGCGTCGGCGAACCGCTCATCTACGGTGTCTCGCTCCCCCTCGGCCGCCCCTTCGTGACGGCGTGCGTGGGCGGCGCGGCGGGCGGCGCGTTCATCGGGTTCTTCTCGATGATCGGCGACAAGGTCGGCTCCACGGCGATCGGCCCGTCCGGCTGGGCGCTGTTCCCGCTGCTCGACGGCAACAAGGGGCTCGGCCTGACGGTCCTCATCTACGGCGGCGGCCTGCTCGTCGGCTACCTGGTGGGCTTCTTCGCCACGTACTTCTTCGGCTTCAGCAAGCAGATGCTGGTCGAGCTCGACGCGGACGTCGACGCGGGCGAGTCCCCCGCGGCCCGCGCGGAGGCGGAGCCGGTGCCTGCGGGCGGCGAGCCGACGAAGGCGCCGGCGACGGTCTGACGCCCGCACCTCTCGTACGCCCTCTCGTACGCGCGATCCCTCACGGGCACGGGTGCGGTACGCGGGAACGCGTCCCACGGCCGCTAGGCGACCGACTCCCAGTCGGCCGGGTGGCCCACGTGGTGACTGCGCTCCTCGTGCCGCACCCGTTTCTGCCGGAACCGGGCGAGGGCCCAGGCACCGGCGCTGAGCGGCAGGGCGGCCCACAGCAGGTAGAGCCCGAGCCGGTGGTCGTCGACGCCCAACACGGCGGACCCGGCCGTGAGGCTCATGGCGAGGGCGAGGTGCAGACACAGCAGCCGCCCGGTGTGGCGGGCCGCTGCGTCGGCTCTGTTCGTGGGCACCGTGGGACTCCTGGCGGCCGATCGGTAGTGACAGGACAGGAGTGGGGGGAAGGGCGGAGCATGTGGGGTTGTGTTCACGGTTGCCCATATTGGGCGCAGCGATACACGAGCATTCGTGCCATTCGGTAAATCCGCCCAATACGGGGCGAGTTGCCACCCAAACCGATCCATATCGCGATGAAGTCGGACACCGGATTGGTTCAGACCTGGCTCAAAATAACCGAAGTGACCCCCGGCCCACCCTCCCCGGATCACGCACCGAAGCTTTTCGGTCACTCTGGCGGCAAAAGCAGTTCCGCTGAGCGCAACAACCCCCACGAAACCGCCCCCCATGCGGGGTAAGTCCGCCTTGCACCCCCACCGAGGAGGGGCCGATTCCGGGCCGTATGGCATATGCGTTCCGGGGCACGGCGGCCCGTCTGCGCCCGTTGAGTGGAAAGTTGGGCGCTCCTCGTGACCACCGGAGGGGCACCGCCGGAGATTTCACCGAAGGACACTTCTGATGCGCGAGAAAGCGAGCCGACGCCATGGTGGTGGGTCCGATTGTCATGGCACTGGCGGGTGCCGTATGCGTCCTCATCGGGATTTACGCTTCCCGTGCACAGGGGAAGATGGTGGCCGACAGGGCAGGTGAGGCCAACGCCGGCGTCACGCGGAACGTGACGCGCATCGTCTGGGTGGCGATCGGAGTCGTCTTCATCCTGGTGGCGGCCGTCGGCGCCATCGCCGGAATCGCCAAGTAGCGACCGCAGGGCTTCGCCTCATCGGCCTTCAGCGTCTTCAGCGCGGACGCCGTGCGGGTGCGTCGGAGTGGCCACCTGACGGGTACGTGGAGGTGTGACAGCGTCCCCGCGCATCGATGGGAGGCAGGCGGAATTGAGCAGACACTCGGTCATGGGTGAATCAGCGCGCCCGAAGCCACCGGCGAGCCACAACGCTCTTGAGAAACACGGAGGGTCCTGATGGCGGCCGGGTCGCCGACGGTGAAGATGCTTCGGGACGCGGTCGGCGTGGGGATCACCATCTGTGTACTGGTGGTCGTCCTGTGCCTGCTCCTCGGGAAGCCCTTCCCCTACGTCCTCGCCTCCGCGATCTCCACCTTCCTCTTCTGGTTCGCGGTCCAATTCCTCTTCGACTACGCGAGGTTCAGGATCTCGTCCCGGCGTCGCCGGAGCTGACGGAACGGCCCGCCCGCCCCTGGCTACGGGTGTGTGTCTGTGACGGCGATGACCTCGTCGAGGTGGGCCAGGGCGGTTCGGAGGGTGTCGATCTTGGTCTGGATGCGTTCGCGCTCCGTGCGGAGCATGGCCCGCTGCTCGGCGTCCGTGTGGCCGGAGTCCCAGCACGGCATGAGTTCGCCGATCCGTCGGCTGGTGAGGCCCGCGGCGTACATCTGCTGGAAGAAGCGGACCAGGGCGATCGCGTCCTGCCGGTACAGGCGCTGGCCCGACGGGCTGCGCTCCGCCACGAGCAGCCCCTGCTGCTCGTAATAGCGCACGGCACGCACCGAGACGCCCGCACCCCGCGCCACCTCGCCGATCCGCATCATTCGCGCGCCCGCGTCCGCGCCCGCGTCCGCCGTGACAGTCATGGTGACTCCTCTCCCCCCCCCGGCCCCGGCGCCCGCCCTTGCCCCTGACGCCAACGTCAGGTTTTAGCGTACCGGCCATGGACATCAACAACTCCGTCGCCCTTGTCACCGGAGCCAACCGCGGCCTGGGCCGCGCCTTCGCCCAGCGCCTGCTCGAACGGGGCGCCCGCAAGGTCTACGCAACGGCCCGCCGACCGGAGACCGTGGACCTTCCCGGGGTCGAGGTACTGCCCCTCGACATCACCGATCCCGCATCCGTGCGGGCCGCCGCCGAGGCCGCCCCGGACGTCTCGCTGCTCGTCAACAACGCGGGAGTCAGCACGGGCACCGACCTCGTGACCGGTCCGCTGGCCGCCGTACGGCACGAACTGGAGACCAACCTGTTCGGCCACCTGGCCATGGTCAGGGAATTCGCACCGGCGCTCGCCGGGAACGGCGGCGGCGCGATCGTCAACGTCCTCTCCGCCATGTCGTGGTTCGGAGGCAAGGGCGCGGGCGCCTACCACCTCACCAAGGCCGCCGCCTGGGCCATGACCAACGGCGTCCGCCTGGAGCTCGCCGACCAGGGCACCCTCGTCACCGCGGTCCACCTCGGCCTCGCCGACACCGACATGGCCGCGGGCTGGCCCGTGGCCAAGCTCGCCCCGTCGGACCTGGCCGACGCGGCACTCGACGGCGTCGAGGCGGGCTCCGCCGAGGTCCTCGCCGACCAGTGGAGCCGGGACGTCAAGTCCCGACTGCCGCTGGCCCCCGAGGAGTTCAACGCCGCGATGGACCGCGCCCTGGCGGCACTCGTCGCCACCTGAGGATCCCTCGCGCGAGCCGGGCGCCTCCCCCGCGGGGGGCGCCCGGCCGCGGCCCGCTCACGTCGGGCGGGTCTGCGCCCTGCGGTTCAGGTCCCGGACCTTCTCCCGCAGGACGTCACCCGGCGGCGCGTCCCCCACCGAATCCGGCGGGCAGTCCCACTCCCGGCCCCCGCCCACCGGCCTGAGCTGCACGAGTCCCCCCTCGCAGCCCATCACCTGCCCCACGCTGCCGTCCCGGTAGTCCACGGCGTACGTCCCCGCCTCCGGCACATACGGGTCCTCGCTCATCGCGCCCCCTCCAGCACCGTCGCCAGCCGCAGCGCCGTGTCCACGTTGCAGCGCCCCAACTCCACCAGCGGCAGCGCGCCCTCGCCCGCGGCGGTCAGCGGGTCCACCCGCAGCGACGGCAGCGTGACCCCGGCCCTCGTCAGGCCCGCCCTCAACTGCCGTACGGCTTCCTCCGCCGCCCTGAACCGTTCCTCCGCCGTCAGCGCCATGAACTCCGCCCTTCGTACTCGGTGTTGCCTTTCGCTCACCCAGAGTGGCCGCCCCTGCGTAGTCTGAAAAGCGCTGGTGACCCAACAACGCGGCGTGTTCAGCCCGGGAGTCGTCCATGACCCGACCCAAGGACCTCGACCCCTCCTCCAACCCCCGCGCCCTCCTCGGCGCGGAACTCCGTCACGCACGGGAACGGGCCGGCCTCAGCCAGGAGGCCCTGGGGGCGCCCCTCTTCGTCAGTGGTTCCTTCATCGGTCAACTGGAGGCGGGCACGCGCCGCATGCACGTGGAGTACGCGGCGCATTTCGATGAGGTGCTGGGGACGGGGGGCTTCTTCGCCCGCAATTGCCAGGCCGTCGCCAAGTCCAAGTACCCCGACCACTTCGCCGAGGCAGCGGAGGCGGAGGCGGCTGCCATTGCGATTCGGCAGTACGCGATGTTGCTGATCCCTGGGCTGTTGCAGACCCGGTTGTACGCGGAGCAGGTGTTCCGCGCCTACCATCCGACGGCCACGCAGGAAGCAATCGACTCCGACGTGGCCGCCCGCCTCGAACGTGCCCACCTCCTGGATGACCCAACAACGCCGCTGTTGTGGGCTGTGCTTGACGAGGCCGCACTCAGACGGAGGGTAGGCGGGGGCGCGGTGATGGCGGAGGCGTTACGTCACGTGGCAGGACTCGCACACAGGCACCGCATCATCGTGCAGGTGCTGCCTTTCAGGGCGGGGGCGCACGCGTCAATGGCAGGAACACTGAAACTCATGGAGTTCGCGGACGCCCCACCGCTCTGCTTCGTCGAGGGCCCCGACATGGGAAAGCTGCAGGACGACCCGGCCACCGTCGCCCGCCACACCTTGATGCTCAACCTCCTCCAGGCTGCCGCGCTGTCACCGAAGGAATCCCTGGCTCTGATCGATTCAGTGGCGCAGGATTACGAGCATGGAGAACAGCACCCGTGAGTACGAAGGCGACCTGGGCTCAGCCCTCTGGCGCAAGTCGACGCACAGCGGCGGAAGCGGCAGCGACTGCCTCGAAGTGCTCGACGGGCACCCGGACGTCACCCCCGTCCGCGACTCCAAGAACCCCCGGGGCCCCCGCATCCCCTTCCGCACCGCGGCCTGGTCCGCGTTCGTCGCGCACCTCAAGGAGAGCTGAGCCTCACTCCGGGAGCAGGTGGGACACCAGACCCCGGGCCCACTCGGGGGTGAGCGGCTCGTCGGTGAAGACGGCCCGGTAGTAGAGGGGAGCGAGCAGCCCGTCCGTGGTGCGCTCCAGCGCCGGCGGCCGCCCACCCCTGCCCCGCTCCCGTTCGAGCACCGCTTCGAGCTGCTGCTGACGCTCCCCGCGGCACGCGGCCGCGCCCTGCTCCCCGCCGATGCCGATCGTGGCGCGCACCAGCGCGAGCGTGTCCGGGTCGCAGAGGTCCTTCGCGAGGTCGCACGCGTAGCGCTCCAGGTCGCCGCGGAGGCTCCCCGTGTCCGGCACCACGATGTCGCCGGTGAAGCGGCTGCTCGCGACGTCGGCGAGGAGGTCGCCGACCGTGCCCCAGCGCCGGTAGATCGTCGTCGCGTGCACGTCGGCGCGCGCGGCCACGACCGGGATCGTCAGCTGTTCGCCCAGGTCGTCGGCGACCAGGTCCCGGACGGCGCGATGCACGGCCGCGCGCACCCGGGCGGAGCGCCCGCCCGGCCGGCGCCCGGCCTGCGGGGCGGAGGAAGCAGTGGTGGACACCCGCCCAGTATCGCACTGATCACTGCGTCAATACTGCAGCGATCGCTGCGTTTGTGTTAGCGTCGAGCCACTAACGCACAGATCACTGCGAGACGTGGGACTGACATGTCCGTTGACTCTGCCGTATCCGCGATACCTCCCCCCTGCCCGACGCCCCAGGCGCCCCAGGCGCCGCAAGCGCCCCAGGAATCACAAGCACCACGGCCGTCGTCGATGTCGTCGACACGGTCCCGGCGGACCGCCTTCCCCGGCGCCGCCGCCATCTTCGTCGCCTTCCTCGCGGCGTCCAGCGTGCCCTCGCCGCTCTACGCCCTCTACCAGCAGCAATGGCACTTCGCTGCCTGGGTGTTGACCGTCGTCTTCGCCCTGTACGTCGTCGGCCTGCTCGGTTCGCTGCTCGTCGTCGGCGCGCTGTCGGACCACCTCGGCCGCCGCCCGGTCCTCGGCGCCGCCATCGCGCTGGAGACGCTCGCGCTGGTCCTGTTCCTCACCGCGGGAAACGTGACCGTCCTGGCCGCCGCCCGCGTCCTGCAGGGCATCGCCACCGGCGCGGCGACGACCACCCTGAGCGCCACCCTCGTCGACCTCGAACCGCCGCACGCACGGGGCCGCGCAGGCGTCATCACCTCGGTGGCCCCCCTGAGCGGACTCGCCCTCGGCGCCCTCGGCTCCGGGGCACTGGTGGAGTTCGGCCCCGCCCCGACACGGCTGGTCTACGGGCTGCTGCTCGCCGCGATGGGGGCGGCGGCGGTGGTGACCGTACTGCTGCCGGAGACCTCGCCGCGCAGGCCCGGCGCCGTCGCCTCGCTGCGGCCACGCGCCGCGCTGCCCGCCCACCTGCGCGCGGACATCGTCCCGGTGGTGCCGGTGATGGTCGCGGGCTGGGCGCTGGCCGGGCTGTTCCTCTCCCTCGGCCCGTCCGTGGCGGGCCAGTTGCTCGGGTTGCACAGCCGCCTCGTCGGCGGGATCGTCGTGACGCTGCTGGCGGGCACCGGGGCGCTCACGGTCGCCGTCCTGCGCGCCCGGTCCGCCGCCTCGCTGCTCGCGCCCGCCTCCGCGGTGCTCGGGCTCGGCGTCCTCACCGCGCTCGTCGGCACCCTGGCGGACCTCGTGTGGCTCGCCGCCGCGGGCACCGTCGTGGCGGGCGCCGGCTTCGGCGCCTCGGTCCTCGCGACGTTCGGCACCTTCGCCCGGATCGCCGGACCGCACGAGCGCAGCGCGGTGTTCGTCTCCGCGAACATCTTCAGCTACCTCGGCAACAGCGTGCCCGCCGTGCTCGGCGGCATCGCCGTCACCACCCTGGGCCTGCGGACCGCCACCGAGATCTACGCGGGGACCATCGTGGCGGTCGTCGCCGCCGCCTTCCTCCTGCAACTGCGCCGACTCCGCTCCCGGCGCGCCTAGTTCACCCGGGCCGGGCGCCCCCGCGGGCCGCATGCCGAAGGCGCCCCCGCGGCCTCGTACCGAAGACCTCGTGCCGAAAGCATCCCGACGAAAGAAGGAAACGCCGTGACACCCGTCGACCCGACGACCCGCACCGTCCGCCGGTCGGACCACACCACCATCCGGTACACCGCCACCGGCCCCGCCGACGGTCCCGCCCTGGTCCTGATCCACGGGTGGGGCTGCGACCGCGGGGACTTCGGCGCGGTCACCGGCCATCTGCCCGACGACCGGCGGGTCCTGGCCGTCGACCTCGCCGAGCACGGCGCGTCCCGCTCGACGCGGGACGTGTGGACCATCGAGGAGTTCGGGCGCGACGTGGCGGCGGTGCTCGACGCCGAGGCGGTGACCGCCGCCGTCGTCGCCGGGCACTCCCTCGGGGCCGCCGTCGCCGTCGAGGTCGGCCGCCTGCTCCCCGGCACGGTCACCCACGTCGTCGCGCTGGACGGGCTGCACTACCTGGGCCTGTTCCCCGCCCAGGACGAGCGGCGGACCGCCGCCGCCATCGGCAGGTTCCGCGACGACTTCCCGGCGGCGGTGCGCGGCCTCGTCGAAGGCGGCTCGCCCACCGGGACCGATCCCGCGCTCAAGGACGCGTACGTCGCGAGGATGGGCGCGGTGCGGCAGCCCGCGGGCACCCGGGCCATCGAGGGCCTGGTGCGCTGGGACATGGACGCGGCGCTGCGCGGGACGAAGCAGCCGATCACCGTGTACGCGGTGCGCGACCTGATCGCGCAGGAGGCGATCGACCGCTACGGCGACCGCTTCACGATCGTGCCCGTCGACCTGGGCAGCCACCACTTCCCGGTGGAGGCCCCGCGGGAGACGGCACGCCTGCTGGCCGGCATCGGAGGCTGACGGCCCCGTCGCCTTCGCGACAGAGTTGGCGGCCGGCGCCGCGCCCCGGACCCGCCGCGGAATGGCCGACGCGCCGTCCCCCGTACGCGAAGCCCGCCCGGACACCCCAGGCCACGGCGGCCGACCCCACCCGTCACAGCCGGGCACGGCCGAAGTGCCCCTGTCCGAAAGGGTCCCGGCAGCCGCGGCGGCTGCCCAAGGATGGCAGCGGACGTCATGTCCACCCGCATGCCATCGCACCGGTACGACCGGAGGGGACCCACATGACCGAGTCCGAAGAACCCACCTGGCCCGCGGACGAGCAGATCGCCGAGGCGCTGGGCAGCGCCGCCCGCATCACCCTCGCGCCGGGGCCGAGGCAGGCGCGGGAGGCGCCGGCCGGAGCCCCCGCGCCGGACGAGGAGTGGACGCTGCCGGGCGGCACCGCCTGGGTGTACCTCGCCGACCGGGACCGGGGCCTGACCCGCCCGGTGATCCTCGCCGACGGGTTCAACTCGGGGCCCAGCGACCTGGACTTCTCCTGGGAGATCCTGGAGCGCGGACCGTACCCGTTCCTGAGCGAACTGCGCACGCGGGGCCGGGACGTCGTCCTGCTCGGGTTCGACGAGCGCAGCGCGTCGATCCTGGAGAACGCCGAGGTCGCCAGGTCCGCGATCCTGGAGGCCATCGCGCGGCGCAGGGGCGAACACCCGCTGGCGGTGGGCGGGTTCAGCATGGGCGGGCTCGTCACGCGGTACGCGCTGGCCAAGATGGAGCACGACGGCGGCACGGAGAACGACCACCAGACCGAGCTGTACTTCTCGTACGACAGCCCGCACCGCGGCGCCTGGATCCCCGTCGCGCTGCAGTCGTTCGCGCACTACATCCGCAAGCTCAACGCGGCCTTCTCGAACCAGATGAACAGCCCGGCCGCGCGCCAACTGCTGTGGCAGCACATCAGCGAATGGGGCGACACCCCGGAGACCGACAAGGAGCGCGGCACGTTCCTCGCCGAGCTGGACCGGGTCGGCGGCTGGCCGTCGCGGCCGAAGCGGATCGGCGTCGCCAACGGCGTGCGGATCGGCGAGAGCAACGGCATCCGGCCCGGCGACCGCGCCTTCCACGGCAAGGGCCTGGCAATCACCGGCACCCACCTGTACACGCAGTCCGCGGGCGAGGACCAACTCGTGGCGCAGTTGCGTGTGGTGACGCTGCGCCGGCCGCGGATCCGCACCTCGGGACTGCCGGAGATCGACGGCGCCCCCGGCGGCACCCTGGAGGGCTTCGGCATCCTCGCCGACGAGCTGAACAAGATCCCCGCGCTGATCGGTCTCGGCGCCGCGGCGGAGATCCGCGCCCACTGCTTCGTGCCGACGGTCAGCGCGATCGCCCTGCGCGACATCGACACCCACGAGAAGCTGTACGGGCCGGTGACGGCCGCCGCCGAGGAGGAGAGCGAACTCGACGAGTTCCTGTGCGCCTCGCGGAACGAGGGCCACACCCTGGTCACCGAGGAACTCTGCACCTGGATCGCGGACCGGCTGCCGTAGCCGGACACCGGGCACGGCGCACGTCCCGCCGCCCCAGGGGGTGTCCCCGCGCAGAGGCACCCCCTACAGCCAGCGCGTCTCGCGGGACGCCGCCCGTGCCCGGGCGCACCAGTCCTCGTCCACCGGCGGCAGGTCGCTCCAGCGCCACGGGGCCGCGGGCGTGCCGTCCGTCTCCAGACCGTACGACGTCGGCCCGGGGCGCGCCGGGGGCGGCGGCGGGCGGTCCGCCAGGCGCCGCTCCAGGAGGGCGGCCTCCTGCGGGAGTCCCGCCTTGCGCAGGGCGGCGACCAGGTCGGGCGAGGGCTCGTCGGCGTCCAGGGCCGCGCGGGCCAGGCGGCGGGCCGCGTCGAGTTCGCCCTCGGCGGCCAGCCCGGCCACCAGGCGGGCCGGTGCGTGCGGGCTGCGCAGGTCGGTCCGGTCCAGGGCGCGGTCGATGACGCGCCGCGCGCAGGCGTCCTGGCCGACGTGGCGCAGCTGCCCGGCCACCCTCGGCTCGCTGCTGTCGGCGCAGCGCGCGGCCAGCCGGGCCAGCAGCCCGGGCCGGTCCACGGCCCGCAGTTCGCGCAGCAGGAACCCCACCCCGCCCCGCTCCACCGCGGCCTCCTCGGCCGCCCGCTCGGCGACCTGCGGGACCACGTGCGCCAGGCCGTGCGCGGTGAGCTCCTGGAGGAAGTACGCGGCGTACTCGGGGTCGGACAGGCCGACGCGCTCCCGCACCGCCCGGTCCAGGAGGCGGACGGCCTGCGCCGTCTCGCCGAGCTCCCGCAGCGACCACAGGAGCAGCACCACGCCCGTGACGTCGCCGACGTCGCCCTCCCCCACCGCCTCGCGGACGAACGGCCGCGTCAGCGCGGGGCCCACGGCGTGCGCGCGCAGCCCGTCGAGCAGGAACGCGACGTCCTCCGGGACGCTCAGGTCGCACCGTCCCGCGGCCCGTTCGGCGATCCGTACGGCGGCCCCGGGCATGCCCCCGCACGCGCGCAGCCCCTCCAGGACGTACCCGGCGGACTCCGCGTCGGCGACGTCGGCGGACTCCGCGAGACGGCCGGCGAACAGCCGGGCCGCATCGTCCTCGCCCGCCTCCGCCAGCTCTTCGAGGACCGCGAGGGCGCTCTCCGTGTCGCCCGGATCAACGTGCCGCGCCGCCTCGCGGGCCACCGCGGCGACATCGGCCTCCCGGCCCCCGGCGGCCCGCAGCGCGACGAGCAGTTCGGCGGCGAGGTCCGGCCGGGTGAGGTCGGCGCCGGGCAGCAGCCGGTCGGCGAGGCGGACGGCGTCGGCCACGTGCCCGCGGGACGACAAGAGGTGCAGCAGCCGGGCGGCGAGCGGCGCTTCGGGCAGCCGCAGGTGCGTCACCGGGTCACGGGCGAGCAGGAGGCCCTGCTGCCCGATCTGCCCGAGCTCGGAGAGCAGCGCGGCGACCTCGTCCGGGTCGGTGACGTCGGCCTGCGCGACGGCCCGCCGCGCGATCCGGGCCCCGGCCTTCGGCCACACCGGGTCGTGCAGGCTCCACAGGAAGAGCCGGATGCCGTCGCGCCGGGCGAGCCCCGCGTGGTCGGCGACCCAGAGCAGCACCTCCTCGCCCTGCCAGGAGCCGCGGGGCAGGGCGAGCATCAGGCTCTGCAGGACGTGCGGGTGCCCGGCGGCGATCGCCCTGCGCATCAGCAGCACGGCCTGCTTGCGGTGGTCGAGCCACCGGGCCTCCTGCGCCGCCGCGAACAGCATGTGGGGGTCCGTGGTGTGCTCCTCGACGGCCCGCCACAGCGCGGGGGTGGGCGCGGGCAGCGCCTTGTCGGCGCGCAGTGCCTGTTCCAGGTAGTCGGCCGGTTCGTACGCGGGCTCCTCGCCGGCGGCCGCCCGCACCGCGACCAGCGCGGTCAGCGTGGACCGGATGTCGGTGCGGCGGCCGTCCGGGCGCACCCCGCGGGTGAGGGAGCGCAGCGCGGCCGCCGCCCAGTCGGGGTCGGCGCTGCGGTGCCGTGCGTCGAGCGCGGCGTCGGCGGCCTGCGCGAGGAGCGGGCCCGGCACCGGGGCGTAGTGGCGCAGGCCGCGCGCGGCGAGCGCGGTGCTGACGAGGGCGTGCTCGGCGACGCTGAAGTGCGCGCCGGGCCCCGCGCGGAACGCCTCGTACAACTCGGGCCCGCCGCTGAGGTGCTGGACGACCCGGCCGTCGCGGGCGCCGGCGTGCAGGGAGTCGCTCATGCGCGGGTCCCCGCTGTCGGCGGCGAGGCGCCGCCAGCGCTCCCGCTCGGCGTCCGTGAGACGGCCGGGCACGGCGACCTTGCGCGTGGCCGGCGAGGTGAGCAGGGCCCGGACCCGGCCGTGCGGGTCGGCGACCGTGCCGGGGCGGGCCACGAGCCCCTGGTAGGGCTCGGTCCACAGGGTGCCCGCGGCGACCACGCCCGGCCGGTCGAGCAGCAGTCGCCGCAGCAGCTCGGCGGCCTCCTCGGCGACGGGCCCGCCGTGCAGGAACCGCTGCGCCTCGTCGAGCCAGAGGACCTGCCCCGGGCCCGCCTCCCCTGCGTGCAGCAGGTTCAGGAGGCCGACGTGGTCGTGCGGCCGCAGCAGCGGGCGGCCGGGCGCGAGGGCGCACAGCGCCTCGTAGAGCGCCCGGGTCTTGCCGGTGGAGGAGCCGCCGGTCGCCAGGAGCAGGACGGAGCGCTCCCCGGCGAGCGCGGGCGCCAGGGCGCGGCGCAGTTCCTCGTCGTGGGGGCGGAGCAGGTACGGGGTGAGGAAGGGCAGCGCGCCGGGGTCCGTGCCGGGCAGGGGCGCCTCGTGCACTTCGAGGAGGGCGGGGCCGGTGTCGGCGGCGCCGGGTGCGCGCGGAGGGCCGGGTGCCGGGGCGGGGGCGGCCCGGGGCGAGGCGCGTTCCCACAGGTCGTGCAGCGGGGCGGGGTCGACGCCCAGGGCGCGGGCGAGGGCGGCCACGGTGCGGGAAGAGGGGCGCGGATGGCCGTCGTTGAGGGCCTGGCTGACCGTGGTGCGGCCGAGCGGGACGCCCTGCGCGGCGGTGCGCGCGAGGAGCCGGTCGATGCTCCAGCCCTGATCGGCGCGGGCCTGCCGCAGCTCCTTGCGCAGGAGCGCGAGCGCGCCCCGTGCCGCGCCGTCCGTCACGTCGCCGCCCCCTGGGTGTCCGTCGGGTGTGTTCGCCGACGTTCATCTTCGTCCGGACGCACCCCGCCGGACACGGAGTTCGGGACAGTCCTGGTGTCCCGGCCGGACGCCCCGCACCGCACCCCCGTACCGAGGAGCCTTCGTGACCCCGTCCCGTCTCGCCGCCCTGACGGCGCTGTCCCTGGTCGTGACGACCGTCCTGGATCTCGCCCTGCTCGCCGTGGCGGTGCGGACCCTGTTCGCGGGGTGAGTGCCCGCGCACGGAAAAGCCCGAGGGCGGCACCCCTTCCGGAGAAGGAGTGCCGCCCTCGGGTCGCGTGAAGCGATGAACAGCCGATCCGCGAGGATC
This sequence comes from Streptomyces sp. NPDC002564, assembly GCF_042889645.1. Lineage (NCBI taxonomy): Bacteria > Bacillati > Actinomycetota > Actinomycetes > Kitasatosporales > Streptomycetaceae > Streptomyces > Streptomyces sp. NPDC002564. The sequence continues at coordinate 148,310 of NZ_JBIARE010000006.1, read as the reverse complement.
AGAAGTCCATGTCACCGCCCGGCATGCCGCCGCCGGCCGGGGCGGCGCCCGCCTTCTCCGGCTTGTCGGCGATGACGGCCTCGGTGGTGAGGAACAGCGCGGCGATGGAGGCGGCGTTCTGCAGGGCGGAACGCGTCACCTTCGCCGGGTCGAGGATGCCCTCGGCGATCATGTCCACGTACTCACCGGTCGCGGCGTTGAGGCCGTGGCCGACGGTGAGGTTGCGGACCTTCTCCACGACGACGCCACCCTCGAGACCACCGTTGACGGCGATCTGCTTGAGCGGGGCCTCCAGCGCGAGCTTCACGGCGTTGGCGCCGGTCGCCTCGTCACCGTCGAGCTCGAGCTTCTCGAAGACCGCGGAGGCCTGCAGCAGGGCCACGCCACCACCGGCGACGATGCCCTCCTCGACGGCCGCCTTCGCGTTGCGAACGGCGTCCTCGATGCGGTGCTTGCGCTCCTTGAGCTCGACCTCGGTCGCGGCACCGGCCTTGATGACCGCAACACCGCCGGCGAGCTTCGCCAGGCGCTCCTGCAGCTTCTCGCGGTCGTAGTCGCTGTCCGAGTTCTCGATCTCGGCACGGATCTGGTTGACGCGGCCCTGGACCTGGTCGCTCTCACCGGAGCCGTCGACGATCGTCGTCTCGTCCTTGGTGATGACGACCTTGCGGGCGCGGCCGAGCAGGTCGAGACCGGCGTTCTCCAGCTTGAGGCCGACCTCCTCGGAGATGACGGTGCCACCGGTGAGGATGGCGATGTCGCCGAGCATGGCCTTGCGGCGGTCACCGAAGCCCGGGGCCTTGACGGCGACGGACTTGAAGGTGCCACGGATCTTGTTGACGACGAGCGTGGACAGCGCCTCGCCCTCGACGTCCTCCGCGATGATCAGCAGCGGCTTGCCCGACTGCATGACCTTCTCCAGCAGCGGAAGGAGGTCCTTCACGTTGGAGATCTTGGAGTTGACGATCAGGATGTACGGGTCGTCGAGCGACGCCTCCATACGCTCCATGTCGGTGGCGAAGTACGCCGAGATGTAGCCCTTGTCGAAGCGCATGCCCTCGGTGAGCTCGAGCTCCAGACCGAAGGTCTGGGACTCCTCGACGGTGATGACGCCTTCCTTGCCGACCTTGTCCATGGCCTCGGCGATGAGCTCGCCGATCTGGGTGTCGGCGGCGGAGATGGAGGCCGTGGAAGCGATCTGCTCCTTGGTCTCGACGTCCTTGGCCTGCTCGAGCAGGGCGCCGGAGACGGCCTCGACGGCCTTCTCGATGCCGCGCTTGAGGGCCATCGGGTTGGCACCGGCGGCCACGTTGCGCAGACCCTCGCGCACCAGGGCCTGGGCCAGGACGGTCGCGGTCGTCGTGCCGTCACCGGCGACGTCGTCCGTCTTCTTCGCGACCTCCTTGACCAGCTCGGCGCCGATCTTCTCGTACGGGTCCTCGAGCTCGATCTCCTTGGCGATGGACACACCATCGTTGGTGATCGTGGGGGCGCCCCACTTCTTCTCGAGGACGACGTTGCGACCCTTGGGGCCCAGGGTCACCTTGACGGCGTCGGCGAGCTGGTTCATGCCGCGCTCGAGGCCGCGCCGTGCCTCCTCGTCGAACGCGATGATCTTGGCCATGTGAAGTGGTCCTCCCGGACGATGGGGGTCCCCCCCAGCTCCCTCAAGGAGCTTGGGGGAGGAAACGCAAACGGATCGTGCTGGTGCCCGCGACGGACGGCCTGCAGCCCTTGTGGTTCCTTGCCCCACCCGGCCTGCGGGCCTCACCGACCCGATCCAAGTTCTGTCACTCTCACGCGGAGAGTGCTAAGCCCAATGATTAGCACTCGACCCCTGCGAGTGCAAGCGCCTCTCACGGATCTCGGACAGCTCTCCGGCGCGCGCCCCGGCGCCCGCGGGCGCACACGAGGGGCCCGTACCCCTGGCGGGATACGAGCCCCTGGCGATGCTTGCTTCGGTGGTCGGTCGCGCCGAGCTAGACGGCGAGTTTGACCATGTCCGCCTGCGGACCCTTCTGGCCCTGCGAGATCTCGAATTCGACTCGCTGACCTTCTTCAAGGGTGCGGTACCCGTCCATCTGGATCGCGCTGTAGTGGACGAAAACATCCGCACCACCGTCGACCGCGATGAAGCCGTACCCCTTCTCCGCGTTGAACCACTTGACGGTGCCCTGAGCCATGCCTAACTCCCCTATTACTGGCCCTTGCACAGGACCGCACTTCGCGGACCCGGGTCAGACCTCCACCGCCCATTGGATGATGGGGGTGTGCGCCGGAACGCGTCGACCGCCGCTGAATGTATCTGTCCAACTGCCGTCTGCAACAGGTCAATCGGACGAGAATTCCGGGCACGCGTGAACGGTAATATGCGAAGAATTCGCTGAATTCGGGGCAAGTCGGGCCAGGCAAAAGCCGCATAAGGTTCGAATGGGCAGCGCTCTTTGGCTACTTCTTGTCGGCTCCGGGCCGACTTCGTATATGCGCTCGGCACTGACGGCGAAGCACGCTTCCCAACTGTACCGTGCTCAACCATGCAGAATTGCCCCCTCCGTTTCTCGTACGGAGGGGGCAATTCAGATAACGCAGGGTACTTGCGAAAAGATCAGCCGCCGGCGACGGCGGGAATGATCGAGATGCCCGCGCCGTCCGGCGTCGCGGTCTCGAGGCCCTGCTCAAAACGGACGTCGTCGTCGTTCACGTACACGTTCACGAAGCGGCGCAGCTTGCCCTGGTCGTCCAGGACCCGGGCGGCGATCCCGGTGTGGTTCTTCTCCAGGTCGGCGATGACCTCACCGAGCGTGGCACCCTCGGCGGCGACCTCGGACTTGCCGCCGGTGTAGGTGCGGAGAATGGTGGGGATGCGGACGTTGACGCTCATGGGGTTCACCTCAGAAGTACGGAGGGCGGAGGGACGCGCCCCGCAAGGGGCGCGGGGAACGGCGCGCGGACGGGCCGCGACCGGCGGTCGGGCGACGGCGATCAGGTCCCGCGGCGGCTAACCGGCCAGCCCGGCGGAGCGAAACGCCTCGAGGTTCGGCTTGATCGTCGCGGTGGCCTGCGACGTCTCGGCGACGGCGTCGAGCGTCTTGAGGCCGTCCCCGGTGTTGAGGACCACCGTCGTCAGCGAGGGGTCGATGAGCCCCGCCTCGACGAGCTTCTTCGTGACGCCCACCGTCACGCCGCCCGCCGTCTCGGCGAAGATCCCCTCGGTCCGCGCGAGCAGCTTGATCGCGTCGACGACCTGCTCGTCGTTCACGTCCTCCACCGCGCCGCCGGTGCGGCGCGCGATGTCCAGGACGTACGGCCCGTCGGCCGGGTTGCCGATGGCGAGGGACTTGGCGATGGTGTCGGGCTTCTGCGGGCGCACCACGTCGTGACCGGCCTTGAAGGCGGCGGACACCGGGGAGCAGCCCTCGGCCTGCGCGCCGAAGATCTTGTAGGGCTTGTCCTCGACCAGGCCGAGCGCGATGAGCTCCTTGAGCCCCTTGTCGATCTTCGTGAGCTGCGAGCCGGAGGCGATCGGGATGACCAGTTGGTCGGGCAGCTGCCAGCCGAGCTGCTCGCAGATCTCGTACGCGAGGGTCTTGGAGCCCTCGCCGTAGTACGGCCGCAGGTTCACGTTCACGAAGCCCCAGCCCTCGCCCAGCGGGTCGCCGATGAGCTCGGAGCAGAAGCGGTTCACGTCGTCGTAGTTGCCCTCGATGCCGACGAGCTCGCCGCCGTAGACCGCGGCCATGACGACCTTGCCCTGCTCCAGGTCGTGCGGGATGAACACGCAGGAGCGGAAGCCGGCCCGGGCGGCGGCGGCGCCGACGGCGCCCGCGAGGTTGCCGGTGGAGGAGCAGGACAGGGTGGTGAAGCCGAAGGCGCGGGCGGCCTCCAGGGCCTGCGCGACGACCCGGTCCTTGAAGGAGTGCGTGGGGTTGCCGGAGTCGTCCTTGACGAACAACTTGCCCTGCTCGATGCCGAGTTCCCCGGCGAGGTTGTCGGCCTTGACCAGCTTGGTCCAGCCCGGGTTGAGGTTCGGCTTGTCGGCGACGTCGGCGGGGACGGGCAGCAGCGGGGCGTAGCGCCAGATGTTGGCGGGGCCGGACTCGATCTGCTTGCGGAGGGCCTCCGGGTCGCCGAGCGGCAGGTCGTAGGCGACTTCGAGGGGGCCGAAACACTCGACGCAGGCGAAGATCGGACCGAGCGGGAACGCGGTGCCGCACTCACGGCAGGAGAGTCCCGAGGCGGGGCCGAGGTCTACGGAAGAGGTGGTGCTTTCGGTGGCGACAGTCTGCACAGCCATGGAGGCGAGGCCCTTTCTCCTCATCTTCCTCGCGACGCATCTCGCCGCGAGACGGAATTGGCACCTTCCCGAGCCGGGAGCCTCGCTGCGCTTGATCGCGACGAGTCCGACCGGAGGGTTGCCGGGGCTTCAACGGGCCGTGTCCCTCTGCCCCTCTGGATGAGCGGTATTCGATTGTGGTGACGCCCACGACCCCCGACATGCGATGGTCACCGGCGTTGTTCAAGACTGTAACCGAAGCCCCGGACCCTTGAGATAGTCGTCCGAACCGCGAGATGGATCACATATGGGAGGACCAGGACCGTGCTGGAAGAGGTCGAGCACTGGCTGAGCAGGCGTTCCTGGTCGGTCGCCGACCGTCCGGTGGACCGGCTGGCCGCCGCCAAGCACGCGTCCGGCACCTCGGTGAGCGTCGTCCTGCCCGCGCTCGACGAGGAGGGCACGGTCGGCGAGATCGTGGCCGAGATCCGCCGGGCGCTGATGGAGCGGGTCCCGCTGGTCGACGAGCTGGTCGTGATCGACTCGGGCTCCACGGACCGCACCGCCGAGGTCGCCGCGGCGGCCGGCGCCCGGGTCGTGCACCGCGACGAGATCCTGCCGCGCATCGCGCCCGTCCCCGGCAAGGGCGAGGTGCTGTGGCGCTCGCTGCTCGTCACGAGCGGGGACGTCGTGGCGTTCGTCGACGCGGACCTGCGGGAGTTCTCCGCGGACTTCGTCTCGGGGATCGTGGGCCCGCTGCTCACCGACCCGGACGTGGACTTCGTCAAGGCGATGTACGACCGGCCGCTGGGCTCGGCGGCGGGCCAGGGCGGGCGGGTCACGGAGCTGATGGCGCGGCCGCTGCTGAACATGCACTGGCCGCGGCTCGCCGGGTTCGTCCAGCCGCTGGGCGGCGAGTACGCGGCGCGCAGGTCGCTCCTGGAACGGCTGCCGTTCCCCGTCGGGTACGGGGTGGAGCTGGGGCTGCTGGTGGACGCGCTGCACACCGTGGGCCTGGACGCGCTGGCGCAGGTGGATGTGGGGGTGCGCAGGCACCGGCACCAGGACGGGCAGGCGCTGGGCCGGATGGCGGCGGCGATCTACCGGACGGCGCAGCTGCGCCTGGCCCGCGGCCATCTGCTGCGCCCCGAGCTGACCCAGTTCGAGCGGGGCGCGGACGGCTTCGTGCCGCGGACCCATCCCGTGGACACCGAGGAACGCCCGCCGATGACCGATGTCGCCGAGTACGCGCACCGCCGCGTGGCGTGACCGCGGCGGCCGTCGCGTGGCGTAACCACGGGGGCCGCCGCGTGGCGCAACCACAGCAGATGATGCGTTTTGCCTACATTGCCCCTTTATGTGGGTCAGATATGCACTGAAAGCCATGCGGCGGGCCGGAGTGCTCACGCTCGCCTCCGCCACCGTCGCGGCGGGCGCGCTCGCCGTGACCGCGACGCCCGCGTCCGCGGAGGTCATCGAGCCCTTCGCCAAGCGCTACGACGAATCGCTGTACGGCGACTTCAAGACCATCGGCAACACGGTCCTCGACTGCCCGACGAGCCCCGCCGACGTGGCCGCCGCCTGCAAGGAGACCCAACAGGCCCAGGGCACCAAGAACAACAACAACTTCGCCGAGCGCCGCATCGACACCGCCGGTCTCTCCGGCACCTTCGACTCCAGCACCGGCCGGGTGACGATCCCGCCGGGCGCCCAGGTCGACTACGCGCGGCTGTTCTGGGGCGGCAACGCGGGCACGCACCGCTTCGGCAGCACCGTGCGCACCATCTGCGACCTCAACCGCGAGGGCAACCAGCCCGTGGACCCGGCCCCCGGCGACCCGCTCACCACCGCCCCCGTCATCCGGGTCGACGGCGGCGCGGAGAACACGGTGAGCGTGGAGAACGCGGTCCGCTCCCCGGCCGCCACCCAGGGCCCGCACTACTACACCGCCGAGGCCGACGTCACCAACGCCTTCCAGGGCGCCACCACCGGCAGCCCCGTCGAGGTCGCGGTCGGCAACGTGTGGGCGCCCGCCGGCCAGGGCTGCGTCGGCGGCTGGTCGCTGACCGTCGTCTACAAGTACGACGGCCCGAACGAGGAGTACGCGCCGGACCGCCGCAACGTCTACCTCTGGGGCGGCCACGTCATCCAGCGCTCCACCAAGGGGCGCGCCGCGGCCCCGGACGGCTCCACCACCGTCCCCGTCGACGGCTTCTACCGCACCGAGGGCGACATCCACGCCAGCGTCACCGCGTACGAGGGCGACTGGAACACCAAGGGCGACCAGTTCCTGGTCGACGGCAAGCCCGTCACCGAGCCGCACACCGGCAAGAGCGACAACTTCTTCATCAGCCAGGACGACGGCGCGGTCAAGCCCAAGCACCGCAACAACCTGAGCATCGACGCCAAGGCCTTCGAGGTGCCGGACGGCGCGATCCCCGTCGGCGCCAGGTCGGCGAGGCTGACCTTCACCAGCACCGGCGACGTGTACGTCCCCTCCCAGCTGGCGCTCTCCGTGCCGGTGCCGGACCTGGAGGTCACCAAGACCGCCGCGCCCGCCAAGGTGCGGCCCGGCGACAAGCTGACGTACACGGTCAAGGCCAAGAACATCAGCAAGCTGCCCTACCCGGGCGCGCGGTTCGGCGACGACCTGAGCGGCAACCTCGACGACGCCACGTACAACGAGGACGCGAAGGCCTCCACCGGCACCGTCTCGTACACCAGACCCCGGATCGGCTACGTCGGCGACATCGGGCCCGGCGAGACCGCGACCGTCACCTACTCGCTGACCGTCCACGACCCGGTGCGCGGCGACGGCAAGCTGCTCAACAACGTCGACGTGGAGACCCCGCGCTCCAACTGCGAGAAGGGCAGCACCGACCCGAAGTGCTCCGCCGAGCCGGTCATCGACGTCCCGCGGCCGCCGCTCACCGTCGTCTCCTCGCCCCGCGACCGCACCGTCCCGGCCTGCGGCTCCACCACCAACACCATCACCCTCAGGAACACCTCGCGGAACCCGCGCATCGGCGCCACCGCCTCCTGGCCCGTGACCCGCGGCTCCACGCCCGTCCCGAGCGCCGGAAAGGTCGTCCGGGAGGGCTCCCGGTACGTGTGGCGGGGCACCGTTCCCGCGCACGGCAAGGTCTCCGTCACCCAACACGTCAAAGTGTCGTGTACTCCGGGTGAGGTCACCGTCATCACGGTGACGGCGCCGGGCAGCAACTGCGCGAAGAACCGGCGCGGCGGCGACGACCCGTGCACCACGGCGATCCTCGCCCGGCGGGTGCAGGGGCGGCCCGCGCCGCCGCAGCAGCCCGCCGCGCCCCGGGACGGCACCGACGGCGGCTCGCTCGCCGAGACCGGCGACTCCGCCACGCTGCTGTACGGCGGGGTCGCGGTCGCGCTGTGCGGGCTCGGCGTGCTCGTGCTCGCCGCCGCGCGCCGGCGCCGCGACTGAACCGCGCCACCCGCGCCCCGGCGGCCGGACTCCCGCACCGGGAGTCCGGCCGCCGTACGTTTGAGCGTTTCCGGGACGGGCTACGTTCTGCCACATGGTCTCCGAGTCCGGTTCGTCAGCAGCACAGGTCCTGGTCGCCTCCAACCGCGGCCCCGTCACGTACACCCTCGGCGAGGACGGGGAGCTGACCGCGAAACGCGGCGGCGGCGGCCTGGTCTCCGGCCTCAGCGCCATCGGCGACGAGGCCGACGCCCTGTGGGTGTGCTCGGCGCTCGGCGACGGGGACCGCGAGGCCGTGCGGCGCGGCGTCGGCGAACCGGGCGTGCGGATGCTGGACATCGACGCGGACGTGCACGCCGACGCGTACAACGGCATCGCCAACTCGGTGCTCTGGTTCGTCCACCACCTGCTCTACCAGACCCCGCTGGAACCGTCCTTCGGGCCGGAGTTCCGCGCGCAGTGGGCCGCCTACGAGACGTACAACCGCGCCTTCGCCGAGGCACTGGCCGCCGAGGCCGCGCCGGGGGCGGCCGTCCTGGTGCAGGACTACCACCTGGCGCTGGTGCCCGGCATGCTCCGCGAACTCCGCGAGGACCTGCGCATCGGCCACTTCTCGCACACCCCCTGGGCGCCCGTCGACTACTTCCGGATGCTGCCCGACGACGTGTCCGAGCAACTGCTGCGCGGGATGCTCGGCGCCGACCGGCTCGGCTTCCTCACCGGGCGCTGGGCGGACGCCTTCACCGAGTGCTGCGTGCGGCTGGTCGGCGGCACCACGGGCACCCGGATCGGCGTGCACGGGCTCGGCGCGGACGCGGACTTCCTGCGCGAGCGGTCGCGGCGCGACGACGTCGAGGAGCGGATGCGGGCGCTGCGCGAGCAGACCGGCGCGGACCGCAGGCTCATCGTCCGGGTGGACCGCACGGAACTGTCCAAGAACATCGTGCGCGGGCTGCACGCCTACCGCGAGCTCCTGGACACCCGCCCCGAGTGGCGCGAGCGCGTCGTGCACCTCGCGTTCGCCTACCCCTCCCGGCAGGACCTCGCGGTCTACCGCGACTACACCGCCGAGGTCGCCCGGGTCGCCGGGGAGATCAACTCCGCGTACGGGACGCCGGACTGGACGCCGGTCGTGCTGCACGTCGAGGACGACTTCGCGCGCTCCCTCGCCGCCTACCGCTTGGCGGACGTCGCCCTGGTCAACCCCATCCGCGACGGCATGAACCTGGTCGCCAAGGAGGTGCCGGTGGTCTCCGACGAGGGCTGCGCGCTGGTCCTCTCCCGGGAGGCGGGCGCCCACGAGGAGCTCGCCGAGGACGCGCTCACCGTGAACCCGTACGACGTGTCGGCCACCGCGCGGGCGCTGCACGCGGGCCTGACGATGCCGCGGGACGAGCGCGCCGAGCGCACCAAGCGCCTCGCCTCGGCGGCGACGGCGCTGCCGCCCGCCCAGTGGTTCCTGGACCAACTGCACGCGCTCACCGGCTGACCCCGGCGCCCGGGCGGTCCGCAGCCCGTACGCCCCCGTGCGTCCCTGTAGGTCCCCGTGCGTCCAAGGAGTGCTCGCGTTTGTCCATGGGCCCGGCGCGGGCGCCCTCACTACGGTCCACCGCATGACCCTGCGTCGCACGAGCATCGTGATCCTCACCGCCCTCGCCGCGACGGCCGCGGGCCCGGCCCCGGCCGCCACCGCGCGGACCGGCACGGCGTACCACGTCGACTGCGCCGCGGGCGACGACACCGCGTCCGGCACCTCCGCCGGGACGGCCTGGCGCAGCGTGGCCCGGGCCGGCCGGCACACCTTCGGCCCCGGTGACCGGCTCCTGCTCAAGCGGGGCACAAGCTGCACGGGGGTGCTGGCTCCCAAAGGTGCGGGTGCGGCCGGCGCCCCCGTGCGCATCGACGACTACGGCCCCGCGCGGGCCGCCAAACCGCGCATCGAGGGCGGCGGCGCCCGCGCGGCCCTGCACCTGGTGAACACCGAGCAGTGGGAGATCCGCGACCTCGACCTGTCCAACACCGGCCCCGCCACCACCACCGAGCGCCGCGCGGGCCTGTACGTCCAGCTCACCGACTACGGCGTGGCCCACCACTTCGTCGTCGACGGCGTCGACGTGCACGACGTGAACGGCGCCGACTTCAAGGACCCCGACCCCTCCGGCGGCATCCTCTTCGCCGTCCAGGGCTCCGCGCGGCCCACCCGCTTCGACGGGGTGCGCGTGACGGACTCCACCGTGCGCCACGTCGACCGCACCGGCATCGGCACCGCCTCCACCTGGGGCCGCGACGCCGACGCGCTCTCCACCGGTGTGCGGTTCCTGCGCAACACGGTGCGGGACGTGGGCGGCGACGGCATCGTCGTGCAGAAGGCGCGGGGCGCGCTCGCCGAGCGCAACCGGGTCGACGGCTTCAACATGCGCTCGGCCGGCTACAACGCGGGCCTGTGGGCCTGGCAGTCCGACGACGTCGTCTACCAGTACAACGAGGTGACGGGCGGCCACGGGACGCGCGACTCCATGGCGTACGACATCGACGGCGGCAACCACCGCAACGTCTACCGCTACAACTACAGCCACGACAACGAGGGCGGCTTCCTCCTGGTGTGCAACGCCGAGGACACCGTCAGCGACGGCAACCGCGTCCACGACAACATCAGCGTGAACGACCGCAACACCGCCTCGCCCTACGGCGTCATCTCCGTGGTGTGCGGCGCCTCCACGGACACCCTGATCTACCGCAACACCGTGGTCACCGACCGCGCCGACACCGCCCTGGTCTCCAACAACGGGCCGACCGGCGTCACCTTCAAGGACAACGTCTTCGTCGGCGCGCCCGGCGCGGGCTCCCCCATCAAGGACACGGTCAGCACCTACGAGGGCAACCTGTACTGGAACACCGCCCAGCCTCGCGACCCGCGCGCCGTCACGGCCGACCCGCGCTTCGCCGCCACCGCGCCGCGCGCCCCCGGCGACGTCCGCCTGCGGCCCGGCTCACCGGCCCGGGGCGCGGGCACGCCGATCGCCGACGGCACGACGCGCGACTACTTCGGCAACCGCATCCCCGACCCGCCCAACATCGGTGCCGATCAGGGAAGGTGAGCCGCGATCGCGGACAGCAGGCGCACCACCCCGGCCGGCCCGTCCACCACCAGGTCGGCCCGCCCGGCCAGTTCGGCGACCTCCCCGCTGCCGCTGCACACCAGCAGCCCCGCCACGCCGTCCGAGCGGAGCTTCTCCACCGCCCCGAAGGCGGGCAGGTCGCCGAGGTCGTCGCCCGCGTACAGGACGGACTCGGCGCCCACCTCGCGCAGGTACGCGCCCAGCGCCACGCCCTTGTCCATGCCCGGCGGCCGCAGTTCGAGGACCATCCGGCCCGGCTCGACGATCAGCCCGTGCCGGGCCGCCAGCTCGGCGAGCGGCGCGCGCAGGGCGTCGAAGGCGGCCTGCGGGTCGCGGGCGCGGCGCGTGTGCACGGCGACGGCACGCCCCTTCTCCTCGATCCAGGTGCCGCGCCAGGCGCCGATCGCGTCGAGGAAACCGGGGAGTTCGGCGCGCACCGAGGCGACGCCCGGGTGCGGTTCGGCGGCGTGCACGGTGCCCGTGACGGCGTCCCAGCGCTCGGCGCCGTAGTGCCCGAGCACGACGAGGTGCTCCAGGCCCGGCACGCCCGCGAAGCCGCCGTAGCGGACGGCGACGCCCGCCGGGCGGCCGGTGACCACGGCGGCCGAGCGCAGCCGGGGCGCGAGCGCGGCGAGCGCGGGCACGGCGTCCGGGTGGGCGCGGGCCTGCTCGGGGTCGGGCACGATCGGGGCGAGCGTGCCGTCGAAGTCCAGGGCCACGACGGCCCGTTCGGGCCGGGCCAGGAGCGCGGCGAGGCCGTCGCGCCCGGCGGTCGTCAGGGGCTCGGGCAGTCCGGACCCGTCCGGCTGCGGATACGTAGGGTCACCCATGGGCCCGACCTTAACGGCGTCAGCGCTCGTCGCGCCGTGACTCCCGTACCCGGCGCAGCCGATTGACCGTAATCGGGTCATGGGCGAGCGCGCGGGCGTCGTCCAGGAGGGCGTTCAGGACCTGGTAGTAGCGCACCGGCACCATGCCGAGCTCCTCGCGGATGGCGCGTTCCTTGGCCCCGGGGCCCGGCCAGGACCGCCGCTCCAGGGCCAGGACGGCGCGGTCCCGCCCGGAGAGCTCCGCCGGCTGCTGCTCGCTCATGGCCTCCACGGTAGCCCCGCCCGCGCCCGGGAACGCTCCGTCGCTACTCGGCGTTCTCCGCGGCCGCCGCGCGGTTCTGGATCCGGGTGAGCACCGAGGAGGGGTCGGCGCCCTTCTCCACGGCCTTGCCGATGTCCTGCTTGACGTCCGCGGAGACCTGCGCCCACGACGTCTTGCCCACCGGGTAGAGCTGCGAGGACGGCAGCTCGTCGAGGAACTTGCCGAGCGGGGTGTGGCCGCGGTCGGCGGCCATCGCCTCGGACGCGGAGCGCGTCACGGGCAGGATGTCGTACTCGTTCGAGAAGTCGAGCACGTTCTTCTTGCTGTAGACGTAGTCCAGGAACTTGCCGGTCTCCTGGCGGTGGCCGTTCTGCTTGAACGCCATCATCCAGTCGGCGACGCCCATCGTGGCCTGCGCCTTGCCGTTCACGCCGGGCGCCGGCACCATGCCGAACTTCACGCCCTTCTTCGCGGCCATCTTCATCAGCGTCGGGTGGCCGTTGAGCATGCCGACGTCGCCGCGGGAGAACGCCGCGAAGGCCTCGGCGCGGTTCATCTTGCCGGGCGCCGTCGGGCCGGTCAGGCCCTCCCCGACGAGGTTGTCGCGCAGCCAGGCGAACGTCTTCGCGTTCTGCTTGGAGTCGATGTCGTACGAGCCGACGTTGTCGGTGTAGCCGCCGCCGCCGCTGAGCATCCACATCAGCGTCTCGGCGGGCGCCTCCTCGGGGCCCAGCGGCAGCGCGTACGGGATCTTCACGCCGCGCGCCTTGAGGGCCTTCGCGTCCGCCTGCAGCTCGCTCCAGCTCTGCGGCGGGGTGAGGTTCGCGTCCTTGAAGAGCTTGGTGTTGTAGAAGAGCAGGCGGGTGGAGGAGGCGAACGGCATGCCGTACTGGGTGCGGTTGACCTCGCCGGCCTGCGCGAGCGGGCCCAGGAAGTCGGCCTGGGTGTTGATCGACAGGAGCTCGTCGGCCTCGTAGAGCTTGCCCTGCGCGGCGTAGTCGGCGTACGCGCCGATCTGCGCCAGGTCGGGGGCGTCGCCCTTCTTGACCATCTCCTTGACCTCGCGGTCCACGTCGTTCCAGGAGTGGACGGTCACCTCGACCTTGATGTCGGGGTTCTCCTTCTCGAAGCCCTCGACCACCTTGTCCCAGTACTTCTGGGAGCTGTTCGCCGCGGAGTCGCCGTAGTCGGCGGCCACCAGCTTGAGGGTGACGTCGCCGGAGTCGCCGGGACCGCCGCAGCCGGCGAGCACACCCGCCATGCCCAGTGCGGCCACCGCCGCGGTCAGTCCTGTCACGCGCCGCTGCACAGCTGTCCCACCCTCATTGCTTCCGCGTCCCGGGGCTTCCCACCCCGGCGCTCTTGAACTGCGATTTTCCCTCTACTGCGGACACAAGGTCTACACCACCCGCGTATCACTTGTGCAACGGCCTCCCCGGCGGTCCCGGCGCCGCCACCGCCGGGCCTGCGGCCATTGCCGCGCGCGCCCGGCTGCTGCTATGCACGTCACGTTCATGCACAGCACACCGGAAATCCCGCACCAGTCCCGCACTGACGAGGAGCCTTGGCGCATGTCGCGTACCGCAGCAGAAATAGCCACCCAGCCCGCATGCTGGCGACGGGCCGAGGAGGTGGCCGCCGCCTTCGACGGGCTGCCGAAGCCGGGTGAGAGGGTCGCCGTCACCGGGTGCGGGACGTCGTGGTTCATGGCCATCGCGTACGCGGCGCTGCGCGAGGCGGCGGGCTTGGGCGAGACCGACGCGTTCGCCTCCTCGGAGTTCCCGGCCGGCCGCTCCTACGACCGGGTCGTCGCCATCACCCGCTCCGGCACCACGACGGAGGTCCTCGACCTGCTCGGGGCCCTCAAGGGCAAGGTCGCCACGGTCGCCCTGACCGCCGATCCCAAGACGCCGGTCATGGACGCGGCCGACGCGGTGGCCGTCCTGGACTGGGCCGACGAGGAGTCCGTCGTCCAGACCCGCTTCGCGACCACGGCGCTGGCCTTCCTGCGCGCCGGGCTCGGCTACGTCCCCGGCGTCAAGACGGTGGCCGAGGCGGCCGTCGACGCGGAGCTCGCGGTGACCGAGCCGCTGGCGGACGCGGTGCTCGGGGCGGAGCAGTGGACGTTCCTGGGGCGCGGCTGGACGTACGGGCTCGCGCTGGAGGCGGGCCTGAAGATGCGGGAGGCCGCGGGCGCGTGGACGGAGGCGTACCCGGCGATGGAGTACCGCCACGGCCCGATCTCCATCACCGGGCCCGGCCGGGTGGCGTGGATGTTCGGCACGCTTCCCGAGGGGCTCGCGGCGGACGTCGCCCGCGTCGGCGGGGAGCTGGTCGCCCGCGAGGAGGCGGACCCGCTGGCGGACCTCGTCCGCGCGCAGCGGCTCGCGGTGGCCCTGGCGGAGTCGCGCGGCTACGACCCGGACCGTCCGCGGAACCTGACGCGGAGCGTGATCCTGACGTAGCCCTGGCGGAACGCCCCGGACCACCCCGGCGCGGGGGCCTCACGCCACGCCTCCCTGCGCCGGGGAGGCCCTGACGCCGGGGCGGGGGCTTCACGCTCGCCCCCTGCGCCGGGGTGGCCCGGGCGCCGGGGCGGGGGCCTCACGCCTCGCTGCCTGCGCCGGGGTGGCCCCCGCCCGGTGCTGAGCGTCTCCCCCGCCTGCCGCTCGCAGGGTGGCAGCCCTGTTCCGCCGCTCCGCGGCGGTCTCCCCCACCCACCCACCCGACTCGCCGCACCGCCCAGCACCGTAGGAGCCGGGCCCCTACGCCCACCGCCCGGTGCAGCGAGTCGGGTGGGTGGGTGGGAGAAAGCCGCCGCGCAGCGGCGGGACAAGCCGTCCCACGCCCACCACACGGACAACCCCGACCCGGACCACCCGGGCCCCTACGCCCACCGCCCGGCGCAGCGAGTCGGGTGGGTGGGTGGGAGAAAGCCGCCGCGCAGCGGCGGGGCAGGACGTCTCACATCCACCGCACGGGCGACCCAGCCCCGGACCACCCGGGCCCCTACGCCCACCGCCCGGTGCAGCGAGTCGGGTGGGTGGGTGGGAGAAAGCCGCCGCGCAGCGGCGGGGCAGGACGGCCCACGTCCGTCGCACGGGCGGCCCAGAGCCGGACCACGTAGCCCCCCCCAACGCCCCCGGCGAGCACAACGTGATCGGGGGAGAAAGCGGGGCAGCGAGGGGGAAAGGGACCTTGGGCCCGGGACGGGACGGCGGAGTGGACTAGACCTCTCGCGGGTGACGCGCGAGACTGTCCGCGTGAGACACGTCATCGCCCTCGATGTGGGCGGCACCGGAATGAAGGCCGCCCTGGTCGCGGCGGACGGCACCCTGCTGCACGAGGCCCGCCGCCCCACGAACCGGGAACGCGGCGCCGACGCCGTCGTCGGGACGATCCTCGACTTCGCCGCGGACCTCCGCGCCCACGGCATCACCCGCTTCGGCGAACCCGCCGCCGCGGCCGGCGTCGCCGTCCCCGGCATCATCGACGCCGAACACGGCATCGCGGTGTACGCGGCCAACCTCGGCTGGAGCGACGTCCCCCTGCGGGACCTCCTCAGCGCCCGCCTGGAGGGCGCCCCCGTGGCCCTGGGCCACGACGTCCGCACGGGCGGCCTCGCCGAGGGCCGCATCGGCGCGGGCAAGGGCGCCGACCGCTTCCTCTTCGTCCCCCTGGGCACCGGCATCGCCGGCGCCATCGGCATCGGCGGCGCCATCGAACCCGGCGCCCACGGCTCGGCGGGCGAGATCGGCCACATCGTCGTACGCCCGGACGGCCCGCCCTGCGGCTGCGGCCAGCGCGGCTGCCTGGAGCGCCTCGCCTCCGCCTCCGCGGTCAGCAAGGCCTGGGCCGAGGCGAGCGGCGACCCCGCCGCGGACGCCGCGGACTGCGCGAAGGCCGTGGAGTCCGGCGACCCCCGCGCCCAGGAGGTCTGGCAGAACGCCGTCGACGCGCTGGCCGACGGCCTGCTCACCGCCCTCACTCTGCTGGACCCGCACACGCTGATCATCGGTGGCGGTCTGGCCGAGGCGGGGGAAACCTTGTTCACGCCGCTGCGCGCCGCCGTCACGGCCCGCATCGTCCAGTTCCAGACGCTGCCGGACATCGTCCCCGCGGCCCTCGGCGACACCGCCGGGTGCCTGGGCGCGGGCCTGCTCGCCTGGGACCTCATCGACCGCCAGACCGACACCCCCCACCCCACGGAGGTAGCCACCTGATGGCCACTAGCAAGGTTCTCGCCGGTGCACAGGTGGTTCTCCCCACCGGGACCCTGACCGACGGCCGCGTGATCGTCGACGGCACACGCATCGCCGGGAGCGCTCCCAGGGACGCCGAGACCGTGGACCTCACCGGCCACTGGCTGGTCCCCGGCTTCGTCGACATCCACAACCACGGCGGCGGCGGCGCCTCCTTCACCTCCGGCACCGTCGAGGACGTCCTCAAGGGCGTGCACACGCACCGCCTGCACGGCACGACCACCGTCGTCGCCTCGACCGTCACCGGCGAGATGGACTTCCTGATCCAGCGCGCCGGGGTGCTCTCCGAGCTCGCCGAGCAGGGCGACATCGCGGGCATCCACTTCGAGGGCCCCTTCATCTCGCCGTGCCGCAAGGGCGCGCACAGCGAGAGCCTGCTGCGCGACCCCGACCCCGCCGACGTCCGCAAGCTGCTCGACGCGGCCCGCGGCCGGGCGAAGATGTTCACCCTGGCCACCGAGCTGCCCGGCGGCATCGACTCCGTGCGCCTCCTCGCCGAGCACGGCGTGATCGCGGCCGTCGGCCACACGGACGCCTCGTACGAGCAGACGGCCGAGGCCATCGACGCGGGCGCCACCGTCGCCACGCACCTGTTCAACGCGATGCCGCCGCTGGGTCACCGCGCGCCGGGCCCGATCACCGCGCTCCTGGAGGACGAGCGGGTCACCGTCGAGCTGATCAACGACGGCACGCACCTCCACCCGGCCGCCTTCGAGCTGGCCTTCCACCACGCGGGCGCGGCCCGCGTCGCGCTGATCACCGACGCCATGGACGCGGCCGGCTTCGGCGACGGCCGCTACATGCTGGGCCCGCTGGAGGTCGAGGTGAAGGACAGCGTCGCGCGGCTCGTCGAGGGCGGCTCGATCGCGGGCTCCACCCTCACCCTGGACCGCGCGTTCAAGCGCTCGGTGACCGTCGACAAGCTGTCCGTCGAGGACACCGTCCGCGCCCTCTCCGCCAACCCCGCCCGCCTCCTCGGGATGTACGACACGGTCGGCTCGCTGGAGCCCGGCAAGGACGCGGACCTGGTGGTCCTCGACGCGTCCTTCGACGTCAAGGGCGTGATGCGCAAGGGCGAATGGGTGGTTGCACCCTTTTAGCCCCAACACGGGTGATGTGAGCACCCGTTCATCCCCCACGGATCATCTCGTGTCATCTCGTGCGGAACACAAGGCGGTTGGCCCTCCCCTCTGGGCCAACCGCTTTCCGTTTGGCATGATCAGCACCCTAGAGAGGCCGGTGGAAAGGTACTTCGGGGGTGGCCAGGATGATCCTCACCGTCACGCTGAACGCCGCCCTGGACATCACCTACCGCGTGCCCGCCCTCGTCCCGCACGCCTCGCACCGCGTCACCGAGGTGACCGAACGCCCCGGCGGCAAGGGCCTGAACGTCGCCCGGGTGCTCGCCGCCCTCGGCCACGACGTGACCGTCACCGGCTTCGCGGGCGGCGACACCGGCCGCACCCTGCGCGAGCGCCTGGCCGCCGAGCCGCGCGTCACCGACGCCCTCGCCCCGGTCGCCGGCGCCACCCGCCGCACCCTCGCCGTGGTCGACGCGACGACCGGCGACACCACCCAGCTCAACGAACCGGGCCCGGCCGTCACCCCCGCCGAGTGGACCGCCTTCCTGGGCGCGTACGAGGAGCTGGCGCACCGACCGGGCCTGGCCGCGGTCGCCCTGTGCGGCAGCCTGCCCCCGGGCGTCCCGGTGGGCGCGTACGCCCGGCTCGTCCGCGCCGCCCGCACGGCCCGCGTCCCCGTCCTGCTGGACACCAGCGGGGAGCCGCTGCGCCGCGGTGTCGCCGCCCGCCCCGACCTGGTCAAGCCCAACGCGGACGAGCTCGCCGAGCTGACCGGCTCGCACGAGCCGGGCCGGGCCACCCGCGACGTCCGCCGCAGGGGCGCGCACGCCGTGGTCGCCTCGCTGGGCGCCGACGGCCTGCTCGCCGTCACCCCGGACGGCGCCTGGCGCGCGCTGCCCCCGAAGCGGGTCCACGGCAATCCGACCGGCGCCGGCGACTCGGCCGTCGCGGGACTGCTGTCCGGGCTCGCCGAGGGCCTGCCGTGGCCGGACCGCCTGGCCCGCGCGGTCGCCCTGTCGGCGGCCACGGTCGCGGCGCCGGTGGCGGGCGAGTTCGACCCCGCCACGTACGAGGACCTGCTGCCGCGGGTCGCGGTGGGCGAAGCCGTGACCGCGCACACCTAGGGCGGCCTCCCGGGCCGCCGCCACACCGAGCCGTATCCGCACCGAGCCGTATCCGCACCGCACAACGGGGCGCAGCGCCCTGGGATTTGGGGAGCACCGTGCCACTGGTCAGCACCGGAGAACTCGTCGCGAAGGCCCGCGCCGCGGGGCACGGCGTCGCCGCGTTCAACGTCATCACCCTGGAGCACGCGGAGGCGGTCGCCCTCGGCGCCGAGCGGGCCGGGGCGCCCGCGATCCTGCAGATATCCGAGAACGCCGTGAAGTTCCACGGCGGCCGCCTGGCGGCGATCGCGGCGGCGACGACCGCGGTGGCCCGCGCCTCGTCGGTGCCGCTGTCCCTGCACCTGGACCACGTCACGGACGTCGAGCTGCTGCGGGCCGCGCACCCGGAGGGCTTCAGCTCCGTCATGTTCGACGCGTCGAAGCTGACGTACGGCGAGAACGTGAAGGCGACGGCGGACGCGGTGCGCTGGGGGCACGAGCGCGGCATCTGGGTGGAGGCGGAGCTCGGCAAGGTGGGCGGCAAGGAGGGTGAGGCGCCGCTGGACGCGCACGCGCCGGGGGTGCGGACCGATCCGGCGGAGGCGGCCGCGTACGTCGCGGAGACGGGCGTGGACGCCCTCGCGGTGGCGGTGGGCTCCTCGCACGCGATGACGGAGCGCACGGCGGCCCTGGACCACGCGTTGATCGGTTCCCTGGCGGCCGCCGTGCCCGTCCCGCTGGTCCTGCACGGCTCAAGTGGCGTGCCGGACGCGGAGATCCGGCAGGCCGTCGCGTCCGGCATGGTGAAGATCAATGTCGGCACGGCCCTCAACACGGCGTTCACCGGCGAGGTCCGCGCCCACCTGACGGCGCACGAGAAGGGCGTCGACCCCCGCAAATACCTCGCCCCGGCCCGCGAGGCGATGGCCGGGACGGTGGCGGGATTCCTGGGGCTGCTCTCCTAGCCCCGGCCGGGGCCCCGGGAAGGGGCCCCCGGGAGGGGACGCGCGACTAGCCGTTGCTGCCCTCGACGAGCCACATCTGGTCGATGTTGGCCCCGACGCTCCCGCACAGGTTGCTCTGGTCGCAGGTGAGCGTCACGGTGTTGGTGCCCTTGGTGAGCTGGACCACCGCCCAGGTGTTGGTCCAGCCCTTCTCCCAGTCGTCCTCCTCGGCGCCGGAGAAGTTCTTCATGTTCAGCGGCCGGGTCTGCTTCTTGCCGTTGACCAGGATGGTGGCGTTGGAGTCCTTGCCGGGCACGCCGTAGTTCACGCGCAGGCTGTACGCACCGGCCTTGGGGATGCCGTTGACGGTCCAGGTGAGCTGGGCGCCGACCTTGTCGAACCCGGCCACGTAGACCCCGCCGGCGGCCTTGGCGCCGTCGATGTCGGACGCGGTGGTCGTGCCGCCCTCCAGCTTGAGGGCCTTGGCGTCCGTCTTGGGCAGGTCGACCTTGTCGTCGGGCTTCTTCGACGGCTTCTCGCTCGGCGAGACGCTCTGCGCCTGCGAGGGCTCGCCGCCCGGCTTCGCCTCGTCGCCCTTGTCGTCGTCGTTGCCGGTGAGCAGCGCGGCGCCGATGCCGAGCGCGACGACCGCCACCACGGCGACCGCGGCGATCAGCAGGCCCTTGGTGTTGGGCCCGCGGCCCCGGCCGCCGCCCGCGGGCGCGTACTGGGGGGAGGCGACGGGCGTACCGCCGGGCTGTGCCTCGGGCGCGGTGTAGTGCGCGTTCGGCTGGCCGTAGCCCTGCTGGCCGTGCTGCTGCGGGACCTGCTGGCCGTAGGTCTGCTGGCCCTGCTGGGGCGCGTACGGCCTGCGGTCGCCGACTGCTCTGACCTGGTTGTACGAGGAGCGGGGACCCGGGTACCCGTAGCCACCCCCGCCGCTGGGCGGGGTCGCTCCGGCCGCCTGTCCGTCCTCGTACAGGTAGCCGAACGGATCGTCGTCGCCCTGCGGCGCGCTCGGCGTGTTGTCGCCGTTATTGCCGGGCGTCATTCCCAGGTCACTCCCTCACATCGCTGACGCGGGGAGCCTACCCGGTCCGTGCGGGGCCAAGGGGTGGCGTGGGCCTCATCCAGGGCGCTATCCGGCCCGGCGGTGCTGTTTGGCACGCGAGCGTTTCTCCACGTACATCCGCTGGTCGGCGGAGTGCAACACTTCGTCCGCCGACATCCCGCAGTGGGCCCATCCGATGCCGAAACTCGCCCCCACCCGGACCGCACGGCCGTCCACCCGGATCGGCGGGATGATCGCGTTGCGCAGCCGGACGGCGAGGTCCTGGGCGTCGGCCCGGCCGAGGCCGTCGGCGAGGACGACGAACTCGTCGCCGCCGAGCCGCGCCACCGTGTCCCCGTCCCGCACGCCGCTGGTGAGGCGCCTGGCGACCTCGATGAGGACGGCGTCGCCGGTGTGGTGGCCGAACCGGTCGTTGATCGACTTGAAGCCGTCGAGGTCGCAGAAGAGGACGGCGAGGCCCTTGGTGCCGTCGTCCACGTCGTTCTCCCCGCCCTCGGGGGCGACGGTGTGCACGTGGTGGTCGAAGCCCTCGTCCTGCTGGGCGGAGGGGCCGAAGTCGAAGCCGTGCTCGTAGGCGGCGTCGAGGGAGTCCACGGCGCTGGGCTGGCCCGCATGGGGCCTGCGACAGAGCCGGGCGCTGAGCCGGGCGCGCAGCTCGGCGGAGTTCGGCAGGCCGGTGAGGGAGTCGTGGCTGGCGCGGTGGGCGAGCTGCAGCTCGCGGCGCTTGCGCTCCTCGATGTCCTCGACGTGGGTGAGCAGGAAGCGGGGCCCGTCGGCCGCGTCGGCCACCACGGAGTTGCGCAGGGACACCCAGACGTACGTGCCGTCGCGGCGGGCGAGGCGCAGCTCGGCGCGGCCGCCCTCGGCGGAGGTGCGCAGGAGCGTGCCGATGTCCTCGGGGTGCACGAGGTCGGAGAAGGAGTAGCGCCGCATGGCCGACGCGGGCCTGCCGAGGAGGCGACAGAGCGCGTCGTTGGTGCGCAGGATCCGGCCGTGCTGGTCGCCGCCCATCTCGGCGATGGCCATGCCGGAGGGCGCGTACTCGAAGGCCTGGCGGAAGGACTCCTCGCTGGCCCGCAGTGCCTGCTGCTCGCGCTCCAGGCGGACCAGGGCGCGCTGCATGTTGGCCCGCAGCCGCGCGTTGCTGATCGCGATGGCGGCCTGGAAGGCGTACATCTGCAGGGCCTCGCGGCCCCAGGCGCCGGGCCTGCGGCCGTTGCGCGGGCGGTCCACGGAGATCACGCCGAGCAGTTCGCCGCCGGCCGCGCCGGTCGCGTACATGGGCGCGAAGAGGCGGTCGGAGGGGTGCCACTCGTCCTCGAAGCGGGGCTCGGGCCCCTCGGTGTACCACTGCGGCACGTCGTCGTCGTCGAGGACCCAGCCCTCGGTGTACGAGATGAAGCGCAGCGCGCCCCAGGCCTCGCCCATGGCGAGGCGGCGCTCCCAGGCGTCGCGGGAGCCGACGCGGCCGGTGATCAGGGCCTCCGCGGAGGGATTGCCCGCGAAGGCGGCCACGACGAGATCGCCGTCCGGGCGCACGAGGTTCACGCACGCCAGTTCATAGCCAAGGCCGTTGACGACGCCGTCGGCGACGGTCTGCAGCGTGTCCGCCAGGCTCCGGGCGGTGTTCAGTTCCGCTACCACCTGGTGCAGCTGCCGCAGGGTCGCAAGACGGACGTACGGCTCCGACTCGGTCTCCATGCTCGTTCTCCCCGAGACCTCGACAGCAACTCCAGGATGCGCAGCGCCCGCAGTGTTCTTTCGCCCTTGTGCCCTCAGTGTCTTATTGCCACCGTCACTGAATCACAGCGAGCTCTCCACTCGGTACACAGGGTCAACAAAATATGGGTCCTGTGACTCAAGTCACAGGTGGGGAGCCGCCGTTGGTCCAGACCCTTGGGCTAGTCCACCTCATTTCACGGCACCGCGTGCCACATTCCGGAGTTCTTTACCTACAGCGGGTGATCAACACCGTCGGCGGCCGGGCTCGGCCCCGGGACCTAGGTCCCGGATGGTCCCACAGCCCGATGTTTCGCGGATGATCCACGGGCTAGCGTCCCTCTCGTGGCTCACGTACTGAAGACTCTTCCGGCCCCGCCCGCCCCCCACGTCCCGTCACCGGGTGGGCATGCTGATGGGGTGAGCAACGACGAGTTCCGCGCGGCGATGTCCCGTCTGGCGGCGGGTGTGGTCCTGGTGACGGCGCGCGAGCCCGGCCTGGACCCGGACGACCCGACCGCCCCGGCGGGCGAGGACGTGGGCATGACGGCCACGGCCTTCCTGTCCGTCTCCCTCGACCCGCCCCTGGTCATGGTGAGCCTGCGCGAGGGCTCCCGGATGGACGACCTGCTCGCCGAGCAGCCCCTGTGGGCGGTCTCGGTGCTCGCGGAGAGCCAGCGCCACATCGCGGGCCGCTTCGCGATGAAGGGCCGCATCAGCGACCGGCTCCTCTTCGAGGACATCCCCTACGTACGGGGCGCGGCGTCCGACGCCCCGCTGATCGGCGGCGCGCTGTCCACGCTGGAGTGCCGGACCGAGCAGACGGTGACCGCGGGGGACCACACCCTGGTCATCGGCCGCGTCCTGACCGCGTCCCTCCCCAGCGCGGACGGCGGCCCCCTGACCTACTTCCGCGGCCGCTACCGCGGTCTGGGCTAGCCCCAGCCCTGTCCCGAGCGCCCCCGCTTGGTCTCGCTGCGGGCCTTCTTGTTGCGCAGGCGGCGTTCGTTGATGCCCCGGGGCACCTTCGTGGCGCGCCGCGGCTTGGGCGGCGGCGCGGTCGCCTCGGCGAGCAGGGAGGCGAGCCGGACCGCGGCCATCTCCCGGTTGCGCCACTGCGAGCGGTGCTCGCTCGCCCGTACGCTCACGACCCCGTCGACGAGCCGGGAGGCGAGCCGCTCCAGGGCGCGCTCCTTCCACACCGCGGGCAGCGCGTCCGTGTTCGCGAGGTCGAACCGCAGCTCGACCTGGGAGTCGCTGGTGTTCACGTGCTGCCCGCCCGGCCCCGACGACCGCGAGAAACGCCACATGAGCTCGGCCTCGGGCAGGGAGACGGAGCCGCGGATGACATGGGGACCGGACATGCCCCCATGGTCCCGCGCCTGTCGGGTTCGCGTCACGCTCTTTTTCCGCGCGGCGCTTTCCGTGCGGTGCGAAGAGGCCGCCCGGGGCCGCAGGTAAAGAAAGTAAAGCCGAGTGGAACCTTGGGGACCCCGGTCGGCGTTGGTACCAGTGAAGGTAGCTTCGTCCCCAGTACGAAGCCCGTGCGCGCCGCCCCTACGGCGGCGCGTGATTAACGAGGGAAGGGACTCCCAACAATGGCAGTAAGCCTGTCCAAGGGTGGCAACGTCTCGCTCACCAAGGAGGCTCCGGGCCTGACCGCCGTCACCGTGGGCCTCGGCTGGGACGTCCGCACCACCACTGGCACCGACTTCGACCTGGACGCCTCCGCCATCGCGGTGAACACCCAGGGCAAGGTCTTCTCGGACCAGCACTTCGTCTTCTTCAACAACAAGGCGACGCCGGACCAGACCATCGTCCACACCGGTGACAACGTCACGGGCCAGGGCGAGGGCGACGACGAGCAGATCAACGTGAACCTCGCGGGTCTGCCGGCCGACATCGAGAAGATCGTCTTCCCGGTCTCGATCTACGACGCCGAGAACCGCTCGCAGAACTTCGGCCAGGTCCGCAACGCGTTCATCCGCATCGTGAACCAGGCCGGCGGCACCGAGATCGCGCGCTACGACCTCTCCGAGGACGCCGCCACCGAGACCGCGATGGTCTTCGGCGAGCTCTACCGCAACGGCGCCGAGTGGAAGTTCCGCGCCGTCGGCCAGGGCTACGCCTCGGGCCTGGTCGGCATCGCCCAGGACTTCGGCGTGAACGTCTGAGACGACGTCACCGGCCCCTGACGGCCGGTCGGTTCGCAGGGCCCCGGCAGCACACGCTGCCGGGGCCCTGCGGCGTCCCCGCCCGCCGCCCCGCACCGCACCGCCCGCCCCGCACCGCCCGCCCCGAGCCGCCCGCCCGGCCCCGCGTCCGGCCCGGGGGTTGTACAGATCGCCGACTATTATGGATACTTGAATAGTCGGCAAGACCGAAGAGCCGAGATCCAGGGGGAACCATGACCGTCGCGCCCACCGCGTGGACCCGCGCCGCGCTCCCCCTCTGCCTGCTCGGCATCCTCGACGCCGAGCCGCGCAGCTACGGATACGCGCTGCTCAGCCGCCTCGGCGACGCGGGGCTCGACGGCGTGAAGGCCGCGACCCTGTACCCCGCGCTCGCCCGCCTCGAGGAGGCGGGCGCCGTCGAGGTCGAGTGGGGCGCCGGAGACGGCGGACCCGGACGGAAGTACTACCGGATCACCGAGCAGGGGCGGGCGAGGCTGCGGCGTGACCAGGCCGCCTGGGGGGACTTCTCCCGGACCGTCGCCTCCCTCCTGCCGGTGCTGGGGGAGGAGAAGAATGACCAGGACGCACACGCCTGAGCTCAGCTGGGCGCGCAAGGAGGACGAGGACTGGGCCGCCGCCGTGCACGTGCGGCTCGCCCTCGACGAGGACGTGCCCGTCGGGTTCGCCGAGGAGATGCTCGCCGAGGCCCACCAGCTGGTCGGCGAGGCGGGCGAGCCCGCCGCCGAGGTGCTCGGCGACCCCGCCGCGTACGCCCGTACGGTCGCCGCCGAGCGCGTCAGCGAGCGCTACCGGGCGCGCATCGACACCCACGGCATGCGCCCCGGGGAGCGGATCGCCGCCTCGGTCGGCACGCTCGGGTTCCTCGTGTTCGCCCTCTTCGGCCTGACCTGGATCCAGGACGGCCTGTGGGTGCCGGTGAGCCCGTCCTCCCTCGCCGGGTTCCTGGGCGTCGCCCTGGCCGCCCTCCTCGGCTGCGTCGCCTTCGCCGCCCGCGCCGCCGGACTGCTGCGGGCGCTGTGGTGGTTCCTCGGGACGGCCGCCGCCGCCCTGGCCGGCGGGATCGCGCTGGCCGACGCGCTCTCCGACGAGCGGCTGTTCCGGGTGCCCGCCCCGGTCCTCATGCTGGCCGGCGCCGCGTGGGCGGCCTGCGCCTTCGTCGTGCCCGACGGCCGGATCGACCGCTGGTTCACGCCCGCGCGCCCGGACGGCGGCCCCGACGACGAGCGCTGGCTGGCCCGTCTGCAGAGCCTGCTGCGCGGCCGGCACGGCATGACGGCGGCCGAGGCCCGCGGCCACGTCGGGGAGGCCCGCCAGCACCTGGCCGCCGCCCCGCGCGAAGGCCGCGCCGTGGACGTCTTCGGTGACGTCGAGATCTACGCCCTGCGCCTGTCCGAGGGCCCGCGCAGGAAGCAGCGCGTCACCCGCCAGAAGCTCTGGGCCGCCCTGGCCTCCACCGTCCTCTTCGGCGTCCTGGCCGTGGACATGCTGCTCGACGCCCAGGACCGGTCGTCCGGCTGGATCGCCTGCTACGTCGGCGCGTTCGGCTGCTCCGCCTGGGGCGCGGTCTCGGAGTGGCGCACCCTGCGCGAGCAGCGCGCGGCCCTGCCGGACGCGTGAGGCCCCGGGGCGGGTCCGCCCGCTCCCGGGCGGCACGTCCTAGCCTGCCCGCATGATCCTCGAACCGCTCACCGCCGTCGACGGCGCCCTGCCCGGCCACCTGCTCACCGAGGTGACCGCGCTGTACGCGTCGAACCACGCGTTCTTCGCGCTCGGCGGCGACTTCCCCGACCCGGACGACATCCGCGTCGAGCAGGTCGCCGGGGCCCTCGCGGACGAACTCGCCCACCCGGACGCCGAGGTGCTGCTCGCCCGCTCGCGCGGGCGGCTCGTGGGCCTCGCCGTCACCCTCGCCCGGCACCCCGACCCCGCCGACCCCGACCCGTGGATCGGCCTCCTGATGGTCGACGCGGGCCTGCACCGCACGGGCGTCGGGCGGGAGGTGGCGACGGCGGTCGAGGAGCGGTTCCGGGCGGCGGGCCGGGACGCCGTGCGCCTGGCCGTCCTGGAGAACAACCCGGACGCGCTGCGCTTCTGGACCGCGCTCGGCTACCTCGTCGTCGGCCACCGCGAGGACCGCGCGCTGCACCGGCCCTGCGCGGTCCTGCGCAAGACGCTCTGACGGAGCGCGGCGACGCGGGACGCTCCGCACGGAGCGCGGCGCACGGCGGCGGGCCCGCGCGCCCACCGGCTCAGCGGTGGTCCGGCCTGCCGTCCCCGTACAGCCAGTCCCCCCAGATCCGCGCGACCTTCGCGCGCGCCCGCTCGCCGCCCGCGTGCCGCTCCACGTACGCGGTGAACTCCTTGGTGTCGGCGTTCTTGTGCCGGTACGTCTTCGTCCAGCCCTGCACGATGTCGTAGAACGCGTCGTCGCCGACGGCCTGCCGGATCTTGTGGACGACCATGGCGCCCCGGTCGTAGACGGGCGCGTCCGAGATGACGGCGGCGTCGGTGGGCCGGGCGGGCGGGAAGGCCCAGATCGCCTCGTTGTCGTCGTCGTCCTCGTAGTAGTCGCCGTCGTAGAGCGCGTCGAAGGTCCGCTGCGCGCTGTCGCCGCCGTGGTCCTCCTCGTACAGCCACTCCGCGTACGTCGCGAAGCCCTCGTTGAGCCACATGTCCCGCCACGTCCGGGGCGTGACGGAGTCGCCGAACCACTGGTGGGCCAGCTCGTGGACGAGGGTGCCGGTGTCGGGGGCGCCGGGGAAGACGGGACGGTTCTGCGTCTCCAGGGCGTACCCCGCGTCCCCTTCGCGGTCGACGATCGCGCCGGACGAGGAGAAGGGGTAGGGGCCGAAGTTGTACGCCGACCACTTCAGGATGTCCGGGATCTTCGCGAGGACCTTCTTGCTCGCCGCGGCCTGCGTCGGGTCGACGGCCGTGATGACGGGCAGGCCGTCGGCCGTCTTCGAGGTGCGCATCTCGAACCTGCCGATGGCGACGGTCGCCACATAGCTCGCCATCGGCTCGGCGGTGTGCCAGGAGAAGGTGGTGCGGCCGTTCTTGGTGGTCTCACCGGCCGGTTCGCCGTTGGAGACGGCCTGCAGGCCCTGCGGGACGGTGATCGCCACGTCGTACGACGCCTTGTCGCTCGGGTGGTGGTTGCCGGGGAACCACGCCATGGAACCGGCCGGTTCGCCGAGCGCGAGCGCGCCGTCCGCCGTCGGCAGCCACCCCTCCTCGGCGCCGTCCTTGTCGGTGATGGTCCGCGGGGTGCCGGAGTAGCGCACGGTCGTGCGGAACGTGTCGCCCCGCTCGATCTCGTCGGCCGGGCGGACCGTCAGCTCCTGGCCCGCGCGCCGGAAGCGGGCGGCCTTGCCCCCGACGGTGATGCCGGAGACGTCCAGGCCCTCCAGGTCCAGATGGAAGGAGCTGAGGTGCTTCGTGGCGCGCGCGGTGATCACGGCGGTCCCTGTGAGGTGCCGGGAGCCGGGGTCGTAGCCGAGGGTCAGGCCGTAGTGCCGGACGTCGTAGCCGGTGTTGCCGAGGCGCGGGAAGAACGGGTCGCCGACGCCGTCGGCGCCCGGCGTGCCGCCCCCGCCGCCGCAGGCGCCGAGGGTCGCGAGCAGGGTGAGGGCGCAGCTGACGGCGGCGGCTCGGGCGGCCGGAGATCGCGGGTCCACATCGGTGATCTTATGCGGCAATTGTGCGGACCGGAGGCGGTATGGAACCCTCCCTGCCGCGGGCCGGCGGCGGGGCCGTCCGCGGTCCCGGAGTGCCGCTCAGAGGACCGCGGTGCCCAACGGCCGTTCGCCCGCGGGCAGTCGGCGCACCGACCCGTCCTCCGTGTCGACCACGGAGATGCCGTTCCAGTAGCCGTCGCGCGTGAACCCGCCGGTGACGTACGCGGTCCTGCCGTCCTTCGCCACGGCGACGTCCTCGTGCGGCCCGTCGAGCGGGAACACCCGCTCCGAGCCGTCCTTCGTCCGCACGGTCAGCGAGGGGCCCTCGTCGGCGTCCGGGTCGATGGGCCCGGTCCCGACGGCGAAGAGCGTGCCGTCGCCGGTGACCGTCACGCCGTGCTGGTGCGTGTTCGCGGTCATCTTCTCGACGTCGTACCTGCCGGTGCGCGGGTCGAGCACGACGAGCCGTTCGCCCTCGAAGGGCAGCAGCAGCTTGCCGTCGGACGGCCGTACGGCGGTGTAGTGCGGC
This sequence comes from Streptomyces sp. NPDC002564, assembly GCF_042889645.1. Classification (NCBI taxonomy): domain Bacteria; kingdom Bacillati; phylum Actinomycetota; class Actinomycetes; order Kitasatosporales; family Streptomycetaceae; genus Streptomyces; species Streptomyces sp. NPDC002564. Next base: position 119,783 of record NZ_JBIARE010000006.1, on the reverse strand, counting down.
TTCAGCCAGGAGCCGAGGCCGCCCTCGGTGCCGTAGGGGGCGACCTCGACGCGGCGCGGCTGCAGCGAGTCGGCGCGCACGACGGTGACGTCGAAGGAGTCGTGGTCGGTGGCGTACACCTCGCGGCCGTCCGCGGACACGTCGACGTCGAAGGGCCGCCGCCCGACGGGCACGGTGTCGGTGACCTCGCGCGCGTCCGTGTCGATGACCTCCAACGCGCCCCTGCCGTCGGGGACGTTGACGCCGACGTAGACGTGCCGGCCGTCGGGCGCGAGGGCGATGCCCATGCCCCCGCCGCGGTACTCGCCGGTCGTCACCGGCCCGGTCCTCGTCCGGTACGCGATGAGGTCGAGCCGCTCGCGGGCCTTCGTGTCGACGACGGCGACGCCCTCGGCGGTGGCCACCCAGGCCCGGCCGTCGTCGCCGACGGCCAGCCCGTACGGCGCCTCGCCGACCCGCACCGATGCGACGGGGCCCTTCGCCGGGTCGACGAAGGTCACCGTGTCGGAGCCGAAGTCGGCGACGAGGAGGGTGCCTTCGGGGGTCGTGGACCCGGCGGGCGGCGCGGCGCTCGTGCGGGCGGGCCCGGGACCGGCCGGTGCGGGCCCGTCGTCGGCGGCCGCGCAGCCCGCGAGGACGACGGCGGCCAGCGCGGCCGTGCCCGCCGCGAGGGCGCGCCGGGGCGTCCTCACGACGCCGCCCGCAGCAGCCCGGCGATCTCCGCGAAGCCGCGGCGCTCGGCGTGCGCGAGCGGGGTGACGCCGTCCCGGTCGGCGAGGGAGGGCGTGGCGCCCGCGGCGAGCAGCAGCTCCACGATCTCCTGGTGCGCGCGCCCGCCGTCGCCGAGGATCACGGCCTCCAGCAGCGCGGTCCAGCCCAGGTCGTTGACGTGGTCGACGTCGATGTCGGTGACGCGCAGGACCTCCCGTACGTACGCGACGTGGCCGCGCTCGGACGCGGGGATGACGGAGATCCCGCCGAAGCGGTTGCGCAGCGTCAGGTCGGGCCCCGCGGGCAGCAGGACGTGCAGCATCGCGACGCTGCCCGTCACGCCGGTGACCAGCCAGGGGCTGTCGGCGCGGTGGTCCTGGGCGTCGACGTCGGCGCCCGCGGCGACCAGCACCCGGGCGGCGTCGACGTGGTCGCCGGCGGCGGCGAGCAGCAGCGGGCTGCGCAGTTCGGTGTCCCGCACCTCGGTGCGGGCGCCCGCCGCGAGGGCGGCGCGCACTTCGGCGGCGTTCCCGGCCCGGGCGGCGTCGAGCAGTCGCCGGTCGGCTGCGGTGGTGTTCATGGCGGATCTCCTCGTCGTGCGGGTCCCCGCGCGGACGGGCGCGGGGACCGGGAACAGCCTCGGCAGCATGCGGCTCAGCGGCCGAGGGCCGCCACACCCGCCTTCGCGAACTTCTCGTCCAGGTCGCCGCTCGGGGCGCCCGCGACGCCGATGCCCGCGACGGGCGCGCCCTTGGCGGTCACCGGGGCGCCGCCGGCGAGGAAGAGGGTGCCGGGGATGTCCTTGAGGTTCGGGGTCTGCTCCAGGCGCTTGGCCAGCTCGGAGGTGGGGGCGTTCCAGGAGACGGCGGTGTACGCCTTCTTCACGGCCGACTCGGGCGACTGCGGGCCCGCGCCGTCGCCGCGCAGCGAGACGACGGTGTTGCCGTTGCGGTCGACGACGGCGACGGAGACGCGCTGGTTCTCCTTCTTCGCGGCGTCGAGGGTGGCCTCGGCGGCCTTGGTGGCGGCGGCGACGGTCAGGTGCGTGGACTGCGTCAGGTTCTTGTTGCCCGCGTCGGCGGTGACGGCGGCCTTGGCGGCGGCGTCGGGGGTGCCTGCGGTGGCGGAGACGGCGCCGAAGGTGCCGGCGCCGAGGACGGCGGCGGTGGCGGCGATCGTGAGGACGCGGCCGCGGCGGGAGATCTTCTTCATCGGGGGCTCCAGGGGGGGTCTTGGCGGGGTGGGGTGCGAGGGCGCTCGGCGGGGTGCCGGGGCTCTCGGTGCGAAGGCTCTCGGCGAGGTGCCAGGGCTCTCGGTGCGAGGGCGCTCGGCGGGGTGCCAGGGCTCTCGGTGCGAAGGCTCTCGGCGAGGTGCGAAGGCTCTCCGTGCGAAGGCTCTCGGTGAGGCCGAGGGGTTCTTGCCTCTGCCCTCAATCCTGTGGCCGCCCCCGGGGCCCACCCCTCGGCGTACCGGCTGGCACCGGCACGCGACTCGGCCGACACCCGGGTCAACCGATCGGTTGACCCCCCGGTGGTCCGCGCGGGCCACAATGAAGCTGTCCGCCCTGTTCAGCGACCGCGTGACGCCCGGTACGCGACCACCGGCACGGCCACGAGCACGAGCACGAGAGGGAGCCCCCAGTGGGAGACCGCACCCCGGACCCCGGACTCCCGGGCCCCGCTGCCGGACCCGCGGCGACCGCTCCCGGGACCCCCGGCGCCGCCCGCCGGGCGCCCCGCCCCGACCACCGCACGCCGGACCCCGACGCCCGCTGGCTCGCGGCCGTCATGCACGCGACCTTCTACCTGCTCCTCGCCACCTCGCTGGCCCGCTTCCTGCTGCGCCACCCCGGCGGCGCCCGCGTCCCGTGGATCATCGCGCTCTCCGTCGTCCTGGCCGCCCTGTACGCCCTCGCGCCGCTCACCGCCACCCTGCGGGAGCGGCCCGCCGCGCCCTTCGCGGCGGGCGCCCGCCCCACGCCCGGGCGGCTCGCCTGGCTGGCGCTGGTCGTCGCGGTCTGGCTCGTGCTCGTCGTGCTCGCGCCGAGCTTCGGCTGGTGCGCGGTGCCGCTCTTCTACACCGGCCTGCGGACCCTGCCGCCGCGCGCGGCGCTGGCCCTGGTGGCCGTCCTGACCGGCTGCGTCATCGCCTCCCAGGTGCGGCTCGCGGGCCGCTACGACCCGGACCTGATCCTCGGCCCGCCCGCCGTGTCGGCCATCGCCACCGCCGTCTTCGCCTATATGCAGCGCCAGGCCGCCCGCCAGCGCGACCTCATCGACGACCTCGTCCGCACCCGCCGCGAACTGGCCGCCACCGAGCGACGCGAGGGCACCCTCGCCGAACGCCAGCGCCTGTCCATGGAGATCCACGACACCCTCGCGCAGGGCCTGTCCAGCCAGCAGATGCTGCTGCAGGCCGCCGACCGCGTCTGGGACACCGACCCGGCACGGGCGCGCACCCACGTCCGCACGGCCGCGTCGATCACCGAGCACGGCCTGGCCGAGGCGCGCCGCTTCGTGCACGACCTGGCGCCCGCCGACCTCGCGGGCGGCGGCGGCCTCGTACAGGCCCTGCGGGCCCTGGCGGAGCGCGAGTCGGACACGGGCCTCACCGTGCGCCTGCACGTGGAGGGCGCGCCGGTGCCGCTGCCGGACCGGGTCAGCTCCGCGCTGCTGCGGATCGCGCAGGGCGCGCTGGCGAACGTACGCGAACACGCGGCGGCGACGACGGCCGCGCTGACCCTGACGCTCCTGGACGACCAAGTGGTCCTGGACGTCGCGGACGACGGCCGCGGCTTCACCCCGCCCGCCGTGCCGGGGTCCCCCGCGGGCGTACGGGGGCACGGGCTGCCCGCGATCCGCGCGCGGGCGGTCCAGCTCGGCGGCACACTGACGATCGAGTCGGCGCCGGGCGAGGGCGCGGTCCTGTCCGTATCGATCCCGTTGGAGCCGCAGCGATGAACACCACCCCGGTCCGCCTCCTGGTCTGCGACGACCACGTCGTCGTCCGCGCGGGCCTGCTGGCCCTGCTCGGCAGCGCGCCGGACATCGAGGTGGTCGGCGAGGCGGGCACCGGCGAGGAGGCGGTCGCGCTGGCCGCGAAGCTGACGCCGGACGTGGTCCTGATGGACCTGCAGCTGGGCGAGGGCATCGACGGCGTGGAGGCGACCCGCCGCATGACCGCGCCCGAAGGACCCTCCCCCGCCCCGCACGTGCTGGTCCTGACGACCTACGACACGGACGCGGACATCACCCGCGCCATCGAGGCGGGCGCGACGGGCTACCTCCTCAAGGCGGAGCGCCCCGAGGAGCTGTTCTCCGCGATCCACGCCGCATCCCAGGGCCGCACGACGCTCTCCGCCCCGGTGGCCTCACGCGTCATGGCCCGGATGCGCGCCCCGCGCCCCACCCTCACCGACCGCGAGCGCGACATCCTCGGCCAGCTCTCCCGGGGCCTCGGCAACCGCGAGATCGCCCGCGCCCTGTTCATCAGCGAGGCCACGGTGAAGACCCATCTGGGCCGCATCTACGACAAGCTCGGCGTGGACACCCGGGCGGGCGCGGTGGCGGTCGCCAAGGAGCAGCGGCTGCTGCCGTGACACGGCCCCCTCGCCGGGCCGCATGCACGGCCACGTCCGTGCGGGCCGGGGGAACGGGCGGGCGGGGGCGAGTGAGGGGAGCGGGCGGGAGCGGGTGACTGAGGGGAGCGGGCGGGAGCGGGTGGCTGAGGGGAGCGGGCGGGAGCGGGTGGCTGAGGGGAGCGGGCGGGAGCGGGTGGGCGGGGCGTGGCACCATCGACCCCGTGCTCGACATCGGCTACGCCCTCTCCGCCCGCTTTCCCGACCCCGCCCAGCTGGACTACGGCCGGGCGGACGTCCACACGCTCCGCCACGACCTGTTCTGCGGGGACGTGTACCTGGCCGACACCAAGGCGGACCGGGAACTGTCCACAGCCTGGGGATGGGTGCCCGTCCTGGACTTCGCGTGGGCGCTGTGCGACATCGTCGAGACGCTGGACAAGGACCCGCTGGGCAGCCGGGCCTCCCGCCCCCAGTACGCGGAGCTCGACTTCACGGAGTCGACGGACCGGATGCTCTTCGCGCGGCGCTTCGGGTGGGTCGACGTGGAGGCGGACTGGATGGACCCGGAGGAGCCGGCGCTGTCCTTCTCCCACGCGGAGCTGCGGCGCGAGGCGCGGGACTTCCTGCACGACCTGATCGCCGACCTCACCGACCTGCACGACGCGCTCGCCGACAACCCGGCGATCTGGACGCTCCTCTCCCGCTTCCCCCGCGTCCCGCACTGACGCCGGGCCGGCGCCTCACGCCCCCGGGCCCGCCACCCGCACCCCCACCTGCGCGGCGAACGCCGGTGCCAGCTCCATCAGCTGGCCCGGGCTGATCACCGCCCCGGCCAGCCGCTCGATCCCGCGCGTGATCTCCAGCTCCGCCGCCGCCCGCAGGTCCACGTCCCGCAGCCGCACCCCCGTGAAGTCGACCCCCCGCAGCACGCAGTCGACGAACTCCACCCGCTCCAGCGACGCCTCCGCGAAGTCCGGCTCCACCAGCACGCAGCCCTCGAAGACGACGTCCCGCAGCCGCGCCTTCCGCAGGTTCAGGTAGTCGATCTTCCCGCCCCGGACCACCACCCGCTCCAGCACGCTCCCGTGCGCCTGTACGCCGCCGAGCCGCGCGTCGGCCACCTCCACGTCCCGCAGCGACGCCTCCACCAGGTCGGTCCCGACGCCGCGCGGCTCGGTCAGCACGGAGTCCACGAACCGCGCCCGCGCCAGCCGCGTCCCGTCGACCGCGCAGCCCGTCAGCGCGCAGTCCATGAACAGCGCGCCGCCGCCGTCCTGGCCGCCGAGGTCGAGGCCGCCGAACTCCACCCCGTCGTAGTCCCCGTCGGGCGCCAGCCGAGCCCCCTCGAAGGGCCGCAGCGCGGGCAGCCGCACCTCGGGCCGCCGCGCCGCCTTGACCACCCGTACCGGTTTCGCCTTCTGAGCCATGCCCCCATCGTGCCCGCCCCCACCGACAACGACAGCCCGCCCTCGGGCAGGACGCCCCACCCGTCCCCGGTCCTAGACCTCAAGTCCCGTTGACCTCAAGTCCACTTGAAGTCGGATGCTGGGGGCCTGCCGACGACGCGGCAGCACCGGGGCCGGCCCACGGACCGGCCCCCCGCCCCGAGGAGCCACCGATGCCCGTCCCCACCATGCGCGCCGTCCGCCTGCACGCCTTCGGCCCCGCCGAGAACCTCGTCGTCGAGGACGTCCCGGTGCCCGAACCGGCCGCGGGACAGGTCCGCATCAGCGTCGCCGCGGCCGGCGTGCACCTCCTGGACACCTCCCTCCGCGAGGGCGAACGGGGCCCGCTGCCCGAGCTCCCCGCCCTGCCCACCGTCCCCGGCCGCGAGGTCGCCGGCCTCGTCGACGCGGTCGGCGCGGACGTCGACCCGCACTGGCTGGGCAGACGCGTCGTGGTCCACATCGGCTTCGCCCCCGGCGGCTACGCCGAGCGCGTCGTCACCGAGGCGTCCCGCCTGCACGGCATCCCCGACGGCCTGGACGCCGCCGAGGCCGTCGCCCTGATCGGCACGGGCCGTACGACGATGGGCATCCTGCAGTTCGCGGAGCCGACCCCCGACACCGTGGCCGTGATCCCCGCCGCGGCGGGCGGCATCGGCACCCTCCTCACGGCGTACGCCAAGCACCGGGGCGCCACCGTGATCGGCCTGGCCGGCGGCCCGGAGAAGACCGACCGCGTCCGCGCGAACGGCGCCGACCTGGCCGTCGACTACACCGACCCGGCCTGGCCCGGCGAGGTCCGCGCGCACCTCGCCGCGCACCACGGCGGCCGCCCGGCCACCGTCGTCTTCGACGGGGTCGGCGGCGCGGCGGGCCGGGCGGCGGTCGACCTGCTCGGCCCCGGCGGCATGCACCTCGTCTTCGGCTGGTCGGGCAGGGACCCGCGAGGCGACGACGCCCGGGAGCCCGGCACGCAGGAGCCCGGCACGCAGGAGTTCACCGACGAGGAACGGGCCGCGCGCGGCATCACCCGCATCGACGTCCTCGGCCCCGCCATGATGCGCAGGGCGGGCGGCGACAACCCCGTCCGCGTCCTGGAGCTCGCCGCCCTCGACGCCGCGGCGCAGGGCCACTTCACCCCGGCCGTGCAGCGCTTCCCGCTCGCGGACGCGGCCGCCGCCCACCGCGCGCTGCAGAACCGCGCCACGATGGGCAAGGTCGTCCTCGTCCCCTGACGGCACCCCCGCTCCCCCGGCCCCGTCCCCGGCCCCGTCCCCGTCCCCCGGAAATGCGCGTGCCCGTACGGCATCCAGGAACTACCGTCCGATATATGGGTATGGAATCCGTCCAGTTCCGCGACATCCCCGAGGCGGGGATCGACCGCGCGCTCTCCCTCGCCTACCTCGTCTTCCACGAGACGCCGGAGGAGGAGAAGCGCAAGCACCACCACGACCTGCTGCTCGACTGCACCCGCATCGGCGCGTACGAGAACGGCGAACTCGTCGGCCTGCTCGCCGCCTTCCCCTTCACGGTGTCGGTGCCGGGCGGCGAACTGCCCTGCCCCTGCCTGACGTTCGTCTCCGTGGCACCGACCCACCGGCGCCGTGGCGTGCTCTCCGGCCTGATCGGCGAGCTGTTCGCGCGCGCGGCGGCGGACGGCGCGCCGATCGCCGCCCTGTGGGCGTCGGAGGACGCGATCTACGGCAGGTTCGGCTTCGGCCCCGCCACCCGCGGCCACACCGTCGAGATCGACTCCCGGCGCCCGCTCGCCCTGCGCATCGCCCCGGACGACCGGCCGCTGCGCCTGGTCGACCCCGCCGACGCCCCGGCGCTGCTCGGCCCGTACTACGACCGCACCCGCGCCGACCGCGCCGGACGCATCGCCCGCACCGAGGCGTGGTGGCGCGAGGAGTGGCTGGTCACCGAGGACGAGGAGGACGACGCGCTGTCGCCGCCCCGCGTGGTCGTCCTCGGCGACCCGGCGGGCCCCGTCGCCGGGTACGCGATCTACCGCACCAGGACCCGGGACGACGCCCCCGGCCTGGTCCGCCTGGACGAGCTGGAGGCGGACACCCCGGCCGCCCAGGCCGCCCTCTGGCGCTACCTCGCCTCGATCGACCTGACCGGCCTGGTCCGCGCCTGGGGCCGGCCCGTGGACGACCCCCTGCACCTCTTCGCCGGCGACCGCGACCAGGTCCGCGTCACGGGCGAGTTCCCCGCCCTGTGGGTCCGCCTGGTCGACGTGCGGGCGGCGCTGGAGGCCCGCTCCTGGGCGGCCCCGGTCGACGTCGTCCTCGACGTGCGCGACGACCGCGTCCCGGCCAACCGGGGCCGCCACCGCCTGACGGCGTCCCCCGACGGCTGCACGTACACGCCCACCGGGGACCCCGCGGACCTCACCCTGGACGTGCGCGACCTGGCCGCCTGCTACCTGGGCGGCACCGGCGCCGGGGCCGTGCTCGGCGCGGGCCTGGCCACCGAGCACACACCGGGCACGGCGGCGGCACTGGACGCGGCCCTGCGCACGCCCCGACTGCCGCACACCGTCGACGAGTTCTAGGCGACCGGCCCCTTCGCGCCCGCCCGCCCCGGCGCGCCCGCCGCCCCCAGCGCGGCGAGCGCGCCGTCGGTCAGCCGGTAGACGGTCCACTCGTCCTGGGGCAGCGCCCCCAGCGACCGGTAGAAGTCGATCGACGGCTCGTTCCAGTTCAGGACGGACCACTCCAGGCGCTCGTAGCCGCGCGCCACGCAGATGCGGGCGAGCTCGGTCAGGAGCGCCTTGCCGTGCCCGCCGCCGCGCGCCTCGGGGCGTACGTACAGGTCCTCCAGGTAGATGCCGTGCACCCCGCGCCAGGTGGAGAAGTTCAGGAACCACAGCGCGAAGCCGACCGCCTCCCCCGAGGCGTCGTCCTGCGCGATGTGCGCGAAGGCGCCGGGCCGCTCGCCGAAGAGCGCCTCGCGCAGCTGCTCCTCGGTGGCCCGGGCCTCGTCGGGCACCTTCTCGTACGCGGCGAGATCACGGACCAGGGCGTGGATGACGGGAACGTCGGCGGGTGCGGCGGTACGAATCATGGGGGCAGCAAGCCATGCCCGCCCCGCCGGCGTCAACGCGGGCCCCGCGGCCGGTGCGGTCAGCGCGCCAGCAGCAGCCGCGCGATCTCCATATCGTCCGCCGCCACGGGCCGGCCGTCCTCGGCCTCCCAGATCGCGTTCTGCAGCACCCGCCCGAGCGTCCAGGCGCGCGCCCGCTCCCGGTCCAGGCCGAGGACGTCCGTCATCGCGTCGAAGCGCCACAGCACCTCGTCCGCCGCGAAGCGGTTGTCGAGGGCGGGCCACAGGTCGAAGCCGGGGTCGCCGGCCAGCGGCTTCGGGTCGATGGCGAGCCACGGCTCGCGCTCGCCCGCGAGGACGTTCTCGAAGTGCAGGTCCCAGTGCAGCAACCGGTCGCCGGGCTCGCCCATCACCTCGCGCACCGCGCCCCCGCACCGCTCGACGACGGCGCGCTCGGCCGGATCGGTGATCGCCTTCAGGGTCCGCGGCAGATCCTCGACCATCTCCGCGGCGATGTCGCCCAGCCTGCGCATGCCCTGCGGCGCGGGCCCGGCCGTCAGCCGCGCGAGCAGCCGGGCGATGACGAGGACCGCCTCGCGGGTGTCGGCCACCGACGACAGCATCCGTGCGGAATCCAGGCGTTCGAGCAGCATCGTGCCCGTCTCCGGGTCGTGGTCCAGGAGGCGGACGGCCCCGGCGCCGTCCCAGACCCGCAGCGCGACCGGCTCGCCCTCGGTCTCCTCGTCCAGGAGCTGGAACTTGACCGCGGCGGGCGTCCCGTCGGCGCGCACCACGGGCAGCACGAGCGCGGCCATGCCGTGCATCGGAGCACCGTCGACCGTCAGGTCCCAGCGCTCGACGATGTCGTTCACCCGCCCGGGCAGCGCGGCGATGAAGGCCCGCCCCGGCTCGCCCGCGTACGTGTACTGGGATGCGACCAGCCCGTCCGGAATGCGAATGTCGATCACGCCCGCGACCCTACCGGCGTGCGTGAATCGCCGCATGAGGATTTTCCGGGGCGTGACGGGGGCCGTGGCGGGCGCGGCGGGCGCGGTCCGCGCCGCCGGATCGGCCGCGGGGTCCGCCGCCGTCTCGTACGTCCGCAGCGCCCCGGGGACGTACCTCTGGCTGGCGGCGCTGTTCGTGACGGCCGTCGCGATGCACCACATGTCGCCGGAGTTCGAGGACGAGTTCCTGCGCCAGCGCTCCACGAACATCCACGAGCTGTCGCACAACCCGGTACGGGTGCTGATCTCCAGCGCGCTGTGGATCGACGGCGGCACCTGGCTGTCGTACGCCCTGCTCTACAGCGTCTTCCACGCGAGCGCCGAGCGGTGGCTCCGCACCGGGCGCTGGCTGGCCGTGGCGGCGCTCGCCCACGTGCTCGCCACGCTCATCAGCGAGGGCGTCCTCGCGCTCGCGATCCACCACGGGGCCGCCCCGCGCTCGGCGGTCAACACCCTCGATGTGGGCGTGAGTTACGCACTGGCGGGCGTGGTCGCCGTGCTCACCTACCGGATCCCCGCGCCCTGGCGGTACGGGTACCTGCTCGCCGTCCTCGCGGTGTACGGCACCCCGCTGATCACCGGCAGGACCTTCACCGACCTGGGCCACTTCACGGCGGTCCTGATCGGCCTGGCCTGCCACCCGCTGACGCGCCCGCGCCCCGGCCGGGTCAGGAGATCCCGGCGGACTTGAGCTCCGCGGCGAACTCCGCCTGGTCGAAGAGGGAGTTGTTCCCGGGCTTCTCGCCGTCCACGAGGACGGTCGGGGTGCCCTGGACGCCGTCGGCGCCGAAGGACTTCATCGCCTCGCCGAGCCACTTCTCGTACGTGCCGCCCTTGACCGCCTTGTCGAACGCCGCGCCCCGCAGCCCGTCCACCTTGTCCGCGATCCTCAGGAGGAACGCCGGGGTGTAGACGTCGTCCGACTCGTCCTGCGGCTGGTTGGCGAAGACGGCCGCGTGGAACTGCGGGAACTTGCCCGCCTCCACGGACGCGCGCAGCGCGTTGGCCGCGTGCGCCGATCCGCTGCCGCCGAGGTTCTTGTCGAGGAACGAGGCGATCGTGTACTCGACCTTCACCTTGCCGTCGGCCACCGGACCCACCAGCGCCCGCGCCCCGCTCTCCTCGAACTTCGCGCAGAACGGGCAGCGCGCGTCCTCGTACACCTTGACCGTGTGCGGGGCCTTCGGGTCGCCGACGGTGATCACGCCGCCCCGCACCGCGGCGGGCACCCCGGCGAGCCGGGCGCCGCCGGCCGGCGGCGCCTGGGCCGCCGGGGCGCTCGCGCCGGACTTCCCGGGCCCGCCGGCCGTGCCGCCGCCGTCACCGGAGCCGCAGGCGGACGCGGACACCGCGATCAGCGCCGTCGCCGCCACCGCGGCGGCCCTGCGTGCGGCCGTGCGCCCGGCCTTGGATACCGCCATGAGGGGACCCTCCAGAAAATCGGTACGTACCGCTCAAAACTAACGGACCTCCGCATCCGTCCCGGCCGCCGAACGGCCCACCTCGCGGGACCAACGCCCCACCCCCTGCCCAAGGCCCCCACCTGCGCAGTAACGTCCGCCCATGAGCAGCGCGAACAACTCCCGCCCCGGGACCGGCACCGTCAACGGCGGCATATCGTTCTGGTACGCCGACCAGGGCCTGCCCGCCGCCCGCGAACCCCTGACCTCCGACGCCACGGCCGACGTCTGCATCGTCGGCGGCGGCTACACCGGCCTGTGGACCGCGTACTACCTGAAGAAGGCGGCCCCCTTCCTGCGCGTCACCGTCCTGGAGCAGAAGTTCTGCGGCTACGGCGCCTCCGGCCGCAACGGCGGCTGGCTCTACAACGGCATCGCGGGCCGCGACCGCTACGCCAAGCTGCACGGCCACGAGGCGGCCGTCCGCCTCCAGCGCGCCATGAACGACACCGTCGACGAGGTGATCCGCGCCGCCGCCGAGGAGTCCATCGACGCGGACATCCACCACGGCGGCGTCCTCGAAGTGGCGCACACCCCCGCGCAGTTGGCCCGCCTGAAGGCCTTCCACGACACGGAGCTCTCGTACGGCGAGAAGGACCGCACCCTGCACGGCGCCCGCGAGACCGCCGAACGCATCCGGGTCGCCGGAGCCGTCGGTTCGACCTGGACCCCGCACGGCGCCCGCCTGCACCCCGTCAAGCTCGTCCAGGGCCTGGCCGCGGCCGTCGAGGCGCTCGGCGTCACGATCCACGAGTCGACCCCGGTCACCGAGATCAAGCCGAAGCACGCCCTCACCCCCTACGGCACGGTCCGCGCCCCCTACGTGCTGCGCTGCACGGAGGGCTTCACCGCCTCCCTCAAGGGCCAGCGCCGCACCTGGCTCCCCATGAACTCCTCGATGATCGCCACCGAACCGCTCACCCCCGCCCAGTGGGAGTCGATCGGCTGGGCGGGCCGCGAGACGCTGGGCGACATGGCGCACGCCTACATGTACGCCCAGCGCACCGCCGACGACCGCATCGCCCTCGGCGGCCGGGGCGTCCCCTACCGCTACGGCTCGCGCACCGACAACGACGGCCGCACCCAGGCCGCGACGGTCGAGGCGCTGCGGGAGATCCTCGTCCGCTTCTTCCCCCAGCTCACCGGCGTCGGCATCGCCCACGCCTGGTCCGGCGTCCTCGGCGTCCCCCGCGACTGGTGCGCCACGGTCACCCTGGACCGCGCCACCGGCCTCGGCTGGGCGGGCGGCTACGTCGGCTCGGGCGTCGCCACCGCCAACCTCGCCGCCCGCACCCTGCGCGACCTGGTCCAGCAGGACTCCGGCCAGGCGGGCTCCACCGACCTGACCACGCTCCCCTGGGTCGACCACAAGGTCCGCAAGTGGGAACCGGAACCCTTCCGCTGGCTGGGCGTCCACGGCATGTACGCCACGTACAACGCAGCAGACCACCGAGAACAGACCACCCACACCCCCACCTCCTCCCGCCTGGCCCAGTGGGCGGACAGGGTGGCGGGGCGGCACTAAGGCTTCCGGACACGGCGTAGGGCCCGGCCCACCTCTTCGGTGGGCCGGGCCCTACGCCGTCCGGAGCCCCCTGTCGGATTCGAACCGACGACCTTCGCTTTACAAGAGCGGCGCTCTGACCAGCTGAGCTAAGGAGGCGCGCACTGGACGTGCCCGTGCAGTGTAACCAACACCGCCCGCGGGCCCGTCGAAAATTTCCTCGAAGCCGGGCGTCTCCCGACTGCTGACAGATGCCCGGCCCCCGGGGTACGGTCACGAGCAGTTCACTCAGGTGGACTACACCACTCCCTCTCTACAACGGATCGTCCGGCACGTTCCTGCCGGTGGAAGGGGCCCTCACCATGGCCACTGTTACGTTCGACAAGGCGACCCGCATCTACCCGGGTGGCGACAAGCCCGCCGTCGACGGCCTGGACATCGAGATCGAGGACGGCGAGTTCCTCGTCCTGGTCGGTCCGTCCGGCTGCGGCAAGTCCACCTCGCTCCGGATGCTCGCGGGACTCGAGGACGTGAACGCCGGCGCCATCCGCATCGGCGACCGCGACGTCACGCACCTGCCGCCGAAGGACCGGGACATCGCCATGGTGTTCCAGAACTACGCGCTCTACCCGCACATGACCGTCGCCGACAACATGGGCTTCGCCCTGAAGATCGCCGGCGTCAACAAGGCCGAGATCCGCCAGAAGGTCGAGGACGCGGCGAAGATCCTCGACCTCACCGAGTACCTGGGCCGCAAGCCCAAGGCGCTCTCCGGCGGTCAGCGCCAGCGCGTCGCCATGGGCCGCGCCATCGTGCGCGAGCCGCAGGTGTTCCTCATGGACGAGCCGCTGTCGAACCTCGACGCCAAGCTCCGCGTCTCCACCCGTACGCAGATCGCGAGCCTCCAGCGCCGCCTCGGCATCACCACCGTGTACGTCACCCACGACCAGGTCGAGGCCATGACGATGGGCGACCGGGTGGCCGTGCTCAAGGACGGTCTGCTCCAGCAGGTCGACTCGCCGCGCAACATGTACGACCGCCCGGCGAACCTCTTCGTGGCCGGCTTCATCGGCTCGCCCGCGATGAACCTCGTCGAGGTCCCGATCACCGACGGCGGCGTGAAGTTCGGCAACTCCGTGGTCCCGGTGAACCGCGAGGCGCTGTCCGCCGCCGCCGACCGCGGCGACCGCACGGTCACCGTGGGCGTCCGCCCGGAGCACTTCGACATCGTCGAGCAGAACGGCGCCGTCGCGAAGACCCTCTCCAAGGAGAGCGCCGACGCCCCGGCCGGCCTCGCCGTCTCGGTGAACGTCGTCGAGGAGCTCGGCGCCGACGGCTACGTCTACGGCACCGCCGAGGTCGGCGGCGAGCAGAAGGACCTCGTCGTCCGCGTCAACGGCCGCCAGGTGCCGGAGAAGGGCGCCCAGTTGCACGTCGTACCGCGTCCGGGTGAGACCCACGTGTTCTCCACCTCGACGGGCGAGCGGCTGAGCGACTGACGTCCCGCCAAGTCCCCGCAGGGCCCCGTATCCTCGGATGCGGGGCCCTGCGCGCGTACCCGCCCGGTCCGTCGCGGACGCCCGCGCGTTGTCGACAAATACCCCGGCACAACGGTCATTTCGGCCAGGTGGCGTCAACACCGCGTCGGAGAAACCTCCTTCTCCGTCCCTCGACCGAGTGACTAAATGTCGCCAAATCATCACCTAGCGCTACGCTCACTCGCGTGACGCACTCCGCCAACTACACCCAGAGGCCGCGCCGAGCCCATCGGGGCCCCGCCCGCCGCATCGGCCGCACGCTCGCCCTCGTCCTGCCCGTGATGCTGGTGCTTTCCGGGACCCTCGCGGTCACCAGCGTCAACTGGTCGGGGAATTCCTCGGACTCGATGCTGACCGCATCCGCCGACAACCTCTCCGTCCCCGCCACGTCGCGCGCGCCGCAGGACCTCCTGCGCGACCGGCTTCTCCTGGAGCTCCAGGAGAAGAACCCGGGCGTCGCGCTGACCCACCTCCAGCAGGAGGTGAACCGCCATCCGTCGCTCGCCCGGCACTGTGTCTCGATCGCCCGCGCCCTCGGCCGGGCCGCCGTGCGCGTGTACGGCCCCAGCCGCGCCCAGTCGTACGCCCGCCCGGTCTGCGACACGTCCTTCGCGACGGGCGTGGCAGCCGCCCATCGAAACGGCTGAGCGGGCCGCCGCGCAGCTCCGCGTAGGGTTTCCGGCATGACCACGCTGAAGCCCACGCAGGCTGTCGTCCTGGCCGGAGGCCAGGGTTCCCGGCTCCGCCCGTACACCGACGACCGGCCCAAGCCGATGGTCGAGATCCCCGGCACGGGGACCCCGATCATCGGCCATCAGCTTGCCTGGCTCGCCGAGGAGGGCGTGACCGACGCCGTCGTCTCCTGCGGGCACCTCGCCGAGGTCCTCCAGGAGTGGCTGGACGCCGCCGACCTCCCGCTGAACGTCACCACGGTCGTCGAGAAGGAACCGCTCGGCCGCGGCGGCGGACTCAAGTACGCCGCCCGGCACCTGCCGCACGCGGACCAGCCCTGGTACGCGACGAACGGCGACATCTGGACCCGCTTCTCGCTGCGCGACATGGCGGCCTTCCACGCCGAGCGCGACGCCACCGCGACCCTCGCCCTGGCCCGCCCCCGCATCCCGTGGGGCGCCGTCGAGACGGACGCGTTCGGCCACATCACGGACTTCATCGAGGCGCCGCCGTCCCCGTACCTCATCAACGCGGGCGTGTACGTCTTCTCGGACGCCTTCACCGCGCTCCTGCCGGACCTCGGCGACCACGAGCGCACCACGTTCCCGCGGCTGGCCCGGCAGAAGCGCCTCGCGGGCTTCCCGCTGCCGCAGGGCGCCTACTGGCGGGCGATCGACACCGCGAAGGACCTCACCGAGGCCGCCAAGGAGCTCGCCGCCCAGGGGCGTTGAGAGCCCGGCCCGCCGTACGTACGCCGACGGGGCCCCGCACACCTTGTGTGCGGGGCCCCGTCGGCGTACCGGAGGGAGCGGGACCGGCTCAGCGGCCGAGCACGCCGCCCAGCAGGCCGCCGGGCCGCTCGCCGCCCGAACCGCCGCCCGAGCCGCCGGTGGCGGTGCCGGCCGCGCCGCCGCCCGACCCGCCGGAGCCGGTGGCCGCGGGGCCCGCGCTGGTGGCCGCGGGTTGCTGCTGCTGCGGCGCCGACTGCTGCGGCGGGGCCTGGCCCGCCGTGCTGCTGCCCTGGGTCTGGCTCGGCTGGGTGGCACCGGTCGTGCCCGCGTCACGGGTCGCGCCCGGCGCCGTGGCGCCCTGCGTGGGCCGCGCGGACGTCGCGCCCCGCGTCGGCTCGCCCGAGGAGGCGGTGGGGCTCTGCGACTGCCGGCCCTGCCGCTTCTGCGCGGGGTCGCCCGGCAGCGGGGAGCCCGGCAGTTCGTTGCGCGGGGCCTCGCCGGGGCCGGGCACGGTGACCCGGTCCGCGTCGCGCACCGCGCCGCCCAGCATGGAGCCGATCAGCAGCGTCAGGCCGACCACGACGGCGCCGATGAGGCCGCCGCGGCGCAGCACGCGCCGCCGCAGGTCCCAGATGTCGGCGCGCGGCCCGAGGGTGCGCCAGGCCTCGCCCGCCAGGCGGCCGTCCACGGAGTAGACGGGCGCGCCCGCGATGATCAGCGGCGACCAGGCGGCGAGGTAGATGATGTCCGGCGCGTCGTAGGCGGGGACGGTCTTCCAGCTCACCGTGACGATGAGCGCCGCCGACAGCAGCACGCCGATCGACGCGGCGACGCGCTGCCAGAGCCCGAGGACCGTCAGGACGCCGACGACGACCTGGAGGAAGGCGATGGAGAGCCCGGCGCCGACGGGGTGCTGCAGGGCGAAGTCGCGCAGCGGTTCGGCGAGCGCCCAGGGGTGCAGCGAGGTCAGCCACTTGACCATGGAGCCGCGCTCGCCGCCGTCGAAGTAGACGGGGTCGCAGAGCTTGCCCATGCCGGCGTAGATGGAGATGAACCCGA
This sequence comes from Streptomyces sp. NPDC002564, assembly GCF_042889645.1. NCBI lineage: Bacteria > Bacillati > Actinomycetota > Actinomycetes > Kitasatosporales > Streptomycetaceae > Streptomyces > Streptomyces sp. NPDC002564. Next base: position 103,025 of record NZ_JBIARE010000006.1, on the reverse strand, counting down.
GGAAGACGCGCAGCGGGAGCAGCACGACGCCGAGGTTCATCCGGCGGCCCGGGTAGTAGGCGTGCCGCACGGGGTCCGAGCCGTGGCGGCGGACCCGGTCCTCGGTGCCGTCCTCGTCGTCGTAGCCGTCGTAGCCGTCGAAGTGGTCCTGGGCCTCGGCGTAGCGCTCGTCGTAGTCGCTGCCGGGCAGCCGCATGGGCGGCAGCAGCCGGGTGTCGGACGCGGGGTTGCGCGGTCCGATGACGGCGGGCGTCTCGGCGGTCTCGGGGCCGTCGTCGAGGTCGACGCGCGGGATGACCTGGGTGGCTCCGCCGTCGTCGTAGGGCCCTGCCTGCTCGGCCGAACGGCGCACGCCGCTGCCGCGCACGGCCTGCAGCAGTCCGGTCGCGCCGGGATCGCCCGGTTCGGACTTCCCGCTCCAGACGACGGGTGCGCGGCGCTTGGGTGCCGTACCGACGACGGGGATGCGCACCGTCTGGTCGGGTGTGCCCAAGTGCCGTGAGATACGCGGGGATTGAGTGCGCCCAGCGGCGGGAAGCTGCACGCGGAAACTCGCGTGATTGACGATGACCTGCGCCGGGTCGCTCGGCACCTTCACCATGCTCAGCGCGGGAGCATCGTCGAAACCTGACGAGCTTCCCCCAGTGGGAGTGCGGGGTGTTCTGGTGTCCACACTCATCTAACCGAGTGATGTGTGTTTAGGACACTGCCTTGACCATGTGGAAATGTCCGGGCCGCGTCAAGAGATCACCGCGGCCCGGACATCGGGAAGGCTCAGGCGCGGCGGCGCGCCGCCTCGTAGAGCACGACACCCGCGGCGACACCGGCGTTCAGCGACTCCGCGCCGCCCGGCATCGGGATGCGCACCCGGAAGTCGCAGGTCTCGCCGACGAGCCGGGACAGGCCCTTGCCCTCGCTGCCGACCACGATGACGACCGGACCGCCGAGGGCCTCCAGGTCGCCGACCTCGTGCTCGCCGTCGGCGGCCAGACCGACCACGGCGACGCCCGCCTTCTTGTACGCCTCCAGGGCGCGCGTCAGGTTCGTGGCGCGGGCGACGGGGGTGCGGGCGGCGGTGCCCGCGGACGTCTTCCAGGCACCGGCGGTCATGCCGGCCGCGCGCCGCTCGGGGACGACGACGCCGTGCCCGCCGAAGGCGGAGACGGAACGGACGACGGCGCCGAGGTTGCGCGGGTCGGTGATGCCGTCGAGGGCGACGATCAGCGGGTCCTCACCGGCGTCGTACGCGGCGGCGGCCAGCTCCTCGGGGTGCGCGTACTCGTACGGCGGGACCTGCAGGACCAGGCCCTGGTGGTTGAGGCCGTTCGTCATGCGGTCCAGCTCGGGGCGGGGGGCCTCCATGAGGTGGATGCCCCCGCGCTCGGCGGCGAGCTGCAGCGCCTCGCGGACCCGCTCGTCGTTGTCGATGAACTGCTGGACGTAGAGCGTGGAGGCGGGCACGCCGTCGCGCAGCGCCTCGAAGACCGGGTTGCGGCCGACGACCATCTCGGAGGACGACTTGCCGCCGCGGCCCTTGGGCGCGGGGCGGCGGCCGACGGCCTTCTTGGCCTTGGCGTTGGCGATGCGGTTCTTCACATGCCCCTTGCGCGCCTCGGCGGGCGGCGTCGGGCCCTTGCCCTCGAGGCCGCGGCGCCGATTGCCGCCGCTGCCGACCTGCGCGCCCTTCTTGCCGGACATGCGGCGGTTGTTAGCGGCCATGACCTACCTGTCTGTCGTGATGCGTGTGCGGGTACGTGCGTACGCGCACGGGTGTACGTCTATGAAGTGTGCCGCCCGGAGGCCCGGGCGGCACATCAGCGGGCGGCTAGCGCGGGCCGAGCGTCCAGCGGGGGCCGCCGGGGCTGTCCTCGATGACCAGGCCCGACTGGTTGAGCGAGTCGCGGATGGCGTCGGCGGTGCCCCAGTCCTTGCGGCCGCGGGCGGCCTCGCGCTGGTCGAGGACCAGGCGGACGAGGGTGTCGACGACGCCGTGCAGGTCCTCGCCGCGGTCGCCGTCGCCGCCGGCCCAGTGCGGGTCGAGCGGGTCGAGGCCGAGGACGCCGAGCATGGCCCGCACCTCGGCCAGGCGCGCCACGGCGGCTTCCTTGTCGTCGGCGGCCAGCGCGCTGTTGCCCTGGCGGACCGTGGTGTGGACGATGGCGAGCGCCTGCGGGACGCCCATGTCGTCGTCCATCGCGTCGGCGAACGCGGGCGGCACCTGGTCGGCGGGGTCGACGACGCCGCCGGCCTTCTCCACCACGCGCTGCACGAAGCCCTCGATGCGGGCGAACGCGGACTCGGCCTCGCGCAGGGCCTCCTCGCTGTACTCGATCATCGAGCGGTAGTGCGGGGTGCCCAGGTAGTAGCGCAGGACGATGGGGCGCCACTGCTTGACCATCTCGCTGACGAGGACCGAGTTCCCGAGGGACTTGGACATCTTCTCGCCGCTCATGGTGACCCAGCCGTTGTGCACCCAGTAGCGCGCGAAGGTGTCACCGAAGGCCTTGGCCTGCGCGATCTCGTTCTCGTGGTGCGGGAAGATCAGGTCGATGCCGCCGCCGTGGATGTCGAACTCGGTGCCCAGGTACTTGTGGGCCATCGCCGAGCACTCCAGGTGCCAGCCGGGGCGGCCGCGGCCCCAGGGGGTCTCCCAGCTGGGCTCCCCCTCCTTGGCGGCCTTCCACATCGCGAAGTCGCGGGGGTCGCGCTTGCCGGTCTCGCCCTCGGCCGCGGGCTGGAGGAGGTTGTCGAGCTCCTGGTTGGAGAGCTCCAGGTAGCCGGGGAAGGAACGCACGTCGAAGTAGACGTTCCCGTCGGCCTCGTAGGCGTGGCCGCGCTCGATCAGGCCGCGCATCATCTCGACCATCTCGGTGATGTGGCCGGTGGCGCGCGGTTCGTAGGTGGGCGGCAGGCAGCCGAGCGCGTCGTATCCGCTGTTGAACGCGCGCTCGTTCGCGTAGCCGATCGACCACCAGGGGCGGCCCTGCTCGGCCGACTTCTTGATGATCTTGTCGTCGATGTCGGTCACGTTCCTGATGAACGTCACGTCGTAGCCGCGGTAGGCGAACCAGCGGCGCATGATGTCGAAGTTCAGGCCGGACCTGATGTGCCCGATGTGCGGGGCCGCCTGCACGGTGGCACCACACAGGTAGATCGAGACACAGCCGCTGTGGAGCGGGCTGAAGTCACGGATCTGCCGGGCGCTGGTGTCGTACAGGCGAATCGTCACCACTCCAGGGTAGTGGGCGCGGGGCAGTGCCCCGCGACCCCTTGGGCCACAGGGCACGGAACTGTGACGTTGCGGCGTCTCAGATGCTCCCGACGACCTTGCGCGCCGACACCCGGACCACCACGCGCTCGCTGTCGTCCTTCGAGGACGGGTTGAACTCCGCGTACTTCTTGCCCGTGTACTTCAGCGACAACTCGTCGATCAGCTCCTGACCGCCCTGTGTCGTCATCTCCACGGAACCCCGGATCTCCGCGTACGAATACGGCGCGTCGAACGGCTGCACCACCACCGTCACCCGCGGATCCCGCCGCAGGTTCTTCTCCTTACGGCGCCCGACCGTCGTGGAGAAGATCACCTCGTCCCCCTCCCGCTTCACCCACACGGGCGAAACCTGCGGACTCCCGTCGGGCTGAATCGTCGCGACCGTGATGAAGACGGGGGTGTCGAGCAGTGCCTTGAGATCGTCGGACAGTGCGGCGGACATGGACCTCACTCCTTCGTGGACCGTACGTACGGGGCATTCGCCGGTACGAGGCATACGACTACCCCGTCGCGCGGCTCACGACGACGTGCGTACGACCAACGCGGTGGCGATCGCGGCGAGCCCGTCGCCGCGGCCCGGGAATCCCAGGCCGTCGGTGGTGGCGCCGGAGACCGAGACGGGGGCGCCGGCGGCGTCGGAGAGGACCTTCTGCGCCTCGTCCCTGCGCTTGCCGATCTTCGGCCGGGGGCCGATGACCTGCACGGCCACGTTGCCGATGGTGAAGCCGGCGTCCCGGACGATGCGGGCGGCCTCGGTGAGCAGGGTCAGGCCGGAGGCGCCGGACCACTCGGGGCGGCCGGTGCCGAAGTGCGCGCCGAGGTCGCCGAGGCCGGCCGCGGAGAACAGCGCGTTGCACGCGGCGTGCGCGACGACGTCGGCGTCGGAGTGCCCGGCGAGCCCCGGGCCCGCGTCGTCCCACTTCAGGCCCGCGCACCACAGCTCGCGGCCCTCTTCGAAGGCGTGGATGTCGGTGCCGATGCCGACCTGCGGGAGCGGCACCGGGGGCGTCTCAGAAGCCATCGTTGGCCCTCCTGCGGGCGAGCACGGCCTCGGCGAGGACCAGGTCCAGGGGCCGCGTCACCTTGAAGGCCTCCTCGTGACCGGGCACGACGACCACGGGCAGGCCGAGCTGCTCGACCATGCTGGCGTCGTCCGTCACGTTGTCGGTGACGCTCTCGTGGGCCCGTACGAGGGTGGCGCGGTCGAAGCCCTGCGGGGTCTGCACGGCGCGCAGCCTGGCCCGCTCGGGCGTCGCCACGACGGCCTCGGGTCCGCCGGCCCGCTCCGCGGGCTCGACCTGCTTGACGGTGTCGGCCAGCGGCAGCGCGGGCACGACGGCGGGCGCGCCGTCGCGGACGGCCTCGATGACGCCGTCGACGGTGTCGACCGGCACCAGCGGGCGGGCCGCGTCGTGCACGAGGACCACGTCGAAGCCGGGCGGCAGCGCGTCCAGACCGGCCCGCACGGACTCCTGGCGGCTCTCGCCGCCGGGCACCACGAGGAAGTCGGTCCGCTCCGGCAGCGCGTGGTCGTCCAGGAGGGTCTTCACCTCGGGGGCGCCGTCGGGCGGGGCCACGACGACGACGAGGGAGACCGCCCGGGACTCCGCCATGGCGCGCACGGCGTGGATGAGCATCGGGGTGCCGTTCAGCGCGCGAAGCGCTTTGGGGGCGCCAGGGCCGAGGCGTACGCCCCGCCCAGCCGCGGGAATGACCACCGCGGTACGGGATTCGCTAGACATCGGTTCCGTTCAGGTTTGTGTCCGCGGCCGACGTGGGTATGGCCTGGGCGAGCCCCTTGCTCGAGCGAAGTCGAGAGCGGGGGGACGCGCCGGGCGCGCGCCTTGACCGGACCCCTTCCGTGACATCCGGTCGAGCCGGCAGCCCGGCATGCCCGACACGGCTCCCGCGGGGTCGCTGCACCACATCCGCCTGGATGACGAAGATCAGAGAAGATTCAGAGAAGATCCCGGAAGATCAGAAAGATCGATCCGGGTACGAACATGCCGCAGCGCCCGGCGACTCCTCAAAGGGTCAGCGGGCACCGCGGCATTGCTGCGCCAGTTCTTCTTCGGCGCGAGAGGGCCGAGGCATGCGCCCCGGGCCGTTCGCGTCAGGACGCGAGGACCTCGTCCAGCAGGGCCTCGGCCTTGTCCTCGTTGGTGTTCTCCGCGAGGGCCAGCTCGCTCACCAGGATCTGGCGGGCCTTGGCGAGCATGCGCTTCTCACCGGCCGACAGTCCACGCTCGCGCTCCCGGCGCCACAGGTCACGGACAACTTCCGCGACCTTGATGACATCGCCGGACGCGAGCTTCTCGAGATTCGCCTTGTAGCGACGCGACCAGTTCGTGGGCTCTTCGGCGTACGGCGCGCGCAGTACTTCGAAGACCCGGTCGAGGCCGTCCTGCCCGACCACATCACGCACACCCACGAACTCCGCATTGTCCGCAGGCACACGCACCGTGAGGTCGCCCTGGGCGACCTTCAGCACCAAGTAGGTCTTGTCCACGCCTTTGATCTGGCGAGTTTCGATGGCCTCGATCAGCGCGGCCCCGTGATGGGGATAGACCACGGTGTCGCCAACCTTGAACGTCATGTGACAGGTACCCCTTCCGTGGCTATCCATCCTAACACGAGAACTGCCTCTTCTGAATGGCGTTTTCGCAGGTCAGGGCATATCTCGGGGCTTGACAACAGCAACAGGAACGTGCTGCGCGGGCCCGCCGGAACGGGGTATTCGCAGGTCGGAGCCGCTCTCCGGGGAGGGAGAAACACACCCGTTACGTCCCCCTCAGGAGCGCTCCGAGCGGCCGAACGTCCCGGTTTGCGCGGTTCCAAGCGGCGAACTTTCGATACTCCGTTCGGTGATCACAGATGTGTGCGATGTGACCCCGGACGCGATTCCCGAATTGATCAAGCCGCGGGGTGATCAATTTCCGGGCTCCCCGCGCATTCCTTACCGGAAATCCGCGGGGCGGGGCCCGTGCGCCCTTGACGGCGCTAATCGGAAAGGTGGCCGCGGGGCCAATGGGACGGGCGGGGCGTCGGGGCCCGACATCACGGCGGGCGGGGGTCACGCGCGCGACGGCCGCGGCCTAAGGGGCGGGTCGGGTGCGGCGGCACCGGAACGGCTCGGTAGTGTAAGCGCGCTGACACACCCTTAGGACGGCTTTACGGCCGCCCGACCGTCCTGTACCGCCCACGTTCAAGGAGTTGCCGCCGCCGTGAGCCGCAGCCTTCGACGCGGCGCCCTCGCCGCCACCGCCCTCGCGTTCTCGCTCGCCTCGCTCACCGCGTGTGCGGCAGGCAACAACGCACAGACGATGGAGGTCAAGCCGGACAACGCCGCGACCTCCGTCGGCGACATCAAGATCCAGAACGCCATGGTCATCACCCAGCCCGACCTGGAGTCGACGGGTCCCGCCGTGGTCGCCGCGACGATCTTCAACGCGGGCGACAAGCCGCAGAAGCTGCAGGCCGTCTCGGTCGACGGCACGGACAAGAAGGCCAAGCTCACCCCGGGCAAGGACGACAAGGGCGCCAAGCAGGACGGTCAGCTGACCATCCCGGCCGGCGGCTCCCTCGTCATCGGCGGCAAGGACAACGCCTCCGCCGTCCTGTCCGCGAGCCGCGAGGCCGTCAAGGACGGCAACGCGCAGCCGATCACCTTCTCCTTCAGCTCCACCGGCGACGTGAAGATGGAAGCCTTCGTCGTCCCGGCCGAGTCCTACTTCAGCAAGTGGGGCCCGAGCGAGCTGCCGCAGTCCCCCGACGGCAAGCCGTCCAAGGGCGCCTCCGGCAAGCCGTCCACGGGTGCCTCCACCGACCCGTCCGGCAAGCCGTCGGGCAAGCCCTCCGAGGGCGCGAGCACCGACCCGTCGGGCGCCGCGGGCACCCCCTCGGGCGAGGCCTCGCAGGGCGCGGAGGCCGGCACCGGCGCCGAGCACTGACCGACGCCGTACCGGCGAAGACGACGAGAAGGGCGGGACCCCGGTGGGGTCCCGCCCTTCTTCGTGCGGCCGCGGCTCACCGCTGTGCGGTCTACGGCTCGAACTTGTAGCCCAGGCCGCGCACCGTCACCAGGTAGCGCGGCGCCCCCGGGTCCGGCTCGATCTTGGCGCGCAGGCGCTTGACGTGGACGTCGAGCGTCTTGGTGTCGCCCACGTAGTCGGCGCCCCAGACGCGGTCGATGAGCTGCATGCGGGTCAGGACGCGGCCCGCGTTGCGCAGCAGCATCTCCAGGAGGTCGAACTCCTTCAGGGGCAGGTCGACCTTGGAGCCGGAGACCGTGACGACGTGGCGGTCGACGTCCATCCGGACCGGTCCCGCCTCCAGGGCCTGCGGGGTGACCTCCTCGGGCTCGCCCCGGCGGCGCAGGACGGCCCGGATGCGGGCGACCAGCTCGCGCGAGGAGAACGGCTTGGTGACGTAGTCGTCGGCTCCTATCTCCAGGCCGACCACCTTGTCGATCTCGCTGTCCTTGGCGGTGACCATGATCACCGGGACGTTGGAGCGGCTGCGCAGCTGGCGGCAGACCTCGGTGCCGGGCAGGCCGGGCAGCATGAGGTCGAGCAGGACGAGGTCGGCGCCGTTGCGCTCGAATTCGTCGAGTCCGTCCGGGCCGGTCGCCGCGATGGCGACTTCGAAGCCCTCCTTGCGGAGCATGTAGGACAGGGCGTCGCTGAAGGATTCCTCGTCCTCGACGACGAGCACTCGGGTCACGGAAGGACCTCCGGGGCAGGAATGGGTTCGTACGTAGTGGTCTCGTCGGGCGGCGCGGTCTCGTCGTCGAGTCCGCCGCCTTGCCCTGATCCGCGGTCGCGGTGGGCGGCCGCCTCGGGCAGCCGCAGGGTGAAGGTGGAGCCCTGTCCCTCCGAGCTCCACACGGTGACCTCGCCGCCGTGCGAGGCGGCCACGTGCTTGACGATGGCGAGGCCGAGGCCGGTGCCGCCGGTGGCCCGCGAGCGGGCCGGGTCGACGCGGTAGAAGCGCTCGAAGATGCGCTCCTTGTCCTTGTCGGAGATGCCGATCCCCTGGTCGGTGACGGCGACCTCGATCAGTCCTCCGGTGCCGAAGGCCTGGGAGGTGCCCGCACCGCCCGGCGCGGCGACCCGGCGGGCGGCGATGCCCACGCGGGTGCGGGCCGGCGAGTAGTTCACGGCGTTCTCCACCAGGTTGCCGAGGGCCGCGGCGAGCTGGCCGCGGTTGCCCCATATCTGGAGCTCGGCGGTGCCGCCGGAGGCCATCGTGATCTGCTTGTGGGAGGCCTGGTGGCGGCTGCGGTCGATCGCCTCCGCCACCAGTTCGTCGACACGGACGGGTTCGGCGTCCTCCAGGGGGTCGTCGTTCTGCACCCGGGAGAGGTCGATGAGCTCCTGCACGAGGTTGGTCAGGCGGGTCGCCTCGATCTGCATGCGCCCGGCGAAGCGCTCGACGGCCTCCGGGTCGTCCGAGGCGTCCATGACGGCCTCGGAGAGCAGGGAGAGCGCCCCGACGGGGGTCTTCAGCTCGTGGCTCACGTTCGCCACGAAGTCGCGTCGTACGGCCTCGATGCGGCGGGCCTCGGTGAGGTCCTCCACGAGGAGCAGGACGAGGCGGGAGCCGAGCGGGGCCACCCGGGCGGAGACCGCGAGCGCCTCGCCGCGGCCGGTGCCGCGCCGGGGCAGGTCCAGCTCGACCTGGCGTATCTCCCCGTCCCGCCGGGTGTCCCGCGCCATCTGCAGCATCGGGTCGACGGCGAGCTTGCCGCCGCGGACGAGTCCGAGCGCGTACGCCGCGGAGCTGGCCTTGACCACGCTGTCGGCCTCGTCGAGGACGACCGCGGAAGAGCGCAGCACGGAGAGCACCGTGTCCACGCCCGGTGGCAGTACGGGGTCGGTGTGCAGGGAGGTCCGGGTGGGGCGTTTCTGGTCGCGCTCGCTCCATCGGAACGCCAGCATGGCGATGACACCGGTGCACACCCCGGCGATCGCTGCCGCTGCGGCGACCGCCGCGTTCACGTCCATGCACCCAGGTTATGCGCCGGATAAGCACCGGTCACAGCCATACGGGTGCGGGCTCGAACACTCGTCGCCCAGAGTTCACCGTGGAGACGGCACCGGTTCATTTCTGCTGAGCGGCCAGGGGCGGGTGTGGCCGCGGGGGCGGTGGTCCGTCGCCCACAGTTCACCTTGATGACGGGGGCGATTCATGTGGGGTGCCGGAAACGGACGCGTGCGGCCCGCACCGTGGGAGCGTAGGGGCCAGCCCCCTGAGACGTACGAGAGAGGGACAGCCACATGCGGGACGCGTACCACGAGGAACTTGACTCGATCGGCGAGAGCCTGGTCGAGATGGCCCGGCTCGTCGGGTCCGCGATCGGGCGCGCCACGACGGCCATGCTCGACGCGGACCTGAAGATGGCCGAGAGCGTGATCGCCGCCGACCAGAAGGTGGACGATCTGCAGCACGACCTGGAGGCGCGGGCGATAGCCCTGCTCGCCAGGCAGCAGCCGGTCGCCACGGACCTGCGCATCGTCGTCACCTCGCTGCGGATGAGCGCCGACCTGGAGCGCTCGGGCGACCTGGCCCAGCACGTCGCGAAGCTGGCCAGGCTGCGCTTCCCCGACTCGGCGGTGCCGCAGGACCTGCACGCCACGATCCTGGAGATGGGCCAGCTCGCGCAGCGCCTGATGGCGAAGGCGGCGGAGGTCATCATCACCAAGGACGTCGACCTGGCGCTCCAGCTGGAGCAGGACGACGACGAGATGGACCAGCTGCACCGCACGCTGTTCCAGCACCTGATGGACGACCGCTGGAAGCACGGCATCGAGACGGCCGTCGACGTGACGCTGCTCGGCCGCTACTACGAGCGGTTCGCGGACCACGCGGTGTCGGTGGCCAAGCGGGTCGTGTACCTGGTGACGGGTGAGCACGCGGACGAGATCCAGGCGACGGGGGCGCCGGTGGAGGGGGCCTAGGCCTTCCCCGCCCGGCACCGCCCGGTACCCGCACCGCCCGGCACCCGCGCCGCCCGCGTTCTTCGTGCCGCGGTTCCCGGACGCCGGGGCCGGGCGCGTGCGCACGTGCCGGTGCCCCGCACGATCGGATCGTGCGGGGCACCGTCGTGTCCGGGGCCGGGCGGGTCAGCCGCAGCCGCCGCCGCACTGGCACGACCCGCCGGACTGGCAGCCGCAGCCGCAGCCCGCGCCGCAGCCGCAGGCGGCCAGGAGCACGAGTGCGGGCAGGCCCGGTGTGTCGACCGGCTGCTCGGGAACGGAAGCGCGCGTAGGGGACTCGGCCATGGTCTCCTCCTCGAAGGCGTACGGACGTACTGCCTGATGCCCATTGCATGCCCACGGGAGCGGGCGCATCAACGGCGCACGCGCGCGTGGCCGTGGGTGCGCCCCGGGCGGGGCGCGAGGCGCGCGCGCCCGGGCACGGCCCCCGCGAGCCGATTCGGCCCCTCATGAGCGCTTTGCTGCCAACTACGGGCGAGCTTCGGCCCGTCGGCCCGCCGCCGGGCTACACAGGAATGTCCGGGCGTTCGCTCCTGACGGGAGGGGTGGCCAAGTGGTGCTCTCGATCGACCTCGCGGTTCTCCTGGCGGTCGTCATCGTCGTCCTGCTCCGCAGGCGGGTGCAGGCCCGCTCTCGTACGGACACGTTCCTGACGATGACCGTGGTGCTGGTCTTCGGCGTCCTGGTGGCGCCGACGGACTTCGGCCAGGGGATACAGAACGTCGTCACGGACGTGGCGCAGGGCCTCTCCGACTCGGAGGCGGGCGGCGGCCGCGGGACGAGATGAGGCGGGCGGCGGCCGCGGGACGCGATGAGGCGCCCCGCGCGGCACCCCGCACGGCACTTGTGAAACTCTCTCCACAATTGTCACAGGCATGCCATAACCTGCGCTGTGACGGGGGATCAGGTCCGGGCGCGCGGCCCGGGCCCATTCATGTGGGGGGTCACATCACTGTGCGTACGCGCAGCATCTCGACCGCGACGGCGCTCGCGGTCCTCTTCAGCTCGGTGGCGCTGACGGTCGGCGCGGCGGGCTCCGCCGCCGCCGACTCCGCCGAGGTCCTGCCGGTCTCCTCGGTCGGCGACATCGCCGTGGACGGCGTCCACCGCCGGGTCTACGTCTCCGACCCGCTGGTCGGCAAGATCGTCGTCACCGACTACGCGGGCAAGGTCAAGGGCACCCTCACCGGACTGCCCGGCGTATCAGGGCTGACGCTGTCCGCCGACTCCCGGCAGGTGTACGCCGCGGTCTCCGACAAGAACCGCATCGTCTCCGTGGAGACCGACACGTACACCCTGACGGCGAGCTACGACGTGACGGGCGCCAAGGGCCCCGCCACCCTGGAGACGGTCGACGGCAAGGTCTGGTTCGGCTACGACGGCGGCCTCGGCTCGCTCGACACCTCCGGCGCCGAGCCGGTCGTCGAGCTCGTCGACAAGCCGGGCGTCGAGTGGGACGGCGTGCCGCTGCTCGGCTCGGACCCCAAGGCGCCGGGCGTCCTGGTGGCCGGCGAGCGCGGCAACACCTGGGCCGACGTCGCGGTCTACGACGTCGCCGGCGCGGAGCCCGTGCTGCGCACCACGAAGAACCTCACCGGCAACTTCAAGCAGCTCGACCTGACGCCCGACGGGGAGCAGGTGCTGACGACCTGGGGGGACGGGTTCGGCTACTCCTTCCCCGCGTACTCCACCAAGGACCTCTCCCAGGAGACGGCCTACCCCACCGATGCCTACCCCAACGCCGTGGCCATCGCCTCCGACGGCACGATCGCGGGCGGCAGCGACTCCATCTACGACCCCGACGTGCACATCTACCAGCCGGGCGTGAAGGTGCCGGTGCGGGAGTACGACTTCCCGAACACCGGCAACACCAGCGGCGCCGACGAGCTGGTGCCCGGGGCGCTGGCCTGGGCGCCGGACGACGGCCACCTCTTCGCGGTGTCGGTGAACTCGTTCGGCACGTTCTCGCTGCGCACCATGGCCGAGCCGGGCAAGTCGCTGCCGACCCTGACGGTGAACGCCCCGGAGAAGGCGCCCCGCGCCAAGCCGCTGACCGTCACCGGCAAGCTCACCGACACGGTGCCGCTGCCCGCGGGCACGGTCCTGAAGGTCACGCGCACGGACGTCGAGTCGCCCGCGCCCGGCAAGGCGCTGCCGTCCGTGAAGACGAAGGCCGACGGCTCCTTCTCCTTCACCGACAGCCCGCCCGCGGGCGGGAAGGTGACCTACAAGGTCGCCTACGCCGGTGACGCCACGCACGCCGCGGCGAGCGCGTCGGACTCGGTGACCGTCTCGCGCACCAAGACGACGCTGACCCTGGACAAGAACGGCAAGGCCTACGCGTACGGGGCGGACGTCTCCTTCACGGCGCACCTCGGCAGCACGTACAAGAACCGCACCGTCGAGATCTGGGCCGACCCCTACGGCGGCGACAAGCCCAAGAAGCTGGTCAAGAAGGGCACGGTCAACTCGCGCGGCAACCTGTCGGCGACGGTCGACATGAAGCGGGACACGAAGGTCACCGCCGTCTTCTCCGGGGACGCGCGCTCGGCCTCCGCGTCGGCCACGTCGACGGCGTACGCGCGGGTCAAGATCTCCAGCACCGTCTCCAAGCACTACAGGACGGGCAAGATCGGCTCGACGACGTACCACTACTTCCACAAGAGCACCGACCCGTACCTGGCGACGAAGATGACCTACTACAAGGGCCGCAAGCAGCGCTTCGAGCTCCAGGTCTACGGCGTCGACCGCAAGTGGCACGCGTCCGGCTCCGAGTACTTCGCGCTCTCCCCCGACGGCGCCTCCACGGTCCGCCTGAAGGCGCCGGGCCAGTCGGGCATCCGCGCGCGCATCCGCTCGGCGTACGTGAACGCGTCGTCGGGCGACAACGTCAACTCGACGACGTACGGGGCGTGGAAGTACCTGAACTTCACGCGCTAGGCCGCACATCCTCCGCGCTCTCCCCGAAGGCCCTCGTCCCCGCACTCCGTGGACGGGGGCCTTCGCCGGTAGCCTCGGCGGGTGGACGTCCTGTGGGTGGGTACCGTCTCGACGGTGGTGGGGGCCGTGGTCGGCGCCCTGCTCCAGGCATGGCGCGAACACGCGGTGCACCGGCGGGAGTTGGCCGTCCGCTGGGACGAGACGCTGCTCACGGGTCTCGCGGAGTACCTGGCGACGGCGGACCGCACGCTGCGGGCCCTGCTGCGCTGGCGCCGGGCGCGGGACGCGGGTGCGGACGGCCTCGACGCGATCGCGGCGGCGGCCCTGGAGTCCTACGAGTCCCTGCACGAACAGTCCCAGCTGATCACCCTCCTGACCGGCGACCGCACGGACCCCCTGCGCGCCTCGGCCCGCCGCATGCGCCAGTCCCTGCTCCCGCTGTGCGAGGAACTCCACGACGGCACGCACCTGGACCCCGCCCAGGTGTCCGCCCTCATCACCACCCACCGCACGGCCCGCGAAGCCCTGATCCTGCACGCCCAAAAAAACCTCAAGAACACCCCACGCCGGCCCCCGCCGACGGGCGCGGCCCCGTAGACGTCACACGAAAACGCCCCCGGGCCGCGCCATGGGCGCGCCCCGGGGGCGGGGTCGGTGGAGCTGGGGCTACTTCTTCTTGCCCTGGTTCTTGACCGCCTCGATGGCTGCCTTCGCCGCCTCCGGGTCGAGGTACGTGCCGCCCGGGTTCAGGGGCTTGAACTCGGCGTCCAGCTCGTAGGAGAGCGGGATGCCCGTGGGGATGTTCAGGCCCGCGATGTCGGCGTCGGAGATGCCGTCCAGGTGCTTGACCAGGGCGCGCAGCGAGTTGCCGTGGGCCGCGACCAGGACCGTCCTGCCGGTCAGGAGGTCGGGGACGATGCCGTCGAACCAGTACGGGAGCATGCGGACGACGACGTCCTTCAGGCACTCCGTCCGGGGGCGCAGCTCGGGCGGGAGCGTGGCGTAGCGGGGGTCGGAGAACTGGGAGTACTCCGCGTCGCGGTCCAGCGCCGGCGGCGGGGTGTCGTACGAGCGGCGCCACAGCATGAACTGCTCCTCGCCGAACTCGGCGAGCGTCTGCGCCTTGTCCTTGCCCTGCAGGGCGCCGTAGTGGCGCTCGTTCAGGCGCCAGCTGCGGTGGACGGGGATCCAGTGGCGGTCCGCGGACTCCAGCGCGAGCTGGGCGGTGCGGATCGCGCGCTTCTGGAGCGACGTGTGGACCACGTCGGGCAGCAGGCCGGCGTCCTTCAGCAGCTCACCGCCGCGGACCGCCTCCTTCTCGCCCTTCTCGTTGAGATTGACGTCCACCCAGCCGGTGAACAGGTTCTTCGCGTTCCATTCGCTCTCGCCGTGGCGGAGGAGGATCAGCTTGTACGGTGCGTCGGCCATGCCTCTGAGCGTAATCGAACCCCGGGGGACCTCGCGCGCGCGGGCGCGGGGGTGACAGTTGACGGCTCCCGTCAATTGAGTGGCGGGCCGGGACCTTCGACTCGTAACGTGTGCTCGCCGCTTGAGACACTTACACCTTTCGGGGGATCCGCATGCTGTTCACCGCCGTGAGACGCGCCGTCAGCGAGAGCGTCTCGGGCATGCCCCGCGCCTTCTGGTGGCTGTGGACGAGCACATTGGTCAACCGGCTCGGGGCTTTCGTCGCCACTTTCATGGCCTTGTACCTGACCCTGGAGCGGGGCTACTCCGCCTCCTACGCGGGACTCGTCGCCGCCCTGCACGGCCTCGGCGGAGTCGTCTCCTCGCTGGGCGCGGGCGTGATGACCGACCGGCTCGGGCGGCGGCCCACGCTGCTGATCGCGCAGGCCTCCACGGCCGTCTCGGTGGCGGTCCTCGGCTTCATGGAGCACCCCGTCGCCATCGCGGGCGTCGCCTTCCTTGTGGGCATGGCCAGCAACGCCTCCCGCCCCGCCGTCCAGGCGATGATGGCGGACATCGTGCGGCCCGAGGACCGCGTGCGGGCCTTCTCCCTCAACTACTGGGCCATCAACCTCGGCTTCGCCGTCTCCTCGGCGGGTGCCGGCTTCATCGCCTCGTACAGCTACCGCGCCGGCTTCCTCATCGAGGCCGCCATGACGATGGCCTGCGCGATCGTCGTCTTCGCGAAGCTGCCGGAGTCCCGTCCCGTGCGGAGCGCCGTGGAGAAGGCGGCCGAGCCCGACGTCGGGCTCGGGACCGTGCTGCGCGACGGGCGGTTCATGGGCGTGGTCGGCCTGTCCTTCCTCGTCGCGCTGATCTTCCAGCAGGGGTCCGTGGGACTGCCGGTCGCCATGGGCGAGGCGGGCTTCACCCCCTCCGACTACGGCCTCGCGATCGCCGTGAACGGCGTGCTGATCGTCGTCCTGCAGATCCCCGTCACCCGCTTCATCGAGCACCGCGACCCGCGCCGGCTCCTGGTGATCTCCTCGGTCGTCGCCGGGTACGGCTTCGGGCTCACCGCGTTCGCCGGGTCGCTCGGGATCTTCGCGCTGACCGTGTGCGTGTGGACGCTCGCCGAGATCGTCAACGCGCCGACCCAGACCGGCCTGGTCGTCCGCCTCTCCCCCACCCACGGGCGCGGGCGCTACCAGGGCATGTACACGATGTCCTGGTCGGTGGCCGCACTGGTCGCCCCGCTGATGTCCGGCTTCATGATCGACCGGTTCGGGGCGTCGTGGCTGTGGGCGGTGTGCGCGGTCCTGGGAACGGTGGCGGCGCTCGGCTACTGGGGTCTCATGCGGGGGCTCCCGGAGGACTCCCCCGCCGAGCCGGTCGGAACGGAGGCGGTCGGCGCGGAGGTGGTCGGCGCCAAGGTGGTCGGCGCGGAGGTGGGCGGCGCGGAGGTGGGCGCAACGGCGGTCGGCGGGCCGGTCGCCGAGGCGGGCGGGATCGGCGGGATCGTCGCGACGGCCCCGGACGCCGACATCGCCGCGCCGGTCGCGGCCGTCGCCGCCGACGCCGTCAGGTCCGCAGGTCCCGCTGCGCCTCGTACAGATTCCGTGGGCGCACCGCGTCCGTAGTCCCGTACAGCTCCAGGCGCGCGTTCAGGTCGCCGGTGAAGTCGGGGACGTCGATCTGGTCGAACTCCCGGACCGTGTTCAGGCCGACCGTCGCGCTGTGCGGCGCGAGGCCGTCGATCTTCATCAGGCCGGCGCGTTCGTTGGTGACGCGGATGTTCCAGTGCGTGAAGCGGGCCCCGAACAGGGGGCCCGCGCTCGCGTCCCCGCCGTGCCGGCCGTCGTTCTCGACGGTGATGTCCGTACGGACGTTCGCGAACGGCATCCCGCGGTGCGAGTCGAACGTGCCCATCTCCATGCGCCCGCGCGACCAGACGTTGTGCGAGGAGAGGCCCTCGACGTTGATGCCGTGCAGTTGGGTTCCGGCGGGGGCCGGGGTCGTGCGGGCGTCGATCCGGAAGTCCTCGACGAGGTTGTCGTGGGAACCCTCGCGGCAGAAGTACGGGTGGTGCGAGCCCCGGCCGGTCACGCGGGTGCGGCGCAGGGTGCAGGCGGAGGCGGCGACGAGCCCGAAGCCGTTGTCGACATGGCGTACGACGACGTCCTCGGCCCAGCAGTCGTACGCGCACTGGAACGTCACGCCGTTGTATCCCTGGTCCAGGAGGTGCGGGCCTGCGGCGTCTCGACGGCCTCCAGCGTCAGGCCCGCCACGCCCGCGCCGGTCAGCGCCGTGACGTGGGTGGTCAGCCGCGGATCCCACTCCGGTCGTACGTCCAGGGGGAGCGGCCGCTCGAAGGTGACCCGGCGCCGGACGCGGTCCACGGCGGCGATCCGTACGGGCCACTCGTAGGGGACGTACGAGGTCAGCTTCGTCTTGTCGTCCCAGGTGTACGCGCGGGCGCCCGGCCCATCGCCCGCCATGTGCTCCAGGAGCGTGTGCTCCGCGTCGTCGGCGAGTCGGAGCAGGACGAGGTCGCCCTTGCGCAGGCGGGAGGCGTCGGGGACGGTCACCGACCAGGAGCCGCGGTGGGCGGGGCGGACGGTGGTCAGCGTCTCCCACGCGTCGCGCCTGTTGCCGGTCCAGCCCTCGAAGGGCCAGTCCCTCGCCCTGATGGCGTCGGTCAGGGACGCCCAACGGGCCTGCGGCGCCAGCCAGATGAGGCCGCCGGCCCAGGACCAGCTGGACTTGTCGCCGCCGTAGCGGGAGCCGTAGGGGCCGATCAGTTCGGTCAGGCTCTTCGTGGCGAGGAGGGTGGTGCGGGCGCTGCCCGCGCCGCGGAGGGTGACGTTGTCGTGGGCGATGCGGATGACGTCGTCGATGCGGTAGGTGCCGGGGTGCAGCACCACGGTGCCGCCGCCCCTGCGGCCGGCCTCCGCGAGGGCGCGGTTGATCGCGGGGGCGGAGTCGGTGGCGGGGTCGGGGCGGGGGCCGGGGATGCGGGGCGTCTCGGGGCGACCCCGGCGCCCCGCGCGGGCGCCGGCGCGGCCTATGTAGGGGATCTGGGGGTGGGTGTAGGGGGCCTTGGTGAACTCGCGCCAGAGGGTGGGGGTTCGGCCCCGGTCGCGTGGGGCGGGGGCGGGGGCGAGGGCTGAGCCTGGGCCTGGGCCTGGGGCGATGCTCGTGCCGATGCCGGTCGCGGTGGCGGAGCTGATGCTCGTGGCGATGCCGGTCGCGGTGGCGGCGACGGCTGTCGCGCCGCGGAGCAGGTGTCGTCTGGTGGGGTTGGGGGGCTGGGTCATGGGGGGGGCCGCCTTCCGTCGTCATCGCGGTCATCGCGCGCCAACGTCTATACATCTGAACGGAGTTCATACTTGCGACAGCTCGACGGGGAGGGAGCATGCCATGGCGCTGCGCTGGGCGGAAGGGGGTGAACCGGCCGCGGCTTCTTGACGGGTGCGGGGCCGCACGCGGAGGTCACGCGCGCGGGTGTGCGCGCCGGGTCGCCGGGGGCGGTGTGGCCGCGTGGGCCCGACCCGCCGCTTCACAGGTGGGCGGGACCTCATGCGGAGGTCACGCGCGCGGGTCGCCGGGTGGGCGCGGGACTGGTGTCTTTCCGCCGGCCGATGTCCGCGCAGATCCGAGCCCGCCGCTTCGCGGCGGATGTCCCCCACCCACCCACCCGTTCACCCCGCACCGAGCCGTGCGGGTAGGGGCGGGGAGCCTCCGCGAGGCGATGGGAGCGGCGCGGGGCACTCCGGTCAACGCCGTTTCGGGGAGGGGCACTTCACCCTTGGGGGCGACGCGGCGGAAGGACGGGAGGGCGCCAGGCGGCCCCGGCGCCGGTGGAGCCCTTCGGGAGGAAGGCGGTGCCGGGCAAACGGGTGGGCGGGTGGGAGAGACCCGCGACGCGGCGGGAGAACGGTCAGGACGAGTGCCGGGCCACCCCGGCGCCGGTGGGCCCTTCGGGAGGAAGGCGGTGCCGGGCAAACGGGTGGGCGGGTGGGAGAGACCCGCGACGCGGCGGGAGAACGGTCAGGACGAGTGCCGGGTCACCCCGGCGCCGGTGGGCCCTTCGGGAAGAAGGCGGTGCCGGGCAAACGGGTGGGCGGGTGGGAGAGACCCGCGACGCGGCGGGAGGACGGTCAGGACGAGTGCCGGGCCACCCCGGTGCCGGCGGGGCCCTTCCGCACCGCTTACGGGGCGGAGTCACCCACGACGCGGCGGAACGGCAATCGGGGCGGGTGCCGGGCGGCCCCGGGGCCGGCGGGGTCCTTCCGCACCGCTTACGGGGCGGAGTCACCCACGACGCGGCGGAACGGCAATCGGGGCGGGTGCCGGGCGGCCCCGGGGCCGGCGGGGTCCTTCGGGAGATGGCGGTGCCGGGTGAACGGGCGGGTGGGTGGGAGATGCCTGCGACGCGGAAGGGGGGCGGTCAGGGCAGGCGCTCGGCGGCCCCGGCGCCGATGCTCGCGAGGTCCTTCGGGGGCAGCCTTGCGGGGGGGAGTCACCCGCGACGCGGAGGAGGGGGGCAAGGCGGGTGCCGGGCGGCCCTGGGGCCGGTGGGGCCCTTCGGGAGGCGGCGGTGCCGGGTGAACGGGCGGGTGGGTGGGAGGTGCCTGCGACGCGGAAGGGGGGCGGTCAGGGCCAGCGCCGAGCGCCCCGGTGCCGGTGCCGGCGCCCCCCAACCGTTCAACCGGCGGAGCCACCCGTCAGGTGCGTGAACGCCTCAAGATTCCGCGTCGACTCCCCGCGCGCCACGCGCCACTCGTACTCCTTGCGGATCGCCGACGCGAACCCGAGCTCCAGGAGCGTGTTGAAGGAGTCGTCCGACGCCGAGAGCACCGAGCCGAGGAGCCGGTCCAGCTCCTCGGGCGTGACCGCGGACAGCGGCAGCTTGCCGGCCAGGTAGATGTCGCCGAGCGAGTCGATCGCGTAACTCACCCCGTACAGGCGCAGGTTGCGCTCCAGGAGCCAGCGGTGCACCGCCGCGTGGTTCTCGTCGGGGTGCCGGATCACGAACGCGTTCAGGGAGAGCGAGTGCTTGCCGACCCGGAGCGACAGGGTCGTGGAGAGCTTCCGGGTGCCCGGCAGCTTCACCACGTAGGAGCCGGGCTCGGTGGCCTCCCACTCGAGCTCGGCGTCGTCCAGGGTCCGCTCGATGATCGCCGCGGTGTCCGCCTGCTCAGCCATGGTGCGAGCGTACGTGACGCTGGGACGCGCGGAAGTCGTGCATGGCCGCGGTGTAGACGTCCGCCGTGGCGGACGCCGCCGTGTCCCAGCCGAACGACTGCGCGTGCTGTTCCGCCGCCGCCCCCATCCGCTCCACCAGGTGCGGATGGTCGGCGAAGTCGCGCAGCACGCGCGCGTAGTGGGCCGGTTCGTGGCCGGAGACCAGGAAGCCGGTCACCTCGTCGCGCACCGCGACGGGCAGCCCGCCCACCGCCGCCGCGAGCACCGGCGTGCCCGCCGCCTGCGCCTCGATGGCGACGAGCCCGAAGGACTCGCTGTAGGAGGGCATCACCAGGACGGACGCGGCCCGGAACCAGTCCGCCAACTGCTCCTGGCCGACCGGCGGCTGGAAGCGGACCACGTCCGCGATCCCCAGCCGCGCCGCCAGCTTCTGCAGGCCCTCCGGCTTGGCGAGGCCGCTGCCGCTCGGCCCGCCCACGATGGGCACGACGATGTTCGAGCGCAGCGCCGGACGCTCGTCCAGGAGGACGGCGACGGCGCGCAGCAGCAGGTCCGGCGCCTTGAGCGGCTGGATGCGGCCCGCGAAGAGCGGCACGAGGGCATCCTGGGGCAGGCCGAGGCGGTGCCGGGCGGCGGCGCGGCCGTCGGCGGGGCGGAAGCGTTCCAGGTTCACGCCGGGGTGGACGACGGCGACCTTGCCGGGCTCGGCCTCGTAGTGGCGTACGAGCTCGTCGGCCTCTTCGGCGGTGTTGGCGATGAGCCGGTCGGCGGCCCGGACGATCTGCGTCTCGCCGATGACGCGGGCGGCGGGCTCGGGGGTGTCGCCGTCGGCGAGCGCCGCGTTCTTGACCTTGGCCATGGTGTGCATGGCGTGCACGAGGGGCGCGCCCCAGCGTTCGGCGGCGAGCCAGCCGACGTGGCCGGAGAGCCAGTAGTGGGAGTGGACCAGGTCGTAGTAGCCGGGCCGGTGGCCCGCCCAGGCCTGCATGACGCCGTGCGTGAAGGCGCAGAGCTGGGCCGGCAGCTCCTCCTTGGCGAGTCCCTCGTAGGGGCCCGCGTCGACGTGCCGCACGAGGACGCCGGGCGCCAGTTCCACGGCGGGCGGGAGGCCGCCGGTGGTGGCGCGCGTGAAGATCTCGACCTCGATGTTGATCGCGGCGAGGCGCTTGGCGAGCTCGACGATGTAGACGTTCATGCCGCCCGCGTCGCCCGTGCCGGGCTGGTGCAGCGGCGAGGTGTGCACGCTGAGCATGGCCACGCGGCGGGGCCGTCGGATGGTGCCGGGAATACGGAGCCGGGAAGGGGCCGCCGGGGAGCGACGCCCGAGCCTGGACACGTACTGGCTCACGTGGCGGTCCTCCTTGCGTACGGGCATGACTACGGGGAGGGCGTACGGTCCTCCGCAGGAGGAACACCGGAAGCGGCTGCTCCATTTCCGCCTGGCCGCCCCTCGCGCTCTTTTTGCCAAAGCATTACGTGGCGCTCTCCCGCCGTCGTACCCGCATACCCTTCTCCCATGGCCCCACGCACCCCTTCCCGCCCCGTGGGAACGGTGACGCGCGGGACCACGAACCCGAACCGGCTGCGCCGCATGGACCGCTGGATCGCCGCGTTCCACGGCGCCGCGCTGCGCCGCGCCGCGGACCCCGTCGCCGTCGACCTCGGGTACGGGGGTGCCCCCTGGACCGCCGTCGAGCTGCTGCTGCGGCTGCGCACCGTCGCGCCCCACGCGCGCGTGGTCGGCATCGAGATCGATCCGGCGCGGGTCGCGGGCGCCGCGCCCTACGAGCGCCCGGGGCTCTCCTTCCGGCACGGCGGCTTCGAGGTGCCGCTGGCGGGCGCCGACCCGGTCCTGATCCGGGCGGCGAACGTCCTGCGGCAGTACGACGAGGAGCAGGTCGCCGCGGTCTGGGCGCGGCTGTGCGCCCGGCTCGCCCCGGGCGGGCTGCTGGTCGAGGGCACCTGCGACGAGATCGGGCGGCGGCACGTGTGGGTGGCGCTGGGCCCCGAGGGCCCGCGCACGGTGACCTTCGCGGCCCGGCTCGGCTCCCTGGCACAGCCCTCCGACCTCGCCGAGCGGCTGCCGAAGGCGCTGATCCACCGGAACGTGCCGGGCGAGCCCGTGCACGCGTTCCTGCGCGACTTCGACCGGGCCTGGGCGGCCGCGGCGCCGTACGCCTCGTACGGCGCCCGCCAGCGGTGGATCAGGGCGGTGCGGGACCTGACCGCGGACTGGCCCGTGCTGGACGGGACTTCGCGGTGGCGGCAGGGCGAAGTGACGGTGCGCTGGGAGGCGTTGGCCCCGCGGGGGAACTGAACCCGGCGCGGCCGGGGCCGGTTGACCTGCGGGGAACGATCTCCGCGTGTCGTTCGTCACATGAGGCGAGTGGGGGGATCGAAGTGACGGACGGGCTCTGTCCTATCGGGCGCCGGCATGGCACCATCCCGATGGCGACCGAAAGTTACTGACGGTAAATCAGCTTTGGGGGTGGCGGAGCGTGACTGGCAAGAGATACTCGACGGCGACGGCCGTGGCGCTGATCTGCGCGGCGACGGTGCTGGCCGCACCGGGGACGGCCTTCGCGAGCCCGGCGAGCGCTCCCGCCGACCCGACGCCCCGGACGGCCAAGTCCCTCGAAGAGGTCCGCAAGGAGATCGACGAGCTCTATCACGACGCGGGCGTGGCCACCGACAAGTACAACGCCGCCGAGGAGAAGGCCGACCGCCAGTCCGAGCAGATCGTGAAGCTGGCCAAGGACATCGCCGAGGGCCAGGCCAGGTTGAAGAAGCTGCAGGCCCGCGCGGGCGCCGCGGCCCGCGCGCAGTACCGCGGCGGCGGCATGCCCACCGAGGCCCAGCTGATGCTCAGCGACGACCCGGGCCAGTTCCTGGACGGCGCCGGGCGCATGCGGCAGGGCCAGAAGGCCACCAAGGGCATGCTGACGGAGCTGGAGCGCACGCAGGACGACCTGCGGATCTACGCGAAGGACGCCACCGCCCGCTGGAAGAAGCTGGAAGCCAACCGCAAGGCCAAGGCCGCGGCCAAGAAGAAGATAAAGAAGAAGATCGCGGACGCCGAGAAGCTCGAGTCGACGCTGGAGAAGAAGGAGCGCGAGCGGCTGCGCGAGCTGGAGGAGGAGGCCGCCCGCAAGAAGCAGTCCGCGTGGGTGAGTTCGGGCGTCCTGAAGGACATCGGCGGCAAGGCGTCCCCGCAGGGCAAGAAGGCCATCGCGTTCGCCACCGCGCAGATCGGCAAGCCGTACGTGTGGGGAGCCGAGGGTCCCGGTTCCTACGACTGCTCGGGGCTCACCTCCAAGGCGTGGGCGGCGGCCGGCAAGGGCATCCCGCGCACCTCGCAGGAGCAGTGGAAGCAGCTGCCCCGCGTCGACGTGAAGAACATGCGGCCGGGCGACCTGATCATCTACCACTCGGACGCGAGCCACGTCGGCCTGTACCTGGGCGACGGCGCCATCGTGCACGCCCCGCGCCCCGGGCGGGACGTGACCGTCGCGGGCGCCGGATCCATGCAGATCCTCGGGGTCGTCCGCCCCGACAAGTAGATCCTGTGACCCAGCGCACGCCGCGGCGGCCCGCTCAACCCCCGCGGCGTGATGTTCGTCATCCCTGGCGGGGCCGTGCCGTGCCCAATTGCGTTCCTGGATGCGGCATATGACGGTGGCCGTTTGCCGCATGGCATTCCAATGGAGGCACGGCTACCGCTAAGGTCCCCGTCGGTGCTGCGTCGACCTGCGCTGCGCCATGCCCTCGGGGGGAGGGAAGGAACCAAGCGATGCCCGTACCCATACCGCGGCAGAGAGCGATCCCGGCCGCGGAAGGCGGTCAGGCTCATGCGGCGCCCCCGTACGACACGGCGGCGCCCGCCCACGACACGGGCGCTCCCGCCCGCCCCACGACCGGAACCACCGAAGGAACAGGCGCCACCCGCGGCGACAGCGGCACCACCGGCGGCACGAACGGCTCCGGCAACGGCTCCGGCAACGGCGCCGGGCTCACCCTGCTGGTGATCGAGGACGACCCCTCGGGCTCGCTGACCGTCCCCGAGCTCCTCGACTCCGCGGGCAAGCCCATCCGCATCCGCACCGCCCGCAACCTCACCGAGGCCGAGCGGCTGCTCACCGACGACGTGCACTGCATCCTGCTCGACCTGGCCCTGACCGTGCCCGGCTCGGCCGACCCGGCCGAGGGCGCCGGCGGCCCGGGACCCGACGAGCTCGCCGCGCTGCGGCACGTGCTGCGCCTCGCGCCCCGGCACGCCGTCCTCGCCCTCACCGCGAACGACGACTCCGAGCGCGGCGCCGAGGCCGTGCGGGTCGGCGCGCAGGACTACCTCTTCCGGGACGAGCTGGACGGCCGGCTGCTGAGCCGCGCCATCCGGTACGCCGTGGAGCGCAAGCGCGCCGACGCCGCCCAGCGCCAGCTCACCGAGAGCGTGCTGCGCGCCCAGGAGAACGCCCGCCTGGAGCGCGGCCTGCTGCCCACGCCGCTCCTGGAGGGCTCACCGCTGCGCTTCGCCGCCCGCTACCGCCCGGGGCGCTCCCGCGCGCTGCTCGGCGGCGACTTCTACGACACCGTGCGCACCCCCGACGGCTCCGTGCACGTCATGATCGGCGACGTCTGCGGGCACGGGCCCGACGAGGCGGCGCTCGGCGTGGAGCTGCGGATCGCCTGGCGGGCGCTGACCTTCGCGGGGCTGTGCGGCGACGAGCTGCTCTCCACGCTGCAGAAGGTCCTGGAGCACGAGCGCCCCGACGACGAGATCTTCGCGACGCTCTGCACGGTCGACATCGCCCCGGACGGCCGCCGGGCCGGCCTGTGCCTGGCCGGGCACCCCTCGCCGCTGATCTCCCGCGAAGGGCGGCTCGCCGAGCTGCTTCCGTACGAGGACGGGGGCCCCGCGCTCGGCATCCTGCCGCGCGCCCGCTGGCCGCGGCGCCAGGTGGAGCTGGGCGGCACGTGGAGCCTGATGCTCTACACGGACGGCCTGATCGAGGGCCGCGTCGGCCGGGGCAACCAGCGGCTCGGGCAGGACGGCATGGTGGACATGGTCCGCCGCCAGATCGCCGCGGGGCTGCAGGGCGACGAGCTGCTCGAAGCGGCCGTGAACGAGGTGCGCGACCTCAACGGCGGGGATCTGACGGACGACGTGGCGGTACTGCTCCTGGACCGGACGCCCGGGGCGCGCTGAACGCCGAACGGGTGCCGGGTCCGGGGGGCGCGGTGCTGCGGGTGACGGGTCCAGAGAGCGCGGTACTACGGGCGCCGGGTCCAGAGAGCGCGGTGCTGCGGGTGACGGGACCAGAGAGCGCGCCGAACGGGTAACGGGTCCGGGGCGCGTGGTCCGGGCTACCGGCCGCCGTTGTACGGGCCGTACGGGCCGTCGCTGGAGGAGCCGCCGCGGCGACCGCGGCCGCCGCCGGTGATCTGCCGGATCGCGGGCCGCACGTCGACCATGTACACGATCGTGGCGACGAGGCCGATGATCGGCAGGAACGACAGGATCGGGAACAGCAGGTTCACCACGAAGGCGATGCCGAGGATGATCAGCCAGAACGGCTTGGTCTTCTTGTCCGCCGCGCGGTAGGCGTCCTCGCGCCGGACGGCGGCGTCGACGAGGGCGAATCCGCTGAAGGCGATCAGGGCCAGCGACAGCAGCCACATGAAGTTCGCGAACCCTTGCATCAGCACAACGTCCACCACCAGTCTCGGCTCATCAATGTCGCGGCCACGGTACCCGGTGCCCCCATGGCCGCTACCCCGTCAACGGGACGGGCACGCCGGAAGTGCCCGCCCCGTCCACGCGACGGATGCGTGTCGCGGCCCCGGCGCACCGGGGCCCGGTGTCACTTGGCGGGCGGCGTGGTCTTCTTCGCCGTCGCCTTCTTGGCCGGGGCCTTCTTCGCGGCGGGCTTCTTCACCGGGGCGGCGGCCGCGGCCGGCGGCTGGGCGACCGGGGTGCTCTGCGCGTCCTTGGCGCCCTGGGCCTCGCCGGTCCTCGGCTCGGGGTCCGGCTCGACCGTCTCGGCGATCTCGAAGATCTCCTCGGCGGCCTCGCCGCGCCAGGACTTCACGGCCTGCTCGCCGTGCTCGGCGACCTCGTCGTACTTCTCACGGGCCTTGACGGCGAACTCGGCGGCCACGCCGACCCCGCGCAGCGCGAAGTCCTGCGCGGTCTCACCGAGCTTCTTCAGGTCGGTGTCGAGCGCGCCGAACACCTCGGTGACCTTGGCCTGGATCGTCTCCTGCGCCTCCTTGGCGCGGGCGGTGGCCTTGTCCTGGACGGCCTTGGGGTCGGTGTTGCGCACGGCGTCGATGCGGGACGGCGCCTCGGCGATCAGCTGCTCGACCAGGCCGGGCACCTTCTTCGCCTGCTGCAGGGCGAGGTCCGCGGACCCGGCGAAGAAGTACGCGGGGGTGGGGTTGCTGAGGGTCTTGCGCAGGTCATCGGTGATGGCCATGACGATGGTCCTCCCGGATTCGCGTCTACGTGATCGGCTGGTCCGGCCCGGCGGGCGGGCGCGGTCAGCCCGAGGGTGGTTGCTTCGGGTCGGCATCACTGCGGTCGGCCGTGCGGGGGCCGTCAACAGCGGTGTCCTCATGCGTGGTGCTCCCGGCGCCGTCGGCGCTGTCGGCGCTGTCGTCCACGGAGGCCTCGCCCTCGTACGACGAGGTCTCGAAGCCGTTCTCCTTGCGGAACGACTCGTAGATCTGCAGGAGCACCTGCTTCTGGCGCTCGTTGATGGAGGGGTCGGCGAGGAGGACGGCGCGCGTCTCCAGCTCGTCCCGCTCCTTCTCGTCGAGGATCCCGGCCCGCACGTACAGCGTCTCGGCCGAGATCCGCAGGGCCTTGGCGACCTGCTGCAGCACCTCGGCGCTCGGCTTGCGCAGCCCGCGCTCGATCTGGCTCAGATACGGATTGGACACCCCGGCGGCGTCGGCGAGCTGCCGCAACGACAGCTGCGCGGTGCGCCGCTGCTCGCGGAGGTACTCGCCGAGATTGCCGACGTTGAGCGATGCCATGCCCCGATGGTGCAGCACACCCGCTAACTATTGCAAGCGCCCGCTTGCAAAAGTGCGCCACGCCACGTCCCCGACACCATCTCCGGCCCCCGGGCCCGGCCCCGTCCCCGGCCCCCGATCCCGGCCCCCGCCGCCGCCCTGTGCGTCGCCCGCGCTGCCGCGCCTCGCGCTGGCCTCCCCCGCGGCTCCCCCGCGGAATCGGGAAGCAGCCGTCCCGTGCCGCCGCTAGCGTGGCGGGACAGACACCGGACGGCGCCCTCCCGCGGGTCGGTCCGGGGCCGGACGGATGGAGATCACGATGAGCAAGGCCAGGAAGACGGACGCATCGGCGGGCCCGCCGCACGCCGCCGACAGCCACGACCTGATCCGCGTGCACGGCGCCCGGGAGAACAATCTCAAGGACGTCAGCATCGAGATCCCCAAGCGCCGCCTGACGGTGTTCACCGGCGTCTCCGGTTCGGGCAAGAGCTCACTGGTCTTCGACACGATCGCCGCCGAGTCGCAGCGGCTGATCAACGAGACCTACAGCGCCTTCGTGCAGGGGTTCATGCCCGCGCAGGCACGACCCGAGGTCGACGTCCTCGACGGCCTGACCACCGCGATCACCGTCGGCCAGCAGCGGATGGGCGGCGACCCCCGCTCCACCGTCGGCACCGCCACCGACGCCAACGCGATGCTCCGGATCCTCTTCAGCCGCCTGGCCACCCCGCACATCGGCCCGCCCGGCGCGTACTCCTTCAACACCGCGTCGGTGAGGGCCAGCGGCTCGATCACCGTCGAGCGCGGCAACAAGACCAAGGCGGAGAAGGCCACCTTCCAGCGCACCGGCGGGATGTGCACGCACTGCGAGGGCCGCGGCACCGTCTCCGACATCGATCTGACGCAGCTCTACGACGACTCCAAGTCGCTCGCCGAGGGCGCGTTCACCATCCCCGGCTGGAAGTCGGACAGCCAGTGGACCGTCCAGGTCTACGCCCAGTCCGGCTTCGTCGACCCGGACAAGCCGATCCGCAGGTACACGAAGAAGGAGCTGCAGTCCTTCCTGTACGGCGAGCCGGTCAAGGTGAAGGTCAACGGCGTCAACCTCACCTACGAGGGCCTGATCCCCAAGGTCCAGAAGTCGTTCCTGGCCAAGGACAAGGAGTCGCTGCAGCCGCACATCCGGGCCTTCGTGGAGCGCGCGGTCACCTTCACCACCTGTCCCGAGTGCGACGGCACCCGGCTCAGCGAGGGCGCCCGCTCCTCGAAGATCAGGCGGAAGAGCATCGCCGACGTCTGCGCGATGGAGATCAGGGACCTCGCCGAGTGGGTGCGCGGCCTGAGCGCGAAGCCGACGCCGACGCCGACCTCGGGCAAGGGCAAGGGCGCGGGTACGAGCAAGGGCGCGGACGCGGGCGCGGACGCGGGCGGCGCGTCGTACGAGTCCGTGGCGCCGCTGCTCGACGCGCTGCAGCAGACCCTCGACTCGTTCGTGGAGATCGGGCTCGGCTACCTCGCGCTCGACCGCCCCGCGGCCACCCTGTCCGGCGGCGAGGCGCAGCGGGTCAAGATGATCCGCCACCTCGGCTCCTCGCTCACCGACGTCACGTACGTCTTCGACGAGCCCACCATCGGCCTGCATCCGCACGACATCCGGCGGATGAACGACCTGCTGCTGCGGCTGCGCGACAAGGGCAACACCGTGCTCGTCGTCGAGCACAAGCCGGAGACGATCGCGATCGCCGACCACGTCGTCGACCTGGGCCCCGGCGCCGGTACGGGCGGCGGGACCGTCTGCTTCGAGGGCACCGTCGAGGGGCTGCGGAGCTCCGGCACCGTCACCGGCCGCCACTTCGACGACCGCTCGGCCCTGAAGAAGACCGTCCGCGAGCCCACCGGCGCCCTGGAGATCCGCGGCGCCGACGCCCACAACCTGCGCGGCGTCGACGTCGACATCCCCCTCGGCGTGCTCGCCGTCGTCACCGGCGTCGCCGGGTCCGGCAAGAGCTCGCTGGTGCACAAGTCGATCCCCGCCGGGCAGGGCGTGGTGGCCGTCGACCAGACGCCGATCCGCGGCTCGCGGCGCAGCAACCCCGCCACGTACACCGGACTGCTCGACCCGGTCCGCAAGGCGTTCGCCAAGGCCAACGGCGTGAAGCCGGCGCTGTTCAGCGCCAACTCCGAGGGTGCCTGCCCCACCTGCAACGGCGCCGGGGTCATCTACACCGACCTCGGCATCATGGCGGGCGTCGCCAGCCCCTGCGAGGACTGCGAGGGCAGGCGTTTCCAGGCGTCGGTCCTGGAGTACCGGCTCGGCGGCCGGGACATCAGCGAGGTCCTCGCGATGTCGGTGGCCGAGGCCGGGGAGTTCTTCGGCGCGGGCGAGGCGCACACGCCCGCCGCGCACCGGATCCTGCGGCGCCTGGCGGACGTCGGTCTCGGCTACGTGAGCCTGGGCCAGCCGCTCACCACGCTGTCCGGCGGCGAGCGGCAGCGCCTGAAGCTGGCCACGCACATGGCGGAGAAGGGCGGCGTCTACGTCCTCGACGAGCCGACCACCGGCCTGCACCTGGCCGACGTCGAACAGTTGCTCGGCCTGCTCGACCGGCTCGTGGACTCCGGCAAGTCGGTGATCGTCATCGAGCACCACCAGGCGGTGATGGCGCACGCGGACTGGATCATCGACCTCGGCCCGGGCGCGGGCCACGACGGCGGCAAGGTCGTCTTCGAGGGCACACCCGCCGACCTCGTCGCGGCCCGCTCCACCCTCACGGGCGAGCACCTCGCGGAGTACGTCGGCCGCTGAGCGTCCGGCGCGCGGAGTCGGGCGCGAGTACCTAGCGTGGTCTGCATGACCATTGAACTCGCGCAGTGCTTCATCACCGTCGACGACCACGACGAGGCCATCGCCTTCTACCGTGACGTGCTCGGTTTCGAGGTGCACAACGACGTCGGCTACGCGGGCCTGCGCTGGGTGACCATCGGGGCACCCACGCAGCCCGGCGTCGAGATCGTCCTGGAGTCGCCCCTCGCGGACCCGAGCGCGGCCGAGGCCGACCGGGCCGCCGTCACCGGGCTGATGTCCAAGGGCATGCTCCGCGCCGTCAACTTCCGCACCGAGGACTGCGACGCGACGTTCGACCACATCCGCGCGGCGGGCGCGGAGATCCTCCAGGAGCCCACGGACCAGCCCTACGGCGTCCGCGACTGCGCCTTCCGCGACCCGGCGGGCAACATGGTCCGCTTCGCCGAACCACGCCCGCAGAAGTAGCGGCTGAGGTTGCGGGTGCGGCTGCGGTTGACCTTCACCTTGGGGGAAGCCGCAGCATCGGTGGGGCCGGGCGAGGCGCCCGGCCGACGAGGGGGCGGACATGACGGGTACGGCGGGCGCGGAACCGGGTGCGCGTGCGGGGCTGCTGACGATCGGGGCGTTCGCGAAGGCGTCCCGGCTGTCGCCGAAGGCCCTGCGCCTCTACGACGAGCTCGCGCTGCTCACCCCGGCCCGCGTCGACCCCGTGACCGGCTACCGCCTGTACGCGCCGGAGCAGCTGGAGCGGGCCCGCCTGGTCGCCTGGCTGCGCCGCCTGGGCATGCCGCTCGCCGGCATCCGGCACATCGGCACGCTGGACGCGCCCGCGGCGGCCCGCGAAGTGCGGGCGTACTGGGCGCGGGCCGAGGCCGAGACCGCCGCGCGACGGGACCTGGCCGCCTTCCTCGTCGACCACCTGACCTGGAAGGACCCCGCCATGTCCGCCACCTCCATGCCGCTGCGCCTGCGGTACGCCGCGCTGTCCGACACCGGCCTCGTCCGTGAGAGCAACCAGGACACCGCGTACGCCGGTGACCGGCTGCTCGCCGTCGCCGACGGCTTCGGCAGGGGCGGGGCGCCCGCGAGCGCCGCCGCCGTCGACACGCTCAGGCGACTGGAGGCCGGTACCGTCCCGGCGGGCAGCCTCCTCGACGTCCTGGAGGACGCCGTCGAACAGGCCGGGCACGCGGTGGGCCGTGCGGGCACGGGGCCCGAGGACGCGGGGACGACCCTGACCGCGCTGGTGTGGACCGGCTCCCGGCTCGCCCTCGTGCACATCGGCGACTCGCGCGCGTGCCTCCTGCGCGACGGGGAGTTCTTCCGGATCACCCACGACCACACGGTGGTGCAGTCGCTGCTCGACGAGGGCCGCATCACCCCGGCGGAGGCCGTCTCCCACCCGCAGCGCTCGCTGCTGATGCGTGCCCTCGCGCCGGGCGCAGGCGCCACCGCCGACCTGCGCCTGCACGACGCGCTGCCGGGCGACCGGTACCTGCTCTGCTCCGACGGCCTCTCCGCGGTGGTCCCGCCCGCCGAGATCCTTCGCGTGCTGACCACGGTCGACGACCCCGAGCGGGCCGTGCGGGAACTCGTCGCGCTGGCCAACGGCCTGGGCGGGCCCGACAACGTCAGCTGCGTCGTCGCCGATGTCCTGGCGTCCGATGGCCACTTTTAAGTGGGTACTTGGCGGGGGGCCCGGCGCCGGAGAAGCTGAGGGGGCAGCGCTTCGCGGGGCCGGGCCGGAGACGGGGAGGAGCAGGGTGCCGGTGCCTCAGGAAGCCTGCTGATCGAGGGTGGCGGCCGCGCGTCCGGCCGTCAGCCGGTCCAGGCGACGGTGGCCCCAGTCCGACAGCGGGGCGAGCGCCGTGCAGAGGTCGAGGCCGAACGCCGTGAGGGAGTAGACGGTCTTCAACGGCCGTACGTCGTGCACCTCCCGGTGCACGAGGCCGTCCGCCTCCATCTCGCGCAGCGCCTGCGTCAGCACCTTCTCGGTCAGGCCCGGCAGCAGCCGGCGGATCTCACCGGGGCGGTGGGGCCCGCCTTCGAGAACCCACAGCATCGCCGTCTTCCACTTGCCGTCGATCACCGCGACCGCGGCGGTCACACCGCACACGTCCGGGTCCTGCGCGCGACTGCGCGTCATCGTCGTCCCCTCCACCACTCACTCATGTCGTCCCCTCGCGCGCCGCCATGCCCGCACGCGCCCGGGACATCCCTACGTACCCATACATCCACACGCATACGGGAGTTCACGCATGTCCCCGCACACCGACCCGCACACCGACCAGTCTTCCGTCACCGTCCTCGGACTGGGCCCGATGGGCCGTGCCCTGGCCGCCGCCTTCCTCGCCGCCGGGGTGCGCACCACCGTGTGGAACCGCACGCCCGGCCGGGACGGCGAGCTGGTCCGGCAGGGCGCGATCAGCGCGGCCACCCCCGAAGAGGCGGTCTCCGCAAGCCCGTTGACCGTCGTCTGCGTCGTCAACTACGACGCGTCGGACGCCGTCCTGCACCGCGCCCCCGTCACCGCCGCGCTCAAGGGGCGTACGGTCGCGAACCTCAGCGCCGACACCCCCGACCGGGCCCGGTCGACGGCGCGCTGGGCGGTCGAGCACGGCATCCGCTACCTGGACGGCGCGATCATGACGCCGACCACGACCATCGGCACCCCGCACGGCGTCTTCCTCTTCAGCGGGGACGCCGCGCTGCACGAGGAGCACCGCCCCGTCCTGGAGGCACTGGGCGGCACCCACACCCACCTCGGCGAGGACGCCGGTCGGGCGGCGGGCTACGACATCGCGCTGCTCGACATCTTCTGGACCGCGATGACCGGCTATCTGCACGCCCTGGCGCTGGCCGCGGCGGAGGGCATCACGGCCCGCGAGCTGGCGCCGTTCGCGCAGGGCATCGGCGCGATCCTGCCGGCGATCTTCGAGTCGTCCGCGGCGGAGACCGACGACGGCACCTACTCGGGCGCGGACAACCCGATCACCTCGGCGGCCTCGACGATGGCCCACATCGTGCACGCCTCGGAGGCGCACGGCATCGACGCGGGCGTGATGCGCGCCGCGGAGGGCCTGGTGCGGCGCGTCATCGAGGAGGGCCACGGGGCGGACGGGCCGACGCGGATCGTGGAGCTGCTCGGGCGGCGGTGAGAGGGGCACGGGACCGGGGCGCGCTCAGGCCGCCCGGCAGGCGAAGAACGACCGCCGGTAGTCGCCGGGCGACACCCCGATCTGCCGCAGGAAGTGGTGGCGCAGGTTGTTCGCCGTGCCCAGACCGCTGAGCTCGCCCACCTTCTCGACGGACAGGTCGGTGGTCTCCAGGAGGCTCTGGGCGCGGGCGAGCCGCTGGTTGAGCAGCCACCGCAGCGGTGTCGTACCGGTGGCCGCCCGGAGCCTGCGGTAGAAGGTGCGCGGGCTCATCGCCGCGCGGCGCGCCAGCTCCTCGACGGTCAGCGGCCGGTCCAGGTGCGCGCGGGCCCAGTCCAGGACGGGAGCGAGGCCCGCGTCGTCGCTCTCCGGTACGGACAGGTCGATGAACTGGGCCTGCCCGCCCGGCCGGTGGGCGGGCACCACCATGCGGCGGGCCAGCTGGTTGGCGACGTGCGCGCCGAGGTCGCGGCGGACCAGATGCAGGCACAGGTCGAGGCCCGCGGTCAGCCCGGCACTGGTCAGGATGTCGCCGTCGTCCACGTAGAGGACGGAGTCGTCGACGGTCACCTCCGGGTGGCGGGCGGCCAGTTGGGCGGTGTGCTGCCAGTGGGCGGTGGCCCTGCGGCCGTCGAGGAGGCCCGCCTCGGCGAGCGCGAAGGCCCCGGTGCAGAGCGAGACCATCCGGGCGCCCGCGTCGTGGGCCCGGCGCAGCGCGTCGGTGAGGCCGGGCGCGAGCGGCCTGCCCTCCTCCAGGCACGCGTCCGGCACCGAGGTCACGACGACGGTGTCGGCACCGGCCAGCCCTTCGAGGCCGTAGGGGGTGCGCAGCGTGATCCCGAAGGGGCCCCCGGGCGCGTCCCCGTCGCCCGCCGAGCAGACGCGGAGGTCGTACCAGTGATCGGACAGGTCGGGCTGCGGCACCCCGAACACCGTGCAGGGGATGCTCAGTTCGTACAGATCCCAGGAGGGGATCCCCATCTCGTCGGCGACGATCACCGCCACGGAACCAGCGCTCATGATCGAGAGCGTACGAGGCGGGGGCGCCCCGCGACGGGCTGGCAGGAATTTGGTGATCACCGTCACCGGTGCCACTGTCGGGCGCGGCGGCGCCCTGCGAGCGTGCTCCTCATGAACGCAGAGCCCGCACAGCACGCACAGCACGCAGAGTCCGCACAGCGCGCAGAGCCCGCACAGCACAGCACTCCCCGCCCGGAGACGGCCACCCGCCCGGAGACGACCACCCGCAAGAGAACAACCGACCCCGCCCCAACCCCCGCCCCCGTCACCGTCATCGGCCTCGGCCTCATGGGTTCCGCCCTCGCCACCGCCTTCCTGGACCACGGGCACCCCACCACCGTCTGGAACCGCTCCCCGGCGAAGGCAGGACCGCTCGCCGGTCTCGGCGCGCAGGTGGCCGCGACGCCTGCGGAGGCCCTCGCCGCGAGCGGACTCGTCATCGCCTGCGTCCTCGACTACGACGCACTGCACACCGTCCTCGACCCGCTCGCCGAGGCGGGCGGCCTCGCCGGGAAGACCCTCGTCAATCTCACCTCGGGCAGTCCGGAGCAGGCCGACGCGATGGCGGCGTGGGCCGCCGCGCACGGCGCCGACTACCTCGACGGCGGCATCATGACGACCCCGCCCGGCGTCGGCAGCCCCGCGATGATGTTCCTGTACAGCGGCCCGGAGCCGGTCTTCGGGGCGCACCGCGCCGCCCTCGCCGCGCTCGGCGACCCGATCCACCTGGGCGCGGCGCCGGGCCTCGCCTCGCTGTACGACTCGGCGCTGCTCGGCCTGATGTGGGCGACGTTCACCGGCTGGCTGCACGGCACCGCCCTGGTGACCTCCGGCGGTACGTCGGCCGCCGACTTCACCCGGGTCGCGCTGCGCTGGCTGACCGGCGCGGTCTCCGGCTTCCTCACCACGTACGCGCCGCAGGTGGACGCCGGACGCTATCCGGGCGACGACGCCACCGTCGACGTACAGATCACGGCGATCGGGCACCTCATCCACGCGGCGCACGCGCGCGGCATCGACACCTCCCTGCCCGAGCTGCTGAGATCGGCCATGGAGAGCGCCGCCGCCGCGGGCCACGGGTCCGACAGCTACGCGAGCGTCATCGAGGTGCTGCGGGGCACGGCCGCCGTGCGGTAGATCACCGTGTTCTCCCCCCGTTCCGGTGCGGCCTCGGCGAAGATGGGGCCCAACGTTTCGCCGGCCCCGGGGGGAGCCACCCGATGAACCGACCGCTGCGGCACATAGCCCTCTTCTGCGGACTGCTCACGCTCGCGCTGCTGTTGCGCGCGAACTGGGTGCAGTTCGCGGAGAACGACGAGCTGTCGAACCACAAGAAGAACCGCCGCGTGCAGATCGAGGCCTTCTCCCACCCGCGCGGGGACATCATCGTCGGGGGCAAGTCCATCACCGGCTCGAAGGAGACCTCCGGCACGGACTTCAAGTACAAGCGGACCTTCAAGCAGGGTCCGATGTACGCGCCGATCACGGGCTACTTCTCGCAGGCCCAGGGCAGCACCTTCCTGGAGGGCGTCCACAACGGCATCCTCAGCGGCAACGACGACCGCCTGTTCATCAAGCGCACCCTGGACATGCTGACCGGCGAGAAGCGCCAGGGCGGCGACGTCGTCACGACCATCGACCCCAAGGCGCAGAAGGCCGCCTACGAGGGGCTGGTGAACCTGGACGCGAAGGGCGCGGTCGTCGCCCTCGACCCGCGCTCCGGCAAGGTGCTCGCGCTGGCCAGCACGCCCTCGTACGACCCCTCGGTCTTCGCGGGCATCTCGCTCGCCGAGAGCAGGAAGTTCAAGGCGCTCGGCGAGCGCAAGGACAAGCCGCTGAACAACCGCGCGCTGCGCGAGAGCTATCCGCCGGGCTCGACCTTCAAGATCCTCACCGCGGCGGCCGCGCTGGAGCACGGCGTGGTGACGGACATCGACGAGCGCACGGACGCCGAGACCCCGTACAAGCTCCCGCTCAGCTCCACCCGCATCGGCAACGACGTGCCCGACGCCAACTGCGACAAGGTGTCGGTGAAGACCGGCATGCAGTGGTCCTGCAACAACGTCTTCCTGGACATCGCGCTGAAGGTCGGCAAGGACAGGATGCGCGAGACGGCGGAGAAGTTCGGATTCAACGAGGAGCAGTTCATCCCCGTGCGGGCCGTCGCCAGCAGTTATCCCGAGAAGCTCGACAAGCCGCAGACCGCGCTGACCGGCATGGGCCAGGGCAGCCTGACCAGCACGCCGCTGCAGATGGCGATGGTCACGGCGGGGCTCGCCAACGACGGCAAGGTCATGAAGCCGTACCTGGTCGAGGAGTTGCGCGGACCCGACCTGTCGACGATCGAGAAGGGCGAGCCGCACGAGCTCGACCAGGCGGTCTCGGAGAAGACCGCGAGGACGGTGCAGGAGATGATGGAGAACACCGTCGAGAAGGGCACCGCGAACAAGGCCCGGATCGACGGCGTCACGGTCGGCGGCAAGACCGGCACCGCCCAGCACGGCGCGGACGTCAACGACGAGCGCCCGTACGCCTGGTTCGTCTCCTACGCCAAGAACGAGGACGGTGACGCGCCGGTCGCGGTGGCGGTCTTCGTCGACCCGTCGAACATGAACATCCCGCGTTCGGAGATCGCGGGCGGCAAGCTCGGCGCGCCGATCGCGAAGGCGGTCATGGAGGCGGTCCTGGAGCGCTGAGGCCCGGAGCGCTGAGGCCCGGAGCGCTGAGGCCTCGCCCGGGAGGGCTACTCCCAGGGCAGCGGCCTGCTGTGCAGCACGTCGAGGCGGGAGACGGCCCGGGTGAGCACCACGTACAGACGGTGCAGGCCGCGCTCCTCGGCCTCCACGACGGCCGCAGGTTCGACGGCGATCACGTGGTCGTACTCCAGGCCCTTGGCGACGGAGGCGGGCAGCACGGTGACGCGCGCGCCGGGTTCGTCGGGCCCCGCGGCCGCGATGCCCGCACCGTCCAGGGCCGCGCGCAGCCGTGCCACGTCGGCGTCGGCCGCGATCACGCCGATCGAGCCCTCCCGGCCGAGCCCGTCCCGGACCGCGGCCACGGCGGCGGACACCGCGTCGGACGTCCGCCGGACGGTCAACTCCCCGTCGGCGCGCAGCGAACGGGCGGGCGGCACGTCGACGTCGAGGAGGGCGAGGAGCCGGTTGGTGAGCCCGACGATCGCGCGCGGCACACGGAAGCCGGTGGTCAGGGGCGTCACCGCGGCGTCCGGCTTGCCCAGGTGGGCCAGGAGTTCGGGCCAACTGCGGGCGGCCCAGGGAGTGGTGGCCTGTGCGAGGTCGCCGAGCACGGTCAGCGAGCCGAAACCGGCGCGGCGCGCGATGGCCCGGCACTCCATGGGCGAGAGGTCCTGCGCCTCGTCGACGACGATGTGCCCGTACCCGGCGGGCCGCTCCGTCAGCCCCTCGATCTCGTCGATGAGGACGAGGTCGGCGGCGGTCCACCGCGCGGACTTGTACGAGCGCGGGGGCCTGTCCCAGCGCAGGGCGCGCTGTTCGCCGGCGTCGAGGATGCCGTCGGCCGCCGCGGCGAGGGCGTCGGCGTCGGTGAACAGGGCGGCGAGGAGTTCCTCGGCGCGGACCCGGGGCCAGGCCGCGTCGACGAAGGCGGCGACGGACCGGGACCGGGAGATCCTCTGCAGCCAGGCGCTGCTCCGCGGCCCGGCCCGCCGCTCGGCCCGCTCCTGGACGGCGCGCACGGCCCGGCTGCGCACCCGCTCGCGCCCGACGGCGTACGGCGGTTCCTCGCGCCGCACGTCCGCGATGATCCCCGCGAGCTCGCCGAGCGGCACCCGCCAGCGGTACGAGCCGTCCGGCACGGCGAGGTCGTCGGCGGGCGGTACGACGTGCGCGTACAGGGCGCGGCGCAGCACCTCGGCCATCCGGGCGTCGTGCTTGACGGCGGCGGCGGCCGTGCCGTCCTGGGCCCGCACGGGGTGCCGGCCGATCTCGTCCTGGACGGTGGACTGGCGTACGCCGGTCTCGCCGAGGGAGGGCAGCACCTCGGCGATGTAGCGCAGGAAGGTGCGGTTGGGCCCGAGGATGAGGAGTCCGGAGCGCTGGACGCGCCGGGGGTGGGTGTAGAGGAGGTACGCGGCGCGGTGCAGGCCGACGGCGGTCTTGCCGGTGCCGGGGGCGCCCTGCACGCAGAGGGAGGCGGTGAGTTCACCGCGGACCAGGTCGTCCTGCTCGGGCTGGATGGTGGCGGCGATGTCGCGCATCGGGCCGACGCGGGGCCGCTCGATCTCCCCCGCCACGATGCGGCTCGCCCGCGGCCCGGCGCCGGGGTCGCCGCCCTCCGCCAGGTGTTCGTCCTCCATGCCGGTGAGGTCGGCGGAGTCGCCCGTGCTGCCCGGCGCCCAGCCGAACCGGCGGCGGACGGCGACGCCCTGCGGGTCGCGGGCGCCCGCCTGGTAGAAGGCGCGGGAGACGGGGGCGCGCCAGTCGACGACCAGGGGCGGGGCGGCGGGGTCCTCGGTGACGCGCAGCCGTCCCACGTGGTAGCGCTGCCCGCGGTGGTCGCCGGCCGCGGCGCCGTCGGCGACGAAGTCCAGCCGGCCGAAGAACAGCGGGGCCCGGGGCAGTTCGCGCAGGGCCTTGGCGTGGCTGCGGAACCGGTAGCCGAGCACTTCGGCGTCCGCGCCGGACGCGGAGACGTCCGCGCCGCCGACGACGCGCTCCTCGGCGCCCTCGACCATGGCGGCGAGGGCGGCGCGGCAGGCGTCGTGATAGCTGCGTTCCTGGGCGAGGGCATCGGGTGCGGGGGTCGTCATGCGCACCACCATAATGTAACCGAGTTAAATTTGTTACCGAGTATCGAGCAAGGGTTAGACTGCCGTCATGAAACCCACCGCACCCACCCCGCCTGATGCACCCGACGCACCCGATGCACCCGACGCACCCGCCGGGGGCCTGCGCGAACGCAAGAAGCAGCGCAGGTACGCGGAGATCTCCGAGACGGCGATCGCGCTGTTCCTGGCGCACGGCTTCGAGAAGGTGTCCGTCGCGCAGGTCGCGGAGGCGGCGGAGGTCTCCAAGCCGACCCTGTTCCGCTACTTCGCCTCGAAGGAGGACCTGGTCCTGCACCGCTTCGCCGACCACGAGGACGAGGCGGCCCGGGTGGTCGCGGCCCGCCCGGCGGACACCACCGCGCTGGACGCGCTGCACGCGCACTTCCTGGCGGGGCTGGAGCGATGCGACCCGGTCACCGGCCTCAACGACGCCCCCGGCGTCCTGGCCTTCCACCGCCTCCTCTACGGCACCCCGTCCCTGGTGGCCCGCCTCTACGGCTACCAGGACCGCTCCGAACAGGCCCTGGCCGCGGCCCTGACGACCGCCCACGGCGGCCCCCCGCTCCAGGCCCGCCTGGCCGCGGGCCAGATCATCGCCGTCCAGCGCATCCTCGCCGAGGAGAACTGGCGCCGCGTCGCGGCCGGCACCCCCCTCACGGAGGTCCACGCGGACGCGGTGCGAGCGGCGCAGGACGCGTTCGCGCAGTTGCGGTCGGGGGTGGGGCGGTACGCGTCAGGGGCGTGAGGGATCCGCCTCGCGACGTTCGCGGGCCGCATCCTTGCGGGCCCACTTCCTCAGGGCCTCCATGACCTGCCAGTGGGTCGGCACGTGCTCCAGCTCCAGGGCCTCACGGGCCCGGGCCAGCACGGCCTGGACCTTTCGCCCCGCGTGGATCAGGGGCCACCAGGACAGCGCCGCCGACCGGGCGTCGACGGCCAGGGCTGCGCGGATGACGTCGGTGAACACCGACTGCGCCTTCTTGTACGCCAGGAGGCGGGGCAGATCCTCCTCCCACCCCCGGGAGCTGCCGGGTCGCACCTGTTCGACCGCCTGGCACCAGCGTCGCGTCACCTCGTCCGCCTGGTCCGGCCGGTACCGCATCAGATAGAGGTGAGTGGCCAGGTCGTACAGCGGATCCCCGACCATGGCCAGCTCCCAGTCGATGGTCCAGAGCCGGTCCTGGGGGTCGACGATGAAGTTCTCCCGGTGCAGATCGCCGTGGAGCAGCCCGAAGGGTCTCGCCGCCATGCCCGGGACGTTTCTTCTCAAGTGCGAGAAGGCACCTTCCCCGACACCGAGCGCCTGGAAGAGCCCGCCGAACCGGTGCGCGTTGCGCTCGTAGACCTGCTTCTCGGTGAAGCAGATCAGCCGCTCGAGGAAACCCGCGGTGTCGCCGTCGGAGGGCCGGTCCTCCGGAACACAGCTGCGTTCCACGGAAAGCTTTTCGGGGTCGATCGCGGACAATTCCTCGAACAGCTCGACGATCTGGTCGATCAGCCGATCGGGAATGACGTCGCTGAATGAGAAGCGCGAGCCGAGCGTGCGGCCCTCGATGAACTTCTGCAGCCCGAATTCGCCGACGTCGATGACATCCGGAATCCGGGTGATGTGCCCGGACAGGGCGCGCACCAGGTCCTCCTCCGAGCGGAAGCAACGCCGGTCGAACCAGAAGAGGTTGCGCCGGGGCTCCCGGCACTTCCAGCGGGTCCGCCCGGGGGCCCCCGGCTCGCCGGGCAGCGGAAAGACGTACGTCTCGTGGTGGTAACCCTTGAGCGGGCCGTACAGGGCCCGCTCTCCGCCACTCACCAGAGCGGCACGTTCCCGGGCAGACAAAGTCGATTCGGATGTCATTGTCCGTCTTTCACCCTGGGACTGATCCGATGATGGAGGAGGGGAGAAAGAATACGGGTGCGCCCTCGAGCCTCAAGCACGTTCTCACTCAAGTGACAGGAACCGCGCCACGCATGAGCGAATCTGCGCTCGCCCGTGCGAGTAAATCCCCGCGCGGCGGGCGGCCTCCGAAAGTGGCCGAACGACCAACCGTGGTCCACACTTGCTGAGATGACTTCCCACAGGACCTCAGACGGCTCCACCGGCCGGGACGTCCTGGCCGGTCTCCTCAGGGACGCCCGCGCCGTCCTGTTCGACTTCGACGGACCGGTCACCCGGCTCTTCCGGGGCTATCCGACGGCCCCCGTGGCCGAGGAGATCAAGAGTCTGCTCGTGGAGCACGGCGTGACCCTGCCGCCCGCCGTCCGGGACTCCACCGACTCGCACGGCCTGCTCCAGCTCCTG
This sequence comes from Streptomyces sp. NPDC002564, assembly GCF_042889645.1. Taxonomy (NCBI): domain Bacteria; kingdom Bacillati; phylum Actinomycetota; class Actinomycetes; order Kitasatosporales; family Streptomycetaceae; genus Streptomyces; species Streptomyces sp. NPDC002564. The sequence goes on along the minus strand of NZ_JBIARE010000006.1, from coordinate 62,100 downwards.
CGGACCGAGGTCTTCTCCGCCGCGAAGCCGGCGCCCGGCGACCAGAAGGTGCTCGAACTGGCCGAGGGCATCGTGACCGACCACGAGTACCGGGCGGCCGCCCGCGCCCTCCCGGAGGAGCACATCGCCTCGCTCCTGTCGGGCCTCGACGGACGGGGCAGGCGCCTCGTCATCGTGAGCAACAACGCCGCCGGGCCCGTGACGGCGTACCTGGAACGCACGAGCCTCGCGCAACTGTTCGAGGGCGTCTTCGGCCGCGACCCGCGCGAACTGCGCCACATGAAGCCCGACCCCGACTGCGTGCGGCGGGCCCTGCGGCATCTCGCACTGCCCGCGCGGGACTGCCTGCTGGTCGGCGACCAGCTCACCGACCTCACGGCGGCCCGGGCCGTCGGCATGCCCTTCCTCGGGTACGCGCGCACCGACGCCGTCGCCGAGGCCATGCGGCGCCGGGGTGCCGACTGGGCGGGCACCTCGCTCGAACCGGTCGCGCGCGCCGCGAGCGCGGCGAGTGACCCCAACTGACCTCTGGTGCCCAGGAGTTGTCCGAGCCATGATGGTGCGGATCTACCTGGGGGAGGCTCGGGTTGCCCACACGCGGTCCGCGAGGCCACGGTCAACAGTCGGCGCTGGCCCAGCTGAAGCAACGGCTGTCGGACATGAAGTCCGGCATCGTCAAAGGGGTCCTGGGCGCCACGGCCGCGCTCGGCGTGGCGGCGGAGCTCGTCGAACCCGTCGGTGACGCCCTCAAGGGGCAGCAGTTCCTCGGCGGCTCGTTCGCCGCGGTCGTCGCCCTCATCCTCTTCGGCGCGATCAGCGACTCCTCCGACCGGGAGGTGTCCGGTGTCGACGTGTACGGCACCCTGGGCGAGCTCGGCGCACCCGCCGAGGAGGCCTTCGAGGCCCGGCACGTCCGGATCTACTTCTCCGGGTTCACCATGCAGACGCTGCACGACGTCATCCGGGACCGTCTCATCGAGGTCGCCGACGGCTCACTGCGCCCCAAACGGCTCACCCTGCACATCATCGTGGCGCACCTGAACTCGCCGATGAACCTGCCGGGCGCCCTGGCCGCGGTGCCCGGCGGGAGCGGGGACGTCACCTTCACGGACTCCCCGGTGAACCGCGAGCGCATGCGGGAGGACTTCACCCTCAAGTACTGGGAGAGCCTGCGTTCCCTGCTCGACGACATCCGCCGCCGCAATCCCCGCGTCGACATCGAGTGCGAGGTGCGCGAGTCGCCGCACGGCCCCCAGTCGAAGCTCTACATCCTCAACGAGGAACGGGCCATCTACGGAACGTACGGGATCATGCGGAGCACCTTCTCCCGGGGCGGCGCCGAGCACGAGATCCTGGACGCCGCCGGGTTCGGCATCAAGCACGGGGACGCCCGCTACATCGGCTGGAACGTCCGCTCGCGCACCAAGTCGACCCGTCAGGTGGCGAATTACCACATGGCCTGGTTCCAGAACCTGTGGGACGTCCTGGAGACGGTGAAGCCCACCGTGCCCGTGATCACCGACCCCGTCTGGCAGGCGCCCCGCGGAACCGGCTCAGCGACCTGACGCCTGCCAGTCCCGCAGCGCGTCCATCGCCTGTTCCACGTCCGGGACCGCGTCGAGGCCCAGCGGTCCCGCGGCGAGCCCCACGGCCCTGCACACGCGCCAGGCGGCAGCCGAGAGCTCGGTGTCGCCCGGCGTCCCCGGCAGGCCGAGGGCGGCCCGCATGACGTCGGCGAAGACCGACTGCGCGTACTCGAGGTCCAGGTAGGCGGGCAGGTCGTCCACGAGCCCCTCCGTCAGCTCCCCCCGGCCCGCGGCGTGCATCGCCTCGGCCCAGAGCTTCACCATCTGGTCCCGGTCGGCGTCGTCGTACTCCATGCGGACGAGGTGAGTGGCCAGATCGTGCAGCGGATCGCCGTACAGCGCCAGCTCCCAGTCGATCACCGCGATGTCCTGATCCCCCAGGATCACGTTCCCGCGGTGGACGTCGGTGTGGAGCAGGCAGAACGGGCGCGGCACGAGCGCGCCGTGCCGCAGCTTCACGCGCTCCATGGCGTCCTCCGGAACCCCGAGCGCATCGAGAAGCGCCCCGAACCGCTCCCGGTGCGGGCGCCGCACCCGGTGCTCCGTCCAGTCCGCGAGCCGGCGCAGGAAGCCGGTGCTGTCGCCGGACGCGGGCCAGCCGCCGGGCAGCGGAGGCAGGTCGTCGGCGGGGATACCGGCCACCCTCGCGAAGAAGTCCGCGAACTCCTGAAGGAGTTCGTACCCCACGGGCCCGTAGGGGGCCACCGCCGCGAGGGTCCGGCCGGGCCGGTACTCGTGCAGGGCCGAGGTGCCGAAGTCCACCAGGCAGCGGGGGACTTCCGGCAGGTGGCGCGCGACCGCGCCGAGGATGTCGGACTCGCGGGGCCAGGCCCGCGGGCAGACCTGCGCCCCCGGCAGCGGCGTGCGGAACTTGGCGTGCGCGCCGAACCGCGGGTTGCCCAGGAGCAGCGCCAGCGGCCGGCCGAGGCGTACGACGTAGTTGCTGTTGTGGTGCCCGGCAGCCCGTTCACCGCCGGGGCCGTGACGGAGCACGGACCTCAGACGGCGGGCCAGAATCGCAGGGGCTTTGCGCGGCAGGGGGGATGACATGAGGGCGCAGGCTAGTCGCCTATCCCTCTGTTGCGGCACGTATTCGGCTACTTGGACAGATCTTACGAAAATGCTTGGTTTCTGCGCGGATACCGATCACGCCCGCTGCCGCCCGTCACGGAGGATCTCCAGCACCGCACCCAAGGAGCTGACGACGTACTCGGCCCCCGCCCCGCGCAGCCTGCTCTCCTTGGAGTCGTTGCGCGCGTACCCCAGGAACTGGACACCCGCCCGCCTGGCCGCCTCGCAGTCCGACGGCGCGTCGCCGACCATCAGGGTGACCTGCGGGTCGGCTCCCATGGCGCGCAGCGCCCGGTTGATGCAGTACGGGTCCGGCTTCAGCAGTTGGAGATCCCGGGTGCGGCCGTAGAGGTGAGGGGCGAAGCAGCCCAGGAGACCGCGCGAGTCGAGGTAACGGGACACCGCGCGGGCCGAGTTGTTCGACGTGATCGCCAGCCGGGCGCCCACGGCCTGCCAGGTGCGGATGAGCGGGTCGGCGTACGGCGTGGGCCACGCCGTACGGGCCGCCTCCAGCTCGTCCTGCGTGAAGCGCTCTTCCAGCTCACCGACGAGGTCACTGTCCGGGTGGCGCCGGTTGACGGCCTGCAGCACGACGTAGGGGTCCTGGGCCTCGCGTTCCCCAGAGGTGAGGAGGCCGTGCAGCCCACGCTCAGCGAGCCACCGGACCTGGTTCTGCGCCACCTGTTCCGCCTTGAGCCTCGCGAAGAGCCGGCAGATGGGACCGTCGAAGTCGAAGAGGACGAAACGAACAGGTGCGATCACTTCACGTAGGGAAGCGATCGCATCTTGCTCCTGCTCGCCACGTGTTGCGTCAGACTGCGTCGAATCTGGGGTCATTTAAGAGAGTGTCAGGTCCGAGGTGATGGTTGCCCAGAGTGCGTCGAACCACTTCTGCGACTCCTCCACGAACACGGTGTCGCGGGAGGCCGGCGTTCCCTTCACGAACGAGAACAGCAGCGCCTGCGTCCCCCCGACGTCGTAGAGGTCCACCATCTCGTTCTCGGGCTCTCCCGGGGCGTCCATCTGCACCGGGCCCGCCGCGAGCGTGTAGTAGGCGAGCAGCGCCTCCAGGCCGTTGAACAGGTACAGCTTGACCGGCGTGGTGAAGGGCAGGGCGCGGAAGGTGACCCGGACGTCGATCCCGTGCGAGGAACGCAGCGCCAGGAGATTGTGGCGCATCACCTGGCCCTGGGCGTTGCGCTGGGCGAGCCAGCGGTGGTGGATCCGGTCCCTGCTGACCGCGCCCGGTTCCACCGGCACCGGAAACGCCAGATCGATCTCGCTGCTCGGCAGCAGGATCCGCACCGTGATGGACTCCGGCCGCAGCCGCCCCTCGTGGATGAGGCGGACCGGCTCGCCCAGCGCGACCATCAGGGTCTCCGCGGTGTAGGACACGACGTCGATCGTCACGTGCGGCTGCGCGAAGGCCTCGGACAGGCGGGGGGCCAGGGCCACCATCGAGGGCTGGGGGACCGGGCTCGCCGCCGCCGGTGGCGCTGCCGCCGCGGCGGCGACCCGGGGCGGGCTGCCCTTGCTGACGTTGGACAGGAGGCCCTCGCTCTGGAGCTTCTTCATCGCCTGGCGTACGGTCCCGCGCTCGACGCCGAACTCCTCGGCCAGCTCGGCCTGGGTCGGCAGGCGTTCTCCCGCTTTGAGCTCGCCCGCCCTGATCCGGTCGCGGAGCGTGTCGGCGATGTCCTGGGGTGAGAGTTTTCCACTGCCGTTCACTGCCACGTTCTCCTGGGTCACGACCAGACGATACAACTCAGCGCCATCTCACGGCAGTTGCGGGGAAGTTGTTTATCCGGGCCGACCAAGTGGGGACAACCTAAGCAGAGTTGGTTGCCAACTGACTCAAGATGGCAGAAGGAGGAACCACCATGCCCGCCATAGCCCTCCTCGCAGCCGTGGTCGCCGTCAGCGTCGAGCAGCTCGTGCAGTGGAAGTACGGACCGATGGGCATCGTCGGACTCCTTCTGCTGACCGTGGGTGTCAAGGCGCGCAACCCCACGTGCAGCTCCATCGGCGCCGTCGTCCTCGCCCTGATGGTGACGGGTCCGGCGTCCTGACGGGTCCGGCGTCCTGACGGCGCGCCGGTGAACGGCCCGGGCGGCGGCCGGCCCGGGGGCCACCCGGCTCCCTAGCCCGCCGCCAGCTCCAGATCCTGACTGATCGTGTTCCAGAGCGCGTTGAACCACAGGTGCGACTGCTCCACGAACGTCGTGTCCCGCAGCCCGTCCCCCTGCTGGAACGGAAAGAGCATCGACTGCGTGCCCTGCGCGTCGTACATCTCCAGGGACTCCTTGCCGATCTCCTCGTCCCGCTTGGTGAGCGTGTAGTAGGCGAAGAGCGCCTCCGCGCCGTTGATCAGGTAGAGCTTCACCGGCGGCGTGAACGGCAGCGCGCGGAACTGCACGGACACGTCGATGCCGTGCGAGGCCCGCAGCGCGAGGAGGTTGTGCCGCAGCACCTGCCCCTGCGCGTTGCGCTGCTCCAGCCAGCGCCGGTGCACCCGGCCGCCCTCGTCGTCCCCGCCGTCGACCGCCGCGGGGAAGGCCAGGTCGATGTCCCGGCTCGGCAGCAGCACCCGCACGTCGACCTTGGCCGGTTTCCGCCGCCCCGCGTGGATCTGCCGCAGCGGTTCGCCGATGGCCATGGTGAGGGAGATGGACGTCAGGCACAGGGCGTCTATCTCTACGTGCGGGACGTCGAAGGCTGCCGCGATGCGTGGGGCCAGACCGACCATCGTGGGCTGCGGGCGCGCCGCGCCCGGACCCGCGGGCGTGCGCTCCGAGGGCTCCGCGACCGTGGCCGGACTGCCCTTGGACACATTGGACAGCAGATGCTCCCGGTGCAGGATGCGCAGCGCTTCCCGCACGGCACCGCGCTCCACACCGAACTCGTCGGCCAGCTCGGCCTGGGTCGGCATGCGCTGTCCCGGCCGCAGCGAGCCGGAGCTGATCCGGTCGCGCAGCACGTCGGCAACGTCGCGGTGGGACCGCTGCGTTCGCTTGCGCCCGTCGACTGCGGCGTGTTCGGTGGTCACAACCAAACAGTACAACTTCGCGCCATCTTACGGGAGTTGCAGGAAAGGTGGTTATGAGTCGTCTCCAGGCGGAGATAACTCAGTTGAAGTTGGTGGCCAACTTCGGCGACATGGTCAGACCCTCCCGGGGTTGGCCACCAGCCGTCGGCCCCGCCGCGAAGCACCGCTTCCCGGCAGCCGGTTGGTCATCGACCGAACGGGGTCCGCCGCCCCGATCCCGAAGGAGGGACCGTCATGCCGCTCATCGCCATCGTCGTCGCCGCCCTCGCCATCGGCTTCGAGCAGCTCGTCCAGTGGAAGTACGGCCCGCTCGGCATCGTCGCCTTCGTCCTGCTGACGGTCGGCATCAAGGCCAAGAACGTGAAACTCAGCGGCGTCGGAGCCGGACTGCTCGTCCTGCTCCTCGCTCAGTCGGGCTGACGCCCCGACCCGCCCTGCCCGGCCGGCCGGGCTCCCATCCGGAGGGGAGCCGGGAGTCCGGCCAGCCGTTGCAGAAGCGAGCCCCGGCCCCGGCTACGGGGGGCCGGGGCTCGCCTGCGCCCACCGCGGCGCCCCGCACGGGCACGCCACCTCACGTCAGCAGGTCGTCGACCTGCGCCTCCCCCACCCGGTAGCGTCGCGCGATCTCCGCGCTGCAGTCGTCCGCCGTCCGCTGCAGCAGCTGGCGGCGCCGCGACACCTGCTGTTCGTAGCGCACCAGGCGGCCCATGGCCGTGTGCAGCTCGTCGTCGGTGCGCGCCGCCAGGTCGGAGAGCTCCACCTCGGCGAGCATCTCGGTGGCCAGCAGGCGGTACTCCTCGCCGTGCGGGGTGCCGAGCGTGACGTGCCGGGCCGAGGAGCGGTGGCGGGCGGGGGCGTCCGTGAGGATCTCGGAGAGCCGGGCCACCACGGTCGCCTGCGGCTCGGGCGCCGTCGGGTGCGGCTCCGTGCGCCGCGCGATCTCGGCGCGCAGGATGTCGATGCGCCCCTGCAGCAGACGCCGCACATAGCTGAGGTCGGCCTCGTCCTGCTGGGCGGACCTGCGCAGCTCACGGAGCTCGGGCAGCCGCAGCGCGGCCAGGTCGTGCTCGGGCACGTCGGGCAGCAGGCGTCCGCCGGTGCGCTGGGCCGGCGGGCGTGGAACCGGCGTGCGCCGCAGCGAGATACGCCCGGGCGACTGCCCCGTACTAGGTGTGCTCATCTGCCTCTACCCGTCCCCTCGACCGGCCGACGCGGTGCACCGCGTGTGAGCATCGTGCCACCCCGAGTGGCCGCTATGTGAACGAGTGCCCGGAATCGGCCCCGGATGGGGGGATCGGGACCGGTTCCCGGGCGCCGTGCGCGGCACGGCATGATGGCCGCATGCGAGCTGTGGTGCAGAGGGTCGACGGCGCGAGCGTCGTCGTGGACGGCGAGACGGTCGGCGCGATCGACGGCGAGGGCCTGTGCGTCCTGGTGGGCGTCACGCACGACGACACCAAGGAGAAGGCGGCCCAACTGGCCCGCAAGCTCTGGTCGTTGCGGATGCTGGCCGACGAGCGGTCGTGCAGCGACATCGACGCGCCGCTCCTGGTCATCAGCCAGTTCACGCTCTACGGCGACGCCCGCAAGGGCCGCCGCCCCACGTGGAACGCGGCGGCCCCAGGGGACGTGGCCGAACCCCTGGTCGACGAGGTGGTGGCGCGGCTGCGCGCCCTCGGCGCGACGGTGGCGACGGGCCGCTTCGGCGCCCAGATGCGGGTCGGCCTGACGAACGACGGCCCGTTCACCGTGCTGCTCGACATGTGAGCCGCACGGGCCGGGCGGCCAGATCCGGAACGACCCGGCCAGATCCGGAACGACCCGGCCAGATCCGGCCCGACCCGGTCCGGCCCCTAGGGCTCGACCACCACTTCCTGCGCCGCCGCGGTGTCCCCCGCCACCAGCTCCGCGTCCAGCGGTACGTTCCGCTTGATGAGCCCGAGCGCGATCGGCCCGAGCTCGTGGTGGCGTACGGCCGTGGTGACGAAGCCCAGCTTGCGGCCCTCGGCGCCCTCGCTCGCCAGGTGCAGCGGCGTGCCCGGCACCGGCAGGTGCACCTCGCTGCCGTCCAGGTGCAGGAAGACCAGGCGGCGCGGGGGCTTGCCGAGGTTCTGGACCCGGGCGACGGTCTCCTGGCCGCGGTAGCAGCCCTTCTGCAGGTGCACGGCCGTGCCGATCCAGCCCAGCTCGTGCGGGATGGTGCGGTGGTCGGTCTCGAAGCCGAGGCGCGGCCGGTGGGCCTCCACGCGCAGCGCCTCGTACGCGAGGAGTCCGGCCGCCGGGGCGTTCTCGACGGCGTACGTCTCCAGGTCGGTGCGCGGCAGGAACAGGTCGCGGCCGTGCGCCGTCTCGCGGACGACGACGCCGTCCGGGACCGGCGCGATGGAACCGGCCGGCAGGTGGACGACGGCGATCTCGTCGGTGCGGTCGGCGACCTCGACCCGGTAGAAGAACTTCATGCTCTCCAGGTACGCGATGAGCGCGCCCTGGGAGCCGGGCTCGACGTGCACCCAGACCGTCTCGCCGTCGTCGACGAGGTACAGCGCGTGCTCGATGTGGCCGTTGGCGGAGAGGACGAGGGCCTCGGTGGCCCGGCCGGTGGGCAGCTCGCTGACGTGCTGGGTGATGAGCAGGTGCAGCCAGCTCAGCCGGTCCGGGCCGGTGACGGTGAGCACGCCGCGGTGCGAGAGGTCGACGAATCCGGTGCCGTCGGCGAGGGCGCGCTGCTCACGGAACAGTTCGCCGTAGTGGGCGGCGACGCCTTCGTCCACGCCCTCGGCGGGGACGGCGCCGGGCAGGGACAACAGGGGGCTCTTCATGTTCACAAAGACTACGACCAGCGGGGCGCCGCTTTTATTTCTGGGCGGCGTTCCGGCGGCACTTCCGGCACTGCCCGAAGATCGCGAAGTGCTTCAGGTCGGTGTCGAAGCCGAAGGTCTCGCGCAGCTTGCCGGTGAACTCCGCCGCGACCTCCGTGTCGGCCTCGATGACGTCCGTGCAGTCCCGGCACACCAGGTGGATGTGGTGGTGCCGGTCCGCCAGGTGGTACGTCGGCGCGCCGTGCCCGAGGTGGGCGTGCGAGACGAGCTTCAGCTCCTCCAGCAGCTCCAGGGTGCGGTAGACCGTGGAGATGTTGACCCCCGACGCCGTCTTGCGCACTTCGCAGAGGATGTCGTCGGGGGTCGCGTGTTCCAGGGTGTCGACGGCTTCGAGGACGAGCTGACGCTGGGGCGTCAGCCGGTAACCGCGCTGACGCAGGTCGCTCTTCCAGTCGGAGTCGGACTCGGTGCTCGCCACAGCAGAAGTCTAGGACGACTTCGGGGGAACGGGCCTACTTGAAGAAGGCGATGCCGTCGTCGGGCAGGTCACCGAGGTTGCGCGCCATGGCGGCGACGTCCTCGGGGGAGACGACCTTCTTCAGCTGGGCCGACATGTAGGGGCGCAGCGGCACCTCGGGGGTCTGCTTCTCGCCGACCCACATCAGGTCGCCCTTCACGTAGCCGTACAGGCGCTTGCCGCCGGTGTAGGGGCCGGAGGCGGCGGTGCGCGCCACGGCGTCCGTGACCAGGTCGATCTGCGGCTTCTGGTCGGCCAGCTCGCCGTACCAGACCTCGACGACACCGTCGTCGCGGACCATCACGACCTCGACCTTGCGGTCCTTGTCGATGCGCCAGAAACCGGACTCGGACTCCAGGGGCTTGACCTTGTTGCCCTCGGCGTCGAGCACCCAGGTGTACGAGCGGTACTCGATGAAGTCCCGCCCGTCGTGCGTGAAGGAGACCTCCTGGCCGAAATTCGCCTTCTCGGCGCCGGGGAAGTCGGTGACGCCCGCGCCCGCCCAGTTGCCGAGGAGGAAGGCGAGGGGGACGAGGTCGGGGTTCAGGTCGGACGGAATCTCGATCATGGGAAGCTCAGGCGATCTGTGGAGGTGGCGGTGGGGGGTCTCGTCAGCGCTGGCCCTGGTACAGCTTCTTCACGGTCAGCCCGGCGAAGGCGAGAACGCCGACGCAGACGAGAACCAGCAGGGCGGAGAAGAAGGCCTCAAGCACGGGGTGCTCCTCGGTGAGCGGTGGGGCAGGTATCAGAGCCGGTCCCACTGTAGTCGGGCCGCGCCCGTCCCTCTCTGTGAGGTCGGCCCCTCGGGGCACGGGCCGGGCGGGCGCGGGCCTACGATGCGGCCATGGCGAAGAAGCTCGTGATCAAGGTGACCGCCGGGGCCGACGCCCCCGAGCGCTGCTCGCAGGCCTTCACGGTGGCGGCGGTGGCCGTGGCCAGCGGGGTGGAGGTGTCCCTGTGGCTGACGGGTGAATCGGCGTGGTTCGCGCTGCCGGGCCGGGCCGCGGAGTTCGATCTGCCGCACGCGGCTCCGCTGCCCGACCTGATCGACTCGATCGTGGCGGGCGGCCGGCTCACCCTGTGCACGCAGTGCGCGGCCCGCCGTGACATCACGGAGAAGGACGTCATCGAGGGCGTGCGGATCGCCGGGGCGCAGGTCTTCGTGCAGGAGGCCATGACGGACGGCGTCCAGGCGCTCGTCTACTGACCGCCGGGGCGCCGGCGCCGCTTGCCGTCCAGCTCGTCCCACCACTCGTCGGACTTCGCGTCCCCGCTGGGGTCGTCCCACCAGCGGTCCTCGGGGCCGCGCCGGTTGGCGACGATCGCGGCGAGCGGCGGGATCACCATCGCCACGACGCACATGCCGACGGCGACGGGGATCGACCAGAGCCGCACGACGCCCCACGCCAGGACGAACAGTGCGATGCACGTGCCCATCATGGCGAAGTACCAGTGGCGCCTTCGTGCGTACATACGTCCAGCGTAGGACGGAACGGACCGGAGGGCCGCACCCCGTTCCAGTGGCGTCCAACCCCCTGGGGTGCGGCCCTCCGGCCGTGCGTCGCGCGGCGGTGCTCAGACCGCGATCGCGACCTCCGCGAGCCCGCCGGTCCGGGCGACGACCGTGCGGTCGGCCGTTCCGCCGGGGATCAGCGCGCGCACGGTCCACGTGCCCTCTGCGGCGTAGAAGCGGAACTGTCCGGTCGCCGAGGTCGGGACCTCCGCGGTGAACTCGCCGGTCGAGTCGAGCAGGCGCACGTAACCGGTGACGGGCTCGCCGTCGCGGGTCACCTGGCCCTGGATCGTGGTCTCACCGGGCTTGATCGTCGAAGCCTCGGGGCCGCCGGCCTTTGCTCCACACATACGTACTCCTCGGGGAAAGAAAGGTCGGGCGGTGCTACTTGTTGGCGCCGAGCTCGATCGGCACGCCGACCAGCGAGCCGTACTCGGTCCAGGAGCCGTCGTAGTTCTTGACGTTGGTCTGGCCGAGCAGCTCGTGCAGGACGAACCAGGTCAGGGCCGAACGCTCACCGATGCGGCAGTAGGCGATGGTGTCCTTGGCGAGGTCGACCTGCTCGTCCTCGTAGAGCGCCTTGAGCTCGTCGTCGGACTTGAAGGTGCCGTCGTCGTTGGCGTTCTTCGACCAGGGGATGTTGCGGGCGCTCGGCACGTGGCCGGGGCGCTGCGACTGCTCCTGCGGGAGGTGCGCCGGGGCGAGCAGCTTGCCGCTGAACTCGTCGGGCGAGCGCACGTCGACCAGGTTCTGCGTGCCGATCGCGGAGACCACGTCGTCGCGGAAGGCGCGGATCGAGGTGTCCTGGGCCTTGGCCTTGTAGTCGGTGGCGGGGCGGGCGGGGACCGCGGCGCCGTCGACCAGGTCGCGGGAGTCGAGCTCCCACTTCTTGCGGCCGCCGTCGAGGAGCTTCACGTCCTGGTGGCCGTAGAGCTTGAAGTACCAGAACGCGTACGAGGCGAACCAGTTGTTGTTGCCGCCGTAGAGGACGACGGTGGAGTCGTTGGCGATGCCCTTGGCCGAGAGGAGCTTCTCGAAGCCCTCCTGGTCGATGAAGTCACGGCGGACCGGGTCCTGGAGGTCCTTGGTCCAGTCGATCCGGATCGCGTTCTTGATGTGGTTCTTGTCGTACGCGGAGGTGTCCTCGTCGACCTCGACGATGACGACCTTCGGGTCCTCGATGTGGGCCTCGACCCAGTCGGCGTCTACCAGGACGTCGCTGCGGCTCATGCTTTTCTCCTCCGGGGCAGTTGCGGCGGTGCGGCTGTGCTGCGGTGCACGAGGGGCGCGCCGGGTACGGGCCGTTTCGGTGCGGGGAGGCACGGGTGGCGTACGTACGGCGCGGGGTGGCCGTCGGATGGGCGTCGACGGCCGGGGAACGAGGGGTGAGGCCCTCGTCAGAAGGTGCGACAGAGCATGGCGGCGACGCGGCACAGGTCCACTGCCCGCCGCTTCGTGAGGTCCGCCTGTCGTTGCATGCGTCCGATCGTAAGGACGGAGGGGCTGCCGTGTCACCGGCGCTCCGCATGGTGAGACACGATCGTCCACGATGCGGGAATCGTTGAAGCCCGGGACCGCCCCGGCGGGGCCCCGGGCCTGCTGTCGCCCCCGTCACATCCGCCCGCCGGACGCCTTCGTCTCGTACTGCGGACGCAGCGCCCCGGAAGGCCCCGGAAGGGGGTGTTTCAGCCCGCCAGGCGCACCTGGGAGCCGGTGACCGTCATGTCGACGCCGTCGGGGGCCGCCTGGACCTTCTCCAGCTTGATGCCGGCCGGCAGCTCGTCGATCTTCTGCTGGAAGTCGGTGACGTCGCGGGCCATGCCCTCGGGGAGCGGGATGGAAACGCCGAGGACGTCGAGGCTCTTGGGGATCTCGTCGGCGTGCACCTTGATCGTGTCGCCCTCGACGCGGACCGAGCTGAGCACGTGGACGGGCTTGGGGAGCTTCGCGCCGCCCTTGCTCACCTCGACCTCGACCTTGATCTTGCCGTTGCCGCCGTCGGAGAGGCCGACGACCTTGCCGGTGGCGCCGAGCGGCAGCTCGACGGGCTCGGACTTGCCGGCCTTCAGGAGCTCGTCGTACGTGACCCGCGCGGTGCCCGTGGCGGTCGCCGCGGTCGCCGAGCTGTAGTCGCCGGAGAACTTCACGCCCTTCATGTGGGCCCGCAGATCGGCGATGCGGATGAAGTCGGACCCCGACCTGGCGTCGTAGTCCTTGATGCCGACCTCCACGTCGTCGAGCTCGCCGCCCGCGACCTGGGTGAGGAACGGGAAGCCCTTGATGGAGACGTCGGGCGTCTCGCTCAGCCCCTCGCTGGTGCGCATCTTGTCCGCCGCCTCGCCCTCGGCGAAGTTCACGGCGAGCCGGTCGGCCGCCACGAACAGGCCGCCGAGGATCACGACGACGATCAGAAGTATGCGTACGGCTCGCTTGCTCATGTCCGGAGTTCCCCCACCTTGTCCCCCGTCTCAACGTTCCTTGCCGCGAGCCTAAAGGACAGGTCCCCGGCCGCAGGGTGCGGCCGGGGACCTGTCGATCAGCTGTGACGATCCGTCGGCAGCCGGGGCGCGGGGCTCAGCCCATGGCCCGGCCGAGGACGTAGACGACCGGGGCCGCGGCGGCCAGCGGCAGGGCGACGCCCGCCGTCATGTGCACGAACCGCGACGGATAGTCGTAACTGGCGACCCGGTGGCCGATCAGCGCGCAGGCACCGGCGCCGAGCGCGAGCAGCGCCCCCTTGGTGCCGTAGTCCGTCGTCCCGCCCACCGCGACCCCGGCACCGGCGGCCGCGAGCAGCGCCACGACCACGGAGGCGGGCGTGGGCAGCGGCAGCGCGCGGGCGAGGATCGCCACGGCGACGGCGATGCCGCCCACCGTCACGGCGTCGGCGGCGGCCGCCAGGTGCCCGGCCGCGACGATCGCGAGCGCGGCGGAGGTGACCGTGGCCATCAGGCCGTACATCCGCTCGTCGGCGCCCGCGTGGCTGCGCAGCTGCAGCACCAGCACGAACAGCACCCACACGCCGAGGGTGCCGAGGATCGCGGCGGGGCCGTGCTCCTTGCCGACGCCGAGGAGCACGGCGTCGGCGACGACACCGCCGAGGAAGGCGAGGGCGATGCCCTGCCGGGCGGGCCACATGCCGTTGAGCCGGAACCAGCCCGCGGCCGTCACGGCCTGCAGCAGCACCAGGGGCACGAGCAGCGCGTACTGCCCGACGGCGGCGCCCGCCGCGAGCAGCAGTCCGAGGAGCGCGGTCAGCGCGGCGGGCTGCATGCCCGGCTCTATGATCGGCGACCGCCCTTCGGCGCGGGCCCGCTGGGCGTCGGTGACGCGGGGGTTGCCGGTGGTGGTGGCGGGCCCGTAGGAGGCGGCGTCCGGGCCCTCGGCCGGGGCCGGGGCGGCCCGGCCCGCGCCGTCGCCGGGGGCGGGCGCGGGGACGGCCGCCGGGTCGCCGTCCTCGGGGGGCAGCGGCTGCCCGTACGCGGCGTTCGCGCCCTGGGCGGGCAGGTACGCCGTCTCGGTCACGTCCACCGCGGCGGCCGGCGGCTGCACCTGGGTCTCCCAGGTCTGCCCCTCCCACTGCTGGGCGTAGGGGTCCTGGGCGTACTGCTGCGGCTCGGCGTAGTACGGCTGGGGCTGCTGGTGCGGCTGCTGTCCGTACGGCTGCTGCTGGGGCGGCTGCCCGTACTGCTGCTGGGGATCCGCGTAGTACTGCTGCTGCTGTTGCTGTTGCTGCTGTTGGTACGCCTGCTGTTGCTGCTGGTACGCCTGCTGGTCCCGGTAGGCCTGCTGCTGGTCCGCGTACGCCTGCTGGTCCGGGTGGGGCTGCTGCGGGTCCGGGTACGGCTGTCCCGGGTGCTGCTGCCCGGGGTACTGCCGCGGATACCCGTCGTACCCGTCGTGCCCCTCGTACCCGTCGTACCCCTCGTAGGGCTGATTGGACATGGCGCTCATCCTCCTGCGAACGGCGGGAGCACCTCGACCGTGCCGCCCTCGGCCAGCCGTACGGTCTCATGCGCGCGGGTCCCGACGGGGTCGCCGTCGACGAGGAAGGAGCAGCGCTGCAGGACCCGGACCAGTTCTCCGGGATGCCGCTCACGGGCGGCGTCCAGCGCGTCGGCGAGCGTCCGCGCCGCGTAGGGCTCCTCGGCGATGCCCGCGGCCGCCTTGGCAGCGGCCCAGTAACGAATGGTGCCGTTCACCATGCGACTCCCCTTTCGGTCGGCGGTTGCCGACGTCCATGATGCCGTGGCCCACGCGCCGATCCGCGCGACCAGGTCGTCGGTGGCCGCGTTCTCCGCGTGCCCCATGCCTTCCTCCAGCCACATCTCCGCTCCCCCGCCGCTCGCGGCCGCGAGCATCCGCGGGTGGTCCACGGGGAAGTACGGGTCCCGGTCGCCGTGCACGACGAGCAGCGGCGTCGGTGCGATGAGGGGGACGGATTCGACCGGCGAGAGGGGCACGGGGTCCCACTCGTGCGGGTGGATTCGGGTCCGCAGCCCGAGCCGGCCGACGACGCGGCCCGCGGGCCGGGTGACGACCCAGTGCAGCCGCCGCATCGGCGCCGTTCCCCGGTAGAACCAGCGGGCCGGGGCGCTCACCGCGACCACGGCGTCGGTCCGCGCTTCCGTGCGCCCCCTGTGCAACGCGGCGTGCCGCAGGACGACGGACCCGCCCATGGAGAAGCCGACGGTCACCACCCGGGCGTACCCGAGCGAGCGGGCCCACTCCACCGCGGCCGCCAGGTCGAGGACCTCGCGGTCGCCGACCGTGGAGCGCCCGCCGGACCTGCCGTGCCCCCGGAAGGAGAACGTGATCACGCCCGCACGCTGGGCGAGGACGCCCGCGACGCGCCGCACGTGGGGCCGCGTCAGGTCGCCCGTGAAGCCGTGCGCGACCACGATCGCGAGGTCTCCCGCGGGGTCGGGCCCGGGGTCGTGGGCGGCCTCGACGGCCACCCCGTCCCGGGTGCGCAGCATGGCGCGCCGGTGAACGCGACCCTGACCGCGAGTGAGCGGCGGCACACAAGATCGCGCCGCGTGACCTGCCGGACCGGAACTCATGTGGGCTATTCTGCTGGGCAGAGGATCCGGGCAGCGAAGCCCCCGGGTCCTTTCGTGCTTTCAGGAGCGCTGTATACGACCAGCGCGGGCCCCGGGCGCGGGCCCCAAAAAGCACCGTACGAAGCAGTGCCGCATACGTCCTCGCAGGGACCGAGGAGGAACCGACGTAATGGGCGAGCGAACCGTGCACGACAGTGAGACGACCCGGGCAGGTGGGGCGCGATGAGCTCTCTGCTGCTCCTGACCAATGCCCTCCAGCCGTCGACGGAGGTGCTCCCCGCCCTCGGCCTGCTCCTTCACAACGTGCGCGTCGCCCCCGCGGAGGGGCCCGCTCTCGTCGACACCCCCGGTGCCGACGTCATCCTGATCGACGGGCGCCGTGACCTCCCGCAGGTGCGCAGCCTCTGTCAGCTGCTGCGCTCCACGGGCCCCGGCTGTCCGCTGGTGCTCGTCGTGACGGAGGGCGGCCTCGCGGCCGTCACCGCCGACTGGGGCATCGACGACGTGCTCCTCGACACGGCGGGCCCCGCCGAGGTCGAGGCGCGGCTGCGGCTCGCGATGGGCCGCCAGCAGATCACCGTCGACGACTCCCCCATGGAGATCCGCAACGGCGATCTCTCGGTGGACGAGGCGACGTACAGCGCGAAGCTCAAGGGCCGGGTCCTGGACCTGACCTTCAAGGAGTTCGAGCTGATCAAGTACCTGGCGCAGCACCCGGGCCGGGTCTTCACCCGCGCCCAGCTGCTGCAGGAGGTGTGGGGCTACGACTACTTCGGCGGCACCCGCACCGTCGACGTGCACGTGCGCCGGCTGCGCGCGAAGCTCGGCGTCGAGCACGAGTCGCTGATCGGCACCGTGCGCAACGTGGGCTACCGCTTCGTCGTGCCGGAGAAGGTGGACCGCGGCGCCGACGAGGAGAAGGCGAAGGCGGCGGCGCCCCGGGCCGAGGGGAACGGCGGCCGTGCGACGTCGCCCGCTCCGCGGACCGTGGAGTCCGCTCCGAAGGAAGCTGCCGTACGGCCTGCCCAGCGGTAGTTCCATCCGCGTAGACTCCGCGCGTGGCCAAGGTGACTCGGGATGACGTGGCACGACTTGCGGGTACTTCGACCGCGGTCGTCAGTTACGTCATCAACAACGGACCCAGGCCGGTCGCCCCGGCCACGCGCGAGCGGGTACTCGCAGCGATCAAGGAGCTGGGCTACCGGCCGGACCGGGTTGCCCAGGCCATGGCCTCGCGGCGCACGGACCTCATAGGCATGATCGTGCCGGACGCGCGCCAGCCCTTCTTCGCGGAGATGACGCATGCCGTCGAACAGGCGGCGTCCGAGCGCGGAAAGATGGTCCTCGTCGGCAACTCCGACTACGTGGAGGAGCGCGAGACCCACTATCTGCGCGCCTTCCTCGGCATGCGGGTCTCCGGCCTGATCCTCGTCAGCCACGGCCTGACCGACCAGGCGGCCGCGGAGATCGACGCGTGGGACGCCCGGGTGGTGCTCCTGCACGAGCGGCCCGAGGCCATCGACGACGTCGCCGTCGTCACGGACGACCTCGGCGGCGCGCAGCTCGCCACCCGGCACCTCCTGGAGCACGGCCACGCGTACGTGGCGTGCCTCGGCGGCACCGCCGACACCCCGACCGTCGGCGACCCCGTCTCCGACCACGTCGAGGGCTGGCGGCGCGCGATGCAGGAGGCCGGGCGCTCGGTCGAGGGCCGCCTCTTCGAGGCCCCGTACAACCGCTACGACGCCTATCAGGTCGGCCTGGAGCTGCTCGCCGGGCCCGACCGGCCCACCGCGATCTTCTGCTCCACCGACGACCAGGCGATCGGCATCCTGCGGGCCGCCCGTGAGCTGCGCATCGACGTGCCCGAGGGGCTCGCGGTCGCCGGCTTCGACGACGTGAAGGAGGCGGGTCTGACGGACCCGCCGCTGACGACGGTCGCCTCGGACCGTCCGGCGATGGCCCGCGCCGCGGTGGACCTCGTCCTCGACGACGGCCTGCGGGTCGCGGGGTCGCGCCGCGAGCGCCTGAAGCTGTTCCCCTCCCGCCTGGTGGTCCGCCAGTCCTGCGGCTGCCAGTAGGCCACGGGCCACAGCCGCCGCCCGTCGGACCGCGGCGGCCTTTACAGCAGCGGCTATAGCAGCGGCCTTTATAAGGGGCATACGCACTTCTGCCGGGCTTCTCAGGACGTACTCAGCCCTCTCTCATGTACGGGCGACAGTCTCGTACCCATGACCGAGACCTTCCGCCACAGCGGCGAGTACCCCCAGCAGCAGTCGTCAGCGCCTGTGCACCACGGCGGTACGCAGGGCGGGTACGCCCACGGTGCGTACCCTCCCCCGCCCGCTCACGCGCCGGAAGTCCCGCAGGCGCCCGGCCCGCGCCGGCGCCGGGCCAAGGGGCCGGTGGCCCTGCTCGCCGCCGTCGCCATCGCGGCGGCCGCGGTCGGCGGCGGCACCGCGTTCGCCGTGCAGACGCTCACCGACCGGGACGGCGGTTCCTCCGCCACCAGCACCGACGTCGTGCCGACCAGCAAGCGGGGCACCGTCGCGGGCGTCGCCGAGGCCGTCAGCCCCAGCATCGTGGAGATCAGCGCCACCACCGGGCAGGGCAAGTCCACCGGCTCCGGCGTGATCACCAAGAGCGACGGCGAGATCATCACCAACAACCACGTCGTCGCGGGCGCCTCCGCCATCAAGGTGCGGACGAACGACGGCAAGACGTACGACGCCGAGGTCGTCGGCACCGACAGCAAGAAGGACCTCGCGCTGATCCAGCTGAAGGACGCCTCCGGCCTCAAGCCCGCGACCCTCGGCAACTCCGACAACGTCAAGGTCGGCGACGAGGTCGTCGCCATCGGCTCCCCCGAGGGCCTGACCGGCACCGTCACCAGCGGCATCGTCTCCGCCCTCGACCGCGACGTGACCGTCGCCACCGGCGAGGGACAGGAACAGCAGCAGGACCCGCAGGGCGGCTGGCCGTTCGAGTTCGACGGACGGCAGTTCAACGGCGACACCGGCTCCTCGAAGACCACGTACAAGGCCCTGCAGACCGACGCCTCGCTCAACCCCGGCAACTCCGGCGGCGCCCTCATCGACATGAACGGCAACATCATCGGCATCAACTCCGCGATGTACTCGCCCAGTTCGTCCGGCCAGGGCACCGGCCAGTCCGCCTCATCGGGCAGCGTCGGCCTCGGCTTCGCCATCCCCGTCGACACCGTCAAGGACGACCTCGGCAAGCTGCGGGCCGGCTCCAAGAGCTGATCCCGCGCACCGGATGCGCGCACCGCACACCCCCGCACGACCCCAGGAGGCCGTCATGTCCGGCAGCACCTTCACCGGCGTCACCGTCAACCGCGCCCGGCACGCGCTGGCCGTCACCATCGGCTGGGGCAGGCCCGACACCGATCCCGCCGGGCTCGGCCTCCCGCTGTCCGTGGCGCGGGACCTGCACGGCGGCCAGGCGGTCCGCGCCCCCGAGGTCGCCCCGCCGTCCGGCGCGCGCCCCGCCGCGCGCCGCACCGCCCGCGCCCGCGTGCGAGGCTGATACCGGCCCCGTCCGACCCGTACCCGAGGAAGTCCGAAGCCCATGAGCCCCGCCGAAGGCGACCGCACCGGTGACCGCGAGCAGCAGCGCATCCTGATCGTGGACGACGAACCCGCCGTGCGGGAGGCGCTGCGGCGCAGTCTCGCCTTCGAGGGATACGGCACGGAGGTCGCCGTCGACGGCGCCGATGCGCTGGAGAAGGCCGCGGCCTGCCCGCCCGACCTCGTCGTCCTCGACATCCAGATGCCCCGCATGGACGGCCTCACGGCCGCGCGCAGGCTCCGCGCCACCGGGTCGACCACCCCGATCCTGATGCTGACCGCGCGCGACACCGTCGGCGATCGCGTCACGGGACTGGACGCCGGCGCCGACGACTACCTGGTCAAGCCGTTCGAGCTGGACGAGCTCTTCGCCCGCATCCGCGCGCTGCTGCGCCGCAGTTCGTACGCGCCGGAGGCCGGGCAGGCCGCCGAGGGCGACACCCTCGCCTTCGCCGACCTGCGGATGGACCTGGCGACCCGCGAGGTCACGCGGGGCCCGCGGACCGTGGAGCTGACCCGCACCGAGTTCACCCTCCTGGAGATGTTCCTCGCGCACCCGCGCCAGGTCCTCACCCGCGAGCAGATCCTCAAGGCGGTCTGGGGCTTCGACTTCGAACCGTCGTCCAACTCCCTGGACGTGTACGTCATGTACCTGCGCCGCAAGACGGAGGCGGGCGGCGAGCCGCGCCTCGTGCACACGGTGCGGGGCGTCGGGTACGTGCTGCGGGGCGGCGAGTGAACAGGCTCGTCCGGCGCTACCGGGGCCTGCCCCTGCGCTCCCGCCTCGCGCTGCTCGTGACGGTGGCGGTGGCGCTTGCCGTGGCGGCGGTCGCGGTGTCGTGCTGGATCCTCACCCGCGCCCAGTTGCGGGACCAGATGGACGACTCGCTGCGCAGCCTGAAGGTGGGCCAGGGCTATCTGGAGCTGACGGCGACCGCCTGCAGCAACACCAGCCCCAGCCCCGACGGGGAGACGCCGCCCGGCACCACCACGCTGTTCGTGCAGATCGTCCGGCCCGACGGCACCCGGTGCGTGGGCCGCGGCTCCACCCCCGTCGTCGTGGAGCGGTCCGACGTGGGCGTGGCCCAGCAGTTGCGGGCGCAGAGTCTGCACGACGCCAAGACGGACACCGGCGCGTCGGTGCGCGTCCTGACCCAGGTCGACGCGGAGAGCGGGTACACGGTCTCCCTGGCCCGCCCGCTCTCGGAGATCGACGACCCGCTGAACAAGCTCGCGCTGCTGCTCACGGCGGTCGCCGGCATCGGCGTCCTCGGGGCCGGTGCCGCCGGTCTGTGGGTCGCCCGTACCGGACTGCGCCCCGTGGACCGCCTGACCGGCGCCGTCGAGCACGTCGCCCGCACCGAGGACCTGAGCCTGCGCATCCCGGTCGAGGGCGACGACGAGATCGCCCGCCTGTCGGAGTCCTTCAACTCGATGACCGCCTCGCTGGCGTCCTCCCGCGACCTCCAGCAGCAACTGATCGCCGACGCGGGCCACGAGCTGCGCACCCCGCTGACCTCGCTGCGCACCAACATCGAGCTGCTCGCCCGCAGCGAGGAGACGGGCCGGGCCATCCCGCCCGACGACCGCAAGGCGCTGCTCGCCTCGGTCACCGCGCAGATGAGCGAACTGGCCGCGCTCATCGGCGACCTGCAGGAGCTCTCCCGCCCCGACTCCGGCACGGCGGGCGACAAGGTCCAGGTGCTGGCCCTGCACGATCTGACGAGGATCGCCATCGAGCGGGCCCGGCTGCGCGGCCCCGAGCTGACGATCACCGCGGACCTCGCGCCCTGGTACGTGCGGGCCGAGCCGCCCGCGCTGGAGCGGGCCGTCGTCAACATCCTGGACAACGCGGTGAAGTTCAGCCCGCCGCACGGCACGGTCGAGGTCCGGCTCGACCGGGGGCACCTGACGGTGCGCGACCACGGTCCGGGCATCCCCGCGGACGAACTCCCGCACGTCTTCGACCGGTTCTGGCGCTCGCCGACCGCGCGTTCCCTGCCGGGGTCGGGCCTCGGCCTGTCCATCGTGGCGCGCACGGTCCAGCAGTGCGGCGGCGAGGTCGCGCTGCGGGCCGCGGAGGGCGGCGGCACGGAGGCATCGGTACGGCTGCCGGGCGCGCCCACCCCGCCGCCGGACACACCCGCACCCTGAGCGGGAGGAACCGCCTTGCGGGACGGCCCCGGGCCTGCGGCTCCTAGTGGCCGATCCCGATCCCGGAGCCGACGATCCGTACCCGGATCCCCTCCTTCTCCACCGACACGTCCTTGAGCGACATCGTCCCCTCGCCGGGCAGCTTCGGCAGCTGGAAGGCGAGGGTGAGGCGGTCGGCGAGGACGGGCCGGGTGAGCTGGGAGAGGCCGTTCAGCAGGGCCGGGTCCAGGCCCAGCTTCTTGAGGAGCTCGGGGTGGCCCATGGCGACGTCGATGAGGTTGAGGCCCATCACGTCGTTCACGAACCGCGCGGAGCCGGTGAGTTCGTTCAGCTTGGTGTCACTGCGGAGGGCGTCGCGCACCACGTGGTCGGGCACGCCGAGCCGCTGCGTGATCGCCGGGACGGACAGCAGCGCCTTCGCCTTCGCGGTCTCCTCGGCGACGCGGTCGGCGGAGCTCTTCGACAGGTGCAGGCCCTCCTTCTCGCGCGTACCCGGGCGGTAGGTCGCCAGGTCGCCGAGCTGGAGGCGCATGCCGCCGATGTCCGTGGAGATGCCGCGGTCGCCGTTGCGCTGGATGCGGGCGTCGGCGCGCACCTTCAGGTCGTGGCCCGCGACGGGCAGCGTGCCGCGCGCGAGGACCTGGTCGCGGCCGCGGCCGGTGAAGGTGACCTGGGAGGCGCCCAGCTCGCGGTTGAGGTCGTCGAAGGAGAGCAGCACCTCGCCGTTCATCGCGCCGATGTCGGCGCCCTTGATCGAGGTGGGCCCGTCGCCGTTGATCGTGACGTCCGTGGCGGTCGCGGAGACCTTGGCGAGCGAGACGCGGTCGGCGGCGACGTCGGGGACCGTCACCTTGACCTTGTCGACGCGCTTGTCCAGGACCTGGGTGAGGAACGGGAAGCCTTCGATGTCGACCTCGGGGGCCGCGCTCAGGTTCAGCTGGTCCTTGAGCTTGTCCGCGGCCTCGTGCTCGGCGTAGAGCAGCGCCCAGCGGTCGCCCAGGGCGAGGAAGGCGGCGGCGACGAGGACGGCGACCAGGGCCTTCACGGCGAGCGGCAGGCCCGCGAAGCGGTTGCTGCGGCGGCGGCTGCCGCGGCGGTGGTTGGGCGGCGTCCAGGGGGCCTCGGCGGCCGGCTCGTCCTTCTCCTCGTGGAGGAACTCCTCCAGCGGGTTCGGCGCGAGCGCGCCCAGTTCGTCGTACGGGTTGGTGTACGAGGTGACGGGCAGTCGAGCGGTGTCGTTCTGGTGGTCGTCGTGGGCGTCGCGTGGGGCATCCGGAGGATGCGTGGCTATGCGGTGGGGGGAACGCATCAGGTGATCCCACCATACGTTCACACCCCACCCCAAGCCTTACACCCGGTAACACCCGGTTTCGGCCGGTTCTTTAACGCGCTGTTTTCACTTCGGGCTTCACTTCCCGTTTCCCTGCGCGCGTGATCGGCGTCCACCGGGCGTCACCCGGGGGCCGGGCGGTGGCCCGCTACTTCACGACGGTGATCCGGTCGGCCTTCGGCGGCGCGATCGGCTCGTCCGCCGAGGAGTTGGCGGTCAGGTAGTCGCCGAACGCCTTCAGGTCGTCCGCGCCGACCAGCGGCTTCGTCCCCTTGCCGAGCTCGGCGAAGCCGTCGCCGCCGCCCGCGAGGAAGGAGTTCATCGCGACGCGGTAGGTGGCCGCCGGGTCGATCGCCGTGCCGTTCAGCCGGATCGAGTCGGCGACGACGCGGTCCGCGCCGGTCCTGG
This sequence comes from Streptomyces sp. NPDC002564, assembly GCF_042889645.1. Lineage (NCBI taxonomy): Bacteria > Bacillati > Actinomycetota > Actinomycetes > Kitasatosporales > Streptomycetaceae > Streptomyces > Streptomyces sp. NPDC002564. Next base: position 39,003 of record NZ_JBIARE010000006.1, on the reverse strand, counting down.
TCATGTCCAGCGTGTACGTGAGCCCGGCGGAGACCTGCAAGATCTTCGGCGAGGCCTGGTTCGAACCGCTGACCTGCTGCTGCAGACCGGTGACGAGCTGCGCCCCGGTCAGGTCGACCAGATTGACGGTGTTGCTGAACGGCTGCACGGTGAACGCCTCGCCGTACGTGACGACCCCGTCGCCCTCGCTGCCGCTCGCCTTGTGGACGAGGTCGGAGCGGATGCCGCCCGGGTTCATCAGCGCCAGATCGGCCTCGGGGTCCAGGGACTTGGCGTGCGCGAGCTGCGCGTCGGCGATGAGGTCGCCGAGCGGGGACTCGGGCGTGGTGGCGCCGCGGCCGGGGACGTCCGCCGAGATGTAGCCGACGGGCCTGTTGGCGACCGGCGCGGCCAGCTTGTCCCAGCGCGAGATGAGCGAGGTCATGTCCGGCGCCTTGGCCTGCTCGCGGCTGACCACGTGGTTCGCGGACCGCACGCTCGTGCGCACGATGTCCTTGGTCCTGCGGTCGTACGTGAGCGTGGTGTCCGTGTAGAGCTTCCCGAAGGAGGACGCCGAGGTGACCATGCGGGGCTTGCCCGCCGGGTCGGGGATCGTGCAGACGTACGCGTTGTGCGTGTGCCCGGTGACCAGGGCGTCGACCTTGGGCGTGATGCCCTTGGCGATGGTGGTGATGGGGCCGGAGATGCCGTCGCCCGCGCCCGGGGAGTCGCAGTCGTAGTTGTACGTCTGGCTCGCGGGCACGCCGCCCTCGTGGATGAGCGTGACGATGGACTTCACGCCCTGCTTGTCGAGGATCTTCGCGTACTTGTTGACGGTCTCTATCTCGTCGTGGAACTTCAGGCCCTTCACGCCGTCCGCGGAGACGATGTCGGGGGTGCCTTCGAGCGTCACGCCGATGAAGCCGACCTTGACGCCCTTGTGCTTCCACACCCAGTAGGGCCGCAGCAGCGGCTTGCCGGTCTTCTCGCTCGTCACGTTCGCCGTGAGGTAGGGGTAGTCCGCGCCCGCGAACTTCTTGCCCTTGCCGCGCGCGTCCTTCTCGAAGCAGCCGTCCTTGGGGTGACAGCCGCCGTTCTGCATGCGGGCCAGTTCCGTGGCGCCCTCGTCGAACTCGTGGTTGCCGACGCTGGTCACGTCCAGGCCGAGCTTGTTCATCGCCTCGACGGTGGGCTCGTCGTGGAAGAGCCCGGACAGCAGCGGGCTGGCGCCGATCAGGTCGCCCGCGGCGGCGGTGACGCTGTACGGGTGCCCCTTGCGTGCGGTACGCAGCGACGTGGCCAGGTACTCCGCCCCGCCCGCGTCGATCTTCTTCTCGGTCCCGTCGGCCTGCTTCTCCGTGACCTGCCCCGAGGAGCCCGCGGGCGGCTGCAGATTGCCGTGGAAGTCGTTGAACGACAGCAACTGCACGTCCACCGTGCGCTTCTTGCCGCCCTTGCCCCCGCCCGCGTGGTCCTGCCCCGCGTCGGCGGGAAGCGCGGCGGCCAGCGCGCCGACGGTGGCGAGCGAGGCGACCGCGACGAGCACGCGCTGGGCACGGCGTCCGGTCCGGCGTGGCTGGGGTGTGGCTGACACGTGTCCCCCTGGGGATGGTGTGAGAAGACTTCTTCGGCAAACCGCCGCCCGCAGCCTAGAGTCAACGCGCGTAGCGCAACAGTGGGTTGCCGGTTACATCCTGGTTGCCATTGAGAGCCCCACGACTCCCAGCCCGTCCGGCGCCTGAGGACAAGCGCACAGCGCGACACCCCCCACAACCCGCACCCGACGAACGACCACAACACCCATCCAGCCCGTCCGACGCTTGAGGACGAGCGCACAGCGCGACAACCCACCACAACCCGCACCCGACCAACCACCACGGCACCGATCCAGCCCGTCCGGCGCTTGAGGACGAGCGCGCAGCGCGACAACCCCCCACGACCCGCACCCGACGAACCCCCCAAACCCCCCAATCCCCCCACCCCTCAAGGCACCCCGCCAGACTACGCTCGGGGGCATGACAGACGACCGGCCTGCCGAGGCACCCTCCGCCCCCGCCACCCCCCTCCGGACCATCGAGACCCTCGCCGCGCTCACCCCCGCGCAGGCCGACGCCGTCCTCGCGCTGCTCGCCGACGCCGCCCGCACGGACGGCCAGCAGGCGGTGTCCGAGCAGGGCCGGCTGCAGCTGCGCGGCGGCGCCCGCGACGGCGTCCGGCACCTGCTGCTCTCCGTCGGCGACGAGCTCGTCGGGTACGCGCAGCTGGAGGACACCGACCCCGTGGAGGCGCCCGCCGCCGAGCTGGTCGTCCACCCGTCCCGCCGCGGCCACGGACACGGCAGGGCGCTCGGCACCGCACTGCTCGCCGAGTCGGGCCGCCGCCTGCGCATCTGGGCGCACGGCGGCCACTCGGCGGCCCGGCACCTCGCGCAGGTGCTCGGCCTCGCCCTCTTCCGCGAACTGCGCCAGATGCGGCGCCCGCTGGCCGACCTGGACCTGCCCGACCCGGTCCTGCCGGAGGGCGTCACCCTGCGCACCTTCGTGCCGGGCCAGGACGACGCGGCCTGGCTCGCGGTGAACGCCGAGGCCTTCGCGCACCACCCCGAGCAGGGCTCACTCACCCAGCGCGACCTGGACGACCGCAAGGCGGAGCCGTGGTTCGACCCGGCGGGCTTCTTCCTCGCGGAGCAGGACGGCGCGCTCGTCGGCTTCCACTGGACGAAGGTGCACGCGGAGGAGGGGCTCGGCGAGGTGTACGTGGTGGGCGTACGCCCCGGCTCCCAGGGCGGCGGCCTCGGCAAGGCCCTGACCACGACCGGCCTGCGCCACCTCGCGGCGGCGGGCCTGCCGACCGCGATGCTGTACGTGGACGCGGACAACAAGGCGGCCGTGAGCGTCTACGAACGCCTCGGCTTCGTCACGCACGAGACGGACCTGATGTACCGCACGGAGTCCTGAGCACCACCGCCGCCCCCTCCACGGCAGGGCACGGCACTGCACGGCACTGCACGACACGGCACGACGAAGGGCGTGACGTTCCCGCGGGAACGTCACGCCCTTCGCCGTACACCGCGACCCCCTCGCACATCCCCCTTGACTGCGCACCCACCCTTGCACCACCCTTTCACTACTCAATTAGTGAAAGGGTGGTGGAAGGCAGTGGTCGAGTACCGCATCGACCGGCGCAGCGGCGTCTCCACCTATCTCCAGATCGTCCAGCAGACCCGGCAGGCCCTGCGCCTCGGCCTGCTGGAGCCCGGCGACAAGCTGCCCACGGCGCGTGAGGTGGTCGAGGCCACGGCCATCAACCCCAACACCGTCCTGAAGGCCTACCGCGAGCTGGAACGCGAAGGCCTGGTCGAGGCCCGCCGCGGCCTCGGCACGTTCGTCCGCAGGACGCTGGGCAGCGCGGCGGCCGAATCGCCGCTGCGGGGGGAGCTCGCCGACTGGGCCGCACGCGCCCGGCGGACGGGCCTGGAGAAGGACGACGTCGCGGCACTGTTCCACGCCGTACTGGAAGAGCAGTTCGGCGCCGGGCACACCGGGCGCAGCCACGCACAGGGGACCGAGGGGGACTCCGTATGACCGAAACCGCCATCGAGGCGACCGCACTGACCAAACGCTACGGACGGCGGGGACTCGCCCTGGAGGACTGCTCGTTCCGGCTGCCCGCCGGCCGCGTCTGCGCGGTCGTGGGCCCCAACGGCGCGGGCAAGTCGACCCTGCTCGCGCTGGCCGCGGGCCTCGACCGCCCCACCGCGGGCACCCTCGCCGTCCTCGGCACCACCCCCGCCCTGGCCCGCGCCCGGGTCGCCCACGTGTCCCAGGACAAGCCGCTCCACCCGCACCTGACCATCGCGGACACGCTGCGGCTCGGCGCCGAACTCAACCCGGGCCGCTGGGACATGACCGTCGCCGAGCGCGTCGCGACCGGCGACGGGCTCGACCCGAAGTCCCGCGTCCGTACGCTCTCCGGCGGCCAGCACACCCGCGTGGCCCTCGCCCTCGCGCTCGGCAAGCGCGCCGACCTGCTGCTCCTGGACGAGCCGATGGCCGACCTCGACCCGCTCGCCCGCCACCAGCTGATGGGCACGCTCATGGCCGAGGCCGCCGAGCACGGCACGACCGTGGTGATGTCGTCGCACATCGTGGGCGAACTCGCCGACGCCTGCGACCACTTGCTGCTGCTCACCGAGGGGCGGGTCCGCCTCGGCGGCGGCATCGACGACCTGATCGGCGCCCACCGCCTGGTCACCGGGCCCGGCCCCGCCGACCGCCTGCACCCGCACACGGTCGTCGAGTCCCGGCCCACCGGGCGCGGCCTGTCGGCCCTGATCCGCCCCGAGGGCCCGGTCGGCGACGGCTGGGACGTCCAAGAACCTTCCCTGGAGGAGCTGTTGCTCGCCCATCTGCGCACTCCGGACACCGCGCCGCTGCTGACCCCGGGCACCGCCCCGGCCGCCCCGGCGGTGACCGCGTGACCACCGTGACGAGCGCACCCGCGCCCACGCCCGCCGAGACGCCGGGCCGCCGCACCGCCCTCTCCCTGCCCGGCCCCTGCCGTGCCGTCCTGCGCCAGCACCGCACGGCCCTGTGGATCACGGTCGCGCTGTTCGCGCTCGCCGCCGCGGCCCTGATCGCCGACCGGCTGTGGGTCTCCCACGCGGCCGACGTCTTCGCCGCGTCCGACTGCTCGATCCGGCACACCGCACGGGAGTGCGGCGCCTCGGTCCGCGGCTATCTCGACGCCGAGCAGCAGTTCGACCGGAACCTCGACTACCTGGGCATGGGCCTGCTCGCGCTGCCCTGCCTGATCGGGGCGTTCGTCGCGGGGCCGCTCATCGGGCGGGAGCTGGAGACCGGCACGTACAAACTGGGCTGGACCCAGTCCGTCTCCCCGGCCCGCTGGCTCGCCGACCGCCTCCTGGTGTGCACCGCGCTCGTGACCGTCGGGACGACCCTGGTCGTCGCCCTCCAGCGCTGGGCCTGGACGACCGGGCCGGAGCACGCGGACACCAGGGCCCCCTGGTACGAGCGGGCGATGTACGGCTCGGTGGGCCCGGTCGCCCCGGCATACGCCCTGCTCGGCCTCGCCGTCGGCGCGCTCGCCGGGATCCTCCTGCGCCGCACCCTGCCCGCGATCGGCGCGGCGGTGGCCCTCACCGCGACCGCGGTCGTCACGATGCCGCAGCTCAGGCCCCACCTGTGGCCGACCGAGACGGGCCGCTGGGCCGTGAACGGGCCGATCACGGCTCCCCGCCACGCCCAGGAGGTGGAATGGGGCCTGCTCACCTCCGACGGCCGGCGGATCCCGGAGTCGCGGTGCTGGGTGGAGGACACCGAGCAGTGCTTCGCCGACCACCACGTCACGGGCCGCTACGGCGAGTTCCACCCCCCGTCGCACTTCTGGCCCCTCCAGCTCGTCGAGACGGCACTCGTCCTGGCCCTCGCGGCCGTCGCCGTGTGGCTCGCCTTCCGCCTGCTGCGCCGCCGCGCGGCCTGAACCCGCCCCCACCACGGCCGAAACCGTACGACCGGCCCAAGGCCCCCGCCGCGTGGACGCCCGGGGGCCTTCGGCCGATGTCCCGCACGTCATGTCGCCGTAACCGCTGATTCAGACAGCCTTGCGACGCTCGCTGAATGCAGCCCGCCGCGCCCGACCCGTCCCCGGAGAACGGCAGCGCTTCCCCGGCCGACGGGAAGCTCCACCTCGCTCCCGCGCTCTCCGACGCGCCCATCGTCGTACCCGCGCGGAAGAATGGGTCCATGAGCCAGCAGAACACGCAAGGAAACGTGCGGCACGCGCAGCCCTCCGTCGGCTCGATCGCCGCACACCGGCCCCACACCATCGCCGCCACGGTCTCCGACCTCGACCCGGACATCGACGCCGACCTCGACGCGTACGACGAGGACGCCCAGGTCGGGCACGACGGGGCCGAGCTGCCGCAGGGCCGGTTCCTGGACCGGGAGCGCAGCTGGCTCGCCTTCAACGAACGGGTCCTCGAGCTGGCCGAGGACCCCCACACCCCGCTGCTCGAACGGGCGAACTTCCTGGCGATCTTCGCCTCGAACCTGGACGAGTTCTTCATGGTCCGGGTGGCCGGCCTCAAGCGGCGCATCGCGACCGGCGTCGCCACCCGTTCGGCCTCGGGCCTGCAGCCCCGCGAGGTCCTGGAGCTGATCTGGAACCGCTCCCGCGAGCTCATGGCCCGGCACGCCGCCTGCTACCAGGACGACGTCGCGCCCGGCCTCGCCGACGAGGGCATCCACCTGGTGCGCTGGCACGAGCTGACCGAGAAGGAGCAGTCCCGGCTCTTCACGCTCTTCCGGCAGCAGATCTTCCCCGTCCTGACCCCGCTGGCCGTGGACCCCGCGCACCCCTTCCCGTACATCTCGGGGCTCTCCCTGAACCTCGCCGTGGTCGTGCGCAACCCGGTCTCCGGGCACCAGCACTTCGCCCGCGTGAAGGTCCCGCCGCTGCTCTCCCGCTTCCTGGAGGCCTCCCCGCAGCGCTACGTCCCCATCGAGGACGTCATCGCCGCGCCCGCGCACCTCCAGGAGCTCTTCCCCGGCATGGAGATCCAGGAGCACCACATGTTCCGGCTCACCAGGAACGAGGACCTGGAGGTCGAGGAGGACGACGCGGAGAACCTGCTCCAGGCCCTGGAGAAGGAGCTCATGCGGCGCCGCTTCGGCCCGCCGGTGCGCCTGGAGGTCGAGGAGTCCATCGCGCCGAACGTGCTGAGCCTGCTGGTGCGCGAGCTGAAGATCAGCGAGGCCGAGGTGTACCCGCTGCCGGGTCCGCTCGACCTGACCGGGCTCTTCAGCATCGCCAAGCTGGACCGGCCCGAGCTGAAGTACCCCAAGTTCGTCGCGGGCACCCACCGCGACCTCGCCGAGGTCGAGTCGGCGTCCGCGCCCGACATCTTCGCCGCCCTGCGCGAGCGCGACGTGCTCCTGCACCACCCCTACGACTCGTTCTCCACGTCCGTGCAGGCCTTCCTGGAGCAGGCCGCGGCCGACCCGGACGTGCTCGCCATCAAGCAGACCCTGTACCGCACCTCGGGCGACTCCCCCATAGTCGACGCCCTGATCGACGCCGCCGAGTCCGGCAAGCAGGTACTCGTCCTGGTGGAGATCAAGGCGCGCTTCGACGAGCAGGCCAACATCAAGTGGGCCCGCAAGCTGGAGGAGTCCGGCTGTCACGTGGTCTACGGCCTGGTCGGCCTCAAGACCCACTGCAAGCTCTCCCTGGTCGTCCGCCAGGAGGGCGATTCCCTGGTCCGCTACTCGCACGTGGGCACCGGCAACTACCACCCCAAGACCGCCCGCCTCTACGAGGACCTGGGCCTGCTCACCTCGAACGCGGAGGTCGGCGCGGACCTCTCCGACCTCTTCAACCGGCTCTCCGGCTACTCCCGCAGGGAGACCTACCGCCGCCTCCTGGTGGCGCCCAAGTCGCTGCGCGACGGCCTCGTCTCGCGCATCAACAAGGAGATGCAGCACCACCGCGCGGGCCGCCCCGCCCACGTCCGCATCAAGGTCAACTCGATGGTGGACGAGGCGGTCGTCGACGCGCTGTACCGCGCCTCGCAGGCGGGCGTCGAGGTGGACGTGTGGGTGCGCGGCATCTGCGCGGTGCGCCCCGGCGTCGCCGGGCTCTCGGAGAACATCCGCGTGCGCTCGGTCCTCGGCCGCTTCCTGGAGCACTCCCGCGTCTTCGCCTTCGGCAACGGCGGCGAGCCGGAGGTGTGGATCGGCAGCGCCGACATGATGCACCGCAATCTCGACCGCCGTATCGAGGCGCTGGTCAGGGTCCAGGACCCGGCGCACCGGGCGGCCCTGAGCCGGCTCCTGGAGACCGGCATGTCGGACACCACCGCCTCCTGGCACCTGGGCGCGGACGGCAACTGGACCCGCCACTCGGTGGACCCGGAAGGCCAGCCCCTGCGCAACGTGCAGGAGATGCTCATAGACGCCCGGAGGCGCCGGCGTGGCACAGCAACACCATGAGATGACGGGTACGGGCACGGGTGGCGCGGGCGAGGCCCTCACCGCCTATCTGCAGGACCAGGCCACGGAGTTCCTCCGCTCGCTGCGTCTGCACCGCGAGTCCACGACGGACGCGCAGGGCGCGCAGGAGTCGGTGGCGGCGGCCGGTTCGCTGCGGCGCGCGGCCCGCCGCATCGGCGGCACCCTGCACACGTTCCGTCCGCTCCTGGACGCCGACTGGGCCGCGTCGCTGCGCCCCGAACTGGCCTGGCTCTCGGGCACGCTGGCCCAGGAGCACGCGTACGCGAGCCGGCTGCACCGCCTCCTGGAGGCCCTGCACCGGCTCTCGGGCTCCGTGCCGGTGCCCGGCCCCGCACCCGAGCCGGTCGGCGCCGCCGCGGGGCGGCAGGTGCGGGCGGCCGCCCCGGCGCCGGGTGCCGACGGCGCCCCGCGCGGCCTGACGGTCGGGGCCGCCAAGGCCGCCGCGCTCCTGGAGCGCCAGCTGACCCTCGCCCGCACGCGGGCGCACTCCGCCGCCCTCCAGGCCTTCGGCTCCTCCCGCTTCCACGCCGTGGCCGACCAGGTCGCCGTGCTGGCCAGCGACGTCCCCCTGAGCGGCACCGCCGACGACCTCAAACCCTGCGCGGAGCAGGCGGATGCGGCCCTCGCCGAGGCCATCACCACGCTCCCCCTGGGCCAGGCGGGCCACCCCTACAACGCGGGCGCCCTCGTCCACGGCCTGGCCGCGGAGACCGCCCCCGACCTCCAGGACGCCCCCTGGCTGCAGGTCCGCTCCCTGCTGCGCCTGCACCGGTACGCCCAGGAGGTCCTGCTCGGCCCCGCGCACCCGGAGCCGCGCATCGCGGACGCGAGCCACGCCCTGAACGTCCACCGGGAGGCCGCCGCCGCGGCGGCCGCGGCGGCGCAGGCGGCGAGGACCCCGCGGATCGCCCCGGCCACCGCGTACGCGCTCGGCGTGCTGCACGCCGACCAGCGCCACGAGGTCGAGGCCGCCCGGTTCGCGTTCCACCGGGCCTGGCTGCAGGAGGAGGCGAGGACACGGTGACCTGCCGGGAGCACGACCACGACGGGAAGACGACCGTCCGGGCGGCGGGCTGCGTCCTGTGGCGCCCGGCCCCCGCGGGCCGGGGCGGCATCGAGCTCGCGCTGGTCCACCGGCCCAAGTGGTCGGACTGGTCCCACCCCAAGGGCAAGCTCAAGCGGGCCGAGTCCGCCGCCGACGCGGCCCGGCGGGAAGTCCTGGAGGAGACCGGCATGCGGTGCGTGCTCGGGCCCCCGCTGTCCACCGCGTACTACCGGGACGCCCACGGCCACCCCAAGGAGGTCAGGTACTGGGCCGCCGAGGCGGTCTCCGGCGCCTTCGCCCCCAACTCCGAGGTCTCCCACCTCGACTGGCTCACCCCGCAGGCGGCCCGCCACCGCCTGACCCACCCCAGAGACGTGGACCTGCTCGACGAACTCCTCGCCGTACTGCACCCGGCGGAGGGCGATCAGTAGCGCCGCACCGCGCACCGGCCCACGACCGAGGGCCGCACCCGGCCGAAACCGTCTGGTGCGGCCCTCAGTCGTGGGCCGGCGTGCGCAGGCGGCCGCGCGCCCGCGCCCGGCACTCCTTGCGGAACTCCAGGCCCACCCAGAGCCCTGCGGACGCGACCGCGACCAGGACGGATACGCCGACGACAAAAGGGATGACCATGCGCCGAGCGTAGCCCGTGCGGTCGGCCGGGCGTCCGGGGCGGGCGGCGGGACGGGCCGCGGGGCCCGCGAGAACCGGCCGCACGGCGCCGCACGCAGCATCGCTCACCAGGGGTAGCCGACCCGCTACTTTTTGTAGCGCATCGCCTAACCGGGCCGACCGCCGAGGTTCACCCGCCGTTCACTCGTGCCCATCGGTCGCTTCACCTGCCCTGCCTAATTTCGGCCCTACAACACGACGCAAGTCATCGCACGCCGCCAGCAAAGGGCCGGCGGCTCCCGGAAGGAAAACCCGAAAAGTGAAGCTTCAGCGCAAGAACCGGCTCCGCGCCCTCTCCCTCGGCGCCATCGCCGTCTCCGGCGCCCTGGCCCTCACGGCGTGCGGCTCCGACGACACGAGCAGCTCGGGCAGCGGCGGCAAGGAGACCAACGCCAACGCCAACATCAAGTGCGACGACGCCAAGGGCCAGCTCGCGGCCTCCGGCTCGTCCGCGCAGAAGAACGCGATCGACGCCTGGCGGAAGGTCTACACGACCAACTGCAAGGACGTGCAGCTGAACTACAACCCGACGGGTTCCGGCGCCGGCATCACCGCGTTCCTCCAGGGCCAGACCGCGTTCGCCGGTTCCGACTCGGCGCTGAAGCCCGAGGAGATCGAGAAGTCCAAGAAGGTCTGCAAGGACAGCCAGGCCATCGACCTGCCCATGGTGGGCGGCCCGATCGCGCTCGGCTACAACGTCCCGGGCGTCGACGACCTGACGCTGGACGCCAAGACCCTCGCCGACATCTTCAACAACAAGATCAAGAGCTGGAACGACAAGGCGATCGAGAAGCTCAACCCCGACGCCAAGCTCCCCAGCACCAAGATCCAGGCCTTCCACCGCTCCGACGAGTCCGGCACCACGGACAACTTCACCAAGTACCTGAAGGGCGCCGCCCCCGACGCCTGGCCCTACGAGCCGGGCAAGTCGTGGGAGCCCAAGGGCGGCCAGTCCGCGAACGGCTCCGCCGGTGTCGCGGGCCAGGTCAAGCAGACCGCGGGCGCCATCTCGTACTTCGAGCTCTCCTACGCCGGTGAGGGCATCAACACCGTCAACCTGAAGACCGAGGCCAAGGAGCCGGTGAAGGCCACCGTCGACAACGCCTCCAAGGCCATCTCCGAGGCCAAGGTCGTCGGCAAGGGCAAGGACCTCGCGCTGGAGCTGAACTACAAGCCCACCGCCGAGGGCGCCTACCCGATCACCCTGGTGACCTACGAGGTCGTCTGCGAGAAGGGCAACAAGGCCGACACCCTCGCCGCCACCAAGTCCTTCCTCGGCTACATCGCCAGCGAGGACGGCCAGAACGTCCTCAAGGACAACGACTACGCGCCGATCCCGGCCGAGATCATCACCAAGGTCCGCTCCACCGTCGCGAGCCTGAGCTAGCTGAACCGAGTGCGGCCGGCCCCGCAGCACCGGGCCGGCCGCACCGTCCGGTGCACCGCCGCCACGGAGCGCCCGCGCGACGCGCACGGCAGCTCCGCAGACCGGAGAACCCCATGGACATACCCAGTAGCACCACCGCACCTCCACCCCTCGACGACGCCGGGCCGACCGCCCCGGTGGACAAGGCCGCCGCCCGCGGCGCCACCCGCCCCGGCGACCGGATCTTCCTCGGCCTCTCCCGCGGATCCGGCATCGCGCTCCTCGTGATCATGGGCGCCATCGCCGCCTTCCTCACGTACCGCACGGCGCTCGCCCTCTCCGACAACACGGGCAACTTCCTCACCACCTTCGAATGGGACCCGGCCGGTGCCTCCACCGGCGGCAAGCCGTACTTCGGCATCGCGGTCCTGGTCTTCGGCACCGTGGTGAGCTCGCTGATCGCCCTCGTGATCGCGGTCCCCGTCGCCATCGGCATCGCGCTGTTCATCTCGCACTACGCGCCGCGCAAGCTGGCCGCCCCCATCGCGTACGTGATCGACCTGCTGGCCGCCGTGCCGTCGATCGTCTACGGCCTGTGGGGCGCCCTCGTGGTCGCGCCCAACCTGACCGGCCTCTACAGCTGGCTCGACGACTACTTCGGCTGGACCGGCATCTTCGAGTACGAGGGCGGCGCCCCGCGCTCCCTGATGACCGTCGGCATCCTCCTCGCGATCATGATCCTGCCGATCATCACGAACGTCAGCCGCGAGGTCTTCCTCCAGGTCCCGAAGATGCACGAGGAGGCCGCGCTGGCCCTCGGCGCCACGCGCTGGGAGGTCATCCGCATGTCGGTGCTCCCCTTCGGCCGCTCCGGCATCATCTCCGCCTCGATGCTGGGCCTCGGCCGCGCGCTCGGCGAGACGATCGCCGTCGCCACCGTGCTCTCCCCGAACTTCCTCATCAACGCCTCCGTCCTGGACTACGGCGGCGGCACGTTCGCCCAGAACATCGCCAGCAAGTTCAACGAGGCCACCGAGTACGGCCAGGACGCGCTGATCGCCTCCGGCCTGGTCCTGTTCGTCATCACGCTGCTGGTCAACGGCGCAGCCCGGCTGATCATCGCGCGCCGCAAGGAGTACTCGGGGGCCAACGCATGAGCACCACGACACCCATCCAGCCCGACCCGCTCGTCAAGCCGCCGTCGACCCTCAAGGCGGCCACCCTGCCGCGCTGGTCGCCCGCCGCCGTCGCGCTCGGCTCGGCCGCCGTCGCCATCGGCATCGGCGCCGGGGCCGGCCTGGACAGCCGCATCCAGTGGGGCCTGATGGCCGCGCTCCTGTTCATCGTCGGCTCGTACGCCCTCGCGGTGGCCGTCGAGGGCGCCCGCCAGGCCAAGGACCGCCTCGCCACCTCGCTGGTGTGGGTCATGTTCCTGCTGGCCGTCGTCCCGCTGGCCTCCCTGATCTACGAGACCGTGCAGCGCGGCATCGAGGTCTTCGACCTCTACTTCCTGACCCACTCGATGGGCGTCATCGCCGACGACGAGGTGGGCGGCGGTGTCTACCACGCGCTCATCGGCACCCTGGAGCAGGTGCTCCTGGCCTCCGTCATCGCCGTGCCGATCGGCCTGCTCACCGCCGTCTACCTGGTGGAGTACGGGCGCGGGAAGCTCTCCAAGGTCGTCACGTTCTTCGTGGACGTCATGACCGGCATCCCCTCGATCGTCGCGGGCCTGTTCGTCCTCAGCTTCTGGATCCTGATCCTCGGCTTCGACTTCTCCGGCTGGGCCGGCGCCATGGCGCTCGCCATCCTGATGATGCCGGTCGTCGTGCGCTCCACCGAGGAGATGCTCAAGCTCGTCCCGAACGAACTGCGCGAGGCCTCCCTCGCCCTCGGCGTGCCGAAGTGGCGGACCATCCTCAAGGTCGTGCTGCCCACCGCGATCGGCGGCATCACCACGGGCGTCATGCTCGCGGTCGCCCGCATCGCCGGCGAGACCGCGCCGGTCCTGCTCCTGGTCTGGGTGAACCCCCTGATCAACACGAACCCCTTCGAGGGCTCGCAGGCCTCGCTGCCGCTGTACATCTACCAGCAGTACGCGGCCGGCAACGACGCCTCGTACGACCGTGCCTGGGCGGCGGCCCTCACCCTCATCGGCTTCATCATGATCCTCAACCTGGCGGCCCGCGGCGTAGCCCGCTGGAAGGCCCCCAAGACGGGCCGCTGACGCGGCCACAGCGACCCCTCTGTACTTCCCTTTCCGAAAGCAGTGATCCCCATGGCCAAGCGAATCGACGTATCGGGCCTGACCGCCTTCTACGGCTCCCACAAGGCGATCGACGACATCTCCATGACCGTGGAGCCGCGCTCCGTGACCGCCTTCATCGGCCCGTCCGGCTGCGGCAAGTCCACGTTCCTGCGCACCCTGAACCGCATGCACGAGGTCACCCCCGGCGGCCGGGTCGAGGGCAAGGTCCTCCTGGACGACGAGGACCTGTACGGGCACGGCGTGGACCCGGTGGCCGTGCGCCGCACGATCGGCATGGTCTTCCAGCGCCCGAACCCGTTCCCCACGATGTCGATCTTCGACAACGTGGCGGCGGGCCTGAAGCTCAACGGCTCGTACAAGAAGAGCGAGCTCAACGACGTCGTCGAGAAGTCCCTCAAGGGCGCGAACCTCTGGAACGAGGTCAAGGACCGGCTGAACAAGCCCGGCTCGGGCCTCTCCGGCGGCCAGCAGCAGCGTCTGTGCATCGCGCGGGCGATCGCGGTCGAGCCGCAGGTCCTGCTCATGGACGAGCCCTGCTCGGCCCTGGACCCGATCTCGACGCTCGCCATCGAGGACCTGATCGGCGAGCTGAAGGAGCGCTTCACGATCGTCATCGTGACGCACAACATGCAGCAGGCGGCCCGCGTCTCGGACCGCACCGCCTTCTTCAACCTCGCCGCGGTCGGCCAGCCCGGCAAGCTCGTCGAGATCGACGACACGGAGCGGATCTTCTCCAACCCGTCGGTGCAGGCGACCGAGGACTACATCTCGGGCCGCTTCGGCTGAGCCGCCCGGCACGACTCCCCGCGGTGCTGCATGGCGGTGCCACCGCAGGGGCAACAAGAAAGGCCCGCCCCGGGCTCCCGGGGGCGGGCCTTTCCTGTTGCGTACGGGCCGCCGACGGCTACGGGCGGCGGCTGCGGATGCGGCTACAGGAACGCGAGATTCACGATCCAGAAGCTCACCGCGGCGACCAGTGCCGCCGCCGGCATCGTGATGAACCAGCCGAGGATGATGTTCTTGGCGACGCCCCAGCGCACCGCGTTCACCCGCTTCGTCGCACCCACACCCATGATCGCGGACGTGATGACGTGCGTCGTCGAGATCGGCGCGTGGAACATGAACGCCGTGGTGAACATGATGCCCGCGCCGGTCGTCTCGGCGGCGAAGCCCTGCGGCGGGTCCAGCTCGATGATCTTGCGGCCGAGGGTCCGCATGATGCGCCAGCCGCCCGCGTACGTACCGGCGGAGAGCATCAGCGCACAGGCGATCTTGACCCAGATCGGGATGGGCGCGTCCGCGCTCTGCACGTCGGAGATGACGAGCGCCATCACCACGATGCCCATCGTCTTCTGCGCGTCCTGCAGGCCGTGCCCGAGCGCCATGCCGGCCGCGGACACCGTCTGCGCGATGCGGAAGCCGCGCTTGGCCTTGTGCGGGTTGGACCTGCGGAACATCCACATGATCGCGCACATCACCAGGTAACCGGCGACGAGGCCGACCACCGGGGACAGGAACATCGGGATGACGATCTTGTCGACGACCCCGGACCAGATGACCCCGATGCCGCCCGCGAGCGCGGCGCCGACCATGCCGCCGAACAGCGCGTGCGAGGACGACGACGGCAGGCCGAAGTACCAGGTGATCAGGTTCCACACGATCGCGCCGATGAGCGCGGCGAAGAGGATCCACATCCCCTTGTCGCCGTGCGGGGTCTCGATGATCCCCTCGCTCACGGTCTTGGCGACCCCGCTGCCCATGAAGGCACCGGCGAGGTTCATCACCGCGGCCATGGCGAGCGCCGCGCGGGGCGTCAGCGCACGGGTGGAGACGGAGGTGGCGATGGCGTTCGCGGAGTCGTGAAAGCCGTTCGTGTACGTGAATCCGAGCGCGACGCCGATCGTCACGATCAAAGCAAAGGTGTCCATGGCGAGGCCTCAGGACTCCTTTACCGCGATGGTCTCCACAGTGTTCGCCACGTGCTCGAAGGCGTCGGCGGCCTCTTCCAGCACATCCACGATCTGCTTGAGCTTCAGCACCTCGATGGCGTCGTACTTGCCGTTGAACAGCTGCGCGAGGAGCTTGCGGTGGATCTGGTCGGCCTGGTTCTCCAGACGGTTGACCTCGATCCAGTACTCGGTGAGGTTGGCCATCGTCCGCAGGTTCGGCATGGCCTCCGCGGTGAGCTCGGCGGCTCGCGCGAGGACCTCGATCTGCTGCTCGACGCCCTTGGGGAGTTCCTCGACCTGGTACAGGACGACCAGGTCGACGGCCTCCTCCATGAAGTCCATGATGTCGTCGAGGGACGACGCGAGGTTGTAGATGTCCTCGCGGTCGAACGGCGTGATGAAGGAGGAGTTCAGCTGGTGGAAGATCGCATGCGTGGCGTCGTCTCCCGCGTGTTCCGCGGCCCGCATACGCTCTGCGATCTCGGCCCGTGCGGAAGAGTCCGCTCCGAGCAGTTCCATCAGGAGCTTCGAGCCCGTGACGATGTTGTCCGCGGATGCGGCGAACATGTCGTAGAAGCTCGTCTCCCTGGGGGTCAGACGAAAGCGCACGTGGGGTCCTCGGGGTGCTTTGGATGCGGTCAGGCTGATGCTAGGCGCATCATCCGGCCACGGCTAACCGGCCGCCCCCCAGTGTCGCCCATCAGGCACAGTGATCAGCACACCCCCCGAGATATCGGCTACCATATACCCGCCAGGGGTATATGGATCTGCAGAAATGCGGGTACGTCCGACGGGGAGCCCCGCAGGAAGTCCAGGAGGAGGACGCGATGACGACCACCGAGGCGGCCGACGCGGCCGTGCCGACCCCTCAGGCGCCCGCGGCGCCCACCGACCACGACCACGGGGTGCACGGCTACCACAAGCAGAAGGACGAGCACCTCAAGCGCCTGCGGCGCATCGAGGGCCAGATCCGCGGCCTGCAGCGCATGGTCGAGGAGGACGTCTACTGCATCGACATACTCACGCAGGTCTCGGCGAGCACGAAGGCCCTGCAGTCCTTCGCGCTCCAGCTCCTGGAGGAGCACCTGCGCCACTGCGTGGCCGACGCGGCGGTCAAGGGCGGCGAGGAGATCGACGCGAAGGTCGAGGAGGCGACGAAGGCGATCGCGCGGATGATGCGTACGTGACGCTGCCGCGCGGCTCCACGGCACCCCCCGGCGCCCCGCACCGCCCCGTCTCCGCGCCGTAGCGGCGCCTCCGTCCCCTGGAACCACCACGCGCCCGCCCGGGGGCCTGCGACCCGTACGCGCGGCTCCGCCTCCGCCCCGGGACAGGGGGCCTGCGACCCGTACGCGCCGCTTCGGCTTCGCCGGGAAGTGGCGGGGCGCGGGTGGCCGCCTCGCTACGGGCCTGGGGAGCGGCGGCTCCTCCTGCGCCGTCCCGCACCGCGTGCCCGCTCCGCGGGCTCTTCCCCACCCACCCGCCCTCTCTGGTGCTCCCGGGTCCCCAAGCGCCGCGAGGACGCCCAGGCCCAGGGCCACCGCCCCCGCTAGGACTCCGCCCGCTCGTCCCGCGCATCCGCGACCTTGAGCACCTCGTCGATGCGGTCGAAGCTCAACCGCTCCGCCGCCGCGCTCGCCGCGATGATGAGCTCCCCGCACAGTTCGATCTCGGCGAGGGCGACGTGGTCCTGAACCGCCGTACCGCCACGCATCGGAGCCACGTTCATCACCTCTCCCTGACTGACCCGCGTACGCGAACCCGTACGCGCCCGATCGACACCGACTTCCCAGGGTAGGGAGCGGGCCGCACGCCGCGCATGGCACGGACGGACCATTTCCACCAGTAGTACGCGACTACGGCTCGGCAATCTTCCCGGCGAAGATGTCCTTTCCGGCCGGAAGCCGCACCTTCGCCGGCGTCCCGAAGTCGTAGAGCAACGTGGTCGACGCCACGTTCGCGTCGGCCACGGAGAACTGCTGGCGCACCTTCCGCACCCGCCCCCGCTCGTCGAGGTACACGTCGAAGGGCACCGCGCCCCTGCTGAACCCTTTCGCCGCCGCGACCCCCAGCGCACCGCGCTGACCTGCGGAGGCGCCCCGCGCGGCGGCCCGCAGATCCGCGACCCCGCGGTAGTGGCGGACCTCCGCCCCACCGACCCGCTCCTCCCCCACGAACCCCACCTTCCTCGCCCCGCGCAGCAGTTCCGCCGCCGCGAGGGGATCCGTGGCGCCGCCGGTGACGAGGTTCCCGTCGGACAGCGAACGTGTCTCGATCCGCACCCACTTGTCGGACGGCACCCCGGCCCCGCGGTTCTTCATGTAGAGCGCGCCCGCGGCCATCAGCTCGGTGATCGGCCGGTGCCCGTCGACGCCCGCCGCGTCCCGCGGCAGCATCACGTCGAACCGCCCGGCCTGCCGCCGGAAGTCGTACACGCCCTTGCCGCGGATGGTGACGCGCGTACCGCCGCTGGCCATCTCCATGGACGTCGACACCTTCGAACTGCCCGCCCCGACCAGGGAGTCCGCGGAGCGCCGCACCACATCGGCGGGGTCCTCGACGTGACTGCCGTCCGCGGCGGCCCCGGTGGACGAACACCCGGTGGTGCCGGCCAGGAGTCCCGCCGCCACGACCACGGCGGCCACCGATCCGCCCGTGCGCCTGTGCCGCTGCACCATCGCCTGTCTACCCCCAAGCGTTCCGCGCCTGTCCGGTTCCCCCGTCGTTTCCCCTAACGACCGGTACGTTGACCCGTCACGCGGACGGGCCACGGCCCCCGATCCGCCGACGCCCGTTCACCCGGGGTCGGTACCGTGGCCGCGTGGCCGATCAGCAAGACCCCGCACCCCACCGCACCACGACGGTCGAGAAGGGCCGGTTCATCGCCGCGCACTGCACCTGCGGCTGGCGCGGCCCCGCCCGCCGGGCCCGCAGCAAGGCCCGCACGGACGCGGCCGAGCACGAGGCGTCGCCCTGAGCCACGCGAAGGGCCCCGTACGGAACCCCCGCGCACCGCACACCGTCTCGTTCTCCGGGAAGCAACGGGAGGCGTCATGGAACGACGTAGGTTCATCGGCACGACGGCGGCCACGCTGGCCGCGGCCACGGTCGCGGGCTGCAGCGGCGGCGACGCGCGGGGAAGCGGCGCCGGCACCGCATCGCGCAGTACCGGCACCGGCACCGCGAGCAGCGGCGGAACGCCCCTGCGGACGGCGAGTGCCGCCGCCTCCTCCCCGGCCACGCTCAAGGCCCTGGCCCGCGACCTGGACGGCACGCTCGTGCGGCCCGGCGAGACGAAGTGGGCGGCGGCGCGCCAGCTCTACAACACCCGCTTCGACGACCTGAAGCCCACCGCCGTCGCGTACGTCGCGCACCCGGACGACATCCGCACGGCCCTCGCGTACGCCCGCTCCCACCGCACCCCGGTCTCGATCCGCAACGGCGGCCATTCGTACGCGGGTTGGTCATCCGGCAACGGCCGGCTGATCATCGACGTGTCGAAGCTGAACAAGATACGCACGAGCGGGAACAGCGCGACCATAGGCGGCGGCGCCAAGCTCATCGACGTCTACCGCTCGCTCGCCGCGAAGGGCGTGACGCTCCCCGCGGGCTCGTGTCCGACCGTCGGGATCTCCGGGCTCACCCTCGGCGGCGGCCACGGCGTGGTCTCCCGGGCGTACGGCCTGACCTGCGACAGCCTCACCTCGGCGACGCTGATCACGGCGGACGGCAAGCAGCTCACCGTCTCCAAGTCCGAGCACAAGGACCTGTTCTGGGCGCTGCGCGGCGCGGGCAACGGCAACTTCGGCGTCGTCACCGAGCTCGGCTACCGCACGCACGCCGCGCCGCAGGGCGTCTCCGCGTACATGACCTGGCCCTGGTCGAAGGCGGCCGCGGTCATCAAGGCGTGGCAGGAGTGGGGCCCCGACCAGCCGGACGAGATCTGGTCGTCCGCGCATCTGGCCAACACCCCGGGCGGCACGCCCACGGTCTCCGTCTCCTGCTTCTCGCTCGGCACGTACGGCGAGCTGCAGAACGCCGTCGACCGCCTGGCGGACCGGATCGGTGCCCCGGCCCGCAGCGTCTCCCTCAAGCGGCGTACGTACGAGGCGGCGATGGAGGTGTACGCGGGCTGCTCGTCCTTCGCGGCGGACGCCCAGTGCCACCTGCCGGGCGCGACGCCGGGCCGCACCCCGCAGGGCGCCCTCAACCGCGAGACGTACGCGGCCGCTTCGGACTTCTTCGACCGCTCGCTGTCGGCGGCGGGCATCCGCGCGCTGCTGTCGCAGATCGAGAACGTGACGGGCGCGAGCGCGGGCAGCATCGCGCTCACCGCGCTCGGCGGCGCGATCAACCGCGTCGACCCGACGGCGACGGCGTTCGTGCACCGCCGCTCGCGGATGCTGGCGCAGTACATCGCGTCGTGGCGCGCGGGCGCCTCCGGCACACCGGCCCAGGCGTGGCTGAAAAAGGCGCACGGGGCGATGGGGCGGTACGCGTCGGGTGCGGCGTACCAGAACTACACCGACGCCACCCTGACCAACTGGCGTACCGCGTACTACGGGGATGCCGCGCCGCGTCTGAAGCAGCTCAAGAAGCAGTACGACCCGAACCGCTTCTTCGACTTCCCGCAGGCGCTGTAGCCGCCGCGGGACCGCTGGGCCGAGCGGCGGACAGTCGCACCCGTTCGGCCCTGCCGACATGCCCTCGGGTGGCCCACTCCGCTGGACAGGAGTGCCCTGAGGCCATGACAGCACGCCGCAGCACCCCTCGAATAGCCGCCGCCACCACGACGGCGGGCGCGGCCCTCGCGCTCGCCCTGGCGGCCCCCGCGACGGCCCAGGACACCCGCAGCGCCCCGGAGGGCCGCACCGCGGCCGCCGCGGCGGAACACCCCGAGGCGGGCCCGCTGACGTTCGCCTCCGCGGGGGTGACCGGCGCGGCGGCGGGCGTGGGCGTCTGGCTGCTGCGCCGCCGCAAGCCCAGGGACACGGGCACGGACCACAACTGAGGCACTACGACTGCCGCCCCCACGACGAGCACCGCACGACCGGCACCACTCGACCGGCACACCGCACGATCAACACCTCACGCACCCCGCGACCGGCACCGCACAACCAATCGGTGGCCCTATGCGGCGAGATCCCGCTCGTCCGGGTCGGCGGTGGCACCCGACGACGTGCCGGGACCGCTCAGCGGCGCCGCGACGGGGGCGACTTTCCGGTCCCACACCAGCCATCCGGCGCGGGCGGACCGGCCGATCATCTTGGTGAGCGGCGTGAGCAGCGCCATCGCGAGCGGCGACAGGAGCAGGACGACGGCGGTGCCGAGCGCGAACCCGCCGACGACGTCCGTCGGGTAGTGCACGCCCATGAAGACCCGGCAGAAGCCCTCGACGGCGGCGAGCGCGAGGCCGACGAGGCCGAACTTCCGGTTGGCCACGAAGAGTCCGGCGCCGACGGCCATGGCGAGGGTGGCGTGGTCGCTGACGAAGGAGTAGTCGGTCTTGCCGTCGACCAGGAGCTCGACGCCCGGGTGGTCGCGGAAGGGGCGGGGCCGCTCGACGAAGCCGCGGATGGGGACGTTGACCAGGACGGCGATGCCGGCCGCGAGGGGCGCCCAGACGACGGCGGCGACCGAGGAGGCCGCGTCGTCGAGGGTGCCGCGCCTGCGCTGGCCCCACCAGCACCACACGACCAGGAGCACGAGGGCGATCAGCAGGCCGTACTCCCCGACGAACGCCATGGCGTCGTCGAACCAGGACGGGGAGTCCTTCGCCAGTCCGTTGATGTCGTAGAGCAGGCTGACATCGGGGTTCGACCCGGATTCATCGAGTCCAGCCATGGCGCAGCGGCCCCTTGTCTCCTAGCTCACGGGCGCACCTTTCTGTGCGCCCTGTCCATCAACCCCCGTGGTCGGTCCAGTCAAGGGAACGCCCTGTCCCCCGTCATACGTTCCACCCTCCACCGAAAGATCACTCAGACGTTATCGAAGAGAGATACATCGCCGCAGCTCAGGGGGAGGGTTTTAACGGAGAGTTCAAGCCACCTCACACCTCGCGTCCACCCTTTCACGCCACCGCGCGCGACCCCTCAGACCGCTGACGGCTTGGGCGGCGCGGCTTTGGCACCGTCCGCCGTGACACGAGTCGCGCCAAAATAATCCGGGGTGTCGACGGGGTCGAAGCGGATCACGGCGCCGGTCCGGGGCGCGTCGATCATGTAGCCCCCGCCGACGTAGATCCCGACGTGCCGGATGGTCCGCGAGTTGGTCAGGTCGTCCGAGAAGAAGACCAGGTCGCCGGGGAGCAGCTCGTCCCTCTTGGGGTGCGGCCCCGCGTTGTACTGGTCGTTGGCGACGCGCGGCAGGGTGATGCCGACGGAGCGGTACGCGGCCAGGGTGAGGCCGGAACAGTCGAAGCGGCCGTTCTGCGCGGCGGTGCCGTTGCCGCCCCACAGGTACTCGGTGCCGAGCTTCTTCTGCGCGTAGTAGATGGCACCGGCCGCCTGCCGCGAGGGCTCCACCCGGCCGACGGGCCGCGCGAAGCTCTTGGAGAGGTTGGTGATGGTCTGCACGTAGTTCTGCGTCTCGCGGTACGGCGGGACGCCGCCGTACTTGATGACGGCGTACGCGCCCGCGTTGTACGCGGCGAGCATGTTCTTCGTCGGGTTGCCGGGCGCGTCCTTCACGTACCCGGCGAGCTTGCAGTCGTACGAGGCGGCGGACGGGATGGCGTCCTCGGGGTCCCAGATGTCCCGGTCGCCGTCCCCGTCGCCGTCGACGCCGTGCGCGGCCCAGGTGCCCGGGATGAACTGCGCTATCCCCAACGCCTTGGCCGGGCTCTTCGCGCGCGGGTTGAACCCGCTCTCCTGGTAGAGCTGGGCGGCGAGCAGCGCGGGGTTGATGGCCTTGCAGAGATTGCCCCACTTCTGCACGAGGGGCTGATAGGTGGCCGGCACGGCTCCCTTGGCCAGACCGACGGACCCGCCGCCGACCCCGTTCGAGAGATTGCCCGCGACCATGTACGTCCCGACGACGAGCAGCGCGATGAAGCTGAGGGCCCCGCCGATCCCGACGGACGCGACCAGCCACGCCTTACGCACCGTCAACCACCCCTCACCCGCCGGTAGTCCACCGGCGCTCAGTGTAGAGCCCGCAGCCGACAGCACCAGGGTCCCTCCCCCGAGAAACGATGGCCGATCGCAGGACGCCCCACGGCCCCCCACCCGCCCGACCGCCCGGAGGAGCCACGGACCACTCCCCCGGCCCGCACCCGCGACCGACGCCCCACCGGCCCGCACCCGCCGAACCGGCCGGAGGGGACGTGGGGGTATGTGCGCACGGAGCACCGAGGAAACAATGGCGCCTTTGTTCGTGCAGCGGGGCGCAGGGATAGCGAGTACGCACATACCCCCGCGGCCCCGCCCCACGACGAGACCCGAAGCGCAGACGGCCCCCACCGAGCGCCCCGCCCGCGGGGTACCCGAGTGACCCCTGTGACCAGTGAAACCCCCTGGTCACAGGGGTTCGCACGGCTCCCCGCCGCAGATTGACGCGCACTCAGCGATCCCCGATGGTGGGTGGATTCGCCGTCTTGCGACCGCAGCGTGCCGCCACGGGCGCGCGGCCGCGGCTGGGGGGAGCCGCCGATGGATGCCAGGGACGACCGCGCCGCGCACCAGGCGGGCGAACCGGAGGACCGCCGCCCGGAGGGGTTCGGCCCACCACCGGAACCCCAGCACCCACCCCGGACACCACCCCCGACCCGCCCCACATACACACCGGACACACCGTCAGCCAGTCCCCCCACCACAGCCTCAGCCACAGCCGCAGGCACAGGCACAGGCACCCCAGCACCCCCGCCACCACCTCTGCCCCCTTCACCCCCACCAGCCGCACCCCCAGACGGCCACCCACCCACGTACGCCCCGGACCCGAACCCCACCTCTCCCCTACGCCCCACCGCCGTCGCCCTCCTCAACCTCAGCGGGCTGGGGCTCGGCTACCTCCTCATCCGGCACTGGCTCCTCACCGCCCTCTGCTGCGCCGCCACCGCCACGCTGCTCGCCGTCGCCCTGCCCGCAGGCGTCGACCGCGCCCCGACCGCCCTGCTCGTCGGATACGCCGCCGTCCTGCTGCTGGCCGCCGCGCACGGCGCGTACCGCGCGCGCCGCGACCCCAGGCGCTGGCCGCTGCGGGCGCCCCTCGCCGTGGCGCTCGGCGTGGTCCTGCTGGCGGTGCCCGCCGGTGGCTCCTACGCGTACGAGGGCGCGCACGACGAGGCCGTCGAGCAGATGCTCCTGGACCGCCTCGACCGGGCCGACCGGATCGTCGCGGGCCTCGACGGGCAGCCGTTCGGGAATACGACGGAGCGTCAGTACCGGCAGGCCCTCGGCATCTACCGCGGCCTCGCCGAGGACCACGCCGGTTCCCGGGCCGCCGACCGCCTGCCGACCAGCCTCGACGCGTACTACACCTCGCTCGCCGCGCCCTACGCCGCCAAGAAGTACTGCGACGCGGTCGGCCCGCTCGAACACCTGCGGACCGTCCCCCGCACCCTGGGCCCGCGGGGCGAGGAACACCTCGGCAGGCTCGCCCGCTGGCCCGACGACCGCCTCGCCACCTCCCTGTACGAGTGCGGGACCGCCGCCCTCGGCCGGTCCGGCGCCGACGCCCCGCTCGGCGAACTCCTGAAGTCGTTCCCCGAGTCGGACCAGGCGGCGAAGGTCGGGCCCGCGCTGCGCGCCGCCGTCGACGCCCGTTCGGCGGCGCTCGGCGGCGCCGAGCCCTGCGCCGGGGTGGAGGAGCTGCGCGCCCTCGGGCGCACCGCCGCCGCGCTGCCCGGCGAGCGGGTCGACGCGCAGGCGCTGCGCGGCGCCACCGACAGCGCCGTGGAGCGCGGCGTCTACGCCTGCGGGGTGGACCAGTTCGAGGACGCCGACTTCACGAAGGCCGCCACGACCCTGAAGGGCTTCGTCAGGGACTACCCGGACAACGGCAGACGCGCCCGCGCCCGGGACATCGCCGTCGCCGCGGAGATCGCCGCGGAACGCCCCGGCGCGGGCCGCCGCCTGCCCCCGGCCCGCTCCTCCGGCGGCGGGACGGTCGATTTCGTCGTCGCCAACCTCGGCCCCGGCGACCTGGAGGTCCTCTACACCGGCCCCAGGACCGGCACCGTCAAGCTCAGGGCCTGCGCGTCGTGCCGGATCTACGCGACCAAGGCGCAGGGCGACGCGGCCTGCAAGGCGGGCGTCACGGCGTACCCGAGGACCACGCTGCGGCTGCCCGCGGGCGAGTACCACTTCCTCTACAAGCGGGCCACCGTGCGCAATCGAGCCGACGGTGCGAAGCTCAGCACCAGCTACCGCTACACCGACTGCTCCTTCGTGACTCGCGGCACCGCCGGGCTCGGCCTCACTTAACACCTGGTCAGAGGCACGCCGGACCGTCATTGCCCGGCGTCGTACCGCGTGATACACAGAGTCACCGGACCTGTCGTACGAGGAAACGTACGAAGTCAGCCAACGAATGGCGCCAAGGCGACATCCGCGGGCCCGATTGTCGGCGAGAATGAGCTGTCCTCTGCACCGAGGTGGGCAGAGGTGGCAGAACAACCCACTAGGGGCGGTGAGTTACACATGCTTATGGCAGCCGAAAAGGGCGACATCACCACCATCATCGGCGGGATCGCCCCCGACTGGGGTCCCTTCGGGAGCCTGGGCAACGAGGCACGCGTGATGATCGAGGTCGTGATGGCGATCGCCATCCTCCTCTGTCTCGGCATTGCGATCTGGGGCGCGGCGAAGCAACGCATCGGCGCGACGGCGCTGCGCGACACCTTCAGCGCGGAACAGGGCAAGGGCCTGATCATCGCGGGGCTGACCGGCGTCTTCATCATCGGCTCGCTCGGCACGCTGTTCACCATCGTGTACGGCATGGCGGTCTAGCCGGCGCGGGCCCCACCCCGCGCTCCAGCGAACACCGGGGAGTCCCCTCCCCGCGTCCCTCTCGTCCCCACGTCCCCCACGTCCCCTCCTCCTGTCCTCCCTCCCCCACCCGTCCGTCGTGCCCACCGGCTGAGGTTGCGTCTCCCTGATGTCGAGTCACCACACCGCGCCCGCGCGGGAACCAGCAGGGCTACCGTCGTACGTGGCGGTTCAGCGAGAGGTTGAGGGGGCGTACGCGTAATGAGTCTCGACGACGACCGGAACGACGGCCTCTTCGGCGGCTCGGGGGAGACCCGGACGCGGCTCCCCGAGGGGGAGGGCGGCGACGACGTCTACGGCGGCACGCGCAGATCCGGCCGCGGTGGCCGGTCCTCCTCGCGCAGCCTGGTGACGGTGGTCGGCGTCGTGGTCCTGCTGATCGCGGCGATCGCCTTCGCCAACCGGGGCGGGGACGAGGGCTCCGGCGGGGGCGGCGACGACAAGAAGACGACGACGTCCCCGACGGCGGCGTCCGGCACGAAGCCGGTGGGCGGCAAGAACGGGGGGATCCCCTCGGGGTTCGCCCATGATGCGCAGGGGGCGCAGAGCGCGGCGTCCAATTACGCGGTGTCGCTGGTCTCTGCCGACATCCTCAAGCCCGACCGCAGGACCGAGATCGTCAGACAGCTCTTCGTCGCCGACAAGGTGAGCGAGCTGGAGGGCAAGTTCGACAAGACGTACTCCAAGGACTTCCTGGAGAAGATCGGTCTGGACGAGAAGGGGAACGCCGCTCCCGGGCAGACCTATGTCTCGCGCACCGTACCCGTGGGCACCAAGACCACGGCGTACTCGGACGGCGGCGCCAGCGTCGAGGTCTGGTGCACGGGTGCCTTCGGCACAGCAGGCCAGGACACGACGAACCCGGTCAGCAACGACTGGTTCACGCTGACCCTCAAACTTCGGTGGGCCGACGGGGACTGGAAGGTCGAGAGCTTCCAGTCGAAGGACGGTCCCGCTCCCGTGAACGGCGACAACAAGGTCTCCACGGCCGACGAGATCGCCAAGGCCGTGCAGGAGTACGGAGGGTTCACGTATGCCCGGTAACCGTCGCGCACTCAAGCTCGTCGCCGCTGCCTCCGCCGTGCAGGCGACGGCGGTCCTGCTGGCCTCGCGCGCCTACGCCGCGCCGGACCCCAAGGGAAACTGCGACCTCATTGTCGGCCCCGCCAAAAAATACTGCGAAAAAGGCGAAGGCGGCGGCCGCACCGGCGGGGACGGCAAATACCCCACCGACAACCCCCTCCCCGACTCCCTCGACCCCCTGAGCTCCCTGGCCAAGGGCTGCGCCGACGCCGCGTCCTGGACCGTCGACAAGCTCTCGGACGCCGTGAAGGACACCGCGAACGTCGACTTCACGAACCCCAAGTTCCTCCAGCAGTACGCCGTCGTCTTCGCCGCCTCGACCGTCCTGACGCTGCTCCTGTGGCTGATGGCCGTCGCCAAGCGGGCCGTCCGCGGCGTGCCGCTGACCACGGCGATCTCCGAGGCCATCGGGTTCCTGTGGCTCACCGTCCTCGCCTCCGCCTTCACCCCGCTGATCCTCTACACCGTCGTCTCGGCGACCGACGGCGTCACCGACGTCATCGCGAAGGCGACGGGCGGTCAGACGGACACGTTCTTCGGGACGTTCTCCGGCGCCCTGAAGAAGGGCGACGACATCGGCGGCGGCCCGATCATGCTGATCGTCGTCTCGCTCGTGTCGATCCTCGCCGCCGGCGTGCTCTGGCTGGAGCTCGTCATCAGGGCGGCGCTCCTGTACGTAGGAGCGCTCCTCGGCACCGTCGTCTACGCGGGCCTCGTCGACAAGAACCTGTGGGGCCACGTCCGCCGCTGGGCCGGGATCATGATCGCGGTGGTCCTGGTGAAACCGATCATCGTCATCGTGCTCGGCCTCGCCGGAGCGCTGTCCGCCGACGACGGCCCCGACTCCTTCTCGGCCGTCGTCTCCGGCCTCTCGATCATCCTGCTCGCCATCTTCGCGAGCGCCATGATCTACCGCTTCGTGCCCGGCTTCGGCGACGAGATCGCCGGCTCCCGCAACAACCGGATCATGCGCGGCGCCGAGAACAAGGCCGCCGCCGTGATCAGCTCCCCCGCCTCCCTCGTCTCCCAGGGCATCAAGACCCACAGCGCCCGGGGCAACGGCGGAGGCGGTGGCGGAGGCAGCAGCCAGCCGCGGCCCGCCAACCCCGCCAGCGGCGGTGTCGCCGCACACAGCAGCCGTCCCGCCGGGGGCGGCGGCTCGTCGAACGGCGGCGGATCTGTCCCCTCCGCCGCACCCCCGCCGCGCGGCAGCGCGACGAGCACACCGCACGCGGGCAACCGCGGCGGGTCCCGCAACAGCAGTACCAACAGCACGGGAGGTGAAGGGCGTTGACGACCCAGTCCCACGTGTCCCAGCCGGTCGCGCCCCGCCGCACATATCTGATCGGCCGCGCGCGGCCGAACGCGATCGTCGGCAAGAACCGCGAGACGGGCGAGATCGCCCTGATCATCGCGGGGGCGTTCCTCGGCATGATGTGCGGGCTCCTCGTCCCCGTCCTCTCCCTGCGCATCGTGCTGCTCACCGGCCTGCCGATGATCGCCATCGCGGCGGTGTACGTCCCGTACAAGGGCCGGACGTTCTACAAGTGGTTCGAGATCAACCGGAGTTACAAGCGCTCCCTGAAGCGCGGCACCGCCTACCGCTCCGCCGTGCCCGAGGCGGGCGTGCGGCTGGACGGCCGTGAGGTGGAGGTCGGCCCGCCGCCCGGCATCGGCCGCATCAGCTGGCTCGCCGCGCCCTTCGGCCCGGACGAGATCGCCGTGCTGCTGCACGCCGACCGGCGCACCGTCACCGCCGCCATCGAGATCGAGGGCCCCGGCGTGGGGCTGCGCGACTCGGAGGACCAGGAGGCGCTCGTCGACCGGTTCGGCACGCTCCTCAAGCACGTGGCGAACGGCGACGGCTTCGTGACCCGCCTGCAGATGCTCGCCCGTACGCTGCCCGCCGACCCGGACGCGCACGCCAAGGACGTCACCCAGCGCGGCGACGACCGGGCCCTGCCCTGGCTCCAGCAGTCCTACGACCAGCTGCAGTCGATGGTGTCGACCAGCAGCGAGCAGCACCGCGCCTACCTCGTGGCCTGCATGCACTACTCCCGCGACCTGGCCGCCGAGGCGCAGGCGATGGCCCGCGCGGCCCGTCCGCAGGGCGGCCGGAAGCTCGACAAGGACGCCGGTCTCGCCGTCGTCATGGCGCGCGAGCTCACCGACATCTGCTCGCGCCTGCAGGAGGCCGACATCCGGGTGCGCCAGCCGCTCGGCCAGGGCCGCCTCGCCTCGCTCGTGCACTCCATGTACGACCCGGACCACCCGATCGACCACATCCAGGCGATGACGAAGCGCAACGCCTGGCCGGCCGAGCTCGACGCCATGGAGGCCACCTACCTCCAGGCCAAGACCCGCGAGTCCTCCACCCGCGCCCCGTGGTGCCACGCGACGGCCTGGGTGAAGGAGTGGCCGATGACGCCCGTGGGCGTCAACTTCCTCGCGCCGCTGCTCGTGCACACCCCGGACGTGATCCGGACGGTGGCCGTGACGATGGACCTCGAACCCACCGAGGTCGCCATCGAGCGCATGCTGACCGAGAAGACGAACGACGAGGCGGAGGCCAGCCGCCAGGCCAAGATGAACCGCACGGTCGACCCCCGCGACATCGCCTCGCACTCCCGCCTCGACCAGCGCGGCGAGGACCTGGCGAGCGGCGCGGCGGGCGTGAACCTGGTCGGCTACATCACGGTCTCCTCCCGCTCCCCGGAGGCGCTCGCGCGCGACAAGCGCACCATCCGCGCCTCCGCCGGCAAGTCGTATCTGAAGCTGGAGTGGTGCGACCGCGAGCACCACAGGGCCTTCGTCAACACGCTGCCGTTCGCGACCGGCATCCGACGCTAGACGTAGAGGCAGGCTGCCACGATGCGGGATCCGCTGACCGTCCTCACGGACGCCTTCACCGCCTTCCTGTTCGGGAAGGTCGAGACGACCAGGCTGCCGGTGCGCACGTCGACGGGGCAGGCCCAGGCGGTCTACCTCCCGACGGCCGCGCCCGGCCTCGGCGACTCGGGCGTGATCATCGGCCGCGAGGTCTACTCCGGCAAGGGCTACATCTACGACCCCTTCCAGCTGTACGGGCAGCAGCTGCCGGCTCCGCACTGGCTGGTGCTCGGCGAGTCCGGCAACGGCAAGTCGGCCCTGGAGAAGACGTACGTCCTGCGGCAGCTGCGCTTCAAGGACCGCCAGGTGGTCGTCCTGGACGCGCAGGGCGAGGACGGCGTCGGCGAGTGGAACCTCATCGCCCAGGAGCTGGGGATAACTCCCATCCGCCTGGACCCGACGGCCGCCCTGGACATGGGCATCCGGCTCAACCCGCTCGACCCCGCGATCACGACGACGGGCCAGCTCGCGCTGCTCCGCACGATCATCGAGGTCGCGATGGGCCACGGCCTCGACGAGCGCTCGGGCTTCGCCCTGAAGGTCGCGCACGCGTACGTGAACGAGACGATCGTGGAGCGCCAGCCGGTCCTGACCGACATCGTCGAGCAGCTGCGCCACCCCGAGCCGGAGTCGGCCGAGGCGATGAACGTGGCCATAGACGACGTCCGGGCGTGGGGTCTGGACGTGGCGCTGGTCCTCGACCGGCTGGTCGACGGCGACCTGCGGGGCATGTTCGACGGCCCGACGACGGTCGGCATCGACCTCGACGCCCCGCTCATCGTCTTCGACCTCTCGCACATCGACCGCAACTCCATCGCGATGCCGATCCTGATGGCGATCGTGGGCGTGTGGCTGGAGCACACGTGGATCCGGCCCGACCGCAAGAAGCGCATCTTCCTGGTGGAGGAGGCGTGGCACATCATCAACTCCCCCTTCGTGGCGCAGTTGTTCCAGCGGCTGCTGAAGTTCGGCCGACGGCTCGGTCTGTCCTTCGTGGCGGTGGTGCACCACCTGAGCGACGTCGTGGACGGCGCGGCGGCCAAGGAGGCCGCGGCGATCCTGAAGATGGCGTCGACGCGGACCATCTACGCCCAGAAGGCGGACGAGGCGAGGGCGACGGGCCGGGTGCTCGGGCTGCCCCGGTGGGCGGTGGAGATCATCCCCACGCTCACGCCGGGCATCGCGGTCTGGGACGTCAACGGCAATGTGCAGGTGGTCAAGCATTTGATCACCGAGACGGAACGGCCGCTGGTCTTCACCGACCGCGCCATGACCGAGTCGTCGGCGGACCTGCCGGACGACGGACCGGCCGACGAGGCGCTGCGGGCGGCCGAGCTGGAGGCCGAGGAGCGGGCGGCGTACATGGAGCAGCATGCGGGATGAGTGGGAGCGGGGCCGGTCCGACGCGGGCCGTCCCCCGCACGGCCGGGGCGGCTCCGACCGGGGCGGCCGTCCCGAACGCGGTGTGCCGGACGGCCTGTTGGTGGGGTTCCTGGCCTTCCTGATCGGCGCGACGGTCCTCGTCTGGTCGGCGACGAACCTCGCGGGCCGCTTCGCGCACGGCGCGTGGCCGGAGAACGTGTCGTTCGGCCACACGCCCCCTGCGGTGCGCCACCTGGTGGGCAGCCCGCAGGACGTGGCGGGCGCGTGGCCCCGGACCCCGGCGGACCAGCTGTCGGGGTACGGGCTGTTCTGGGGCCTGTTCATCGGCCAGTTGCTGATCCTGACCGTGCTGACCGTCTTCGTGACGGGGACGGTCGCGCGGTGGCGTGCGGTGCGCAGACGGGCGCGCGCGGAGCGGTGGGAGAGCGGCTGGGACGAGTACGGCCGGGAGAAGCGCGGACCTGCCGGGGCGGGGCGGAGGGGCGCGGGCGAGAACGCCGTCGCGTCGGGCCCGGCACCGGGTGCGGGCACCCCGCCCACGGAGCACGTGCCCGCGCCGCCGAACGGCCGGAGCAGGCCCGGCGCTCCGGGCATGGAGCACACGGCACCGGTCCCGGCGCCCGGAGCGACCGGCGGCACGGGCGTGGAACACACGGCCCCCGCGGGCCGGGGCACCGACCACGCGGCCTCCGCGGGCCCGGGCGCCGAGCACCCGCACCCGTCCGGGCCGGACCCCGAACACACGGCCCCCGCGAGCCGAGGCGCCGGCCACGGATTCCCAGCCGCCCCGGGCGCCCCCGCAGCCCCAGGCACCGGACACGGATTCCCAGCCGACCACGGCACCCCCGCCAGCCCAGGTACCGGCCCCGGATTCCCAGCCGGCCACGGCACCCCCACGGGCCCGGACACAGGACACGGAATCCCCGCAGCCCCAGGCACCGGCCCCGGCCCCGTAATCCCCCTCGGCGCCCCGCCCCACTCCCCGCTCCCGGCGCCCCGCACCCCCCTGGTCCTGGGCAGCCCCACGACCCGCCGTCCGCTCGCCGTGCAGGCCGTCCAGGACGCCGAGGCCGCCGCCCTGGTCCTGACCTCCGACCCCACCCTGTGGGCCGAGACGAAGGACGCCCGCGCCAAGCTCGGCCCCGTCCTGCTCTACGACCCCTCCCACCTGTGCGACACCCCGGCCCGCCTGCACTGGTCCCCCACGTCCGGCTGCCAGGACCGGACGACGGCCGACCACCGTGCCGCCGCCCTCCTCGCGCCGATAAGGCCCACCGCGAAGCTGGACACCGCCGTGTCCGACACGGCCCGGATCCTGCTGCGCAGCTTCCTGCACGCCGCCGCGGTGGCGGACAAGCCGATGAAGCTCGTCCACCGCTGGTCGCAGGGCACCCAGGTCCAGGAGGCGGTACGCATCCTCCGTACGCACCCCAAGGCGTCGTCCGGCGCCGCGGGCGAGCTGGAGGCCGCCCTCACCGCGTATCCCGAACGCCGGGACATGGCACAGGAGTTGACGGCCCGCGCGCTGTCCGCGCTCTTCACGGTGCACGTCCGCGAATCCTGTACGCCGAACCGAACTGATGCGCTCTCGTTGGATTCCTTCGTCGCCGAAGGGGGCACGCTTTTTGTGGTGGGTGAGGCGATCGAGGATCCCAAGTCCCGCCAGGGCCCGGGTGCCATGCCACTGCTGACGGCACTCGCCTCCAGCGTGGTCGAGCACGGCCGGCGCATGGCCGAACGGTCATCCTCCGGTCGGCTCGACCCACCAATGACGCTCGTCCTGGACGACGTCGCCGCGGTGGCCCCGCTGCCCCAGCTGCCCGACCTCCTCGCCACCGGCGCGGACCGGGGCATGCCGACCCTGGCCCTGCTGCGCTCCCGCGAACAGGGCAGGGCGCGCTGGCCGGACAGCGAACTCCCCGCGCAGTGAGGCCCGTCGCCGCCGCTTCACCGGCCCGGACTCACCGCTTCCCGCCGTCCACGTCCAGCGTCGTGCCCGTCGTGAACGTGTTCTCCATCAGATAGGCCGCCGCGTGCGCGACCTCCGCCGCCGCGCCGGGACGCCCCACGGGCAGCCGCCCCGCGATCTCCTCGCGGTAGGCGCGGTGCCGCTCGGCGCTCATCAGATGCGCGTGCGTGTCGGTGGGGCCCGGCGCGAGCGCGTTGACCCGCAGCGGGGCGAGCTCCATGGCGAGGGACGTCACGGCGGCCTCGACGGCGCCGTTGACCGCGGCGAAGGCGAAGTAGCCCGGGTCGGCCTTGCGGTAGAGGTATCCGGAGACGAGCGTCACCGACCCGGTGTCCTTCGGCATGTACGGCAGCGCGGCGCGCAGGCACCGGTACTGCCCCCACCACTTGATCTCGAAGAACTGCCGCACCCGCTCCTCGGTGAGCTCGCCGAACGGCGCGATCACGTTGCCGGACGCGCAGGTGAGGAGGTGGTCGATGGTGCCGACCGACCCCATGACCTCCTCGACGGCGGCGCCGTCGGTGACGTCCAGCGCGCGGAACGCGGTCTCGGCGCCGGTCCGTTCGCGGATCCGCTCGGCGTGCGGGCGCACCACGTCCGCGCTGCGGTCGGTGAGGACGACGCGGGCGCCGCGCCGCGCGACGAGCTCGGCGGTGGCGAGCCCGATACCGCCGCCCGCCCCGGTGATGACGACGGTGCTGCCGGAGAGATCCACAAGGATCACACCCCTTCGATTCCCAAGTGATTCAGCTTCTCGGGTTCGAGTCTCACAGCTGCAAGCACCCTTGACCTTGGAAATCCCGGTGCATAATCGTGCGATGCACGATGACGCACAGGGCAACGCGCAGGCCCCCGCCACCGGCTGCCACTGCACCGACGGAGCCGGGACGCCCTGCGCCGACGGCCTCGCCCGCTACCGCGCCGCCGTCGTCAAGGGCTGCCTGCCCCGCGCGACGGCACCCCACTGCCTCGTCCGCCTGGGCCTGCTCACCCCGCCGCCGGACGACCCGGACGTCCTCGTCCCCGTGTCACCGCAGAGCGCCGAGTCGGAACTACTGCAGCCGGTACGGGAGTTGCTCGACGCCCAGCAGGACCGGCTGCGGTCGATCAGCTCGGGCTTCTCACCGGTCCACGCCATCTACCGGGCCGCCCGGCGCGAGTCCCAGGACTGGCTGACCGCCGTCGACGGCGCGGACGCCGTCCCCGTACTCCTGGACCAGGCCGTACGCGGCTGCCGCACCGAACTGCTCACGATGCGGCCCGCGGACGGGCCCGGACCCCGCACGGACCCGGCCCTCGTCCCGCCGGGCGTCACGCACCGGGCCCTGTACCCGCACGCGGCCCGCACCCACGCGGCGCGGTGGCGGGACGTCCAGGACGTCGAGCGGGCCGGCGGCCGCGTCCGCACCCTGCACCGCCCCACCGGCCACCTGCTCGTGTGCGACCGCACCACCGCGTACCTGGTCGGCCGGGGCGCCGTCGAGATCCGGCACCCGGCCGTCGTCGCGCACCTCGCCGCGGCCTTCGACGACGCGTGGGAACGGGCCGCACCCGTCGCCGGACCGGCCGCCGCCCGCACCCGTGAGCCGCTGATCGTCGACGAGGTCCGGCGCGAGGTCGCACGCCTGCTCGTGTCGGGCCTGACGGACGACGCCGTCGCCCGCCGCCTCGGGGTGTCCCGGCGCACCGTCGCCGCCCATGCGGCCGCGCTCTCCGCCGACCTGGGGTCGCGGTCCCGCGCCCAGCTCGGCTACCTGATCGCCCGCACCCGGCCCGACCTCGTCCCCTGAGACCCCGCCCCGCTACGGCCGCTTCAGCACCATCTCCAGCTCCCGCGCGGAGGGATCGCCCGGCACCGGCACGGTCGCGCCGCTGCCCTCGAACCCGAACCGCCGGTAGAACGCCTGGGCCCGCGGATTGTTCTCGTGCACGTACAGCCGCACCCGGTCGAGCCCGTCGCGGGACCACGCCCACGCGACGGCCGCCCCGAACAGCGCGTCCGTCGCCCCGCGCCCCCGGTGCGCGGGCCGCACGAAGACCCCCACCAGATGCGCCTGCCGCTGCTCGATCACCCCGCCGAAGGCGTCGTCCGCCCCGGCCTCCTCCACCAGCACCGTCACCGAGCCGACCCACGCGCCCCGCGGATCCTCCGCGACGAACTGCCGCACGACCGGCCCCCGCGCCGCGCCCTCCGCCCGCTCCCGCCAGAACGAGTCGGGCCGCGCCACGGCAGCCCCGTACGTCTCCAGGAAGGCCACCGGCGCCGCCGGATCCCGCAGCGCGGCCAGCCGTAGCTCCTTGACCTGCGCCCATTCGTCGGCGCGGACGGCACGCACCGTGTATTCGTGGTCCATGCCGCGATCCTAGATTCCACGATCCGGGGTCCGCCCCCGACTTTCCCCGCCCCCGCCCGGCGCCGCACCCCACCCCCGTCTCGGGGTCGCGGTCGTACCCGGGTACTACTCCCGGCGCCCACGTCCCGCCCCCGGTCGGACGATCCGCGCCGCCCCGCACGCCAGCATCGAAGACATGATCAGCGCATACGGACTGACCAAACGCTACGGCCACAAGACCGTCGTCGACGACCTCGGCTTCGAGGTCGCCCCGGGCGCCGTCACCGGCTTCCTCGGCCCCAACGGCGCGGGCAAGTCGACGACCCTGCGGATGCTCCTCGGCCTCGACGCCCCCACCCGCGGCCACGCCACCGTCGGGGGCCGCGCCTACGCGGCCCACCCGGCGCCCCTGCACGAGGTGGGCGCCCTCCTGGAGGCCCGCTCGGTCCACCCGGGCCGCTCCGCGTACCACCACCTCATGGCGCTCGCCCACACCCACTCCGTCCCGAAGAGCCGCGTCGACGCCGTCCTCGACCTGGCCGGCCTCCACGACGTCGCCCGCAGGCGCGTCAAGGGCTTCTCCCTCGGCATGGGCCAGCGCCTGGGCATCGCCGCCGCCCTGCTCGCCGACCCGGCCACGGTCATCCTCGACGAGCCGGTCAACGGCCTCGACCCCGAGGGCGTCCTGTGGATCCGCAACCTCCTCAAGTCCCTTGCCGCGGAGGGCCGTACGGTCCTCGTCTCCTCCCACCTCATGAGCGAGATGGCGCTGACCGCCGACCACCTGATCATCATCGGCCGCGGCAAGCTGCTCGCCGACACCACCGTCGAACGCTTCGTGCGCGAGTCGGGCACCGGCTCCGTCAAGGTCGTCACCCCCGAGGCCGGCCTGCTCACCGAGCTGCTCGCGGGCCCCGCCGTCCGGATCACCGCGGAGGCCCCCGGCGTCCTGGACGTACGCGGAACGGACGCCCGGCACATCGGGACCACCGCCGCCGCCCACGGCATCCCCCTCCACGAACTCACCCCCAACGCCGCCTCCCTGGAGCAGGCGTTCATGGACCTCACCCGGGACTCCGTCGAGTACGTCGCCTCCCCCGACGTCGCCGCCGCCCGCCGACCCGAAGGAGCCGCGGCATGAGCACCGCGCACCCCGCCCCCAGCACCACCGCCCCCGCACCCGTCACCGCGCCCGCACCGGGAGCCGCCCCCGCGTACCGGCTGAGCACCGCGGGCGTCGTCCGCTCCGAATGGCACAAGCTGTGGACGCTCCGCTCCACCTGGATCACCCTGTTCACCGCGTGCGCCCTGGTCATCTCCGTGGGCATCACCATGGGCGTCACCTACGACGGCGACGACGCCGAGGTGGACACCGTCGTCTTCACCCTCCTCGGCAACCAGCTCGCGCAGATCTGCCTCGCCGTGCTCGGCATCCTCGTCACCGCGGGCGAGTACTCGACGGGCATGATCCGGGCCTCCCTCGCGGCCGTCCCCACCCGGCTGCCCGTGCTCCTGTCCAAGGCGGGCATCTTCGCGGCGGTCGCCTTCACGGTGTCCCTCGCGACGAACGTCGGCACGTTCCTGCTCGCCCAGATCTGGCTCGCGGACAGCGACAAGGCCCTCGTCCTCACCGACCGGGGCGTCCTCGGCGCCCTGGCGAGCAGCGCGGCCTCCCTCACCCTGCTCAGCCTCATCGCGCTCGGCCTCGGCGCCCTGTTCCGCTCGGTACCCGGCGCCATCGGCGCGTTCGTCGGGGCCGTCCTGGTCCTCCCCGAGGTCCTGTCCATGCTGCCCTTCGCCGCCGTGGACACCGTCCTCGACCACTTCCCCGCCCAAGCCGCGAGCTCCCTCGGCTCGATCGCCCGGGTGGAGGACGCCCTCGCCCCGGGCACGGCCCTGCTCACCCTGACGCTGTGGGCCGCCGCGGTCATCGGCGGGGCGGCCCTCCTCCTCAAGCGCCGCGACGTATGAGCACGAACGTCACCACTGCGCGAACTCCTGTACGAGGATGAGGCCGTGACCGAGCCACACCCCCTCACCCAGCTCCTCCAGCGTGTGACGCAGCGGGTGCGCGCCTTCGACCGGCGCCGCCCGCTCGTCTGGGACCTGCTGGTCACCGTGTGCTGCGTGGCGGCCGCCCTCGTCGACGCGGCGGGCGGCTGGCGCAACGTCGCCCCCGACCCCGAAGTGCCGGTCTGGCTGGTCGTTCTGATGAGCGTGGGGCTCTCGGTCCCGGTGCTGTGGCGCCGCCGCCACCCCATGCCGGCCCTCACCGCCATGGTCGCGACCGGCCTGGTCAGCAGCTGGACCGGCGCCATGCTCCAAGCGTCGCTGATCCAGATGCTCGTCCTCTTCGGCATCGCGATGCGCCTGCCCCTCAGGACGCTCGGCCTGGCCGGTCTCCTGATGACGGCGCCGCTCGCCGTCGGCGCGATCCGCCATCCCAAAGGGAGTTGGGACCAGCAGATCGTCCCCAACCTGTGGGCGTACTCGCTCGTCGCCCTCTTCGGCATCGCGGTGCGCTCGCGCCAGGACTACACCGAGGCGCTCGTCGAGCGCGCCCGCCGCCTGGAGGTCGAACGCGACCAGCAGGCCCGTCTCGCCGCCGCCGCCGAACGCACCCGCATCGCCCGCGAGATGCACGACATCATCGGCCACAACCTGTCCGTCATCACCGGCCTCGCGGACGGCGGTTCGTACGCCGCCGCCAAGTCCCCCGAACGCGCCGCCCAGGCGCTCACCGCGATCGGCACCACCAGCCGCCAGGCCCTCGGCGAACTCCGCCGCCTCCTGGACGTCCTGCGCGACGACGCCCCCGCCCCGGCCGACCTCGCCCCGCAGCCCGCCCTCACCGACCTGGACCGGCTCATCGACGGGGTACGGGCCGCGGGCCTGCCGGTGCGCCACACCGTGCGGGGCCGCGCCGACGCGGTCCCCGCCGGCCGCCAGCTCACCGTCTACCGGGTGGTGCAGGAGGCCCTGACCAACACCCTCAAGCACGGCGGCCCGGACGCCACCGCCGCGGTGGACATCTACTGCGCCGCCGACGGCGTGACGGT
Source organism: Streptomyces sp. NPDC002564 (assembly GCF_042889645.1). Lineage (NCBI taxonomy): Bacteria > Bacillati > Actinomycetota > Actinomycetes > Kitasatosporales > Streptomycetaceae > Streptomyces > Streptomyces sp. NPDC002564. The sequence continues at coordinate 991 of NZ_JBIARE010000006.1, read as the reverse complement.
GGAGGTCACGGACACGGGAGCGGGCGGCACGCACCCCGGCACCCGTCCCGGCCCGGGCGGCGGACGCGGGCTGAGCGGAATGCGCGAGCGAACTTCCCTGTACGGGGGCACACTTGCCGCGGGGCCCCGCCCCCACCCGCCGGGCGGCTGGCGGGTGCACCTCCACCTTCCCGAGGACGACGGAACCACGTGACGACCGTACTCATCGTCGATGACCAGCCCATGCAGCGCTTCGGCTTCCGCATGCTCCTGGAGAGCCAGGACGACATGACGGTGGCGGGCGAGGCCGGGAACGGCAGCGAGGCGGTCCGCCTCACCGGCGAACTCCGCCCGGATGTCGTCCTGATGGACATCCGCATGCCCGGCCTCGACGGCATCGAGGCCACCCGCCGCATCGTCGCGTCGGGCGCCCGCACCCGCGTCCTGATCCTCACGACGTTCGACCTCGACGCATACGCGTACGCGGGTCTGCGCGCGGGAGCCTCCGGGTTCCTCATCAAGGACGCCCTGCCCGAGGAACTCCTCGCCGGCATCCGCGCGGTCGCCTCGGGCGACGCGGTGGTGGCCCCGAGCCTGACCCGCCGTCTCCTCGACGCGTACGCCGACCACTTGCCGGCCCCCGGTGCGGCGCCCGCCGACCCGGCGGACCACCCGCGGCTCGCCCCGCTCACCCAGCGGGAGCGCGAGATCCTGACGGTCATGGGCCAGGGCTGGACGAACGCGGAGATCGCGGACCGGCTGCACCTCGCGGAATCCACGGTGAAGACGCACGTGGGCCGCATCCTCGCGAAGACGGGGGCGCGGGACCGGGTGCAGGCGGTGATCCTGGCCTACGACACGAAATTGGTGAGCCCGTCGTAGCACCGCGGCGCCCTGCGCGGAGACGGGGTTCCGATAAATGCCCCGGAACGCAGAAAACCCCCGCACCATAAGGTGCGGGGGTTTCCCGACTAAAAGGAGTTCGGCGGCGTCCTACTCTCCCACAGGGTCC